>NZ_BDHH01000008.1 GCF_001748365.1 Fusibacter sp. 3D3 | reverse complement strand
CAGCGCGCACTGGCTCAGTGCTCCATTACGACAGGCCTTACACGCCAACACAAAAAGCAAAAATCGAACGTTGGTTTCGCACCATGAAAGATCAATGGCTTGCGGCTCTGGATATTCGGGATTTTCATTCCCTTGATGAGTTGCGTGGTAATCTTTTAGCTTACGTCCAAAGGTATAATCAGTCACCACACGCCTCACTTAAAGGGTCTTCTCCACAGGATCGCTTCTTTTCAGAACCCGAACGCATCAGGCGTCTTACTGATGAGGAGATTCAAAAACACTTCCTCCTTGAAATTGAAAGGCGCGTTTCCATCGATTGTGTCATCACCATCGATCAGATTGAGTATGAAGTTGATTATCGCTTTGCAAAGCAAAGAGTTCGCCTACGCTACTCTGCGGATATGGCATCTATTTTTATTGTTGAACACGATGGCACTTTTACACCTATCCGATTACTCAACAAACACGAAAACGCCTTTGTTAAACGAGAAAAGTTACATTTGTATAGAGGTGAAGAAGTATGAACATGAACTATATCGCCCGCTACGGTTTGGAATTCAACCCTTTTTTAAAGAATTCTAAAGAAGTTCTTGTTGACACCAAAGAATATCGTGAAACCCTTTTCCGTCTTGATTATTTAGTCAAAACAAAGGGATTTGGTCTTCTTACGGGCACTCCTGGTCGCGGAAAAACCACTGCTATCAGGCACTGGGCGAATAACCTCAATCCCTCTTTATATAAGGTGATTTACTCTAGTTTTTCTACGCTCACAGCTAATGATTTTTACCGCAATCTTGCTGTAGAACTTGGAGCGCAACCCGCTTTTCGTAAGCCTGATAATTTCAGAACTATTCAAGATGAAATTTCACGACTTGCCATTGAAAAACGAAAAACACCCGTTATTATCATTGATGAAGCCAACTATATCAATACCGCCATTCTCAATGACCTTAAGATTCTCTTTAACTTTGAAATGGATTCTAGAGATCGCGCTGCCATACTCCTTGCTGGACTGCCTTCTCTCAATTCAACACTTCGTTTGGGCATCCATGAGCCCTTTCGTCAGCGCATCGTGATGAACTATGACATGGGGGGCTTAACAAAAGAAGAAGGTCGATGCTATATAAATGATAAGCTTAAAGGTGCTGGATGCACTCAATCCATTTTCGATGATAATGCTATCGAAGCCATACTCAATGCCGCCGATGGCACACCCCGAATTATCAATAAGTTTTGCAACGCGAGCTTACTCATCGGCGAAAGTCACAAAGCGTCATCTATTAATACTGACATGGTCATGCAAGCCATTAACGATACTGAACTCTAGGAGGTTTTTTATGATTTTTGATTATCGTTGTTCTAAAAGTAAATCTAAGTCTGGCTCTTGGGAAGGTCAAGTCCAGTTGCTCACTACCGTTCATCCCTATGAGATAAAAATAACCGCTCGTGGAAGTTGTTTTCACATCATTTGTGGTCACTACGCCCATGGTAACTTCTTATGTATTCCTACCCATGGCGTGGCAACTGAACTTGCGGCACTAACCGATACCTTCTGGAACTTAGAACGCCTTACGAATTATCATCCGAATTTTTCAAAAACAGATGCCATCAGCATTATTTATGCCTTGAAGGCGATTAGTTCATATATAGATATTTAACTCAAATCATAAGCGAGGTCACTCGCTTTTTTTCTTTGGATCATTTAATATGCACTAAATATGAGGCAGTTTATTTAATGTGCTCATTAGGCCGCTAATAATTTGCTTCTGATCCCTAGACTAGGCACAATTTAGGATTAAACAATGCGACTGATGGTGGTGCTTTTAATTTGACGGATAACACAGAAGACGCATTTCAATACATCAAATGTTAAGGTTCAACGTTGAGTTTGATGACGAAAAAGAATCTAATGTAGCATTTCAATACATCAAATGTTAAGGTTCAACGTGCCTTCGTTAAACATATCCCACGCCTTGAAGCTATTTCAATACATCAAATGTTAAGGTTCAACAAAAAGCGGAAAGCAATACGCGGATTTTATAAGAGCATTTCAATACATCAAATGTTAAGGTTCAACCACAATGGGAGAATTGGCAAAGAAACGGAATGTAATTTCAATACATCAAATGTTAAGGTTCAACGGCAATTCTACGATAAGACAGAAAAACTAATGGAAAATTTCAATACATCAAATGTTAAGGTTCAACGTGAGAATACAATTTACCAAGGTGACATATTTAAGACATTTCAATACATCAAATGTTAAGGTTCAACACATAAAGGACAGCTGATTGACTTAATAACTATATCATTTCAATACATCAAATGTTAAGGTTCAACGGGTTAACGCTAGAATTTCAGAATTATCTTCTCTTAATTTCAATACATCAAATGTTAAGGTTCAACCAAGTTTCATTGCCATATCAAACAACCCAGATTAATTTCAATACATCAAATGTTAAGGTTCAACAAGAATGCGAGGACTATGATGATGATTCGGTCAAATTTCAATACATCAAATGTTAAGGTTCAACGCTTTTTGGCAAATAGGGCACATAACCATTTATGCATTTCAATACATCAAATGTTAAGGTTCAACTCCCCCAGTCAAATATCTAACAAGTTCATTACTCTCATTTCAATACATCAAATGTTAAGGTTCAACATTCAGAGACAGCGAAAAAGTTGAAGGCTTTTTCTAATTTCAATACATCAAATGTTAAGGTTCAACTATAACGCCAGTAAAATGACGGATAAGACTATAATATTTCAATACATCAAATGTTAAGGTTCAACAGCGTTGACACCGGTTGGATCGGAGAGCTTGACGGATTTCAATACATCAAATGTTAAGGTTCAACATCTACAAGCACATGAACCGTTAAAAGGATCATCATTTCAATACATCAAATGTTAAGGTTCAACGAAAGTAGGTGATTAAATGTATTTTTGCAAATCGCTATTTCAATACATCAAATGTTAAGGTTCAACCAGGTTGGCATCATGGAACGGATCGACAACAACTATTTCAATACATCAAATGTTAAGGTTCAACTTGTTTTTTACCTACTTTCAATAACTCAGCATCTTCATTTCAATACATCAAATGTTAAGGTTCAACCCATCGACGACTGCGAGTTCAAGCGCAATTGCCATATTTCAATACATCAAATGTTAAGGTTCAACCAATCAGTCAAGTATTGACAAGAACCCTTTTCAGTAATTTCAATACATCAAATGTTAAGGTTCAACATCTCTGCTATTATGAACGCACTTGAAACAAGTTCATTTCAATACATCAAATGTTAAGGTTCAACATTTGCAAAACGTATTTATAACATGGAACGAACAATATTTCAATACATCAAATGTTAAGGTTCAACGCACCCGCACCGTTTGTAGCGGACAAGATACGAATATTTCAATACATCAAATGTTAAGGTTCAACTCAACATATGATCGCGAAAAGAAAGAAATGTATCTATTTCAATACATCAAATGTTAAGGTTCAACTACCATCATGTCAAGGGGTTTGTATCGATTTAAATTCATTTCAATACATCAAATGTTAAGGTTCAACAGTGAACACCGCAACAAGCGACACCGGAACAATAGTATTTCAATACATCAAATGTTAAGGTTCAACTCGTCTCGAAAATATACACTAAAGCAAATTAACACATTTCAATACATCAAATGTTAAGGTTCAACTTTATCTTTCACCTTCCAACCTCCTATCATTAAATATTTCAATACATCAAATGTTAAGGTTCAACTTATATACAGCGCACAGGGACGCTTATAATATCCTATTTCAATACATCAAATGTTAAGGTTCAACTATTTCTAATAATCTACACTTTTCAATGCTACTTGTATTTCAATACATCAAATGTTAAGGTTCAACTTGCATTTTTGCTGTTTTTGACATGAGACATCACAATTTCAATACATCAAATGTTAAGGTTCAACGGTATCTGTCACTTTCATCTAATAATCCCTTTGGGAATTTCAATACATCAAATGTTAAGGTTCAACAAATTCACCGCACCAACAACATGCACGTTTACACGAATTTCAATACATCAAATGTTAAGGTTCAACGTCAACGCTATTCGATTCAATGATGCGATTAAGCTCATTTCAATACATCAAATGTTAAGGTTCAACACTGCATCGGCTCTTTTTGTTTGTCTGCCAAACCTATTTCAATACATCAAATGTTAAGGTTCAACATCTCAAACTCTATAACCCGATGTGGTTTGCCAAATTTCAATACATCAAATGTTAAGGTTCAACCGAGACGAAATTGTTAAAATTAAACAATCTGTAAAATTTCAATACATCAAATGTTAAGGTTCAACATGGATTGTCAGAAGTGGTTTTACAAGATACCAAGTATTTCAATACATCAAATGTTAAGGTTCAACATATAAGCTTAGAAAAGAATACCTCTTTAAAATAGCATTTCAATACATCAAATGTTAAGGTTCAACGATGCTACCGTCACCGCTCCTTATGTCGGTTGGATTTCAATACATCAAATGTTAAGGTTCAACTTTAAAATACGTTCAATTTGGAGGAGGTTGTGATAAATTTCAATACATCAAATGTTAAGGTTCAACAAATTTGTTTCCATTTTTCTTCTTAATAGCACTAATATTTCAATACATCAAATGTTAAGGTTCAACTGTAAGTGTTAAGCCGTGGGATGGAAAGTTTTATTTATTTCAATACATCAAATGTTAAGGTTCAACGACAATGCAAACGCAAGGTGCTAGGGCTAAAGTGTATTTCAATACATCAAATGTTAAGGTTCAACGGATAACTGGAAGAAATGTAGAGTCCTTTTTATAGAATTTCAATACATCAAATGTTAAGGTTCAACATTAGAATTGATTTAAAAAACGGCGAACTTTACGGATTTCAATACATCAAATGTTAAGGTTCAACTAATTTATTTAATTAGAAAGGATAGAATATGATAGTATTTCAATACATCAAATGTTAAGGTTCAACCATTCTATAATGCCCATTCACAAATAATCCAAATTGATGAATCCATTCAAATTTGAACATTTTAATTAAAATTACCTTATGTTTTTTCGAAATTGTAAGTGCATTCTCAAATTCAAGTACAGCTATTTAAATCAGAGCGTTGTACATTTTAATTCCACAAAATGGTTTCCTTTTTTATTACATATAATTACAAAATTAGTTCTTCTCCATAATCATATTTAAAGCCGTGTGTCTCTTCTTCAAAAGAACTTTGACCAATCATTTTTATAATTGTGATTGTATCAGTATCCTTGTTGATGACTTTCTTTATTTCATTTCTCAGTGATATTAATTGAGATGGGGTTATTTTGCCTCTAAAAATAGACTTTTGAAAATGGGACAAATATTTTTTGCAAATCTTGAATACTTTCTGGCACTTCTTTTCTTCAACATCATACATCACAAAGACATAATTATAATTGTATGACCTCTTCAATTATATCATCTCCTTCATCGTAAAAGGGTGAAATGGTTCATCTTCAAGTAAAAATTTAACCAGTTTGTACCCTTCAAGTTTTATCGCTGTATTGTAAGAGATGCGCCGGTTGAGTTTCGCATGTTGAAAAGTAGAGTCCAATTTTTTCTCAAGTTCGATGGTGAATTTTTTTCGACCTTCTTCGTTGAGATAGCAATAATTAACCTTGCGCTCGAAATGTTTTTCTACTTGAATCATTTTCTTGTTGATCATGTTAATGATCACTGGAATTACCACATTAAGCTTAAAGGCTTCCGCAATATCAAGTGAAAGTGAAAAGCGTCCTTCGCTAGGTTCATGCAAAAAGCTAATACTCTGATCTAAATGTGTGTGATAAATTTGTGTAATCGTCTTAGCGTATATCAAACTATTGCCATAAGAGATCATCGCATTCAACGGATTATCAGGTGGTCTTTTCACACGTTTATTAGAAATGAATTCTGGATCAATAAATTGATTAAGCCCTTTATAAATATGAGCCCAAATCATACCTTCAACCGCTAACGTCGATTTAATGTTATCGGATTGATCCATTAGTCTTGGGATATTATATTTTAAATCAAGCAGAGCATTTTCAATGCTATCACACTTTTCTTTTTTTCGAGTTTGAATAAGTTCAATCGCATTTAACCGAATTCCATTGACAAAGGCTTTTGAAAGTATATCCCTTTGATTGACATATGCAAGTGCCTGCTTCACAGTTAGGCGACCACTTAGATATTTTTCACGTGGATAGAACGTTCCTGAATAAGTGCCATAATAAGTGAAAAAATGAGTCACAACACCATTTGAAGATAAAAAATCAAGCAGCTTCGTATTGATTGATATCTCATTCATCATAAACATTTCTCTAATGCCTACAATTGGCAAATACACTGTTTTTCCTTCAGATTTAAAAACAAGAGAGGAGTCCTTACGTTTAACCTCTCCCATGGAAAAAATATACCTTGTATTACCACTCATAAAACCCCCTCCTAACCTATAATGATCAGAGCATACAATACGAATAATAAGCACATTTTTTACACTTACTTGCATAGAGCACAGGCGGTACTTTTTCAGCATTGATAAGTTCACTTATTTCAGTTTCAAACCTAGTAAGTTCATGCTCGATTGAATCATCTAGCTCATAAAACAATATTTTGGGTGACTGGTTCGCCTTTTCTAAGCATATGAGTTTACCTTTTTTCAAAATGCCTTTGCCCTTTAATACTTTAAGGTAATAAAGAAGCTGCCATTTTGAGGCTTCCACATCACTATTTGACTTTTTATACTCTATTAAATATTCGCCATCTATCTTATCCAGTTTGATATTTTCAATTGCAATCTCGCTTTTTTCTTCTACATAACGTTCTTGATGAAGTGCCTTACCAATTTTTACAAGTTCACTGTTATCCTCTAAGTTTATTTTATTCCCAAATAGATAGCACTGTCTCTTACAGTGAAAATAGTAGTTCATTAAGGTTCCGCTTATTCGCATTTTTTCACCTCATACTTATAGCTTAAAGGGACTTTTTCTATAAAATCATATCCTCGTATGATTTTGAGGCCCCACCATTAATCTCCTTATAATACTTACGGTTAAATTTTTCGTCTTCTAAATACATTTCTTCGCCCTCACTTAAATAGTACATTTCTCCAATGAGATCATCATATTTTAGTGGCTCGGCATGAACGCTGTACGTGAAATATGAAATAACTCTATTTAATTTTGAAAGCTCAATCTGCTTTTGTGTATAAGGCTTATCCATGTTTAAAAGCAAATCTTTATACTGCTGCCAAACCACTGCACCCTCTATTATTACCCCTTTTGCATTTAAATTTCTAGGTATAAAAATAGTAAATGTCACCTGATCAATCAGTTTCATATGCTTGTAAAATTTTAAATAATCTTGCTCCTGAACATAGGATTGAAACAATGCTAACGCATTTTTATTGGCTTTCAATTTTTCGGTAGCCAAACGTTTTAATACATCATCAAAATAAAGTCCAAATTGCTTATCAATAAACAACTGTCTGTATTTCAAATTTCTTAGATTAAAATCAATCCGAACATCATCTCTGTAAATGGTTTTAGCTTGCGTATAATCGAAAAAAAACACTTTGCATCCTAGACGCATACAAGAACGATTGATTCTGCCTATAAATTGCTCTTCAGAATCTATCAATGAAATATCCTTATAGCCAATATCCATATCTATATCTACGCCTGCCTCAATCACTTGTGTTGCCACAACGATCACCTTCTGCCAGATAAATTGTTTTAACGCATCCTGAGCCTTTAACTTTGAAATCATTTCTTCTCTAAATAAGATATGATCATCTCCAGTGAGCTCTTCAACCGCATAATCAGTAAAGCGATCATCCACCTTTAGACTTTTAAAAAAAGTACGGGCACTCTCTTTATCTATAAATTCAATCAAAATTCTATTTTTCTGCTTTAAAATAACATTTTCAAAGAGGTGTGTTTTTAAAGCCTCCAGTGTGATGACACCACAATCTAGCATAGTGCAATCCACTGCTACACGATCTTTAAAATAGGGACTTTGATAATATCGACTGCCATCTTGTAATAGATTAACAGCCACATTCGAGCCACTTAATATATTGAGTTGTGGCAACGTTGCAGACATGATAATGAACCGAATATTCAAGCATTTAGCATAGTGTTCCATGAGTAAAATAAGTTCACTCCAAATCATGTTTTTATAACTTTGAATTTCATCAATTATAACCAGACTGTTTGCCATATGAATCAGTGGCAAATGGGATTCTCGCCCTACGCCCATAAGGTTCGAAAAGAATTTCACATGACTGGTTAACGTAATCGGATAATGTAAAAAAATACGGTCTAAATAACTTTTATTATAATCTCCTATTTCTGATTCTTCACTCGCTTTTTCTTTAATCGGAGAAATCGCATTTACCACCGCCACTGAAGATGCATCAAAAAGCTTCGACAAGACTGATTGTGTCTGATCTATCAGTGTATTAAACGGGAAAACATAGAAAATTCGATTAATAGAAGGCTCTTTTAATAGTGCTTGCACAGCAATATTGATAGAAGTTAGGGTTTTACCGCTTCCAGTTGGCGCTTCAAGGTAAAAAATTGATTTGTCTATATGCTTTACAAAAGTATCTGCCGCTTCATTAAAAATCTCTGTCCTCAAATGGTTAATGGATATTGGGTGCTGGTTAAAATCAAACATTTGAATAGACTGAATTAAAGGATCATTAAAATAGGTGTTTGTAAAAGTTTCTGCATCCTCTATATAACCAAAATCATCTATCACACTTTGATTCATAAAATCACCAGTTGCATAAAAGTCACAAGCGACTATTCCCGAATAAAGTACTTTATTTAGTATCAGCAATGTCAAATCCCTAGAATCAGTCATCGTATGATTTGTGTAATTTGAAATAAGAGTCTCCAAACGATCTGATTCATACTCGAACAATCTTTCCTTGAAACAATAACCCTCAATACGATTTGGATGATCCTTAAGCCCCTCAAGTACACCCGCTAACCTATCTGCAAAATGATTTAGATCTTTTAAATAGCCATGATGTCTCGAAATCATATAAGCAAAATTAACGATCATCTGTTTTAAAAACTTTACGGATTTCTGTTTAAACCCTTGGCCTTTCAAGCTAGCAAATTGAATGTCAATGTAGAGTAATGAGGAGATAATACTGTGTTCACTCATCCCCTCCGATATTAAATCAAAATGAGGATTTTTCATCTTTTCCACTTGGAAATCTCGGTTAAGCTTGCCTATATCATGGTAATAGATTGCTTCTAAAAACAAATTTTTCACATAGGCATCAACCGCTTTCACTTCTATTTCTGCTATTTCAGGCTTAATCAGTTTTCTGATCATCCCATCAATACATTCGGACAATCCATTTTGAGTTGAAATTTTCATAAAGTAATCCAAAGTCAATTGACAATGTTCTTCAAGTGTTTCATTTTTATTGGGGCGTTTATGAGCATAATAAATCGAATCATTTTCTACACATTCACTTATTTTTAGCATTTTACCTCCCTGTGAAAATCCACCCGTTCACAGGGAGGCTATTCTTTTCTTTCACGGCATCAAATAAATACAATATTTTGTTGGTTGTATGCATACACTTTGGCATTTGAAGTTGAAATTCTACGATTTGTAAACCCTATTTTTTTGAATTCATACATATTTTCAGGCGTAAACCCCACTGGCATATAATCTTTAAACATAAAAGGTGGTTCATCCTCATCATCAAAATCATCTTCAAAGATAAAGTCATCCACTTTGAATAGACTCTCCAGTGTTTCAGCCCCATCAACCTCATGAATTTCGACCAGAAAAGGTTCTGTAATATCAGCCATGTGATCATTCTTTCCAAGATAAGGCATGTAGACTGCTTCGCCATTTAACAGAATATTTTTCAGATGTCCTTGTAAGTCTTTATCCTCTAACGATGTGAAATCAATAAGGATTTCCCATTTAACATCTTCAAGCCACTGTTCACGCACGATCAAATTGTTACCCGTTTCGCCACTTGCATACCCTACAGAATTATTGAAGGTTTGAACTTTTTTTGAGAACAAGCCTCTTTTATTCCCAATAGGCAAGACAGCCACTTTAAGGAATTGCAATTTCTCATAAAATTCTGGATATTGACTTTCACCCTGTTGAGTGTATCCTCCAAGTCCTAATACCGCACCTAAGATCCCTAGAAGTTGAGGCTTCGGTAAATGATTGTATGTGTAGTAACAATACGAATTGACATCTGGCTTTTTAAAGTGTGCCGTTTGTCCCGATATTAAAAATCTTATCACTTCCATGCTACATCACTTCTTCTCTGGTCAAAATATGATAGCATTTCACTTTACTACTTGGATCAAGATCTTTTATTTCAATACTTAATGGATCAAAGTAGATTTCCACGCAATCAATTTCATCCATCGTTTGAATAAGCTTAGAGAGTTTTGATAAATTGAGTTGATTTACAGCATCCTTTTTTTCGAACTTCATATAATTGGATAAGTTCGGGAGTGCTCTCTTCGATTCACCCTTCATTTCAACAAAAATACTGTACTCATTATCACAACCAAATTTACTGTTTGTTGCAAATGCCGTTGCCGACACAAGTGCTGCCTCTTTAAATTTTTCATAAGCATCTTGCGTATACCCTTCAAATCCGTCTATTATCTGAGCATAATTATTATAATTATCTGGATTAACAGTGAAAGGATAACAATAATGAGCCTCATCTGCAACAATTTTGGTGCCTAATGACGAATTATTGGCATCCTCTTTTTTAGAATTTCTAAATGGAGATAAGATATCTTGAATCTCCACCCTTGTATCGTCATATTGATTAAATCCTTGGCCAATTTGAACCGCACCTGTAATGGAGATATTTGCATTCGCCTCTGCAAATGTCGCCCCAAAATTCATAACATCAATGCATTTAAAAAGATTACATACCAATGCATTTGTACTGGTCTTCTTAGATGCACTTTCATTAAAAAGCTCTTCATAACGCTCTGCAAGTGACTTAGGCGAAATGGAATTTTTATCATCCTTTTTTTTCTCATCCTTTAATGATTTAATGTAAAGCACTTTTTCGCCCTCGTTCATCCATTTAACCTTCATAGGGTATTTTAAAGCTTTATCACTGCCATATATTTTGCCTTTGGACGTAGTCTTCGGTCTGCCTGTAAAATCCGCATTCCAATTGGACATATTGCCAACAATACCTATAACCCCATAAACTCTATTCTTCTTCATCTAAAACAACCTCCCTTTTCATAAACATCATATTATCTGATAAATAGCCTGCTAGAAATAAATCGCTTTTCTTTTGTTGATCGCTTTGAAAGCCCAGAAGCATCGCATACATCTTATTGAAGCGCTTGTCCCACATATTAATCGCATGAGCATATCGTTTAAACCAATAGGTTAATTCTTCATTAACCTGTGAAATGGAATTGCGGTTCATAAACGGTTCCACCATATCATGTGATTTTTTTTGCGCTTCCGATTTTGAAAATAAATAATATGCAACCTGTCCAGCTGCAAATGAGTACTCTTCTATCGTTTCAAAATCCTCAACAGTCTTGTCTTCTACCTTCTCAATAATACGTTGCTTTAACTGTTTGATCTGTCCCATTAAGGCGCCTCCCATCTCATAATCTCTAATTGAATAAAACAAGTTAAAAGCATCTCTTCCTGACTTTATGCCGCGATGACATAATGCTTCTACTATGAGCTCAAATCCAATCTTTTGATTAAATTCAACTAAATTTTCTTTGATCCCCTTTTTATAAAAGTCAAAAATCATATCTCTTGACTGCAGTAAGTAATTGAGGAGATTTTTTGTAATATATTGATTTGGTGATAAATCTTTTGCCTCTTTTTTAAAATTGTACATCAAGTTCTTAGAAAAGTAGAGTTCATCAATAGCCCTCGTTGTGCCGTCAACTGTTCCTCTGCCATAGTCGCTGTAATCCTTTAGTTTTAAAATGCCATCCTCTGTCATATTTTTATATTCTAAATGATTCACAACCCTAAAATTCATTTTTGCCCCATAAGCTGGTATAACATCAAAATCTCTGATTTCAATCTCTCCATTATTTTGATTGAGCTCCAAGTAATTTGCACCATATTGTTTTTGAGCAAATTCATTTAGAAGCGGCATCTCAAATTTTTCGTGATGTGCTTGATATCTGATGCCATAGCCTTGTGTCTTTAAATACTGACTGTATTTATAGCCCAAAAGAGCAGCTTCTAAGGTCACGCGATAGGGTACCGTTATATTCATCGTCTTATGCTCTAAATATGGTTTTTTTGAGTTTAAGCCCATATTAAGATTCGACAACCCTACAATGCCCCTTTCAGTTTTCAGATTATACTTATCCGTATTAAAAATCTTATGATATAAATATCGATTGCTCTCCCTCAAGTAAATCTCATAATCAAAATCAAAGAAGATCTTTATATAATTTTCATATGCCTCTTTCTCGGATTCTATAATCTCATAGATTTTATGAAATTCTGCCGTCATAAAGCCCTTACAAAACTTATAAATAGCGTCGTCAAAAGGTAGATTTAATATTTCTAAAACAGCTTCCTCATTTAAACTATCTGAGATTAAATAGTCATAATAATTTTGAGTAAGTTCCTGTATTTGACTTCTATTAAGCATTTTATCTGGACCAAAGAAACTCTGTTTTTTAATAAACCATGTCAGATAATTATTGCTGCTAATGCGCTTACTATTAACCTTCTTCTTTTTAGCTGAATCATATAAATCACTTGGTACACATTTGTTAGAATTAATATACCTTGAAATTAAATCCCTCTTAGCAAACCAATCGTAATCTTGGCTGATCTCTCGCTCTTTTTTAAAGATAAAAGATTCCAGCTCTCCATTTGAACGCACTCTGATATAGAGCCCTTGGTCTAAAGTGTAGTTTGCCGTTATGAGATCATCGCCTTGCTTTTCATATGCAATTTTAAAATCTTCAAGTAGTGTTTCTATCATTTACTCACCCCCCTCTATATGCAAAATCCGGCACCAATTGATGATGATTTTTCTAAGATACCAGTCGTATACGCCAGATAGGCCATGTCTAACGAAAGGGCATCTGTATTAAACGCAAGTAGCAGTTTGTGACCAATGAGCTTACCTTGTTTATAAGGTATGATGATATTTTTCTTGTTTTTAATTTCAAGATATTGGATAAAAGCATCGCTTCTTTCTGGCATCTTACCCTGTAATGCCTCATACTTTGTGACTAAATTTTTTTCGATTTTAGATTCTAAGGCTTCAACCCCCTCTTCTCTCGTCCAGTATTTTTTACCCAGTGTACAGATAACAGGCGTTGCCGTGTAAAGTGGTTCACTAAACTTAAACCGCTTTTGAATTAAGTTTGCCCCTAACATCTTCATTTCATCTGTTTGAGTTACGGCTAAGGCTATTGAAAAATTTTCTGCAATTTCCTTAACTGGCGTACGCATCTTAAAGACATAGACTCTTCCTTTAAGGTAGATTTTGTCGTTTTCTCTTGGAAATAGGTAATCAAAACAATACAATTTAACATGTTTTTTGCCATGAAGATTCTCTAAAAAAGGTCTTTTTTCCATAGCATGATTAATCAATTTAGCTATTTTCTCATGAACTTCTCGTGCAGGGATATCTTTCTGTAGATAGACCGTATTGGTAATTTCATAATAATACATTAACTGCCCTCCTCTCTATTGGATTAAATCATTTCATCTGATTTAAGCTCATTATAATCCGAATAAGTAACAAAAAATGGCTCTAATTAAAATGTTTTTGATATATTTTTTCAATTTTTTCTCTGTACTTATTCTTGATATATTCGGGTTCTAACACATCCACAAATTCTTTCATAGAGAGCAACCACCCGATAATTTCCTCTTCACCTTCCAGCGTTCCAGTAAATTCGATATGGTTATCATCGATTCTTTTAATACTCTGATCCTTTGTCCATTGTTTTTCGCTAATAATTTCATCAAATGGAAATGCGACTTTCAATTTCACCTCATAATTCTTTCCTCTGTGAATGCCAATACAATACTCAAGCAGTTCATCATTGGTATAATCATGACTTTTTTCAAAGAATGCCTCTAGAACTCGAAATTTTTGAATTCGAGTCAATTTAAAAATTCTGAGTGCATTTCGAAGTTCACAGTATCCCACCAAGTAAGGTGCTGACTTGTAATAGATAATCCCGTACGGATGAATAATGCGTTTTTCAGAATGCTTTTGGACATTGTTTATGCGCTTGTAAGATTCAAGTTCAATTTTTTTTTGATTTCTAATGGCATCATTTAATTTAATCTGTTTTTTTCGCTCTTCTTTTGGTTCATGGTTATCTTGATGTGCTTTTAATATGAAATTTAAAGGACTCTCCTCTTGATGATTTTGAGTGATTTTTAAAAACAGTGTTTCAAATTCCGGATAAATCTCTTTGAATCTTGTTTTAATCATTTCCCTGCAGACTCTTAGGCTTTCATATTCTTCACGATCAATAAGCAATTGTTTAGATAAATTCCTTTTATTCAGCCTATAACCGCCATGAGGTCCTGTGTACACATCAATGTAATATAGCCCTTCTTCATTGATCTCAGAAATATAACCTGAAATCGTTTTAGGATGAACGCCCAGATACTGTGACAATTCATTTCTTGGAACAAGATCTCTTTGTTTTAAATATTCAATAATTTTACCCACACGACTTGCTTTAGATATAATTTTCACCCCCTTCCTACCAATGTCCTGATGAACAAATGCGACTAACGTCCTATCTTATTTTAACTTTCCAAATTATGTATTGCAAGTAGTGATTTGATAGTTTTTAGCTGAAAATTCGTTTCTACAATAAATCTTGATAAAGTTATGCTCTCATTATACAAATCATGTCTAATCAGTTGACACTGTAAATCTAAAATTACTTCTTTCACGAGGAGAATTAGATTTTGCGGTTTTAATAAAACAGTATTTCCTTTATTTCCCATCTGTAAAAATCGAGTAAATTATAGTCTAAATTCAAATATTTCAGGAGATTCCTGTTAGCTTATCAAGCATCAAACATGCTATAATAACAATATCACTTCATATTCCTAATTCAGAAACTCCCGCTGAATGCAATCTGGTAGGATTACGAAGGTTGCGAAGGTTGCGAAGGTAGCGAAGCTGACTGAGTGTATGCTTTGATAAATATTATAATTCTACAAGGAGACCAACTATGAAACTGAATCGATTTTCAAAAATTATCATTATGGGCTTTATCACATGCCTAATGGCAACAACCTCTACATATGCAATTGGGGCGCAACACTTACCAACCCTTGTTGCAGAGAAACGTGCAATTGAAAAAAAAGTTACTGTTTCTGAAGAAGAAATCTTGAACCAATTAAAAATTGCTGAATCGCAAGTAAGTCAAGAAGAAAAAGATGCCTTTGAAGCAAAATGGAACATCATGACACCGCAAGAAAAGCATGATTATTTATTACCGATTTACCTAGATGAACTCAATAGCTTACACACAAAATTAAAAATTGCAGAAAACGAAGTAAATAATAACAACGTCTTAGATATGAGTTTTTTACAATTTTATCAATCCGAGTTAATCGAATTTGGTAACAAAATAAGCATAATATCTGCTGTCCAAACTTACAAGTACAGTGCCTACAAACCTCTTAAAAAAGCTGTTGATGAACTTTATACACTTGCTGGAATCCTTGATTTAGGGAGCGCAGGCCTTGCATCTTCTGCAATTGATTTAGAAAATGGCACATCTGGTTCAGAATCAGAATACGAAAATCACAGTCAATATTATAGTGAATTTTATAATCAAGCTTATGAAATCAGCTTAATGCGTGAATATGGCATTGAAATTGATCAAAACTTAAACAGAATGCTTCAAGAAGTCGCACTTGCTCACAAAGAAAATTTAAAGCGTTATAAAGATGTATTTGAGACCGTTACCAAATGTGTAGACCTCTACTCCAAAGGCGGAACAGACTCAACGCTCTACCGTGCCACAAAAAACATGGATCGCCAATTATACGTTGATTTTAATATAAGGGACACAAGTGATTTTAGTTCGATCCAAATAGATGAAAATGATATTCTAACGCCTTTGGCATATGAAGTCATAGCAAGTTTTAGAAATGTTTATGAAGTAACCGAAGGTTACTTAGTATATGCGATAGTAGGAACACCGAGTAGAATGCAAGCTGAAATGGATGCTGCCCTCTCTAAAGCAAAAATTGACCTAAATCTATTCGAAGAACAATGTAATGTTTATTTAAAAGCTGGTGAAATCATCAATCAAAATATTTTTGATACTATTACCAGAATCAAAGCAGACCGTCAAAAAATAGCCCGTGCAAATGGCTATTCGTCTTGGGAACTATACCAAATTTATTTAGAATCACTTGAAAAAGCCAAATATGATAGTCGCGTTAAAGCAAAAGCAACTGAGCTTGCCGTCGTTCAAAAAGAATACGAAGAAGAAATGCGCCAATTAGAAGCAGAAGCACATGCGGAGTGGCTGAGAAATCGCGTTGACTTTAGCAAACCATCATCACAGCAAAATCATGCTAAAGGCTTCTACATGGATAAAGCACTCTCTCGTATAAAGAAAAATAGTTTTCTCAGTTCATTTGCTGATTTAAGTCTTAAATTTGAATCTCAAGCTTTTGACGAACTTTTTAGAATAAGAGCAAATGGAGGCGACACAGCACTCTTACAAGAGCTTTACGACAGTCACCCAAATGAGTTTTCACTTATTCGCGATCTTTATCATTACTATAAGTAAATAAATCATCACTCCACACAAAAAAAGCCCTGTGACCCTACTCAAATTTCGAATAGTCTCACAGGGCTTTAATGATTTAATATTTAGGGTTTAATAGATTCATGCAATTTCAGGATTGCCTCTCCTTTTGCTTTGGATCAGTCTTATCTTATCATTCACTTGTTGTCGATATTGAGCTTGCCATTTTTCAGGAATTTGACTCAATTTGTCATCTGAATTTTCCTTGCACATCACGGTTCTAACGGCTGTTAACAGCGCATCTGTTTCAACGCGAACGGGCTCTGCACGTTCTGATAATACAACTAAATTTTCGATCGTCTTTTTCATAATTCACCTCTAATAATATGTAGAGCTTAAACACTCTTTACACGATTGCTAACTTCTACTTCATATTACATCAGAGGTATTAAAAGCACATTACCATAAGGTTAATTGATTATTTAAATTTGTCAAAAATTTATGTTCAAACCTTATCCGAATCTCATTCAAACCTTGCTCGAAACTTAGCCAATCAAATCCTCCAGTGCATGCAATAACCCATCTTCATCATTACTCATAGCGATGTAATTTGCCACCGCTTTTAAGGCTTCAGTTGCGTTGCTCATGGCAACGCCCACACCGGCGTACTGGATCATATCCATATCGTTTTCATTGTCGCCAAATGCAAGGACATCTTCAATCGGAATGCCATAGTAACTGCGTATGGCCTCTATGCCAGTGGCTTTGCTGACGCCTTTCGCCATCACGTCAAATGAAGTTTCAAGGGACTTACAAGTTTCAAGACCCTCAATCTCCTTGATTTCGGACATTACCGCTTCAAACACCTCTGGGTTCTCACTCCAAAGGCCAATCTTATAAATCGTAATATTGTCCACAAGTGGCATCAAATCGGGATGAAATGCCACCTTAAAATGAAAGGTTTCTGGCAACTTTTTCATGCCCTCAGCATATTTTTGTGCTAGATTCATATTTTTTTCTGCGTGGATCACATCACTCTCGTAAAGATGAAAATAAGCATCATGCTTTTGACAAATTCTCACGACTTCTCTTGCCAGTGGTTTCGGTATCTCAATCGCTTGAATCACTTCACCTGTTTTAAGATGCTTTACCACAGCACCGTTACAGGAGATCAGGAAGCCATCATAATCAAGGTCCTTTGTTATAATGCGACCTGCACTGTGCATCCGACCTGTGGCTATGGCAAACAGATGCCCTTGATGGATTAAGTCGAATATTTTATTTTGAGTCTTTTCAGAAATGGTCTTATCACTTCTCAAAAGCGTCCCATCTATATCACTTACAATTAACTTCTTATGCGTCATCACTTTCTCTATCCTTTTCTTGTGACATACGTCCCACCCTAAGAAGAGGGGGACTTCTCATTCAAGTAACCTAACGGTTACAACATCAATTAAGTTGGCACTTACACCAAATCGAAATCAACTTGTCTGAGCGTTGCATCTGCCTTGATGACTTCAACTTCAACGGTTTGTCCCAGTTTATAGACATTCTTAGTCCGTTCACCGATCAGTTGCATATGCTCTTCATCGTATACATAATAATCATCATCCAAGTTTTCCATTCTCACTAAACCCTCAATGGTATTCTCCAGTTCAATAAACATCCCAAAAGAAGTGATCGTTGAAATAAGCCCTGTAAAATGCTCACCGATATGATCCATCATGTATTCCGCTTTTTTCATATCATCTACATCGCGCTCAGCCAGTTCAGCAGTACGCTCTTTCTCGGAACTCTGTAAGGATACCTCATCCACGATTGCTCTTAGAGCTTTGATGCGATCACCATTTAGCCTTCCCTGTAGCAGATCTCTTATAATCCGGTGGATCTGTAAATCTGGGTAGCGTCTAATCGGCGATGTGAAGTGACAATAGTACTTCGCTGCAAGACCAAAATGGCCATCATTATTAGGCGAGTATCGCGCCTGTTTTAAAGATCTAAGCGTCAATTTACTGATCACATGTTCCTCAGGACTGCCTTTCACTTCGGTTAACATCTGCTGAATTGCCTTTGGATGTAAATCTTCTGCACTCCCCTTAACTTTTTTGCCAAAGTTATGCAAGAATTTATTAAGTGCTTCAATTTTTTCTTCATTTGGGATTTCATGAATACGATATACAAAGGGCAGTTCAAGCCAGAACATATGCTCTGCAACCGTTTCATTAGCCGCAAGCATGAATTCTTCTATAATTTTATGTCCAATTCGGCGCTCTAATTTGCCTACAAATATCGGTTTGCCTTCACCATCAAGCTGAATTTTAGATTCTGCAAAATCAAAATCTATTGCGCCACGTCTATTGCGCCTCTTTTTCAAAATGAGAGAAAGTTCTTTCATGGTTTCAAATTCACCGAAGAGATCGCCGTATTTCTCTTTGAGTTCGTGAGAAATTTTGCCCTCTACAATATCCGATACATCATCATAATTCATGCGTTCCACTGTTTTGATCACCGATTCACAAATCTTGTGATTGACGATGTCCCCGTTTGAATCGATCTCCATGACACAAGACATGGTCAAACGATTGAGTTGCGGATTCAAACTACAGATGCCATTGGAAAGTCTCTCAGGCAGCATCGGGATCACACGATTGAGCAGGTAAACACTCGTTGCACGTCTGAGTGCCTCTTTATCGATTTTAGAGTGTTCTTTTACATAATAAGTCACGTCAGCAATATGCACGCCGAGCTCATAGTTGCCATTAGGCAGCTTAATCACATGAACCGCATCATCTAAATCCTTGGCATCTTTACCATCAATCGTGACAACCTTATAGTCCCTGAAATCCTCTCGCTTTTTGATTTCATTTTCTTCCACTTCAATGGGGATGTTCTCTGCCTCTTGAAGCACTTTCGTGTTAAAAACTTCTGGCAGTTTATAAGTTCGGATGATGGATAAAATATCCACACCAGGCTCGCCCACTTGACCTAAAATCTCAGTGATTTTACCTTCTGGATTGCGTCGATCTTCTGGCCATTTGGATATTTCAACGACGACTTTATCGCCTTGTTTAGCGCCAAGCGCATTGTTGCGTGAGATGAAGATATCGCTTCTGATCCTCTGATCATCTGGCACCACGAAACCAAAATTCTTGCTTTCTTCATACGTGCCCACGATCACTGTATTAGAGCGTTCAACGATCTTGATCACTTCACCTTCGCTCTTCTTATCGGGGCCACCCATTTTAGTGAGTTTGAGCATGACTTTATCGCCATTCATCGCACCAAATAGGGCACTTGAAGGTACAAAGACATCTTTCATCTCAACACTCTCAATAATGGCGAATCCAAAGCCTTTTGCAGTCATCTGAATTTTGCCTACATATATTTGAAAAAATTCAGGCAAAGCAAATTTGCCTTTTTTAGTTTTAATGAGTTTTGCATCCACTACCATTTCCTCAAGGTAAGTAAACATGAGCGGTATATCTTCTTTGGGAATATTCATTTGCTCCACTAAATCCATTTCTACAAAGGCTTTTTCACTATTTGCCTTAAAGAATTGTAATAGAATATCTTTATTCATTTGTTGCCTCCTTTAACGACGCATTATTATAGCCTCGATCACAATTAATTATAACGTATTAACCTGATAATTTATAGGTGCCTTGCGTAAAATTTGTGGAAACAATAGAAAAGAGCTGGCATTCTCAATGGAATGGACCAGCTCTTTTCATGAGTTAAATATCAATATAGAGTGTCAGAATTCATAATTTGATCAAGCCTCTGCCTTTAATTCAGAGGTTTTAAATAACCCCCACCAGATAGTGAAATCGTCTTGCTTTTAAGCCATGCATTATCATCTTCACTAGCATTATAGTAGAGTGTATAGCCATTGCTGATGATATTGGAAAGTGTTGTATCTTTATCCGTTAACACATCCACATAGCTTGTTGCCGTTAAGGAGATTGAACTGTCTAAGTCCAAATTCAATTCAATATATTTTGCAGTGTTTGATACATCTATACTCCCTGCGAACACCGAATCGTCCGTTAAGTTTAGAGTTAAGCTACTAATTGAATCCACCGTGATCGCACCTTTTAAAATTTGATTGCTTGCATTAAAGATCATCGAAGAACCATTACTACCCGCTGTGCCCCAGTCGCCTGCGCCAAGCGTCATTAACTTTGATGTCGTATTATTGAGCGTTACATTTGTCAAATTGATTTCGCCTTGTGTATTGGTGCTGTAGAACATTGGACCTTCCTTTGAAGTAATAGATCCATTGGTCATTGTAAATACACCTTTTCCGACTTCAGCATCTCCAGAAAAACTCTGGTAAATCATGACGCCCCATTTTTTTGTCCCAGTTATATTAGAATTAATAAGCTCAAGGCTATTTCTTCCCTCAATAACCGCAGCTTCTGATCCAGTGGCTACACTTGTGATGTCCGTGCCTTTGATTTTTCCAGTTGAATAAAGCCCTGGAGAGCCATCACCAGCCGTATTGAAAGTGCCCGTTGTCACTGTAACCGTTCCAGACCCCCTATCTGTGGCAATAGCCGCACAGTGATCGCCTAAAGTTTTAATGGTGACATTAGACGCTATGATGGTGCCGCCATTAGTGGCATGTAAGCCTCTAGAGGAATTTTCTGTCGTGGAGATATTCAAGTTACTGACCGTTGCTTTAGAATTCGTTCCTGTGGAAACCACCGCATTTGCACCCTTTGCATTTGTTGTAATCTTAGAATCTGAAAGCGTCAATGCACTGCCGTCCATCACGAGCACAGCGCTGTTTAAACCATAAAAATTGCTTGTTTCTTCGTTTGATGAATCTCCTGTCTTGGTGAGCGTTGAATCCGATAAGGTTAATGTCGCACCTGAATTCACCCATACTGCAGATTCATCTTCATCTGTTGCGCTGTATGTTTGGGAACTCAAAGTCTTGCTCCCTGTTGCAAGTTCATATACACTTGTAATCAATGACGACACCGATGTGGTGGTCGTCGCCTGAGCATTTGGAGGTGTACCGCTTGGCTTTTCACCAGTAGGCGGTTCTCCTGTTGGAGGTTCACCCGTTGGTTTTTCTCCTGTCGGTGGTTCACCTGTTGGTTTTTCTCCTGTCGGCGGTTCACCCGTTGGTATTGTTGCAGTTTTGGTACTTGTAGAAGTTGTATCATCCGTATCAATCGTAACCGTTCTCGTGCTACTGTCCCAAGCCACCTCTGCGCCAATCGCCTCAGCGAACAATCTCACCGATACCATTGTTCTGCCGTCTTTTATGAAAGAATTGGATTGAACATCCTTAGTCGTGCCATCTATAAGCGTCACATAACTTTTGCCAACGATATGGCTAAATGCTTTACCCACAGTGACTGTTTCAGTCTCTCCATCCCAAGTCACATCCAGATCAAGCGCATCACAAATAAATTTTAAAGGGACGTAGACTCTACCCTCTCTAATTTCGGCACCTGCTTCTGATAAATCCAGTGTAACACCATCTACGACGATATCAATTCCAACTGAAATGGCTTCACTTGAACTTGAAGTCGACAAAGTCTTTTCTACGGCATAAGTTTTCGTCGACATGCCCGTATACGCACTGACAACAGAACTTGAAAAGACCATAAGAACCACTAAACCAATAACCACACTTTTTTTCATAGTCACTACCTCACTTTAATTTACTTTTATGAATATGAGTATATTCAAGTAAAGTGATACGTATGTGATTGGATTGTGATGGTTTTGTGAAATTTTATTTATAACTTACGATGCTAACCCCTTCAAAAGAAATTACCGCTTCTAAAACTTTTAGCAATGCATCCTCTGGCACTGAAAAGAACTCAGAAGGTGTTGCCATACCAAGCGCTTTGTATTTTCTATATCGGCAGGCATTCAAGCCTTCAATGAGTGAAATTCGAATCACCACAGGTCTAGAGACTTTATTAAGATCATGGCTCTTTTTAAAAATATGATGTATGAGTAGAAAAGTCACTAATTCATTATCATACACTTTTTGAGTGAATCTAATCTATTTCCATTTTCATGTGTTTTACTGTAAAACCTAAAAAAGAGCCCATTATAAGGGCTCTTTTGAAAGCGTTATGATTGTTATCGAATTTTGGTTTAAACTAATTTTTAAGATGTTCTGTTTTAAATGCTATGATTCAAATTTGAATTCAAAGTCTATCTATAATAATGAACCCATAGATGCAAATAATGGTGCAAATACAAGTGAAACGATCGTCATAAGCTTGATTAGGATGTTGATTGATGGACCAGAAGTATCCTTAAACGGATCCCCTACTGTATCGCCAACAACAGAAGCTTTATGTGCTTCTGAACCCTTACCGCCATAATGACCTTCTTCAACGTACTTTTTAGCATTATCCCATGCGCCACCTGCATTTGCCATGAAGATTGCCATGAGCACACCTGTAACTAAAGCGCCCGCGAGCATACCACCAAGTGCTTCTGGTCCTAAAATAAGACCCACAACAATCGGTGCAAGTACTGCCATAATACCAGGAATCATCATTTCTTTAAGTGCTGCACCTGTACTAATGTCCACACAACGTGCATAATCTGGTTTAGCAGTACCTTCCATGATACCAGGAATATCTTTAAATTGTCTACGTACTTCTTCGATCATTTGGAAAGCGGCCTTACCGACTGATTCCATCGTCATTGCTGAGAATAAGAACGGCAGCATACCGCCAATAAATAAACCGACCACAACTTTAGGATTTAAGATATTGATCGTTTCAAGATGAATCGCTTGAGAGTAAGACGCAAACAACGAAAGTGCTGTCAATGCTGCAGAGCCGATTGCAAAACCCTTACCGATTGCTGCTGTTGTATTGCCAACTGCATCTAATTTGTCTGTGATTTTTCGAACTTCTTTTGGCAACTCACTCATTTCTGCAATACCACCCGCATTATCTGCTATAGGACCGTAAGCATCAACTGCCACAGTAATGCCTGCTGTTGAAAGCATACCTACTGCCGCAAGTGCAATACCATAAAGTCCCATAAATTTAAAAGCTAAAAGCGTCGCTGCTGAAATGAAAAGAATTGGCCACATTGTTGAGAACATGCCCACTGCAAGACCAGAAATAATAGTAGTCGCTGGGCCTGTTAAAGACTGTTCTGCTATTTTTTGTACATATTTGTGGTCTCCAGAAGTATATATTTCGGTGACAACACCAATTAAAGTACCACATACAAGTCCAGCTGTAATTGCATAAAATGCAGAAAGATTACCGAAGAAATGATTGCTTAAGAAATAAGCAGCTACCAACACCAAGAGACCACTCGCATACGTTGACTTTTTAAGAGCACTGTGTGGATCTGAACCCTCTGTGCCTTTAACAAAGAACGTGCCAATAATAGAGGCTATTATACCACATGCTGATAAAATCAATGGGAAATATGCGCCTTCCATACCATAAACGGCAAGGCCAAGTGTGATCGATGCAATAATAGAGCCTACATACGACTCAAATAAGTCAGCGCCCATACCCGCAACGTCACCCACATTATCGCCTACGTTATCAGCGATTACAGCTGGATTTCTCGGATCATCCTCAGGAATGCCCGCTTCAACTTTACCAACAAGGTCAGCACCCACATCTGCTGCTTTGGTGTAAATACCACCACCAACACGTGCAAAGAGTGCAATCGAAGAAGCACCAAGACCAAAACCAGTAACGATCTGTGGATCTCTAAAAATAAAATACAACATGCTGACGCCAAATAGACCAAGCCCCACAACGGACATGCCCATTACAGCACCACCAGAAAAAGCAACTGACAATGCTTTATTCATACCACTTTCTTTTGCAGCAAAAGCTGTCCTCACATTAGCTTTTGTTGCAACTTGCATACCGAAAAATCCTGCTAAAGCAGAAAAAAATGCCCCACATAAAAAGGCAATTGCAGTTTGATAACTGTTTAATCCAACCGCAATAATCACTGCTAAAATACCTGCAAAAATAACCAGAACCTTGTACTCTCTTCTTAAGAAAGCCATTGATCCTTCGTGAATATAAGATGCAATCTCATTCATTCGATCATGTGTGACCGTTACTGTATTGATCTTTCTTATAACCAAGAAGAATGCGAACACGAGCGCGATAATGCCTACACCCGCTGAATATAATGCGTAGTCCATTTAAAATTCCTCCCCACAAATAAAGATTTAATGAAAACAAACACACTAGTTTAAACTTTTCTTCTCATAACATGTAAGTCACAATTTCTTTTTTCACTGACCCTCATAACGTATGCCGTTAAAAAGAATCTTGTCACTTAAAAACAAATTTCGATAATCATTGTCCACCAAAACTTTGTTTTGCTGGACACGTTCTCATCTAACCGCCTAGAGCAGGCTGAACATTCCTGACTCTAAGCTGGACGAAAACTAATGATACTAATAAAAAAATATACAATAATTAGCTTAAGCTAATTATTGCATATATGCTAATAGTAATGCTGATACAATAAACACTACTGCTGATACTTTGGTCACTTTGTCAAACTTATCATCGTAGTCTCTTGCCTTATTTTTACCCCAGATTTGCTCAGCGCCGCCACCAATTGAGCCTGATAATCCCGCTGACTTACCTGATTGTAATAATATACTCGCAATTAATACTAATGATGCCAGTATTAAGAATACTGTTACGATTGTCGATAACATTTTAACACCTCCGTTTATACTTGCTTAACATAGGTATTTTAACACAGTATGTCCTAAAATACAATTAATTGTTTCGTTTTTATCAAAAAAGCACAAAGGCTTGATGTTGCTATTCATCAAGCCTTTGAACATTTACCCTAGTTTCGTAACCAAAATTTGCTAATATCATTTAACTTTAACTTGAGATGCTAACTCAAGTTAATTTAAAGCAAACATAGACAAGTATTTTTCTTACCTTAAAGTATAAATTATGGTTAGAGTGTCAACATCCGTTTTGAATAAACGCTCTAACTATCTTAAGTTGTAAAATGCCGATAAACCAGCATAGATTGCATTATCACCTAATTGTTCTTCAATTCTTAATAATTGGTTGTATTTCTCAACACGGTCCGTTCTAGCAGGTGCACCAGTTTTGATTTGACCAGAGTTTACAGCAACTGCGATATCCGCAATTGTTGAGTCAGAAGTTTCACCAGATCTGTGCGATGTAACAGTTGTAAATCCAGCTCTTTTAGCCATTTCGATTGCATCTAATGTTTCAGTTAATGAACCAATTTGGTTTAATTTGATTAGGATAGAGTTCGCTGATTTTTCTTTAATACCTCTTGATAATCTTTCAGTGTTTGTAACGAATAAATCATCACCAACGATTTGAATTTTGTTACCCAATTTTTCAACCATTAACTGCCAACCTGACCAGTCTTCTTCGTATAAACCATCTTCGATAGAAATGATTGGGTATCTTTCTACTAAGCCAGCATAGTATTCTACCATTTCAGCTGAAGTATATTCTTTGCCATCACTTGCTAAAGTATATTTGCCAGTTTTTTCATCGAATAATTCATTAGCAGCAACGTCAAGTGCCAATCTGATTTGCTCACCTGGTTTGTAACCTGCTTTTTCAATAGCTTCCATGATTACTTTTAAAGCATCTTCATTTGTCGGTAGATTTGGTGCAAAACCACCTTCATCGCCTACGCCTGTTGCCAAACCTTTTGCTTTAAGAACGCCTTTTAATGTGTGATAAATTTCAGCACCCCATCTTAAAGCTTCTTTAAAGCTCGTTGCGCCTACTGGTAAGATCATAAATTCTTGAATATCTACATTGTTATCCGCATGAGCGCCACCATTCATGATATTCATCATGGGTACTGGCAATGTTTTCGCATTTGTACCACCAACATATTCATATAATGATAAGCCCACAGATTCTGCAGCTGCTTTTGCACAAGCAATAGATACGCCCAAGATTGCATTTGCACCTAATTTTGCTTTATTTGGTGTGCCATCTAATGCGATCATCATTTTGTCGATGCCTACTTGATCAAATACATCCCAGCCTTCTAATTCTGGTGCGATGATTTCGTTAACGTTGTTGACTGCCTTCTCAACGCCTTTTCCTAAATATCTACTTTTGTCGCCATCTCTCAATTCTACTGCTTCAAATGCACCTGTTGATGCACCTGATGGTACAGCAGCTCTACCCATAGAACCGTCTTCTAAAAATACTTCTACCTCTACTGTAGGGTTGCCTCTTGAGTCAAGAATTTCTCTTGCAAATACATCAGTAATAAATGACATAACGAATACCTCCATATAATATATAATTTATGTGTCACATTTTCATGTGTTGGTAACTTTCCTTTTAGAAGCTACAGCTGTGGATAAACTATGAGTTTACCCACAGCTATAAGCTTTTTATATCTAAATTCTTGAAACTTAATTTTTCAAGACAATTGAGGTTCCAGTCATCTCTATTGGTTTTTCAAGGCCCATCATCTCAAGCATGGTTGGCGCAAGGTCGCAAAGTCTTCCATCATCAGCTAGTTTAGGATTTCCGATCCCTCCCACAATGCAAGGCACCTGATTTATGGAATGTGCAGTCATTGGTTCACCTGTATCCGTGAGCATTTCTTCAGCATTACCATGATCCGCAGTGATGATGAAATTCCCCCCGAGGGTTTCAAGTTTACGCACAATTTTACCTAGGCACTCATCCACAGTTTCCACTGCTTTTATAGCTGCTGGAATAATCCCAGTATGCCCTACCATATCCGCATTTGCAAAATTTAAAATGATGAGATCATAATAATCTCTATCAAGCTCTTCTAAAAGTTTATCGGTGACTTCATAAGCAGACATTTCAGGCTTAAGATCGTAAGTTGCCACTTTTGGAGAAGCTACGAGTGCTCTATCTTCGCCTGCGTTTGCCGCCTCAACGCCACCGTTAAAGAAAAATGTTACATGAGCGTATTTCTCTGTTTCAGCAATTCTCAGTTGCTTTTTACCAAGAGCCGCCATATACTGCCCAAGTGTATTGTCAATCGTTTGTGGTTTGTAAGCCACTGTTACGTTTGGCATAACCTTGTCGTACTGTGTCAAACACACGTATGTGGTTTTAAAGTAATCTCTTTCAAAGCCATTAAAAGCTTCATCCACAATTGTTCTTGTGATTTCTCTTGCTCTATCGGGTCTAAAGTTGAAAAAGATCACAGAATCATTTTCACAAACAGTTGCAACGGGATTTCCCGCTTTAGTAATCATCGTAGGCATGATGAATTCATCTGTTATGCCCGCTTCATAAGAGGATTTCATAAGAGTCGCTGCAGATTCCACGCTTGCACCTTTGCCTCTTACAAGCATATCGTAAGATCTTTCGATACGTTCCCATCTTTGATCTCGATCCATAGAATAATAACGGCCTGAAACAGATGCAATCACACCGAACCCGATTTCAGCCATAAAAGTTTCCAGTGCTTTGATATAATTGATACCGCTTGTAGGGGAAGTATCTCTACCATCCATAAAAGCATGTATATATATGTTGTCAAGACCTTGATTTTTTGCGAGCGTAATCAGTGCTTTTAAATGTTCAATATGACTGTGTACGCCACCATCTGATAAGAGTCCCCAAGCATGGAGCTTTGTGCCATTTGCTTTTGCATTTCTCATGGCAAGTAATAAAGCTTCATTTTCAAAGAAATCACCATCCTTGATGGATTTGGTTATTCTTGTAAGCTCCTGATAAATCACACGACCTGCACCGATGTTGAGATGTCCTACTTCCGAGTTACCCATTTGTCCCTCTGGTAAGCCAACCTCTAACCCGCTAGCGCCGATTAATGTATGAGGATATTTTTCAAGATAATGATCGTAGTTAGGCGTACTTGCAAGTGCAACTGCATTTCCAGTTATCACGTCGCTTTGTCCCCAACCATCCATTATAATGAGTGCGGTAGGTTTTTTCATAATTTACTCCTTAGAAATTCACAAGCTGAACGAAATCAGCCTCTAAAAGGCTAGCGCCGCCAACAAGTGCGCCGTCGATATCCGATTCATTCATAATTTCTTCTACATTGGAAGGTTTAACACTGCCACCGTATTGAATTCTAACTTCTTCAGATACCACATCTGTATATAAGTCTTTAAGGACTTCTCTAATATAAGCAATCACATCATTTGCATCTTGGCTACTCGCAGTTTTGCCAGTTCCAATTGCCCAAATTGGCTCATAAGCAACAACGACTGTAGGGACATCTTTAGCATCAATCCCTTCAAATGCGTTTACAATTTGAGTTTTACACACCGTTTTTGTGTCGCCTGCTTCTCTTTGCTCTAGCGTTTCACCACAACAAACGATAGGTACTAAACCTTTAGCAAGTGCTTTTTTAGTTTTAAGGTTAACGGTTTGATCTGTTTCTCCGTAATATTGTCTTCTTTCAGAGTGGCCGATAATGACGTGTGATACGCCTATTTCAAGTAACATATCAGCAGTGATTTCTCCAGTGAATGCGCCTTTATCTTCAAAGTGCATGTTTTGAGCACCGATCTTAACATTAGTCCCTTTTGCAGTTTCTACCATACTTTGAAGTAACGTATAAGGTGCACACAATAATACTTCTACATCTGTATTTGCCACTTCCGATTTGATCGTCTCTACAAAAGCAATGCCCTCTTTAATGGATTTATGCATTTTCCAGTTGCCTGCGATAATTGGTTTTCTCATGCTTTGCCTCCTATTTTTCGTTAAGTGCATCAATGCCAGGTAATACAAGTCCTTCTAAGAATTCAAGCGATGCACCGCCACCCGTTGAGATGTGTGTCATTTGATCGCCAAAACCTAAGATGTTAACCGCTGCAGCACTATCTCCACCGCCGATAACAGTCGTTGCATCAGAATCCGCTAGTGCTTTTGCAACTGCAATTGTGCCTTTTGCAAAGTTTTCAAATTCAAATACGCCCATAGGACCATTCCAAATTATTGTCTTTGCTTTTGCCACTACCTCTGCATAGTTTTTAGCAGTTTTAGGCCCAATATCAAGACCCATATAATCCGCTGAAATATTTTCATCCGCTGTTACGATTGGTGCTGAATCCTTATTAAACTCAGCTGCTACAATGTGATCTACTGGCAACAATAACTCTACGCCTTTAGCTTTAGCATCATCAAGCATTTTTTTAGCATATTCTACCTTGTCTTCTTCGATTAATGATTTACCCACTTCAAAGCCTTGTGCTTTTAAAAATGTGTATGCCATACCACCACCGATTACAAGTGTGTCTACTTTTGTGAGTAAATTTTCAATCACTTTGATCTTATCAGAAACTTTAGCACCACCAAGAATTGCACAAAATGGTCTTTCAGGGTTATCAACTGCTTCCCCTAAGAATTTAAGTTCTTTTTGGATCAAGTATCCGCAAACAGCTTCATCAACAAATTCAGTTACGCCAACTGTTGATGAATGCGCTCTATGAGCAGTACCAAATGCATCATTTACAAATAGATCCGCTATTGAAGCCAAATCCTTTGAAAATGCTTCACCATTTTTTGTTTCTTCTTTTCGAAAACGCGTATTTTCTAAAAGCATCACTTGACCATTTGTAAGTGCCAATGCTGCTGCTCTTGATTTTTCGCCAACAACTTCTGCTTCTGAATGAAAGACAACAGTTTGACCTAATAATTCTGATAATCTATCCGCAACTGGTTTCAAACTAAATTTCGCTTCAAATTCTTTTGGTTTTCCAAGGTGTGAACAAAGAATGACTTTAGCACCGTTTTTTATTAAGTATTCAATTGTTGGCATAGCACCTAAAATTCTGTTTTCATCTGTGATTTTACCTTCTTGAATCGGTACATTGAAATCACATCTCACCAATACTTTTTTTCCAGTTACATTTACATCTTCAATTGTTTTCTTATTATACATCTACAAACCTCCAATATATACATGAAGTGAACCCTGACTAAGTCAGGGTTCACAGTCAGACATAGTCCGAAATCAATTCTTATTTATTTGCCATGAATTTCATAAGATCAACAACTCTGTTTGAATAACCCCACTCATTATCATACCAAGACACAACTTTGAAGAATCTTTTTTCGCCTGGAAGATTATTTTGAAGCGTTGCTAATGAATCGTAGATAGATGATCTATCATCATGGATAAAGTCAGTAGATACTAATTCTTCGTTAGCATAACCTAAAATATCTTTTAAGTATGTTTCAGAAGCTTTTTTGAGTAATGCATCGATTTCTTCAATAGAAGTATCTCTTGAAGCAGTGAATGTTAAGTCAACTACAGAAACTGTAGGTGTCGGTACACGGAATGACATGCCTGTTAATTTACCTTTTGTAGCTGGTAAAACAACACCAACTGCCTTAGCAGCGCCTGTTGAAGATGGAATAATATTGATTGCAGCAGCTCTTCCGCCTCTCCAGTCTTTCTTAGAAGGACCATCAACAGTTTTTTGAGTTGCAGTATATGAATGGATTGTTGTCATAAGACCCGTTTCAATGCCAATACCTTCTTTTAAAAGAACATGAACTACTGGTGCTAAACAGTTTGTAGTACATGAAGCATTTGATACAATATTATGAAGTGCTGGATCATATTCATTTTCATTAACGCCCATAACGATTGTTTTTACATCGCCTTTACCAGGAGCTGAAATGATAACTTTAGAAGCGCCAGCAGCTAAGTGACCTTTTGCAGCTTCAGCTTCAGTGAACAAACCAGTTGATTCGATTACATATTCTACGCCAAGTGCCTTCCAAGGAAGATCAGCCAAGTTTCTAGTTGCTTGAATACATTTTGTTTCTTTTCCATTAACAACAATAATATCTGCTTCAGCTGATTCAGGATTGCTCTTTTTAGTTGAAATCTCGCTCTTAAATTTACCTTGAACTGAATCATACTTTAATTGATATGCAAAATAATCAGCATCAGTTGCCATATCTACTACAGCTACGACTTCAAACTCTGTACCAATAAGACCTTGCTCTGCCATTGCAGTAAAAACAAGTCTACCAATTCTTCCAAAACCATTAATTGCAATTTTTTTCATTTAACATGTCCTCCTTAAAATTATAAAAGTTCGTTGATTTTCTTAGCTGTCTGTTCATCTGTGACAAGAACTAAGTTTGGATTGAGCTTGCTGATGGCGATTATAGATTCAGCCTTATCTATGCCTCCAGCAACTGCTATTACATTCTTGAGCGCTTTAAATTTATCTAAATCAATACCAATGGTACTGATTTCGTGGACTATTTCACCATCTTTATTGAAGTAATATCCAAATGACTCTGCTACAGCACCTTTTTCAATGATGCCTTCAATTTCATCAGCATCTAGTACTCTGCGTGTCGCCATAACATCTGCACGTCCAATACCGAAGAGCAAAACATCAAGCTTGTCGATATATTCTAAGATGCGTCTAATATTCGGTTCATTTTTTAATTCTTCAATTGTGGCCTTTGACAAGTTATCTTGTGTGTAAAGCATCTGATACTTTGCACCAAGTTTATTGGATAGTATCTCTGCAAGTGTGTTGGCTTGGTATTCATTTTTGTTGCCAAGACCACCCCGAGCAGGGACAACCATGATATCGTTATGGTCAAATTGCGTCCATTCCGCTTTATACCCATTAATTGCTTTTTCTATCGAAGAACCTCCTGTTAATCCAATAATACTTTTAGGATTAATTAAAGTGCTTAGATATCTTGCTGCTTCATAACCGATTTCATTGAGCGATACATGATCATCATGAAGCCCAACGGAACCGACAATCACTTTTTTAATCTTCAACTTCTCTGAAATTTCAACCTCAAGCTCATTAATACCATTGACTTGATAGAATATATCCGTTAATGCAGATAGCACGTCTTCACCTTTTTTGGTTATCCTCATGCCATCGGGATAATAATCTATGAGATGATTGTCTTTTAAGATGTCGCATTCTCTTCTGACGACACGTTCCGTATAGCCCATTGTAGAAGATAAAATTCTTCTGCCGATGGGTTGATTAAACTTCACCGTGTTTAAAAGATTAAATCTAAGGGGAAGAAGTTCATCCATCTCTGGAAAAGCATATTTTAGAACAAATATTAACTTTTCTCTATCTGAATTTTGTGTTTGACCCATTTCATCACCAACCATTGGGATGTTATTCATCCTCTTTAATTTTTTTGCGTCCCAGTCATCATAAAAAAAATATGCGTTTGTAAATTGGCTTCCGCTTTTCGCTTTAAAATTGTTTTTTATACCCGACTTACATGTTAATTATATCATCCTAAAAACAAAAAACAAGGGGTTTTTGAAAAAAAGTGGACTTTTTCCATCCCCGATGGTCTTTTTGCGTCCCAATAGGTGTTTCCGTTAATCAATTAACAGGCCCTAGTATGTCATTATAACGTCTAGGGCCTAGTTGGGTTAAAATCTTTTCCGCTTTGAAGACGGCGGAATATTCAGTTCATCTCGATATTTTGCCACAGTTCTTCTCGATATATCAATCCCTTTTCGATTGAGCTCATCTGTTAAAAACTGGTCACTTAACGGCTTCTTCACATTTTCGCCATCAATCATTTCTTTTATAACAATTTTTACACTTTCAGAAGAGACACCTTCGCCGCCTGCACCTTTAACACCACTTTGAAAAAAGTATTTAATCTCAAAGAGACCGTTTGGACATTGGATGTATTTGCCACTGACCGCTCTACTCACTGTGGATTCATGTACTTCCACCTCTTCTGCAATATCTTTTAGATTTAAAGGTTTCAAATAGAGTAATCCCTTTTCAAAGAATTCATATTGATATTCAATAATCGCCTTGCAGACTTTATAAATGGTATTGCGTCTTTGCTCTATGCTTTTTATGATTCGAAGTGCAGCTTGTAAGTTTTTATTGAGATAATCACTGGTGAGTTCATCTCTATCGACATTTTTAAGCATCGTTTTATAAAAGCCGTTAATTTGCAGCCGTGGATTTGCAGCCTCATTAACTGCGATTACATATTCGCCTTTCACTTTTTCCACATACACATCTGGCACGATGTATCTCACATCTCTCATGGAGGCAAATAATCGACCCGGTTTGGGCTCAAGCGATTTGATGTAATCATATGCAAGCTGAACGCGTTCAACCGTTTCATTGACTTTTTTAGCAATTTGAGCAAATCTTTTCTGCCCTAAATCTTCTATAAAATCTTTGACCAATAGCGCTTCAATGCTATCTTCAAAGCCTTGCTGATACATCTGTATTAACAAGCATTCTTTTAAATCTCTTGCCCCAACACCAGGTGGGTCAAAAGATTGAATTAATCGAATTAAAGTTTCTAATTCTTCCATGGATAATTCGAAAAACGCTGCTGTCTCTTCCATATTTATTTCTAGATAACCATTATCATTGATGCTTTCAATTAAAAAATCACATATAACATAGAAACGCTTTTCTAATTTCGCAAATTGCAATTGCATTAGAAGATAATCCTTTAAGGTCTCTTCATCCGCTACAAAATTGTCATAACTAAACTCTTGATCAAAATCATAGCTGACATTGCCCATCGGTCTAGCATCTTCAAAATAATTGACCATTTCTTCCCAGTCTATTTCTTTTTTGATGCCTTTATCAAGATCGTATTCAAAATCCGTATCTACTTCTATATCATTTTCGGCTTTGATGGGTTGCATTTCGTCTTGATCCGTTGCTGCGTTGGATAATTTCTCTAATATTGGGTTGTTAAGGAGTTCCTCCTCAATGAATTCATTTAGTTCTTGTGCATTATATTGTAGAATTTCAATTGCTTGTTTCAGCTCTGGTGTCATAATTAATTTTTGTGTTTGAACTAAATTTAAATTAAAATTCATCTTCATCTTAATTTCACCCATTCTTTGTTATTTCATTGGAAAAATTGTCAATTTTCGCAAGTTCTACGCTTCACTTTAAAACACTTCTCTATTATAGCAAATTTGCTGCCACTTTTGAACACAAAATGAACAAGTTTAATGCTTACTCAATAAGTATTGACAAAAAAAATGTTCTAAACCCCACCTAGACTCTAAAGTACTGGTGTGATTTAGAACACTTAAATTCCATTAAAATTTATCTGTGACCTTTCTCGTAAGCTGTACCAACCGCTTTTGGCGCAGTTGCTCTGCCAATAAAGCCTGATAGTACAATGATCGTCGCTAGATAAGGCAACATCTGCAGAAATTCTGATGGTATAAAGTCAAAACCAAGTGTAGATGCTTGAATTTGAAGTGCTTCACAGAATCCAAAGAATAAACTTGCAAGCATCGCGCCCACAGGATGCCATTTACCAAAGATCATAGCTGCAAGGGCGATAAAGCCTTTACCAGAGGTCATACCTTCCCTAAATAAGCTAATGGTACCCAGAGACAGAGAAGCGCCTGATAAGCCAGCCATCATGCCAGAAATGCCCACACAGATATATCGGATTCTATAAACATTGATGCCCACTGTATCGGCAGCTTTCGGATGTTCCCCAACAGCTCTGATTCTCAGTCCAAGCGGCGTTTTATAAAGCACATAATAAGAAACCGCCACTGCTACAAATGCCAGATAGACAAACGGCGTCATCCCACCGAACAACTTGCCTATAACAGGAATATTCTCTAAAAAATGAAAAGGATTCGTTGTCAACGCTTTTTTCACAGAATCCGTCTGTCCCGAACGCTTCCAAACAAGTTCTAATAAAAACGCTGTAATACTGACTGCAAACAAGTTAATCGCCGTACCGACCACCACTTGATTGCCTTTTAAATGTATGGCAATTACAGCCAAAATCATCGAAGTCATAATACCAGCAGCCATTGCCGCAAGTACACCAATCCAGGGCATGTTCGTAAACTCAGTCACTAAAATGGCAAAGAACGCGCCCATGATCATCATCCCTTCAAGGGCGATGTTCGTAATGCCAGACCGCTCAGTGAATACACCACCAAGAGCCGAAAAGATTAGAGGCGTTGCAAGTCTCAACGCAGATGCAAGTAAAGCAATAAATATAACCATTATTTTTGCACCTCCTGAGTTTTATTTTTTGAAAACTTCTTTTTGATGTCTGGCAGATACTTGACCACTTGTTCAGCTGCAATAAAGAGTATAATAATCGCTTGGATAATCCCAACAACTTCTTTTGGGATCCCTGCCATTTGCATTTTGCGTTCCCCGTTTGCAAGCACACCAAATAAAAGTGCACTCGCTAAAATGCCTATTGGATGATTTTGACCTACAAGCGCAACTGCAATACCACTGAATCCATATCCAGGCATACCCGCCGCTTGATCCACTTTATAGCTAAGACCTGCAACCGTTACTGCACCTGCAAGACCCGCGATCGCACCTGAAATAACCATTGCAAGCGTGATGTTTTTGGCAATGCTGATGCCGCCGTATTCGGAAGCATATGGATTATGCCCAACCGAACGCACTTCATAACCTAATGTTGTTTTGAAGAGCACAAACCAAATTACAATTGCAGTGATCACCGCTATGAAAAATCCAATGTTTACAGAAGAATAGCCAAATGCTGGCACAATTTTAGAAAGTAGAAGTAACCGACCCTGTTCTGGGAGCATAATTGTACTCGCTTTTTTTTCAGTGCCCAGTAGTACGGATGGATTCAAAATAGTTCGAACGATATAATTTGAAAGATAAAGTGCAGTATAATTCAACATAATTGCGACAATAACTTCATGTACGCCTCTTTTAGCCTTTAGAATACCAGGGATAAATGCCCAAATTGCACCTCCCAAAGTACCTGCAAGCAACAATAAAACAACCAATATGCCACCTGGTAAGTCTCTAAAAATCCATCCAGCGCCCACTGTAAAAATAGCACCCATGATGTATTGACCTTCAATGCCAATATTGAAGAGACCACATCTATAAGCAAATGCAAAGGCTACCCCAGTAAAGATCAAAGGCGTCGTCTTGAGTAAGCTCTCTCCAAAACGGCCAAAATTGCCAAGACTTCCTGAAAACAGTTCGTAATAAGCAACCAATGGACTATGTCCCGTCCATGCGATAAACAGAGCCCCAATGATAAATGAAACTAAAATTGCAAGCAGCGGGAATTTAACGTTATCTATAATTACTTGTAAAAAATTTTTCTCCTTGTTTTGCATTTTGTCACCCCTAATTCGAGTCCGACCACCATAATCAGACTCAATCTATTTATTAACCTTACCACCAGCCATCATAATACCCAGTTCTTTTTCATCAGCGGTAGCACCACTTACAATCCCGACGATTTGACCATCATAGATAACACCGATGCGATCCGCAAGTGCCAAGACTTCATCGAGTTCAAGAGATACCAATAAAACGGCTTTACCCATATCGCGTTGTTCCACTAATTTCTTGTGAATGAATTCAATAGCACCCACGTCAACCCCTCTAGTAGGTTGTGATGCAATAATGAGTTCTGGATGTCTATTCAGTTCTCTAGCCACAATGAATTTCTGCTGATTACCACCCGAAAGCGCCTTTGCCGAAACCCTCTCGTTTGGTGTCCTAACATCGTATTCGGTGATGAGGTTCCTACAGTATTCATGAATATAGTCGTAATTGAGTATGCCATGTTTACTGAAAGGTTCATCTTTATGATTGCCTAGACAGCCATTCTCCGCAAGAGAATGTTCAAGCACTAGACCTCTTTTGTGTCGGTCCTCTGGTATATGCGCCATGCCACTATCAATAATTTTCTTACTAGACATCTTTTGAAGGTCCTTGCCATTGACCGCAAAGGTGCCTTTAATGGATTTTCTTAAGCCTGTGAGCACTTCAACAAGTTCGGTTTGCCCATTACCATCAACACCTGCAATCGCAAATATTTCACCCGCTTTGACTTCAAAAGATATTTCTTTAAGGGCTTTTGAGCCTCTATTATTCATTGCTTCTATGCCATGAACTTCTAAAACAGTCTTGCCTGATTTATGATCTGCTTTATCCACTTTTAAGTTTACTTTACGGCCAACCATAAGTTCTGCAAGTTCATCAATGTTCGTATTTTCTTTTTTAAGGGTTTCAATTACTTTGCCTCTGCGCACGACTGTAACACGATCACTCATCGACATAACCTCTTTGAGTTTGTGCGTAATCAGGATGATCGATTTGCCTTGACCTACTAATTTTTGCAATATCATGCCAAGTTCTTCGATTTCCTGTGGTGTTAAAACTGCTGTTGGTTCATCTAAAATTAAAATTTCAGCCCCTCTATAAAGGGTTTTCAAGATTTCTACTCTCTGCTGCATGCCTACGGTAATGTCTTCAATTTTGGCATTTGGATCAACAGCTAATCCATATAATTCCGATATTTCTTTAACTTTTTTTGAGGCAGTTTCCATATCCAATTGGATATTATGAGGTCCTTTAGAAGTTTCTGCACCCAAAATGATATTTTCAGTAACTGTGAATGGCTCGACCAACATAAAATGCTGATGGACCATCCCAATTCCAAGCTTGATTGCGATGTTAGGGTCTTTGATGTTTGCGAGTTGTCCATTGACAAAAATTTCACCTGATGTCTGCTCATACAAGCCATAAAGAATATTCATCAAAGTGGTTTTACCCGCACCATTTTCACCTAATAATACATGGATTTCTCCCTTTTCGAGTTCAAAATTCACACTGTCGTTTGCAACCACACCAGGAAAGACCTTTGTTATGTTTTTCATTTCGACAACTTTTGCCATCTTAAATTCCCTCCAATGATGTTCATAAAAGCAAGATCAAAGCGTATACTCAGTCCGCTTCGCTACCTTCGTAACCCTTGCACAATCCTATCAGATTGTATTCAGTGGCCGTTTGCACGCCCTCTGAATTAGGGAGATGAACCCCCACTTTAAGACGTGGGGATTCATCTCCCCAAGGGTTATATTAAGAAAGAGTCAGATGTCGGGGACACCTGACTCTTAATCCTTTAATCATCCACTATAATGTTGGTGCCTCAAAAGCATTAAATTCAGCTTCTGTTGAAGGCGCTACAAATGTGCCCGCTTTAATAGCTTCAAGATATTTATCAGCTGCTGCTTTTAAATCATCTGTCAAGTTACCCGCTTTATCACTGTAACCAACGCCGCCACTTTTAGCATCAAATACTAATGTACCACCTTGGAAACTACCATCTACAACAGACTTAGCAACTGAATAAACGCCAACGTCAACGCGTTTGATCATAGAACACAATACACTTTCAGGTGCCATATGAGATTGATCTTGGTCAACGCCAATTGCCCAGAAACCTTCTTCTTTAGCCGCTTCGATTAAACCAGCGCCAACACCGCCAGCAGCATGGAAAATAATATCTGCACCCGCTTGATGTTGAACTAAAGCAATTTCTTTACCTTTTGCAGCATCTTCAAATGAATCTGCATAGTTCACGATAACTTCGCAATCCGGATTTACAGCCTTAACACCAGCTCTAAAACCGTACTCGAATTTTTCGATTAATGGGAATTTCATACCGCCGATAAAACCAACTTTATTGGTTTCAGTTTTAAGACCAGCAATAACGCCCACTAAGAAAGAACCTTCGTTCTCAGCAAAAACGATTTCTGCAACATTTGATTTGCCTAAACCTTGTGAATCCACAATCGCAAATTTTTGTTCTGGAAACTTATCTGCTGCTGCTTTCATGGATTCATCAAATAGGAAACCCACACCAAAGATAAGGTCTGTTTGCTCTTCAGCAAATGAAACTAAGTTTGGTGAATAGTCATCTGCACTTTGAGATTCAAGAACTTGTCTTGTAATACCAAATTCTTTCTCAGCATTTTCAAGACCTAACCAAGCAGAGTCGTTGAACGATTGATCGCCAAGTCCACCTGTATCTGTGATCATACCCATTACCATATCGCTTTTTGGTGCTTCTGCAGCTGGTTCTGCTGCTGGTTCTGCAGCTGGTGTTGCTTCTGCTGCTGGTTCTGCAGCTGGTTCTGTTGCCGCCGGTTTAGATGCACATCCTGCTAACATCATACCCACAAGCATAACGACCATTATTAATGCAATAGCTCTTTTACTCATTTAATAAATCCTCCTCTTATCAATATAGAATTTTGCCCGAATTATACTAATTCTACACAAAGTGAAAAACTCCTCTTTTTATTCAATTTTTTTAGAAAAAAATTAAGAATTTTTACGACACTAATCCCCCTTAGATTCGATTATTAGGTATGTAATTATGCTGAATTAACATAATCCTTAAACCTTACCTAATCATTATATCCAATTTACCATTCAATAATCATTATATTATTTTAATAAACTAATTCTATAAAAGTGATCATTGTTTGAATTATTTCACAATTACTTTGTATGTTTTTAATAAACTTATAAAATAAAGTGTTCATTATGATTTATTGGGTATTCTACAAGTGTTTTAAGATATTTTCTACAATCACTTGACGGTTGGCAGCCTCTTTTGTGCATTCAGCAATTCTTTGGCCATCTTTATAAAAAACAACTGTTGGAATTCCAAGTACGCGCTGGCTGATTGCTAATTTTCTCTCAGCAGTTGTATTCAGTTTTCCAAAGTGTGCTTTTCCGTTGAATTCGCTCGCAATCGCTTCAAATTCTGGCATCAATGCCTTGCAAGGTTCACAGCCATCACCGAAAAAATCTACGATTACAAGACCATTTTTACTGATGACTTCCTCTTGAAAATTTTCTTTACTAAGTTCTATCATTTTTTTGCCTCCTACTCACCAAAGTGTTCATCTACATATTTTTCGGCTTGAACTGCTGCGATAGCACCATCTGCAGTAGCCGTTACAACTTGTCTTAAAGACTTAACGCGTATATCTCCTGCGGCAAAAACGCCCGGTATATTCGTCCTCATATTTTCATCTGTCTGAATATAACCCATAGCATCGAGGTGTACTAGGTTATTAACAAGATGTGTCTCTGGCAGATATCCCGCAAAAATAAATAGGCCTAGAATGCCATCATTTTCGTCTGCCATAATCGTCTTGACTTCACCTGTTTTAAAGTTTTCAAGTACAAAGCCTTGGACGAGACCATCTCCTAAAATTTCTTTAATCCCTGAGTCATAGATAAAATCCATTTTGGGATTCTTCATAGCTTTCTCTACGATGGATTTTGCAGCTCTAAAAGTGTCTCTTCTATGAATAACCGTCACTTTTCTTGCAAATTTCGTGATGAATAGCCCTTCTTCGAGTGCAGTATCGCCACCGCCGATGACGTACACTTCAAGACCTGTGAAAAAATCGGCATCACAAGTTGCACAATAAGATACGCCTTTTCCCGTAAGTGCAATTTCGTTAGGAACGCCCAGTTTTCTAGGTACAGCACCCATTGCCAAAATCACTGATTTTGCTTCATATAATCCTTTATCTGTATGCACTTTTTTAATATCATTTTGGAGTTCTAATTTTTCAACTGTTGCCTTTAATCTTTCAGCACCGAATGCGTCACATTGCTCTACCATCCTAGCCACTAGCGCAGGCCCAGTCACGTCTTTAATTGAACCTGGATAGTTTGCAACGTCATCAGTCCCTGTGATTTGACCTCCGTTTTTATCTTTTTCAATGATCAAGGTCTTCATTTTAGCTCTTGCTGCATAAAGTCCAGATGATAGACCTGCTGGACCCGCACCAATGATGATTACATCATATACCATTTTATTTCCTCCTCAAGAGAACAAATCTCCTCTTTTACTATACACCAAAAGAAAAAAGCATGGCAAGCAATTTGGCATGCTTTTTTTAATTTATAACGATTAAGTTAATTTCTAATATCCATTACCGCCAATGCGATGTTGGATGAATGATCTGAAATACGTTCTAAGTTAGAGATTATATCGAGAAATATAATCCCCGCATTGGTCTCGCATCTGCCTTCGTTTAAGCGTCTAATATGTGTTTTTCGAAGCGTTTTCTCCATGAGGTCAATTTCACCTTCAAGTTCAATAACTTCCTGTGCTTCTTTAAAATCCGTATCCTTCATGGCACTGAGCGAAAGTTCAAAACCACTTCGCACTTTACACACCATTTCTTCGAGTTCCAAAACTGCTTTATCAGAAAACTCAATATTATTCTCAATTTTAAAAAGGGCAAGTTCTGCAAGATTATCTGCATGGTCTCCTACGCGTTCGATATCATTAACCGTACTGAATAAACCATCTAAAAGCTTACGGTCATCATCTCCTATTGCAGTATTGGATAATTTCACTAAATAATTGCTGATCTCTCTTTCAAGCGCATTGATTGTTTTTTCTATCCTAAAAGTCTTATCGACTAACTTTTGACTATTGGCTTGAACGGCTTCAGCGGCACTGTCAAATGAAAGCATCGCAAGGTTTCCCATGTGAAGCACTTCCTTGATCACTTGACCAAGTGCAATTGAAGGGGTTTCCAAAATACGGTCATCCAGATATTTGACGCCCATCACCACGAAATCCCGCTCTTCCTGACTCTCTGGAATAAGCTTTTCGACGGCTTTGACAATTAAGCCTGCAAAAGGTAGCAATAGCAATGTATTCATTATATTAAAAAAGGTATGTGCATTGGCAAGTTGTCTTGCAGCATCCGTACTGATCGATTTCACAAGAGACACTGTAATATGGCTAAAGAAAATGATAAAAATTATCGTGCCGACCACATTAAAGAGCAGATGCATCACTGCGGCTCTCTTGGCTGTTCTATTAGCGCTTATTGATGAAATTAAAGCGGTTACGCACGTCCCTACGTTGGTTCCAAGCAAAACTGGAAAAGCCGCTTCAATCGGTAATACCCCCGTCCCTGCTAGTGCCACAAGAATCCCCGTAGTTGCACTTGAACTCTGAACGATGGCAGTAATCAAGAATCCCGCAAAGAAGCCCTTGATGGTTCCCCATAGGCCACCAGTCCCAAAGCTAACAATCATATCATTAAACCCTTGATATGTTTTAAGAGGTGCCATCGCCTCTTTCATGAGGTCCATACCCAAGAATAAAATACCAAAGCCGAGCACAATTTCGCCAAGTACAATGGATTTATTATTTTTAGAAAAAAGCTTAACACCTGTACCTATGGCAATCGCAATGGGTGCTAAAGCGGTCAACTCTATAGAAACTAACTGTGCTGTGATCGTCGTCCCTATATTCGCGCCCATAATCAAGCCAATCGCCTGTGTGAGATTCATAATGCCTGCATTGACAAAGCCAACTACCATCACCGTCGTCGCAGAAGAACTCTGAACAATCACAGTGACTAAAGCCCCAGCAAAAACACCCACTACAATATTACCAGAAATCTTCTCTATAATTTTTTCAAGCTTATTACCAGCTGACTTCTCTAACCCCTCACTCATTATGGTCATTCCATAAAGGAAAAGCCCTAGTCCACCCAGCAAAGGAAATAGGATCTCCATAATTTCCTTTGAAGATATCGCATCCATACAAATCTCCCTTCAATCTCATTGTATTCATAAAAAAAACACTACGATTTATGATTTCCCAACCATTTTGTAGTGATTTTATGAGCCAAATTCCTGAACACCTATTAGCCCAATAGGTGATATGATCCTCAGAAATTTGGCCTCCTGCTCAATTATTTGAGATCAAAAAAAGCATTTTGTCTCAAAGCTTCATATAAAATAATCGCCACTGAATTCGACAGATTCAGACTTCTCAAATGTTCATGTTGCCTCATGGGTATTTTAAACCGCGTATCACTATAGCGTTCATGAATATAAGCCGGTAGCCCTGCCGTCTCCTTTCCGAAGACGATGAAACAGTTGTCTTCAAACTTGAATTCATCATAATAACAATTTGCCTTAGTCGTTGCGAAATAAAGCTTTTCATGACCATACTTTTCAAAGAAAGCATGGTCGTCTTCGTGCACTTCTAAGTCCAAAAATTCCCAATAGTCAAGACCCGCACGTTTTACATGCTTATCATCGATAGAAAAGCCAAGCGGCTTAATCAAATGTAATTTCGCACCAGTAATAGCACATGTTCTAGCGATATTGCCTGTATTAGGTGGGATTTCGGGTTGATATAATACAATATTGATCGCCATAATTTCTATAATTTCTCCTAGCCCTTTTTTATGCCAATATCAAATTCCACTTCTCCAACAGAAGAGACGAGGGGTACAAGAATTGTCTCCATGCCAGCAGCTGAAATTTCAATCGAATTGCCTCTTACCAACGTTGGTGGCGTGATATCGATCTGAACACCTTGGTTAAACAATAATGTTGCAGAGTTCCCCATGATCATATTGCCAAGTTCAGAGAGCGCACTTTTCGCCATTTCATCAATCTCAGGTACAGGCATGCCCATCATCATTCCTGAAGCAATCGTCTTAGCCATTTCCTCTGAAAGACTAAATACAGCTTGTCCTTTAATTTCTCCAGTTATTCCGAGCATAATAACAATCTCTTTCGTCGGAAAAGGATTTGTCCTTATTGTCGGTTTTCCCACAGAAAATTTCTCAGTGACAAAATTATTCAAAACTTCTGTCGATGCTTTGACAAATGCATTAATATATTCTACGTTCACACTACCGCCTCCAATCTAGAGTCCCCATACTCTTTTAATATATATAATATACCATACTTCTTTATAAATAATTCACTTTTTATGATTTTTATAGCACATATACAAACCAAATTCTCAATATATGAATTGGGGCCCAATATATTGAAAACAGATCAAAGTAAATCTACAAAAAACTTACTACTAACACGATAATACCCAATACACGCCTCTGATACGCAAACAATTTTACAGTCAGTAAAATCTCTATTTATTTATGGCATAGATCACAGGCATGCCCATAACGTATTGAATTTGGTTCACACCACAATTCTCGATATGGAATCGCCAGTAACCTTCTAGCGCATCATAGCACAGATAGCTGAGCAGAGCTTGAATAACACCGCCATGTGCGACAAAGAGCAAGTTTATAGGGTCGTCACAATTGTAATCACTTAGGACTGACTTAAAGAAGTGCGTTGTTCTTTGGTACATCTCCGCTGTGCTTTCACCGCCGGGTACTTTAAAATGTTTATAGTCATCAAACCATTGCTTTAAAAGATCTGGATTGCGTTCTTTAATATCATTAAATTTTAACCCTTCCCAGTTCCCAAAGTTCATCTCCCTGAGATTTTCTGTGACAATAGGCGTCACATTACGGTTTCTAGCGATGGCTGCGCAGGTATTTTGAGCTCTTTGAAGATCTGACACAAAGATTTTCTCAAATGGGATATCTTTGAGTTTTTCAGCCACGACCTCAGCTTGTATTTTACCCTTTTCATTGAGCTCAACATCCCAAAAACCAGCAAATTGACTGTTTTCGTTGGCATAAGTCTCACCGTGTCTAATTAGATAAATGTTCATACATTATGCTCCCTGACTGTTATTCTTCATTTTTTCTATCTTATAAGCCTCTGTACAGAGTGTCCATTGATCCTTCGCATAGCTTTTAATCATCCTGTTTTTATAAGCAAATTCATGATTAACCGTATTGCTAAACCACTTTATTGCTTCTTGATAATTGCCCATACGCCTATTGAGCTCTCCTAAAAGATAGATGATTTCAAGTTCTTTTTCGTCGTTTTCATCTCTTTTTTCAGTTTCATATCCTTGAACAAACGCCTCAAGTGCCCATTTTAAATACTTAAGCTCTTCCGCATTACTTTCCAGTTCTCTATAAAACCAAGCTAATCTCAAATAGAGCTTACCCAAGGTGTAGGCACTTGCCTTTAACACTTTATAATTAGCCAGCGCAATCAAGTGTACTCGAATCGCCGTGTTGGTGTCACGCTGATCACAATAATTTTGATACCGCCAATTAGAAGAGATCAATTGTTTTACCAATCCCATATCTGTGCCTGATATTTGTGCCTTGAAGTCCTTCTCAAATTTAGAATAACCGCAATTAGGACAACAGATCACGCCATAGTAAATGGGACTCTCACTGCTGTAATACGTATGAAAGTCACGTTCTCTCAATTTAATTCTCAATGCAGATGTCTTAACCTGCTTTGAGACAAATGCATTTCCGCATATGTTACAAGTATATTGCCTGTCAAATAAATCACTCAATGCACAAAATCCTTTCTTCATTAACGCCAGTTGATATCTATCATATCGCCGTGCTTTAAAATATCCGTGTAGCGTGCGCGTTCCCCATTCAGTTTGAGGACAAGAATGCCCTTGGCACGCGTAATGTCAAAGTCAATATGATCGAATATATCAACAAAAACCGTTTCTTTATTTTTTTGTGGAATCCAAACCAACTCACCATTGACAGTCACTTGGATTGGTCCCGCTGCTGACACGCTCTTTCGCTCTAAAATGAGATCCGCTTGTGTAAGGACTTCTTGGCCTTCAACAAATGCATGTTCAAAGCCATCTGAAGACTCTACAATGTCCGCTTCAATTTCGTAGTCAAACTGCTCGACTATTTTAAAATCAATTTGATCGCCACTTTGTAAGCTGTACTCAAGACTAAGATTTTGATCTCCTTTAAAAAAAGCCACCCTTCTGATGTCGAGTTCAGTTTGCTTTGCTAGCGCCTTTATCGTATCGATGCCAGTGGTTTCAATGACATCTCCTTCACATAATACGTACTCTCCAGTTCTATAACTGCCATTGACACTTACGGCATCCACGATTTTTATGGATTCACCGTTTAAAGTGATGCTCATATCAAAATTGATGACTTCCTCTAACGTCACAACGCGCACAGTCCCTTTTGCCACAGGAATGACGTTAATTTGATCCTTATGATTAATTTTAGAATCCAGACTGGATAAAACCCCGTTGATATAAATCTGAGCGGGTTCGCCGTATTCGCCTTTAATCACCTTAGGCATGCCGTCAACACTTACTGTAAGCGAAGGTCCACGTTCAGCAATAAGACTTCTGGCATTAAAGCCAGCGAGAATAAGCGCATCTGAAACTTGAAGTTGTTTAGAATTAAAGAGTCTAAGGGCACTGTCGTTCACATTCACTTGAATAAAATCGTGCTCCCTCTCCTCAAAAGCTGTAATACCAATCCCTATAGGCGTTATAAATTCAGGCCCAATAAGAGGTTCTTTTTCAAATTTCACTTTTTCAAGTGCATCACAAGTTTTAATCACAACACGCTCTTTTGGCAATCCGAGCGCTTGAGATAGGGATTCTGTAAACCCCGGTATCTGAGAACCCCCGCCGATACAGAAGACGGCACTTGGAGGCTTTTTGTTGAGCTGAATGATGTTCTCTGCAATCTCTTTCGTGATATGGTCAACGGTCTCATTCAAATGCGCCATAATCTCATCCGTATTCTTTTCATGTGACATGCCCAGTACATCTGTAAAAGCGTTTCGGTCATTTGTAGCCAATCTTATTTTTAAGGCCTCTGCTTTGTTGAAATCCAGCAGATAAGTCTGAGCAAGTTTTTCTGTGATTTCATCTCCTGCGAGCGATACCATCCCATAAGAAGTCACTGTACCCTCTTTTGAAATGGCGATATCCGATGTCCCCGCACCAACATCTACAAGTGCAAGGTTTAAAAGTCTCAAATTCGTTGGAATTGCAACATTTATAGCTGCAATCGGTTCAAGTGTCAAATTCATCACTTCAAGACCCGCTTTGTGAATCACTGAATAAAGACTGTCTACGACAATATGTGGCAAAAACGTGGCAATAATTTCCACTCTAATGTTGGCCCCACGATGTCCGATTGGATTTAGAATCAGACTTTGATCCAGATAGTAATTAATGACGCTATAGCCCACACAATAATAATTAGATTGAACTTGATGCTCATTCACCAATATCTTTTGTGCTTGCTGAATGGCTTCCATCTCGATGCTGTCCGTAAGTGTTTTTTTGATTTCTTTCGTAAAATCCAGTTCTCTTTCTACACTGGCACGTTCAGTCTTAAGCGCTCTACCCGCTGCGGCTATAGCAGCACGTTCGAGCTTAAATCCATTTCTCTGTTCTAACTGATCGGTCACATGCCTCACAACTTCAGTCACCTTAGCGATATCGTGAATCTGTCCATCAAACATGGCCCTATCAGGATGCGCCATGATTTCATAATCCACAACGACATAATCATTGCCTTCTTTTTTGGCAATGGTTCCTACCACGCTACGTGTACCAATATCCAGTGCATAGAGTAGATTTTTAGGCACTTCATTGAGTTTTACTGGGTTTATCATAGGACTCTCCTTTTATAGTAAACACAACAGGACGTTAACGGGCATTCTTCACAAAGTGGCTTTCTGGCTTTGCAGACCCGTCTGCCATGAAATATAAGCAAATGATGTGCTTTGGTCCAAAGTGCTCGATCTATTTTTTTCATCAACTGAATTTCGGTATCCTCCACGGTTTTAGCCGACACAATCCCAATCCGATTCGACACTCTATAAACATGCGTATCTACTGCAATCGCTGGAATACCAAACGCATTACTCACCACGACATTGGCCGTTTTCCTGCCGACACCTGGCAACGTCATTAAAAGCGCTATAGTCTCTGGTACATGCCCCTCATAATCTCTGGAGATGATTTCAGAGGTCAAAAGTATATTTTTGGATTTATTTTTATATAAGCCACAAGGCTTGATGATACGCTCAATTTCTTCGATTCCAAGTTGACACATGAGCGCTGGCGTATTTGCTTTTTCAAACAGAACTTGAGTCACCAAGTTGACGCGTATATCTGTACACTGTGCCGAGAGAATAACCGCAATTAAAAGCTCGTAAGGTGATGTAAAATCTAGTTCTGGTCGCGCATCTGGATAAAGCGCTAAGAGTTGTTCAATGATTTCCATAGTTTGTTTTTTAGTCAATTTTATACCAACCTTATCTATGACTTTCGTCCCTGTTTCCGTCAAAAATATTATATCACAGTTGGCGTCAAATATTCATAAAAAAAGCCACACTTTTGTGTGGCTTAATATCTTCATGATTGCATGTTTAGGATCTCGTAGTATGCTCTGTTATATCCATAAATCGAGATAGCGTATATAAGATAAACGTATAAATCGGTATCGTCGGAATCGCTGCAACGATTCTTCCAGGAAGAAAGATCATAAAACCCTTGCCAAACATAATCGAAAGCCAATAGGTGTTCATTAGGAGAGAGATCAACACATACGTAAGTGTCACTGTAAAAGTCAATTTATCAAGACCTATTCTTTCTGTTTTGCCCTTCATATACTTAGAGATACCAAAGGGCATAATGCCAAATAATAAAGCCACCGCAATAACGCTGACAATCAAATAGATCGCAGAAGTATCGTTAAAAACCAAACGCCCTCCCGTTATACCGATCACTTCACTACTAAACATCACCCAAATCATACCCACTGCAAAACCCATAATCATTATGACATTCACAAAGTTGTAATTAAACCTTTGTTTTTGAATCTTCAAAGTTTTAAAAAGTAGCCCCGGGATAATTCCAAAAAGTGCAGAACTTAACGTAAACCCTGGAAAATAGGCGCCTTGCGGATTCATCATGTAGCCGAGTAGATCTGAAATAAAGCCTGTGATACCCCCCATTAAAGGTCCAAATAACATCCCAGATAGCATAATTGGAACGCTTCCGAAACCCACACGAAGTGCTGGCAAACCGCCAAGTGGCACCATAAGTGAAAATACTCTTGTTAAAACAATACTGATTGCCGCCAATAAGGCAGCCTTAACTAGGCTTGATGTAGACATCAAGCGCTTTTTTCTGACTTGCATCATTTTTTTATCCCCTTTCATAGTAATCCTACTATTACATTACTTAAAGGAGATCATAATGCAACAGCGGATGCAGTAAAATATCGCAGAAAAAATTCTTTCGTTTAAGGACAACTTCCCATTCCTTAACACTTAACGCATTTTACTTACTCTGTCACCGTAGTATGATTATTTTTACATGATTTTCACATCATTGCAAGTTAAATTTTAGTAATTGATAGGCTTGTTTTGGGTTAATTGATATACTTGATATCTTCGTCTTCATCTATTGTCATTAAAAAGTTGATGAGTAGCTCTGGCATATAAATTAATTTCAGACCACAATCATAGAAGTTCCCACTTATTCGGCACCATACCACTTTCCCGATAACCACATGGTTCTCTTCATTAAATTGAATGTCTATACTCAAGGTGGTATCATTTTCGAAAAAGCAATTCGATTTAATTCCAAGTCCCCCTAATGAAATATCCTTTAGTGAAATTTCAACAGGGCTATTAATTTCCACAAGTCTATTATTGGTATGAAAATTAAAAGATTCTATTATCCCAAAATTGCTAAGTCGTCGCTCGTGGCGTCTATCCATTATCTTCACTCCCTTGTCTTGACGAGAACATTTGTCGATACTTTATACCTACTTTTATTATACCTTCTATCCTATAAAAAAAACAGTCCCACAAAGGGAACTGTTTTTGCATTAGAGTTTATATGAACTTTTTAGAGAAACAACTCTGTTGAAAACAAGATGTTCAGCTGTACTCAGTTTAGAATCTGCAACGAAGTAGCCATTTCTAAGGAATTGGATATGTTCGCCTCTTTGAGTCTCACTAAAACTAGGTTCAAGCTTACAATTTTCAAGAATAGTGAGAGAGTCTGGATTTAAAACGAGTTCACTATTTTCATCATTTTCATCTGCTCTGATCACTAAATTCTCATACAATCTTACAGTTGCGTTCACAGCATGTTCAGCACAAACCCAATGAATGGTCCCTTTGACTTTTCTTTCTTCGAAGCCACTACCACTTTTGGTCTCTGGATCATACGTACAAAGTAATTCAATCACATGCCCATCTGCATCTTTAACCATTTCGTTACAAGTAATGAAATAGGCCTTTCTGAATCTAACTTCGTTGCCAACATAGAGACGGTGGTATTTTTTGGGTGGTTCTTCCATGAAATCTTCTCGTTCTACATAAAGGTGTTTTGAAAAAGGAACCTTTCTAATCCCCATGGCTTCATTATCCATATTATCGTCATCTTCAAGCCATTCGACTTGTCCTTCTGGATAATTGGTAATGGTCACTTTAAGAGGATCAAGAACTGCCATTTTACGTTTGGCTTTTAATTTTAAGTCTTCTCTGACGCAATACTCAAGAAGTGCTCTATCCACAGTGCTGTTGCTCTTTGCCACACCAATTCTTTCCGTAAAATCTCGAAGCGATTCAGGGGTGTACCCTCTTCGTCTCATGCCAGATATCGTTTCAAGTCTCGGATCATCCCAACCCTCAACCTTACCATCGTCCACTAATTTCTTTAAGTAGCGTTTGCCCAGAACAGAATCTTTAATAAAAAGCTTGGCAAATTCGATTTGTCTTGGCCTTACCACTTTATAATCTTCAAGGTTCATAAGAACCCAGTCGTATAACGGTCTATGATTTTCAAATTCGAGTGAACACAAAGAGTGTGAAATGCCCTCAATTGCATCTTCAATAGGATGTGCAAAGTCATACATCGGATAAATGCACCATGCATCGCCTGTGTTGTGATGTGTAGCTCTTGCAATACGATAAATGACAGGATCTCTCATGTTGATGTTCGGACTGCTCATGTCGATCTTAGCTCTTAAAACACGCGCACTATCAGGAAAGTCCCCCTTTTTCATTTTTTCAAAAAGACTTACATTTTCTTCAATGCTGCGATTTCGATAAGGGCTCTCCTTACCAGGTTCTGTCAACGAACCTCTGGTGTCACTAATTTCTTCTGCGGTCTGATCATCTACGAAAGCCAGTCCTTTTTCCACAAGTTCCATAGCATAATCATACATTTTGCCAAAATAATCTGAGGCATAAAAAAGATGATCCCATTCACATCCAAGCCATTTGATATCTTCCATGATTGAATTTACATATTCCACGTCTTCTTTTACAGGGTTCGTGTCATCAAATCGCAAATTGAATTCACCCCCGTATTTTTTTGCCGTTAAATAGTTTATTAAAATTGCCTTTGCATGACCCACATGTAAATAACCATTGGGTTCAGGCGGAAAGCGCGTATGGATCTTTTTAACATTTCCGTTTTCTAAATCTGCATCAATTATATTGTGAATAAAATTTGACGCCATTATGGTTTCGTCTTTCATAAGTTGCCTCCCAAAAATAATCATAGCTCTATTATACTTAAAAACCAGAAAAATGACAGCTGATTTCAGCAGAAATTTGATTTATACGTAAAAACCTGTCCAATTTTCCATTACTTTTAAAAATGCATGCACAATATTTGGATCATATCGTGTTCCAGACAAGCTCAAAATTTCATCAATTGCTTGTTCACTTGTTTTTGCCTCTCTATAGCTGCGAACATGCGTCATGGCCTCATAAGAGTCAACAACAGTAATAATTCTCGATATCAGGGGAATATCACCGCCGCTTAGACCTTGTGGATAACCCGTGCCATCATAGTTTTCATGATGTGCTAAAACATAATCTCCAATCCCTGCCAGATTAGGCGTTGCCACTAGAAGATGATAACCAATCTCAGCATGCTTCATCACTTCTTTCATTTCTTTTTGATTGAGTTTGCCACGCTTATTCAGAATCTCTTTTGGAATGGATATCATGCCTATATCATGCATGATCGCTGTTAAATCAAGTTCTTCCATAACCGTTTCACTCAAATTGAGATGAGCGCCTACTTTCTCACTGAGTATTTTGATGCGTTCTGCATGTTCAACCGTTTCAAGTGACTCTTCAGATAATTTTTGTTGTAAGGTCTGAATCAACATGGATTTAATGTGCTTAGATGTTTTGAGTTTGTTTTTATACATTTGATGATCTGCCTCTCTAAAAATACCTTCAATCCCTATATTCGATTTTTTTCGACTTGAGAAGCCAAGGGATATGTCTATTTTAAATGGAAAATTGACCACCGCATTGCATTTCGCATGGATACGATCCATTAAAGTGCCGACATTTTTACGCTCCGTTATAATGGCAAATTCATCCCCGCTGAGCCTTGCAATCACATCCTTGGGATCATAAAAAACACTTTTGAGAATTGCCGCAACTTGAATTAAAAGTTCATCTCCGAGTTTATGTCCAAAAGCATCGTTTACCATCTTGAGCCCATTGACATCGCCAATAATGATGGACACATTTTTATCTTCATCATCTCTGTAAGCGATGATCGTTTGATCAAAATACGCTCTGTTATAAAGTCCTGTCAAGGTATCATGTGATGTCAAAAAATTGATTTTTTCAGTTGCGAGCTTGCGTTCTGTGATATCCTGCCCCACAGCATGTATTTCAAAGGGTTCACCATCTTGATAGACCAACCTATAATTGAGTTCAATAAATTTTTTATGACCCTTAAGGTCTGTAATTTCCAGTTCAAAACGTGTCCCTATTTTTTCAACACACTGAGAAAACAAAGAATGTGTTCTGTAATAGAGCGCTAAAAAGTCTTCTATGACACAATTTTCAAAACTGTTGCTGATTTTAAGCGTCTCAATAAAGGTTTTATTGTAATTGGTAATCTCACCTTTCCTATTAAAGGTAAAAATAATGGCAGATGCATTATCAAAGAGTTCTTTGTATTTGGCTTCACTTTCTTTAAGTTTTTCTGAAATACGCACAGAATCATTAATATCCCTTATGATGCCTTTTTCATGAATCAATTTACCGGTGGCATCTCTCTCATGAATCACCCATTCTTCAACCCACCTGATCTCTCCATTTCTACAAACCACTCTATACTGATTCTTGAAATGATTCAAATTCTGCTCACGTACGTCATAGAGCATCTTTTTGGTTTTTTCACGATCTGCTTCATAGACAAAAGCCCAGTAGTCTTTAAGTGCACCCGTGTAAAAATCCTCTGGTTCATATCCGAATATCGAAATATTTTCGGACACAAAGTCAGTGGGAATTGCTTCTGATAAGGTCCATTTAAAAATAACCAAATTGGTCTGATTGATGATATCATATGCTTCTTGTAAATCAATTGATATTGCCCTAGGTAGATGAGCCATAAATACCTCCTTGAATTTCTATTTCAGCAATGTTTCTATTGCTAGAATCAATTGATCGATTTCATTTGTGGTATTAAAGGGGGATACACTTATTCTAAGAACACCCGATGGGTAAGTCCCTATCGTCTTATGTGCTACGGGTGCACATTGTAGCCCCACGCGTGTAATAATGCCATAGTCTTGATTAAGCGCATGTGCCATCCACGAAGCATCCTTATGACTAAATGAAAGTGCCAAGACGCCTGTTCTCTGTGTAAAAGGCACTTCATTGTGGCATGTCACCCCTTTTATAGCACTTAAACCCACCTCAAGTCTTTGAATTAAGCTTCTCTCATGGCTCTGAATAGATTCATAGCCTTTTGCCTCAAGCCACTTGAGGCTCGCTTCAAGCCCCATGAGTCCCATTAAATTTAAAGTCCCCGACTCAAATCGATCAGGCATGATCTTTGGTTGTTCATAGGATTCGGATAAGCTTCCTGTGCCACCGTAGAGGAGCGTATGCGTTTCTAGCGCCATAGCAGGTGAGATTAAAAAGCCACCTGTGCCCGTTGGTCCCATAAGCGATTTGTGTCCTGTAAAGGTGAGGCAATCTATATGTAATGCCTCCATATCAATCTTTAAGAAACCTGCGGTTTGAGCACTGTCAATCAAAAATTTAATGTTATTTTGCTTGGCCATTCTTCCTAATTTTTCGATGTTTAATATCTGCCCCGTTATGTTGGAAGCCTGTAAACTGGCAATTAATCGTGTATTGGGTCTTAGAAGTGCTTGAGTCGCTTCAAGATCCATCTCGCCATAGAGATCAAAGGGGATAAAATCAAATTCTATATTTTTAGACTTTGTAAGGGCGACTAGAGGTCTGAGCATTGCATTATGTTCATAATTAGAAATCAGCACATGATCGCCTTCCCTCAAGTAGCCGCAAAGTACAGTGTTGAGCGCTTCAGTGATGTTTTTGGTAAAGATCACATGATCGGTATGTTTAAAATTAAAAAACTGCGCTAAACGCTCTCTGAGATCATATACCAGCCTATCCACACCACGTGGAGACGAAGTGCTTCTGCCTGCATTTCCAGTGACGCACTCAAAATATTTAAGTGTTGCCGTTTGAACTGCTTTAGGTTTTGGAAACGTGGTGGCACCATTGTCTAGGTAAATTGTTTTCATGTGATATCCTTTCATTCATGTGATTGATGATGTTTCTTTCGAATCGCTAAACTTTCTTTTGCAAAGAAAACCATCCCGATTATTGTGGCCAAATACACGGTTGAGCCTCGCCACAGAAATACGATATTGACAAGGTCCGTTTCACTTACAATTTGTGAGAAAAAATAGGCGAATCCGCCCTCAGCAAATCCAGAGGCACCAGGTGTAAACCCGAAGTACATGACAAAATTCGAGAGCATCTGACCCGTAATCACTGTTAGAGGCGAAATCTTATAACCATAAAGCCTCAATATGACCACAGAAAAAGTAAACACAAATATGAAATGTAAAACGGTTACCAAAAAGCTCAAGAGCAAATGATTCTTGTCTCCACGTAGAAACAAGTCTAAATGCTTAAGAAAATCGTCTAGGCCTATAAGCAGTTTCGTTTTATTGATTTCTTTTAACGGTAACTTGCGAACGCATTTTTCAATAAAAATCATACTCTTTTTTCTGTATTTCCCCACCAACACAATAAACGCCGTCCAAAGCACATAAAAAAGAGAAACCAAGGGCAACCACTTAATCGATTGAATATTCAACGTGCTCAACAATTCTGGATTAAAATAGACCACTATAGGAAGTGAAACGAAGAAAAAAGTAGAGGCTAGGATTGCTCTGATAGAAGTGGCTGCTGCCGCCTCTGAAATCGGAATACCGCGCTCTTTAAGGAAGTAAATTTGAGCGATACTGCCTCCTGCTAGGAAAGGCGTCACATTGCTGACAAAAGTGCCAATAATCGCTTGTTTTACAACGAATCTATAGGGTAAATTGATTTTAAACGTTTTTAGAATCACGTAGAACCGATAGCCATCTAACAGTATATAAATTGCCGTCATTGATCCTAAAATAAGATACCAATAATAAGGGACCTCTTGAAGATTGATCTCATGTTTTAAAAATTTGCTAATGCCAAGAACGGATCCGATTGAAATCAAAATAAAGACGATCATCAAAAGAAGATATTTTTTTATAGAAATATTGTTTTTTGTCAAATAAAATCACCTTCTGCATCTGATTAAATAAAGTAGGTCCAATTCACTATAGGGATGAGATTATTATATCACATGTTTCAAGAACAATTTCAAAAAAAAGACGATCTGCCTCATGATTAAAAATCACTTTGGCAATCGTCTTATTATTGAATTTCATCTCAATGTCAACGCCACGAATCTCTGTGTCTGATCACTCATTGATATCAAAATGTTTGCCTTCAACGCCATAGATAACCCATTCTGCAATATTGGTTGCATGGTCTGCCATTCTTTCAAAGTATTTAGCAATCATCATGAAGTCCATACATTGTCTGACTTCTTTTGGATTTTCTTTCATGATATTTTCAAGATCAGCAAAGATCATATCGTAATAATCATCTACGATATCATCATCTGCACAAATAAGCTTCCCTTTTTCAACATCTTCATCAATGTAACAATCAATCGTCATCTTGACCATGTTTTTCACTTGCTTTGCCATATTGGGAAGATCAATTAAAGGTTTCACGTAAGTCTTTCCAGCGAGATCCAGCGTTAACTTTGAAATATCTTGACAGTGATCCGCAATGCGCTCAAGATCCGTAACGATCTTTAAGATTGACATTAACTTTCTCAAATCTGTGGCAACGGGTTGACGCCTTGCGATGACATTGATACATTTGCTTTCGATCTCAAGTTCCATCCGGTCAAAGCGATCATCGCCTTCAACGATTCTCTGTGCCAATTCAACATCGTGGTCCACCAGTGCATTAATTGTTTCATCAATTGTTTTTTCAATTAATGTGCCCATTTTTATGATATCCACATGAATGGACTTAAGTTCATTATCTAACATGACTCTCATTTATATTCTCCTTGTGATTTGCTTTTCTATAATTTGAAAATTTGAATCGTGCCATCCATCTTTTCAGCAAGTGCACTCAGTCTTTCACAGGCATTAAAAATATCGCTTATAACTTGACTTTGCTCTTCCACCGATGCCACAACTTCCTCAGTACTGGCAGAATTTTCTTCACTTACTGCAGACAGGGATTGGATCATCTCTTCGACCTCAAATCGTGCATTTTCAATATTTATCCTTGAATTTTCAAGCAAACCGAGTTTTTTCTCAATATTTTTAATAGCCTTTGCAATTTCATTATATTTTTTTCTTGTGACCTCAACACTACCTATTTGAGCTTCTGAAATGGAAATTAACGCTTCAACCGTGGTCATTATGTTCTGATTATCCTTTGTGAGGTCATCGATAATCGTATTGATGATACCTGTAGACGCTTTGGATTGTTCTGCTAAAAGCCTGATTTCATCGGCCACCACTGAAAATCCTCTTCCGTGTTGCCCAGCTCTGGCTGCTTCAATTGAAGCATTGAGTGCCAATAGGTTTGTCTGGTCAGCGATAGACCGGATCATCGTACTCGCTTTTTCAATTTTTTTAGAATCCTCAGCGGATTTGATAATACTTCTATGCACTTCTTTATTGGCTTTAGTTGAAGACGCGTTGATCAAGGTCAACTGCTTTATAATTTCTAGACCTTGATCTGCTAAGGCATCTACGTCAATAATAGCATTAGAAATGTCTTTTACTTCTCTTTGATCCTGTTTTAAAATCTCACTCAGTTCTTCTGTCTTCGCAAAACTTTGAAGCGCATGCTTCGCTTGAACACCAGAGCCTAAAGCGATTTCTTGTACAGCAATGGTCACTTCTTCTGTTACCCCCAGTGAAATCGAAGCATTATCATTTAAATTTTTAGCTGCACCTGATACTTGTTTAGAAGAATGATCTACCTCTTTTATGATCTCTTTAAAGTTCGAAACAATCTTTGTAATAGCCCTTTTTAGGTCGCTCATTTCATCTTTATAGTCCATCTTTTCAGCATCAAGGTCCATGCTCAAATCATACTCAGCAATTTTGTGCGTTAAGTCGATGATTTGATAAATCGGCTTTCTTATCGTATTGGCAATCATTATGGCAAGTAGTATACAAAATAAAATAATCACAGCAGATACTCGGAACAAATGCGTTCTGACATTTGCGATTTTACTTAGAGCCTCTTCCTCTGGAACTTCTGTGACAAAACCGACCATCCAATCGCCAATCTGGGTCACAGACAAAGTCCCAATAACGATTTTACCTGCCATGTTTTTGTAATTCAAAGTTTCATTAAAATTCAAATTTTTATCGTTGATGGCCGTTTTTAATACAGCTACGCCTTGCGTTTCAATTGAATTTTCTAGTGATTTTTGTCCATCCTGAATCGCATCCGAGAGTAAAAGTCCTGTTTCATCCACTAAATAGGCATCTGAGGATAAGCCCATTTTTTCAACACCACTTTTTACAATCTCGTTTATGGCACCTTGATTGAGTACGATGTTAAGAGTCCCGATAGCTTCTGAAGAGCGGTTATTATAATTGTAGATGGGAGTCGATAAAACCATGATGTTATCATCAATAAAAGTGTTTCTAAAAATATGAGACCAATTTTGAACGCCCGCTAAGGCTTTTTCACAGTAATCACCTGCCACAACTAAAGGCGCCATATCCAATTTTTCATAATTGATGGAATAAACCACTTCATTATATTGATTGGTTAGAAAGATATCTGTATAAGCATATTGCTCAAGTGCCGTTTGCAAGATATGCTCAAAATCATTTTCAATGATTCCCTTTTCATCTGGTGTGACATTAAAAGTATTTAATTGCTCTATCCCGTCACGTACAATTTTGGATTCTGCAAGAAGTCTAGAATCCCCTTCTCGACTTGAAAAATAAGCTTGAATACGCTCTTGCGATAAATTGGTGAAAAGTTGATTTTGCTTATAAATTTCAGACTTGATTTCCGAACTGGCTTTATCGACGCTAATCATGCCCAGTACTCCTAAAGGCACTAAACTTGTGAGTAGAACCATAATGAGCAATTTAGTCTGTATTTTTAGATGTGTAAAATTAGCCCCTTTACCTTTTTCAAAGATTGATGTTATGCTTCTATGCTTTGTGCTCAGTTTAATCTTGTGAGGCTTCATCTCCACGAACATGCGATTTCTCCTATCAATATTTTTTTAAATAATTGATATTCACAACTGATCAACCAAATCTGCCTGTGATGTAATCTTCTGTACGCTTATCTCTAGGATTTGAAAAGATAATTTCGGTACCATCGTATTCAATTAATTCTCCCATTAGGAAAAAAGCTGTTTTATCTGAAATACGCCCTGCTTGTTGCATGGAGTGCGTAACAATGGCGATGGTATACTCTGATTTAAGGCGGTTGATAAGTTCTTCAATCTTTGCAGTTGCGATTGGATCAAGTGCCGATGTGGGCTCATCCATGAGGATGACATCGGGTTGAACTGCAAGGCATCTTGCAATACACAATCTCTGTTGCTGACCGCCAGAAAGACCATATGCATTATCGTGAAGCCGATCCTTAACTTCAGTCCAAAGTGCGGCACTTTTAAGACTCGTTTCACAAATTTCCATGAGCACTTGTTTATCCTTGATGCCATGAATTTTAGGCCCATAAACGACGTTTTCAAAGATAGACTTTGGAAAGGGATTCGGCTTCTGGAAAACCATCCCTACAGTAGTTCTAAGTTCTTCCACTCTTACGGATTTGTCAAAGATATTCTTGCCGTGATATAGGATTTCTCCAGATGTTTTTACGATGGGTATGTTTTCAATCATTCGATTTAAAGTTTTGATAAAAGTGGATTTGCCACAACCAGAAGGCCCAATAATAGCTGTTACTTCGTTCTTGTTAATCTTCATGTTGATGTCATTCAGCGCTTGATCGCTCCCATACCAAAGGTTTAAGCCCTGTACATCATACACATACTCTTCCGATGTTATGATTTGTTTTGACAATTTAGTATCCTCCATAAAATCTACGTTAAAATCCACGCTGATATTTGTTTCTAATAAAAATAGCAACTGAGTTCATGAGAAATAAAGTGACTAATAAAACAACAATTGTTGCCGCTGCAAGATTTGCATATTCTGGTGTTAAAACGGTGTCTAGGGTCCAATAATATATTTGAATAGGCAACGTCGTAAAATCGTCCATAAACGATTTTGGCACTCTCATAATAAGCGTTGGAATACCTAGCACTACAAGCGGTGCTGTCTCGCCAATTGCCCTTGAAATCGCCAGAATTGCACCTGTTAAAATACCTGGAAGTGCCACTGGTAAAACGACCTTTTTGATCGTCGTCCACTTATCAGCACCCATACCATTCGACGCTTCTCTTAAAAAGCCTGGGACCGCTTTAATGGCTTCTTGACTAGATACCACCACGATTGGCAAAACTAAAAGGGATAAAGTGAGTCCTCCAGCGAGTATGCTTGAACCCAGATTGAAGAATCTCCCAAACAATGATAGGCCTAGTAATCCAAATATAACGGAAGGCACACTTGCAAGATTGGATAAATTGACCTTGATAAAACCTGAAATCTTACCTTGTGTGGCATATTCTTCAAGATAAATAGCTGTGGAGACTCCGATCACAAGGGTCACTGGAATGACCACACAAATCAACCCAACAGTGCCAATAATCGCACCAAAAATACCTGCTTTTTCTGGAGAAATGGAAAGTTTACCTGTTAAAAACTGCAAATCAATCCAACCGATACTCTGTACACCAATTCTATAGAGCAACAAGCCCAGTACGATTAAAGCAAAGATCATAGACGAGAAAAAAGCCTTTTTTGCAATATTATTGAGTAAAATTCGGTGATCAATTCTCTTTTTGTTGATATCTATCTTATACGCTTTATCCGCTTCTTTTGAGGTTAATTCAATTTCGTAATTCATCATTAGTATTCCTCCCTAAACTTTTTAGAGATATATTGTGCGATCAGATTTAGAACCAAAGTAAACAAGAAAAGCATCAACCCTACTGCATACAAGCTATAATAGCCTGTAGTCCCACTCCCCGCATCACCACTTGTAAACTCTACAATATAACCTGTCATAGTTTGCATGGATTGTGTGATATCAAAGGTGAAATTCTTAGAACTACCGCTTGCAATGGTCACAATCATGGTTTCACCAATCGCTCTGGATATTGCAAGTACAAACGAAGCCATAATCCCCGAAATTGCGGCAGGAATAACGACCTTTAAAGTCACTTCCAGTTTAGTGGATCCAAGGCCATAAGCGCCTTCTCTCATGGCCTCTGGAACTGATTTCATCGCATCTTCCGACAGCGATGTCACAAGTGGTAATATCATAATGCCCATGACAATGCCAGGACTAAGCGCATTTTTAGCTTCAAGTGTTGGAATGATTTTCATGAGTAATGGCGTCACAAATGAGTAGGCGAAAAAGCCATATACAATTGTGGGGACACCTGCTAAAAGCTCCATCATCGGTTTTAATACGCGCCTCACTTTATCAGAAGCAAATTCACTGAGATACATAGCGGCTGTAAGCCCTAGTGGCACCGCTACTGCCATTGCAATAAGTGATGTTAGCAAAGTCCCGTTGATCAATGGCAAAATGCCAAAATGCGGTTCTGGACTAAGCGGCGCAAGATTTGTACTGAAAAAGTCAGAAAACGGTACCTTTTGAAAAAATTTATAAGCATCTGTAAAAAGCGTCAAAACAATGCCAATGGTTGTTATTACGGACACTGATGCACATACTAAAAAGAAAATAGGCATTGCCTTATCTGTTGTCCGCTTTTTCTTTGCAAAATTGTTCTTAATGATGGCCCTGACATTCGTTTTTTGTTCCAAGTGGCTCACTCCTCCATAACCTATTTTAAGATGAGGAGTATATCCCCCTCATCTTAATATGACCTACTCTTTTATTTATTTAAGTGCTTCAAGTTGTTTTGCGTAGCCTTCATAAACACTTGCTGGCATTGGTGCAAAACCGTTTTCACCTGCTAATCTTGCTGCGCCTTCTGGCGATACAACATATTTAGCATAATCAAGAACTTGTGGTTTTTCTAAAGCGTACTTCACATTGAGATATGTGAATACAGGTCTTGTAAAACCAGCATAAGCTAATTCTTCACCAATTGTATCCAGTGTCGGTTCCACAGGACCATTACCAAAATCTACTTTTACTGCTGTTAACTTATCTTTATTGCTGTCATAATAACCATAACCGAAAAACGCAATTGCATTTTTATCTTTAGATACCAAGTCTACTAGAGTTGAATACTCTTGCTGTAAATTTGCAGTCGTTACCATTGGTTGCTCATCTAAGATTTTTTCGAAGAAAAACTCATAAGTACCGTGGTTTTCATTCGGTCCATAAAATTTGATTTCTTCTGCTGGCCATTCAGCTCTGATATCCGACCATAATACTTTATCGTCTTCTTTGAATTTGCCCGCTAAATACATATTGACAATTTCATCTTTGGTCATTTCCGTTGCCCATGTGTTGTCTTTGTTGATGACCATGGTTAAGCCATCATATGCCAATTTAAATTCAAATACGTCTTTGCCGTACTCATAACCTTTTTCTTTTAAGCCTTCAATTTCTGCATCTTTAATAGCCCTTGATGCATCCGAAAAATCTATTTCTCCTGGAATGAATTTCTTAAATCCTGCGCTTGAACCTGCACGACCCACTTGTACGCTGACATCTGGTTGAACATTTACCATATACTCTTCTGCAATATTTGCCATCAAAGGATAAACTGTGCCAGAACCATCAACAATAACTTGTCCTTCAAGTTTGCTCACTTCTTCAGCTGGTGCTGGTGCAGCTGGTGCTGGTGCTGCTGCAGCTGGTGCTGGTGTTGGTGCTGCTGCTGCTGGTGTTGGTTCTGTTTTTGAACCACAAGCTGTCATTGTGAACATTAACGTAAATACAAGCATTAATACGCCTAAAACCTTTAAATTCTTCATTATAATACTTCCTCCAAATAGATTGTTTATTTTGTTGTTTAATGATCAACCTCAAATACACTTTAACACCCCTTTGTTATAAACAAATAAATCTAATGTAAAATGGATGTAAAGTGGCTTTGGTATTAAATCCGATTTACCCGAGCACACGCCCTAATAAGTAGCAAAACCAGGGTGCAAGAACGGAGATTTAAAACAGAAAGAGCTGTCTCAAATGATTTTTCAATCATTTGAGACAGCTCCCTTTTTTTCCGTTCTATCCTTTTCGCAAAGCTAGGCTCTTTTCTAGACTCAGCTTTGCTTTAAGCTTCACTTTATTTATTCAGTTTTTCCATGATGCTTTTGTTTGGCAGTAGAATTTCAAAAGTGGTGCCCTGTCCGGGGGTACTTTCCACAGAAATCTTGCCCTTATATAGTAGGACGATGTGCTTCACAATGGAAAGACCGAGACCAGTCCCGCCTTGTGAGCGACTTCTGCCTTTATCCACTCTATAAAAACGTTCGAACAATCGCTCCTTATGCACTTCCGAAAAACCGATTCCAGTATCCTTGACCAAGATTTGAATCCAGGGATTCTTCTCTACAATTGTGACTTGTACTTGGCCTTTCTCCGTATACTTTACAGCATTGTCAATGAGATTGATAAACATTTGCTTGATGCGATCTCTGTTTGCAGAAATGATATAGTCCCTTTCAACACTAAATTTTAAAGCGATGTTTTTTTCATCTGCTTTTGACTTAAGCATTTCAAAGACTTCTTCCAAAACCGCTTTAAGATTGGCTTCTAAATATTCACTGTCCCGATCCATGCTTTCAATTTCAGAGAGTAGTAAAATATCTGTAATCAATCGATGCAACCTATCCGATTCAATTTCTATGATATCTAAAAACCGCATCGCAGTATCATGATCATTTATTGCGCCTTGTTTAAGCGTGTCCACAAATCCCTTAATCGAAGTAAGTGGTGTTTTAAGCTCATGTGAGACATTGGATACAAAATCACTTCTCATTTGCTCAAGTTTCCGAATTTGTGTCACATCTTGGATCACCACGATACTGCCGATATTTTCATCGTTCGCAGTTCTGATCGGATTGATATAAATTCTGAGAATCTTGTCCAGATGCACATATTGTATCTCTTTTATCTGAGATACGCCTTGATTTATTGAAATTTCAACCATCTCTGCAATTTCATCATTTCGGATGATCTTGTACATGGATTCATTTTCCACAACATAATCTTCTGGTAAATTTAAAATTTCAAAGCTGATTTTATTGATCATTAAGATATTTCTATTCTTGTCTATGGCTATAATCCCGTTGATCATACTGTTGAGTATGGATTCCAGTTCGCTATTTCTACTGGTGATCTCGTTGATGGATCTTTCAAGATTTTTACTCATCAGATTAAAAGAATCCGTCAAAAGCCCAATTTGGTCCTTGGACTGATTGTAAATTTTTTTGCCATATTCTCCATTTGATATCAAATTTGACATTTCTGTCAATTGATAGAGAGACTTTGTGATCCTTCTCGTAATTATGAAAGAGATCAAAATAGCCATCAATGCGGTAAAAATAATGACCAACATAGAATAACTTCTGATCGCTTTCGTAATGGCATCAATATCAACAAGAGGCTCGGAGATTCGTATGAAGTAATTCACCCCTTCGATTGTGGTTTTCTTTGCGACATATAGAGAATCCGTATTAAGCGTATTGCTAAACCGCTTTGCGGTTTCGGGTTGACCCGTTTTATTGGTTTCAATAATTTCTGCTCGGTTCAAATGATTGTTCATCAATTCAGGAACTTCATCTGAATCTGCCAGAACCACACCTTCACTGTTTATAATCGTCACTCTGGCATTGATGCTTTGTTTGATTTCTTCACAAAAGCCTTGAAAGTCGAACGCCTCATGATAAGATACTTTTAATAAGTTTTCTGTCAATCTGACTTCATTCGTCAGATTGGTTTCATGTTGGATAAGCATTGCACTTATCAGAGAATTGTTTGTAATCATCACAAAAGACAGCGTCAACACTGTGATGATGATAATAAAAGTTCCCAAAATCTTTTTTCTCATTTAATACTCCTTATATTCACGAGGGTAAAGATTGCTCAGTGTCATTAAGGTTTGAATTTGTACCCGATACCCCTTACGGTTATAATGAGTTCCGGATTTTTATCATCTTCTTCAACCTTTTTGCGCAGTTGTCTGATATGAACATCCACTGTTCTGGTTTCCCCTACATAATCATAACCCCATATGGATTCAAGCAGTTCTTCTCTCGTATATACACGGCCTGGTGATTTCATTAATTTTTCGAGCAGTTCAAATTCTTTAAGCGTCAAGATGAGTTCAACACTGTCTTTAAAAATCTGATGTGTTTCCGTATTGATCGAAAGCCCTTCTTTATTGATCAATATATTCGAACTCGTAGGGAGCTCTCTGAGTTCAGCTCTCCTGAGCACTGCTTTTACCCTTGAAATAAGTTCTCGCGTTCTGAAAGGTTTTCCGATGTAATCGTCCGCACCCATTTCAAGTCCAATAACAGCATCAATTTCCTCGTTTTTAGCTGTTAGCATGATCACAGGTAATCTGGAATGTTCGGATTGTCTTATTTTACGAAGCACTTCTATCCCATCCATTCCCGGTAACATCAAATCTAAAACAACGCCTTCAAGGGTTTGACTTTCTATGATTGTCATTGCTTCTTCGCCCGATTCCGCTTGGACAACCTCATAGCCATTGCCTTCTAAATTATACCTTAACAGTTCTAAAATATGAATTTCATCATCTACTATCAAAATCTTATTCTTTTTCATCCAATCACCTCTATATAATATTTTCCACTCCTACATGAATTCATTATACAACACCATTGTATAATAGAACTTAAAATAAACACAAGGAAATTTATTATGCTTTATCTTCTGTCGAACAAATTGTATAATATCTTTAGGGTTACGAAAATTCAGGAGGCAGTATGATTTCACTCGGCTATAATAAGAATATCACCTTTTATAAAATGCTCTTTGGTATTGCAATTCCAATTGTTTTACAACAGATGATCTCCGCTTCGCTCAATCTAGTGGATAATGTGATGATCGGACAATTAGGGGCTTCCAATATCGCGGCAGTCGGTCTTGCCAATCAAGTTTTTTTCTTAATGACGCTCATCTTATTTGGTACCTATAGTGGTGTCAGTATCTATATTGCACAATACTGGGGCAATCAAGAACTTGATAAAATCAAGAACGTAATGGTGATCGGCATCACATTTGGGACATTGGTTTCAAGTGTTTTTTTTGGGCTGTCTTTTTTCAAATCAACGGGCATCTTAGATTTATTCTCAAATGATCCTGCGGTTATTACCCTCGGTTCAAAATACCTTAAAATTGTAAGCCTAAGCTATATTTTAACCGCACTGAGTTTTGCATATGGTTTTTCTTCAAGGAGCATTGGCAGAGCAAGATTACCCATGTATGCAAGTGCCATCTCATTAATCCTCAACACCGTATTAAACTATGCGCTCATCTTCGGGCATTTCGGGTTTAAAGCATATGGTATTGAAGGTGCGGCGACTGCAACGTTAATTGCCAGAGTTGTGGAACTCAGCATTATATTATACAGCATTTACTCAAGTTCTCCCGTACTCGCTGTGAAAATAAAGGACTTCTTCAACGTCAAATTGACCACTGTTAAGCAGGTTTTCAAAACAGCTTTTCCTGTGATTTTAAACGAAACTTTTTGGGCACTAGGCATGACCACTTATGCCTATGTCTATGCGCATATCGGCACAGATGCCATGGCTTCTGTACAAATCTCCAATATTATTAACAGTCTTTTTATGGTGGCAAGCTTTGGTCTTGGCAACGCTTCAGCTGTGATGCTCGGCAATCTCTTAGGTGCCAACAAAATAGAGGATGCCATTGAATACAACCATAAATTTTTAGCCCTTGCTGCCCTATTTGGTGTTCTTATTGGTTTTCTAATCGTACTGCTTGCACCTATTATGATTCAAACTTTTTTTAAGTTAACACCTGAAGTGAGCCAAATCACCATTAACACCATGCGCGTTATGGCACTCTTTATGCCGTTTAAATTCTATAGTACGATCATCATTATTGGTACCTTTAGAAGTGGAGGCGATACGATTTTCTCTATGCTGCTAGAAGTCGGTTGTGTTTGGCTGATAGGCGTGCCACTCGCCTTTATTGGCGGGTTTGTTCTAAAGCATCCCGTCTATATCGTCGTTGCTATGGTTTCACTTGAAGAAGTCACCAAGGTAATCTTGGGGACGCCGCGTGTAATTTCTAAGAAGTGGGCTAAGAGGATCGTGATGTAAAAGAAAAGACTATAAATCCATTTTTTCTAAAAGTGCTTTGGACTGCTCAATGTATGAAATAATATCCCCAAAGATATAAGTTTTTTCCTCTGTTTCGTTCATCAGTTTCTTCATCGTGATCTCATCAGCTCTTATATAATCGCTGATTGCCATCACTTCTTTTGTGATATTTTCAATGCTAAGTGTATTGTGGCTCACCGTCACATTGACTTCGTTTACGTTTCTTGACAAGTTTTCTTGCAAACCTAAAATTTCATCAAGTACTTTTTTGGTTTTTTGAGTCAGTGCTTTGCCTGTAAGAACTTCTTTTTTCGCCAAATCGTTTTTTGCACCCAATGTATTCATGGCATTTTGAATGCGCATGATATTCGACTCAATTTCAGAGGATGCCTTTTCTGTTTCTTCCGATAGTTTTCGGACTTCGCCTGCAACAACCGCAAAGCCCTTGCCCTGTTCGCCTGCCCTTGCTGCTTCAATAGAGGCATTTAAGGCCAATAGGTTGGTTTGGCTTGAAATGTTTTTGATACTATTTGTAAATTCTTGAATTTTAGTATAGTAAACCTTGAGTTCTCCAAACGCTTCATTAAATTCTCCGAATATTTTAATAATGACATCCACCTGTTCAGACAACGCATTAATATCTTGATCCCCTTTTGAAGTTTCCTGGGTTGTGAGGTTAATGCCGTCAATAACTTGACGCATTTGATCTTTTTCAATTTCAAAATTACTTTTCAAGTGAATCATATTCTGCCCCATCTTCTCCACACTGTCATTATTGCCCACAATGGAATGAAGCATGTCATCAAATTGCTTCGTAATGTCCCCCTCATTGCTCAACACTTGCTCTACGCGCTGATTTAGCAATTGATTGACGAAAATAAGTGTGCTGTGCACTTTCATAAAAGTTGCTCTGTCCACTAAAATCTTACTTGAATCTTTGACCTCATTGCTTGCACCAACAGATTCACTGTACTGATTTTTTTTAAACCATTTCCCCATAAACTCACTCCCCTAAAGTTAATACCACCATTGTTTGGTTGAGATGTGTACTGTCTAATTGTTCCCCATAACTCGAAAAACCTGTCACAGGTCCAAGTTCGCAAAGTGGTCCAATGATTTGTTTGCCTATATTTTCTTTATCAAATTGAAGACGCCTGAGGATGCAATTAAAAACGAGCAGGCCTTTAATGTTGCGTACATTTTCCTTGATGACTCTTTTGGTTTCTTGGATAACCTCTAAAGGATTATTGGGTTCCAATATTTCGAGAACTGAATTGGTGAGCACTCTACAATAAAATTCGATGGATTGATCCGGATTGATGTTAAAAGGCGATGTAATCCATATTTTTTCATCAAGTCTTCGCCCTAGCGGATTTTTTGCAAAATACTGACTGAGTTGATCTGCTCTTATGTTCAACTTCTCCGCATAACACTTGGCTGCTGGTTTATTGTCAAACTCATAGACGGTTCTCTTAGCAACGTCTGCTTTTGTAACCACCATTTGTTTGCCCATGGGCTTGAATATGTTTTCTTTGTAAATGAAAAATGGATGCCCTGTTTTAATAAATGAGATCAGTGCCGCATTACTATACACAACACCATTTAAAGCTATTTTTGTCTCTTTAAAGTCTAAGCCATCCCCTGCTGATGCGCCTATGAGCGGTAAATTATTATCTCCTAAAACGCCATTGATGACCGATAATGCTTTTTCTTCCCCTGCTGATAAGCCATCCATAAGTGTAATGCCAAATAGATTTTTTTGCTTGGCTACCGTCTTTGGATCCACTTTTAATAATTTTAAGGCTTCGTTGATCCGATCATGATATAGAATTGGATATTCTGAAATATTTTCAAGCATAATAGAAGCCACATGAAAATCATCTGATGCAATCGATAAACTGACTAAGGAATGCTCGGTTAAACACTGATTAGAAATTTCACCTGCCGTGGTACAGCCCACTACATCATGTTCTGGAAAGTAAGCCTTAAAAACGCTCGCAATTTCATCAAAGTCATATTGATTTGAAGCAAAAAACATGACATATTTTACATTGGATTGCTTAATTTGCTCATAATTTTCCTTTATCGCTTCGATCGTTGTCTTTTTCGAACTAAAGCCTTGTAAAATTTTCAACATAAAACGCTCCTGTGTTGCTTATTTTTTTTACACCACCATCTAATTGTTAACTTTACGTAATATTTATTATATCACCTTGTTCACTTCAGCACTACTGTTAAATCCTAAAGCTTTCATTTTAATCATTTCAATAAAAAAACGACTCAATATCAATCTTTCATATCCAGTCGTTTTCAGGGTCTATAATTTAATATATTGTCATAAATACGCGTCTGACATTTGATCGAAAACTTTATAACACATACTCAGGATGATCCTGTTCTGAATGATCATGTTCTGAATGATCATGATGCGAGTAATCTGGTCCCTTCCCCATAAAATTCATCATTTTTTCGATTGCAACATCCGAAAGAAATACGATTTCACTTTTTTGCCCTCTTGAATCTTCGCCACACAAAATGATTCCATTGTCATTTTCTTTATAAAATAGCGGCACCTCTCTCTTATAGACTTTGCCAGTCTTGACATCGGTGACTTCAATTGTCACCACTTCTGCTTCAATCTTTTCTGGTAAAAGTTCTTGCTCTATTTGCTTTTCCATTAAGCTTCCTCCTCTTTTTTAGAGGGTGTCTGATCTAAGATCATCCTTGCACCCATACCACACTTTGGACAACAGCGACCTTCATTTGAATCCTCGCATGAAATACAATACGCCGTAAAACATCGAACACACTTGTAAAGCACTTGATTGAGAATCTCATTGCCACATCTTTGACACTTATTTGTATTATTTTCCATTGCTACACCTCCATAATTTCATTCTCTAATTTCCTCTAATAGCATATTCAGCGTTTTCAGTCTCAAATCACTTATTTTACCTTGTATGATGTTAATGCCACCATAATTTTGACTGATTTTGAACATATTTTTCATCTGAATATTTAGGAGATTGCAAAGGATCATCCTATTAACCCCTGCATGACCAACAATGACAACCGATTTATTGTCCTGCCTTATGATTTTTTCAAAGATTGGTAAAACCCTTTTACTTAAATCAATGAAGCTCTCGCCTTCTGGAGGTCTAAAATAACCAATATCTTGCCCCCTTGCCTGAAACGCTTCTGGATAACATCTTGCAATTTCAGCAAATGTCTCGCCTTCCCACTGGCCTAAATTGATTTCTTTAAATGCAGTGATTACCTGTACATGAAGTTCATTTTGAAGGCCTATTTCTTTGGCGGTATCATAGGATCTCATGAGATCACTACAATAAATTGCCTCGATATCTTTATCCTTGAAAAACTGACCAAGTGCTTTTGCCTGAATAACCCCATCTTCACTTAGAGGTAAATCCGTTTGTCCAATAAAGCGACGTTGTCCGTCTACAAGCGTAGGTCTACAGTGACGAATCAAATATAGGGTCTTCTTTGACATGTCTTCACTCCTCTATTTTTCTTTTTGCTGGGTGAGGACAGTAGTCTGTTTTTACGATTATTGAATCCACACCAATACTTAATTTATTTTGTTTTAATGCCCTTTTTATGGTCTCAATGCCTTTTAAACGCTCTATAATGAATTGCTCATCAACGGCGTCTGACAAATAATAAAGCTGTAAACAAAGCGTGTCTTGTACCTTATTTCTTTTAAATTGTATTTTGTAGTCTACTAGCGATTTTATATCGAGTAGAACATCATCTACTTCCCCTTTAGTAAGATAGTCGCCCCCATAGAGCTGAATGCGCCCATTCAGACGTGTTTTAATCACATCTAACCGTTTTAATACAGAGCCACAGCCACAGGGCTCTGAGATCATACGAGATTGATCACCCGTCCTATAGCGTATTAGAGGCATCCCTTCTCTTTTTAAAGTCGTTATCACGACTTCACCAGTCTCACCCACTGGCAAGCAGTTACCCGAAATAGGATCCATTATTTCTATATAAAAATCAGATTCATATAAATGATAGCCCTCATGACACCTACATTCTATGCCCCCGCCAAATCCTGATTCAGTCATGCCATAATATCTAAAGACTTCACAATGCCAATATTGCTCTATAAATTTTACGGCTGTTTGAGAAACAAAGTCCGTACTCAAAAGCATTTTTTTAACCGTTATGATGCCTTTATTCATAAATACACCATATTTCACAAGCGCAAGGACTTGAAATGGAATCCCCACGATCACATCTGGCTCAAGCTCTTCAATCACCTTGAAAGTCTCTTGCAAATCTTTAACCACACCCTGTAATATAGGCGTTTTACCCCCTAATTTAAGCGCATTACCTAAAAGTTTACCGATGCTCCCCTCTCTTTCACAAGGCAATAATATAAGGACTTTATCGCCTACATTCGTAAAAGTATCCATGCCTACTCTAAAATAATCAATAGTTCGCTTTTGATCATGCTCAGTAAAATAGAGCCGTTTGGGGGTCCCTGTTGTTCCAGAGGTCTCTAAGGTCACCACGCGTTTGATGTCATCTTGAGAACAACAAAGCATTTCTAAACCTCTCAATTTTATGTCCTCAGCTGTTGTAAAGGGCACAGATTGCCAGTCTCTTTGCACTATCTCTGGTGTGATCTCTAGCGATATCCCCATATGTGTTCTATAAAAAACACTTTTAGAGGTTGCAAAAGACAATATTTGCGATCGTAATTCTTTTTGATTTTTCGAAATAGCATCCGAAAATTCGTGAAGATTTGAGCCCATTTCTTCTGCCACCCATAAATCTAAAACAGATTTTACTGTACTTTCAAACACCACACGCCCTCCCAACTTTACATATTCTGATCATCTATAAAGGCTCTTACCATCCTTACTTGTGAGGTTATAAGCACAAAATGGAATCAAGTCACCCTTTTGACTTACCACGTGAATATGGCAACTTTTAAGGCGTTTTAAATCAAGTGTCCACGCATCTTGAAATGCCATTCCAGAAATGGCTAAGGTCATTTTGGCCTGCTCTAAAAAATCATCTAAACTTGTCAAATCTGGTATTAACGAAATGGTTTGTTCAGGCTGAACCACTTCAAGTGTATTTAACTTTGGTGCCGACCACTGCCTAGCCACATATTTCATGGCACTTTCCGCAGGTGTTTCCACACTACAGCAACAGGATTTGGATTTACCAAATTCAGAGATACTTTTAAAGTGCCCCTCTTTCTGAAGTGTAAATTTGCCATTAAAAGAACAAAGTGGATGTTCACTTGAGGGCGGTATAAATGCAGATGCTTTAATCCCACCATTCGTTTGTTTCTCGATCCCCCTTAAAAGTTCCGGTATCGTCATCCGCTCATCTGAAAAAGATTCTGGATATCTGCCAAAATGACTAATCGGTTGGAAGTGAACCCCTCGTACGATCGGCATATTATGCGCTGCAAAGTCAATAATCTCGCCAAGCTCTAAATCATTGATGCCCTTCACCACTGTGGGCACTAAAACAACGCCAATCCCTGCCTGTTTACAATTTTCTATGGCTCTTATTTTCTGTTCTAAAAGTGCTCGGCCTCTGAGCGCTTTATATATAGAATCCTTTAAACCATCAAATTGTAAAAAGACGCAATTGAGACCTGCTTTAGCTAATCTTTCGCAATAACTAGAATCTTCTGCCAATCGTATGCCGTTTGTATTGACCTGAAAAAAAACAAATCCCATCTTTTTACCCAGACTTATAATTTCAGGCAAATCATCTCTCATCGTTGGTTCTCCACCGGAGAGTTGAATGTTGAAGGGCCCGCCTTTTGAAAGTAACATTTCATACCACGCCTGAATTTGTGACATAACAGGGTCAACACTATGCGCACTCCCTGCCTCTGCGAAGCAGACTGGGCATTTCAAATTACAGCGCTGGGTGACTTCTAGTAGTACACAACAAGAGTGTTGTTGATGTTCTGGACATATGCCGCACTCATAGGGACATCCCTCACCCTCGCTGGGTTGTAAAACTTTATCAAAAGAATTCCGCTCACCACACCAGCTTTCAATTTCAGGGCTGCCCTCCCAAATAAGCGTTGAAAAGGCACCATGTTCGGGACACGATTTTACAAGATAACTGCAGTCACCCTCTCTGATAATTTCAGCGTCCACTCTGCTTAGACAAACTGGGCAAACGCTTTCGGTTCTAGAATAGACTTTTACTGCATTCATTATTGATAGCCTCCATATTGGGTTAGGGTCTCAAAAGTCAGTTTCGCATTAACCCTCTACCCTATGCTGTATTGCGTACTTCCCGTAAACGACATCATAGAGTAGAGGGTTGCTCAACTTTTGGATTTGACACCCTAACCATACTTTTTTCATTAAAAAAGTCGTATAAATCATCTAATATTAATATACTTTCAATTTTGTCTTTGATGCGCTTGGCATTATAAAACCTGCGAAATAGCTTGTTTTCATCAACTTTGGGATATTTTTTTCGCGTATTTTCAAATCTCGTTTCCAAGGCTATATACTGATCTTCTTCTGTCAACTTGTCCGATAGATAGAGCAATTCTTTCTCAGTAATTTTGAAATTATGGAGTGGCAGTTCAATATCCATATGACAAGAGATAATCTCTTCAAGTCCGTAAAAGCCTTCATTTGAAATCATTTTCGCCCCTAGAAGCGCATGATTCGGCTGTCCTTTTCCCACATCATGTAGTAGTCCTGCCATTTTTATAATCTGTTCTGATACAATCTGACCTTCTTTGTTGTTTAAACACCTTGCAATTTTACATGCCAACTCGGAAACTGCCAAGCAATGCTTTCTCACTTTTTCAGGTACCTGAAATAAATCCAGTAGTGCTTGACACTCCTCTAAATTTGGGGTTAATCGTGTGGCCGCATAAGCCACCATATGCTCATAATCGGCATATGTATCCATATCCATCAAGATGCCGTTATCTGCGCAAGGTAGATCTAACCAACGCGTCTTAAACAATTCTAGGACTTGTCTTAAATTCGCATTTTCATCTGCTTCAAGAATCGTCTTAAAACAGTCTCTGTTGATAAAAGGCGGATGACCTCTTTGACCTAAAAAACTTGGAAAAATAATTTTATCTGGATACGCCGTATGCGCTTCTAGAATTTTTTCTATGGTTTGACTTCTGATCATAGGGATATCCGCTGGTATCAACAGAATGCCTTCCACATCACTTTCTAATGACTCAATCCCCACCTTAACAGAAGAAAACATGCCTCTTTCAGGTGCTTTATTTTCAATGATTTTGATATTTTTTTCAGATAAGACTTGTCTTACTTCTTTTGAGTGATAACCTACGACCACTCTGATATCTTCTATTCCAGATTTTCGAAAAGCTTCAACCACCCACAAAATAGCCGCTTTATTTTCGATTTCAAGCTTTGGTTTTAGTGCACCCATTCTTGAAGATTGCCCAGCTGCAAGTATAAGTGCTGTGATTTTTTCAACTTTCATTTGTATTTTGGGCTCTTACTTTTATGAGCTCTGCCACAATGCTAACCGCAATTTCTTCTGGTGATTCCGCGAAGATTTCTAAACCAATTGGGCAATGGACATTTGAAAAAGCTTCTGATCTATATCCCTTTTGCTCAATGAGATCTTTGTAAATCAAGTCTCTCTTATGGCGACTGCCAATCATGCCTATATATGCAGAAGGCACATGGAGCACTTGATCCAGAATGGTCTTGTCATGCATATGTCCTCTTGTGACAATGACCATATAGCTGTCTCTGTCATATGGCAGCTTAGGTAGAGGCTCTTCTAGAGAAGACACTAAAATAAGAGTTACATTTGGAAAGCGTTCAGCGTTTAAAAATTCTGGACGATCATCTATGACAATCGAATCAAAGCCTACTTTTTCAGCGACTCCGACCAATTTTTGAGAGACATGTCCTGCGCCAAAGACGTACAAATAACCACCACTCTGTATAGGCTCAATCACAACTCTTTTACACTCAAAGCGTTCAGAATGCAGTATGACCTTTGCAGGATTTGAAATCATCCGCTTATAAAATTCACCCTCTCCTTTGAGTTCACCAGTAACGCACCCTTTCGCTTCAACTAAACATTGCTGCCTGTCCCCATTTTGATTAATAATTGTACATAGCCATGCTTTCTCTCTTTTCTTAAGACAGGCAATCAAAGCATTTACAACTTCTAAATTACTGGCTTCATCCGCTGAAATATAGTCTAGTAAAATTTCTCCTGCACCCCCACAGATCATATCCGTCTCAGAAGCTTCCTCTCCTGTGAGCGAAAAACTTTGTATCAGTGAACGTTTTTGCTTAAATACTGCTCGAGCCGTTTCCATTGTCACAGCTTCTAATTTTCCCCCTCCTATGGTGCCAATAATGCTCATATTGTCACATATAATCATATGCGCTCCAAAAGATCTTGGCGCAGATCCCGATTTGTCTATAATCGTCGCCAAAACACAATCTTCTTTTGCCTCTAAAATCTTTTTCAATGAGTGCCAGATAGAATTCATCAAATAGCCTCCCTTATCTCGGATAGAGAGTGATCATACACTTCAAGAATTTCTTTTACCTTCTCAAAGACTTGTTCTATAAGAGCGGGACACCGCTCCATGCGATTCATCGGATTGTCCTCTAGGATTTGAACACAATTAATCCCACCATATAGAGCGCCTACTTCTTCATTAAACCACTGAATCAGTTGATCCATCATGAGTTTTGAAAAGGGCATTTCTGCTTCTTCTTCTGCACCGCGCCCTATATAAAGCGAAAGCAAACAAGCCCCGCCCGTAAGTGCACCACAATTTTTTCCTGAACCACCAACCCCACCACATAAACCACCCATTGTTCTAATTAAATCTATATTGCCCGTCCCCTTTTCTTCGAGTCCCATCATCAATAAAATTTGACTACAACAAAAGCCACTTTGTGAGAGTTCCAAAATTCGCATCATATCACTACTCATTGCGATCTCCTCCCTTTCATTTTTCAGCAACTAAACTAAAATAACCCAGTTTTAAACCCGAAACACCTGTAAGTGAACAAAACTCAGAAAGGAAACCCGACTTTTGATCTCCAGACTGATTCCAAATCATTTCTGCTATATAACTGTGCAAAAGAGGTGTTTTTTCAGACCATTTTAATATTTTAAAGCCTTGAGTCCTAATCAGTTGTTTCACTTCTTTCTCTGTTTTAACAGAAGACTTAATAGAAGACGGACATGACCGTTCTTTCAAATAAACATCTGAAATCACAAGTTTAGAACCTGATTGCATCACCCGATAAGCTTCTTTTAAGACTTGCTGTGGATTCTGAAATACAGATAAAGTGCATTCCATTAAAATACAATCTAAAGTGCTCTCTAAATAGGGCAAGTCTTCTGCATTGCCCACCTTTATGGACAACCCAGGCACGTTTATAAGGCCCTTCTGAATTAGGATTGGAGAACAATCAATGCCCATGACATCATACCCATATTTTGATCTCAAGTGATGAACTACCGTACCAATCCCACAGCCCACATCTAATACCTTAGCGGATTCGTCTAAACCGCACGCCAATATCATTTCATCCGTTAGTGCTACCCCGCCAGGCCTCATCACTTTTATATTTTTTTCAGAAAAAGGATAGGTTTCATAACAATTTTTCATTTGTCTTCCAACGTTTTTTCAACTTGTTCCATCTTGCCAAGTGCTAAATCCTCAGGGATATACACAAGACCACATTTTTCACATTTGCTGAGCTCCACCGGAAAGTTATTGCCTAAATAAGATAAGGTCAACTTCCCAAGTTTCATCTTTTCGCCACACACTGAACAAATTATTTCAGACTGATCTTCACTTGTATATGCTGACATAGATAACCTCCTATATTTCAATTTCTAATCTATGACTATAAGTGTTTAGGATATGATACCCCTCATCAGAAGTGGTGAATTCAACCCAATATGTCACCGCAACAGGTCTGTAATAAGCCACGTAAGTCTCTTTAGTGGCATTCCACATTTTTTGTCCGGTTTCTTCCACATGTGCGATCACTTTGATCAAATCCTCAATTAAAATATTGCGCTTTGCCATGATCGCTCTCACATCATCTGTTATGATTAGATTCACTTTGCTTTCAACCTCCTCTTGGGATTCCCCCCATATGTTTTTGAGAAGCTGCCTTTTAAGTCTACTTCTATTCTCATGTCGATCTGAAAAATCAGGCCCTTTTTTCACAGGATAGGCGTTTGTATTTTCTCCAAAGAGCAAGTCTAGCAAGTGATAGGTTCTCTTATCCTGCCCCGCAAAATTATCTCTGCACATGGCACAATAAACAACATAATCCTCCGAAGCTTCATTTACTCTAGCATCAATGACTGCTTTTGCCACTTCTCGATTTGCAAACATCATAAGACCACCATAACCACAACATGTGGTCTTGTCTTTTGAGTACTTAAGCTCCACAATTTCATGACCCGCTTTTCTCAAAAGATTTCTGACACTATTTTGAAGTTCTTTTTCAAGCCGCGTACTACAGCTGTCATGAACTGCAAGTTTTTGAGGTTCAATCACTCGATCACCCATAGTCACAAAGTCTTTTTCATCTAACAGTGTATAGAGCATTTCTACTTCTATCTCTGGTAGATGTACTTTAAAGACTGAAAAACAACTTGGGCAAGCGGTAATAATTTTAGGTTTTTCTTCTGCAAGCCAGGTCTTTTTAATATGAGCCATGCGTTCGTCAAACAGATCTTTACGACCTGCCCAAAGTGCTGGTGCCCCGCAACAGTCGAGCATTAAACCTGTGCCACCGGGTATATTTTCACAAAGCCAAGGGTATATTTTTTCAACATGTTCTGGCGCAGATGCTGACAATTGACATCCTGGGAAAAAAAGGGTTGCTATTTTAGCGTGATCAGGTGGCCTTTTCATCAATGCAAAATGATCACTTATGCTAAATGCCATATCTCTAAGTGCAAAATCATGTGCGGAAGGTGGCATCTTATTGGTCTCAACCATTTGGACTCTGGCTTCCTTACACACCAATCCCATATCTGCACCATTTGGACAAATCTGTGCACATTGTCCACACTGACTACAAGTATTGATCATCTTATTGGCATGGTGTATGCCCATAACGATGGAGAGATTATTATAAACCTCTCTAAAATAACGTTTTGGATAACCTTTATAGTGTTTCATATATTCACAGGCTTTTACACATTCAAGGCACTCACATAATAAGCAACGATTTGCCTCTGCTTCAGCTTCTGTTTGGTTGTAGCCATGGATTGGATCACTAGGATGAATTGCCCTAGTGACGTTTTCGTCTTCTATGTTGGTAAAGAGCTTTGTCTCAATACTGCCCTCACCTACTCGATTCGCTGTTAAAGAAACCTTTTGGAAATAACGATCAATAGAGTTCGCTGCTCTTTTGCCATCGGAGATGGAGCGCACAGGGAGATAGCCCTCACGATTACCGCATAAAGACCCTCCCGCAAAAACACCGCCCTCTAAAATCTCATAGGTTAGTGGATCAAAGATCAAATTTTGGACTCTCTCACCAACCACCGCATCAAGTTCTGCAATTGAAACATCTAAATAGATTGCTGAATAGGATTCACCAAGTGATGCTAATGATAAAAAACCTTCCTGCCCTATGGCATGTTCAAGTTTGATTTCTATCCCAATCTTCTTCAAATTTTCAAACGCTTCATCTCGAATAGAAGCAGGCAATACTTCTTCTTTATATTGCTTTAGCTGTCCACCAAGACCATTGCTTTTTTCAAAGACCGTCACCTTGTATCCTTTAAGTCTTAAAATTTTAGCGACTGTTAACCCGCTGATCCCCGCCCCTACTATAGCGATACTCTGCGGTTTCTCAGGGGGTAAAAGTATTTTAGAAGGTCCCGAGGACCTCCCCTTTAGTACGATATATTTTTCAAGTTCTCCGATGAGAATCGATTCGTCAAGTTCATTTCTCAAACATTTATGCATACAGGGTGCTTCGCATATATGACTGAGGATGTTCGGAAAGGGGACTGATCTACTGTATAATTTATAAGCACCTTTATAATCTTCTTTTTGGATAGCACGGACAATGCCTTTAACATCCACATGCAGAGGACACTCTGCTGTACATCTGGGTGGATTTTCTTGTGTGCAAAGCCCTTCACGTTCTCTAAGTAAAATCTGGTCCATATCACACCTACTTTTCTTTATTGAAAATTCAGGACGGCACTTTTCAGATTACCGCCCTGAATTATTAAGAGGTTATTTTTCATTATGATATTGCTCAATTATAGGCATAAGCTTTGTTAATCACAGCAACTGCAAGACTCTTTTTTTGCTTCAAGACCTGCTTTAATTTTGGCTGGTAAAGCAGGTATTGCATAAATTCTGACACCACATGCATTGTAAATTGCATTTAATATTGCTGGATGTGGTGCTGTTAAAGGCCCTTCACCAACACCAGATGCGCCGTATGGACCACTTTGACGAGGTGATATATTATAGATAATTTGCATATCATCCGGAATATCATTAATAAACGGAAGTCCACATTTAGTGAGTGTTGTATGCTTTTTAAGGTCTTCAAAGTCTTCAGTAAGTGCAAGACCAATGCCTTGTGCTAACCCACCATAGATTTGGCCATCACAAGTTGCCTTATTGGTTATCGTCCCAATATCTGCAACGGTTGTGAATTTAACCACAGTTGCCTTCCCTGTTTCAAGATCAACTTCAACTTCTGGCATGAAAAGTTCATACATATAATTTGAGAACGGATCGCCTTTACCAGTATCTGGTGCACAGTCCGTACACATTGAAGCTGCCCATTTACCGTCATAACGAAGTGGTATGTTTTCAGCAACCATTTCATCATAAGTTCTGTACTCACCCTTTTCTTTAGTGCCTGATTTTCTCATGGCATTTAAAAGCATTTCACTGGCAACACGGATTGCATTTCCAGTGACAACATTTTGTCTACTGCCACCCGATGGGCCACTGTTAGGGGTGAATGCAGTATCATTCATAATAAGTTTGAGTTGTTCTGGTCGATACCCTGCATGTCTAAGTGTTTCATGTGCATGTGTCAATGTACCAAGGTCAGCACCTTGTCCATGATCTTGCCAAGAGCTACCCACTGTAACGCCGTTAGGTGTCATCTCTACCCATGCTTCTGAGCTGTCTGGTCCGTCAAGGCCACAACCATAAATGCCTAAAGAAAGGCCAACGCCACGTTTTTTACCTGGCACATCATACTCAGCACATCTCTTTTTAGCCTCTTGCCAAAGCGGTCTAAGTGTATCCAGCATTTCTTCGAAGCAGAAAACTTCTGGAATCTGTTGTGTTGGCGTCGTTGCTCCTGGTCTATAAACATTTTTATATCTCAATTCAAGTGGATCCATGCCTAATTTTTCAGCGAGTTCATCCATTGCAATCTCAGAAGCTAAGAATGCTTGTGGTGAACCATAACCTCTAAATGCAGAACCCCAAGCATGATTGGTACAAACTGTACGGCCCATACCTCTAATATTAGGAATATCATAGCCAGCACCTGTGAACTGTGCTTGGCGAAGTGTTAATAAATCACCAAATTCTGAATATGGCCCATGATCGATTGTCCAATCTGTTTCCATTGCCAGTAATTTACCGTCTTTATCAGCTGCCAGTTTACACGTCACAAAACCTGGAGATCTTTTACCCGTATAAGTGATGTTTTGGAACATATTAAAGTTAAGGGATACAGGTTTTCCAGTTGCCAGACATGCGACGCCTAAAAGGGCTTCATTTGTCGGACTAAATTTATAACCGAAAGTTGCACCTGTTGGATTTGCCACTAATCTTAATTTGTCGGGTTCAATACCAATCCCTGGACAAATCATTGCATGGTGCAAATGCAGTGCAATAGATTTTGAATGAATTGTAAGTCTGCCTTCTTCATCGAAGTATGCATTTCCACAATCTGGCTCAAGGGGTAAATGTGGTTGACGGCTACTGTAAGTATTCACCTCAACAATTGCTGCTGCCTGATCAAAATACGGTTTTATCTCTTCGCCTTTTACGATGCCTTGCTCAAAGTAAACATTCGGTGTGCCTTCGTGAATCTCTATGGCATCATCGGCCATTGCTGCTGGCGCACTCATATATGCCGGTAAAACTTCAAGATCTACTTTGACCTTTTTAGCTGCTGCTTGTGCATGCTCTTCTGTATCTGCACAGACAATTGCAATTGCATCACCAAACTGGAATATTTTTTTATCGCATAAAATTGGTCTATCCCAACCATCGCCTTTGTTGGTAGGGAAAGTGATCAAACCTGTAATACGATTTTTTCCTTTGACATCTTTATGCGTAATGACTTGGTAGACACCTTCCATTTTTTCAGCTTCAGAGGTATCAATGCCTAAGATATTAGCATGTGAAACTTCTGCTTGTACAAGTGCCATCCTAAGTGTTCCAGCAGGCATTTGTAATGCAACATCAGCACCGAAATCCCATGTTCCTGTAACTTTACTCACTGCTGATGGTCTGTGATATGTGGTCCCATAAATTTTATTACCTGTTGGGTTAAAGAGAAGATCTTCTTTTCTCATTTCACCTCTTAAAACTTTAGCTGCTGCCATAACAGCATCTACTAATGGCTTATAACCTGTACAACGGCATGCATTTCTATGCTTTTGGAACCAAGCACGAATCTCTTCTCTTGTAGGATCTGTATTTTCTTCTAATAGAACTTTCGCTGATAAGATAAAGCCTGGGCTACAGAAACCACATTGTGCACAACCATATGCCATCCATGCCACTTGAAGTGGATGAAGATTGTCAGAAGTACCAATGCCTTCAATTGTTGTAATCTTTGCTTCTGCAGGTACACGTTTCATCTTAACGATACAAGACCTTACAACTTTACCATCCATGATGATAGAGCAAGAGCCACACTCTCCTTGATTACAACCCACTTTACAACCCGTAAGTAATAATTGCTCACGCAATACTGAAGCAAGCGATACATCTGAATCAACAATCATGGTTCTTGGTAATCCGTTTACAATAAGAACTTTTTTCTCCATGTTACATCTCCTAAATGAATTTTTTTATAGTAAAAAACAACACAACCTTTACGACCCTCCTCCTATCGCCATTTTGTTTTTATTAAAACCCTTTTCCAAATGAACAATTCGGGAATCTGCATGGCTCACATTTCGTGCAAAGACCCCCATGTCCGTAAGTTACAATGTCACGCTTTGTCACTTTTTCACCCGCAAGAATTCTTGGCAATACGAGATCAAAGATCGTGCTCTTGGCATACATGACACAGCCTGGAAGTCCCATTACAGGAACACCCTTAATATCAGCCAGCATAAACATCGCTCCCGGCAGTACTGGCGCCCCATAAGTGATCACAGTGCCACCGGCTTTTCTAATCCCCGAAGGTGTCACATCATCGGGATCGACTGACATCCCCCCTGTCGTAACGATCACCTCAGCCCCTTCATCTATAAGGGTATGAATGGCAGCCGCAATCATATCGATATCATCATCTGAGATGATTTGCCTAATCACTTCGCTACCGAGTTTCTCAATTTTTGCCTTCACCACAGGACCAAACTTATCTTGAATTCGACCCTTAAATACTTCACTCCCAGTGGTGACTATGCCAATCTTTTTCTTGAAAATAGGAAGTACCTGCACGATCGGATAGTGATCACTGGCGATCTTTTCGACTTCTATGATTTTATCTTTGGAGATTACCAATGGCACAACTCTACAGCCAGCAAGCGTTTGACCTACCTCTACCACTTGGTTAGAATGTATCGATGCCAGTACCATTTCTTCAATTGAATTTATATCGACAAAGGGATCTAGGTTAATCTTTAAAAGGCCCCTCACGGTGGCTTTAAGTTCAACTTTGCCCTCTGAGGGTTCTGTAAGTTCAATGCCACTGCCTGTAATGGCACTTGAAATTCTTTTTGCTGCCTCATTTTCATGGCAAGTATCTTCGTTAATTTCCCAAATATAGATGTTCTCTTTTCCTAAGCGCAATAGTTTAGGAATGTCCTCCACTGAAATCACATGGCCTTTTTTAAACGCAGGGCCTTTTCTCTTTTCAGGAATAATTTCTGTAATATCATGGCACAACACCATGTTTATTGCTTGTTCCACTGGTACACACTTCATCAGCTACCTCCATTGAGAATGTCTTCAAAATCTAAATCAAAATCTAAAAAAGAGCGCAGGAAAGGAATCCAGCGCTCTGCTTGAGAGTGTTTTTTATTCCTGTATTCCTTTTTTACCGTAATAACTGCAAAACACAGTTAACGAAACATGAGGCGATTTTCAATACCCTTTGTCATCTTATTCTATACGCAAGAGGGATGCCAAAATGAAAATGGCATCCCCCTTTTTTAGTATTTTGAAACACAATATGCTTCTTTTAAGATCATTTTTATGATTGTGATATCGCTATCAGCTAGTATAGAAGATTCAAGTAAAGTTCAAGCTTAAATTCAACTGGAATGAAGTTGAAAATTATTTTTACTTTTTTCAAATAAAAAAAGTGTTACCTCAGCGTGTAAGGTAACACTTTTTTACTCATGTAGGTAACACTTGTTTCACTTATAGAGCTCATGAAGCTTCATTTTATTATAAATCGTCTTACGAGAAAGCCCCATTTCAAGCGCCACACGACTGACATTTCCCGCATGCCTGTTTAACAGTTCCATAAGTCTATTTTTTTCCGTCTCCCTAGCAGTTTCCTTAGTGAGGATACGACACTCCATTAAGTTCTCGCCAACCACATTTTGCTCTGTAGAAGGCATCTCTTGAAAATTCTGAATGCGTTCTGGAAGATGTTGAGGAAATATGATGCCGTTCTCAGCTAGATTTACAGCACGTTCAACCACATTTTGAAGTTCTCTTACATTACCAAGCCATGCGTACTGTTTCAAATACTCATAGACCGAACGATCCACACGCACAGTACGCTCTCTATCGTTACACAGTTTATTCAAAAAATGTCTAAAAAGCAGTGGAATATCCTCTACACGATTTCTTAGAGGCGGTATCATAATCGCCATGACGTTGAGTCTATAAAAAAGATCTTTTCTAAAACTGCCTTTTTCCACTTCTTCAAATAGATTTTTATTAGTTGCACAGATCAAGCGTGCATTGACAGAAATCATCTTATCCCCGCCAATACGAACAATCTGTTTTTCTTGAATAACTCTTAAGAGTACGGTTTGATGCTCTAAAGGCATATCTCCTATTTCATCTAAGAAAAGAGTGCCACCTGCTGCAAGTTCAAACTTCCCTGGCTTTCCACCTCTCTTTGCACCTGTAAAAGCACCTTCCTCATAACCAAATAGTTCACTGCCAATGAGTTCTCTTGGAATTGCACCACAATTGAGGGACACAAAGGGCGCATTTGATTGCGAGCTTTTATTGTGAATGGCTTGTGCGAATATTTCTTTTCCAGTTCCACTTTCGCCTGTAAGCAACACATTTGAATTGTTGATCGCCGTGAGATTCGCAAGGCGGATGGATTCTCTTATTTCAAAACTGCTGCCAATAATATCTTCAAATTGAAGTGAGGCCGTATAGCCTCCAAACCGATTTAAAAGTTTTTGAACTTGTTTAACCTGTTTTAAAGTAATAAAACTCCCCACCAACACTTCTTTTTCATTATAAATGGGTTCAGAAGAGATAATGCAATCAAACTGACCACTTGGCGTATGAATAACCCCTTCCGTATAGGAACACTGTTTCAAATAGAAATAACCACTGCCAGGCGAACTGTATCTTGGACTTACCATATTTTGAATCAACATCCCTAGAGTTTCTTTCTTCTCACTTCTTAAAATCACCTCAGCCGCAGGATTCATTTCTGATATCGCACCCTCTTCACCTACGATTAAGACACCATCTGAAACCATGTTAAAAAAGTTAAGCAATTTTTTATTTGCAAGTGCCAACTGTCTGTTTTTATTTTCTATTCTAAGTTGTGCCATAATAGCCTCAGCTGTGGCCACAACCATGCCCAGTGTATGACCGTGCGAAGCTTCAAAAGGACCAGAAATGTCTACAATACCGAGTAGGTCTCCATTCACATCAAAGATAGGTGCTGCAGAACAAGTAAGGTCATGATGTTTTTTGCAATAATGCTCTGCACCCGATACTTGAACAGGTGCTTGCTCATACATAGCGATTCCTATTGCATTGCTCCCAGCAATTTCTTCTTGCCAACTTGCGCCTAAGAAGAAGTTTTTCGTAACTGGATTTTGCCAGACATCTTCATCTGCAAACAGCTCCAAAAGATAGCCTTCTTCGTTGACAAGAACCACCACAAACCCCGTTCCTTTTACAAATTTATAGAGCTTCAACATAAAAGGATGTGCAATTTTAATTAAATATGCCTTTTCTTTCAACGACTCATCAAATGCTTCTTTACTTAATGATGCATGCCTAGAATCATTCGACGGATCAACGCCGTAATCTTTACATCTAAGCCACGATTTATAAATTTCGTCTTTTACAGCATTAGATTTTAGCTGCCTTGTGCTTACAAAAGATTCCCAGTTCTCAAGTAACATCTCATTTTTCTTAATCATGTAAACTCCTCACAAAATAACATCTTGGATACGCCTTTGTTACAGTTACTGGATTTTACACCCTAACCATTATTTATAGTCGCAAAGTATGTGCCAATGCTATCCAATTCTAAAAACAATAATCCCGATTCGAGTCGAATTTCGTCCCAGTCATTGGATAGACTGGCTTATTGATTCTAATTTTTATGTAATTTTCTACAAGAAAGAAACAAAAGTGTTTCCTAAATGCTAAAAAACTGTGAAACAAGTGTTACCAATTACACATTAGTGTAACACTTATTTCACAGTTAGTATACAGTGCGTAACCAGTTTAATTCTACCACCCCAAAATTACAATTAGTAACTAAAAACAGATAGCCAGGTTGCCAATGTTGTTAAGCCTGATGCTATCTGTTTTTATATGAAAAATATACCCTCAATAAAGTGTTCTTAATTTCTAGTGAGTAAGTTATACAGTACTTGAGCCATCTCTGCTCTCGTGGTAGGCTCTGTTAGGCCTACTCGCCCTTCAATGCCATCAATTGCGCCTGATCCAACTAATAAAGTCACAGGCACCTTAGCCCAAGAGACAATTTCGTCATCTGTATAGCGTGTCGAATCCGCACCTGCTGTCCCGACCGCTGGCAATGCCTCTATTTGTTTTAGTGCATTATAAAGTAATGTAAGCATTTCTTGTCTTGTGACATTCTTCTCTGGCGCGAACATGTTATTGCCAATACCAGCTGCAATCCCCTGTTTTTTAGCTGCTGCTAAATAACCCGTATAGTAAGTGCTTCCTGCATCCGAGAAATTCTCTTTTGAATTTTCATCCGCTGAAATGCCATAAGCCTTCATCATCATCACAAGGAACTGTCCTCTTGTCAGTTTTGCATTAGGGCTAAAATTGCCATCGCCTGTGCCATTTGCTATATCTCGAGTTGAGATAAAGGTAACTGCATCTGCATACCAAGCTGTTTCTGCAACATCATTAAAGTTGACTTTATTGTATCCCACCGCATAACTTGAAAAGTGATTTGTTTTAAAGGTGATCATACCTGTTTTTACATCATATATACAATCACTCATAAGCTCTGGATGACCTAGAGCGTTAATATAATAGATGACAACGGCATTTGCATCTTCACCAGTTCCCAAAGCATAGGGTACGGACACTGTTACATCTCCTCCAAATTGAGAGATCGTTTGATTCCCACTGGTTACGCTGAAATTATAAACAGGTCTATCTCCAACCCTTTTTTGGGAGGCTTCAGAAAGGGCTACATTATCCACTTTTGAGATATTAACAGCGATATCTTCTGTAACGCCACTTGAAAGGGTCTTAATTGCCGCTTGATCAAATGTAATCGAAGCAACACTGTTTTTGATCGAAAGCGCATCTATTGAACCCTTTAAGAGCATTGACATTGTTGTCTTTGGTAGTATTGCAGATACAGAAGTCGTTGATGCTGCACTTTCTATTTCAATCTCAACAACTGCTTTTGTGCCACTTCCTTTTGTATTTGCAATCTCTTTTGCCTTATTAACAGCATCTGAAATCTGTGCGCTCGTTGGTGATGCAATTGATTTACCATTTCTCTCAACAGCCTTTACAACGGTTGTTGCTTTGGTGATATTGCCTACGGTTTCAGTCTTATCTGTTGTAGCGTTTCCTGTCGCAAGTGTGCTCGTACCAGTCGTTGGTGTACCACCGCCTGATGAGCCACTTTCTGAACTTCCGCCAGAGTTATTCCCTGAAGAAGAATCACTATTTTGAACCCACTGTGCATAAACCGTGATGTCAGAATCCACTACTGTGGATGCCGTAAATGCCATGCCAGTACCATCTGCGGCTGTATTCCATCCGTTAAAAGTATAGCCCAATCTTGTAGGTGCTGTTGGCAGAACAGTTACACTGGAGCCAGATGTTGTTACCACTGTGATTGGGCTCACCTCTGTATCACCACCGTTTTTATCGAAGGTGATCGTACTTGCTTCAAATGGCAGTTTAAGAACAACAAGATTAAAGGTTTGAGTATCCATCGTGCTATTTTTATTTACAGTTGCAGTTAAAGTGATATTGGCATCGCCACTCAAATATGCTGGACGTGTTACAATGCCATCATTACTGATAACAGAGGTATCGCTTGAACACCATGTGATATCTGAACCGTAAGTTGCACCTATTGATGACAGCCTCAAATTTTGTGTAACTGCCGTTGCACTATCACCAGCTGTGTATCCTACGGTAATTGATGCCTTATCTGCGGCTATTATATCAGAAGGTAAAATGGCAACCGTTGAATATCCATTCCAATTCGGTGTTGTAAATCCAGTACTTCCAGCTACATAGTAAATTTCAAAAGCGGGATCTGAGTAAAAAAAACTATCCGTTTTAAACATTTCGGGGGCATTGCCTTCAAAAAACACAGATTTGAGATTGCCACAATCATACGCAGCAGCTTCCTCAATTTCATTGACACTGTTTGGTATTCTTATAGAGTTAACATACATCATCATGCCAAATGTAAGCGTGCTTATTTTTGTCACAGGTTTCCCGTCAATCTCGCGCGGTATTACAACATCACTCTTGATGCCTTGATAATGCTTTATCGCAATCGCACTATCAGAGGTGGTTTCATATGTGAACTCGCCTTGCATAAATTCAGCTGTCACAAGTATATCCTCATCGATCATATCAAAAAACTTTATTGCGCCAGAATTTTCAGTTATGATGAGTCTTATATCCAAAAGATCACCTGTAAGCGGATTCTTAAAATTTATGCCTTTTAAACTCCACCCTTCATCCGGTGTCACTGTTATAGTTACTTCATCCTTACTAATGGCTCTACTCTTGTCCACTGTGATCGACCCATGTAACACTGTATCGGTATTGATAGAATGCAACCTTTCCCACTTCGCATACAACGTTATCTCTTTATTGCCCACTGGTACGATCTGATCTCCATAATAAGCGACACCCGTGCCATCGGCTTTTGTATTCCAATTCACAAACTGCCAATCTGCCTTGACAATAAGGTTATTATTGATACCCACAGTGACAAGATCACCTGTGTGCAGCCCATTGACTCCAGGCATACTGCCAGTCCCACCATTTGCATCATAATTCAAACTATAAGTTGTTGTAGAATCATAAGCGCTACTTGAATAACCCTTCCATGTTGGTGTCGTAAAGCCACTACCAGTTGATTCGTATAGAATTTCAAACGTATCATTTGTATTAGAAAAAACGTTTGTTCCAAAAGTTATAGGTTCATTACCTGTAAATACGGCTTGTCTTAGGTAAGTGCAATCCTTAAACGCATAATTCCCTACGCTGGTTAAATTTGAAGGGAATATGATGCTTTTAAGATTATCACAGCCTATAAACGCACTTGCTTCAATGCTCTCCAAATTGTCTGGCAATGTTATACGTTCTAATAGTGTACAATAACCAAATGCAGCAATTGGTATTTCTGTAATCGAATTCGGAATATTTATGTCCGAAAGCGCAAAACAGCTGTAAAAAGCATTATAGCCTATACGCGTTGCACTTTCTGGAAGAGATACACTTTTTAAAGCATAGCAATTTGTAAATGCTCGAGGGCCAATCGTTTCCACGCCCTCTGAAATGATAACATTGACTATTCCGATATTCGAATTAAAAACATCTTCTCCAATTGCCACAACAGCCACCCCGCCTATTGTTGACGGAATAACCACATTCCCTCCTGCACCAGTGTAACCTGTTATGGTCCCTGTGCCTGAATCAAATGTGAAATCACTCTCTGCTGAGTCCGCCCATACCATTTGACCTCCACTTGTTAAACCGATAAGCAGCGTTAAAACCAGTCCCATCGATATAAACTTTTTCATAGTTGCTTTGTTCATATGCTCCACCCTTTCACTTTCCTTATTATTCCTCACTATTAAAACCCTATTTACTTGATTATTTGAAAATACTTAATTCTATTTTATAATGTCTTTTTATAAATTTATATCACCCACTGGGTGATTTTTAGATGTAAAAAAAGGCTAACACCACATAGATGCTAACCTCCTTAGAACTTTTAAAATCTATTTTACTTTTTATGTGGCGACTCTTACACGACTCAAGAACCCGTCGATTTGTATTTAGAAACGCCAAATTGCCATATTAAAAAACTTGGGAGTAAAAACAAAACACCAGAAAGAGGTGCAAATACATAAGCAATAGAAACTGAATGCGCTTGCCCCAGTAAAAATTGCATCGGCACATAGTTCACCATGCCAAAAGGGATGATAAAAGTGAAAAAGAGTTTGAAGCATTTCATCGTATCAAATACAAAAAAAGATGTCAATCACATTCAACTTACAATGTGATGACATCTTGATGACATTGACGCTATTTCCAAAGCATTCTTATTTTAACGCACTCTTCACTGTTACTATTTTGAATCATTTGTCTTGTTTCTTTCTCCATCAAATCGGTTAGAACACGAACAACATCATTTATAAAGATCTCCTTTTTATAATAAACTTGTAAGCGTTTTGGAGAACTCTTCGCGATAAATTCATAGGGCAAACTGTCTATGCCCCATCTGAGATAAGAGACGTTGTTCACATGTTGGTTAATATCGATATCTGAAAAACAGCTTCTAAAGGACATCGGCTCTATTAACTCAATCTTAAAATCCATATGCTCCAGTTTTAGAGGTTTATCAGCATTTTCTGGCACATCAAAGACCTCATAGAGTGTTTTAGGGATCACCATTTGTTTTCGAGTTTCATAATTAATATAGGCCCATTTGCTAACAGCTGTTACCACGACCACGCCACTTTCATCCACAATTTCATAGGCTCTATAGGCGATAAATTTTCTAAAATACGTGGGCTTCGTTTTAACCGTTAAAGTTTGAACTTTAGTAATCGGCGCTCTAAAATGAACGTCCCATTCAACAATTACCCAAACGGCATTTTCTGCATTGCCTCCCACCACTGCATTGTAATGACAGGTGGAGATGTCTTGTAAAAAATTAAGTAAAGTCACTGTTTTGACATGTTTGTGTGCATTAAAATCAAAGTTATGTAGCGCATAAACTTTTTCGTAATAGGGGGTCATGATTTATTCCTTTCTACTTTAGTGATTACCCGATTTTTAGATTATACCATTTTTGAGCAAAGAATATGGAGGCCAATTGTAAACTTTTCCTTAACAATATCGTGTATCCCACTTGAAAAGCATCGCTTTATATGGTATTATCACTAGCGAGATAGCGTTGTGATCTCATCGTCATTCAACAGCACTTTTTAATTTGGTCCTGTGAGGCTAAAAAGAGAAGATTAAAGTCTTCTCCCCATGCATTAAAATAAGGGAGGTTTTTTTATGTCAACAAATAGTTATGCAGAATCACCAAACACTTTATCGGATCCCAAGAATTTTATCTTAGGGCTCCAACATCTTATCGCCATGTTCGGCGCTACTGTCCTCGTTCCAATCTTAACAGGCTTTAATCCATCCGTCGCTCTTTTTACAGCTGGCTGTGGTACATTGATTTTTCACGCTTGTACCAATTGGAAAGTGCCTGTATTTTTAGGCTCCTCATTTGCATTTATTCCTTTAATCATTCAAGTTAAAGCACTTTATCAAGGTGATCTAGCATATGCCCAAGGTGGGATAATCGTTGCTGGATTTATTTATGTGCTCCTCTCCCTTTTCGTCAAAAAAGTGGGCGTTGATCACATTAAGGCTTTTTTACCAGCACATGTTGTAGGTCCAATGATCATTGTAATTGGTTTGAATTTGGTGCCCACCGCTTTTGGCATGGCAAAGGCGAATTTTATGCTCGCTGGTGTTACACTCGCAACTGCACTTGTTATTAATTTTTTAGGAAAAGGGTTTTTAAAGCAATTATCGATTTTAATCGCTGTAATAGTGGGTTATACGCTTTCACTTGCCATTCACGCGGTGGATTTTACGAGCATTCAACAAGCAGCACTCTTTGGCATCCCAGCATTTACATTTCCTAAGTTCAGCTTAGAAGCCATTTTAATTATTGCGCCTGTTGTGCTTGCTGTTTTTATGGAGCATGTCGGCGATATTACCACTAACGGAACCGTTGTTGGACAAAATTTCATTGAAAATCCAGGTCTTCACAGAACACTGCTCGGCGATGGTATCGCAACTATGTTCGCAGGATTTCTGGGTGGACCCGCAAACACGACCTATGGTGAAAACACAGGCGTCCTTGCGATCACTAAAAATTATAATCCTGCTATTTTGCGTATCGCAGCCGTATTTGCTATTGTTTTAAGTCTTGTGGGCAAGTTAGGTGGGGTCTTAGGATCAATTCCCACAGCTGTCATGGGCGGTATCAGTTTAATGCTCTTCTCTATGATTGCCCTTATTGGGGTCAAAACGATTAAAGATCAAAAAGTTGCATTCAACTTTAAAAACATAGTGATCATGCTTTTAATTCTCTGTGTAGGTCTTGCACCATCGTATGTGCCTTCATTAGCACTTAAAATTGCAGTTCCAAATTCTGAAGTTGCACTATCTGGTCTTAGCTTGGCAGCCCTTTTAGGTGTCATTGTCAATAGCGTTTGGAGCAAATTAGAGTCCTAAGCTGTTTTAAAATAATTTCAAAACCACTTTATTATCTCAAAGCCACTTAAGATATCTACAAATTTGATATGACATCAAATTTATAGATATCTTTTTTTATATTTGATAGATCCCGTTTGTTATTGGGCATAAATAAGTTAGTTGGACATAGACAAGTACTCTGGAGGTTCTCATGCCTAAAACATTAATGGAAAATAATCCCTCACTACTTTGGCTCAAAGGTATCGGAATGGACTTTATAAAGTTATCCTATCATTATCAAGATCCCTTTATCATTTTAAAAGATCAAGACATTCTCTTTTCAAATTTAAGTGCTGATTCACTCTTTAAAACCACACTTGCACATAAAAGTATCGATATGATCACCGAACGGACACATCCTTATCCAAGTTACTTTGATTATTTTGATCATCATCAAATTGACAGCACATCACTCAATGAACCCATACGTTTTAAATGGCGCCATAAAGATGCATATGGCAAGGCATTTCAAGCTGAAATTGTGCTTTTTATTTTAAAAAACGATTTGTATAACAACTATTATGGTGCTTTTATTTTGGATTTGAGCAGGCTTGCCTATGTTTCAAAGACCACCTCCAATGCCCTTTACAATTTATTGACAAACGCAAGAGATGCCACACTCATTATAGATCCTAAATCGGGCTATATTCTTCACGCCAATCAGTTTGCAATTGATTTTTACGGCTATTCCAAAAAAGAGCTCCATCAAATGAAAATATCTGATATTAATCTATTGACCCCCGAAGCCATCCAACGCGAAATGCGCAAAGCATCCGAAGAATCTAGAAACCACTTTAACTTCAGACATCGCCTTGCCAATAATGATATTTGGAATGTCAAAGTCATCAGCGGGCCATTTGAGTACAATCATGAAAAGCTTTTGTTTTCATCTATTGAACCCATCAATCGGTTATCAGAAGCCACTATGGAAAATACCGACTACATCCTTTTATTTAACCATACGCCTGTACCCATGGTCATTATGTCGAGTTCGCTTCAAATTCTCAAAGTCAATCCTGCCTTTGAAAAACATTTTCAATTTACGAATGCGGATCTTCACCTAAAGACTATAAATGATTCTATTGTTCCGAGTGAATTTTCTGAAGAATCTTGGTTCTTTTTAAACATGGTTTTAGAAGGCAATACCATCGAATATGATGTGGTCAGACAAAATAAAAATCGAATCAAAAAATCATACCATATGACTGCATATCCACTTATTCAAGAAGATCTCATCGTCAATAAATTTGTGGCTATGTACGAAGAAATTACAGAAGATCTTAAACAAAAACACCTATATGATCTCTTCTTGAAAACATTTGATCATATCAAAGAAGGGGTTATCATTACACGTCCTAACAAGGAAATCATCTGGGCGAACAAAGCCTTTTTGACACTCACCGACTACGCACTTGAAGAGATTAAAAATCAAACGCCGAAAATCTTAAAATCTGGTGAACATTCAAATGAATTCTATGAAAATATGTGGCTTGCTATAAACAACACGGGGCACTGGTCTGGTGAAATTAGAAACAAAACTAAAAATGGCGAAACGATTCTCGAATGGCTGACGATATTAGATGTCAAAAACAATGTGGGGCAAACGATTCATTATATTGGTGTTATTTATGACATTACCAATTACAAGGCCAATGAAGAAAAAATAATCCATCTCGCTTATTATGATCATCTCACTCAGCTGCTGGCAAGAGGCTATTTTTTGGAACGCGCTGAAGCCTCTTTAGAAACCGCTAAAATAAACGATCAGCGTTTATGTCTTTACTATTTAGACGTTGACTTTTTTAAACACATAAACGATGCCTATGGCCATGCTATCGGCGACTTGGCACTTATTAAAATTGCGCTCGTTTTAAAGACAATCTTTGATCAAGGAGAGTTGATTTCTAGAATTGGCGGCGATGAATTTGTAGTCTTATCTCCCTGTAATGGTAAAAATCTAAAAGAAGTACATGCCTATCTCAAAAAAATTGAAGAAGCTTTCAAGGAACCATTGCACCTAGATGAGCACACGAAGATGATCCTTTCAGTGTCTGTCGGCTATGCAATCTTTCCAAAAGAAGGCATCACTTTTGATGCACTGTTACATGTGGCGGACGATAAAATGTACCAGTTAAAGGCAACGCGTCATTATTCTTAAGGCCTCTGTTGAATAATTTCACGAATTCATATAAAATAGTGAGGGTAAACTAAAACGGAGGAATAAAATGGCCAAAATACTCATATTGACAGCATCCACTGGTGGCGGTCATGATAAAGCTGCTGAAAATTTAAGAATTCTACTTGAAAAAAATGGCATTACGGTTCAAGTGAGTAGTTTTATGAAAGAAATAAATCGTTCTTTGGATTATTTAGTCGTTAACAGCTACAAACAGATGTCCTTAAAATCGCCAAGAACCTTTGGACATTTGTATTATATCAGTAATCGCAAACTTATTAATAACCGTGTCTCTAGTGTCTTCAATATCGTCGGTAAAACACGCCTTCTAAATCACATTAACCGCTTTGAACCCGATGTCATTATAGGCACTCACTTACTTGCCAACAACATCATCTGCAAACTCAAGGCAAATCATCAAATTAGCATCCCTTACATTTCTGTGGTCACTGATTTTCATGTTCATAGAAGTTATATCAACCCTGAAGTCAATGCATATATCGTGGGCTCTGCCTTTACAAAAAATGCCTTGGTTCAAAATGGTATAAGGAGCTCTATTGTTTACAATTATGGGATTCCACTGACACCACCGTATTATGCGTTATCCAAACCAGCTGACAAGATATTCACCTTGTTGATTATGAGTGGCAGTATTGGATTGACTTTTGTGGATGAACTCCTTGAAACCTTAAAACAATATCCAAAACCCATACACTGCAAAGTCGTCTGTGGCAACAACTTAAAATTAAAAAGATCCATTGAAAAACGATATCAATCCGAGATTGAAAGTGGCCTTTATGAAATTTTTGGATTTGCAGATCATGTGCACACACTTATGGAAACTTCAAATGTGATCCTAACCAAACCTGGAGGCCTTACTACTACTGAAGCCATCGCCAAAGGTCTCCCTCTTTTGATTCCCTTTGCGATGCCAGGGCAAGAGACAGAAAATACAGATTTTTTATTGAGTACAGGGGCTGCCTTTAAAATCGAAAGTGGCCAAAAGCTCACTTTTATACTCGATCAATTAATCAACGATCCCGCTTACTATGATCAAGTACGCAAAAATGTATTTGCATTAAAAGATTCGTTTTCACTAGATAGTACACTTGAACTTATTAAAAGCTTTTTATCTCCCTATCCAGTGGGAGTCTAAACTTCCACTGGATGCAATCCGATAGGATTGTGCAAGGGTTACGAAGGTAGCGAAGCGGACTGAGTATATGATGGTCCCTTGGGGTCATCTTCCCTATCCAGTGAGAGTCTAAACGCTCACATCACTGTTAAAAGGCACACTATCAAGAAGACTAAAAAGTCGTTCTGAAAGTGTGCCTTTTATAATAAGCACATTGAAATGGGCTCTAAAGCCCTGCTTTTGAAATATAGATTTCTATGGCACCATAGAAATCTTTTAAATAGAGCTTCACTGCCTCTGTCTCTTCATAACCATTTGCCTCTAAAGTGCCTAAATAATCCGTTACAATCTGAGCTGTAATGGTATCTGGATGCGCCTCAACAAATGCCTTGTATTCAGTCAACTTATCTGCATTGGCATCATGAGTCCCCTTGTCAAAGAGCACTGTTGAGGGAATATAATAGTACAGATATGCTTTATACATTTCAAGCACCATGGGATGTGTCTTCCCATTTTTGTATTGTCTAATGTGATTTTCTGCTAAAAGAATGCGGTTTACCAGTTCATCTTGAGTCACTTCAAGAGAGGATCTGGTCCCTGTGTACGCGTCGGATTCCAATGCTTTCAAATCAATATAGCTTTGTGCTTCATCACTCATAAAAGAAGCATAGGGTTTAAACTTTGAATAATCCGTCACTGGGTATACAAAGCCCTCATAGGGCACAAGTTTATAACCACTTGCATAAATTTCATCAATCACCATGCCACTGCCACCATCGTATTTACCAAAATCAAACTCGCCTTTTTCTACATCAAAGCACTTCATCAGTTCGGTTTGTATATGTTTATTCAGCGAAATGACTTCCACATAATAGAATTGCTTTTTGATGGATAATGCTTCAAGTTCATAGAAATTTTCAGTAGCTTCTTCCTCTGTCATGTTAGCAATATTTTGATCTAAGTATTTAAAGTTACCGATCAAATCCTCGCTGATAATTTCTTTATCAACAGGTTTGTCTAGGTCTACTTGAGCTACTGGGGGTGTAACCGTTGGTGGTAATTGATGTGCGTTTACAGTTTCCTTTTGACATCCCGTAAGCGAAATTAAAAACGCAATACCGATCAACCATTTTTTTTGCATACAGCCTCCAATTCTATGTCATATCATTTATTTTAACCCATTATAGCACTAAAGATGTGTCTTTTATGTGAATTTTTCATTAGATTCTAGGATTATTCGACTCAATTCTCCAATTGTTTGCTCAATTTCATGGTCTTGCAACCCGCTGTAGGATAGAACGAGTATATTGCTGCCCTCATAGTCACTGATCCCTTCAAGTTTCAATCCAATAGTTTCAGCATCTTTGACCACTTTTTCTTTGTTGACGGTTCGACTAAAAGATAACATGACATGCAGTCCAGATTCTTTGCCAATCAATTCGTAACACGCATTTTGATGCATTTTAAAGGCTTCGATTAAAAGTTGGTTTTTTTTGCCGTATATCTTTTTGATTCTTCGGATGTGGCGTTCAAAATACCCTTCTGACATGTAATTGGCAAGTGCCAATTGCTCGATTTTTGAAACCGTCTGTGAATAACGCTCTTTAATAAGATTAAATTTTTGCATCAAGGGTTCTGGAAGTACCATAAAACTGATTCTAAGCGAAGGAATCAGCAATTTCGAAAAGGAACCCACATAGATGACATTTTTCCCCTGATTTAAGCCCTGTAATGCAGGAATAGGATACCCCTCATATCTCAGCAAGCTATCGTAGTCATCTTCAATTATATAGGCGTGATTTTTAGTGGCCCAGTTGATTAATTTGATGCGCTTTTTAATCGGCATGATCGAACCTGTGGGATACTGATGCGATGGTGAAACATAGACGATCTTTGCCTGAGAATCTTCCAACTTCTTGATGTTGATGCCATCCGACTCTACAGGAACCTTAATGGTTTTATACCCATAGTCTTCAAAAATATACATCCCTTTTGAAAAACCAGGGTATTCAAAGGCAATCTGCGCTGCCCCGTCTCTAAATAAAGCGGCAATTAATCCAAACAGATATTGTATACCCGCTCCAACGATGATTTGATCTGGATGACATTTCCCCCCACGCGATTGATGTATAAAATCAGAGATTTCCCTTCTCAGCGCGAACTCACCTTGAACATCTCCGTACGACAGAAGTGTCTTAGTATCGTATTCCAGTACCTTATTGATCATTTTTTTCCAGTCGTTAAAATTAAAGGTCGCTTCCTCCTGCTCATCGCTGCTTTGAATGCGCGCTGTTTTTTTATGGGCACTCACTTTAAGGACAGGAAAAGACCCTTTTGCAAACTGATTGTAGTCATAAACATCAATATTAATGACATAGTAACCACTTTTATACTTGCTTTCTATATAGCCCTCCACAATCAATTGATTATAGGCATTTTCAACCGTTGACTTGCTGATTTTAAGGGCCTCTGAAACCATTCGGATGGAAGGTAATTTTATCCCCTCTTTTAATATGCCTTCATGAATTTCATTTTTAATGTGTTCATACAGTTGAATATACTTTGGGATTTTTGATTTTTCCTCAAAGCTTATCACAAACCCGATCATATTGCCTCCATCTGTCCCTATTCATTTGTACTTATCTGCCTCTTTCGACAAACCCAATTCTATATTATATTATAAATGACTTATGTTTTATTACAAGCATTTTATACGGATTTCTATCTTTTAAGGGGGACTTATGAAAAACAATCTCAAGTTATTAATTTATACCGCTCTAATGACAGCATTTGTATTTATTACGACGTCTATCATTAAAATACCCATTCCATTTACGAATGGTTATATACACGCCGGCGACATGTGCATTTTCATTTCTGGTATTCTACTTGGGCCTTGGTATGGTGCTTTTGCCGCTGGTGTTGGTTCGATGTTCGCAGATGTCCTTGGCGGCTATGCACAGTGGGCAATTCCCACTTTGATCATCAAAGGCGTCATGGGCTTCATCGTAGGTTATTTTGCAAGTGAAAAACGCAATCAAAAACACATTTTAGCCAGCGCTTTAGGCATTTGGTTTGTCTCTTTGATTGGCTTTGTGTTCTCAATTAAAGGCACTGATGTCCATTTTCTTGCCACAAATGTAGATGCGTTATCAGGCGTTGACAACATTGTAGCTGCCATTTCAAAACTCAATTATCAATTGTTAGGCGTCGCTATTATCATCCCACTGATTACAGTTCTCTTTTATCTTCTCAAAGATAAGTATGGCATCACTTTTGGTCAACTCTCGGGGATGATCATTGCAGGACTTTGGATGGTGCTCGGCTACTATCTCGCAGCGAGTATTATGTACGGCAGTTTTATTGTCCCTATATTCAGTATTCCTTGGAATATCATTCAGTTCGTCGGTGGAATCGTCCTTGGATTCATTATACTTGCAGGACTAAAAAAAGCAAATGTGAGTTATGTTTCTCTGCACCACTCACACCTATAACTTATAAGAGTTCATAAGGCGGTGTCTCTTGAAGATATCGTCTTCATCTGTTTTCTTTTAATGCTTATGTATTCTTAAATCATTTTTAATACGATTTTAATATTAATAACGTATTATGAATGTATGCAGATATTCTGCAAACGTTTTATAAACATTAATGGAAAGGGAGGCATTCTCATGAACAAAGTTGGTTTGATCTTTACAGCATCCACTGGTGGTGGACATAATCAAGCAGCTCATTCTTTAAAAAAACAGCTTTCAGATCACGATCTTGACTTTTATGTGATTGATACCTTTAAAGAAAACAGTAAATTCTTAGAGACCATGATTGAAGATGGTTATACTTTTTTAGCGAATTACACGCCGAAACTCTACGGTGAAATTTATAGATTTAGCGGTTATAAGTCTCCAAATAAACAACTCAAACGTTTTTTTAAAGTGATGCTCAAAAATAAGGTCTTGGCTTACATAAAACATTATAATCCAAGTGTCATTATTTCTACACATCCGATTTTTGTGCATATTATCGCTGAACTGAAAAAAGAAGGGTTAACCCAGGCCGCATGTCTTTCTGTTGTCACCGATTTAGGTGTACATCGCTTCTATGCACACGACTCTATTGATGCCTATATCACAGGTTCTAAAGTGACAAACCATCAATTACAGTCCTTTGGCATTTCACAAGAAAAACTATATGACTACGGTATTCCTGTTAAAGCAGAATTTTATAACACGCCTATTCGCCATAGAAAAGATTTCTCCCCCTTTACGATTTTACTCATGGGGGGCAGCATGGGCAGTAGAAAACTTTATAAAACGTTGGAAATGTTGCTTAAAGTAAAAAACAACATTTTAATTCAAGTGGTTTGCGGCAACAATAAAACCGTAAAAAATGCCATTGAGACTCATTTTCAGGACTTACCTACCCATGTTACCTTAGAAGTATATGGGTTTATCAGCAACGTGGACGAATTGATGGATCAAGCAGATTTACTGATCAGCAAACCCGGTGGTCTCACTTTAACAGAGGCGATTAATAAAGCACTGCCCATTGTCATCCCTTTCTACATTCACGGTCAAGAAGCTGAAAACACTGCGATACTTGCATCAGAGGGCCTTGCTGTATATGTGGAGAATCTTCATATGCTCCCCCTTACGATTGAAGCTTTTGTCAACGAGCCCGAACGGCTTATGGTCATTAAAAATAAAATGAGAGCAATGTCATCCAATTATTCTGTGTCAAAGATCGGAGATTTATGCCATGAACTCATGGCGTAGAGACGCCCGCAAAGCAGTTCAAAAAAGGAAGGTCGTTGTAAAGCGACCTTTTTTTTGATATATTTAATAAAAAGCACCTGGAGGCTTTATGGAAAAAATTCTTATTGTTGAAGATGAAAAAAAAATAGCACGGATCGTCGAGTTACAATTAAAGTATGCCGGTTACGAAACGGACTTGGCACAAGATGGTGCTGAGGCAATCGATAAATGTTTAAAAAACAGTTATGACCTCATTTTAATGGATATCATGATGCCCAAAGTGGACGGTCTAACCGCTTGCAAAGAAATAAAGAGACACGATCCAAACAATAAAATCATTATGCTTACTGCAAAAGATGATATCCAAGACGTCATCACGGGACTCGACAATGGTGCAGATGATTATGTGACGAAACCCTTTATTTTTGACGAATTACTTGCGCGTATTAGGGCCAATATTCGCAAAACGGCTTCTATTGTGGCACCTTCTTCTGAAGAAATGCTTCACTTTGAAGATTTGTTCATAAACACTTCAACCTATGAGGTTTCAAGAGAAAACGATCAAATTGATCTTTCAAAGACCGAATTTGATCTCTTAAAACACCTAGTGATCAATAAAGGCATTGTGCTCACGCGCGAACAAATACTCAACAAAGTTTGGGGCTATGATTATTATGGCAGTCTTAACATTGTAGATGTCTATATTAAATATTTACGCGATAAAATTGATCGGAATTATGAGCGAAAAATAATACAAACGGTAAGGGGTCGTGGATACGTTGTCAAATAAACTGAATTATTTTAAAAGACTTCAGAATAGACTTTATAATCCTTTTAAAAAGTTCAAATTGACCACAAGAATCACGGTCTTTAATGTGATTCTTTTTACCATTTTAATCTTATTTGTCTTTTTATTTGTGACATTGCTCACCAGACAATTTTTATTTTATAAAAATAGAGAAGAGCTCATATCCAAAAAAGTACAAGTTGAAGAATTCATCAACGAAGATGTGGACACACTCTATCAAACCCCTGAAAGTCAACGGGTTAACTATCTCTACGAACGCTTGAAAAAGCTTTATCTCTTTGAAAATTACAAGTTTGTCGTTTTGGTTTCTGATGACGCCAATCGCACTTCATATACTTTGAATAAAAATTACTATGATCGATTTATCACACGTGATGAATCTTCTGACACCAGTAACATCACAACGACACTCAAAGTGGATTCAGCACCAGAGGGGACTTTTTTAAATTTAGAGATTTATGACCATCAGGCCAGTGTAGATCATGCTGTTGTTGGGGCATTTCAGATTCCATTTGCCATTGATCAAAATGCATCAGATGTATTTGTCTCTAAGCTTCTGGGGATAGACGTGATGCATACCACTTCTGATATCGTCTTTGTGGATGGCAGCAAGGTTTATATAACACTCTTCTTGACCTCTACTTTGGATGAAGATTATCTACTCAGTTTAAATTCTGCCTTATTTGTATCTTCTATTATAGGCATTCTTTTACTCTCTATTTTTGGAAGATACTTTACGAGGCGTGCTCTAAGACCGCTTGTCAACTTATCTTATATGGCACAGAACATTAACAATGAAAATTTAGACTATCGCATCCCTTCCATTGGCACGAACGACGAAGTCGATACGCTCATTAAAAGTCTGAATTTTATGCTTCAAAATCTCGAAAAATCGTTTGACTATCAAAAACGCTTTGTATCAGATGCTTCACATGAACTGAGAATTCCGCTTACGATTATTCTTGGCTATGTGGACTTATTAAAAACCATGGGCTATGACGAAAAAGAACTCCTTGAAGAATCAATTGATTCTATTGAATCCGAAGCTAAGAATATGAAAAATCTTGTGGAGAAGTTATTGTTACTTGCCAGAGTTGAAAATCGAACATTTGAAGTCAATTTTGATCGCGTTTCTGTTGAGGAAATTTCTGACAAACTCATTCATGAATGCCAGCTCATCTATGAGGATTATACTTTTGAATCTGAACTGGACTATAAAGGGGACCTCATCGCGGATAAAGAACTTATCGTACAAATTTTCAGAGCCCTTGTGGACAATGCCGTCAAATATACAGACCCCCCTGGTACAATCACGGTTACTTCGAAAGAACTTCGCAAATACTATGAAGTTGCCATATCCGATACGGGGCGTGGCATTCCCATCGAGAATATTCCAAATCTCACCAATCGTTTTTACAGAGTCGATGAAGATCGAAATCGAAAAACAGGTGGTGTTGGTCTCGGTCTTGCCATTGTGGAGAGTTTAATGAAAGTTCAAGGGGGAAAAATTCAAATCGAAAGTCAAGAACATTTCGGTACGAAAATAGCACTTCTATTTCCCAAAGACCAATTTATGAAGTAAAACACCCCCTGATCTTAAAATAAGTTCAGGGGGTGTTTTGTGGTTCAATTTAATCGATGATTTGTTTTAGAAAACGATGCAGTATTGAGGCAACTTCTGCACGTGTGGCGCTTGATTTTGGACTGAACTGGTTATCTGTTCCACCGGTCATGATGTCTGCCTTTTGCATCGCAGTAACCGCAGCTTTATAGGGTTCGCCTATGCTGGATGCATCTGCGTAAGGAACTGCCTCACCACCAGCAGGTAGCGTGTAGCCTGTTGCCTTTGTAAAGTTGGCGATAATCACCGCAATTTCTTCACGGGTAATGGCACGATTAGGTGCAAATTCTGAATTGCCAATCCCATGAATAATGGCCGATTTGTATGCCCATTCAATATAGGGCTGGTAAGTGCTGCCCACTTTAACATCGGTGAAACTGCTTGTGGTATAACGACTTACATCCACTTTTACCAACTTGCCCAAAGCGGTTACAAGCATTTCACGCGCTGTTGCAGTATCGGGTGCAAATGTGGTTTCTGCTATGCCTGGTAAAATTTCCAGATCTACAACATGAGCAATGCTTGCCTTGCCCCAATGGTGATCGATGTCCTTAAGCTTTTCACTTGGCGCGGTATACGCTATACCATAAAGAGAGAAATGAGGTGTTGTAAAGAGAATGCTCCCACTGCTCGTATCATAGCTTGAACCTTCCACGCGCGTTGTAAGCCCATTTTCATCTACATATACCGCATAGAGGCCGCTGATGGCTTCACCATTTGCAGGTGTATAAGGAATCGCTATCGTAGCACTCCCTTCACCAAAGCTAGACACCGAACTGTTATCGCCGTAGCTGACGGTGATGTTGTATATAGGTCTTGTGCCAATAAGTGCCATCGCCGTTTCAGAAAGCCCTGTTTGTGGGGTAATGGTAATGCTCACATTGCCACTTACTTGCTTTTGAATTTCTGCCAGTGCTTTTTGGTCAAAGCTCACAGCAACAGGTGAACCGCTCAGTTCAAGTTTGGTTACACCCGCACTCACAAGGCGTCCTAAAGCGTTTTGTGAAAGTGTTGCGGTGAGTGCCTTGGTCCCTTGTGGCATGGTGACATTTAAGCCAATAGAGATCCCCTCTTCGGTTTTCGCCTGTTTGGTGGCCTCTGCTTGCGCTTTAGAAATGGCCTCTGCCACAGCGGTATCCGCGATAGAGGCACTGGCTACACCGTTTGTGCCCGCGGTTGCAGTTACTGAAGACACTGCGGTTACAGGTTGATTGGGCTGATTTTCTTTTAGCGTTATGCCACCTGAAGCGCCACTGCTCCCAGAGGCTGTACTGTCACCAGAAGGTAAACCGCCTCCAGAGGAGGAACCGCCACTTGAAGAGGAACCGCCATCGTCATCTGAGGATGAACCCCCACTGGTATAGGTTTGTACCGTTAAGCTGCAAGAAGCTGTATAGCCACCATCTATCGTGGTGACGGAAATGGTGGTCGTTCCATTGCCCACTGCTGTTACAAGTCCACTTGCATCCACTGTGGCAACAGCTGTCTCACTGCTCAACCAAGTGACGGATTTGTCTGTGGCATCAGCTGGCGTAAGGGTTGCAATGAGGTTTGCGGTTTTGGTGCTGGTGTTGCTGTAAAGAGAAAGTGCTGTCTTATCCAGTGCAATCCCTGTAACTGGTGTTACACCTGCTGGAATAGCTTCATAAGTTGCCGTAATCTCCACTGCATTTGCAGGCATGGTAAAGCTTGTGCTGGAGGCCTGCGCATTGTTAAGCGCTATACCCCCACTTTGAATCGTCCACGCCTTAAAGCGCTTGCCAGCGTCTGGGGTATTTGCTGTTATGGTTACAGTTGCACCTTCTGCCACAGTAGCATTGCTTGCCGTACCCTTATTAACGGTTACAGCATAGGTAACCGCTGGTTTGACTGTAACAGTGACTTCTTGAGTATATAAGTGTGAACAGCCCGGTGCGGTAAGCTCACAATAGTATTTATAGGTTCCCGCTGTCAAATGCGTTGGTAGCGTATAGGTGGCATCAACCGCTCCTGAGATAAGATCATCATCCCACCACCGGTAACTTATTGCCCCTCCACTGCTGGCACTAGCTGTTACAGAAAGACTTTCTGTGATGGCACCCTCGGTCACCGTCACATCCTGTGGCTGTTTTTCAATGGTGATCATCTGCTTTTCAAATGCATTTTTGCTGCTGTTCCAATGGTAGTAACCTTCGCTCAGACCGTCAACCGATGGCGCGGCATCCGCCGCATCTATGATAATCTTGCCGTTAGCTGCCAGCGTATAACCGCCGTCGATGAACTTGCCACTTACACCTTCGGCAAGCGCTGATTGGATTAAACGAATGACTGCATCGTCAGTTACATTCAACGTGCCAGAGCTGTATTTGAGGAGTCCACGGTTCATCCATATGCCTATCTGATCATCGCTTTGTCCTTTGCCAATTGTCAGTGAGCCGCCGTTGATGTGTATTGTGCCGCCATAATTTACGATAGCGCGCTCACTAAAGTCTATTATTTCAATGGCACCACCCGCATTGATGTTTAGAGTGTACCCCGCATCCAGTAGCCGAATTAATTGTTGACCGCTGGTGGCATTAAGATTCACCGCTGCACCACTGTTTACATGGATGGTTTTAACCGTGATACCATAATAATTTCCAGTTACATTAACGTTGATATTTTCCAGATTCAGTGTGCCAGTATTGCTAAATAGCGCATTACCGCTACTGCTACAGACAAAAGTACCACCTCCATTAAGGGTCAGTGTATGGCTGCCTATGTTGATTAATCCCAAATTACCTGAAGTGGTGACCGTTTTGCCGCTAGGGATTACCAGTGTGTGATCTGCACCCTGACTGATTTTTTCCGAGAACGTAATGTCTGCCGTTACGTTCACGGTCTGAGACGTGATTGCCTCAAGAGCTGTTTTTAATTCGGCAGCGGTGGCAACAAAAACATCAGTCGAAATCTCCTCGTAGGTTGCCGTAACCTCTACTGCATTTGCTGGCATGGTAAAGCTTGTGCTTGCCGCCTTTGCATCTACAAGGGTTACCCCACCGCTGACAACTGTCCATGCTTTAAACTGCTTACCACTAGGTGCCGTATTGGCAGTGATGGTCACAGCTGTATTTTCTGAATATGTCCCACTTCCTGTTCCGTTCGTAACCGTTACAATGCTTTTCGGCGATACTGTGCCAAGGTGAACATATTTTGAATTGCTCCATAAATCGAACCACTCTGCATCGGTCTTTGAAGAGAGCAGTATGCCTGCTCCAGCTGGAGAAGGTTGCGCGGATTCCGTGTTGGTCCAAATTTTCAGTGTAGAGCTCGGAGCGTAATTGCAATCTAGGTCAAGGCTAGAATAAGCACTACTGCTACTTAAAACTGTCAGGGTGATCTCATCACTTTCAAGATTTAAAAGAGCAGGACTGTTCAATAAAAGTCCAAGTAGGCCGTGAATGTGAATATAGGCTCCCTGCTTTAATGTCAAAGAACCGTCTCTTAGAATTTCAATGCCAGTACCCATATTTCCGGCATGAACCATAACCGTAGCATTCTCAACAACAAGTTTTTGGACTCGAATGAGTGAGCCGGTAGAGTCACTGTTTTGGTTTGCCACAAGGGTGCCATTTTGAATGGTGATTTCTCGATCATCACCATAGAGTGCTGTGTTTCCAATTATAGTCAGTGTATGACTCGCTAGGTCAATGGTCAGATTTCCAGAATCACAATCGATGACATTGTAAAGGTTTGAGCTTTCATCAATTGTCACGTCTCCAGCAAGCCGTAGCGTCACCGCTTCTGAATCTAAATTTAAAAATTCTATACTTCCCGCCACATAATCTGAATTCAGCGTAAGCGTTTTCAAGGCGGCATCCCAGCTGTATCCTGTACCGCTGAAATCGGTGTCTATTTTGTAGGCATCTGCGTGCGTAAATCTAATGCGTGGCAGCATTTCAGTAACCGTTAAACTGACTGGTATTGAAGCCAAAAGAGTACCGTTACTAATAACTATAATTGTAGTGCTATGGATCCCTTTAGAAAGAGACAGTTTCGGTGTAATCGTAAATTCCGCTGACTCAGTGGCATTGAGAGAGGTGCTATTGAGGTCACCTAAATCAAACCAATCTGAGCTTGATCCCATCACACTTAGATGAATCTCTGTGAGATCTATAGCGCCATTATTTGTAAGGGTGAACGTCTTCGGTTTGGCTGCCTCAAGGTAGGATTCTATGCCATACCCTTCTTCAAGTGAATCAAAGGTATAGATCGATGGGGCCACCTCCAATACCGCTTTTACACTTACTGTTATCAAAGGTGGCGTCGCACTGCCCACCAGTGCAACGTCAGGTAGCAGATCTAGGGTTGGTCTAAAGACATAATCACCTGCCGTATTGCCATCGTAAACAGGGTCACTCACCCAAACAGATACATCTACGGTGTAGGCAGAGCCACTGGTGAGCTCAACTTGAAGTGTACTGGGTAGATTCAATGACGATTGTAGGGTGCCGTTGGGTACCGTCTGTAAAGCCACTTCTTCACCCAAAGTATCAAAAGCACTTATTTCGGTTGTGGACGCTGCAAATGCCACTGCGGGGAGCATCGTGAACACCATACATATTGAGAGCAGCAGACTGCTCATACGTTTTCTTACTTTTTTCATATCTTAATATTACCTCCTTGTTATTTCGCGCCAATACTTCCTTTTGGAAGTCATAAGACACCATCGGTTTATAAAACTTTCGTCATCTGTCTACTGCGTCCGGTCAACCGCGAGCAGATCCATAAAGGTTGCAGCGGAAATCTCTAACACCTCGCTGCTTTCCTGATAAAAGATCAGTCGATAGCCATCTGTACCCACACTTCGAAATACTTCTTGGTTGCGAAGTAATCCAAACCGCACCGATTGTAGTCGCCTATGCATATCCAGGCGAACGGTGCAGCCCGATTCCATTTCCACTTGAAGACAATCGTCTTCCAAAGGGGTTACTGCACGAAAGATCTTGCTGTTTTGCATAACAGGCCTCCTTTCCAGTATTTTTGCGTGGGGCATATCACCTCTTCAGCATACGCCTTCTTTTGGGTGTCGGTATACCCCCCATCGGGTATTTATTTTTAAATACGATTGATTTTTTTATGTGCTGACCCGTCATAAAAAAACGCCGTACTCTCTGAGTACGACGCCTTTTAGATGTAAATATAATCCCTTTTGGGGTATTGCATTTTAGATTTTATCTCATTTTTTTAAAGCCTGAAGCTGAACACGGGAACGTATCCCCAACTTCTGAAAAATACACTTTAGGGTCGACTTGACGGTTTCCTGCGAAACAAGCAATCGAGAAGCGATATCCTTGTTGGTTAACCCTGCAGCGGCAAGATGTGCGACCTCTCGCTCCCGTGGTGTAAGATGACCATACATGGCGGATTTTCGAATTTTAGCCACACCCATCCTGTGGCGTTTGCACAAAACCATGAGTTCAGTCAGGGGCGCAGCCTTCTCCTTAGCCTTAAGTAAGGGCGCAAGGACCTCTTCGTATTCGGCGAAAGGCAGATAAATTGCATCTGGCAAAGCAAGAAAAAGCGCACAGTCCAGCGCCGCTTCTGCTTCTTTATCGTGACCCAATTCATGATGTGCAATGGCGATCAATAAATGAAAATAGACTTGAGGCAGAATAAAGTGATGCCGCTCCACGGCTGGAAGTACCCCTTGAGCAATTCCCAATACCTTTGCAGGGTTGTCTTGAGACAATAGCCATCGCAAATAAGTCAGCACACCGAAAGGCATGGCAACTTCATATAAAATGCCTGTAATTCTATCTAGATTCATAAGCCATTCTGGTACAGCCGACTCTTTAACCAAAACAGAGACGAAAGTCAGTGCCAAATCTGCCATTCTTTTTACCGCATGTTCTGTACTGTTTTTTGTCCGTTCCATGATATTTTGCTGAATGTTCTCAAAACTTTCAAAATCTCCACGGAGGAGCGCAATCCGCAAAAGGGTCATTTCCGCGGCAAAGCAGATGCAATCCTGTTTTTGACCGTTGGCGAGGTAAATGGCCTTGTGGCACAGTACTTCTGCAGCAATATCATTGCCTCGCATCAAGTGTGCCTCTGCCCTCATGGCACAGTCCGCTCCTGTGCCGTGTCCTTCTGTCAGGCGGACATAGTAGGGTAAGCAAGCATCCATACAGTCAAGTGCTCTATCCAGTGCACCACTAGCGCTCCAAAATAAGTACAGGACAGAGGGTTGACCAAATGTCCAAGAGTCATTCCAGTCTTCACGATTGGAAAAAGGCCCCCCTAACACTTCCCAAGCTTTTCGATGAAGTATGCTCATTTTTTCAATGTCGTTAAAAGCGGTGAAAGACTGTAAAAATGCAAGCCGTCCAATGAGTACCCGAGTGTCTTCGCCATGAAGTCCATTTTTTTCAGGATTAGAGATTAACGCACCAATCATTAAACAGCCTTTTTCAAACGCTGCATATCGGCCCAACCGAAACAGCTCAAAAGTAATGATGCTTAACGTTTGAGGATGACGTAGAAGAATGCTGTGGTCACATTCTATAAATACCCGCTCCAGCATTTTTGCACTTCCAGCCTCTGGATATAAAGAGAAATCGGATGCTTTAAGGGGTAAAGCGAGCAAGGCTTCCAAATCATTGGCCTCTAAATAGCCACACAAGGCATAGTAACGTTCCCCTATCATTGCGTACGCATCTGCCGCCAGCTTTTGAATTTTATGTACTGTATCCATTGGTAATGCTTTGAGCTCTTGCTTCAAAAAGTTTTGCAACAAACTGTGCAGAGTATAGGACGCATTTTCCCGTTCGTAACGCAAAAAAGAACCACTGCCAAGCAGCCGAACAATCCCTAGTGGAAGCGTATTCTTTTCCAAAAGCACATAGGCCTGCTTTACAGTAAAACGTTGCAAGAAGGATACAGCAATGAGAAATTTTTGCGCATCGGGTTCCAAATGATTCCATATAACAGCGCGAATCAAAGTGTCCATGCTATCGCTCACTTCAAAATCACCCTCCTGCAAGTAACGGATTAACTGGAGGTTTAGTGCAGCGGCCCACCCCTCTGATAACAACTGGAGCTTATCCAATTCGTCCTGAGACAATGCAATCTCATTCGCACGAAAATAGGCGTCCGTGTCCTTTTTTTGAAAAAAAAAGGCTTCATTTTGAATGAGAATCGCCTGTTCTGTGGGGATGCCTACAAACTCCATTGAATCAACGGATTGGGTGATGACCACAATGTGCAGTTCTGAACAACCATGACTTGAAAATGCGTGCAAAATACGCTGGGGCAATTCACCTTGTATGCACTGAAAATTGTCAAGGATGAGCCACGTATCACCGCTGACTTCACAAGCTCTCATTATAGCCACCATATCCACAAGGTTTTCTTGTGTGGGATAATCCAAAGCCTCCAATTTTTTAGCTGCATTTGGATCAATGTGGGCAAAAGTTTTGCAAATACCATTCCAAGCTTTACGCAATGGCTCTCCCATACAAGTGTACCAATAAACCTGATGCGCATAAGACTGATGGAGGTATTCACTGATGACCGTGGTCTTGCCAAAACCAGAAGCCGCTTGCAGAATGATCAGCGGATAATGGTGTATGTCTTCAAGCCTTTTTTGAAGTGCTTCTGGTATAGATACAGCGGGTTTATGGATTTTGATTTTAGTCAGTGGCATAAACAATCTCCCTTCACTCGAACCATTATAGGATTCTTTTAGCGTGTTGGGCTTGATTATCTCATTTTCTATTTATGATGTCAATTCACTCACTGCTTCTCTTTTATGACGTCTCTGTTCTCTGATGGAAATGATCAATGTGAAAATACCGCAGAAGAGTAGTCCGAAATAGTAACTGATGAGTCTCCAAAGGAGCATGGCAACCCCTACGAAATGTGTGGTGAACACTGAACCCAGTACCATTGAAAATCCAACTTCCGAAGCCCCAACGGTACCCGGTATAGGCATAAAACTAACACACATGTACAATATAGCTTGAAGCGTTATCACTTTCACGGGGCTAATGCCCGACAGATTCAGGGCTCTATAGATCACATAGGTGATGCCGAAGAACAAGGTCACTTGTAATATACTCAAGGCGAAAAGGATCAATGTTTTTTTGGGATCTGATTTTAATTTTTCTATGCCTTGTTGATATTCTTCCACAAACCGAACCCATTTACGCTCTGATTTCTCGCGACTTTTAATGAGCTTAACATGGGAAAGCAATGTATTCATTTTTTTACCCAAGTATTTGATCCAACTCGGTTTAAAAGCCAAAAAGATAATGAGCGAAAGTCCTAGTGTATTGATAACGAGTCCCAATGCTAAAAAGCCTGTGATTAAGCTCATTTCATTAAAAATATATCTAAAGTTAAACAGCGAAAGAAACAGTGCGTACAATGTAACGGTGATCTGAAACACGAGGAATTTGCCTACTAAAATGGCAGTGCCGTTGCTTGTAGACACTTTATGCTTCCTTAACAAGAGCAGCTGAATAGGTTGTCCACCACTTGCAAAGGGCGTGATGTTGCTGTAATATTGACCGATTAAAGTGGTCTTTATTGCAATCCACGGAATATGCTTTCTCTCTACTTTATCGTCCACATGATCGAGTAGCAACCCAATCATCAGAGATTCCAATCCCCAGAATCCAAACATCATGCCAATGGCGCCCAGTATGTAGCCGACCTTAACCGTTTGGGCTATTGTCATCATTTGATTTACATTGATCTGCTTTTTCAATATGAACACCGTAACACCAAACAATATGAGCATGATGGTGAAATTGATCCATTTTTGTTGTTTTGTCATGCTTTCACCTCTTATCTAACCGCTCTAAGAATCGCTTCATCCTTAAATTCTTTTTTAAGTTCATACATATTGGATTTTAACTGAAAAAGCTTTACCTCATCGTTGATTATATTTTCAATTTCGTCCACAAAATGCGTCTTACGATCTAATACAATGCCAATTTCGCGATTTTTAATAAATGCTATGTTGGCATGTTCTTGACCAATAGTCGTCTGTTGGATCAGCAATGGAATTTCTTTATTAATCGCCTCAAAGAGTGTGACGCCGCCCGGTTTGGTATAGATTAGGTCCGACGCTTCCATAAGTTCTGCGATATTGGAGACGTATCCGAGAACTTGAATATTTTTGTAATCCCTATAAGACAAGGTGGTTGCGAGTTCATAATCAGTTCCAGTGACGATTATAAATTTGGTATTTTCAACACTTTCTAATTGTTTTATGAATGCTTCATCAAATTTAACTTTGCCCATTGCACTGGCCATAATAAGCACTTGTTTCTTCTGCGTGTGCGTCGTAGAGCTCTTCTCTACTTTAAAATCTGCGCCCACTGGAATCCCCGTAACGAAGATCGAATCTTTATCCACACCCTTTAGCCTCAACAAATCTTTTACTTCTATAGAAGGCACAAAGTACTGATCGGTTTCTTCATGAACCCATTCCCAACTGTCCACAACATCTGTAATAACCGTCATCAGCGGAATATTCATATCGTGCTTAATTTTATATCTTGACATAAAGCCGGATGTCATCGGAAATGTGCTGATGACAATAGATGGCTTTTCTGTGTCCATATACGCTTTGAATCGTCGATTATATCTTGCATAGAGTAATTCGTCTATGATGTTTTTGCGGTTGTCTTTTTTATAATTATAAAAGAAATTATAGAGCGTTTCAAATTCTCTTGTCAAATAATTATAAATACCCTGTGCTATTTTTTTATATGAAGGTTTGATGATATCAAAGATATCAACAATATCGATTGTATAATCAAAATAAACCCGTTCAATTTCTGCCTTTAAAGCCTTTGACACGGAGTGATGTCCCATACCGAAAGTTGCCGTAAGGATCACTATCTTTTTATCATTCATTTGAGCCTCCTAATTTGCTCTTACATTTCTTTTATCTTAAACTTGAGTTTTCTATCTGATTGTTTCCAAAAAAAGAAGTTATGCTTTACCATAACTCCATCATATCGAATGAATATTAGAACAACGTCAACTCTCTATTAGAATTTAATTAAAATTTCGGCATTGATATTTTTTCGTATAATTGTGCGTCTATTCTTGCAATCAGTTCTGTCGGCTGATTCACATGATATATAAACAATTCGTGGAGCGCTCTGGTGACGGCCACATACAAAAGCTTTATATGAAGCGGATCATCTTCATATGAATCCATATGAGAGTCCAGTATGATCACGGAATCGAATTCAAGTCCCTTTGATAATTGGGGTGTAAGGACTGTAATCCCGCCTTTATAATGCGATTCATGCCCTGTTAGCATTTGGATATCCTCAGCTACTAAAGCACTGAGCTTTTCATAAACAGCCATACCGCCCAGCTCTGTCTTACACATAATTGCAATGGTTTTATAGCCTTTATGTTTCAGTGCCATAATGCATTTACTGACATCCGCAAGCAGGGTCTCTTCATCTTCACACGTTACCACACAAGGTTTATGCCCCGTTCTAAGCGCTGATTTTGCTAGGACGATATTTTCATCATTCAACGAAGAGATCACTGCATTTCCAAAATCTATGATTTCTTTGGTGGACCGATAACAGATGCTTATGGTCTTATACGTCGTCGCCCTAGGTTTGAAAACCTGCTCGCTTAACTCATCCCAGTTAGAGATGCCTCTATAGGCATTAATGCCTTGTGCAACATCCCCAACAACCGTAAACGAATTGTTTGCACTCGTCATGGTGAGTATATGCATTTGAAGCGGATTAAAGTCCTGTGCCTCATCTACAATAATATGCGTGTATTTTTTTAAAAGGTCCGACCCTTCCACTGCAAATTTCAAATAGAGCAGGGCCGGGATGTCTTCATATTCAATTTTTGTTTTAACAACTTGTTTGGTATATTGGATGACCGTCATAAGCTCTTCATCCGAAAGTGTATCCTGCGCATACTGCTTTAATAGCGCAGCCTCACTCAGTAAATTCAAAAGGCGTTTTTCTATATTTAAATTCTCCCACTTTGCAAGATAAGCCTTGGGAGTCGTTTTTATACTCTCATTTAATGTGTTAACGTACTTTATTTTTTGATCGGCGATATCCGAAATCATTTTTTGGCGCTTTTGTGCCTCTAATTCAGGCGTCTCTCTAAGCTTTAAAATCTTTGCCTCTAAATGCCGCATAATCTTACGCTCTAGTTTTGATATTCGATCCTCGATGGTATCTTTGATATATCTGTATAACTTCTCTTTTCGCTTTGCTAAGGTCATATAGGCATATTGATTGCAAAATAATGCTTCAAGTTCTTCATAAGAGTACAGCGTTTTTCCAAAGAGTTCAATAGATTCTTTCGGTAAAGCATCTTCTAAAAGTTGAGCCACGTACCGATCTATAATGCATTTTAATTTCATAGAGCCTTTAAACGCTGAAATGTATTCAAGTTTTTGGCGTATTTCATCTTTTCGATCGAGACTTATGAGGTTTTTAAGCTTGTCAAATTCAGTCGTTGTCTCTATTGTCTTCCCAAATACTTTTTCAAATAGCATTTCAAACGTCACTTGCTCGATGTCATGAACGCCAAGATCAGGTAAGACATCACTAATATAGTCTAGAAACAGTTTGTTCGGGACGATCATTAAAATTTTCTCAGCTTGAAAGATATCTTGATAGGTATACATCAGATAGGCAATTCGATGGAGCACGATTGTGGTTTTGCCACTTCCAGCGACACCTTGAATGATCAACACGCCATCCTTGGAAGCTCTGATAATTTGATTTTGTTCATCTTGAATGGTCGTTACGATGTCGCCTAATCGATTGTCCTTTTTCTCCGATAACGCCTTTTGTAAAAATTCATCCATCGGGGTGAGCCCTTTATCAAATATATTGATTAACTTGCCCTCTATGATTTCATACTGTCTTTTTATTGCCAAATCACCGATTACAACGCCATCTGGAGCGCTATACATCACTTCGCCGATTTCACCACTATAGTATATGCCCGCAAGCGGCGCACGCCAGTCCAGCACAATGAGTGCTTTGGTTTTAGAATCCTCTATACTTGTTTTACCGATAAAATAGGATTCCATGTTCTTGCCGAGTTCGCAAAAATCAACTCTGCCAAAATAAGGCTTGTTCCTCAATGTACTCAAGACATTCAGCCGGTTATGGTCGGTCTTCCTCATTTGATCGAATACATCAGGGTCTGTAATAACCTCCTTAGATATTCTACCGTAATCTTGAGACTTAATAATTAATTCTTCATGTTCTCTTGAGATCATGTTTTGAATCATTGCCAGTTTCTCTTGCTCATGTTCATAATCGGGATGTTCCTTCGCATTCATTATGGCGCCTCCTTTTGAATCCATGTGATCTTAGCCTATTAAGTTGTCAGTTGCCTCGTCTTTATAAACTCGGAAATCAAAGCGTATACTCAGTCCGATTCGCTACCTTCGTAACCCTTGCAATCCTATGGGATTGCATCCAGTGGGCGTTTGGACTCCCACTGGATCACGAATATGGACCCCCCACTTTAAGAAGTGGGGAACATCTCCTCAAGGCGTTACATTATATCCTTTTAAAATTAAAGATTCAATGGTTTCGATCATTTGTAATATGAAATTAAAATAAGTGACACTCTAACGGCCTATCTCTCAAACCGATTTTCGCTGACACCTTTCAGCGGCTGAACATTCCGCTTCAAGTCTTTCGGCTCAAACCTTATGATTTAATCATAAAAAACACCCTAATGTCAGGGTGTTTCAATTTGTCTTATTGGCTATTTACTTCTTTTTATAGGACTCCGCAAGCTTCGTAAAGGCTGGAAGCGAACGTTTAATCATATCCATATCCACGCAGTAAGAAATTCTGAAGTATCCTGGGTATCCAAAACCACTTCCTGGGACTAATAGTAAGTTGTACTTTTTAGCTTCCATAACGAATGCCACATCATCTTCAATCATTGCTTTTGGGAAAAGATAAAATGCACCATCAGGTTTTACCATTTCAAATCCAATGCTTTCAAGATGATTGTAAAGTACATCTCTCCGTTTTTCATATTCTTTGATATCCACTGAATCATCCAGTGAATCCGCTATGACCTTTTGCCATAATGCAGGCGCGTTTACAAAACCAAGCGTTCTGTTTGCAAAAGAAAAACCGCCCATGAGCATTTTGGGATCCTCTATTTTACTGTTCATTGCAATATAGCCGATACGCTCTCCTGCAAGGCCTAGTGATTTTGAATACGAATTGACAATTAAAGAATTCTTAAAAATATTGTGCACATTAGGCGCTTTTCCGTTATCGTAAATAATGGCTTTATAGGGTTCATCCGAGATCACAAAAATCTCATGACCAATTTCAGCCTCTTTTTTTGCAACGATTGCTGCTAAGTCTTTAAGACTCTGTTCTGAGTAAATAACCCCAGTTGGATTATTAGGTGTATTGATGATAATCGCTCTCGTCTTATCCGAGATTTTTGCTTCTAGTGCCTTAAGATCTGGTTCAAAAGTTTTCGGGTCAGCAGACACTTCCACTGGAACACCATTATGATTTTTGATATAAAAAATATATTCTGCGAAGTACGGTGCAATGATGATAACTTCTTGACCTGGGTCTAATATCGTTCTCATGATGACGTTCATGCCACCTGCTGCGCCTACGGTCATCATCACATGTTCATGCGAAATCGGTTCAATAATATCTTTATTGACATCTTCTGCCACTTTTTGTCTGACATCAGGGAATCCTGCGTTATCCATGTACTTATGTGTGCCGAGTTCATCAGAGTTAACAATTTCTCTCAGTTTGGCAACAACCTTTTTAGGAGGTTCAAAATAGGGGTTCCCAATACTAAAATCATACACATTATTTTCGCCATGAATTGCTTTGAGTTCAGCACCTTCTACGAACATGCGTCTAATCCACGATGACTTTTTTAAATTTTCTTGTACTTCTTTTGAAATCATTGTTGCCTCCTTTATTTAAATATATATTGAATAAAATTTCATTATGTTCTATATAAGATTATATCAGAATGAATTCGTTTTGCAATTTTTTTGTAAAGATTAAAATAATTTTGTAACTCTAAAAAATTTTAACTCGATTTGTTTTTTTGTAAAAAATAAGCCTTTGTTTCAGATCGGTATCCGCTGACAAAGGCTTGTTCATAATTCAATTTAATCGAACATGCTCAACTATAACTGAGCAATTCTTTTTTGTTCAAGAATCCAATGATCGATAATTTCCGATCTTTCTGGGTCAAATATCCCTATTTTAGCATAATCCGTATACAAGCTGATCACCTGTCCGCCATTCGTCTGAAGGCGCGTTAAGTTGACACGTTCATAAATCGACATGCGATCATTCTCCAAAGATTTTAAACCATCCATCGATAAAGTAACCAAGTCACCCTTCTTAATATTATTCATCGCAAGCCCTCCTTCAACCCTTATGTTCTTACTATTTTAAAGTTTATTTAGAAAAAACTTTATTTTATTAATCAGATATTTTATTCATTATATCAGACTTTGAAGAAAAGGGAAGTGATTTTTCAAATATTCTTAAAAAGGATTTTTTTTAGTTACTGGTTTTCTTTATGAAGCCAATTGCGCTTGGATGATTGACAATGTAATCTGGATTGAGGCTTTTTAATTTGGATAAGTTTAATACCGTCCATGACACTAAACAGGTGGCAACACCTGCATTTTTACCGGCTTCAATATCATGTCCACTATCGCCCACCATTAAAGTATCTGCCTCACGGATGCCATAATAAGCGCAAATTTTGTGAATGCCCTCTGGATTTGGTTTTGCATTTGTGACATCTTGTGCACTGAGATAATACTCAAAATAGCCTTCAATATGATACTGTCTCAAGCCTTTTTCAAGTCCATTTCGGCCTTTATTCGTTAAAATACCGCATTTAATCCCTTTGTTTCTGAGCGTTTCAAGCAAATCATGAACACCGTCAAACAGCTTCGTACGCGCTTCTTGATTCGCTCTGTAATACTGTCTATAAAATTCGGTCATACCTTCATGATGTGTCTCTGACAAATCCAGCATCTGCTGTCCAAGGGGTTTGCCTAAGATCAGTTCATATTCCTCGCTGCTGATGTCGCAGTTCCTGAACTTTTTTGAGGCTTCATTTAAGCTCTCTTTGATGATGTCGTTCGTGTCCATTATCGTGCCATCAAAATCAAAAATAATTAATTTATACATGCTATTTTGTTTGCTAAGAATCTTTTATTCTTGCACTCCTTTAATTTTATTCCATGCGCTCAATGATTTCAAGTTTTCTGATCTCAAAGTGCCACTGGCAATTTAATTTGAAGACCATTAGAGTATTTTCTCCATATTTTATCACAGCACCATTTGGTTGACCATATAGGAAAATATCAGCCTCTGGCAATTCTGCTATCAGTGGCTATTTTGTCTTTTCAAATAGCTCAAGTGTGACCAAATGTGTTTCCGGTAAATCTTCTAGTCGAAACTTCGTCTCGCCTGATGCGTTTGCGTTTTATAAATTAAATCCATCACAGTGCCATCTCTATATTCGATCACACCGACAATTTCATCCGTGTATTGGATCTGCTCTGGTTTCCCAGTAAGCTTCTCGACGAGTTCAAGATGGTCGTCTATTGATATGGTTTTAATCCCCGCTTGATCCAGCATTACTTGAATGTCTTGACGTTTAGGATTAACACTGATCCCGCGTTCTGTCACAAGAACATCTACCGTGTCTCCTGGTGTTACAATATTAGTGACTTCTTCGACCACAATAGGGATACGCTTACGCATGGTTGGCGCAACAACAACTGTCAATTTTGCACCTGCTGCTGTATCGGGGGCACCACCAAGTGCACCCATAATCACCCCTGTAGAACCCGTTAAAGAATTTATATTGAACTGCTTATCAATCTCTGTGGCAGAAAGAATCATGACATCTAATTGATGTGCTGAACACGCCTTATTGTGGGGATTAGCATACATAGAGACCGACATTTCAATATGGTTAATATTATCTCTAATAGAGTCAACTGCTGCAACATCAAATGTTTGGGTGTCTAACAATGCTTTAAAATAGCCTTGTTCTAAGAGCTCCACTAGATAGCCTGTAACCCCACCAGCTGCAAAACTGCCCACTATATTATTTTCAGACATATACGCTTTTAAATACTTGCAAACCGCTAATGAAGCACCTCCAGATCCAGCTTGAAAAGAATAGCCTTCTTTGATATAGCCTGAAGCAATGAGGACTTCCGCTGCTCGTTTCGCAATTAACAAATCTGTAGGATTTTTAGTCACACGCGTAGCACCCGTTGCAATAAGCGCTGTATCCCCTATGCTCTCCACTTCAACAATATAATCAACGTACTGCATCGGAATGGCAATTTTAGAAAGTGGAAACGGACAGATATGATCTGTAATGACCACGACCTTATCCGCATACATGGCATCCACCATAGGATAACCCATTGAGCCAAATGCAGATTTTCCATCAACGCCATTCATATTGCCCATAGGATCACATGCAGAAGCACCAATAAAAGCAATATCAATTTTGACTTCTCCAGCTTCTATCGCTCTTGCTCTACCCCCATGTGTTCTAAACACCACAGGTTTTCCAAGTATATTTTCTGTGGCTTGTGCTCTGCCAATTTTACCACGTAAGCCTGACGTGTGTAACCCCGTTACCACACCACTTTTTATATGATCTATAAGCGGTTCATGTGCATTCGTCAGTGATGATGAAAAGAAATGGTCATGCCGTTTTGAATACCCGATTTTTCAAGCACTTCTTTAATATTAGAAACCATTTTGGATTCACCTGGTTTTGATGAGCTCAATTTTGGACCATATCTATGTGCTAAAGGGGCTGTTACAAAAGGCCCAGCATAGGGTTTAACGGCGCCATAACCTTCTATAAATTTAGGCAAATTTTTATTTGAACTCATAATTACCCGCACCTCCTATTTGGATACCTGCACCTACTGCCAACTCTAAAATGCGCTCTGCTTTTGCAATGACGGGTATATCAATCATTTTACCGTCCACGACAATAACGCCACCTTTTCCAATATCCGCATTCTTGGCAGCTTCTATGATTTTTATAGAGGCTTCGATATCTTTTTGATTTGGTGTATAGATTTTATGAACAAGTTCAACTTGACTTGGATGTATGCAAGACTTACCTGCGAACCCCAAATTTTTAGCGCTTTCAACTTCTTTGATAAAGCCTTCTTCATCCTCGACATCGGCATAAACCGTATCAATGGCATCCACCTCAGCAATATTCGCATTTAACGCCACTGTACTTCTCGCCAAAAATAACTCGCTCCCCGCCTTGGTGCGATCGGTTCCCAAAGTTCTTGTGAAATCTTCCGCTCCAAATGAAATGGAAGTCACTCTTTTAGAAGCTAGGGCTATTTCTAACGAGTTCACAACGCCTTTGGGCGTTTCAATCGCACATTGAATTTTAACGGAACCCGCCTCAATCTTGTGCTCATTTTCAACTTCGGTTAAAAGTGCATCTAATTCTTTTACATCACTTGCTGATTCACACATAGGCAGTCTAAGTCTTCTGAGTCCAGCAGGTACAAGTGCTCTAACATCATCTGCTCCAAAATCCGTATAAAGTGCATTAATGCGGGCAAAGATTTCCACTTTACCGTAATCAACGACTTTTAACGCTTCCACTAACAAATCACGCGCAGCACCCTTTTCATTGAAGGGAACTGCATCTTCCAAATCAAAAATAATGCAGTCTGGTTCATAAATCATGGATGTAAATAAATGTTTCGGTTTGTTTGCAGGGCAAAACAACATCGTTCTTCTCAAATGTTTTTTCATGCGTTCACCTGCTTGAGTGCTTCACGAATAGCAGTCTTCGTGCGCGCCTTGATTACGAAATCCAAGGCACCAAAATCGTTGACATCAATGGTTGCATTTTCAACGTTCATTTCCAAACAACTCTCTTTAACAGCTGCCTCTATAAGACGTCCGAACAAAGGTTTATTCTTCGATTTTAAATTGACCACAATGCCATTGCCTTCTAACAAAACGGATACCGTGACATCAGAGGCATCTTCTGTTCCACATATTGCTCTCATCGTTTCCTCCTAGCTGCAAATCTATTGATTCGTACGCGTTTCTTTATAGTAGTTTATAAGACATCCTGAAACAATGATCTCACGTTCATCTTGTGTGAGTGCATCCATGCCAATCTCAAAAGGCGTTATCACTTTACCAATGACATAAGCGGTCATCGTCGCATCACCCTCTAGAATTGATTTTTTTAAGTTCGGTATAAATACATAATCCCCCATTTCAAAACACGGCGTTTCCTTAAGGATAAATGGCATCATTCCCCAGTTAATGAGGTTAGAACGATATCTCTTTGTGGCATACTCATATGCGAAGTTTGCCCATGCACCGAGCACTTTCTGACACGATGCTGCATGTTCTCTAGCCGAACCATCCCCTGGCTTCTTCGCAAAAATAGAACTGCCATAAGAGGTGTTATTAGAATTCACTTCAAACCCAGCTGCTTTAATGGCTGTAAACACCTTTTCAAATGCCGTATCATTATCCTCTAATAGAGCCTCTGCTTCTGTCCTAATGGCTTTCGCACGACTTACATATTGAGGGTCTCTTCTGGAAAGCGTAAACTCAGAAAGCTTGTAAGGATCTGATCTATAGGAAGAAGTTTCACCTGAAGGGATTATTTCATCGGTTGTCGTCACTTCATCAAAAATCATTGCAGAAACTTTAAGGAGCATATGCGCTTTCATAGGGAACATCGTTGGCCAATCCTTGATACTTGGTCCCATGAGTAATGACTTTTCCTTTTCTGGATGTGCAATACCATCGTAATTCCGCTTTGTATAGATTTGTTTATTAAATTTATAGTCTAATGGGCTATAAGTGACTTCTATTTCATCGGCACCAGTGAGTTTACCACCATTCACAGCAGTTGCTGCAATAGATTTTGCATCCATTAAGGCAACAAAAGACATTTGATTACCCGTCGGTTTTGACCCTTCTCTATTTGGAAAATTTCGAGTCGTATGTCTTATTGAAAATTCATTATGTGCTGGCGTGTCACCCGCACCAAAACAAGGTCCACAGAATGCAGAACGCACAATGACACCTGCATCCATCAATTTGCCGACAGAACCATTTTCCACAAGCGTTCTGTAGGCAGGTTGGCTCCCAGGATAGACACTTAATGAAAAGTTACCATTGCCTATAGAGTTGCCCTCTAAAATATCTGCTGCAGCTACGACATTATCAAACGTGCCACCTGAGCAGCCCGCTATTACACCTTGATCTACATAGAATTCGCCATCTCTATATTTTCCAAGTAAATCAATGCTACCCGCTCCGCTGCAAAGCGCTTTGGCTTCATCTTCAATTTTCTTAAGAATTTCAGGTGCATTTGCCCTAAATGCCTCAATGGTGTATACATTGCTCGGATGGAAAGGTAGCGCTATTGAAGGTTTGATTTCGCTCAAATCGACATATACCAACCCCTCATAATAAGCAACTGACTCTGGATTAAGAGCTTTAAAGGCATCAGCTCTATCATGAATCTCAAAATAGGCTTGAACTTTTTCGTCTGTACGCCAAATTGAAGACCAACAAGTTGTTTCAGTTGTCATAACATCAATGCCATTTCTGAATTCAATATCAAGTGCAGAAACACCATCACCGATGAATTCCATCACTTTATTTTTAACGTATCCGTTCTTAAAAACTTTTCCGATGATCTGTAGAATGACATCATGCGGCCCAACACTCTTTGAAGGTTTTCCTGTCAAGTAAATCGCGATTACCTCAGGGCGGTTAATATCATAAGTTTTACCTACCAATTGCTTAACGAGTTCTCCTCCGCCTTCTCCAACAGCAAGTGTCCCCAGTGCACCATAACGTGTGTGTGAGTCTGAACCCAATATCATCTTGCCACAACCCGCCATCATCTCGCGGTTATACGAATGAATGACTGCCAAGTGTGGCGGTACATATACACCACCATATTTTTGCGCAGCAGATAAGGCAAATTTATGGTCATCCTCATTGATGGTCCCACCCACTGCACCTAGGGTATTGTGGCAATTCGTTAAAATATAAGGTATTGGAAACGTCTCCATACCACTTGCTCTAGCCGTCTGAATAATCCCCACATAAGTGATATCGTGAGAAGTCAATGAATCGAATTTTAATTGTAATGCTTCGTCAGAATCTGAGACATTGTGATCAGAAATAATCCCATAAGCCATTGTGCCCTTTTTAGCTTCTCCTTTTGAAGTCGTATAATGAAAATGTGATTTAATCTCTTCTAAAGCACCAGCTGAATCTTCAACAATTTCAGTACCGTCAATCAAATATACGCCGCGATCATACAACTTAATCATAGAAATCTCCTTAAAATAATCATTGTTGGTTAGCGTGTCAAAATCCCAAAGTGAGCAACACACTACTATTGTTATGGCTTTGTAAATGAATCTTTTTCTCTAATTAATTCTATGTTATAATAGGTTTGATTATATGTAAAATAATTATATCCGATACTTACTATAGCTTTTAACTATACCATTCAAACGCTTTTAAAAGAGGTATAAAGTATGAGATTGACCGACTTAAAGTACATAAGAGTCGTTGCTGAAGAGGGTAACATTTCAAGAGCTGCATCAAAACTCTATATATCACAGCCCTCTCTAAGCAACGCCATTAAAAAAATTGAACAAGATCTAGGGGCATCCATTTTTTCTAGAACTAAAAACGGATTGGTCCTGCGCATATTGGCAATAAATATTTCATGATGGCAAATAGTATCCTAAAAATATATGCTGACTTTGAAAATGAAATCCACGATATGGATCAATTGGCAAATGGGCGCATCCATTTTGGCATTACAAACTATGTGGGCTGATTACTTTTACCTTCTCTGTTGCCAACATTTTCAGATATGGCACCAAACATTGAAGTCACTTTTGAAGAGAATCACACCATGGAACTTATCGAAATGCTTAAGCTCGGTAAAATAGATTTTGCTGTCCTTCACATTGACAAAGCACATAAAGAAGATGCTTCCCTTAATTTTAAATATATCCGATCATCACGCTTTTTACTGGCAACGTCTAAAAATCATCCGATCTGTATAGAGTTTAAAGCAGAAACTCATCTCAAGTACCCTGCTATTGATTTAAAGGCCCTTGAAAATGAACGCTTTATCCTAACAGATCACGATCAAATGAGCCGAACTATAGCCCGCCGCATCTTCAAAGTCGCTGGCATTACACCTGCTAAAACCCTTATCACACGAAATATTCTCACCGCTTCCAAACTAGCAGAATCCGGTTTTGGTGTCACTTTCTTTCCTGAAATGTATCTCAAATTGATCAACTTTGAAAACAACATTGACCTTTATACCGTAGGAGATGATGCCTTTACCAGTTGGGATCTCGTTGTTGCGACGCTTAATAACGATTATCAGCCTAAAGCAGCATCTGCTTTTATTAAATTAATTGAAGATTTTGCATGATTTTTAAACAACAGCTTATTGCCATCTTTTCACATTTTCTCTAATGCTTCAATCCCCAATAACCAAAGACATTCTTCAAGAACTTCTCTCGTGAGACACAATAAATTCATCAATTCGGATTGGCGCTTTACGGAATTTTTGAGCACATGGACTTCATGATAAAGCGTATTGAAGGTCTGAGCCACATCAAATGCGTAGTCGCAAATCTTAGAGGGCTGATACGTTTCAGTCGCCATATTAACCCAATCACTAAAAGTAGCTAGCTTGAGCATTAAAGTCTTCTCTATCGCCGTTTCACCATTAAAATATTCAGCTGCTTTTACGCCCTTTTCAGAAAGTTTATTGAGAATGGATACGATACGTACTACCGCATATTGAATATAAGGGCCTGTTTTGCCTTCAAAACTTGTAAATTGATCGATATCAAACACATAATCTTTATCTGACTGATTGGATAAATCTGCAAATTTCAAAGCGCCTACGCCAATTTTTAATGCAGCCTGCACTTTCTCGTCTTGAGAATCAAGCTGACTGTATTTCTCCAATTTTTCCAGAGCACTTTTTGTAATGATTTCAACTAAATCACTTAAAGCCATCGTACCTCCATCACGTGTTTTAAAAGGCTTGCCATCTAAACCATTCATAGTCCCAAAGCCTATAAACTTTAGTTTGAAAGATGGAGGTGCAATATGAGACGTACGCGCCACTCTAAAAACCTGTTCAAAGTGCAAATCTTGGCGCTTATCAACCACATAAATAATCCCATCTAGTTTCTGATCAAGCGTTCTTTGATAAATCGTTGCAAGGTCAGTTGTTGCATAAAGTGCCGCACCATTTGCCTTTTGCATGATACAAGGAGGCATTGGCTTTTTATCAGATTCAGTGCCCACATGCACGACTTTTGCCCCTTCACTTTCCACTAGAAGTTTCATCTCATCAAGGTGATTTAGAACTGATGGTATAACCTCTTGACTATCACTTTCTCCAAGCCATAGATCAAAGTGAACTTGCAAATGATCATAATTTCTTTTGAGATCTGATTTTGAAACAGCCATGATATGATGCCAAAGTGCCAAATAGCCTTTGCGCCCTTTTTGAAGTTCAGCAGTTGCCTGAGCCGCCTTCGCCTTAAAGGTTTCATCAGATTTGCTTTTGATATTGGCCTGAGTATATAATGCCGTCAATTCTGCAATATCAAAGGGGGCTTGCTCTGGATACCCGTCTAATTCAGTTTCTTCAAAGTAGGGAAGATCAGCATCTTTGAGTCTAACCATCTCTATAACATAACCCATTTGGAGTCCCCAATCCCCAAGATGAATATCACCGATGACATTGTGTCCACTAAAATACAGCATTCGTATAAGGCTCTCACCAATAACAGCAGAGCGCAAATGGCCCACATGTAGGGATTTTGCCACATTTGCACCTCCAAAATCGACTAGCAAATTTTGAGGATTGTCACTTAATTTATATCCTAAACGCTCCATTTGGTTCATCTGTTTTAAACGCTCCGCAATCCAATCGCTAGAGAGTTTTAGATTCACAAATCCCGGATTTTGTGCAGTAACTTCCAAGAAAATTTCCTGTTTTCCAAGTATTGTAGCAACTTTTTGAGCCAATTCTATAGGTTCTTTGTGAATACTTGCTGCACATTTCAGAGCAGAATTACATTGAAAGTCACATAAATCTGGTCTTCTAGAGTAACTCACTTCAATTGATCTGGAAGAAACACCTGCTTCTTCAAATGCCATCGTTAAAATTGTTGATAAATCATCAAGTAATGTCTTCATTGTGTTTCCTCCTTCTCCAATTTTTTAATAAAAAAAAGCCCTGTCTCATAAAAAGAGACGGAGCTTATCCGCGGTACCACTCTTGTTAGTGCATAGCACTCACTCGAAACCTATAACGGGGTTACCGTGCTTATTTTGCTAGGCTCAATAAGCAACCTCCGAGGCCCTTTTCCAGAAAATTTTAGTCATGGGCTCACACCATTCCCCACTCGCTTGGACTTCATAGTCTGTACTTTTCTCATCACAGGTTAATATTTCAATTATATTAGCATATATTATAGAGCTTGTAAACCATGAAGATTAACAATCATAATCACAATGCTATTTCTCAAACGGCTCAAGAAATCGTACAGTTTTTCCAGTAGATTTTGCATATGCTATTTCGGATTTAGTACTACTTCCAACATAACCGTTTTTGTTGATTACAAATATTTCATTTGCCATATCGATTTTTCGCTTATGCATATCATCAAGCATTTCTTTAGTGCCTTCTTTCCACACTTCATCATCACCAGAATGGCCAAATAACCCGACAGAAATTACGATATTTCCTTGAAGTGTTAATTCCTTTTGAACTTGCAAAAATTCTGTTTTAAATTTAGTACTACCGCATAAAGTAATCACATTATATGCTTTCATCTAGCCCCTCCTTGTAAATGTATCAATACTAGTGTCTTATAATAATTATGCTCTATTATATTCAGTAAAATCAAGTATTATTCTACTAGACATAAATAAGCCCCCTTGTTAGTCATCTCAAAGATGACAGGTAAAACTGCGATAAAATTTGCACAGCTCCATACACAACTGGATACGATTGCGAAGAACACTCACTTTTTAGATTTATATAATGTATTTTTACCAACGCCAACCTTGATAATTACGCCTTTGTCAATGAGGTCATTAATCAACTGCGTTGCTTTTGTCTTACCTACACTCATATATGTTTCTACCGCTGCACGACTTATCCCATTTGTTGACTTTATATAATTAAACAATTTTTCTTCTTCAAGTGTTAATGAGAGCTGTTTTACATTCGTCTCCATTGCTTCTATTGCCATTTTCAGTCTAGGTAAGATGACTTGAATTGAGTTCTCATATATCTTAAATTCTGGGCTCTGACTAAATGTTCTATAGGCATCTCTAATGCGTCTAACACCTGTTCCCACTTTTTCAATAATTCTGCATCTTAAAAATATATCTGCTATTATTCGGTTTCTGGCATTCGAAAAATTGCCATTTACATATTCTTCTTTTGAAATGCCTACTGGCAATCCTCCAATCGATGTAATCTCAATTCGATCTTCAAAAATCTCAACTCTATTATGCCCTCTTTTGCTATAGTCTCTATGAATAATCGCGTTTGCGACCGCTTCTCTGTATGCTTCTTCAGGAACTTCATCAAACGACTCCCGGTATGCGCCTTTTATCATATCACCTTGATTAATATGTTTTTTATAAAACAACATTGCCGTTTCAAATTCTTCAACAACAGAAACTGACTTTAAGTTTATTCTGTCCATGAAATTCAACATAGATTGATCCGCATAACAAATAAAGTCCATTCCTCTATCCATAAATGAATTTGAATCTGCAACAATTGCTGCTGCATTTGTGTATTTGTCATTTCGAATAAGTTCAAGGGATTTGAGAATATCTTCACTAACCTCTGTTATACCAAGTTTATCCGCGAGTAAACTTTCCAATTTTCTAAATTTTAAATTTTCGCCTATAACACGACCATCATCTGTAATGCCTATGATAATTTTGCCATCATGGTAATTTGAAAATGCAGACACCGTTTTCAATATTGTCTTAGAATATCTTTCTTTAAATTCAACGTACTTTGTTTCACCGCGCACCAGTAAGCTTAAAATATCAGACATAGACATCACCTCACAAATCGAATTCGACCGAAAGGTCGAAAAAAATTCGGCCGTGTTCGAATGCGGTCGATCTGTTCTATATCACTAATTTTCTAATAAGTCAATTTTTCACTTGACCATTCTCCGTTGAATAACTCGTGACTAATAGTCGCTTGATAAGGCGGTTCAATAAAGTATTCTGCTTTCAACGTTTTTTTATGATCGGACACCTCTAAAATCATCCATTTTTGATTCAAATATTGTACTTAAATTCATCCCATTCTGGAATCAATTCTAAAAAACGCTGTACGACCTCAGCGTTTGCTCTAGATTTATTTATAGCGATATAGCTTGAAAGCTTAAGTGGTTTAACGCCCTCTATCTCGATTTGCTTCATGCGCCCTTCTGCGATATCTTCCTTAACCAAAAAATCTTGTAAAAAAGCACAGCCGTAACCCCTTTTGATGTGATCGCGTAATTGAATGCTACTGTTAATGCGTAATCTCGGTCTATAGTTTGTAGGCAAAATTTCATCAAACCACTCCTGAAGTTGTGGATTATGACTGATTACAGAAAGGTCGATTTCGGATAACTGCTCCCTTTCAATTTTATGACCAATTGGATAATCACTTGGCGCCACCAGTATCATATGATAATCCATATAGGGTCTCACTTCAATTTTCCTTGAAAGGGGTTTTCTGTTTAAAAATCCAATATCAATTTCACTTTCAATGAGCATATCCACCTGAATCTCTGAAATCTTAAACTCAATATCAACCTCATACATAGGATATTTATTATAAAATTCATTGACAATACCAGCGATTTTCCCCCTATAAATACTGCCCACGTTGCAAATTTTAAGCTTATCCTCATAAATCCTTATCGTCTTGAGCTTTTCTATCCCCATTTGTTCATTTTTAAGTATTTTTTCGGCATGGGGCAAGAACACACGACCAGCATGTGTCAACTCGACCAATCGTTTACTCCGATTGAACAAGGTTTGGTCCAAATGTTTTTCAAGTTCAACGATACGTGATGAAACCGTAGATTGTACCACGTTAAGCTGTTCAGCTGTTTTTGAAAAACTAAGTGTTTTAGCTAGAGTCACAAATGTTTGATAAACGTCCGTGTTCATACAGGTCTCCTTTATCGATAAAATCGATTAATTGCATCGTATTTATTTGTTATACAATACTATTTTTTTTTGCTAAAATCAAGTCTACAGGATATCCATATAAAGCTAAACCCTATATCACATCATCGGTATCCATTATGGAGGTTAAGTCATGTTTCAATTTTTCAACGAATATAAAGGCCTTCCTAGAGAAGTCTATGTTCTATTTATCGCCAATGTCATCAATCGATTTGGCGATTTCGTCAGCCCTCTTTTAGCATTGTATCTCACTCAAAAGCTGAGTATGTCTGTGACGGAGTCTAGTATTGTGGTCACACTTGCACTTGTGAGCCGAATGCCGGGCTCACTTATGGGGGGAAAACTCGCCGATCACTATGGCAGACGTAAAATTTACCTTATCATGCAAACCATTGCCGGTCTGACACTCTTCCCCTGTGCTTTTATTTCAACACCACATGTCATCATTATACTATTAATCACTTCAACCTTTTTCAATGGCGCTGTTAGACCTGCACTAGATGCATTGGCAATTGACCTCATGCCCGTTGAAAAACGCAAGCTTGGGCTCTCATTGATGTACCTCGGTATCAATATCGGCGTAGCCGTTGGACCTGCCCTAGCGGGTCTTCTATTTAAAATCAATTTGCCTTTATTCTTCATGATAGATGTCCTCACATCCCTCATTGCCGTTATGCTGGTCTTTACATTCATCAGTGAGCACTATATAAAAACGATGATCAGCTCACATGTAGATCCCGAAACTTTATGGGTCAAAAGCAATGCCACAACAGCTTCTATTTTAAAATCCAATAAAAGATTGGCGACTTTTATCTTGATTACATCTGCATTCTCCCTGATCTATGTACAAGTCAAATTTTCTCTGCCTCTATTATTTGCCTATGCCTTTAACGACAACGGTTCTGCCTTGCTGGGTACTATTTTCAGCATCAATGCCTTTACGGTGATTTTAAGTACTTCATTCATTACACTTAAAACTAAAAATAATGCCACTTCTGTGAACATTATTCTCGGAGGTATTTTTTATGCAGTTGGTTTTGGACTGTATGCCATTATATCAGGCTACCTTTTCTATGTGCTCGCCACAATCACTTGGACCTTCGGAGAAATCCTCATGGCTACAAATATTAAAACTTATATTGCAGATCACACGCCAACTGATTTTAGAGGGCGAATCAACGCACTTTATCTCATCTTAAAAGAAGGGATGAATGCACTTGGCGTACTCCTAAGCGGATGGCTCATTCCCATCATAGGTCCAATTCAAATATGGTGGTTCGTGCTGGGAGCTTCTCTTTTCCTAAGTCTTCTCATATTCCTAGATAATAGAAAAGAACTCTAGCAATTGACAATCACATTGAAGGCATAATCATTTTGTATTAATTTAAAGCAACTTTATCTCCTAAACATAATCCCCAATCTCTATATCTTTAGCCAAAATGGCTAACCCTTCCGCATCAATTTTATAACCCTTCTTCTGCTTTGCGATTAGACCTTCTGCTTGAAAATTATAGAATGTATGCAACAAATGTCTATAGCTAACGCCTAAAAATTCAGCTGTTTCCGTATGTTTTTCTTGGTAAATGCCTTTATTAGAAGACATTAAAACATGAGCTGCAAGGCGGTTTTTGAGCTCATAATTTTGATTTTTTGAGTTAAACCACGTTCGCTTTAATAATTTTTGACCAATATAACGACTTAATGCCAATAGAAATTTGTCATCTTTTAAAAGAATGGCTTTTACATCTAAAAACGCAAGTGAAATGCAGATACATTCTGAAATTGCGACCACATCTTTAGGTTGTTTTTCCACATCAATAAGGCTCAACTCACCAATGAACTCATCGGGCATCACAAACTGAATAATGGAGCGTTTGCCATTTTCATGTACCAGTGATGTTTTTGCCCTTCCTTTTATAAGATAGCGCAAGTGACTGATTTCTTCATTAAAATAAACAATATTTTCATTTGCTTCAAAGATTTCAACCTGAATAAAAGGATATACAGATTCAAATAAGTCCTTATATTGCTCAACCTTACTTTTTAAAGCGCTATCCAGCATTTCAACTTTACATCTTTTCATAAGCACGCCTCCGCTACAAGCTCCTAAATTTTAAGTTTTATCTATCCTATATGCGCTTGAGTATCAAAACTGACTTTTGACACTCTAACGCTATTATCTCATACTAGCAAAACAGCCTCAAGTGAAGACTGTTTTGCTTTTTAACTATTAGGGCTCACCTCTTCACTAAAAAAAGACAGTTTGACAGTTTGACTATTATGCATTACAATATAGCTAGGTATTATGTATTACATAGTACCATTTAAGGGAGTGAAAAATTTGATACCATCACAAATGCTAAAAGGGACTTTGGAGGGCTGTATTTTAAAGGTTATCAGTCATCAAGAAACATATGGCTATGAAATTTCGCAAGCACTTCAAACATATGGTTTTTCTAATATTTCAGAAGGCACTATCTATCCGATCCTTTTGAGACTTGAAAAAAATGCTCTAATAACTGCACAGCATAGAACTTCTCCATTAGGCCCCAAAAGAAAGTATTTCTCTATTTCCCAAACCGGTCAAGTAGAACTTGAAACCTTTTTATCCAACTGGCAAGAACTCAAAACTGCGGTTGACACACTATTTTCAGACAGAGGTGATCCCAAATGAAAAAAGAAACGCAAAAACTCAATCAACTCAATAACGCGCTCGATAAAAAACTAAGCAAAGCAAATAACGAAGTCTTAACGGATATCATCTGCTACCTGCGCGTTGCAAATATTTCAGAATATCATCAAGAGGTTGTGCGTCACGATCTCCTTGAAATGGTTCTTTCTGCTCAAGAGAGAAATGATGATATTCAAACGGTAATCGGTGAAGACTATAAAGTCTTTTGTGACGATGTGATTGCAAGCTTGCCACCAAAAACACCTAAAGAAAAGCTTTATGAACTTCTCGATATTGTTTGTCTTTCAACTTCTATTTTAGGGACGATCACACTTGCCATGGCAAGTGAAACTTATGCTCTCATTAAAGACACTATAAGTGGCAGTCCAAAAGATTTTCAACTTTCACTTTCGATATTTGAGGTATGTGCCTATTTTGCCATTATTATTGGCGCCTATATCCTTGTACAAGTAATCCTTGGAAAATCACTTGAGCACAAGGCTGAAACCAAACACCATATCTTAAAAGCATTTATCAAAGGCGCTTCATTTATGGCACTACTCTTACTTCTGGCTTGGATCGGGAAAAAAACACTCTTTACAGTGAATATTATCGTGATGTTACTCATCGTCATCTCATCTTATTGGATTCATAAGTTGCTTTCTAATGCATACTAGAATTTTAAAAATGACTTTAGACTCTTGACGTGCATTTAAATTTCATATAATATATTTTGTGTAACAACACTATAAACGACATGTGCGGTGCCAAATGATTTTGGAGAATAGGGAATTAGGTGAAAATCCTAAGCGAACCCATCACTGTAAAGTGGAGCGACTTACACATGCCACTGAGTTTACTCGGGAAGGCGTAAGATTCGTGATGATGCTGAGCCAGGAGACCTGCCGACAAGCCAAACAATGAATGAAGGCAAAGTTCATTACTCTAGGAGTAATGGGCTTTTTTTGTGCCATTTGCATAAAGTTTATGCCTTTACGCCATGTCATTGAAGGAGGATATTCATGTTAAAAAAAGTATTAGCCGGTATTACAGAGATTGATCGCGATATGATGGCAACTGTTCGAAATCGCGTTGAAAATCTCAATAAGCCACAGGGCTCTCTGGGGAAATTAGAAGATCTTGTGATTCAAGTATCTGGTATCACAGGAGAAGCCTATCCCATGACAGATGAAAAAGCACTTATTGTCATGTGCGCTGATAACGGGGTATGTGTTGAAGACATCGCTTCTGCGCCTCAAAATGTGACTTATATTCAGACTCTTAATATTCCAAGAGGATTAACGGGTGCAGGCGCGCTGGCCAAACAAATGAATGCTAAAATCTACGCCGTGGACATCGGCGTTATGACCGACATAGAAGATGCATATGTCATCAATAAAAAAGTGATGTACGGTACGCATAATATGACCAAAGGCCCTGCAATGTCACGTGATGAAGCGATCAAGGCATTAGAAGTTGGCATCGAAATAGCCCTAAAAGCTGTCGATAATGGCGCAAAAATCTTGGCCACTGGCGAAATGGGGATTGGAAACACCTCAACGTCCACTGCTGTTCTGTCTGTGATTACAGGGATTGATCCAAGTGAAATCACAGGGATTGGTGCGAACTTTCCACTGGAAAAATTGGCTCATAAAGCGGATGTGATTAAACGTTCTATTGATATCAATAAACCCAATGCAGATGATCCACTGGATATTCTATCCAAAGTAGGTGGCCTTGATATCGCTGGCATGGCGGGCACTATGATCGGTGGTGCTTATAAGAAAGTGCCCATTATCATCGATGGTTTTATCTCTACGGTTTCTGCGATTATCGCCTGTAAGCTCAACCCACTGGTAAGAGACTACTTAATTCCTTCACATTATTCACTCGAAAAAGGGGCTAAAATTGCCACAGATTATCTCAATCTTGATCCTTTTTTAGATATGAATATGCGCCTTGGCGAAGGTAGTGGTGCACTTCTTGCCTTTAATATCGTCGAAGCTGCATGTTATATGAACCTAGAGATGATCACTTTTGAAGAAGCACATTTTGATGCGCTCTAATTGTAAAATATAGGTTAAATATAAAGGAGATTCATCCAAAATAAAGGATTTATATCAATCCATATCGAATAGGAACAGTGAGCAGATCTGCTCACTGTTTTTTTATACGGATTAGTTTGCGTTAGGTCAAAATAGGATCTGCGCCTAAAGAAAGAGGTCCAATAATGAGTACTAAAGTATTAGCCCATAGAGGTTTTAGAAGTTTATACCCTGAAAACACATTACTTGCCTTCCAAAAAGCATTAGAAATTGGCGCTCATGGTTTAGAGCTGGATATTCACTATTCTAAAGATGGGGAAATCGTCGTCTTTCACGATTTTGAACTTGAACGCATGACTGGTCAAAGTGGTTCTATCTATGATTTTACATATAGAGCACTAAGCACGATGACCCTTTATCAAAATAATTTAAAAGAGAGGATTCCCTCACTAAAAGAAGTCCTTGAATTATTTTCGAAATTTGAAAGAGAACAACCGCTTTCAGAACCTCGCATACTCAATATTGAATTCAAAGCAGGAAGCCAATTTTATCCTGATATTGAAGAACGCACTCTAAAACTTGCTTTGAATTATTTGAATAAGAATCAATTGATCTTTTCTTCATTCGATCACCGAGCGCTTGTGCGGCTTAAAGAACTGGATGCGTCCGTATTAACAGGTGCTTTAACGACGGCATTGCTCATTGAACCTTGGCTTTACTTAGATCGAATTCACGCTGATTTTTATCATCCACATTACTTGACACTGAGCGGCGACCATTTAAAAGGGCTCTTGATGCAAGAAGTCAAAATCAACACCTATACGCTTAATGATCCTCAAGTTGCAAGGCAACTCATTGATCAACAAATAAACGCAATCATAACAGATTGCCCAGATAAAATACTGGCACTTTTTGATGAGGAGGTCGTATGAAGCTCAATATTAAACAAACCTTCATATTAGGGCTCGGATTTTTTGCAGTAAGCCTCGTTTGGCCACTGTATAATATCTATGTCCCTATTTTTCTAAGAGACTTTATGGATAGTCAATTCCAGATTAATGCCATTATGACGCTTGATAATATCTTGGCGGTAAGTTTAATCCCTTTTATTGCCTCATTAAGTGATCGCACGCATACACGTTTTGGAAGGCGCATGCCCTATCTCATGGTTGGTATTCCCCTCTCTGCAATTGCATTTATTCTATTGCCACATTATCTTAATTTTTTAACTTTTATGATTACAATCACCATGCTCAATTTTTCAATGGCGATTTACAGAGCACCTACTGTGGCTCTTATGCCCGATATTACCCCTGCACCGCTTCGAAGCAAAGCCAATGGGATCATTAATTTCATGGGCGGCCTCGCTTCGGTCTTTGTCCTTGTGGGAGGGTCTTTTTTGTACCGTGCAAACCCTAATCTACCCTTTTTTACAACTGCACTTCTTATGCTATTAGCACTTTTTATGCTCCTTAGGTTTATAAAAGAACCGAATACGGGTGTCCGCTCTGAAGAAGAAATGCCAAGTCTCAGGCATTCTCTATCTGAAATATACCGCGATCCCAATCATTCAACAGCTTGGATTCTAATTGCCATTTTCTTTTGGTTTGTAGGATATCAAGGTGTCGAAGCCACTTTTAGCAATTATTGTGTTCAGTTCTTAAGGCTTGAAGTTGCAGATGCCTCTCTCATTTTAGGCTTTTTTGCGCTTTCATTTTTAACTTTTGCGATTCCCTCAGGCTTTATAGGCAGCAAACTTGGAAAACGTCGCACGATTTTAATCGGTCTTCTTGGTGATACGATAGTTTTTATTCTTCTTGCATCCATTGGAACGATCGTGCCCTATTCAACGCTCATCATGATGATTTTGATGTTTATAGGTGGGTTCTTTTGGGCGCTCATCAACATCAATTCCTACCCCTTGGTTGTAGAACAGACAAGCGAAGATAAAATTGGTACGTATACAGGTCTTTATTATTTCGCTTCTTCGCTTGCGGCTATAACAGGTCCACTTATTTTGGGTGCAGTGGTGGATCTCATCAGTTTTAAAGTGATGTTTTTATTTACGGCTTGTGCTTATGCACTGGCATTTTATTGCATTTCTAAGACGTATAAGCATCTATAAATGGTTTCTACCTTTTTTTACTTTCCTACTTCCTACTCCCGATTCCCCCGAACCGGCTCAATGTAGAGCAGGTCATAGATGTTGCCTGTGATGTCGATGTCGGTGATCTCCATTTTGATCATGCCCTCTGTGTTATAGTCACCGTGCCAGTCCACGCCCTTTGGGATGACGTAGAGTGTGGCTTTATAGCTCGGCTTTAGGCGCTCGTTCTCAAAGCTCTGGGTGGAGTCTGCATAGGGCAGGGCGTATTCAAATTGCCAGAGGTCACCTTCTGCGGTTTTCTTGGTGCGTCTTAGGCGTTCTGGGAAGTAGTATCTCGTTTTAAAGTCATCTTCATAGCGGTAGACGTTGTTGTACTTGTCCCAGTAGGTCATGGATTCCAGTTCTGGGCTGAGCCTTAGGAGCGCCCTTTCTATATCCCCTTGGATTAAGGCTTCAAAGATCACGCATTCGTGTGATAGAAACCGGTGAGGTTCTATGGTGGTGACTTCGCCCTTGAGTGTGGTCTGTCCTCTCCAGTGGTTCCAGTAGCCTATGGCATCGAAGTATTTGACGGTTACGGGTTGATAGTCAAAGGAGACTTCGTCTATGGCACGGTTCCCTGATAGCGTCTGGGTTTCAAACCTTGCGGTGTACTGTCCTGAGGGTGCTGGTGCACCTGTGACTGGATCTGTTGCGATGACTTTTATATTGCGCTTCCATGTCTCTTCGTCTTCCAGGCGATTCGCTTTATGCGTTTCTGAGGTTTTGGATAGAGCGAAGGTCTTTTCATAGGGGGTCCCTGAAAAGAGTCTGACGAGGGTCTCGTTTGAATATCGCCCTGTGATGCCTTTGAGGTCATAGGTGTTGCCACTTTCTGCGGTGAGTGATGCGGTGATTTTAACGGGTGTCTTCACTTTGAAAGGGTGTGTGTTGATCATCTGGTCCTCGCCCGAAATCGGATAGTCTACACTTGTGCGCGTCTTTAGGTCTTTTAGGGCGAGTTCGATTTGATAGTCCCCATCTTTGTAAGGCGCTGGAATCTCTATGGTGATGTCATGCCAGCGCCTTTCGCTTGCATTTGGTTCGGTGTAGTGAGCGGTAGAGCTATTGGTGTAGGCAATGTCCTTTTTAAGGGTTGTGCCAGCGTTGTTTTTTAAAGTGACTTCTATGCCATGTGCTAAGGTGGTGTTCACTTTTATGTCTTTGAGTTTTAGAATTTCTGATGCGGGGATACTTTGGGTGTTAAATTCTGGTCTTTCTGTGATTAGGGTGCTGGTCAGGGTTATGGGCATTTCATCAGGCATTATAAACACCCTTTGATTGATCTTCGAGGTCGCCCCTTCTAGGTCTGTGACTGTCARTGCGATTTCAAGGGTGTCTTTATAGTTAACATTTGTAGGCTTGCCTGTGTGCCATGTGGTCTCGCCATTGATCTTGTATGCCCAGTCCCATTTGATAATGCCTTTGTTTGCCATTGAGCCGTGGTCWAGGTCATAGGATAGATCGTTTAGGGTGATGCCTATGTCTGCGGCGCTGTAGTTGTAAGTGATGTCAAAGTCTGCTATGGGCCGTCTGTGTACATAGACTTTTAAGGTGGCTGGGTCTGAGGTTCTGTTGTAACTTATAAATCTTGCATTGGTGCTGGGTTTGTCTGTTGCTCTGTATTCGATGGTAAATTTGCCCACTTTGTCAAAGGTGGTCAGGGGTACGGCTAATACTTGATTGTGATAGGCGGATAAACCCATTGTGTTTTCAAAGTAGTCTTTGTCGTGAAGGGCACTTGACCGCTCTGAGAGTTTCGAGTCGTTTTCAAGGTCTCGGTAAAATTTGTCGTAGGTGATGGTGTCTTCGCCTAATATCAYGTAAGTCCCACCATCGGGTGCAATTTGAATTTTGTTTTCGGCTATGATGTCTTCAAGCATTGCATCAATAGCATGCTCTGAATATTGTTTGCCCTTTGGATTTGCTGTYATCAGATTTCTCAAATTGGTTTCAGTCGCTGAAATGGAAGTATCATCAACATAAGAGGCTTTTGTGGAGACTCTCACAGCGATGTCATGCGCTTTTATAAAATCTTCTAAATCTTGAGATACCTTTTTAAAAGAATCCGATTTTGCAAGGTACAGAAGGTATTTACTCGAGCCTGTTCTATACGTACTTGTTTTGATTTTAGCGACATCTATCCCATAGGTTTTCCAACCGACTTGATAAGGTGATTCTTTTAAAGCAACGGTAGACCCAATTGTAACATTAAAATAATAATCATATCCTGGACCCGAACGATCATTCCCATCGTCGTCATCACGATCAACATTAACCCAAGGATTATAAGTCTTATGAGAATAGGTGTACATCTCTTTATAAGCAAGATATTTATAATCAAATAGGGGTTTGATCCGTTGGGGATAGCCAAAATGACTTTGACACCGAATTGATTGTAAATATTGATGCATATTCATAACGAGAAGAGATTTTGAGTTTATCCACTTTTGGAATTAAATTTAAATAAGGTGCGCTGCTTGTTTGACTTGCATCAATTTCATCAACAGATGTATAAACAAATGGTATTGACCTTAGATTAATCGTATTTTGCCATTTTTCTCCTCTAGAATAGGTAAAGTCAGAATGTGTGACTTGCCTTGGATAGATCACCGTTACATAGCCAGGACCCGAATATTTAACGACATACTGGATGCCCTCAGGCACATTTAACCCATTTGTAAACGTTTCTTCACCTTCTAGGATTGTGGGTGTCTCTTTGAATGTGTAAAGGTGTCCMTCYTTTCCATAGGCTTTATTGGGTTCTATTTTTTCTATACCGCCTATCTGCGCATCTAAATGAGATAAGTTGGTCAGTTCGACGATCTGGTTTGAACCCTCGAAAACGTATTTTGTATTGTACATCGTTTGTATTGTATATGAGTAAGCGCCTGATATAGAAGCAGGTGGCACATTGACAAAACCCGTTGACATACCAAATCCATTTAGGCCCAAGCCATAGCCGTACCACTTTCCAGTATTTTTACGGGCCACTACGGTTACACCATTTGACCAAAGATAATCTATACCGGTTAACCCCTGTACCTTTGTCGCATTATAATAACCCGTCACATTATTATAAGAGCCATAGCTATAAGGGTGTCCCCCCGATTCATCTGATGTTACRCTKACAATCCACCTATAGTCTGCAACATTTTCCCAAGATGTAAAGAACGATCCTACACCAAAAACATAATTATAAGTRCTGCCAATGGCATATACATCGCCACTCTTTGTGAGCATATAGTACTTATCATCACCACCTACAAGTTGTTTCACATCACTCAATATTTTAATGGGRGCTAGGACAAAAATTTGATCACTTCCCCAAAAACCAATACTATTGGTCGATGTTGTGCCCAAAAAGTAAACGTCTCCATTTTCAAGAAGCCAGAGCTTACCTGCACCATTATGGATTTGATAACTTTTAATGATCCGTGCAGGAAAAGTCCCTTCTGTGGTTTGTGTTTTGTTGGTATAAAGACGTGATGTGGTGTATGAGACCACATAGGTGTGATCTGAATACTCCAGTAGGCCGTTCCAATAGGCAACAGGATATTTTTCAGTGTCTGCGTTGGTCACATTTATATASCCAGTYGCATCTGGATGCAGATAGCGTCCAAGGTATTTTTTTTCTGAGATCACATTGAATTTGATATTCAAAAATTGGTCATAGCTTTCATTTACCATTAAATTCAGCTTGGATTCAAGATCTAAAAGGTCTTGACCTTCATAGTCTGTCATTACATCAATGTCAATCTTTTTTTCATTCACTGCCATGAAGTTGACCACTGGCTTATAGTTGTCTACGGTGACAATGCATTTTGTCGTTCCCGTTTTGTAGTCTGCTTGTGTGATAAAATGAGGTATGGTCTCTTGGCCAAAGCTTTCCGTTACCGCTAATGTAATTTCATACTGGCCAACGTGTGTTACATCAAATTTCAATGCGTTATCTGTATAGTCCGTGGTGGCCTTTATGTTTACCGCAGTTTCATCTGTAAAAAGACCATCATTGTCGCTGTCAAATCGGTATGACCATGTTCTATTTTGAACAGAGTCGCCATCTGTCGAATACGAATGATCGTAAGCGGTGATAGTGGCTTTCTGTTCACTGTTTCTAAACTGTGGGGTTGTGCTGTCAATCACCATACTTGGTGGTAAGTCCTCTGATATGTTTAAAATCATGGTTTTGGTATCGGTTAGACTATAAGTATTTGTCCCTGTACAGGTCACAAGGTATTTGCCCTCTTTTTTCATAAGYACATCAATCTGTTTGCCATGTGCCGAAACCATTTTAACGTTGCTTTGAGGATTTATAACGTCCATGRGTGTGATTGTCCAGTTGTAGTGCTCACCYACTGGGCTAGAGTATTCGCTATAGTTTATGGCACTTAGTGTGATTTTTCTGTTTTCCTTATAGTAGCCAGAACTGGATAGTTCTATTGAGGGATGTGGCGGTGTTATTTTGATATAACCACCYGTTTCACTTCTTGCGCCGTCATCATCGGTTACGCCCAAAATGACTTGAAATRTCCCTGTGCCTTTAAATTCTGGATATGCATATGATTTGGAATCTTCTTGATTAAAGCCAATGCCTGGTATGGAAAAATCATAGGTTTCTATTGTACCATCAAGATCATATGAGCGTCCCCCTGATATCCGTGTACTGCCGATTAAGGATTCTGCTTGCATGTCAAGCACTGGCACTGGGGGTAAATTGTTAGCGTTTTTGTAAAGGTAGGTTGAGCTTCTCGCTATGGGCGATTCKATCATCCCACCCCCCTTTAGGGTGACGATTGCCCTMCCTTCGAATATTTGAGTTTTAGGGATGCCGTAGTAAGGAATCGTAAAGCTATATGCCATGCTCTGGCTAAGGCTTGGATAAAAAAATTGCGACTTTTTTTGATCYTTTTCATAGGTGGAGAGTTGAAGCTCCACGGATAAAATATCTGTCTGCTCTACATTCAGTACTTTTGTGTTTAAAGTAACTGGGATGCTGATTGAATTTTGTGTGTCCTCGAGCATGATTTCGGGTGGTGAAGTTACGATTGCGGTTGCTAGGGGATTCGCGTTCTTTTCAATGACAACTCGAGTGGTTGCAGGCGTTTTAGAAGGTACTTCAACCGAAGTATTCCACCAAGCTCTAAAACAGACTGCTGCCGTTGATAATTCAACTTCATATTCCCCAACTTCAAGACTGTTTTTAAACGGCGTCCCCGAACTTGACATAATGACTGGCAACCAAGTGGATGTGCCAATTTTTCGGTATTTCCATTTATAAATAAGGGGCATACTCTTATTTGGAAATGTGCTGCCCGTTGCATCGAGCTGAATCGTTTGTCCTTCTTTGAAAGTATGAACAGGTCTAACGGCTCTTACACTGTCAACCGTGCCGTTTATTTCGGGTTTAGGTTCTCCCACTGGTTGTGGTGGAAAACCTAATAGTATGCCGTAATAATCTTCATGTACAGCTTTAAGTGTGTCTGAATTCCAGTCAATCCCCGAACCTAAAAATTCTGACTCTGTTTTCCAAATTGTACCCTCAGGAATAAGTTCACCATTTGCGCCGATGAAAATTGAGCCTTGTGGCACATTGTTCTTTACTTTTGCAAAAACGGCATCTAACTTAAGAATGTTATCCTTTGCGAAAAATTCAGCGATGTTCACTCGATCAGCAGAGTCCTTATAGGTTTTCTCAAAAGCTTCAAAGATGGATGGAATGCCTTCATTTTGGATGGTATTGTCTGGGCTTAGGGGGACGTGGAAATAGTTTGTTGACCACGTTTTACCTTTTTCATCTTTGTATTCAACAAAATCGTAATTTTGTCCTAAAAAAAATGCTTCATAGTTCTTACCATTTTGTGTGAAATAGGCTTTAAAACCAACGGTTCTAAAGGCAATACCTGTGCTCACTGTGGGGGTGTTTGTTACGAAATCAAATGCATTGGTCCATTTGTTGTATGGATTTATAACATCGTTTTCTGAAAAATCAAATGGCATGATCAAGTTTATAAATAATACAAATATTAAAAAAATACTTATTTTTTTTTTCATCTTTTATTGACTCCTTAATTAGAAGGGGTAACAGGGATAAAGTCTGTAAGATAGTAATTATTAGCATAATTTGGCGTGCTGTGTTCCCATTCAACACCACTATGTGCACCGTAATCACCTACTAAGGCTTCAAGATCAATATAATACCACTGGTCAACTTTAAGTTTCACAACAACATCATTAAAATGTGTTTGAAACATTTCTGCTTTTTGGCTTGGCGATTTAAAAGTAAAATACAAGCGTCCTCTCAATCTGGGATATCCATCAGAACTATTATAGAAAAGGGTTTTATCTGTTATAAATTGACTCTCCATAATCAAAGTATTGCTTTGAATGGAATTGATCAAACTCTCAATACGATCTTTTTTAGGATTATTTGTCGCAGATACCCATTGAAGCGATTTTTGATAAGTCTTCATATCCGCTTGATAATCATAATTATAAAAAACTTTCATAGCTTCAATGCCGATGCTTATTAGTGAATCTGTATATTCTTTTTTGGCTTCATAATTATCATATCCTGGTGCAGACCATTTTTCGTTAATGTAATCATCATAGTAATAGTAATCGTATAAAAATCCTGAAAATGTATTGTTCTCATGTTGCTTTAATTCGGAGATTACTTTTTCATTATCAATAACGGGTTTGCCATTTTCAAAAGGCATTTGAATGCTGTTTTTACTTTCAATAGGGTATTTTAAATCAACAAACACCCTAAATTCATTTTTTGTTTTTGTTGGATTAGCCCTTTTCCCCTTATCGAGCACCCTCTCAATCACCACACACGAAGCACCACGTGTCATAAGCCCTTTAGCATCAAAGTGATTCGAATTACCAGTAAACACACCTTTTTGAAGCATACTATAAACGCTATCTCTGTATGCGCTTTCAATTTGGTCATGGTCGAATATCACTTGATCCAGTATTGACGTGTAACACTGGTCATACTGGATCCCCTCTTTGATCTGTAATGCTCTATAAAGGATGGTTGCTGCTTGTTCTCTTGTGATTTCATTTGTAGCATCTGCCATGGGCTCACCTGTTTTAACAAGTCCAAGTTCGGATGCTCTTTTCATGATCGGCATATCCCATGTTTCGTTATTTTGTATCGTTGGGATGGTTTCATTCATGGCTTTAAGGGTTAGGGATAGAAACTCCACGTTACTGATGGATTTATCGGGTTTGAACGTCCCATCAGGATATCCTGAGATTACGCCTTGGCTGACAAGTGAAGTAACGAAGGGTTCTGACCAGTGGCCAGAGATGTCGGTGGGGGTGGATGATGCAAACGAAGGTTGTGCTACGATTATAGTTTGTGTTAGGATGGTTAGGGTTAATAGGGTTGTGGTTAAGATTTTAGTGAGTTTCATAAAATATTCTCCTCTTTGATCTGTTTTTTTGTGGTCTTTATTGGTTTGTCATATCGTTCTTCTGTGTGACATATAATACATGAAGGTTACGCCACCGCATAGTGAGGACTAGAAATCGAAAGGTAGAATGATATCTAATGATCGATACGCCTCTGAGGCAACTATTTTTTATGAATTCTAACATGTATCTCGGGTTTTATGCCGAAAAGTTCTCGTGTACCCTCATCTTCAATTTTGAGTTCTTTCTTGTGTCTAATATTTTGAGTTATAAAGACTTTTACCTGATCTTCGTGATGCATCTCTCTTCCTCCTTCTCTATCTGGCGAATCACACTATGATCCGTCACAATGTTGTGATATTACGATTATCACTTAACAATAAATGTATTTTTTTAAGTATAACATATGAGATTAAGTAAAATAAAGAACATTTTTACATTATTTTGCATAATTTTACCAAATTCATTCTAAGCTAGGCGAAAACTAATGATTTATAATCAAAACACCCTCCAAAACAATTTTGGAGGGTGCGGCTCTGCTTGTGAATTAGATTGAGTTCAAAACGCATTTTTTAAGCTAAAGCATTGATATCAAACACTTCTAAATTACTAAATATTTCCGGTTTAGATAAGATATTCACAAATGATAAATACGTATCATAAGCCGTCACACATGGAATTTTCTTTTCTGTGGCAAAACGCCTGATATTAAAAGTCTTTTTAGCTTCGCCTCCTGAGAGATTTGTCACGACAAATTTCACATGCTCTTCATCAAATACTTGATAGATCGCTTCAACCACAGTATCGAATTTCAAATCTATCCCATGTTGATTCATCAAATCAGCCGTCTCCCGATCAGATACAAGTTCGTAGCCAATCAACTGAAACTGTTTCATAATCTCAAGTGCCTCTGCGGTTTTACTGTCGATAGAATCAATGATACAAACGACTTTGCCGTGATGATCAAAAGAATTGCCGATGGCCATAAACCCTTTTGCAAGTGCTTTATCCACGGTGGTTTCAATGCACATCATTTCACCCGTTGACTTCATATTAGGACCCAGTTCAACATCAACCCCTATGAGCTTATCATTTGAGAATACTGGAATTTTCACTGCATATACAGATTTTTCAGGATAGAGCCCTAAGCCATATCCCATATCTGAAAGTGATTGTCCCAACATGACACGTGTTGAAAGCTCAATCATAGGAACCCCTGTAATCTTGCTTAAAAACGGCACTGTTCTCGATGCTCTAAGATTGATTTCGATGCAATAGAATTGACCCTCTTTTTCAACCAACTGAATGTTCATAAGCCCATGAACATCAAAAGTCTTAGATAATTTCTGAGTTAAAATATACAAATCTTTTTTTAATGATTCGGTTAAAGCCTTTGAAGGATAAATAGATATACTATCACCTGAATGAATTCCTGCACGCTCAAGATGTTCCATAATGCCTGGGATCAAAATTTCCTCACCATCACAAATGGCATCAATTTCGATTTCCATGCCCAGTATATAGCGATCCACAAGCAATTCATCATTTCCAAGTGCAAATAGCATCTTCGAATATGATCGGAGTTGATCTGCATCATCTATGATTTTCATCCCTAGTCCGCCGATGACATAACTCGGTCTTATGAGCACTGGAAATCCGTACCCCTCGGCAATGGTCATCACTTCTTCCACATTATTGGCACTTAAACCCTCTGGATGAAGAATGTCCACTTTATCCAATAAATTGTAAAAATCTTCTCTATTTTCAGAAGCCTCAATATTCTCAAAAGAAGTTCCAATGATTAAATCCTTTAATATTTCAGCCAATTTCAATCCCGTTTGACCACCATACTGAATTATGATGCCATCTGGTTTTTCGAAGTCTACAATGTTTAAAACATCTTCCACGGTGATTGGCTCGAAATAAAGTTTATCAGAAACATCAAAATCTGTACTCACCGTTTCAGGATTGTTATTGATGATAATACCTTCATAGCCCTGTGCTTTTACCGCTTTAATCCCATGAACTGAACAATAATCAAATTCAACGCCTTGACCAATTTTAATTGGCCCTGAACCGATAACGATGACCTTCTTCTTATCCGTACGCATATTCTCATCGAATTGATCATATGTGGAATAGTAGTATGGTGTAAGAGCCTCAAATTCGCCGCTACAAGTATCCACCATCTTATAAGTTGGAATGATCCCCAAACGCTTTCGATAAGCTCTAATGCTCATCTCGTCCGGATTTCCAAGCAAGTGTTTGGACAGAAAGGCATCAGACATGCCGATTCTTTTCATTTCAAGCAATTCAACTTTCCCGATGGACTCCAGCGTAGACTTTTTCACCAAATTCTCAAAAGTGATGATTTTTTTGAGTTTATGAAGGAAAAAGAAATCAATCCCCGTCTGTGCGTGAATGCTTGGTATACTGACTTCTCTTCTTAAAAGCTCCCCCACATAGAAAATGCGATCACTTTTAGGTTTTGCAATTTCTTCAAATAATTCATCTAAAACCATCTTTTTAAGGGGCTCAAAGATTAAGCTGTATTGATTGAGCTCAAGCGAACGCACCGCTTTTAAGAACGCCGCTTCAAAGTTATTGCCAATGGCCATTACTTCTCCAGTTGCCTTCATTGTAGTGCCTAGACTTTTATCGCCCTCTGGAAATTTATCAAAAGCCCATTTGGGAAACTTGACCACACAGTAATCTAAAGCGGGTTCATGACACGCTTTTGTCTTTTGAGTAATGTCATTGACGATTTCGTCCATTTGATAACCGAGTGCTATTTTAGTCGAAACTTTTGCAATTGGATAACCAGTTGCCTTTGACGCCAGTGCTGACGATCGACTTACCCTTGGATTGACTTCTATCACATAGAACTGAAAACTCTTAGGATCAAGTGCATATTGAACATTACATCCCCCTACGATTTCAAGTTCAGCTGCGATATCAATTGCCGCTTTTCTAAGCATTTGATATTCTTTATCACTTAACGTCTGCGAAGGTGCCACCACGATGCTATCACCCGTATGAACGCCAAGCGGGTCTATATTTTCCATGTTACAAACCGTGATACAGTTGCCAGCCGAATCTCTCATGAGCTCATATTCAATTTCTTTCCATCCCATAAGTGATTTCTCAATAAGCACTTGGTTTACAGGCGAAAGTGCTATCCCTCTTTTGACGATCGCTTCGAATTCTTCCATCGTATGACAGATACCGCCACCAGTCCCACCAAGCGTATACGCAGGTCGTGCCACTACAGGCAAATCAAGATGGTCTAAACAGGCAAGCGCTTCTTTATACGTCGTCACTGCATAACTTTGAAGCACTGGAATCCCGATTTTCTCCATTGCCTTTTTAAAGCCTTCTCTGTCCTCAGACTTTTTTATGCCTTCAATAGAAGTGCCTAACACTTCAATCTTATACTTATCTAAAAGTCCAAGATCGTGAAGGTTAACTGCCACATTAAGACCTGTTTGACCACCAATTCCCGGAATAATTGCATCTGGCTTTTCTTTGATAATTATTTTTTCAATAAAATCAATTTGAGCGGGTTCAAGGTAAATGGCATCTGCCATTTCACGGTCCGTCATAATCGTTGCAGGATTGTTATTCACTAAAATGGTATAATGGCCTTCTTCTTTCAGCACTTTGCAAGCTTGACTTCCAGAATAGTCGAATTCAGCACCCTGTCCAATGACGATAGGACCAGAACCTATGATCAGCACTCTTCTCTTTTTTTCGATTATATGATTATGCATTTTTAGTCTCCTCCATCATCGCAATAAATTGATCAAACAAATAAGCAGAATCACCAGGTCCTGGTGACGCTTCTGGATGGTATTGAACACTAAAAACAGGTTTGTAATTATGTTTTAAGCCCTCTATTGAGTCATCGTTAACATTGAGATGTGTTACAGTAACATCAAGGGGTTCAAGTGTTTCTTTGACAACGACATAACCATGATTTTGAGAGGTGATCATCACTTTATTCAGGTTTATATCCTTAACAGGGTGATTAGAACCCCTATGACCAAATTTAAGTTTTTGAGTCTTTGCACCCAGTGCAAGTGCAATCAATTGATGTCCTAAGCAAATGCCAAATACAGGTTTTGAATCAAGCAATTGCTTTACCACTTCTACAACGCTTTGATAGTCTTCAGGATCGCCAGGGCCATTGGATAAAAACACACCATCAGGATTATAAGCCATGATGTCCTCATAACTTGTGAATGCCGGAAATACTTTTACATGTCCTGATCTTAATGCCAAGGATTCTAATATATTACGTTTGATTCCAAAGTCCAGCACTGCTACTTTGTAATCATTTTTCTCAGTAGCAACGTCCATTGTGTAACTCTCTTTTGTGGAAACCGCTTCAAGAAGCGCTTCCCCACTGACCAAATTGTCTTTTTGAGCAAACAAAATTTGAAGATCGCCACCGACTGAGTTAAAAACAGATTCTGTGACAATAACGCCGATCATGGTGCCTTTATCCCTGATATGTTTGACAAGTGCTCTGGTATCCAATTGCTCTATTCCGATGATTTTATGTGATTCCAAATATTCAGAGAGTGTCATTTTACCTCTCCAATTTGAATAATGCCCTACAAATTCTCTTACAATAAGACCTTTGATTTGAGGTCCAACCGATTGGATGTCTTCTAGATTGATGCCGTAATTGCCGATGATTGGGTAGGTTAAAATCACCATTTGTCCAAAATAAGATGGATCTGTGATGATCTCTTCATATCCTGTCATCCCTGTATTAAAGACAACCTCTCCAATGCTCTTTTCGAGAGAGCCAAATAATTTCCCTTCGAGGACAAATCCATCCTCTAATACCAAATATCCTTTCATACACCCTCCAATAATTAATGTATCACTGTACATTATTAATTAACACAATACGTTTATTTTATGACATTTTGTCTTGTGTTTTTTACAATTTCAACCAAAAGGCTTAAAAAAATGCATCATTCAAAAATGATGCATCTGGCTTTTCTATGAAACTAACGGCATGATCTTTATCGATGGATTGTGTTTCATCAACCACTGACAAGTATCATCAGCTGCCACAATAGAGCTTGCATTTTCTTTAGCTGCTATCTTGAGCACTTTGCTTGTAATCAAATCTTCAAGCGTTTGTAAAGGCTCAATGGCTGAAACCAAATCTATCATATAAACTTTTTTAGCACCTACGATCATTGCAGTGTTGGATAATAGGAAAGCATCATCACTTGAAAAATTTACAGCTACGATTTCAGTATTCACTTGCCTTTCCATCCATTCCAACATAGATGCGCCATTGGTGCCCTCACTGTAAACAACGATTATTTTTTCCTTCACCACAATCACTCCCTTTTCGCAAGAATTATTTTTAAGTAATTATACATTATCTTTCATATTCATGCAACTCTTTTCACAAAAAACACTCATTTCTTTTTCGAAATAAGTGCTTAATTCATTTCTTAACTATTGGCGCATAGATTGGATTAACATCGCTTTTGACCTCAGTAAAAACGACTTGATATCTCTATTTTCAATTAACCGCGTTTTGTTCACCGCAATCTCCATAACACCGTGTAAAGCCCCCCAAATGATTAGCGCTTGCTGATAGGGCTCAATATCGTCTCGCAAACTGCCTTCATGGATACCCTTTTCAATAAATTGAGGTAATGGTATTCCTTTAGCATAAGTTTCAATACGCTTTATCTTTTCAAGGACAAGCGGGTCTTCTTGTTCATACACCTTACGTGTCACCATCAAGTTCGCAAAAAAAGGACTTTCTTCAAAAAACTCAATATAGCAGTCCATAAGTGTGTTGATCTGATCAATTGCACTCATAGAGGCATCTATTGTAAGGTACTTGGATTCAAATTTCATGAAAGATTCACAAACTAAATCAAAATAGAGCTCATCCTTGCTTCTATAGTACTTATATACTGTTCTCTTAGTTAACTCACATTGCTGAGCTAAATAGTCCATCGAGGTTTGATTGAACCCATACGCCTCAAAACAAGCTTTTGCTACCTTTAAAATGTGTGTCTTCCTTTTGGCTTTATCCATTAATATATCCTCTAATTCATTATAAAAGTGTATACTCAGTCCGCTTCGCTGCCTTCGTAACCCTTGCTACAATTACGCACAGACTATTTGTAGTATCATACTCAGTCCGCTTCGCTGCCTTCGTAACCCTTGCGCAATTGCGCACAGACTATTTGTAGTATCATACTCAGTCCGCTTCGCTGCCTTCGTAACCCTTGCGCAATTGCGCACAGACTATTTGTAGTATCATACTCAGTCCGCTTCGCTGCCTTCGTAACCCTTGCGCAATCCTATCGGATTGCATTCAGTGGGAGTTTAGACTCCCACTGAATTAGGGAGATGGCTCCCACTTCTTAAAGTGGGAGCCATCTCCCCAAGGGTTATATTAACTTCATTATACCGTCATATCCAGTAATTGTCCCTGAAAATTTTGATTTTGCGTACTATAATTTGATTTATTTTGAGTAGTTGTATGTGTCACGCCACCGGAAGTATACATTCTGCCGCATTCGGGGCAAACCGCTTTAAAAGTTCTGACACTTTGTGAAACAACTTCTCTACCTTCACTTTCAGCCTTGGCAGTTTCATTGGCAACATGCTCACCTTCGTGAGATGCCACAGCGGCATCTGAAGCTTCAGGAGATATATTCGTTGGCGTCTTAAAAGAAACACCTGGATCATCAGAGCCATCTACATAAGTTCTGGACTGACAAGTTTCACATGCTGTAATGCCCATTTGTTTTAAAACTTTTTCACCATAAATCTCTTTAAGTCTATCGATTCGATTTTCAGGTTCTACTATTTTGTCGGCCTTTGTATGACCCCCTAACTGAACCACATGCTCTGAAGCATTCTTTTGATTTTTTTCTTCAAAATTAACTTCCCTTTCAGATGCAGATACATTATAATGATTAAGGTTATTAATTGAGTTACTCATAAGAGAAAGCACCTCCTTAATTTAGATTTATACCCTATTTTATTAAAACTATTCAAGACAAACTTTTTGTGTTTTTCTATTGCATTGTTCACTCAATGTGGTATAATAATTCTAATAAATATTTATACAGTCAATTGCATAAAGATGCACTTTCAATTATTAAAGTTGTCCAGAGAGACAAGAATAGGAGGAAAGCAATGAAAAATTATCTACTACTTGAAGATGGTACTTATTTTATGGCTGACGGAAATCAATCGGATTCAAATGTGTTCGGTGAATTGGTTATGAAGAATAATCAAATCGGTATTAAATGCAAATCAACGGGTGCATTTCTGAAAACTGAGTTATCAGCAACTGAAACTCAAATCATTGAACAAAAATTAGCAGGTCACTCTGGATTTTTAGGGAAATTCATAGTGGATGAACTTCCAATGGACTATCATATTTACGATCTTAAAACAGCATTTTAGGTTATGTCAACCACGCCATTACATTTGTAATGGCTTTTTTCTTTTTTGGGAATTTATCATACTCTATCTTATGATCATCTTGATAAACGCCAAAGGGTGTTATACAATGATTTAGAAAATAAATCAGAAAGGTTGTCGAATGAACGCTCATATTCACAAAAAATCAATCCATAATGCCAAAAACAATCTCATACCTGAGATCCTATATGAAGATCAGAATCTGCTTGTGGTTGTCAAACCACAAAACCTGCCCATGCAACCAGATCGAAACGCCACAGTTTCACTATTGACACTTCTCGAAGATTACTTTGAGTTCAGTCGTGGCATTGAAGATCCCTTTATCGGTTTAGTCCATCGTCTAGATCGCCACACTGGTGGGATCTGTATTTTTGCTAAAACACCCTCTACTTTGAAGCAGTTAAATCAAAGTTTCTCTGACCACAAAGTTGAAAAACGGTATATAACAGTCGTTTCTGACCCTATAGATACTTTAGAAACTTCTGGAACGCTTACGCACTATCTGACAATCGACACGAAAAGCAATTATGTCACCGCTTTTAAAACGGCCTCTCAAGGCACATTAAAAGCAAAGCTTCATTATAAAAAAATAGCCCATATGGACAGCGCATATGGCCCTTTAAGTCTGCTTGAAATTATACTAGAAACAGGTCGTCAGCATCAAATCCGTGTGCAGCTTTCTTCAATAGGTTATCCCGTTATGGGAGATGCCAAGTATGGAAAATGTCCTATCCAAGGGGAATCACTTGCCTTATGGGCGTACGCCTTAAATATAGGCACTCACCATTTTATGGCAATGCCCACGTTTGGCAATCTATATTTCAAGATTTTTGAATCCTATTTATTAGAAGAAAACCTTAATGCATACCCATCCCTCTTATAAATCTATGTAAAAAGGGCCATACACCGTATGACCCTTTCAAAAAACTTATTTTACTTTTACAATCCAGCCTTCAGGCGCTTCCACATCACCAAATTGAATGCCTACTAAAGTATCATACAATTTTTTAGTGACAGGACCCACTTCTGTTTCGCTGAAAAACACATGCAGTTTATCTTTGTAATCAATACCACCAATTGGTGTGATTACTGCTGCTGTGCCACATGCACCTGCTTCAGTAAACTCATCAATCTTATCAATCTCACAATCTCTTTCTTCCACTGCCATTTTTAAATAGTTTTCAGCGAGGTACATCAAAGAATATTTCGTGATACTTGGTAAGATCGATGGTGATTTAGGGGTTATAAACTTGTTGTCTTTTGTGATGCCAAAGAAATTTGCTGCACCCACTTCTTCAATCTTCGTGTGCGTCATTGGATCAAGATAAATACAATCTGCAAAACCTTTATTAACAGCTTCTTGATGCGGCATCATACTGCCAGCATAGTTACCACCCACTTTAGCAGCACCTGTACCATATGGCGCAGCTCTATCCATATCAGCGATGGTGAAGTTTACAGGTGCCATGCCACCTTTAAAATAGGCACCAACTGGTACACAAAATACACCGAACATAAATTCTGGTGCTGGTTTAACGCCTAAATTATGGCCCACGCCAATTACATAAGGTCTAAGATACAATGTTGCTCCAGTACCATATGGCGGTACGTAATCCAAATTGGCTTTAACCACTTGAATACACGCATCCACAAATTTCTCAACTGGAATTTCAGGCATTAATACACGTCTACAGCTTCTATTCATACGCATTGCATTTTCATCTGGTCTGAAAAGTTGTACATCTCCAGTTGAAGTCGTATACGCTTTGAGTCCTTCAAAGCACTGTTGTCCATAGTGAATCGCCGTAGAGGATTCACTGATAGATATCATGTTATCTTCAGTTAATTTGCCCTCATCCCAAGCGCCATCTTTCCACATGGAGACATAACGAAAATCTGTTTTCGTATATCCAAATCCTAAATTATTCCAATCAATGTTAACATTTTTACTCATCTTCCAAGCTCCTTTCATATTTTGTAAAATCGATCTTGGAAAAAGGTTACCCATCCCTATTATATATTATTCCTATGGATTTTGACAATTATTTTTAAATGCATTTATAAATCATAACATCTATTCAAGTCTTAAAAGCCCTTTCTATTGCGTTTTTTTGGAATACTCCCAGTGTATTTATAAATTTTTTATAGCATTTTTATAGCATTTTCATACAAGCGTTGAAAACACTTCATTATATGCTGTATTATAAGTACATGTAGCCATGAAATACGGTTTGATTGATTTAGGAGGAAAAATGAAATTGCCAACTTTAGATATTGGAAGTTTAAAAATAAAATATCCCATTGTTTTAGGTGCTATGGGCATTGGCGTTACCAGATCTGGGCTTGCAGCTGCCGTTACAAATGCTGGTGGACTTGGCGTTATGTCAGGTGTTAATCTGGGTTTTGAAGAACCCGATTTTATGGACAATACACTTGAAGCCAATTTACGTGCATTGCGGAATGAAATTAGAAAAGCAAAAGAAATGACCATGGGCGGTGCCATTGGCATTAATTTCATGGTTGCTATGAATATGTATGCGGAGCATGTCCGCGAAGCTGTTAAAGAGGGGATTGATTTCATCGTCTCTGGCGCAGGAATTCCAGCTGAACTTCCTAGCCTCGTCAAAGGTTCTAGCACAAAAATTGCACCGATTATTTCCTCTTCTAAAGGTGCCCGCTTGATCGCAAAGTTATGGGACAGAAATCACAACATTGCACCCGATGCAGTTGTGCTCGAAGGTGTAAAAGCTGGTGGTCACCTAGGCTTTAATCGCGATGATATTATCAATGACAACTATGACGTTTTCAAAACGATTTCTGAGATAAAAGTCATTTTAAAACCTTATGAAGAAAAATATCAAAAGAAGATTCCTTTGATTGTCGCTGGTGGTATCTATTCAGGTGAAGATATTGCAGAAGTCTTAAAAGCAGGTGGTGACGGGGTTCAGATGGCGACACGCTTCGTAGCCACAAAAGAATGCGATGCAAGTGATGCTTACAAACAGGCCTATATTGATGCGGTTAAAGAGGATGTCAAAATTATCATTTCACCCGTAGGCCTACCTGGGCGAGCTGTTCAAAATCCATTTTTGGAAAAGATAAATGCAAACAATCCGCCTAAAATAAAGCGCTGTGTCAATTGTCTTAAGACATGTGATATTAAAACGACGCCATATTGTATTTCCCAAGCGCTTGTGAATGCCGTTTCGGGAAATGTGGATGAAGGCTTGATATTTTCAGGTGAAAATGTCTATAAAGTCAAAGCCATGAGCACAGTACCCGAAATTTTTAACGATCTATTGACGACCATTGAAAAAATATAGTCTATAATCCCAAATCAAAGCGTCTACTCAGTCCGCTTCGCTACCTTCGTAAAATTAGGAATATGAACCCCCACTTTGAGAAGTAGGGGAGTTTCGTTGTGTACGTGGTACACAACGAAACTCTTTTCACGTACATTTCATATTTTTGCTAGATTAATAATCCGAGATTCGTATGGACCAACCGTATGTTCTAAATAGCTTTGATTACTTTCTGTATGATTCATGATAAAAAGATAAGTGTCCTCACCCGAGTTTCGCCTTACCACTTCAAGGCCTTTGGCACTCTTATGTGTTAATATACCAGTCTCTTTTAATATCTGCTCGATCAAAGCATTGGTAGCCACTTGAGATAGACCGCCTCCAACATAATACACAGTGCCATCACCAAAGCTGTTCTTGGTAATTGCTGCGTACTGGTCAAAAAATAGGTCATCATATCGGTAAATCACCTCAGCAGTAGTCGGTTCAAGAAGATCTCTCCAGACACTCATCGTGGCCCCCCCTATAGCAGCCTCATGTGTAGAAGTCTTTAATTTAACCTGATTATTAAGTCCCAAAGATTCATAATTTTTGAGTTTAACACCACAAAGTTCATTGAGAATGTTCTCACCTAGCCTCAAATTATTGTCTCTATTTTTAATGCCACTTCTAAAGCTAAAAATAACCTGTCCACCCTTTTCTGCAAATGCTTTTAAGCGCATCAATAGAGCGTCATCAACAATCTGCATCACCGGAAGTGCAATCACTTTGTACTGATCCCATGATTTTTTTATATCGATCACATCGATGTGAATATTTTGAGTATAAAAACCTTCATAGACTCTCAAAAGCTCATTTGTAAAGTCAAAAGCGTGACTTTGACTTTGAGCTTGCCAAGACCATCTGTTGTCATAATCATAAAGAACGGCAACTTCTGCTAAGATCGGCGTTGATAAGACGACTTCATACCGTTTGATATCATCAAAAAAAGCTTTCACTTCTCTGTATTTCTCATTGATCTGATCATCTTGATCTAATATCCCTTGGCAAAACTGCTCAGCCCCGTGCGTCATGCCCCTCCATCTAAAATAGAGTAGCGCTTCACACCCGCGAGCCATGGCTTGATAAGACCACATTTTCGCCTGATTTGGTCGTGGCAAATACCCAATAACCGTATGACCTTGTGCCCCCATGAGTTCTTCCACAATCCAGAAATTTTCTCTTTTTAAACCCCTGATGTAATCATGTGTCATGGCAATGTTAGCAGGTGAAATGGGTTTTTCAAGACCACCCCACACAGGATAATTGTCATACGCTACCCGATCTAGACGAGATGCCAATAAGTTTTGATCATAAGCGCGCTCAAAAAAGCCACCAAAGAAATTGTGAATCACATTTTGTTGTGGCCTCTTAAGTTTGTTCACAATATCAATTTGCATTTTAGCATAATCATTAATGCTCTTTGATCTAAACCTTGCCCAGTCCAGTTGCAATGTTGGATTATGCGTGGTGATCGTCTTTAAAGGCATCGGAATTTCATCAAAATCATTATAAGTCTGACCCCAAAATATCGCCCCATAAGTCCTATTGAGCACTTCTATATCTACATATTTTTCTTTTAGGAAAGTTTGAAAACCTTTATGACAACTTTCGCAATAACACTGATCACTGCCCTCATGCCCAAGTTCATTATCTATTTGCCAGGCCACAATAGCGGGTTCACTTTGATAATGTGTTAGTAAAGCAGTGACAATTTGACTTGACTTAACGCTGTATATTTCAGAGTTATAGCAATACTGTCTCCGTCCTCCAAAAACACGTTTTTGACCCTCGGCATCCACGGACAATATTTCTGGATATTTTTTAGCCAGCCATGCTGGAAAAGTGGTTGTTGGCGTACCAAAAATAACATTTAGACCATAGGCTTTCATTTTTTGAATAGCTTGATCAAAGTATGAAAAATCATATCGCCCTTCAGTTGCTTCCATCAGATGCCATGCAAATTCACCAATTCTAACGGTATTGGCGCCAAGTGCCACGATCCGCTCAAGATCGTGTTCCATCATCTCCAAATCCCAATGTTCAGGATAATAATCTACACCTAAATACATCATCACATTTTCCATCCTTATTTTAAATAGATTAACAGCAGAGAAAGGGACTTCTCTGCTGCCTAGAGGTTAACAATTCGTTGTTTTAGACTAAATTATTTGCGCTTGATATATTTTCTATTATCAATCGCCACTGCAATGACAATGATAAGGCCTTTGATGATAAATTGTAAATAGGGGTTAACACTGATAAACGATAAACCATATGCAATAACTTGGAAAATCAAAACTCCAGTTACAATACCGGCAATACTACCAATACCACCCGAGAACGATAATCCCCCTACGATACATGCTGATATGGCATCCAGTTCGTAACCATTACCTGTATTATTTGTAGCCGTTCCAATACGCGCGGCTTCAAGAGCCCCCCCTAATCCGTATAATAACCCAGCAAGGAGGTAAACCAACATAATCATTTTAGCAACATCGACACCCGATACAGCAGCCGCTTCAGCATTTCCACCGATTGCAAAAACATTCTTTCCAAACTTCGTTTTATTCCAAATCACCCACATAAGAGCGATTACGGCGATGGCATAAAGCACCAAAAAAGGAATAATAAAAGTTCCGATTTGAAAATAACCTTGAGCCAATTGGGCAAACCTCTCATCAAGTCCACCGATAGGTTGCGCACCATAAGGTGGTCTATCATAATAAATAGAGTTTACGCCGTAGACGATAACCATCATACCTAACGTTGCAATAAATGGATCCACTTTAAATTTTGCGATTACAAACCCATTTAGCAAACTGAAAAGTCCCGTTATAACCATAACAATTACGATTGGTACTATAAGCGGCAAAATTGGTAAATCTGGATACATTCTATAAGCATAACCTGGTGCCTGCAACATTGAAGCTGAAATAACAGCAGCAAGTCCAACTTGACGACCAAGTGAAAGGTCTGTCCCTTTTGCAACGATGATTGTACCCACACCAAGTGCAAAAATAACCCTTGTAGAAGCCTGTGCTAAAATGTTTGAAAAGTTCTTAAGCGATATAAATCTCGGTTCAATGATAACAATAGCCGCCATTAATACGAAAAGTACAATGTAGATGGCATTATTCATCATAAAGTTGAGAATGTCTTTTTTATTAAACTTCTGTGACATACGATCTCATCCCCCTATTATAAATATTTAGCAGACAATCTCAAGATTTCTTCTTGAGTTGTCTTATCCGTCTCAACAATTCCTGCTAATCTACCGTTGCTCATCACAAGAATTCGATCTGTTATCCCCAATAACTCTGGCATCTCAGAGGACACCATGATAACCGCTTTGTTTTTTGAAGCAAGATCAATCATTAATTTATAAATATCAAATTTCGCTCCTACGTCAATCCCTCTAGTGGGTTCATCCATTAAAAGCACTTCTGGCTCTGTCAAAAGCCATCTGCCAATGATAACCTTTTGTTGATTGCCACCTGAAAGCGACAAAATTCTTGTTTTATGAGAAGGCGTCTTAACACTCATGCTATCAATTACCCAAGCCGTATCTTGTTCGATCTGTCCATCGTTAAGCATTTGCGTTTTTTTAACATACTTGTCAATATTGGCAATAACCGAATTGAATGAAATATTTTGATTGGGGAATATGCCCGTCACACGTCGTTCTTCCGTAACAAGTGCCAAGCCATGCTTAATTGCTTCTTTTGGATTTTTAAATGCCACTTTTTTACCGTGAAGCGTCATGCATCCCTCTGAAACTTGCCTTTCAGCAAAAATAGCCTCGACTAAATCCGTTCTTTTGGCACCAACAAGCCCTGCAACACCAAGGATTTCTCCTTTTCTAAGTTCAAAACTCACATCCTTAATGGACGGCTGATAAGTTGCTGTGAAATTTTCAATTTTGAGAATAACCTCACCCGGTTTATTGGTTTTAGGTGGGAAACGGTGTGTTAAGTCTCTACCGACCATTAGGTTAATGATCTCGTCTGTGGTAATATCTTTAACCATTTTGGTGTTGATCCATTTGCCATCTCGCATAATGGTCACTTCATCACAAATTTGCTCAATCTCAACCATTTTGTGTGAAATATAAATGACAGAAACCCCTCTGTTTTTTAGTGCGGTTATAATTTTAAACAAGTGATTGACTTCATTTTCAGTCAGCGAAGAAGTCGGTTCATCCATTACAATAATCTTAGAGTTATAAGAAACCGCTTTTGCAATTTCTACCATTTGACTTTCCGATACTGGCAACGCTCCAATTTTTTGTCTTGGATCAAGGTTAATATCCAGCTCTTTAAAAATTTTAATTGTATCTTGATACATTTTTTCCTCATCCACAAATAAGCCTTTAGTCGGAAAACGCCCTAGCCAGATATTGTCCATGATTCTTGTCGTTCTCACTTGATTAAGCTCTTGATGGACCATTGAAACACCATTATCAAGTGCATGCCTTGATGAGATAAAGTTAACTTGCTTGCCTTCAAAAAGGATTTGGCCTTCATCCATATGATATATGCCGAACAAGCATTTCATCAATGTCGATTTTCCTGCACCATTTTCGCCCATCAGCGCATGAACACTGCCTTTTCTGACCCTGAGTTTGACACCATCCAAAGCCTTAACTCCTGGAAATTCTTTGGATACATTCAGCATTTCAAGTAAAAAACTTTCTTTTTGTGTTGCATCACTATTCAAGAACTCTGCCCCCTTTCGATATTTCTATATAGAATACCCATAATGAGTCTCAGGTAAATTATTCTTTTTTACTTTCTTAATTTCAAATCTATTCTGTTAAAAAAACTTAAAAAGACCGCATGAACTGTTTTGTTTTAATCCATAATTATAAAAATTATCATGTGCTATCTGCAAACGCATCATATGGTAGAGGATTGCTCAGCTTTTGACTTTTGACACTCAACTAATAGGTTTTCTCAAAAAATTCGAGATGCATGTCTGCATCTCGAATAATCACTTGTACAGTAAATTCTTATTTGTATGCTTCTTCAGCAAACGCGATATTATCGATTGTAACTGCTACGTAAGGCACACGTACAGCTTTGTTTTCATCAAATTTCCAAGTTGTTCCATCAAGTGGATCTTTACCCATTGCAACATTGTAAGCTAACTCGAAAGTTGCTTTACCTTGATTTTTAGCATCGTTTAATACAGTTCCAGCCATTTTACCTGCTTTGATTTGCTCTAAGGCATCTGGAATAGCATCCACACCAAATACTGGCATATACTTGCCACTATCAAAGTAACCATTAGCATTTAATGATTGGATTGCACCGAGTGCCATACCATCATTGTTTGTGATCACGAGTTCAATAGCGTCACCATGCTTAGCAATCCAACCATCCATCAACTCTTTACCTTTAACACTGTCCCACATACCTGTTTGAAGTTCTAACTCTTCAACTTTAAGGCCTTTTTCAACCATAACGTCTACAGCATATTTTGTTCTAGCTTCAGCATCTGGATGTCCTGGTTCGCCTTTTAAAAGAACGTATTGAACAATGCCATCGCCATTTCTATCCCAAGTTGGGTTATCTGTCCACATTTTAGCCATCATTTCGCCTTGAATAATACCCGCTTCAGCTGAAGCAGTACCAACGTACCAAGCCTTGTCGTAGCTCGCTAACACAGAAGCTTCAGGCTCTTTGTTGAAGAATACAACTGGAAGATTAGCAGCTTGAGCTTTTGTAATAATTGCCGAAGCAGCTTGTGGATCTACTAAGTTGATTGCCAAAGCTTTAGCCCCTTTAGAAATCATTGTATCCACTTGATCGTTTTGAGTTGCTTGTGAGTTTTGAGAGTCATTCATTTCAAGTGTTGCCACATCATTATTACTTGAATCAATAGCTCTTCTTACGAACGACATGAAGTTATCGTCATATTTGTAAATTGTAACACCAATCACTGGTTTTTCCGCACTTGCTTCTGCTGCCGGTGCTGCACCTGAATCTGCTGCTGGTGCTTCTGTTTTACTACCACAAGCTGTTAATGATAGTACCATCATCATGATTAATAAAATCGCTGTTAATTTTTTCATTTTAATCATCTCCCCAAATTATTTAGTGTAAGTTACAATTTCATTTTAGTAAAATTTTACGGAATCGTCAAGAAATATTTACTTAGATTTTACAACAACTCTCTCTAATGCGTAATTCTGTAGGCACAATCACTTTTTTGGAAACCACTCTCTTCTTCAGAATTCTCTCAAGCAAAAGTTCTACTGCTGTTTCACCCATAAATTCCTTATGAACTCTAACAGAAGTCAACGGCGGCACAGTAAATTTGGACGTTGGAATATCATTAAATCCAACGACGCTAATGTCTTCAGGCACTCTAAGACCCATTTCATGAACAGCTCTTAAAACACCAATCGCCATAGAGTCACTTGCAACCAAGAATGCTGTAGGTAAATCTTTAGAAAGTTTAATTGCCTTTTTCATCAGTTCATAACCCGATTCGGCTAAAAATGCACCAATGTAAATTTGTGCCTCATTCAACATTTCACGACTTGTCATATAATCCCTAAACACCGTTTCACGACGCTCACCAAGGGCAATTTTTTCATGCCCAATGCACTCCCTTCCCCCTATGTAGCCTATTTTTCTATGGCCATTTTCCCAAAGATAATCCAGTGCACCAACGACTGCCTTCTCAAAATCAATGATCACACTATCAAATTGCGCTTCCATGGGAGAGGAGTCCACAAATACAATGTTCTGAGATACTTCCATAATTTTTTTGATTTGAGATTCTGTAAACTTACCTATTGCAATGAACCCATCAATTCTCTCAAGATTTTGAAAATCGTACTCATCTGGTAAAAATATTTTTATGATATCAATATTCCCCTCATAACAGGTCTTCTCAATACCAAGACGAATCGACATATAATACGGATCGTCTAATTCCTGACTCATTGTGTACCAGTGTACAAGGCCAATTCTAAGTTTCTTTTGAGTTTTTCTGATATTGCGCTTTCTCGGTGGCATATAATCCATTGATTCTGCAATTTCAAATATCAATTGACGCTTTTCATCTGATACAGATAACGTGTTGTCGTAATTCAACACTCTTGACACTGTAGCCGAGGAAACACCCGCTTTTTCAGCAATATCTTTGATGGTTGCCATATTCGTACCCCTTTCATGTATATAAAAACAAAATGTTTAGTAAACATTTACTTAATAAAAGAATACACTTTATTCATTTATTTAGCAAGTTCCTTTACTATTTTACCTGTTTTAGACCAAAAAGTCATAACATTTCAACATTGTTTTTATTTCAAAAGAGGCAAACAATATTTAACTTAAGAACCCAAATCTTTAGTGCTCATATGAATTTTACATAAATTTTACATTGAAGTCACTTCAATAATTTAACCACTTTGTACAATTTTAAATCCATTTTGATTTTTTTTGTGTATACATAAAAAAACATGGACAAATTTAAGCTTAAATTTGTCCATGTTTTGTCCTTTTATTTTTCATTTTGCTCTTCTTCTCGAGTTACATTTATATAAACATCTGATTCCTTATGAAATCCGCTTTGAATGATCACTGCATCGATATTATCTGCATCCACTACACGGGTATCCAGCTTTAGATAAGGGATAACACCGCTACCATTATCGATTTCATCATTTGCAATGACTTTTTCGCCCTTGGCCATATTAATCGCTATTTTAGCACAAGTTTCTGCCAAATCGTTGATGGGTTTATACACTGTGGCGAGTTGTGTTTTTTCAACAATTCTTTGGCATGCCGATAATTCTGCATCTTGAGATACCACCATAACAGCACCTGCCAGTTGCCACTTTGCAAGTGTTTCAATCGCACCTGTTGCAAGAACATCATTAGCAGCGATTATGCCATCTATGTGTTCCCCTTTTCTTAAATGCTTTTCCACGAGCTCTTTTGCATAACTTTCCCGCCATTCCAGAGCCCATATCTCATCGACAATTTTGATTTTTCCGCTCTTTACATAAGGGGATAAAGTTTCATAAAAACCTTTATTTAAAAGCGTTGAATTGTGATCCTTGGGATCACCATTGATCACAAGTAAATTAAACGGTTTATTTTGTGCAAGGTTCTCTTTCCGCTGTTCATAATATAAAGCATCTAATTTGGATACCAATCTTTCTGAAATGCCTCTCCCAATCCCAACATTATCAAACGAGATGTATAAATCCACAGGGGTATCGATAACAAGTCTGTCATAGGCAATAATTTTAATACCATTTCTCCTGGCTTCACTGAGCACATCTGCAAGCGCAGTGGCATCCTTTGGCACGACAATGATGACATCCATACGCTCAGCTATGAGATATTGTATTTGCTCTCTTTGCTTCTCCACGCTTTCATTGGCTATCTGCACATCCACAGTGGCACCCATTTCTGTTGCTTTTGCAACTAAAACTTCCACTTCCCTTTGCCACCGTTCCACAACAAAAGAATCAAAAGCCAATCCGATCTTAATATGCATTTCTTGCTCAGTTGTATTGGATTTGATTTGCCCACACGCAACTGAGATCACAAGAATGGTCATAATTGAGCCCATTAAAATAAGAGTCTTAAAAATTATATGTCTTTGCTTCACATTCATCATTTTGTCATCCTTTGATAATCTTTAGGCGTAATGCCCTCATACTTTTTGAAGGTTCTAATAAAATAACTGGTGTCATTATAACCTATGAAGAATCCAATCTCTTTTATAGACTTTTTGCCCTCTTTAAGCATTTTTTTCGCCTCTTCTATGCGCAATTCATTTAAATATTCTTTAAAGGTATTTCCTGTATCCTCTTTAAAGATCTTCGAAAGATATTGAGGGGTTACATTGATCCGATGCGCAAGACCTTCTAAAGTAATTTCTGAATGATAATCCTGCTGAAGAATCTCCATAGCTGAAATCGTCAATTCATTGTAATCTTTATTTTGGGATTTCGAATATATGTCAAACAAGTCTTCCACTACACGTTCGAAATGTTGTATTTTACTTGCTATTGGTTTATCTAAAAACTCAGAAATGTAGATCTTATTCGGATCTTTTTGAATATGAGCACGTTTACAAATATCAAAGATATTAATCATAGTCTCAATCAAATTGGCCTCTGCATAGCGCAATAATTCGGGTTGTTTCATTAAAGCCAGCATTTCAAATTCGTATTGTCTTAAAACCAGTTTAAATTTCTTTTGTTTCGTCAGAAAGTCATCAATTAATGATTGTGTTAAATGATTAAACGCCTCTAAGGAAAACGGCTTCAACTTTTGGTCCTCTACAAATGCAATTGTCTGTTCCGACTGCCTTAAAACTAAGATCGCCTCTTCATACGATTCATAGATTCTATCAATTTCTTTCGTTTCACCAAGGCCAATCCTTGCTCTAAGGCCAAATCGATCGGTAACATTTTGAACAATACTCATCCAAAATTGTCGATCATTTAACCGCGTGCCCTCTTGGTGTTCCAGATAAATAAAAATGCGATTTAGAAATGGGTTACTCACAAGTGATGGTATCTGAAATTTGAGTGATGTTTTCAGATAATCACAACAGTCGTTGATCTTTTGATTGTAATAATTGAGCTCCTCCATATTCGCTTTTGATGGTAAATTGGCAAATTCAATGGTAATCATTCGCCCTTTTTCAAGCGTAATTTCCAAAATTTCTCTATAGTGTGCAATATGTCTCATAAAATTTCGGTTGAGTAAAATGGAGTTGAAAAAATTGCTTTCCACAAGCGTTACGGACTGATAGTACCGTTCGATATGGTCGAGCTCTTTATGTCTTTTTTCCTCTTCCAAATCTATTTTAGAAAGGGTTTGACCTATGACCTCAATCATTTTGGTTTTGGTCAAGGGTTTTAATATATAATCCTCAACATTATACTTCACAGCATCCTTGGCAAATTCAAACTGATCATATGCCGATACGATAATAATCTTAACCTGATGATCCACTTTTCTGATGCGTTCTATGAACTCTAGGCCATTCATTCCTGGCATTCTGATATCCGTCATAATCATATGTGGCCTAAAATGTTCTACTTTAATGAGACCTTCACGTGCATTTTTAGCCGTTTCAATGATTATTTCCTCATAGTGCATTTTTAATACTTGACTGACAGATTCAAGAACAATCATTTCATCATCCACAATTAAAAGCCTTATCATTTAGCACCTCGTCCAATCGATATTGGGATATGAAGCACGACTTCCGCGCCCTCTTCACCATTTCTTTTTATCTCCAGTACATCTGTCTTACCATAAAAATGCTTCAACCTTTCATATACATTTTCTAGCCCCAATCCTGTTGTATGTCCCCTTTGCACCGCCTCATGGTCATCTTTTTTAAAGTCGTATGCATTTAGTTTTTTAAGTTTTTCATCTGAAATACCGTTTCCATTGTCCAAAACCGAGACGAGCACTTCCTCTTCAACTTTTTTAACAATCAGCGTTATAATACCTGTATCCATTTTGTCTCTAAAACCATGAATCATTGCATTTTCAACGAGGGGTTGCAATATCATCGGCGGCATTTCCACTGACATCGTATTGTTTTCTGCCTCTAGATGCATTTCGAGTTGATCTCCGAATCGAATCTTCATAAGTTCATAATAATTTCTAACATTTTTAAGTTCTTCACTGAGTTTAACCCTGTTATTCAGACTTTGAATATTATATCTAAAGAGTTGAGAAAGATGATCTAAAAAGAACACCGTTCTGTCAGCATTCTCTATAATAGCCAGTTGCATACCTGCATTTAAGGTGTTAAATAGAAAATGCGGATTAATCTGCGCCTGTAAAGCCAGCAATTCAGCTTGATTTAGTAAATTTTGCATTTTCAACTTTTCAGTTTCTGAAACTCTGAGTTTATTCTCTGTGTCCACTTTATCTTCAAGTTCTTTAATATATTCATTAATATGTGCTGCCATTTCTTGAAAAGCTTTTTTCAAAACCTCTGCCTCTTTAAAATACATGCCCTCAACTTGCTCTATGTCATACTGACCTTGAGTGATCGCTTCCGCGCGAACACTTAACGCCTCAATTGGTCTTGTGACATTTGTAGAAAAATTCAGTACAAAAAAAATGCTCAATACAATCAACAAGCCTATGATGCCCACAAAGTTAAGCCGAATACTTTTAAAATTCTCCGTCATTTCCAAGTATTTTCCAAGATTGGTTTTGAAATCGTGGATTTCAAGTTGAGCTACTTTTTGATGAATGACTTGGCTGTAAAGTAATATTTCCGAATAGCGTTCTAGATACTTTTCTGTATTGCGAGCCCTTTTATAATCGATGGCCTTTTCTGACTCTTCGAGATACTGATCCAATAGCAAATGAATATTATTGAGTTGTAATAACGTAGAGTTCGTTGAATTTCCATAATTTAAAACTTCACTATACTTTTTTATACTCCCATGATAGTCTAAATAGTTGACAAAGCTATCAGAACTCTTCGTGCTCAAATAAGTTTCCAAATTGATTTCAAATTGTTGAAGGTCCTCTAAAAGCTCATTTAACACGATACTTGTCGAAAACATTTGGTTAATCTCCGAGTTGATCGTTGACGTAATCAAAAAAGTATACGCAAATGCTAAAATGAAGCACATGAGTAAAACCAATGTAAACGTAAATACCTTCTTTTTTAATGTATTTTCTAAAAAAAGTCGCCTAATTCTATTCATGATTACCTCAATCAGATTCATCGATGATTTCATCTTTCCTTATGATTTCAATAGGGATATTGATGTAGCTTGATACACTTTCGCCGTTTAGGATTTTGATGAGATTGTTCATGGATAAAATCCCAAGTTCTTGGTAATCTTCAACAACACTGGCGTAAATCAACTCTTTTTGAATGGCATCAACAATTTCTGGTGGGTCACCACTGGCAATTACCGCAATATCGCCCACTAGATTACGATCCACCAGTACGCGTGTCACACGAATAGCGTCTATCGGATCCGTACAAATGACCACATTGATGCTCGGTCTCTCTTTTAACAGTTCATCCATTAATATTTCCGCTCTAGAGTCTCTTGAATACTTGATATTCGTGAGTTTATAAAGCGCCATATCCTGATAAGTTTCATAGATGCCATTTAAAAAATTAATTGATGAAAGCGGTTGTTCCGGTTCATATTCGCTGCCCAATATAACAGACACATTGCCCGTATTTCCAGAAGCCTCAATCGCAAGTAACCCAGCCTTCTTGCCAAGGTTATACTTATTGGTTCCTATATAGACATCCCGTTCTGTTTCCGGCGCATCATTGCCTGCTGCTATGACTTTTATTTGTTTCGCTCTAAGCTCTTCAATTAGAGTCGTCGCCTGCAGGTTATTTTCTAGATTTATGACAACACCATCGACCTGCGTTGCAATCATAATTTTAGACAGTACTTCAATATCAAATTCCTCTAAATTGTAAAGTTCATATACACAATCGTTGCTCATAACGCTTTCATTAATGCCCTTTAAAAAACGTTCCGCAGAGTAACTGTTTATATGATCCGAAATAACAGCCACATGAAAACTTTTAACTTCACCTGTTGCGCCCTTTAAATTTTCTGAATACCGAACTTGATTATAAGTCACAATACTCAAAAGGATTAACAGCATAATAATGATCAATTCCATTAATTGTATTTTATATTTCATAGATCACCCTCAGATTAACATATTAGTTTCATTATAGTCTATGCCTTAAAAAAAGAAAAGACATCCAAGGACCTGGGTTGCATCTTTGTTCATAAGAACTTATACTTAAATCAAACACAATTACGAATAAGGAGGTCCTATGGCTATTAACACTTTAAAAAAGCTCATTCTACAGAGTAAAAACATTGTCCTCTTCGGAGGGGCTGGCACTTCCACTGAAAGCAACATTCCTGATTTCAGATCTGAAAACGGTCTTTATGCCTTAAAAAAATACAATGTTTCTCCTGAAGAAATTCTCAGTCATGATTATTTTTACAAGCACCCTGATCGATTTTATGCCTTCCTAAAAGAATATCTTTTGCTTCCAAATGTCACACCTCACAAAGGTCATTTTGCAACAGTGGCACTTGAATCTATGGGGCTAAATACAATTATAACACAGAATATAGATGGTCTGCATCAAGCTGCTGGCTCTAAAAATGTCATCGAATTGCATGGATCGGTCCATAGACATTACTGCACAAAATGCCGTGCACTTTACGATATGGCATGGATTCTAAGCATACAAGATGATATTATACGATGTCCCTTATGTAACAGCTTAGTCAAGCCAGATGTGGTTTTATACGGCGAGCCTTTAAATCAGGAGGTGATGTCTGAAACCGTTAAAGCCATCCACGAATCTGATTTGCTGATCGTTGCGGGTACTTCTCTCGTCGTTTACCCTGCTGCAAGTTTTTTAAGATACTATAAAGGTAAAAATCTTGTATTGATCAACAAATCCGAAACACCATATGATCACACGGCTAGCCTTGTCATTAGAGATAGTTACGGCGATGTCTTTGATCAACTTATCCACCACCTCTAAAACGCCATAAAAAAGCCAGAAGAGGCAAGTGCGCCATTGAGTCTCTTCTGGCTTTTTATAATTAACGCTTTATTGATATTTAACTTTTACCGAATACACCATTTGAAGTGCAATTTCCAATCCAATAATAACCACTATTTCAATTTGCACTGAAAAAGAAAGCGCAATTGATGTCAATAGCAATAAAAAATAGAGTACAAACTTACGATTCAATAGGCTAATTAAACCTACGCTGCCTAATATCAGTTCAATAAAATACCGCCAAATGAAATAAAAAAAACACACGATCGGCGAATTGGTACTGAGCACTTTAAAATTTGCAGCTAAATAGCCCTCTTTATATTGGCTTAAAAGTGTCTCTGTGTTTGAGCCGTCTATTACGATGAGTATTATCACAATTATGGTTGTTGTTATTATGGCTATTTTAAGATAAGATAACGTAATCAATAAATCTTCTAATGTTTTTAGGGACATGTCTACTCCATTTTTCGTTTCCTCCATTATATCAATATGATGGCGATCATATCAATAGACGATTTATAAGAATTAACCTTGTTGCATTATTTTTTCAAGTTGTCTCAGAATTTGCTGTTTGTTTTCACCATCATGTGGAAATGTCACAAAATTATTAACCAATATAAACCCTCTTAAACTGACATAATCTTGTTTGATCTCCTGAAAAACGCTCTGTAATTTATGGTCTACAATGATGACCTGATCATACCCGCAAAACGGAAAGAAGCTCACAAAAGCATGAATGCCAAACTGAAACATGACATCCGTCTCCCAATACTTCGTTTTAAACTTTTGAATAATAAGCGAACCTTCATCATAGCCCAGTTTTTCGCTGGATACAGACTGATCCACAGGTTGTATTGAACTGAGGCAAATGCTCATCTCATAACGTCCCTTTTGAGCTTTCCTAATTTCACTGGTTAAAAAGGATTGCATATCTATGACGATTTGTTCAGGTTGATCCGTTTTGGCCCGTGGCGCGATTTCAGTTTGCAAACACTTCATAATGCGTTCTAACAAAATATCATCATCACTAGATTTGAGTATATAATCTTTTGCACCCAATCTTAATCCACTGGCCAAATTGCCCCGAGTTACGGTGCTTGTATAGATAATAAGTGGCGTAAAAGGATGTTGCTCTAAATATTTTTCAAACCATATCACGATAGATTCATTATCAAAATTCAGATCTGCCAATATCAGATCAAACACCCCTTTTGATTCAGTAATGGCATGGTTAAGCTGTAGTACTGAACCCGCTTCATAAATTTCCACTTGAAAGTGCTTAACGATCGCTTTAACTTTTGATCGGATATATTGAGCTTCGTCGAACAATAACATTCGATACATAAATGCACCTCACCTCTTATTGTGTCCTTTCATTATTTATATCCGAATTATTAAATTATAAACGTTGCACCTTTATCTTATAAGCCCATTTCCTCTGGAAATCCAAATCTCAAATTGAGAGACTGTATCACTGCACCAGAAGCACCTTTACCCAAGTTATCGATTTTTACAGCGATTTGAAAATTTTCATCTGTTCCACTGAAGAAAATTTCAAATTGATTTGTTTCTGAAGTTTCCCCGTGAAGGTAATTTGAAGTGCTATTGGGTTCGTGAATCACTGCAAACGGAGAACTTTTATAATAACTCACATATAGATTATAAATTTCCATTAAGCTCATCCCATTTGTTAAGTTACATTGATGTAATGGAACACTCAGAAGAATGCCTCTGGGATAATTACATAAAATCGGCAGAAAAGTCGGTTTGATCGTAAGTGCCGCATACTTCATGATCTCTGGAATATGCTTATGCATTTGTCCCAGTGCATAATGTTGAGCACTGATGGGTTTCTTTGTATTTTTATACATTTTGATCATTTCTTTTCCGCCACCCGTATAACCCGTGTGCGAAATCAAAGTCAAGGGCATATCTTGCTTTAAAAGTGCTTTTGACTGTAACGGAAGGAGCGCAAGTAAGGCTGCTGATGCATGACACCCAGGATTGGCAATTCTAAAGGACTTCGAAATAAGCGCCCTTTGCACCGCATTCAGCTCTGGCAGTCCATATGTCCAGTCTGGATGCGTTCTAAAGGCTGTACTGGTATCTATTACAACTACTTTCTGACTCTCTAGCAAGCTTAGCGCCTCAACACTTGCTTCTTCTGGAAGACAGAGTACCACTGCATCAGAAGCATTCATTAATGTCTTGCGCTTATTTATATCATGTCTTTCTTCGTAAGCGATTTCAACTAAAGAAAGCGATGGATGCTTCGCTATATATCGCTTAATTTCTAGACCTGTCGTACCATGCTGGCCATCTACAAAAATATTTTTCACCTGATTAACCTCCAAAACAAAACGGTATTATTATGCATTTCTTTACATAATAATACCGTTACTCTTTTTAGATGTCAAGACTCATTTCAGAGACATAAGTTTTGAAAAGTGATATGGTATCGGACCTCAATAATAAATGTTGGGACCGCTTTACTTCTTTTTCAATTTTTTTTAAATGCCTTCTTGTCAAAGGGGAATAAGCCGATAAAGTACTATAGAACCCCCGTGATAGATAAGCTTTGTAATTTAAACTTGAAAAGGCAATCATCATCAAAATACAATTTCGATAAATAGAAGCCCACTCTTTTTTGGGTAACCTCTCAACCATTTTTTCATTAAACGACAACGTCTTCAAAATCAAAGGATCTAAATGATAATGCCCCATCAACTGACTAAATATAGTTTGATGTGCATTCGCCTTGTCCTCTATCATGTCTTGAATATCATCACACAATTGGAGTACGATGCCATATTGTAGATAAAAAAGAATTTGAACTTCCGACAATTCGCCACAAACAATACAAGCATCTGCTAAAACAGAAGTGCCTCCTTTTTCGAAAGTGTACTCTAAAATAGAGTGCTCATATGGAATTGAAACATGATGCTGTTTTTGGCTCATGACCTGTGCATGATGTATCCCCATCATGCTTTCATATACCATTGGATAGGCATCTCTTCTGTAATCTGATTCTACCATCTCAATCAATTTAAACAAATCACGTTCATAAGATTGATCTGAGTCCGATTGATCTACCTGTAGGTTTGAGAGCCGTTTGCCAAATCGAGTCATAATCTCATTTTTATATGCCGAGCTCATCTCTGTATCATCTAGCAAATTATCGGTGTATGGATAGAGCATACTATATCCAAATGCACTGCTGCTCAATTGAGTCGGTTTAGACTCCAGTTGTTGAATCATGTTGATAATCCAAACATTTCTCATAGCTTGTCCGATATCTTCAATCCCCATTTCACCATTAAAGACTTTAGCTTGCTCGTAAAAATCTATGGTCGACTGGATCATGTCTTTATTAAAGAGCATTGAAATATTGGATAGATCCATAATTTTACTTTCATTTAAATAGTCTTTGATCATTCCATTAAAACACTTCTGATCATAAGGTTGCTGTACCAAATCCTTGATTGAAGCAATCAACGCCATGAGCAACTTGTATTCTTTATGTCGATCTTTCGAACTGAATTTCTTTTCCCCCATGATGGGACTATTCTCCATATGGTGCCATTCATTTATTAATGCTTTTAATGCGCTCTTATACATTGTCTTCACCTTTTAGATTTTCTCTCTATAAAATAACATTTGCACATTAAAATTCGGTTAAAACTCAGAAAGACTATTATCCTAATAGGTTAGAATAATAGTCTTTGTTCTTAGTTCCAATATTGATTGAGATATTCAATACAATGTTCAAGATCCACTGGTCTTGAAAAAAAGAATCCTTGAGCTTCATTGCAGCCACGTTCGCGCAGATGTTCCAATTGTTCTAATTCTTCAACACCTTCTGCAACAACCTTTAGATTCAAATTATTTGCAAGTGCAATAATGGCATTTGTGATTTCCCAGCCCGTTTTATCATGCAGTTCAGAAATAAATGACCGATCAATCTTAAGCTTGTTGATCGCAATATTCTTCAGATAGGACAACGATGAGTACCCCGTTCCAAAATCATCTATTGAAATCAGAATCCCTAATTGCTCCAGTTCAGCAAAAGTTGTACGCACTCTATCAAAGTCGTTGATGAAAAGACCCTCTGTCACTTCATAGATAATCTGCTTCTCTTTTACAGGATACTTTTCCAGCAAAGCTTTTGTCTCGGCAACAAGATCATGTTGCATGAGCTGAATAACGGAAATATTAATGGCCATTTCAAGACCCACAAATCCAGCAGCCTCAAACTTACCAAGGGCTTCAAAAGACGCCTTGATTACCCAACTTCCAATTTTGATAATCAACTTCGATTCTTCCGCTAATTTGATAAAAAGGGACGGTGATATATGTCCAAACTTCTTAGAATGCCATCTTAAAAGCACTTCAACCCCCGTCGCTTTATTCGTATCGATTTTCATTATGGGTTGAAAACATAAACTGAGTTCATTGCGCTCTATGGCTTGGTTTAATTCATGAATCATTTCAATTCTGTTTCGAGCACTATAATTCATTTCTTCATTATAATATTCACTGCCACCTCGATTACTTGCCTTGGCATGATTCATTGCTATGGTGGCATATTTGAAGAGATCTAAAGTATCGCTTGTATCATGCGGAAAGGTACTCACCCCGATAGATGCACTTAGGACGACCTCATGCATTCTAATACTAAAAGACTTCCCAAATAGCGCATTAATCTCTTCTACTTTTAAAATAAGCGCATTGAGATCTTTGCCCTTAAACAAAATTGCAAATTCATCCCCTCCAATTCTAAACAGCAACTCATGGCTTTGTACAATCTGATCTAATTTAGTCGCCAACATCTGGATGATTTCATCTCCAACTTTAAAAGTATATGCATCATTAATTTTCCGAAACTCGTCAAGACCAATAATAATGAGCGAAACGAATGTTTGATCAAAATCCAAGCTCATATCTTTTAACATGTTTAAAAGCGCTTTTTTATTGAGTAAATCCGTCTGAGAATCAAAGTTTTCAAGATAATCAATAATACGATCTTTTTTAATGCGTTCATCTATCTCATCTTTCAGAAGTTCATTTTGAACTTTTAACCGAGAGAGCGAATCCTGAATTTCTTGTTGCATTCCTTCAAAAGCATTTGCAAGCTTTCCAATTTCATCTTCAGAGTGAATATCAAAATCAACTTGATAATTATTTTCTTTCATCTGCTTAACTTTGTTGGTTAATGCGTTGAGCTTAGAAGTCATTCTAGAATTGTATAGGATGACAAAAATTACAACAAAACCCAAAATCACAGCACCTATACCCACTTGTTGCTTAATCGCTATATTTTGATCATTTTTAATCTGAATTTCAGAATTAATATACATTTTATAGATTTCATCTCTTGGCACCACAAAAGCAAGCGTCCAAGCTTCATCATAAAAACCTAATTCTGGTGTCCACGATACAAATGAATCCATTTTTTTATTAATGAAAAAATAAGTTTCGCCATTTAATTCAATTTCTTTAATTTCATTTACCTCTGAATAGTTAAGATTTCGAACGGATTCAATTGTACTCTCTTGAATATACCGGTTAAGTCTGTTAAATCCAATACCAGTGCCATTGTTAAGCGTACTGTCGTCTATATTTTTAAGCCCTAATACATCGGCGCCCTTGTCGTTCATGGCAAAAATATTGCCATTGGACTGAATGAGCATTGCAAAACCCGTATTGCTGATTTTAATGTCTTCAACTTGTTCAATGATGGATTCAATTGTTATATCATAGGCAACATGCCCTTTAAACGTCTGAGTCTCTCTGTCCCAAATCGGATACGTCACACCTAATATAATGCCTCCTGTTATACCATCTTGAATGGGCTGTGAAACCCTGATCAATTTTGGATTGCCAATGCCCTTGTCCAGCATTCTTTCCGTCCACTCGTCAACTAGACCCGGATTAAAAGTTTCCCATATGGGTAAATCATAGAGCTCGGGATAAACATCATAAACGCTATGCCCAATATCAACCCAAGGTGCCATTCTTGTATAATCTTCATCGACACCACCTGTATAATAAATTTGGATTTTATTTTTCCCATGGCTGACAAACGATGGCATGATCATATCAAATATGGCTGTTTTATCAATTGCATTTTGAACATTGGCTTTGATCTCTCCGTTATCATCATAGAGATATCTCCCCATAAATACTGCTGTTGGCTCATCAGAAGTATTTTGTCCCCATTTGCCATTAAAAATAATACGGTCCTTAAAATAGGGATCTGCCTTAACAACTGCCATAACGGCTTCTAAAGCGTTGTCTTTATCTAATACCTCTTGGAAAATGCCCCCTAGTATTTGCACTTCTTCTAAATATCCATTGTAATCAGCTTCTATTCTCACGCTGATTTCATTAATATAATTTGTGTAGTATTCATCTAACAGATAATAAAGTTCTCTGTCCATTGTATTCAACGTTTTGTCTGTCAATCTTGCCACCGATAAATTGGTATAAAGGATCATAGAGAACATGCCTAAAACGATGAATATGATGGTTATCATTGTGATTTTGATATTGAGGCTACTCTTGTATTTTTTTAATAAATGCATCCTATCACCAACCCCTATATTTTCTATCATTATACCCATACCCCACACTTTTATAACGCATTTTAGGGTTATTCATTTGATGGCGCTTAAATTGCATAAAAAACCCCATGATCGGTTTATGATCATAGGGAGAGGGAAACCTTAAAGCGCTTCTTTGAGCAGTGCACCTAGTCTTTTGATACCTTCGACAATCTTGTCGTCAGGCATATTGGAATAATTAACTCTCATTGTATTTTCATGTCCACCATTTGGGAAAAAAGAACCGCCTGGGACAAACGCAACTTTGCGCTCCACCGCTTTAACCATAAGTGCTTTTGCATCTATTTGCTCAGGCAATTCAACCCAAGCAAACAAACCACCCTGTGGTACTTCATAATGGGCTGCTTTAGGAAAATGAGCATCCATTGTGGAAATCATCAAGTCTCTTCTGTGCTTATACACCTTTTTGATCTTCTCAATGTGTGCATCTAAATCATAATCTTCTAAATAGACGGCAAGTTCTCTTTGACTTATTGAACTCGACTGTAAGTCTGCGCTTTGCTTTACTGTAATATACTTAGAAAGCAACACTTCACTTGCACACACCCAGCCGATTCTCAATCCTGGCGAAAACGTTTTTGAAAAAGTGCCTAAATAAACAACCCTACCTTCGGTATCAAGCGACTTGATCGCCGGTTGAGACTCACCTTCAAACCTCAATTCACCGTATGGATTATCTTCAACAATCACAAGATTATACTTATTCGCAATTTCAACAAGCGCTTTTCTTCTCTCAAGCGACCAAGTCCTTCCAGATGGATTTTGAAAGTCAGGAATCACATAAATATATTTCACATTTTCTGTATGGTTAATCACATCTTCAAGATGCGATATAATCATGCCGTCTGAATCTGTTGCTATTTCTTTAAATTGGCATTCATAAGCTCTAAAAGCATTGATTGCACCTAAATAGCTCGGACTCTCGCAAAGCACATAATCGTTTGGATTTATAAAAACTTTTCCAGTAAAATCAAGACCTTGCTGTGAGCCACTGGTAATTAAAATATCCTCTTTTTTCGCCTTAATGCCCTGTTTTCCCATTCTTAATGCAATCTTTTCTCTAAGCGGATCGTAACCTTCTGTTGGACTGTACTGCAAGGCTTCTTTCCCCATAGTTTCAAGGACTTTAAGCGTTACCACTTTCATCTCTTCGATTGGAAATAACTCTGGTGCGGGCAATCCACCTGCAAAAGAAATAATTTCAGGTTGTTGTGTCAACTTTAAAATTTCTCTGATCTCTGATGCTTTTGCTTTTTTGACTCTTTCTGAAAAAAGATGCTCCATAACCATGCCTCCTACTCATCTGCCGTTATTATATTTTTAAGAAAAAAAACTACGTGACAACTCTTCTAAAAATCGGCGTGTATGTTCTTCCGTATGCTTTCTGGCATCTTCTGAGTGCTTATCTTTAATTGCAGTTGCAATATCCTGAAGAGACTCAAAAAACCATTCAAAATTTTCGATTACATATTGAATGGACTGCAAAAACCTTGCCGTCTTTGTATTGAGATTATCAAGCACATCAATCAAGATCTCATTCCTTGATGCGGTTCTGATAATTTCATGAAAGTTTTGATCATCCTCGATACATAATTTGTAATCTTTAACGATATCATACTTTGAAAATCGTTCTATGATTTCATATAACGCCAATATTTCGTCTGGTGTTGCACGCTTTGCCGCCAATTCTGCCGCAAGACCCTCAAGATTTTTTTTGACCTCATAGGCACTTTTCACTGTTGCAAGATCAATTTGAGTGACAAAAGTCCCTACTCTTGGTCTAATCTCAACCAGATCAATTTGAGACAACTTAATGAGTGCTTCTCTTACAGGGGTCCGACTTACACCAAATTCAACAATTAAATCTCTTTCGTTAATCACATCACCTGGCTTCATTTCTAACTCTATTATCCTCTTTTTTAAAACTTCAAAAATCACATTATTGGCTTGTTTCACTGATCCATCCCTCATCATCTATAATCATGTCGTATTCTGTAAAATTCTAGGTAATCTATTAACCCTTATTATACATGATTTAAAAAGGTAAACCAAGCATTAGTTATTGCCATTCTGCAAGCATTTGAGCCCATTTTTCGCCTCTGAGTGCTTCAATATTTTCAATATCTTCATCCTTTAAATGTCTAAATCTTGCCTGTCCTTTAAGATAAGGCCTGACGTCATTTGAAAGATCCGGTTTTTTATTGAGCCTAAATCGACCATTTTCATATTCTGCAAGATACCAGAGCCCATTGTCGACAACTTCTTTAGCAAGCGCAATCGTCTGATCTGATTCATGTCCCCAACCCGTAGGACATGGCGAGAACACATGAATATAGGCAGGACCGTCTGCTTCTTTTGCCTTCTGAACTTTATTCATAAAATCCTCTAAGTAGCCTACGCTTGCAGTTGCAGCATACTTGATGCCGTGTGCCGCAACGATTTCAAACATATTCTTTTTAGGCTTGATATTACCCCTGATCACCTTTCCCGCTGGCGTTGTCGTGGTACTTGCTCCAAATGGCGTTAGACCACTCTTTTGAATGCCTGTGTTCATATAAGCTTCATTATCTGTACAAATATAAATAAACTTTTCACCCCTATCAATCGCACCTGATAACGCTTGGATCCCGATATCGGCAGTCCCACCATCACCCGCAAAAGCGACCGAAAGATGATCTTTATGAAGCGCTTTTAACCCTGCAGCAACACCTGTTGCAACGGCTGCGGTTGAAGCAAATGGCGTAATAATCGCATTGTTTTTAAAAGCCATATTGGGATATATAAAAGACACCGCTGCCATACAACCCGCTGGTAATGAAAGATAAGCTTCTTCTCCAAGTACTTTTAATGCCAATCGAAGCGCTAAACTCTCGCCACATCCGCCACAAGCCTTATGACCATAAAAATATTCATCGCTTGTGATATTTCTTGCATTCAACTGGATCGATTTGTTTATCGTCATAACGTACACCTCACATTGTAATAAGTTACTGCATCAATCTGCTCTCCAGCAGAAGCAAGTTGTAAATTTTCATACATTTCATGAATATCGTCTTTAGTGATATCCCTGCCACCGATGCCTCCAATGAAATTATAAGTCTCTTTTTTTATGCCACTTTGCACAAATGCCGAATTGACATTCGTGTAAAGTGTACCTTCATAACCAAAAGATATATTTTTATCTACAATGCCAATGGTTTTGGCGTTCTTTACCAGTTCCATGAGTTTTTCCACAGGAAAAGGTCTAACCACCCTGAGTTTAACAAGCCCAACGCGCTTGCCCTCTGCTCTTAATCTGTCCACCACAACTCTAGCAGTCCCCGTGACACTTCCCGTAGTCACTAAAATCACTTCTGCATCTTCGTGTTTATAGCCTTCTAATGCACCCCCATAGCCCCTTCCAAACTGGCTTTCGAACTCAGAATCTATCGTTTCAATAATTTCAAGTGCACGCAGTAAATCTCTATGTTGTTTTATTTTAAACTCCATATTGTGTTGATTCCCTGCTGAAATACACATGCTCATAGGCATTTCATCATTCATCATATGATGTGCACCTAAAAACGTAGGTAGAAATTGATCTACAGCCTCTTGTGAGGGTATGTTCACTTTTTCATACGTATGGGTCAGTACAAAACCATCAAGGTTAATCATTACTGGCGCCATGACGCTTTCGTGCTCTGCTATTTTAAAACTCTGTATCGTCATATCCAAAGCTTCTTGAGCATCCTCAACAAATATCTGCACCCATCCTGAATTGAGCAAAAACATGACGTCCATTTGATCCCCATAAATATTCCAAGGTGTTGCAAGTGCTCTATTGGCATTCATCATGACAATTGGAAGTCTTGCACCCGATGCATAAGGCAAACACTCTGCCATATATAAAAGCCCCTGTGAGGAAGTTGCTGTAAACGTTCTTGCACCGACTGAACTTGCGCCAATAGAACAGGCCATAGCACTGTGTTCAGATTCCACGTGCATATATTCACAATCAAGTTCACCGTTTTGTACAAAAGAGGAGATTTTTTCTACCGTTATGGTTTGAGGTGTAATCGGGTAAGCTGCAACGACATTTGGTCTTGATCGTTTAACGCCATATGCAACTGCCTCATCCCCATTTAAAAAAGCATTACGACTCATTATTTTTCCTCCTTAACCATGCTTATTGCCTTGATTTTACATTCATTCGCACAAATGCCACACCCTTTACAATAATCATAATCGATTTCAAACTTCTGATCTTCATTTTGATGAATCGCACCCTCTGGACATACCAAATAGCATCGATAACAACTCACACATTGATCTAAATGAATCACGGGCATAAAAACACGCCAGCCCGAATTTTGATCTGTAATATGAAAACTCTTACAACTTGAACCCAGTGGGTAATCGCTGAGACTTGTCAAAGTAGGCACAGGAACTCTTTTAAAATTTTTCATTTATAAGCCTCCTTGTTCATAAGCGCATTTAAAAGCTTCTATATTTTTTTCTGCAATGCTCGGCTTCATACTTGCTCTAATAGCATCCATACAAGCTTGATAACGCACTGCCTCTTTAGCATAACGCGCTAAATAGCCCAACATGACCGTGTTCGAGATCGGAATTCCCAATATCTCAAGTGCAATTTTGGTGGCATCAATGCCTCTAATATTTTTATGGCTAAACACTCTTTGTGTGTTAATTAAGATAAGGGCATCCTCGTTTTTCAAATCGCTGAGAACAGATTCATCAAACAATGTATCATCTAAAAAAACGATGTAATCACATTTTGTGAGTTCACTTCGATCTGTTATTTTCTCATTTGAGATTCTATTAAAGCCTAAAACAGGAGCCCCTCTTCTTTCAGGACCAAAGGATGGAAAGGCTTGTGCAAATTTCTCGTCGTAAATAGAAGCTGCGACACCCAGTAACTTTGCACCAGTAAAACTCCCTTGGCCACCTCTGCCATGCCATCTTATTTCGAACATAAAACACCTCTTTCACTTCATCATTTTTCCTGATATATGCCTGATATATCAGTTGTATGTATCAAGTGTACCACATCTATGTTCACAAAACAATAATGATCATTAATCATGATTTTAATAAAAAAAAGCGCTCAAATTTGCGCTTTTTTTCAGACGATACTCTATCAGGGTTTTAATCAAAGTGTTTGCCAAGACATGATGTATTCAATATTTGGATCATTGATTGGAATTTGAAGGCCCTCGTAGATACGCCATTCGCCCTTAATCCCGATTTCATCGACAGCACTTTTGAAATGTGCCATCCCTATGCCTATGTCGAGTAACTGCATATCAAATTTTAATCGGCCATTATAATTAGGGGTATGCTTTATAAAAAAATGAATGAATCCATCTGCAGTCACCACCATACGCCAAGGTTGTTTATTGGATGCCGAGGGACCAATTCTTATCATTTCTAGTGGAATTTCATAAATCCCCGCTGCTTCTTTTTTTAGGGGATTATCAAAATTCTGATTAAAAAAAAGGGTTTCAAAGGCCAATTTATGATCTGAATTCGCAAATCGTCTCATGGTTTTTTCAATAATACTCGGCCTTTCATCATGATATCCAATCGGGGTAATGGCCGGAATGATGAAGCTGTTATTTTTTTCAAATTTAGCGCTGAGCATCTTTCGATCAAAAGTACCTCCGAGCCAGCACGACCCCACGCCAAGATCCAATAGATTGAGCATGAAAATTTCAAAAGTGTAACCAAAATCAATTAAGTGCACTTTTGTATTCTTCGTCATGCCGACAATATAAGCCGCTGGATTTCTAATAACACCATACGTGCCTATTTTTTCACCTTCTGCATTGATATGATTGCTGACAGGAATCATTGTAAATTCCGCACTATGACCAAATGGTCCCACACTCTGATTCAGTTCATCTAAAAATTGATTGATTGTTGCTAAATGATTTTCAGTAATAGGCGTGTTTTTGAAACTTCTCACAGATCGCCTGTTTTCAATTAATTGGATATACATATAACCCTCCTTACAAATTAGTTGCGATGATCATAGCCTCTCATGTCGTCGCTTTTTCTTAGAGTACATTTGTTGGTCTGCATCAATAATAAACTGCTCTAATGTGAATTCGGGTGTGAATTCTGATAGGCCAATGCTTGCGCTAATATGCACCACTTGTTTGTTAAAATTAAATTCTAGGCTCGTTATTTCCTCTTCAATTCGATTGATAATGGTATTGGAAACCACCTCATCAGCACCTTTTAGCAAAAGCACAAATTCATCACCACCATAACGTGCTGCAATATCCCCACCTCGAATTGAGCCTTTTAGAACTTCCGCTACCTTCATCAAAACAATATCCCCTGATCTATGACCATAGCGATCATTAATTAATTTAAAATCATCCAGATCCAATAAAGCCAGTGTAAACGGTTCCCCTTCACGATGATAATGATCAATAAGTTCTGATATTTGTTCGATAAAATACTGTCTTGAATTCAACCGAGTGAGCCCATCATAGTAAGCCATATCGATCACTTTTTTGCCAATGATTTTTTCATGGATATCCATGCAACTGCCCAAATAACCCAGAAACTCACCGCCATCATAGATGGGTGTTCCTCGATCTGAAATCCATCTGAACTCACCATCGCTTCTTCTCAACCGATATTCCATATAAAAAGCTTCCCGTTTATCAAAATGCTCTGTATAAACTTTAATACACCTTTCTAAATCCTCTAAGTGAACATTCTCGACCCAACCATCTCCTTGCTCCTCTTCCATAGAACGTCCTGTGAATTTTAACCATGTCCGATTAAAATAATAGCATTTTTTATCCAGACCACTCATCCAAATCATATTGGGTGCATTTTCAACAATTAACTCATAGATATTAGTCTTCGCCATAAAAATCTCCTTATTTTTTAATCAACGTGGATACTCAGTCCACTTTGCTACATGCATAACTTTTACGGATGCTCATACACTAAATAGTTTTTATTATTCTTAATACCCAAACGATTATTCTATAATAAAGATTTTGCAAAAAAAGACCTCTAATTTTTAAATTAAAGGTCTTTTCGATACACTTCTCTATTTATTTTCATTTTTTAACTCAGGAAACCATATATGGATTTCTCTTTCAGCAGACGCCTTCGAATCTGAACCATGTACCAAATTTTCTGTGGTGCAAAAGGCATATTGTCCTCTAATGCTGCCTGAATCCGCTTTTAAAAAATCTGTTGCGCCATTTATTTTTCGAACAAGTTCGATCGCATTCTCACCGTACAAGGCCATTACAACGATTGGTCCTGATTTCATAAAGGAGAGTAAATCCTCATAGAACGCTTTTCCAATATGCTCCTCATAATGCTTTTCAAGTATTTCTTGAGTTGCACTGACAAATTTCATAGCACTGATCTTTAGATTCTTAACTTCATAGCGTTCAATGATCCTGCCAATCAATGCTCTTTTAACGCCATCTGGCTTGATGATCACTAAAGTCTGTTCCATGTTGCGGCTTTTATTCATAAAATCATCTCCTTTGAAAACCTATATCCAAATTTCATGACTTCAATCAGGGTTTAGAGGGCTACACAACGTTTGACTTTTGAAACTCTAACGCTCACGCTCAATTTTAAAAAAATCGGGTGCAATATTCGTTGCAATTCTTTGATAGTATGCCTTTTTCTTAGAATCCACCTCAAGCCTTGATATCAATAAATTGATCCACGCAAATTGGAGATTGTTTTCTGTTCTCTGTCTCAAGTCCAAAAGAGATTCTTTTTGCTTTTCCACAGGGCCACTGATGATTTGTCTAACCGCAATAATCGTGGACAGATACGCTTGATCTTGTTTATGAATGCGCTTTCGAATCCACTCATCATGATCCAATGTCCTTAGAAACACCTTTGAATAAACGCGCCACTCACTTGGAACATACCACCGATTTAAACATCTCCATGATGCCAACGCTTGATCTTCATCATATGCCTTTTTCATCAAACTAAAAAAAAGAACGGTCTGTTCCCTCAATACTGGAAAAACAAGCGTTTTTTTAAGTGTCTCCACCATTTGATCATAAGCGTTTATATCCAAACATATGTAGAGTTTGTTGAGAATCATGCCCGTATAACGATTCGTTTGTCGGATATCGACGATATAGCTGCCGCACAAAACCACGCCTAATAAAACCAGCCCCTTAAGCCTATAGCCGTTTAAAACGCCATATAAGCTTACTATAAGCATAGTGCCGTAGATTATTTGTTTCAGCCTAAACGTCATTGAATTCTCCTCAGCCTTTTTTTGGATAGACACCGCTTCGTCTAACCGCTTAGAGTGGCTGAACATACCAGCTCTAAGCGGTTAGACGAAAACCAGTGAATCCCATTATTGAACCGCTAAAATTTCATCTTCTCTTATCTTGATTTCATCCATGACTTCAGAATAAGGTTTGTCAAAACGCGTGTATTTGCCAATGATTGCATTGAGCAAGTAATGTGTTTCAAGAATCGACATTTCCTTGATGATACATCTTGAAGCGGTTAACAAGAACCTATCCATCTTTGGCGAAGTCTTCATCAGGTTGTGGTAAATGTATTCCGAAACATCCTTATCCCTAATATCCAACAGTTTAAAATAGAGCTTCAACTCTTTATTGTTATACTCATTAAATAAGACATCAATTACGCGTTCATGCCCCATTTCCCTCTTAATCTTTAAAAGTGCTAAAAGGTCATATTTTAATTTTCTATAAGTGTAGTCAAAGTTTTTATACTTAATATTAATTTCGTTCTCTTCGTTAATGTCTAAGGTCTCTTTATCATTGTATATTCTTTGATAATTATTGCGTAAAAAATCATCTCCCAATAAGCTGATTAAGTAATTAATAATAGAATCACTGTCAATGCCCTTTTGAATCATTAAAGCACCAGAACCCAGAACAATTAACTTAGCATAGTAAATATCGCTGTCGTCAAAATTATAAGCATAGTGCTCAATCACTTCCGAAACTACTGAAGAATCTGTTCCAGCACTGATTAGTGAGATCAAAAGATGGAAAGTAAAATCTGTATCATAATACTCTGATTTTGTAATCGCTATAATGCCTTTTTCTCTTGCAACTTCACTGGCCCTACTTATGAGTTTAATGTAATTAATAAGTCTAAACTTATCTGCAATGGGCAGTAAATTTATGCGGTTTAAGTCATAACAGTTTTCGAAATAGTCTGTAATGTGATCTACTTTTTTTATCATATCTCGCCTCCAAGTGTAATTATTTCTTATGTTTATTATACCAAACAAGGCAACCTCGTACAATGCCCACTCTTGGTCACTGTCTAGTGCTTTTTTTTAGCGTTTTTACCGCATACATGCGCTCATCAGCATAGTTTATAAAGGCTTCCACAGACAAGGGCACATCTTTTTTATATTCTGACAGCCCATAACTAATCCCCATTTCATAAGGTTTTTGCTCTTTTTCAATAATGAGATCAAGGACGGTTTGAATTCTATTCATAATTTGTCCAGCTTCCAATTCAGCACAATTTGCAAGCCCTAAAACCATTTCATCACCGCCAAAGCGCATGCCGATATCGCCTTGTCTGATGCCTTCACGAATAACAGTTGTAACGGTCCTAATATACCAGTCTCCTTCCGAATGACCAAAGGTATCATTCACATGTTTGAGCCCGTCCATATCAATGAAACAAATCGTTACATCATAAATATGTCTTTTCGCTTTTTCAAATTCTTTGCTGAGCAATACAAGGCCTGTTCTGCGATTATAAAGACCTGTCATTTCATCAATTGTGGCTAATTTCTCAAAGGCTTCTTCTGTTTCTTTTTGCTTTGTTATATCTGCAAGACCGATGAGCAGATGTTCTTTGCCCCAAAAATTAAACTTCCCAACGGAAATTAAACATACGATTTCATGCCTATTGAGGTCTCTAACATTTGCCTCTATGCCTTTGAGGATGTGTTCGTGTTCTTTCTCTGAAAAATGTTGAATCTGATGCTTTGTTTCTTCAGAGATGAAATCTTGAAGATTCATGCGAAGTGCTTCCTCATAATTCATCTGTAAAAGAACCTCCCCAGCATCATTAATTTCTTGAATGGTAAAATCTTTTAGGTCTACAATAATGATCGCTGTTGGGGCAATATCAAAGAGATTTTTAGTTTCATTGATAGCTTCTAAAGTTCTGCGATAAGCAGGTTTGTAAACCAAAAAATATGCCCCTACTATAAGACTCAACATCAATATCGTAAACCCGATTTCAAATTGAATGTGATCTCGGTTGTATGTTTTAGAATAAACAGTCAATTGATTTACAAGCGCATCCATATACCTTAAATAGTAGTCACCATTAAGGCTCAAGTTGTTGCGTTCCTCAAAGAGAAGCGACTTTTTTTCATTAATAATTTGACCTGTAATTCTTAAAATTTCCTCATAATAGGGGGCCACTGAGTCCAAAAGCTGTTTCGAATTCGTATCCACAAACTGATCAAAGAATACATCCGCCACAAGCTGTTCATGTGTTGTTTTAAGCAGATTTAGAGAAAACTCAAGTTCTTTGAAATAAAATTCTTTTTGAGACACAGACTCAGCTTGTTCAAATTCCAAGGCACTTTTAACAATTCTTTGACTGAGCATCCGCTGTTTTCCAGTGGTATCAATAAACTGTCCAACCAATTCCTGCTCTTTGACCGAATGGATCACAAGAAATGCATTCAAGCAGATCAAAAGCCCAATTGCGACTAAACTCAATTTGAAAAATTTTCGCCATGTAGATTTTTCATCAAAAGTGCTCTTCTGCTTAATCATGCTTTAACCACAGGCACAAAAGCCATTTTAGGTTGATTGCAGGTTGGGCATCTAAAATCCTCTGGCAAGTCTTCAAAAGAGGTGCCTTTCGGAATGTCTCTACGCCACTCTCCTTTTTCAGGTTTATAAAAATAGCTGCATACGGTACATTTATAATTTTCCACATTAACCTCCTCTATTTTTTAAAACAACTTTGTTAAATAGCCTTTTTAGATAGCTCTATTATAACATCTTTCACACTTTTTAAGATTCTTATTTTATTTACATTCTTCATTATTAATCAGATCAATTTCGGGTATCAACTTTAACATCTAGAGAAGCTATAAATATCGAAAGGAGGCCATAGAGAAATTTATGGATTACAAATATGATGAAAATTTATACTAAAACAGGCGACAAGGGACAAACTAGCCTATACGACGGCACACGTGTTTCAAAATTTGATGTCAGAGTTGAAAGCTACGGTACAATTGATGAACTCAATTCTAACATTGGCGTATCCAGACAATTTTGTGATAATCCAGAGATCAAGGCGCATTTGCTCAAAATTCAAAGGATGCTTTTTAATATTGCCGGAGAACTCGCTACGATTGAGGGCGCTACTTTCCCAGAAAAAGTAACCGAAGAAGACATCACATGGCTAGAATTCATAATAGATCATTATTTAGATCAAATGAATAGAGATGAGGTTTTTCAGTTTATCATTCCTGGAAGTAACGCGTTCAGTGCACATATGCATGTGACCCGAACTGTCTGCAGGCGTGCAGAAAGACGCGTTTTGGAACTTTCTGCACACGCTGATATAAGACCTGTATTGATAAAATATATAAATCGTTTATCCGATGCAATCTATACGATGGCGCGTTTTTCTGAAACAGACTTAATACGCGTTGAATTTATGAAATAGATTGAGGTATGCGAAATTGGGTAAATTATGAATAGACGACATATGTAAAGGTGGGATTTCTATGGAACGATTGAAAGGAATGCTATTCGGCTCATTTGTTGGCGATGCTTTTTCACTTAATGTTCACTGGGTTTATGACACAGACAAATTAATGATTGAAGCTCAGTCCCAAAACGATTATGTTGATCCCTCTAAAAACTTATTTCATGCTCATAAACACAAGGGCGATTTTACCCATTACGGTGATCAGAGTTTGCTCCTATTAAAAAGCATTTCTGCCAACAAGGGTTTTGATTTAGTTGCATTTCAAACAAATTGGTTAACTTATATGCAAAAATATGAGGGTTATATGGATCATGCTACTAAAGAAAGTATGGCACTTCTAGACCAACAAAATCACAGGGGTTCATCATCAGATGAGTTGGGTGGTTTTGCGAGGTGCTTTCCACTCATTTTTTACTATTTTGACGATCCAAAATTGCATGATTTTGTTGAAGCACAAACACGTATGACACATGATGATGAAAATTTAATTCACATCAGTCACTTTTTGACAGATTTAACATTAGAACTCATCATCGGAAAACCATTACACGAGAGTATCGATATTTTAATGCTAAAATATCCACCGTTTAAGCGTGTCTTTGATCGACTGAAAGCACATCGTGAAGAAGACACCATAGAATTTGTCAAAGATATTGGTCAAAGCTGCACCAGTGAATACGCTTTTCCAGCCACTATGTATCTGATTTTAAAATATGAACATCAATTTGCTGAAGCGTTAAGATTGAACAATCTCTGTGGTGGCGACTCTGCAAGTCGCGGCATCATCATTGGTGCAATTTTAGGTCTGATCAATGGCTATCACAACATTCCCAAACATTTAATCGATCATCTTAACGCATATTCTATAATTGAAAATTTTAGTGCCTATAAACGGCTCTAAAATGTTCTCCTTAATTTCAAATCAGTGTCCACCAAAACCCTGTTTTGCTGGACATTCCTGACTCTAAGCTGGACGAAAACTAATGATATTAATAAGCATAGCCCCTTGGACTCAGGTTATTTTATTTAAACAACCTGAGTCCAAGGGGCTATTTTTTTTATTGCAAATCACTTATAGTAACAAAGTCTTAATTAATTAGTGCTATAATGGGTATAGGAGTTCTAAAGACTTCATGGATACAAGGAGATGTTTCATATGTTCACAATGCAGCGACTAAACACAGCATACAAATGTGCCTATAGAATACCCTTTGACACAAGTTCAAAATTTATACTTTTTAGCGATGTTCACAGAGGCGATAATAGTCTCTCCGATGAATTCGCCCACAATCAAAATATTTACTATTTTGCTCTACAACATTACTTGGCAAACGGCTTCACTTATATTGAAGTTGGCGATGGAGATGAATTATGGGAGCACAACAGCTTTGATGTAATTCGTTATGCACACAGTGATGTCTTTATGCTTCTTCGAGATTTTTATCTCTCTGATCGATTTGTGATGCTCTATGGAAATCATAACAATACCTTTAGACACTCATACACCGCCCAGAATGAACTTTTCCACTTTTATGATGAATACGAAGAATTCTTCAGTCAACTCTTTCCCAACATTAAAGTCTATGAATCTATTATCCTTGAAAACACTGAGCTTGATCAAGAAATCTTTGTCGTACACGGACATCAAGGCGATTTGATAAACGATCAAGTCTGGCCGATCATGCGGTTTTTAAGTCGTCATTTTTGGCGTTATCTGCACATTGTAGGCTTTAAAAACCCTGCCAGCCCAGCTAAAAATGCTCACAAGCGCCATAAAATCGAAAAAAACTACACTAAATGGATCGCTCAAACTCGAAAAATACTCATTGTAGGTCATACCCATCGACCTAAATATCCTAAAAATTATGAACTGCCTTATTTCAATACCGGTTGTTGCATCCACCCTCGAAATATCACAGGGCTAGAAATTGAAAATGGTCAGATTGCACTGATTGAATGGCGTATACTCCCAAATGATAACGGCACTTTGGAAATTAAAAGACGTATTATCCGAGGGCCACAACCCATTGAAAACTTTATGCTCCGATGATCAGATGTGGGCCACATTACAAATCGTACTTCATTTTTCTGTAGAGGTTTTTAAACCCTGACTCATGATGTAACAAACAGTTAACGATATCTGGATCAAAATGCTTTCCCTTGCCCTCTTCAATAATAGTAAGGGCTTCTTCATACGAAAAAGCGCTTTTATACGGTCTCTCAGAGGTCAGTGCATCAAAGACATCCGCAAGTGCAACAATCCTTGCTGCTAGAGGAATATGCTTCCCGATCAGGCCTTCTGGATAACCTGTTCCATCAAATTTCTCATGATGATAGCACGTTATGTCCATTGCAATTTTAAAAAAAGCAGTTCGATTAAAAAACTTCGAAGCAGACATGTCTCTGAGTATATTATACCCTATACTCGTATGTGCTTTCATGATCTCAAATTCCTGTTCCGTCAACTTGCTAGGTTTGTTCAATACGCTGTCCACAATGCCTACTTTTCCGATGTCATGAAGCGGGCTAAATTTATAGATCAGTTCAATAAAGTTTTCATCAATTTCTTGAATAAAATATTTGTCTTCGTATAGAATTTCACAAATATATCTGGCATACTGGCTCATGCGCTCAATATGATTTCCTGTAGCATGATCTTTCGATTCCACAATGCCTGCAAATCCCTTGACTGAAGCTAAAATTAACTCATCATATACAAAACTTTTTTCAAAAGAGATTGCAAGCGCGTTGGCAATATTGGATAGAAAATGAATATGCGATATATTGTAAGCGTTTTTTTCAACCGATGAGAAAAAAATAACGCCCACTACCTTATTTTCCACAGACAATGGTATTGTTATGCTAGATCTAAGTCCTTCTGCCAATATAAGTCTCGTTGATTCCGAGTGTGGTTTGTTTTGTAAGTATTCTGAAAGATCATTTAAAATTCTATACTCATTATTGCGAATCACGTCCGACAAGGAAGATTGAGACAAATATTCTTGATAGTTTCGACCTAATAAAATAGGATGATCTGCTTTTGCTCTTGTGGCAATTATTTTTTTGCCATCATCGCTGATAATGGCTATTCCAATTCGGTTATAGGGAATAAAAGGTTTACAGGCATAAAATACATATTGCAAGACTTCATCGAACCCATTTTGAGCATAAATGCGATCATTTAAGTCATTGATCACACTAATTTTATGCGTGTAATTGTTATAGTGCTCCGCAAGCTCCGACAAAGCATTTAAGCCACTAATTTTAATATCCGTATATTCTAGAGCATTGGAGTCCGTCTTCTTTTTCAAATCTGCAGTAAATTCACGAATCGGTCTGAGGACATCTATCCTAATGATGAATAAAATACCCATAATCCCTGTGATCACGCCTGCAATGATCATCCATGAAACGTATTCGATAATCGCATTAAAATGTCTTATTTCATTGACTACCGTTTGCTTGACAATTAAGTTGGTGAATTGAGCTTTTTCAATCAGATCATTTACTGTCTCAATATGTTCTGATTCGAAATTTTGATTAAATCTAAACGCTGATTTCAGTTTAGTGTATTCCAAATCAAACTGATTATAGATTGCCTCAACACCTACAATTTGATGTTCAATAAAACGGTCTCTGATCTCATCAACATGATCCAGCTTGGCCTCTATCTCAGCTTTGTATTTAGCTTGCTTTGCTGGCTCAGCAAAAAAAGCATAATAAGATTTTTGCATAATACCGATTGAATTCTGAATATCAATAGTAATGCTTACCAGTTGATTATAAGACACTACTTTTTTATTTAGATTTGCCGTCCACCAGAAGCCACTGAAAAGTATCAACAAACTACTGATAATGACTATAACAATTTTATTCTCGAATTTCTTATATCGCATGATACGCTCCTCGATAAGGCTTCTATGACATTATACCTTAAAAAGTATAACAATAGAAGTGTTTTGCTTGGTATCCCTTCTATCAAAGCGCACACTCAGTCCGCTTCGCTGCCTTCGTAACACTTGCACAATCCTATCGGATTGCATTCAGTGGGCGTTTCGACTCCCATTGAATTGGGCATATGAACCCCCACTTTGAGAAGTGGGGGACATCTCCTCAAGGGTTATAATACACAAAAAGCCTCTAAATTCTAGAGGCTTTTTGCATCAATGATTGCATTATTCTATTTGTAATACTGACCGATTAATATTGGCCGAGTAACATGTTAATAATCATTTCTTGATTATCTAAAACATAATCCAATGATTCTACAATTTGTTGGCTTTCTTCTGCTGGTAAAACACTTGCTTTTTCTTTAATGTCTTTTACTGTGGTTGTGAAGGCTTCACTTGAAAGGAAAGCTGATAAGCCATTGCTAATAACATCCGTTTTAATTTCTTCAGTATAAACAGGATCTAAAATCATCTCTTTAACAGATACTTTTTCATCTGCTGAGAAGGTCTCATCAAATTTAACATCACTACCATATGCATTATAAGTGACCGTTTGATCCACTAAAACACCATTCGCGTTTGCTTTCATTTGATATTGTCTCAACATATATTTTTTATCAATTGCAAAAGCCATATGATAGTTCACGTTCATATCTTGCGTAAGCGTTGTATCAGATTGAATATCTTCATAAGTTTTGACGAGCGTATCTAACATTTCATTCCAAGAAGTTTCAAAATCTGTATTGATTTTTTCAATTGCATCTTTGACCTCAGATTCTTCTAACATCATGAGTTTGTAATCTTCAGTTTCTAACATGATATTAAGGGCTTCTAAAGCTTTTTTCTTAACCAATGTTTTCACATTTTGATCTTCTTTAACGGTTTTGAAAAGTTGCACATACAAATCAATCATTTGATCAAAATTGATATCTGTTTCCAAAAGATCACATTTTAGTACTGTGCCATCTTCAAGTGTAACCTCTGTCGTGCCGTTTGCTTTTAGATCTGCTAAGAATAATCTGATCAAGTCTTCATATTTGGCTTTATCTTTTAAAATAGCTTTATAATCTGCATCATTTTCCAGTTTGAGCAAGTCTAAATACTTATCCCAGCTCACTTTAGACAAATCAACATCTTGCTCTTCTTTGATTAAATCAAACAATTCACTTTTAGTCATTATAAATGATTTACTATAGATTTCGGGCATACGATAAAATAATTGCTCATCTATGTATCCCAATTCTAAAGATACAAGTTTGTTTTGACCATATTGAATGCCTACATTTTCATAAAAATTAATCTTCTTATTGTCAAGATCCATCCCAAATTTAACGCGTCCATTAAAATTAACTTCTTCTACGATACCCTTTACAAATAACGACATCGCCTCGGGATCAGAAGACATATAAGCAGTCATTTGGCTTAAAGCTTCATCATCCATACTTAAACTACCCGTTATTGATGCATCTACTGCGTCAGATTGATTTTGAGTCGAAGCATACATCAAATAATTAACAGGATCTTTTTTGATCATGTATCCTTTTATCATAGGATATCCGATTCCCCCTGCTACAACACAGATTACTAATACGACAATTGCAATAATACTTTTTTTATTCATATTTCCTCCTTTAATTTTTAATACTTTACGAGTATAGCACAAATTTCTGTTTAAATACTTAAAAGAGTATTAAAAAATAATGCATTTTTTTGAATGTTTTCATCCAACATTGTCCTATTCTAAACTTTGTAGTACACTGGTCCTATCAATTGTTTTATACACTTATATAATCTCAATCAATTTGGAGGCCTTCTCATATGTCTTTTAAATTACCTGATGATCCCTACATTTGTCTCAGCTTAATCAATATGAAACTCAGAGACCAATATGCGACTCTTGACCAATTATGTGATGATTTGCAACTAGACTGCGATGTGCTCATTGCGCATTTAAAGGGTCACAGTTTTCACTACGACCCTCAAAGCAACCAATTTAAAAGCATTTAGATGCGCTCGCAAACAGGGTTCATCATTCCTCTAAGCTTATTTTTGTGCAGTTGTCCAATTGCCCCTTAACGAATTCGATTAAACTGGGCTCATCTAATGGTTTCGAAAAATAATACCCTTGATAGCGATCACAATTTAACGCTTCTAAAATTCTAAATTGCTCTATGTTTTCGATACCTTCAGCTACTACTGTCAGATTTAACAAATGACCTACATTGATCATCAATTGAACTAACCCTTTCATCTTATCACTCTCTTCTATAGACTCCACAAAAGCTTTATCAATTTTGATCACTTCCACTGGCAGTTCGCCAAGGTATTTCAAAGAAGAATAACCCGTTCCAAAATCATCGAGTTCGATTTTTATGCCTGCCTTATTTATAGTTGCCAAATTGTTTTGAAGGCCCTCGATATACTTGGAAATTGCCGTCTCCGTCATTTCAAAAGACAACAATCCATTATTGAGCCCATATGCCGCTCCGATGCCAATAAAGGTTTCTATAATTTGCTCACTGATCAAATCCAAAAATGATAAATTGACCGATAGTTTCAGTGCCCAACCTTTTCTTTTATTGAGATCTGATATCATCTTGCAACTCTTTGTAATAATAATTTGATCAATTTCATGCACAATGCCAAGTTCTTCTGCAATTGGAATAAATACATCTGGCGGGATAATGCCCATCACCGGATGCGTTAATCTTGCAAGCGCCTCAACCCCAATTATTTTACCATTTTCTATCTGAGGTTGATACACTACTGTGAATAATTGTTCCGAAATAGCCTTAAACAAATAATTTGAAACTTGCTTTATATAAGACTTGTCTTCAAAGTAAACACTTGAAAAACCCTGTAATTTGGAAATGATTTTTTTATCGTTACAATGTTCATATGTCACTTCAATGTGTTCCATAACTTCCTCAATGGAGAGTCCTTTTTTATTGATACAGTATGGAAACATAAGCGAAATATTAATATTATAATTTCCAATAAAAAGATCTCGCTTGTAGAGCTTATTGAGTTTTCCAATATTCTTCTGTATACAACTTAACTGTTCTGTCGTGTCGTTTAGTAAAATCCCAAAAACACCTGCTCTGATATGGCTATAGGTAATCACATCATCAAAATTTTCGTGAATGTAAATGCCCAATTGATACTGTATGATATCCGTAATTTTACTGCCATAGATCATCGCCAATCTGTTAAAATCATAAATGGCTACATATAAAATAATCAACGATTTATCCGAATGACGCAGTATCGCTTCCACAAAATAATCCTCGTTGAGAAAACCCGTTACAGGATCGTGAAATGCATAAAACTCCACTTTTTCCTGTTCAATCTTTCGCTGATTAATATCTAGCAATGAACCTGTAATTCGCATAAGCCTTCCAGCTTCATCTCTTTCTGCAATTGCATTGATCTGAGCCCATCTATAAACATCGTCGTTGCACAAAATTTGTATTTCTTCTGAAAATCGCTTTGCTTCTTGCCAAGCGATTGGCGACTCAAAATAAGCACTTACTTTTACCCCATTCTCACCCAGCCGGTCAAAAAATGAGTTGGTGACCAGATTGCTTTCCTCTGCTTTAAACCCAAAAATATTGCAAAACCGATTTGAGACAAACCAAACTTTTGTGACAGGGTAGTAATCAAAAAAACCCTCTGCACTTGCTGAAATAACACGGCTATATCTTTTTTCACTCTCTTCGAGTTTCCAGCGATACTCAAAAAGTTCATCATAATTGGCCTGTAAGGCTTCTTCTGTTGCTGCCATTTCCTCGTAAAGCGCTCTAATTTCCTCATTTTGAGCTTCAAGATCAGATTTTGATAAGAGCAAGGCACTGATATAGCCATCATTGGATTTTTCTTTTTTTATAATACTGCTCAGAAGCATTACCAGGAGTATAAATTGAATAAATATTAGAATAGAGTGTCTTTGCGCTTCGACAACTTGTCCATATTCCGGAGAAATGATCATACCGACAATCAATGAGAGTATAATATTGACCGCTGCAATAATGAGAATGGTCACATAGGCATAGGTTGATTTCCTTTTATTGAATAATCGCTTCATAAAAGTTGTACTCAAAATGAGTGTTACGCCAATAATCATGTACAAAAGCATATAAGCCCGTTTTAACAAAAGTAAGTAGCAAAGCATCACTAAAAAACTCATACTCCCCGCAATTGGCCCATAGAAAAGTGTCGTCAACGTAATGATAGCAAATCTACCATCATCTACATTTTTAAGACCGAGGATGCTTATAAACGCAATCGCAAAAACGCCACCAAGGCCTAATATAAAGCCATGAATAAATTGAGAATGCTTTTCAAATTTAGATCCCCACCATTTGTAGCTCATATATGATGTGAACACATATAAAAAAAGAAAACTATAAATAAGAAAAGAGTAAAGCACAAAATAGATTCCAGTCATGTTGATCACTTCCTATGATTTCAGTCTCTATTTTTACTTTACCCTTTTGTCAGTAAAATATGCGCTTATTTAAGATATAACACGACTGGGCAGTGATCACTGCCTTCAATATCAGAATGTATTTCAGCCTCTTCTAAGCGCTCCCGTAGGCCATCAGAAGTTATAAAATAATCAATTCTCCAGCCTACGTTTTTAGCCCTTGCGCCTCCCATGTAGGACCACCACGAATAAGCATCGGTAAGATCTGGATAAAAATATCTAAACGTATCCGTATAACCCGCGTCTAACAGCACGGTCATTTTGTTTCTTTCTTCAGGTGTAAAACCTGCATTTTTAGTATTGGTCTTCGGATTTTTCAAATCTATCTCTTTATGAGCGACATTTAAGTCCCCACAGACGATGACCTCTTTTCTCGTTTTAAGCGCATTGAGATAAGTTCTAAAATCATCTTCCCAGGTCATTCTATAATCCAATCTTTCAAGGTCTCTTTTTGCATTTGGAGTATACACGGTCACCAGATAGAAATCTTCATATTCTAATGTGATAACACGTCCTTCTTGATCATGTTCTTCTATGCCTAAGCCGTATTGAACTTGTAGGGGTTCGTATTTTGTAAATATAGCAGTCCCAGAATAACCTTTCTTAACGGCATAATGCCAATACTGGTGATAACCGTCAAGCTCAAGTTCGATCTGTCCTTCCTGTAATTTAGTTTCCTGCAAACAAAAAAAGTCTGCATCCATAGTATTAAAATAATCCATAAAGCCCTTCTTGACACAAGCTCTTATGCCATTTACATTCCATGATATAAATTTCATTTTGCCTCCCATTCCATTTTTATTTTTATACAGTATTTGTTAGAGTGTCAAAATCCAGTATTAGCATTTGTAAAACGACAGTCTTTGAGTCTTATTATAACATTTTTCATCCGTTAAGTTCATAGTGTAATCCATTTTGAGCTTCTTCTTCACTGTAGGGTTCCATATGAACAGTGACAATACTATTTTCTCCAAATTTCGATTTCAGCGTCTGTTCTATATCAGTAGAAATATCATGCGCCTCTGTGATGTTCATCATGGGATCAACCATAATATGAAATTCAATAGCGGCTTTATTCCCAAGTTTACGCGCTCTTACCTCATGAAACCCAATTACAGCACTTTGCTTTCTTAAAACATTTTTGATCCACTCCATATCTTCACGATCAAGAGACGTCTCTAAAAGCTCGTTCATCGCAGGCATGAAGATTTGAACAGCCACCTTTACAATAAAAACACTGACTACCAACGAAGCGATTGGATCTAATATAGCCCATTTTTCACCTAAAATAATAGCGCCACCAATACCAATTGTGGTGCCAATAGACGAAAACGCATCTGATCTATGATGCCAAGCGTTTGCTTTTACAGCACCGCTATTAATATCGTTACCAATTTTTATAGTATATCTAAATAAAAATTCTTTTCCTATGATGGATACAATCGCAGCTACTAAAGCGATTACGCCTGGTTGGCGAATCCCTTCTCCATGAACCACTTTTAAAATATTGCTCAGTCCAGACTTGAAAATACCCGCACCTGCAATCAAAAGTGCAACACTCACCATGACAGTGGCGAGTGTTTCGTATTTATCATGACCATAGTTATGATCGTGATCTTCAGGCTTTTCAGTCAATTTAAAGCCCACGATTACAATAATATCTGTCAAAAAATCTGATAGCGAATGTATGCCATCCGCCATCATGGCATTACTGCGACCTAAGATACCCGCTGTCAATTTAAATACTGTTAAGCCTGCATTTGCCCAAAAGCCAACAAGGGTCACCTTTTTAGCCTGCTGGCTTCTCAATAATTCTTTTTCCACTAATATGCCTCCTCAATAGAACAAGACTAATAATATAAAAAAGACCTATGTCCAAATAACTTGGCCCATAGGTCATACCCACTGCAATTGCCCGAAAAATTCTGCCTTACAAAAAAAGAATAGCATACTCGTTTTAATGCGTCAAGCTATTCTTTTATCCTCAGAGGACATCAAACAATGGATTAAACGCTTTATTTCATCCAGTTTTCATATTCGCCATCTGTTGCCAAAACCACATGATCCCCTTTGATGGTGTGATATCTGCCCTCATTGTAGTTCACCGTTGCAGGGTCGTAGTAAATGCGCTTTCTATAGCGTTCCACGCCTGGATTTGGATGTGGTACTGCTGAGAGTAAAGCTTTTGTATAAGGATGCACCGGTGACTTATAGATGGCATCAGAAGAACCCATCTCCACAATTTTGCCTTGGTGCATAACCGCGATTCGATCGCTAATATACCGTACCATGGAGAGATCATGCGCTATAAAGATGTAGGTTAAATCTCTGTCCTTTTGAAGTTTCTTTAAAATATTGACAATTTGTGCTTGTATAGATACATCAAGCGCACTAATCGCTTCATCTGCAATTACAAAAGAGGGCGACATGATTAGCGCTCTAGCAATGCCTATGCGCTGACGTTGACCACCCGAAAACTCGTGAGGGTAGCGATGAGCATGTTCACGACTAAGTCCAACTGTTTCAAGCATTTCATAAACCCTGTTTTCACGCTCTTCTTGTGTTTTATAGAGTTTATGAATGTCAAGTCCTTGTGCGATGATATTCATCACAGTTTTCCTTGGATTTAAAGAAGCCATTGGATCTTGAAAAATCATTTGAAGTCTTGTACGAAGCATCTTACGTGTCTCTTCTGCTATTTTCCCCGTGATCTCTTTGCCTTCAAAGATAACATGACCTGCGGTGGGTTCATAAAGCTTAATAACGCTTCTTCCAGTGGTTGATTTTCCAGAACCACTCTCACCCACGATGCCAAAAGTTTCCCCCCGATACACCTTAAATGAAATATCATCAACAGCTTTCACAGTGAAATGCCTATTCATTCTAAAGTACTGCTTCAAATTTTTGACTTCTAAAATAACGTCACGTTCTGCCATATGCCGCCGCCTCCTTTTTCATTGCTTCAATACGCTTTTGTAAAAACAAAGGACGTGGTACTTCTGGGGCACGTTCATCTAAAAGCCAAGTTGCTGCATAGTGCGTTTCTGATATTTTAAAAACAGGAGGTGCTTCTTCAAAGTCAATTTTTAGAGCATATTCACTTCGAAGCGCAAAGGCATCTCCCTTTGGTGGATACATCAAATTGGGCGGCGATCCCGGAATCGAGTAGAGTTCAATTTCTTTATTCGCCATGTCGGGAACAGATGCTAAAAGGCCCCAAGTATAAGGGTGTGCAGGGGACATAAAAATATCATCAGAGGTTCCCCACTCTACAATTCTACCTGCATACATAACGGCAACACGATCTGCAACATTTGCCACAACTCCCAGATCATGTGTGATAAATATGATGGAAAGCCCAATTTCATCTTGCAACCGCTTAATGAGTTCGAGGATCTGTGACTGTATAGTGACATCCAGCGCCGTTGTAGGCTCATCCGCTATGAGTATGTTGGGATTACATGCAAGTGCTATGGCGATGACCACACGTTGTCTCATGCCTCCGCTGAGTTGATGCGGATACTGTTTGTAGCGTTCCTCAGGATTGGTGATGCCCACCATGTCAATCAGTTCAATTGCGCGCATTTTGGCTGCTTTTCGTGAAATCACATGATGTTCCAAAACGGCTTCTCTTATCTGTTTGCCAATGGTCATCGTCGGATTTAAAGAGGTCATTGGATCTTGAAAAATCATTGCGATTTCCTTTCCTCTAATGTCCACAAACTCTTTTTTAGAAAGTTTGCATAAATCTTTATTTTTATAAATCGCTGTCCCACTTTCTATGATACCGTTCTTTGCCAAAATTCCCATGAGTACTTTCGTCGTAACCGACTTACCAGAACCACTTTCACCGACAATCGCCAAAGTCTCACCTTTATAGAGTTCAAAACTCGCACCCCGAATCGCTTCAACAGTGCCATTATGTGTCTTAAAAGTCACCTTTAAATTTTTAACTTCCAGTATTTTTTCGTTCATGTCATCCACCTCCTTATTGCTGCTTCATCTTAGGGTCAAAAGCGTCTCTGAGCCCATCTGCCACAAGGTTAAAAGACAACATTAAAAGTGCCAGCACCATTACTGGCGGCAAAATAATATGGGGATATACTAAAATAGACTTATAGCCATCATTAATAAGAACGCCCAAACTTGCAAGTGGTGGTTGTAGCCCCAACCCTATAAAAGCCAAAAATGACTCATAAAAGATTGCATTCGGCACTGAAAACATGCTCATGATAATCACTTGTCCAAAAATATTGGGCAAGAGATCTTGAAGAATCAAAGTGGATGTAGAGGCTCCCATAGTCTTAGACGCCAAAATGAAATCGAGTTCTTTCAATTTAAGAACTTGCGAACGCACGACACGACTCATGCCAATCCAACCCGTTATAACCAATGCCAGAGAAATGGATAAAATTCCGGGATTGAGGACGATTACGAAAAGCGTTACAATCACTAAATTTGGAATACCGCTCAGTATTTCTATAAAGCGTTGCATGGCAAGATCTAACGATCCGCCTATATAACCTGAAATCAGACCATAGCCCATTCCTATGAACATGTCTATCACCACGGCTAATAGTGCAATGTAAATGGACACACGCGTTCCTACCCAAGTCCTCGTCCATAAATCACGCCCTAAATTGTCGGTGCCAAACCAGTAGTAAATGTCCGTAAGACCCTTGTCCTCATAAACATTTTTACCATTCCGTTCACCATCAAGTATACCCAATTGCTCAAGCCCAGGTACCCTTGGTGGTAAGTTAATATGACTATCTACTTTACTTTTATAGGTGTGAGCATTCATATACGGGCCTACAAAAGCCATAAAACTCACAAAAATGATTAAAATAATACCAATAACCGCACCACGATTCTCTCTGAATCTTAAGAAGACTTCTTTCCAAAAACTTATGCCTTCATAAACCACGTCATGCTGTACCCGATCAGAGGTTAATATGCGCTCAAATTGGTATGCTTGCTGAAGTTGCGCCATTTATTCTCCCCCTTTCGATACTCTAATTCTAGGATCAATGATCCCGTATAAAACATCTATGAATAATTGCATTACAATATAGAAAATGCTATAAAAAAAAGAAATCGCAATAATGACATTAAAATCATTGACGCTTATGGCCGTTACCAACAAATCTCCAATCCCTGGAATACCAAAAACACGTTCTATAACCAGCGAACCCGTCATTAAACTTACTGTCAAGGGTCCCAATACCGTAACTACAGGAATAAGTGCATTTCGGATAGAATGTCTAAAAATCACTTTATTGGCACTTAGTCCTTTTGCTTCTGCAAGCATCACATAATCGGATCCAATGACTTCCACAAGTTCTGTTCGCATAAAGCGTGCCACCGTTGCCACCACGAACATGGACAAGGCAATAGTCGGTAGCACACTGGATTTAAGGGGTGCATACAGATCAAAAGTAAGCGGAAAGAACGAGATGCCTGTAGCTTTTGTCAGTTTGTATCCCAGAAAATAATTGAGTCCAAGTGCAAAAACATAAGAGGGAATAGAAATCCCAATAACCGATATAACCGTCGTCAAAGTATCCCAGATTGAATTCTTTTTAAGCGCCGCCACAGAAGCGAGTATAACGCCTACAACAGAACCGAGTGCCAGCGCCTGAAGTCCAATGCGTATGGATAGCGGTAATCTCTTACTGAGCATGTCAGATACATTTGCATTTTTTTCAATGGTATATGAAACGCCGAAATCACCTTCAAAGATAACATGATACATAAATTGTTTATATCGATAGACGATCGGTTTATCCAAACCATATTTTTCATAAAGCAGTACTCTTTGGCTGTCTGAAAGCTTCTCATCATTAAAGGGTGACCCTGGCATAAAATCTAGCAATAAAAAAAGCAGAGTCATAATGGTGAGGAGCGTTATGACAGCTATAATAAGCCGCCTGGTTAAATATTTAATCATATGCTCGCTCCAATATTTTTTTATCGTTTTAAAGATTTAAAAAAGCAAAATCAAGATGCTGATTTTGCTTTTTTTCTTTATGCATTTATTAATCAGCAATTTTCACATTTTTATAGATAAATGGTGTGCCGATCGCATGAGGTTCTATACCAGTGACTTTCGTATTGATGAGATATGAATAACCCGCTTGGTAAAGTGGTGCAATCCCTGCATATTGATCAAGAAGAATATCTTCAGCCTCTTTCATTGCTGCCCAACGCCCTTCAGCATCTCCTGCCATAGTCGTGGAACTTGCAATGATATTTTCATCATATTTCTCATTTGAAAAGTTCGGTGTGTTACTGGTAACGCCCGTTAAGAATAATTCAAGATACGTCAATGGATCCGCATAATCAGGGCCCCATCTGGTCAAGCCGACTTGGAAATCCCCCGATCTCATAAGCTCCAATCTATTTTTCTTGGGTTGCGATTTTAAGGACACCGTTAGCCCAGGTAAATTTGTTTCAAGCTCAGCTTGGATAAACTCAGCCATTTTCTTAACTGTTTCAGCATCATCAAAGAGAATTTCAATGGACACTTCTGTCATACCAAGTTCAGTTTTTGCTGTTTCCCAATATTTTTGGGCCATCGTCACATCGTAGAGACCATAGTCATTTTTACTGGTCTCTCTAAAATCTTTACCATCTGGCCCCGTTGCAAGACCTGTTGGCACAATAAAGTTCGCTGTTGTCGAACCATCATTCAAGATGTTTTTAACGATATTATCTTTATTAATCGCATGTTGTAAAGCTTTTCTTGCATTTACATTCGAAAATATTTCATTGTCATTATTCATAGAGACATACCAGACGTAGGAAGCGTCTATTTGAGTGTATGCTGGATTTTCTTTATAATTATCCACAAGTTCGGAGGTCAGCTTAACCATATCGATTTCATTGCTGTCAAATTTAAGTGCTGATGTTTGATTGTCTTTGATGACACGATAATCTAATCCATCGATAGCAACTGCGTCGGCGTCATAGTAAGTTTCATTTTTCAGGAGTTTAAACCCATAGCCTTTATTCCATTCCACCATTTTAAAAGGTCCATTTGCAATAAGTGATTCTGGAGATTGTGCATAACCATCACCCATTTCAGTTACAAAAGCTTCATTTAATGGAAAGAACGTCGCAAACGCTGTCAAGGATAAGAAATAAGGCACTGGTCTCTCTAAAGTGACCACTAGCGTTTTATCATCTTTCGCCTCAACACCTAAATCTGTAAGCGGCATTTCTCCGGCAGTTACTGGCCCTGCATTTTTGAGCCCAGCAACCTCAGCAATGAAACTGTATTCACTTGCGACATTTGGATCTACAAGTCTTCTCCAACTGTAGACAAAGTCATTTGCGGTTACTGATGTGCCATTACTCCACTGTGCATCTCTGAGATTAAAGGTATACACAAGACCATCCCCGCTGACTGTATAATCCGTTGCAATCCCTGGTATTACATTGCCATCTGCATCAAGTGAGTATAATCCTTCAATCATAGAAGCAATCACGTCAAATGATAACCCGTCCGTTGCTACATCTTGATCCGCAGAAGGCAGTGCCACATCTACAGCGATACGCAACATCTTATCTCCTGCGGCTGTCGAACCCGCTTCTGAATTGGTTTTAGTGTTTGTAGTCGGTTCAACCGTCGGTGTGCTTTCTGTTTTTTTAGCACAACCCGTAAACAATCCCATCATCAGTGCAATGACAAGAAGTACTGATAAAATTCTTTTCATTATGCTTTTCCCCCATTTCTTTATATAATTGTGAAATCATATCACAATCAGTTTGAACTGTCAAACTATTGCGAACAGTTTTTGAAACTTATTTGAATATCAAACTTCATTTTATAAGCAATTTAAGCCGTTTTCAAGTTAAAAACTTCAACATTAGCTAATATTTATAAAGATAATTGCATTTAAATGAATTTTCACTCTTTTATGTCTTTGTGACAAAGACACTCTTGCTTGCTACTTTTTCTTTTTTATCATTTGGAACATAAAAAAACTGCTCTAAAAGAACAGCCCCTTTTACTTTTTTCTAAAATGCTTTTACCTTTGCACTCTCAAGAATTTAATCCAGAAATAAAGGCTTTTACAATTGTTTCATCATATATACTGCCACTGGCTTTAGTAATAATTTCAAGTGCTTCTTCTTTTGAAAGTCCTTTTCTGTAAACCCTATCCGAGGTAATGGCATCATAAGCATCTGCGACTGCTAAGATTTTGGCACCAATAACAATATTCTGTTCTGTTAGCGCACCTGGATAACCTTTACCATCTACTCTTTCATGATGCTGTTCAACAATTTTAACCAACTGTTCATTGATTTGAAACTGCCTTAAAATTTCAGCACCAACCACGGGGTGTTTTTTCATTTCAAGGTATTCATTTTCACTCAAGCTACTCGCTTTATAGACAATTTGATCCCTTAAGGATATTTTGCCCAAATCATGAACCTGAGCAGCCAGCCTGATAAACAGACTTTCTTCATTGCTCAGCCCTAATTGCTTAGATATAAAAAGGGCTACGCTTGAAACCCGTTTAGAATGTTCGTATAATTCTGGATCTTTTGCTTCAATCAGCTTACTTAGAGCACCAATGATGAGTTCTAGATTATTTTGTTGCTCTTCGTCAAGATACGTCTGCGTCTTTTCTAGTTGATCTTGATCTAGGAGCTTGAACTGTTTTATAATATCCATTTCATCTTTATCTTTTTTAATTTGGATGCCTTGCTTAATAAGGTATTTGAGACGATCTGAATCAAATGGCTTGGTCAAATAATTCGTAATTTCCCCATCATTAACAGCGGCTACGACGACGTCAAAATCAGTATATCCCGACATTAAAATACCACTTATTGCCTTTGACTTACGCTTTGCATGCAGTATAATGTCAAGGCCTGTATAAAGAGGCATCCTCTGATCCGACAAAATAACATCTACATTATTATCCGCCACATAGGACATCGCTTCTGAAGCATCCGAAAAATAGAGGATATCATAAGGTTCGTCTTTTAAAATTCTGCGAATCGCATTTAAAATTTCTATTTCATCATCTATTATAACGACTTGATCACGACTCATACAGACCTCCAGTTTCATCTCACAGTTTCAATAAACTTCAGTGCGCCTATCCAAAATACCTTCACTTACTATTTAACCAAATAAAGTTGTTTTACACAAGAAATGATTTACGGCAAAAGCCTTTGTTGATCTCTTGGGAAAAGAGAGGCCAGCCTGACATTGTTTAAGCCCACGATTTGAGCGGTTAGTCTTTCGAGCCCTATCGCTAAGCCCCCATGTGCGGGTGCACCATATTTAAAGGCTTCTAAATAGCTTGAGTAAAGGTCTGGATTTAAGCCCTTCATCTTCATGCTGTTGATCAAGACGTCTTTTTGGTGAATTCTCTGTCCACCCGTTGTGATTTCAAGCCCTCTAAAGAGCAAGTCAAAACTGTGGGTCTCATCACTGTCCTCATAGCATTTTGTATACATAGGCCGTTTATGTCTAGGATAATGGGTAATGAAAACAAACTCACTCCCATATTTTGATTTGGCATATGCCGCTATTTCTCTTTCGCCTTGTGGATCGAGGTCATCTTCAAGATCATGTCTTTGATAGTGCATTTTCAGAATTTCGATGGCCTCAGACATTTTAATTTTAGGGATGATCTCCGGTACAATTGGACATTGAATTTCTAAAATTTCAAGGTACTGGCTTCCTTTCTCCAGAAGTGTATGAAACATAAATTGCAAAAGCTTTTCTTCTAAAGCCATTATTTCATATTCATCTTTTATAAAACCTATTTCAAAGTCCATACTCACGTATTCGTTAAGATGTCTATTCGTGCTATGTTGCTCTGCTCGGTATACGGCGCCCACTTCAAAAACGCGTTCAAATCCTGAAATCACCATCATTTGCTTGTAAAACTGAGGACTTTGTGCCAAATAAGCGGTTTCTCCAAAATAATCGAGCTTAAATATTTCTGCGCCCCCTTCAGCGCCTTCCTTGACGATTTTAGGGGTGAACATCTCCAAAAAATCATTTTCTTCCAAGAATTTCCTAAACGCACTTACAATCAGAGCTTGAAGTTTAAAAAGCGCTTGATTCTGAGAATGTCTTAAAGAAAGCACTCTGTTGTTAAGTACCGTTTCAAGATTGATGTCTAAAAGCGCTCCATTGATTTGAATCGGAAGATTTTCAGTCACTTCGCTCTCTATTTTTAAAAGTTCACCTTGTATTTCAAATAACTGATATTGATTTTTAGAAGGACACACTATGCCCTCTATTGCTATAACGGTCTCTAACTTTAACCCTTTTATCCATTCGGGTTTACCTTCAAAAACGCATTGAACAAGCCCTGAACGATCACGTAAAACGATAAAAGCAACTGATTTTAGCAATCGAATACGGTGCACCCACCCTTTGACCAAGACTTTTTCACCACTATTGTTTTTTAGTTCTGATAATAGAACTCGCATGTTTGACCTCCTTAAAGTAGATCCATATCAAAGCGTATACTCAGTCCGCTTCGCTACCTTCGTAACACTTGCACAATCCTATCGGATTGCATTCAGTGGGCGTTTGGACTCCCACTGAATTAGGCATATGAACCCCCACATAGAGAAGTGGGGGACATCTCCTCAAGGGTTATAATGCCAAAAACCCCTTGAGCACGTCTGCTCAAGGGGCGAATTAACGCGGTACCACCCTTGGTTTAAATAGAAAAACCCTCACGTCCAAAGGAGTGAAGGTTTCACGGTGCCATCCTATTTATTCTTAGGTCCCTATAACGGAGGATAACCGTTCACCCCTACTCATTTCAAGGTGACACTTCCGAGATGTCTTTCACAATAAGGTTTCATGAGAGCCTCACACCAACGCTCTCTCGCTTTTTTCTCCCCACATCGCTACTCTTCTCTTCTATAGCTTTAATTCGAATTTTATTTAACCCATTCTAACAAACGATCTTATTCGTGTCAATATACTTTTAGCTTTCAATCATGACTTGATGTCTCGTACTTATTATGAAATAATAGCATTAAAGAGATTGCATTATACGATCACAAGGAGGTTACTATGAATATTCCATCCCGTATAGCCGTTGCGAACACCCCAACACCGATTCAAAAGCTCGATAAACTCTCTCAATTGCTCAACAAAAATATTTACATCAAGCGCGATGATTTTACTGGTAATGAATGGTCTGGCAATAAAATTAGAAAGCTCGAATACGCTATGCATGAAGCCATTCAACAAGGCGCTTCAGTAATTATCACCTGTGGTGGACTACAGTCCAATCACGCAAGAGCCACCACAGCAGTTGCCAATCATTTAGGTTTAAAAACCCACCTTGTCCTCAGAGGCAATAAACAAGATCATCCTCAAGGCAATCTTCTTCTAAATGAAATCATGGGGGCACAAATATCCTATTTAGAGCCAGAACGATTCAACACAGAATACTTGAGTTTTATGGAAAAGCTCCAATCCGAATATAAGCAAAAAGACATTACCGCCTATATTATTCCCATGGGCGCCTCAAATGGCATAGGTACTTTTGGCTATTACAACTGTTTTCAAGAAATCAAAATGCAAGAAGAGGCTCTGTCCATTCAGTTCGATACCCTTGTTACCGCTGTTGGTTCGGGTGGTACATACGGAGGACTCTTTCTTGGAAATCTCTTGGATCATAGCGCTAAAAAAATCATAGGCTTTAACATTTCATCGACTCCAGATTATTTCAAATCAGAAATCTCTAAAATTGTCAGAGAGTCTCTCTCCATCATGAATTACGAAGCCCCTTTTAGCGAAGATGAAATCCACATCATCGGCGATTATGAGGGGATTGGTTACGCGTTAGCGCAACCCTCTGAACTCGAATTCATAAAGAGAATCGCTGTTCTTGAAGGGCTCATCTTAGATCCTGTTTATACAGGAAAAGCTTTTAGGGGCCTCTATACAGAATTACAAAAAGGCACTTTTGAAGATTCTCAAAACATACTTTTTATTCACACGGGTGGATTAACAGGCCTTTATAGCTTTAATACTCAATTTAACTTTTAAGAGATTGTTCTTCGGGGTTTGAGTTTAAACCCATGGCGCTTAGTATGGATTGCTATATCTATTCGAGGATACTTTTGATCTAAAAATACAGCTCCGAATCTCGTTATCACTGCACATGTTCCAAAAAAGAATAGGCCAATTTGGGGCGTTAAAATTGTAAAATCCACCATACTGTGTGCCCATAAAAAAAACTGTAAGCTGGTTAAAATAGGCACCATTCTAACTCTATTACAATTAAGTGCCCAAAGCGTTCTCACGAGATAAAAAAGTAAATACAAGGTCACCAATAATCCTAAAATACCTAAACTCGCACTTATAGAAATGAACAAGTTATGACCATGGACTTCATGAAGTCGTGGATAAATCCCCAGTAGACCACATCCGAAAATTGGGGATTTAGCTATGATTTCAATACACCCTTTCCAAATCAAATCACGTGAATTATAGGTTTCAAAGAGATTAAAAAAGGTGACCATCCCCAAGATAGATATCCCCGAAAAAACCACTAAAAATTTCCATGTATTTTTGCTGTGTTTGAGGATCGCAAAAACGAAGGCTGAAAGCATGTATGCCGTCATTGCCCCCTTTGACCCCGTTAGGATCAAATTACATAAAAAAAGAACATTCCCTGCAATGATCAATTTTTTCTTACCATACCCACAGTGTTCTAGAAAATAAAAACTGAGAAGCGACATCATACCAAACCAATCTCCAGCAACGTTAGGGTTGCCAAATGTGCTCATAATTCTATAAGTGCCCATCGTTGGGAAATAGGTTGGATTCCAAAACAACTTTACAAACCAAGTCATTTCCATCTGAGTTGAAATGATTTTCTCTACAATGCCCAGTATTGCAGGAATCAAAGACAAAACCCATACTTCTCTTAAAAAACGATGTATCCTTTCAAAGCTCACGAGCTCATTCCCCACCCATCTTATCAGAACAAGATACAGTAACAAAATAAAACTCGCAAAAAAAGAACGTGCGTCTCGATTGTAGACGGCAGATAAGATGGCGCAAAAAAATAAACCGATTACCCCGAGGTTAACGGGATGTAATACGATTTTTGTAGATTCCTTTATGATTTTCTTCGCACCGAACAGAAGAGGAAACCAAGCTGTAAACGGCGATCCAATAATCAATAATAAACTGCGATTCAAATAATTCACTCCTTATCATGACTGAACTAATCTTAGCAAAATATATCCATTTATTCAATAGAATTTTTCAATTATACCGTTCGGGTGTCACAAGTCAAAGTTGGCAACCGTCTTTATATAAATATTCGGCTTTGTGATTTTTAACAAATTAATATTAATTATTGAACTTTTTGTAATAAAATGCTAGGATATAATTATCATATAATTTTTTTTATATGTAAAATTTATTTTTAGGGGGATTTATATGAAACAGACAAAACGCTTATTATCACTTTTATTGATCACACTTATGCTCTTTAGTCAAAGCTTCTCATTTGCACTAGATATACCCACTCGAGAAGATGCCTCTGATGCTTACAAATGGGATTTAACAGATCTTTATTCAGATCGTAGTGCTTTTGAAAAGGATGTCAAGCTTTTAAATGATACATACATTCCAAAGCTTGCGGAGTATGAAGGTAAACTGAATACCGCTGAAAACATCATTGCCTACTTTAAACTTGATATCGAAACTTCAACCATTTTAACCAATGTCTACATGTATCCATATCTTGTTATGGATCTCAACCAAGATAACTCTGAAGCTACAGAAATGGCCGGTATAGCAGATAGTACTTACGGTGCATATCAAAGTGCAACTTCATTTGTGACACCTGAAATTCTTAAACTTGACGAAAAAGTAATTCGTAATTTCATGGCACTACCGGAAATGGCGCCTTATCAAATGACGCTTGACAAACTTCTTAAAGCGAAAGCACATGTGCTTTCTTCCGAAGAGGAAAAAATCTTGGCACTTGCTTCTGAAACAACAGGTTCACCAAAAGATATTTATGACAAAGTCACTCTTGCCGATTATGTGAAACCAGAAATTGTGGATGAAAACGGCGACACAATTGTGCTCAACGGCTCTACTTACTCTAATATTATAGAGTCAAATGACCGCACACTACGCGAAAAAGCTTATAACGCTAAGTTTTCTTCTTACGATACCACTATCAACACGATCGCTGCAACCATGAATGCTGAAGTTAAAAAAAATATATTTTTAGCAAAAGCACGTGGCTATAATTCAGCTTTAGAAGCTTCTCTTGACGCCGAGTATATTCCAAAATCTATCTATAATAATCTCGTAAACTCCGTCAATGATAATTTATCTTATTTGCATAAATATTATACTGTCAGAAAAAAAGCAATGGGCCTTGACGAACTTCACAGCTATGATTGCTATGTGCCTCTTGTTGATAATTATAATTTTGAAATGTCCTATGACGATGCCGTTAAGACTATACAAACTGCTCTAGCACCTTTAGGGGCAGATTATATCAAAACCTTCGATAGTGGTATTAAAAACAACTGGTTAGATGTCTATGAAGACAATCATAAATATACGGGTGGATATAATTGGGGCAATTACAGTACACATCCCTATATTCTTCTCAATTATGACAACAGTCTTGATTCAGTTTCCACGTTAGCACATGAAATGGGCCATGCGATTAACTCAGTATACTCTGATAAAGCTCAAAACTATCTCAATGCGGATTATCCGATTTTCACCGCTGAAGTGGCTTCAACTGCTAATGAAATTTTGTTAATGGATTACTTGATTAAAAATGCAAAATCAGATGATGAGAGACTTTACCTTCTCAACATGCAAATTGATAACATCAGAGGCACAGTCTACACCCAAGTTATGTTCGCTGAATTTGAACAGACCATTCATGAAAAAGTTGAAGCAGGTGAAGCTTTATCCGCAGATTACTTAAATAAGCTCTGGTTAGAACTCATCACTAAATATTACGGTCCTGACTATACTGTAGATGATGTCGCTAAAACAGGTTGGAGTAGAATTCCGCATTTCTATATGAATTTCTATGTATACAAATACGCAACCAGTATGTCGGCTGCAAACGAGCTTGTGAACAACATCCTCCACAACAAACCTCAAGCTACTGAACAATATTTAACATTCTTAGCTGCTGGTGGTTCTGATTATCCTGTGGATATCCTAAAAACAGCTGGCGTTGATATGACCTCATCCGCTCCAGTAGATAACTTACTGGTATACTTCGGAGAATTAGTGGATGAATTCGAAGCAACACTTGCCAAAAAAACATCTACATCTCAAAACATCACTTATACTGTTAAAGAAAATGATGCCCTTTGGAAAATAGCGGCCAAATACAATACGACAATTGAGGCCCTCTTAGAGCTCAATCAACTCAAAGATAAAAATACAATTGTGGCTGGGCAGAAAATTTTAGTGCCCGCTCAACAATAACAACATTTTAACGGCTAAGAACCCCCTCTGAAATAGACTTGTCAAGTATCTATTTCAGAGGGGGTTCTCTTTGAGACGGTTTTGTCAAAACGCATCAAAATTGCGTTGGCAAAACGTCGGCAAAATGTAGACAAATCGCCAATTTCATTCCATTTTAAGTGCCTCTAAGTATTGGAAACTTTGCGTAATAGGCATATACTTTCCACGGCACCCGTCCATGGAAACATATCCACAAGTAAAATCTTTTCAGCACCATACCCCTGTCTTTTTAAAACGATGATGTCCTCGAGTAAAGACTTGGGATTACATGAGATATAGAGTATTTCATCAACCCCATAACTGGCTACCTTCACAGAAGCTTTCTCTCCCATACCACTCCTAGGGGGATCTACCACAATGACATCTGGCGATATTGATATTTCATTTAATACTTTAAAGACATCACCGCATAAGAATTCACAATTGTGAATCTCGTTTAATTTCATATTTTCTTTGGCAGATTTAACTGCATCTTCGACAATTTCTATACCGATAACCTGCTGAGCACGCTTTGACATGATTTGGCCGATGGTTCCAGTGCCACTAAACAAATCAAAAGCAACTTTGCCCTCTAAATCTGGAATCAAATTCAGTGCAGCTTCATATAGCCGTTCTGCGCCTTCTGTATTCGTTTGAAAGAAAGCATAGAAGGAAACCTTGAAGGTTAGCTCAAATAGCTTCTCATACAAATAATCCCGGCCAAATAAGACCTCATATTCGCCTTGTACCATATCACTGATGCCATCATTCTTAACATAGAGAATCCCCACGATTTTGCCTTTAAGCGGTAACTCTATTAGCATTTTCACAAAAGCATCTGTATCAAATAGAGTGCCCTGATCATCAATAGCTTGTGTTGATGCCGATAGCCCTATTAGTATTTCACCCGTTTTATAACTTTTACGAACGACCAAATGCCTTAAAAAACCAATAAATGTGTTTTTGTTGAATTTAGGCATTTGGTTTTCGATCATATATTCTGAAATACTTCTCAATATAACCCTATAATCTTCATCAATCAGATGGCACCGATCCACATTCACAACATCGTGATATCTGCCTTTCTTATGCATCCCCAATCTTAATGGGCCGTCCTTAGTCTCATCTCCAAATGAAAACTCCATCTTATTGCGGTATTCAAAAATCTGTGGACTTGCCAATATACCCTCAAATGGAATCATAAGGCCTGCTTCATCAAAGAGCAATTTTACCATATCATGCTTTGTTTGAAGTTGTCCCTCTGCTGAAAGCGTCTGAAACAAACACCCCCCACAAAGACCATAATGTTCACAAAATGAATCTTGTTCTTTGGGGCTACTTTCAATTATCTCAAGGCATCTTGCCTCTCGCTTTTCACTTCTATTCTTACTAATCCTGCATCGAATGGTCTGACCTTCTAAAACATGCTTCACATGAATTTTTTTATCCTCATAAAATCCAATTCCAATATTGGGATACTTCATTTTTTCAATTTTGATCGTTATTTCATCGCCTTTTTTCAAAATCAACATCCTTTCAAATTTTAAATTCGACTTTGATTATATCAAAGATTTGACCTTAATAACAAGCTTTAATCAAAATGATTTATCAAACCATCCCATGGGTATAAATGATAAATATATAACAGGAGGCTTGTTTATGTCGACTTCTAATTCACTTGATTTTGTAGAAATTCACTTTGATCTGATCCTTCTGGCGATCCTCTTTTTCACTCTGATCGTCGCTTTTGTTGTCTATTTGCTCTATTATATCATTCGGTGTAAAAATGTGGAGAAAGCGCTTATCCAAAAATCAGATGAACTTTACACGTTATATGAGACCTTAAGTGCTTCAGAAGAAGAATTGAAAGTTCAAAATGAGGAGCTGATCAACCAACGCAATCTATTGGAGTCTCAAAAAGAGAGCCTCATAAAAAAGCAAAAAACCATAGAAGACTATGCTTTTTATGATTGCTTAACACATCTCCCTAATAGGCATACTTTAAAGTTAGATGTGCAAAAGATGCTGATTCAGTCTTCTCAGAACGTCATAAAAGGGGCTCTTTTTTTCATAGACTTTGACAATTTTAAGCATGTTAATGATCACTTTGGGCATACTTTTGGAGATGAAATGCTTATCCATATCTCCGAAAGAATGATGAACAGCATCGCAGAGTATGGTAAAGTTTATCGCTTTGGCGGGGATGAATTTATCATATTAGCAGATAGCGTTTACGAGCAAGATACCATTGACTTCCTTGCGAACAAACTGTTTATCAGTTTTAGGAAACCGCTTTATATAAGAGATCATGAATTTCACATGACTTTTAGCATGGGGATAGCCATTGCACCTTTTCATGGAAATGCGTATGATGAATTGATTGGAAGTGCGGACATGGCAATGTATGCTGCTAAAAATGCTGGAAAAAATCAATTTGCATACTATGATGAAGATACAAAGAAAAAATCAGATTACATTGGACAATTACAACAAGAACTCCAAAAGGCCGTCTACAATGACGAATTGGCTATTCACTATCAGCCTGTTTATAATATAAGGACAAACAAAGTTCAATTTATTGAAGCCATGCTCAGATGGCAAAGTAACTTAGGCAATATCTCTCCGAGTACATTTCTGCCTATTTCAAAAGAACTTAATCTAATGGCATCCATTCAAAGATTTGTATTCAATGAAGTTTGTGATCTCAACAATATTGTCAATATATCTGACGATTCCACTTATATTTCATTCAACCTTTCATCCAAAGAACTCCTTAATGCAATTGTAATCCAAGATATTGAAGTGATTTTGAATGAAAAAAGAACAGATCCAAGTACCATCTGTTTAGAAATAAGTGAAACTATGATTGAAAATAACTTTGATGATATTTTATCTCAAGTGATTGCTCTAAGAACACTTGGCTTTAGAATTATTATAGATGATTTCGGCAAAGAATACCTATCGCTGAATTATCTAAAAAAACTGCCCATTGATTTTTTAAAAATTGACATCAGCTTTTTTCACGAGCATGGCAACAACCACAGCATCCTCAAGGCACTTATCGATATCATTCACGAACTCAATATTGAGGTTATCATCAAAGGCATAGAAAGTGATACACACTTGAGTTATTTAAAATATTTTGATTACAAATATGTGCAAGGGCACTACTATGGCTATCCAATCACTCGGGATAGAATTATCAGCATGATTCTGGAAGAAGATATTAAAATATATCATATTCACAGCAAATGAGGATATCCTCCTATTTAAGGATATCTCTTTATGCCATAATTTCTGTATAATCAAAAATATAATGATCTGCATCTTCCTTTATGATTTCAGCATAGGGTTCAGATACAGCATCATAAATGGCAACGACTTTCATCCCTGCACTTTTCCCAGCAAGGATACCGGCATGTGTATCTTCAAAAACCAAGCATCGCTCTGGCGAAACCCCTAAATCTTCCGCCACTTTAAGAAAAATATCTGGACTTGGCTTACCAGAAGCAACTTCACAAGATGTTCTTATACTATTGAAGGCTGATCGAATGCCATTGGCCTCTAACACCGCTTGCAAGAGTTCTTTTGAATTGCTTGTCCCAATACCCAACTTGATGTTGTGTCTAAGGGCATATTCTATAACCAAATGAACGTTTTCTTTAAGTTTGATTTCTTTTGCATAAAAATGATTCGCCATCTCATTCCATTCCAATTTTAGGGCCTCAGGTGTTTCGGCTAAATTGAACCGTTTTATAAAGTAAGCTGCCGTTTCTGTAAAACTCATGCCTTCAATGCTCTTTTGTAAATCTTCAGGCAATGAATAACCCCTTTTCTCTAAAAAATCAATGTCAATCTGTTTCCATATCCACATTGAATCCACAAGTGTGCCATCTAAATCGAAGATTATAGCTTCTATGTCTTCAAAATAATTCATATAATCCCTCTTTTCGCTCAAATTTTAACCCAATCCCACTTTCTTTGCATTTGTACGCCCGTTATTGGATCGAAAAAAATGATTTGTGATGTTCACAAATCATTTCGTTATAATATTATCTTATTTTTTGATATTTTGCAATTACGCCTGATATTCTCAAGCATTAAATTCAATATAATTTACAATGGATGAATCTCTGCCTCTCTTTGGGATGCTTTTTCTTGCAGCTTTTCCTGATTGACTACGAAACGAACATGCGTCCCCTCGCCGATCTTGCCAATCTCGTCATAAGCTTCCATACTCAAAACAATCCTTGATTCATCTGCCTCTACTACAGTTACAGTTACAGAGACCATTCCGCCTAGCATTGTTGGTTTGAAATGATCAACTTCAACATGCTTCCCAACAGATATAAAACCTTCTGGTAAAGCTTTATCAATGAGCATAGAACTCGCCTCAATCATCAATGCCACCAGTCTAGGGGTTGCAAAAAGATTCTCGATTTTACCGCTACCATACTTTAGTGATGTATCTTCCTCTGTTACCCTTCTTTGGATCACCAATTCTTTACCCACTTCAATTTTTTTCATCTCTAGCATAATAACACCTCCATACTGTTACGTGCTACCTTTTGTAGTCACCTACATTCCAATCACATGATTTCCTTATATATTATTTACCCTATTCTCAATAATTTATGCTAAAATATTTACATTAACCACCTCTGATTTAAACATTAATATAATATAATGTTTAATTGTTGTTTGTTTTGTTTTATAATGTAGGAGGTGCAGGTTTAATACATACCTTGGCACATAAGAGAATCAACTCAACTATCAGCCATAGGATAAACTGTAGGAGGTCAAAATGGGCTTTGTAAAAAAAGAAAAAAATCCAAAAAAAACAAAATCTCCAAAGAAAAATCGAAAAAGCATTAAACTGCCTTTTCGAAAAAGAACAAGATTGGACCAAAATAATACCCAAAAAACATCTTTTTTAAATGTACGCGTTAAATTACTTACAAGCTATGCCATTTTATTTGTTATTATTGTCGCTTCATTGCTTTTCACGATTAGTGGTATTATCAATTTGAATAATATCGTTGAAACTAATACACTGGTTCACAGTATCGTTAAGAATATAGATAACGTACTCTATCATCAAAATGAATATGAACTCACTGGGGATAATGAGCAGTTAAATCACCTTGCAACTGAGCTCAGCGCTGCAAAAGATTTCATTTTAGAGATTCAATCTCATGAGAAAAATGAACTCACCCTCACCAAAATCTCTAATATTGAAAAACTTATCAATGACTATGAAATTGAATTCAACAAGTACATCACGCTTAAAAAAGACCGTCAAGCTGCAATAGAAGAATTAAGCAAAAGTGCTCTAAAAGCGACTTCTGCCATTGGAAAATTAAAAGCAGAACTCAAAGCCAATTTACTTTTAAAGAGTGAAGCAGGATTCACCGATCCATTAGAGATTGAACGCTTGTACACAACACTTTCTGACGGCATTGAAATCGAATTGTCCATCAATAAGTTGCGTATATTGGAAAAGGATTACATCATAACTGGTAATAAGGATACACTTGTGAAATTAACAGGTGATACTAAAAAAATACAGACCAGTATGCTTTCTATCGCCAATAAACTCGATGATCTTGGCGATTCCTCCACAATTCAATCTGTAACACAAGATCTCAACAATTATACGCATTTCAACAACCGTCTTTTTACAGTGGATAGCACGTTGACCTTTCAAAAATTCACCTTAATTCGTATTGTTGATGCGGTTAAAATCACAAGTGCCGAAATCGTCACTGATCAAAATGGACTCGTTGAATTAATTAGTACGTCCACACGTACTACGGCAAACCTTGCTTTAATAATCGGTGTCGTCGTTTCACTTATATCCTCTGTTTTCATCTACCGTTCCATAACAAAACCTTTAAAACAATTGACGACTGATCTTATTGGGGCCACTGATAACAATGACCTTACAAAACAAATTTTCTTAAAAGCAAATGATGAATTCCAAGTGCTTGCGCACGCCTTCAACGGATTCTCTAAAAAAATCCATGGCATGATCACCGATATTGATCAAAATGCAGATGGGCTTGAAACGCTCTCCATAGAAGTTGCAAGTCAAATGAAACGCCTCAACGATAACATTGAAAATATATCCGCTAGTGTCGAACAACTTTCTGCGAGTATGCAAGAGACAAGTGCCTCTACTGAAGAAATTGATGCCACCACTCAGACCATTGACTCAATGATTTCTGATGTTGTGACCAAGGCGCATGACGGGATGTCATTTGCCGGAGAAATCAAAGTGCGCTCTGAAGCTGTTAAATCTTCCTCAACAAAAGCAAAATCAGATGCAATTTCTCTATATGAGACATCCAAAAATATTTTATCTGTTTCAATTCAAAAATCAAAAGAAGTTGAGAAAATCAACTTGCTCTCCAATTCAATTTTAGGCATTGCTGAGCAAACAAATCTTTTAGCGCTTAACGCTGCCATTGAAGCTGCCCGCGCTGGTGAAGCTGGTAAAGGGTTTAGCGTGGTCGCAGATGAAATCAGAAAGTTGGCCTTTACAAGTCAAACATCTGCTAATGAGATTCAAAAGGTTACTGGCGGCGTCATCACTTCCGTCAACGAACTGGCGAATAATGCAAATCAACTCATCAATTTTATTGAATCCAAGGTGCTTAAAGATTACGATCAACTCTTAAATCTTGGTGATCAATACAATAAAGATGCAAACGATCTCAACACCATGTTCGGCGACCTCGTCATGACGATGGAATCTATGAAAGTCTCTGTGAGTGAAGTCACTGAAGCGATTAGCAATATTGCCATTACAGTTGGTGAAAGTGCACGTGGCGTTACTGAAGTGGCTGGAAATATCAACGATATCGTTATTGTCTCAGATCGTGTAACAACTGAAATCGACACCGTCAAGACGAATAGTGAAACCCTTAAATCTTATGTTAATGAATTTAAAATTTAGATCGTTAGAGTGCAAAAATTGTGCAATCATCGCCCTTATGATGTCGTTTACGGGAAGTACACGATACAACGCATAGTCCGCTGAACGTGTCGTACATCCCCAATAGTTAATTTATGGTTTTTATTTTTAGCCACGGATGAAAATTTCTTCGGGTATTCCTAAATAATTCATTACAGATTTGACATTGGGCATCAAGGGTTGAGTTAATCCTCGGTGTAGCTTGCCATTTATATTGATCGCTACCGATTCTACTGAATAGAAAATACGAAAAATAGCAATCAAAGAGGGTCTTGTCATCTTCTTGTTTCCAGGACCAATAATGGTAGCAGATTCTTTGTTCATTTCTCTTCTAACAACGTATTCGCCAACACTTAAAACAAGCATTAGAATGAGCATTAAGTACCCCAAAGATTCAACGCGTCTTGGTGAATCAACATATAATGAATTTACAAACTGTGGGGACTTCAGAAACTGAAATTTGCGTTCAACAGCACCTTGTGTTTTGTACTCGCGCAAAATATCATATCCGCTAAAGTCTAGATTGGTTGAAACGACTACAAAGATACATTCTTCTTTTATAGCACGTTCAATCACAGCTGTTTCTTGTTTTATTTCATAAAGAATTTTGTATACATTTCTTGTTGTGTTTAATTCTGGATTTTTACTAGGGCGGCCAGCTCTCTTAATGGTTTCTTCGCTAGACTCAAGAGAAATTGTGTGATATTTGTTTTTCTTAAGCGTTCGTTTATTAAAAGCATCCATTTCGATTAACGCATCATCAAGACATGCAAATGGTCGTTTTGATAATAACTTCAGTTGTTTTTCAAGGTCTTCACGTTCTTTTAAAACACGTTTTTTAATTGTTTCACTCTTAGTTTTTTCAAGTTTTTGAGAATAACAGACCGCCATATTAAGTGGTATATCCTGATATACACACTGATCTGAGAGGATTCGATAGATTGATGGCGTGGTTGAAGAAGGTATCTCGAAAACTGTTAATTCTTCGAGTTGATCAAGCGCTTTTTCAATGGCGTGTTTACACTCTAAAATATTATCTGGCATACGTGTAATGACGTCCATCTCAAGGGTGCGAGCCTTTTGCAAAAAATCTTTTGTAAATGCAGCACTATCTGCGATATAGAAAAAAGGATTTTCATCTCTTTTAAAAAGAGATTTAAGTTCAACGGCACGTTCCAGATTATCTACATTATAAGTTTTATCACTCATATTTCCAGAGTGAATTTTCCCATCGATGCAAATGCCCTGAGTTGT
>NZ_BDHH01000007.1 GCF_001748365.1 Fusibacter sp. 3D3 | reverse complement strand
TCGTGAAACCCTTTTCCGTCTTGATTATTTAGTCAAAACAAAGGGATTTGGTCTTCTTACGGGCACTCCTGGTCGCGGAAAAACCACTGCTATCAGGCACTGGGCGAATAACCTCAATCCCTCTTTATATAAGGTGATTTACTCTAGTTTTTCTACGCTCACAGCTAATGATTTTTACCGCAATCTTGCTGTAGAACTTGGCGCGCAACCCGCTTTTCGTAAGCCTGATAATTTCAGAACTATTCAAGATGAAATTTCACGACTTGCCATTGAAAAACGAAAAACACCCGTTATTATCATTGATGAAGCCAACTATATCAATACCGCCATTCTCAATGACCTTAAGATTCTCTTTAACTTTGAAATGGATTCTAGAGATCGCGCTGCCATACTCCTTGCTGGACTGCCTTCTCTCAATTCAACACTTCGTTTGGGCATCCATGAGCCCTTTCGTCAGCGCATCGTGATGAACTATGACATGGGGGGCTTAACAAAAGAAGAAGGTCGATGCTATATAAATGATAAGCTTAAAGGTGCTGGATGCACTCAATCCATTTTCGATGATAATGCTATCGAAGCCATACTCAATGCCGCCGATGGCACACCCCGAATTATCAATAAGTTTTGCAACGCGAGCTTACTCATCGGCGAAAGTCACAAAGCGTCATCTATTAATACTGACATGGTCATGCAAGCCATTAACGATACTGAACTCTAGGAGGTTTTTTATGATTTTTGATTATCGTTGTTCTAAAAGTAAATCTAAGTCTGGCTCTTGGGAAGGTCAAGTCCAGTTGCTCACTACCGTTCATCCCTATGAGATAAAAATAACCGCTCGTGGAAGTTGTTTTCACATCATTTGTGGTCACTACGCCCATGGTAACTTCTTATGTATTCCTACCCATGGCGTGGCAACTGAACTTGCGGCACTAACCGATACCTTCTGGAACTTAGAACGCCTTACGAATTATCATCCGAATTTTTCAAAAACAGATGCCATCAGCATTATTTATGCCTTGAAGGCGATTAGTTCATATATAGATATTTAACTCAAATCATAAGCGAGGTCACTCGCTTTTTTTCTTTGGATCATTTAATATGCACTAAATATGAGGCAGTTTATTTAATGTGCTCATTAGGCCGCTAATAATTTGCTTCTGATCCCTAGACTAGGCACGATTTAGGATTAAACAATGCGACTGATGGTGGTGCTTTTAATTTGACGGATAACAATATAGAGACCTTTCCATTTCATTGTATTGCCCATTCTAGTGTCTTCCTCATGCTGACCATACCCGCCGTGTAGCCTAGTTTTTTATTGAGTTCCAACATTTTAGAATTCGTATAATGAACTGTTGTTTCAATTGTTTTTATTCCTTCATCTTTGCACCATGCTTCCAGTAGCAGTTTAAGCTGTGTTGCATGCCCCTTTTTTCTATGAGTTTTAGAAGTGTATAAAGATAAGATCATAACACTGTCTTCAGGTTTTTCTTGTTTATAAGCCCAAATAAAGCCTTGTAGAGTATGAGTCGTATCTACTGCAATTCCCAAAAATAAATCTTTTGGATTTGTCTGTTGGATTCTTTGAATGTCTTTTTCAATATCCTCTCGACTAGCTTGAAAATTTGGCACCCAGATTTTTGGTGTCTGATTGTGCCAAGTGGCAATTTGTTCAAGATAAGTTCCTGTGATGTCTTTATGTTCTATGTTATTGAGATTTGTAAGTCTTGAATAATCCATGCTATAAAACCTCCTTGTATTGAAATCCATCTCAAAGCTTCTTGTGTAGCTCTTGAAAAACGCTCGTTCAATATCTGGGCATTTAAAAATACTTTTCGATACATATCCATAATGATGTAGTGACTATTATCTAGTAGAGTGCCCTGCTTCAATATTTTTGCTATTGGAATCCCAGTAGATTGCAATAATCCGTATGCTTGAAGTTCTCTGACTTGCCTATACGGTACATAGTATACATTAATCACTTGAGATACATTCGCTTCAGAAAATTGATAGACTATATGTCTATTGAGTTCATGATTGCCAACGGCCTTATTATCAGTTGCTTTTATGTCCACCTCTAAAAATATGAGCACCCTATTGCTCCTGTAGTATTTGGAATTTATGCTTTCATCAACGTACTAATCGCTTTAGCTTTGAAAATAAGAATCAGGCCAAGTAACATTTTAAACAATGGTAAAGCAAACGTTAATAGGATTGATTTATAATCATGTGTTGTAAAAATCATAGGCGTCACTATTGTAAATAATGAACTGCTAAAAGTGCTTGAAAATGCTTGTATTAGCGTATTTATTCCTATTAAAAACACACCGACCTGTGCAAGACTTTGCATATTAAAATGTTCTGGTAATACGAAATCAGAATCCTTGCTAATGATTAGCTTTGATAAACGATCAGATAACATGTAAATTAAAATCGTAAAATTTCAGTCACCTTCTAAATATTAATTATACCGATCGATTGGAATAACGACTCTCCCGAGTTCGGAGTCAATAGGCGAAAGAGAAATTAAAAAAAAGATCCATAAAATAAATTAGATAGCGTTCTCAAGTTTTATTTTATGAATCTCTGATGTGATTGAAACTACTTTGCCCTATAGTTTAAGCAATTTTTATCATAAAACTCTTTCATTTTCTCTACACTTTCAAAACCCAACTTTTTAGATATAACATTAAGTGTACCTTTGGCGATTTGTTCCTCACCAGTATGAAAATGAATCGGGATCATAACCCGTTCACCATTAATGTAACCTATATATTTTTTGTGACCTTTTACCTTATTAAACCCTAATTTTTTTAATACTTTTTCAATTTCATAAAAACTAAAAATTACCGCCATTTTTTAGAGTCTCCTTCACTTGATTTTTATCAAGTCCACCGTGAATGAGCTTTTTAATATACAACTGTGCTTCAGCGCTGAAAAATAATTTTGCTTCATCGTAATGTTTAATATAACCATTACATTCCTCAATAATTAGATCAACGAGAGTGTCAAGAGCAGAGTCCTTAGTTTCACCTTCTGCATAATAGTCATCAAGCTCACTAACGCTTACAGTATACACATTCAATTTTTCATCCTGTTCAAAATGAATACTAAACTTCATAAGATTAAAAAAGCCATTTAAAGTAGCCATATCAACCAAAACTGCTTTTTGATTAATTCGTCTATTTTCAATTATAACCTCTTTGCCCGACCAAGCATTATCAAGTGCATTAGTAAAATTTTGTCTTGCGTTTGCCACTGACATTACAATAGTATTTTCAACCGGTGCTTTATTATATTTCACTTTTATAAAATCATTCATATTTTTTATCATTCCTTTCGCTTCGATCAAGGCACAAACAAGTTTTGAAAAATGCCTCTGAGTGGTATATAATTTTTGTATGGAATAGCAATACAGAGCGCGGGAGGAGAAGTGGCGCACTAAGTTTTGACCCCATATATTTATATGTGCCGTCATCCTTACAAGCACAAACAAGTGGGAAATTGAGCCCAGACTCTTATCATTGGTAAAAAACCATGTTTATTTAGTCACAGGATGACAGTCAATGTTGCTATTCCTATTTTTTTTAGGTGGTGATACTTATAAGGTGGCTTGTTTACCTCATCTGCAGTGGACTTGATGACCACAAAAATCAAAAGTTTTTACTTATCTTGAAGCTCAAAACTATGATACTTCCTTATTGGTTAAATGCAACGATAACTAACTCTTCTCAATATCTGCTTTTCAAAATGGGTTTTATGAACCCTTGGTTAAAGTCTTCCCAAATTCTATAGAAAACATCTTACTTTGTTTTAAAATGAAACTAAGAGTTTCCAATTTAATTATATCATATGTGTACATGTTGTACAATGTGTACACATATGATGTTTGGATATAATTTATTAGAAAATGTAACGTCAATTTCAAAGGATACTCTAAGCTGCAAGATAAATGGATTCACTTAAAAACATAAAAAAGATGAAATAAAAGAGGATCATGAAAAACAAAGCAAAATTTTATTCTCAAGCTTTATTTTATGATCCTCTGACAATATCACGATCTTTGTCTGAAAACACTTTACTCCAAGAAGGCAAAGGATTATTACTGGCTAAAGAAAATAAAACGATACTTGAAATTTTATTAGGCTCATTTCTGCGTCTAAAGAATAGAAACATAGTAACACACTATAGCTGAATTTTCGCTTAAATATTGGCGGTCAAAATGATTTACAAGTACTATTGCTTGATCAACGTGTTCGGCGTCATAACCCATAGACAATAAAATGCGACTGATAATTGAATTTCTGAATGCCTTAATATAAATCAAAATGCCACCTGCATCGAAGAGAATAGTGTCAATATTTTTATTTTTCATTTTTGATCCTCATTCTATTTTATTTGGACAAATTGCCGCTTCCTCAATTATACACGATACCCAATATAATGGGTATCCTTATTTGACAAATCTGTATGTTTAAATTGGATGGTCGGTTTGAATAAAAAAGAACTCTCAAAATGTAATGACTCAACTGTGTATTGAATTCATCTTTAACTACGCCCTATCTCTTCAAAAAAAATCCCCCATATCTACTAAATAGACCATGAAAGATCACTTTTTAACACTCAAGAGAGTTCTACTCCAACTTTTTGAGTTCTGAAACAACATCCTCAAATGCGCTTTGAATTTTTGCGTTATGCGCATCAATCTCTTTTCTAGAATAATCTCTCATCAGAAAAGGTTTGCTATGTTCGTGCACTAAATCAGCGATCTGCCAGCGCAATAATTCGACGTTAGTTTCTGTGCTCAATATTTGAGCTAGAGTTACTGAATACAAATCTATAGCATCAGCAGCCGTTTTTTCTTTTGCAATTTGCAATCAACATGATCATAATAACCTTAAATAATTTTTTGCCTTTCATGACATCTCCGATCGTTTAATATGTGTATAACCCTTATGGTGTTACGTTGTGTACCACGTACACAACGTAGCATTCTTGTAAAAAGAAAACCACCGGTTCTACCGGTGGTTCTAAAGAGCTTTAGCTTTGAGTCAAAAAAGCACCTCCTTCTGATAAAATAATAATGGTTCGCCAACCATATTAGCTCAGAAGGAGGATCCGAAATGGATAAGAACAGTTTAGCACATACTCAATGGAATTGTAAATATCACGTGGTGTTTGCACCAAAGTATAGAAGACAAGTAATCTATGGAAACATCAAAGGTGATATAGGGAAAATTTTAAGAAAGTTATGTGACCAAAAAGGTGTAGAAATATTGGGAGCAACAGCGTGTCCAGATCATGTTCATATGGTGCTAGCAATTCCACCGAAGTATAGCATTTCAAGTGTGATGGGATATTTAAAAGGAAAAAGTTCTTTGATGATATTTGATCGTCATGCAAACTTGAAATATAAGTATGGAAATCGCCACTTTTGGTGTCGAGGCTACTATGTAGATACTGTTGGACGAAATGAAAAAGCGATAAGAGAATATGTAAAAAATCAATTACAAGAAGATATCGCAAATGATCAAATAAATATTCAAGAATATATTGACCCGTTTACGGGTAAGCAAGTCGAAGAGGGCAAAAAGAAATAAAAAACTGCTTTAGCAGCAGCCAGTAAACGTAAGCAGTTGGCGAACCGATTCAATGAGCCTTAAGGCTCACGCGAGTAACATGCCCTTATAGGGCTGAGCAAACTACCCGCTAAGCGGGTAGTTTTGATTCACCTCTATCTGCATAAGCAATCTGATTTAGGGAATCCGCATTCTAAACAATAACCTTTTTGCTGCAAATAATGTGTTACTTTTTCATAGATCTCATCTGTCAGCAACTTCGCCTCAATATAGTCGGATCTTGTTAATTCGATGAACTCATCTCCTGGATACCTTGCTGTAAAATAATAATCTTTTACGATGCTTAATGATTTTCTATCTAATTCTAAATCAATACCAGAGTCTTTTAAGACAGAATTTAATTTAATCAAACTGTGAGATCTTAATGCACTCTCAGCATCTTTATTATCCGAACAGAATAGATAAATTAGATGCTTTAGAAATTTTTCGCATATTTGTTGACACTGCCCACACATCGGATGATAAAAATTATCTACAGGTTTTGATTGTAAGTACTTTAACTCATTTTTAGCAAATCCGTAATAGCTGTTCGCAACCATTTGTAAACTCACCTCTCTCTAATAAACAAATCTTTTCTTCCCAAACTTTGCTCATAAACTTGTCCTTAAGATTAATTTCAGATGTCTTCCTTGTTAACAGATCATACTCTATAACAGTATCTAAGTCAGCTAATTTGTGCAAAACTGCTCTCCTCGCTGTTTTGTGGTCAACATTATCTTCAAATACTACCAGAATATCGACGTCACTTCCTACATGTATACTAAGTCTAGCGACACTTCCAAACAAATATATCTCTGTTATAAAATCCAAATCTCTTAAACATTCTATTATACTTGCGATCGTATTTTTATAATCATCTGGTATGCCTGATAATGAGTTATAGATCACAACCTACCTCCTTGTACACGTCTTCCATATGTCATCGGATACAAAATATTGCCGTTTCCTCAATTATACACGATACCCAATACAGTAGGTATCCTTATTTGACAAATCCGTATGTTTAAATTGGTTGATTGGTTAGAATAAAAAAAGATTACTCAAAATGTAATGACTCAACTGTGTATTGAATTCACCTTTAACTACGCCATATCTCTTCAAAAAAATCCCCCATAATCTACTAAATAGACCATGAGAGATCACTTGTTAACACTCAAGAGAGTTCTACTCCAACTTTTTTGTTACGTTGTGTACGTGGTACACAACGTAACAAAAATCTAACCAAACTTATTTTTTTATACCTCTTTCAATAATTTTCTTTATGGCTCCAATAATGGTTTTGTTTGTAACATCTTTAATGGTATCGTCTGCGATAAGCTTCAAGTAGTCATATATTTTTTGAGAAACATTTTCATTAGGATTATATTCAAGTCTTGTGGTGGCAGCTCTAAAAAGCACTTCAACAAAGCTATGGTAATCATAAGTGATCATAAACGCAGCATTCATAAGTTGGAAATCCCAGTAATCTTTTTCGGTTTTTAGCCACTTATTTTTCGTATTCGTATCCTTAATGCCCTGTTCCATAAGATCGCGTGTCATATCTCTTGTGGTTCCAGACGCACCACCAACAAAAGGAATTTGTTCCTTTTTCGTCGCGTCACCAGCGGGCTTAAAACGGCCTTTACTGGTGAGCTTATCATAGGGCACGAGCATTTCTTTTGACGTAGGATCGTTTGCGTTAGCAGGGATTATTTTATGTTCTTTGCGATTAAGCACGTCAAAATAATCGCCAGATTCTCTTTTGCTAAACAAGTTGCCTTCCGTTTGATCGTGTTCCTCATCTGGATGAATATTTGTTGAATTACTTGGAATCGCATCCATAATAGTTCTTAATAGTTTAAAACAAAAAGCGGTTACTCTTAATTTGATTTCAGGATCTGTTTTATCAAGTGCTCTCAACCCGTTAAAGTAGTCTCCAACACTTTTGGGGTCTTTAAAGAGGTCCTTAACTGAAACTTCTTTAAGAGAGTCTGCTAGTAATTCTATTTCGAGTTTAAGGCCGATAGAGTCTACCAAACTTTTCTCTTTACTCTCTCTCTGTTTTTTTACCTTTTTAAAGTCTTGCTTTGAATAAGTGGAATCAGATAACGTGTTAAATATTTTTTGATATCTCAATTCAGTGAGGTTGATTAAACTTAAAAGGGTCTTATCTGCACCGCTGATGTGTTTCAGTGCAAAGTCCTGCTCACTTTTCTGAGCAGAGATGCTGTTGCCATATAAGTCATTTTCAGCTCCCGATGGGATGCAATGATTTGCTTCAAGAAGCACTTTAAGTTCAGCTCTCACGGCTACAGCATCAGAAGGCTTCTGACCTATTAAGTTTTTCTCTTCTGCATTTTTAACATATGTTTGTTTACCTAAAAGATGAATAAAACCGTCCATTTTTTTGTTGTATGTTTCATAGTTCTCTTTGGCAGCTTTAGGTGAATAAAGACTTGGTGTATCATCAGTCTTAACCTCATGAAAAGCGGTATGTTCTTTGTCAAAAAAGTGCACGTCAGTAGCTTGCGTTTTATCGTCCTTCATCCGAGAAAAACCGATATTCATCTTGAAATCATCATAACTTTGTATATGCCCTGCTCCTTCTAGTAAATCATCAGGCATTATATCTTCTTCTGCGACAGACTGTAACTCAGGTTTTGATGCGATTAATTTATTAAAAGCCTCTGAACCAGGCGCCATACCATACTGATCCGGAACTTTAAAATCTTCGTTCTGAGGACCTGTAGATTTTGTACCCTTAAAGGATTCACTAACGGCATTTTGTTGTAGTACTTTAATGGCATCAGGTTTTGCTGATAATGTCCGAATGACTGGTGCAGTGTTAGATACAGCTGTTTTATCCATCAGGTATTTTGTCAACCATGAAAAAGCCCGCACAGGTGTAGAGACACCCCATTGATGCATTGCGCCACTTGTGCCAAGTGTTTTGCCGCTTGTGCTAAGGGGATCATCTGTTTCTTTAATATCTTTTCGCTCTTTGCTCGGGGCAACAATTGCCATATAGAGCTTGATTTTACCATCTATTTTTGTGAGCAGCGTGCTTTGATTGAATACATAACCTTTTTGATCTGAATTCTTTAAAGTCGTTTCTAACAGGCTAATTTGTTCATTAACATCTGAAAGATATTTTTCTGCAGATTTATATTTTTGTTCAGATTTATTCATCGTTTTTGTTAAGCTATTGATTAACTTTTCTTTACGGGCACGGGTAAGATTTGACTTTGCTAAGTCATATTTAGATTTATTTGTTTCAAATTGACTTTGAACTTTCTCTTTTATGCCTTTCAAATACGCCAGTTTTTCTAACAAAATCCCCTTATTTTTTTCTTGCTCTTCCCTCAACTTTTCTTGCTTTTTTTCTCTTTTTTCTTTATCATCTTCTGTTTCAGGCTTTCCTACAGGAATCGTAAACAAGTCTTCATCTTCTTTTGTTAGAGCATTCTTTGTCGTCTTAGCCGGTTCCCGTGTATCGTCCTCATAGGAAAGGGCTGTGGCTGCTAAGAATTGAAGATCTACTTGTCTTATATCTTCAAGCAGTTCTTGGACACGAATGGCATATTGGGTTAATGTGTTATCATCAGGGACTTGAGTTGGCCAACCCTTTTGAGTTTTATCTAGGTTAATTTCTTCAATCAATGTTTTGATTTGTTCTTTTATGGTCTGGATCTCAAATATACTGTCTTTTTCTGCCTTCATCATCTGAATAGGCTGCTCACCTGAAAGTGCAACATTTTCTTTTGGAGCAGAAGAATCCCCAGTGCCTTGTATAGGGCGGCTGGCTTCGTCTTCAAGGGCAGGACTATCGTTGATCACTTTTCCATTTTCGGTGGTGGTGGGCTTGACTCTACCTTCTTTTTGTTGCACCACATGCTGAAGTTCGTGTTCAAGGCATTTTTCCTGTCCAGGGGCAATATAGATTTCACTGCCCTGAGTATAGGCACGTGCTTTTATTTTTTTAGGTTCATCTGAATGATAATGGACCCGAACGTCATCAAGTGATAAGCCTGAGGCATCTTCTACTTTTTGCTTTAAATTATCAGGGATTCCGGTTTCGTTAGTTTTTGGAGTGTTAACATTTTGAAGTTGTTCTGCCACCATAGGGTCGTACTCCTTTCACCTACATGCCGATGTTTCCATGTCATTCATCTTCATTTTCCACCACAACAAAGGCAGAGAGTTTTTCGTGATAATCCGTCACATCCGCTATGATTTCATAGACACCTTCCACGCTTGGGCTCATGTAGACGCCATTTGCATCGATTTCACCGCCATTTTCTTCTTTGATGTGCCAAGTACAAGGCACGGGTTCTCCATCTTTGAAAACATTATAGCTGATTTTACTTCTGATTTTCACTTTGGACATGGCAGGTTTAATCACCAATTGATTTTTAAGGGCAAACATGGGCTCATAACGTCTGTTAATTTTAGTCGCTGTCCACTTGACTCGGAGCTCACTTCTTGAATAGCTCTCGAGGAACTGAATTCCCACGATGAAAGTGCCTTTATTCTTGTAAGTGATTGCGGCAGACTTTACCACGGGCACGACGGGTTCATAATTACTCTTTTCAAAGAGTTCGTAATCGCCGAATACCATTTGGTTTTGATAGCCAAATGCAGCATCGCCTTCGCTGGTTTCTGAGTCTATGGCAATTTGTATAAACACATCTCCAGTTCCAAGGCCGTGCTCAATTTCCTCAGAGAAAAATTTTGCTTTGACGTCAAGCTTATCGTTAAACATGAAGGTAATGCTACCTGTAGTCGAGCTGACCTCAGGCATTGTCGTTTTTTCTTCTGAATGTGGATTGACGACATTTGATGGCAGTGGTCTGTTTTCTAAAGCGCTGACTTTCTGGAAAGTCTCTAACTTTCTAATTTTAGAGAGTTGAAAATTGCCCAGCAATTGGTCCAATGGATCGTTGGTAATGGATTCGATGACATAGGTGCGTTCTGTTTTAAGCACCTTAAGCTTGGCAAGGCAAATTTCATCGCCAGCAGAGGCCATCATGAGGTCATCAAGCGATAAAGTTCTGTATTTATGCTCGATTTGTTCGAGCTTCGAAAGCGCGCTGAGCTGAACCGCATGCTTGAGTGAAATATCTAGATGATTGATTTGAACGCTCTCAGAAGTAAGTGAAAAACCGCTGAGCTGAATGAGATCATCTTGAGGTTTGACTTGACTCACGTCAAAATGCCATGCCATTTCATAAGCATCTGTACTCTTAACAAGTGTTTCATCAAATGTGAGGACCATAGGCTGACCGTAGTTGATATACTGTGACGATAAAGTGATATTGATTTTCACAGTATCTGTTTCTTGTTTTTTATGAATTTTAAGATACGCATTGAACCCCTCTTCTACATTGGCCACATGGTCCAGTTTTAAATAAAGGGCAAAAGTCTCGTTGTCTAGTAATGTAAACTGCTTCAGCCCAATCATATCAAGGAGTGAATGTTCGACACTAGGCGCCTCTGTGGAGAGTGTAAGTTTATAGGCCTCTAATACACGATTGTACTCATTTTCACTTTGTGAAATGTTATGTACCGCTTCCTTAGATTCTTCAAAATAGGCAATATTTAAATAAGCATCACTATAATCTGGTAATTGGTCAAAGCCTTCAATGACAGAGAGCCTACTGGTAAACGGCGCATCGCTGACGATTTCCCTTCCGAGGTAATCCACTGCAACACCGGGCTCAATCAAAAGTGTCTTGTCGTCCACAGTCAGTACGTTTAAACCTGCTAAAATCCCTGGGCCCATGAGAATTCTGTTCATGAGACGGCGCTTGTCGTTAAAGTACTTTTGTTCAATTTCAAAATCTCGAACGGTTAATAATTTACCGTAAAAATAGCGATTGCGTTCAAATGGTATTATTTTATGATTATTCACGTCGATCATCCTTTCTCACTTATTCGTGGCCGATGACACCCATTGAGAGCATGGCGTTATCATCCAGTTTAATATCTGTTTGGTGATAAATATAAGAATTGATCCCCAAATAGGCATAGTCGTCTAAAATCATATACGTATTAATTGGTGCAATTTTGTAGGTGACTTGTGCGGGGATGTAGTTCCTGATAATTTGATTGAGTGCATTAAATTTTGCTTTATTCGTAATGAGTTCCGATGGTATAAGAAGTGTAAAACCAAACGGATGATTCATGTACAGCCGTTCATAAAGTGATTTGTGAGTGCTCAAATGCTTATAATCTTTAAACTCAACCACAAAGGGAATCGTCCCTGTAAAAATTGTAATCAGCTGGATAAGGCCTTCTTTGGTCCCTCTTTTTTGATTGAGTTCGTGGTAGTTACTTAGTAAATCGCGTTTTTGTGCTTCTGTAAAATACTGAAAACTATCAATTGGAAGCCACTCGTTTAATGTGTTCAAAAAGGATTCTTTTGTTTTCCTTGGAATATACACCTCTGGCATGCTGTCCACAATGCCTTCCAGATCATCAAATACAGTTTGAAATATAGCCAAATAGCGTTCCAAAAAATCTTTGTTTTCTGCATAGATTTGGGGGAGATAGTTAATCCAAGAATAGGGTTCATAATGGATTTCAAGACCTTCTATATAGTCGGATTCCCCTTCTGAAATCAGTTCAAACCAATAGATGAGATATCGACCTTTATGCGTATTGAGTAAAATATCATTTAAATTCTCATGTCTTTTGGGATTGAGTGTTTTAAGCTTTTCAATCAAATCAAAAGGCTTAATGGATTGGTTTTGAATGACATCGTTTAGATCAAGCAAGTCCTTGCCGTCTTGAATAATCAATTGCTCAACAGCCACAGTGTAGAATATCAGCTTGGTTTCAACTCTGGAAATTCTTTTCACATGTAGTCTTGACCACATATGTTCATATTCCTCAGTATCGATGATTGGCCCTATATAGCAGCCCCTTCCGTGGTTTAAAGAGACACCATTTGGATCGATGGTCAAATCCTCATAATAGCCCTTTTGCCATGATCTCTCAGTATCCACTTTCAGAAATGCATTCAAAATGATGCCCCCCTCCTGTTTTTAGTCTTCAAGCCAAACAATTTCAATATGTTTTAAAAATCCGATCCCATAAGGTGGAATTTCAAGATCCCCCAATTTTGTTCTTGAAAGAGGTTGCAAACTGGATAATCGGATGTTCTTGATCGTTTCGATGCCTTCAACTTCGGTTAAAAGTTTGTAAAATTGGCTTTTCGATATATCCTGTCCAAAATCGTTTTTATAGTGTGCCTTTAAAGTTTGTTCCACCTGTTTGGCCATCACTTTGTGATCATGAGTAGATTTTAGTTCTAAATAGACCTCAATATCATAATAAACAGGATTTAGAATGTGTATTTCGGTGGTGATCATGCGATATTTTTCTATTTCTCTTCTCAAATTTTTAATATAGGTCTTATTGAGTCTATTCTGCATACTAAGACCATAGGGTACCACTAACACGGACACTTCATTATCCACAAGCTTGTTCGGATAATCCTGAAGTCCAGGGCGATAAAGGGGCAAGCACTTGGTCTTTTCTATCATCAATCCAGGGGTGTTTTTGAGAATTCGCTCGAAATCGATTTCAGTTACAGCCACTTTGGTATGATTCATTTGATCATAGAGTTCAGATTTCATTTGCTCTAAGGTTTTAATACCACGTCCGCCTACAGCATAGGTTAAACTTTTTAACACCACAGAACTGGTCTCAGACGTAAGCGTATCGACTGCGATATTGCCATGGTTTAGATGTGATTTTTCTAAATGATGGATTCGGATGGCATTGAGTCCTTTTGGAGGGATTCTACCCTTTTTTTGATCTCCAAATTTTATACTGTGAATTTCAGGCTCAAAGGTGTAACACAGCGCTTCTTTATCCGCTTCATAAAGTGAATCTATAGCAAACCATTTTTGCCATGTCTCATGCTCCAAATCGTATACCTCCAAATCAATGCTTGGATAGTAGATTTCTTCATAGGGTAACTCAATGACCTGATGTGGAAAACCTGTGGCGTCAAAGTATAATGTGGGTTCCGTTTCGGTCTGTTTGAGTTTAACGATTCGATTAAAGACATCTATAATACGCGGCGGGACATCGTAATCCGCTGAAATGAGTTCTGCTCTGATTTGAAAAGCCTCTGCAGCGGGCTTGCCTGAACTCGGAATCTTATAAGTCACGAGCCCACTTTTGATGAGTCCAAAGGTATCATCTGCTATAATTTCAATGGGTTCCCAGTCCCCAATTTCATTTTTATAGGTAGAGCGAATCGTTCCAAGAGGACTAAAATCCTTCATTTGAGCATGATCGATTGGATTTCTATCTATACCATAATCATCATAGACTTGAAAATAGAGTTCATAAATTTGATCCGTCACGTGAGAGGTATCGAATTGAATATAGAAGCTACTACCGACGACCGGTTCTGGACCAAAAGGATAAACCGTCAAGCCGTTATCAATCACTTTATAAACGGATTTCATATGCCCTTCATAATCCAATAAAAGATCACTGATATTGGCGGGATCAAGTACATATGCACGTTGGGTTTCAAATGTAAATCTGCCCTTTGAAAATTGTGTTTTATAAGGGAGTGATTCAAAATCTTGGATGTGCATTACTTTGGTGATGACTTCTGCTGGCTTTCCAAAGTCCCTTTGAATACCAAAGAGATTAAGAAATTGGTATTCAAGAGGCTCTGTGGTTTGATTCATGTAGTATTGAAGCATTTCTTTTAGCCACGCAAAGAGTTCGATCAAGGTTATACCAGGATCATGCGTATTTTCATCTGTCCAATATGGCGCGTACTTCCGTATGGCTTTTCTGGCATTTTCAACGATGATATCAAAATTTTGATCATCAAGATTAAGATTTTTAATCATGATGGACCTCCTTGTGACTATTTAAGTGAAATAGCATGATTGCCGTTTTTAATAACAATATGCGGAAACTGTTTCAATGCTTTAATGGCGATTTCCTTTAACTGATACCCATCTTGTACCTTGGCATTCAACACTAAGAGGTTTATCTCTTTTAATGTATCAATAAGTTGGATTTGACTTAACAAATAATTTTCATCCGGTAAATCGCCTATATGCCAGCCCTCGCCGTTTTTATTGCCCATATAAGTATCTAAGTAGAGATTGATGGTCTTTTCGATGGCATTGTAAGTGGCTAAGTAATCACTGACATCTTGTATTCGCCCTTTAAATTGAACATCAATAATGATATATAGGGGTTCTATGATGAAGTAATTGTAATCGTATTTAAGGGTACAAGGAAGCTTGTCACTCAAATGATGCTTGATTTTAGACTTTAATGTTCTAAAGTAGTCTTGCATATAAGTTTCTGATTTTGGGAGTATGACACTGGTCACTTTGCCAAGTGCGGTTCTCCCAAACGTATCTGTATTCGACAAGGTTAGGACCTCTTTAATATCGTAATCTGCTGATAGAATCAAAGCATCAAAATCTCTTGTGGAGCGTGCTCTGCCTCTATGATGAATGGCTTCTGAAACCCGATTGAGTGCTCTTTTTCTGGATTCAGGCGCATGCCCGCCTTGAAATGGCGTCGGATTAAAGACGGTATTCACATTGGAAATCGTTTGCGCTAACCGTTTCACCTCATAGGCATTCACGTTGCCATATTCACCGAGATTGACTTTGTAATCCACACGAACATTGTTTTCATTTGTGCCATCTGGTAAAAAACCCTGTATAGAATCACCAAACTGGATACGCCCCGCAAAGGCATTGGGAACATACCCCCGTGTGGTTGAATCCATTTCTGAAATACTGTCGTAGGCATCCCATTTGATCCATAGAGCTTCTGGTGTTCCATCAATCGAAAAAACTTGTCTATAAACATATTTGGTTTTTTTAATGTCTTCTATGGCCACATTGAGTTCGTTTACCCAAACCTCTAAAAATTCAAGATTTTCATGATTCAGTGTCATTTCTTTATAGTATTCATGATGCCTCAAAGAGAAATATTGACTTTGTTTCGTTTCCTTTTGCGTGACATTTACACTGTTGAGGTAGATGGCATTCAATAATACTGGTAAAGTACCTGATTCTGTTTGAACAATTCTAATCCAGTAACCCTTATGGTTAAATAGTGTTGATGCCACGTGATTTTCATCGCCGATCAAGGTGACCACACCGGTTTCATGAAGTGATTTGGTGTCATCGACGATATCGATATCACCCCATTTGTCTTTATTGGCAACACGCTTAAGTATTTGCCATTTGAACCGATTAGGCTTTAGATCGGAAACCGTACCGATATCAAATAGTATTTTGATAGGTGCGCCAATCAACGGGGCAGAAAACTGCAAATAAAGCGCTTTTGCATCTAGTGCACCATAGTCACTGAAAAGCTTTAGGGGTTTGGATTGAGGATCAATTTCACTATAAGTCATAAATTCATGTCTTGTAAATGAACTCGGGAGAACGCCGTTATCCTTGTAAACATAGTGCATTTTAAGCCATCTGAGTTTGGGTGCAATGTAGTCTCCAAGGGTGGTGTAAGCATTTTCAACTTTTATTATTCTAAGTCTTATCCAGTAATTTTCGTAGGCGCCAACAGTGGTACTGACGAGGTCGTCTGGACACTTAAAGACGATCTTTTGTTTTATGGGTTCACTGTCATCTGTCACAAACATTTTTCGATTAAAAATTTCAGTATCCAATTTGGACCAACCTATACCATTCCAATATTCCAAAACCATGTCTGATATAATGATTTTTTTGACAACAGGTTCTTTTAAATCCGATTTCTTGAGAATATTTTTCCACTTGATATTCTGAGAAGGCATATCAAAAGGGGTTTTGTAAAGTTCAAGAATGTATTCAAACGAAAGGGTAATATGGCTGCCCTTTTTCGTCAATAATTCTGTACTCGCAATATAGAGTGCATCATATGCAAAGAATTGTGTGCCGAACATCATAAAATCTTTTTCTGGCAGTTCAATTTCGTTACAGTAAAGCGCATCTGGTTTTAGAATGTCTGAAATAGGGTGGATTCGAATTTCATCACAGATCATCTCCGTTGCATTTTTGATTTTAAGTTTGATCTCTGGCGTTTCGAGTTCTATGAGTGTTTTATTTTTTAAAACAATGCCACTTTCTACTTGTGTAAAGTGATCAAATGGAACCCATGATTCCCCTTTTAAATAAAGCCATTCCACTTGATTGGGATCGGAAAGTTGATTGAGCGTCTGTTCTTTTCTGAGCTTATTTTGAGCGTCGCTTATGTGTATTTCTATGCCAAGCGCGTGGTTTAATATCAGCGCATTTTCTTGCCTAATAATGAGTTCATGCGTCTGTAAATTATGGAGGACAGGTGAATCTAGCAGATAAAGCGGCGTCATTGCATCACTTTTTTGGAGATCAAAGTGATGTGTGATTTCATCAGTTTCTGAATTGACGACAATGATATTTTCGAGCTTTGAGGGGATGATCATGAGATCTTCTGTTGTTTCAAAAATCAAGGTATCTTCAGCATCACTTTCACCTATGAGTTGCTTACCAAGTGGCACACTTACCCCCTCTTTTGTGCCTTCGCTCAAGGAAAAGGTCACATAACCCTTCGCACCTTTTGAAGGTTTCTGTACAGGGTCAAGCAAATTTAAAAAATCTATATAATGCTTATCTGGCATGAGATCAGCCTTTTTTATGGTATCCGTCATCATATCTGCGAAAATCAGTGCAAGTGAAGTGCCAAGGTCTGGATTTTCCACATCAAAATGCCACTCAGGTGTATAAGATTTACTGAGTGTTTGTAACGTTTCAATCAATTGAGCTCTGGTTATATTTTTAAGATCAAAATAGTTCATGATTAACCTCTCTCACGACTGCTAAAATAAAAGTATCAGATATTACCTTCATTGATGTAAAAGGGATAAACTAAATTAAAGGGATTATTCGTGGTTCTGACCACATAGGCAATGTGAAGATCGATTTTTTCAGCTGTCTTTGCATCGACGATGGCTTCGACCTCAACCTCTGTAATTCTGGGTTCCCAACTAATTAGGGCATTCTTAACCGTGTTTTCCATTTGTTTGAGCAATGTATAGTCCACCACATCAAAGAGGTGATCCAATATATCGCATCCAAAATCAGGTCGCATGACGCGTTCTCCTTTGCGTGTCATAATGATGATTTTTATGGCTTCAACAATATCAGCCTCATATTCAGAGGTCAACACTTTACCCGTTTGGGCATCAACTTGTATAGGAAACTTCCACCCACGACCTAAAAACGACTCAAAACGATCGCTCATGTGTGCTCCTCCTTTCATAGACCTTACTTAAGGATCATTAATTGATTGCAACAGGATTGCCTTTTATTTGAGATATTGCGCCTGCTTTGATTTCCATGGTTGCACCAGATTCAAGTTTGACAGTGGTATCGCCTTTGACATTAACTTGTAGACCCTTAATTTCCACCGTGTTTGATTTTATCGTGATTTTGTTGCCAGTGCCATCTATAATAATACTTGAGCCACCTGATTTAAGCTCAATTTTCTTTTCAGCTTCTACTGTAATCTTGCCGTCTTTCGAGGACATTTCCACTTTATTTTTACCTTTTGGATCTTTTAGCGTGAGTTTTTCATTTTCATCGTCCATCTCAATCGTATAGCCCTTAGAAGATTTTAATGTGATTTTACCTTTGTCCTCTTCATCAAAGAAAGTTAATTCATGCCCACTTTTGGTTTTAATCATTTTGGTTAAATTTTTGCCTTCTTCGTTTGCCATGGGCGGTTTTACAGATTTGCTCCAAACGCCTCCGACGATCACCGGCTTTTCAAGCTGTCCGCCTAAAAAAGCAACGATCACTTCATCCCCAACATCTGGTATGAAGTAAACCCCCATTTCATTTCCTGCAAAGGGCACAATCATCCTCGCCCATGCAGATTCATTTTCAGCCTCATCTCTAAGCGGGAGTTTTACTTTTATTCGACCAAGGTTATCAGGGTCTTGGGTATTGGTTACAATACCTAGGGTTAAGCCATACATGCGGTTATCATCCCGTTCGTTTGTATCAAAGAATAAGTCATACATACTCATAGCATATTCACTCCTGCTTCAAATTCTGTGTTGTATTCGCCATCATTAAGTCTATGGACGACTTTGGTCACGTAGTATTTGTTATCAACATCACCATCAAAGCTCTTAATTTCAATATATTTACCTGGGACAAGTTCTGGAATGCCCACGGACTTCCCATAGCCCGTAATGAAATTAATGCTTCTTTGGTTGAGTTCTGCTTCTGCCCTTTCTTTGGCTTCTTCCACTGTGTTAATGGCCATATCCACGATCACTGTGGTGGCGGATTTTAGTTGTGAAGCAAATTGATCTGGCTTTTGTGAACCCGAACCGATTTTAATGGGTGCACTTGCTGTGCTCTCTATCATTTTATGCTCGGTGTCATTGTAGCCTTTCACGGTGACTTTATTGACGTATTTGGACAAGGTGCGCGTTTGATTAAATGAAACCAGCATTTGCCCCCATTCATACAGCAATTGCGGGGTTTGGTCCGCATACGCAGGTTTTCGAAAATAGACTTTCCCTTGCAATACGAAGAATTCATAATGGATACTCCTCGCAACTCTGCATAAAAAGGCATAATCGGTCTCTTTATTTTGCTGTATTTCACGTTCCAGTTTTGTACTGGCATCTACTGTCTTGGTCCCCGCCAATGAACCGTAATTGCCTAAGATACTGTTGACGGCATCGGTATAACTGCCTAGGTTCATAGCGGTTGATTTGTTGCCATGCATCATTAAGCCTTTCACATCTAAACATTCCACACTGATATAAGGAAATTGAGTTTCTGAAAAAATAGCACTGACGGTTTCGATATAGCCTTTGAATACTAACGTCGTTTCAATGTACCCCAGTGAAACTTCAACTTCTTTACCAAGCGCAAAATAAGCCTTCATAAGCTTGGCATCAAAGGCACGCTCATCTATATCATAGAGTTCAAAGACTTCAAATGAGCACATACTGGCTTCAAATCCAGTGCTGATATTGACTTCTATGTTACTGATGGTGACATCAGCTTGAGGAATTTCCTTCCCACCCACTTTAATCTTGTATGTGGGCACATCGAATTCTCGATACTTTTTTGAGAGATCATCGTATTTTAAAGTCCCCATATTACCTCCCACGTCTCATTAGTCAATCGAAGGAATTCTCATAATTTGACCACTTTTTAAAAGTCTTGGATTTGCAATTTTATTTTCTTGAGCGATGATTTTCCACATTCTAGGGTCTTTGTATTCTTGGCTTGCCAGCATCCATAAGGCCTCGTTCTGATTTAGGCGTCGATGCTTAGTCCGATCCGGTGATTCTAAAGGTGTTTTTTTAAGCTGTTCTTCCATGGTTTCAGTCGCTTTAAGTGTCAATGAAACCTTTGCTCTTACGGGTTTCCCCGATTCTAAAAACATGGTAAAAGTGGTCACCGCTCTACTGATAACGCCTTTAAAATCCAGTGATCCCCACACGATTCGTACTTCAGGGGGTTCATGAAGACCTGCATCTACGGACATGGCTTTTAAAAGCTTATCGGTGTACTTGCGGACATCTTCTTTTTTGTCTTCAGCATCGGGTGTCATGTAGGTATCGAAGAAGAGTTCGATATCAAGCGTGGGCACACTGCTCCCTTTGTATTGTTTGACAGGTTGATCCACACCTATTGGACTTGCCCATGAGTAGGTCTTTTCATTTGTAATTTTATATTCACTGGGGTTGAACAGGCAATCAAATTCCTCTTTAATTTTTTCACCCATTATGGCTATTTTTGCTTTTTTGAGTGCCATGTGCTACCTCCTATAAACCGCGTCTTCGGCGTTCACGTTCAACACGTTCTGTGACGCGTTTATAAACTTGATCTGAAATTTTATCGATGTTGATTATCTCTGATGAAGCTGCCACAGCTTTTTCAACAGGGTCAGGGGCTTCTTCACGTTCTCTTGGTAAAACGGATGCCATCTCTGGTGAAGCCATGATCTCACGTATAATCTCCCTTTCCACTGTCTTATGCGAAAGTTGCGATGATTCCACATCCGAATAAGACATAAGCTTTTCTGTATGATGTTCCAGGGCAATCGGTGTTTGCTTTTGAAGTAAAAATGTGCTCATTTGAATCATACTATGGGTCACAGAAGGTGTTTTGATATCCTGCATGGTGCGCATCTGTTTCATATTTTTTTGTATGGTGTTCGTATAATATGAAATCGTTTTAACCGTTTTTTCTGAGAGATTAATAGGGGTGCTCTTCTTAGGTTTTAGAAATTGATTTTTATAATGCAATTGGCTTTGGATTATAGTTTCGCCATCAAGTTTCTTTTGTGAAGCTTTAATCCCTTGATAAATATAGGTCTCTTTAAATTGAATACGCTCAGCATCATGCTGTTGTTCACTTTGAAATTTTAAGTGTTCTATCTCTTTTTCAATCCATTTTAGCTTTGCATCATTTTTTTTTGCTGCTTTTTTTTGCTTTCGACCTTTAACTTTTTGTGACAACTTCTCTGTATCAGTGAGTTCTGCCATAAGCCGTGAAATTTCTTTAGTATAATCTACAGCATCTATAGATTCTACACTTGAGAGGTTTATTTTATGCGTTGGGACGACCATTTGACGCATATAGGAGGCGTTAAATGTGAGTTTGATACTTTCATCGTCATTTTTCAAAATCACAGTATTTTGCCATTTAGTTGCAAAATGATTGGTTTGACCGTGATATTGATTTTGGTTTTGATTTTGATTCAATGAATTGCTTTGATTAAGGGTATGCGTGTTCATTTTTAATGTTATCATTTTTGGATTTACCTTCATTATGTGATTGATATTGTTCATACTGCTGATATTGTTGATGTTGCGCCTATTGTTCGTACTGCTGATATTGTTGATGTTGCGCCTATTGTTCGTACTGCTGATGTTATTGATGTTGTTCATGTTGTTCATATTGCTAATGTTATTGATGTTACTCCTATTGTTCATATTGCTGATATTGTTATCGATTTTGCTTAAAGGATGGATTTCATTGGATGAATTTATATTTTCAGTCAAGAAAAATGGCGCATCCAATGTCATCTGGGAAAGTTTGTTTAAATTTGAAAAATGGTTTTTAAAGCGATGACTCGAGGTGCTCAATAAAGATTTAATAGTCACCTTTTGGGGATTTATTTTACTAGATAACAAGATAACCTCTTCGTTTAAGTTATTAGTAACGCGTTTATGTGCCTTAATGAGGAATGTCCTAATTGGATAAGTCTTCCTAAAAGCTTTAATATGATGCCCGACACCTTTTTCGATGCGCTCATCACGACTTGAATACAAATCTATATACTGATTTATATTCAAATTTGCTTTTGCTGTCTGATTTACACTTTTATTTTTAAACGAGAATTGAAGTTGTCTATGCTCTAAATTGACTAAGAATGTCTTGTTTTCAGTAATATTTTTTAAATGATGCGATTTTAAAATTTGATTGAATTTAGCCTCTACTTGAGTTCCCCATTCAGTTTCAGTTTCAGATTTGGATTTTAATTTGAATTCAGATGTTAATGGGGTTTCCAATTTAGAGTTAAATAGGGATTCTATTTGGGTGTTTAATTTAAATTCTAATTTTGAATTTGAATTTAAATTTGAATATAAGTTGGTTTCTGAACTTGGATCAAAGAATGCTTTTTTTAAAATGCTCTGGTTTATAAAATGATCCACTTTAGATAAAAGAGCATTCTTTTGGATAGACAAATGTTCTAATCGATAAAGCATTTCAAATGTATGCTTAAAACTATTGTCAAAAGATTTTTGACTGAAAAAAATCGGATTGAAAGACGATTGATCTAAAGATATTTGGTCTAAAGACATTTGATCTAAAGCACTTTGATTCCAAAAACTTTGGTCCGAAAAATTCTGATTTAACGCATAATCTGATTTGTGATTCAAGATGGACTTGATCCAACGGGTACTTAATGGCTCTTTTTTTCTTGTTGTAGTCTGCAAATAATGATTATGTTCTAAAAATCGATTTGACTGATTCACAAGTGACGCGGCAAGACGAATCAAGCTTTGTGGTTCGTTAAGGGCATGCTTTATTAAAACGGTAACAGGATCATTTGAATAATGAACACTTTGATGACGATCACTTAACTCAAAACGGAGCGTCTTACTGTCAAAGTGACCCTCTTTTATCATAGAACTTAGACTGTTGAATCTATGCGTTAAAAACTGATCTCCTGAAAATGCAGTATTGTGTATTAAGTCATTTATGATCACGCTTTGATATAACCCTAAAGATTGAGTATTAATTTGTTCAAGACTATGACTTATTTGCTTTAAAAATTTTGCATCACCTGCACTGAAAAAGTGATTTAGCATGTCTTGTGTAAAAGTGTTCATTGTTTTTAGAGCATTGTATTTTTCAGTAATATTTTTTAAATAAGTGGCATTGATGGCCTTTACACCTATAAGGTTATTCAGAGGCTTAGAAATAAGCTTTTTTATAGGCAGTTCCATTATGGATTCCATTGGAACATGCGTCATGTTGTCTAAACGGTATAAAGACGCCATATTTGTTAATAGGATATGTTTTAATGCGCTTTGATAATCATTGTGCAAATTCTTGTAATTCATATGATATACCATTAAAGGTCTATCCGTTTCATAGAGGATATCAAAACCATTCGATGGATGCGCTGTCATCGTTATATACGCACTATTCAGATTTACAGTTGTCGATATATCGTGATTTAGGTCTAGATTAGAATCACTTGAAGCTTTATATGAATTTATTGTATTGCTTTTACTATTGTTTTTACTATTGATTTTATAGAGGCTTCCAAACTCATTTAAAAGTTTAATATTTGAGATAAAGTTTGAATTGAACAACGCTTTATTGACCATATGCTTATACGCGCTATTCAGATTTACAGTTGTCGATATATCGTGATTTAGGTCTAGATTAGAATCACTTGAAGCTATATATGGAACATTCTGTTCTATTTGAGTTATTTGTCTATTGATTAGATTCAGACTTCTGTAAAGCGTATTTTCTTCAGATAGATCATTTATTTGATTTTGATTTTTTCTATATAAGTTGCTGGTATTGTTTAGGATTAAACTCATATTTGTTCTTATTAAATGCGTTGCAATCAAAGCATGATTATTTTCAAAGAAAATATTAATGCGCTCATCATTTGAATTGATGTTCGTGTTAACATGATTATTCATGTTCGTGACGTTGGTAGCATTATTCGCGTCAATGGAATTACTCATGTAAGTGAACTTATTCAAGTTAGCAATATTGCTATTTGTGTCAACGATGTTTCTACTTATATTTATAGTGTTACCATTTATGTCACTTAAGTTGTTATTGGTTTTAACAGTTTGTACGATACTTTCCATAAAGCAGCTGTTTTTCTTTTGTGTGTTATCTAATCTTTGAATTAAGTTGCGACTCACGTTTAGATTCAATTCTTGATTCAATTCCTGATTCAATTTCTGATTCAATTCCTGATTTATTTCTTGATTTTGTGTTTCATTCGTGAAGGTGTACTTATGCGCGACGACATATTGAAGCATCGCATTCAATCTATACTCATGAGCGTTTAATTGTTTTTTTGAAAACGTCATGTTTTGGATTAAAGGGTTATCTTGTTTAATGGTGTTTCTTGTTATCAGCACATTGTCAACGCGTCTAATTTTATTTTCGCTGTAACTATTAATCCCATGAATGTTCTTTTTCACTTCATCATAAAAAAGATTTAGCTTGTGATCTGCATAGCTTCTATAAATAAAGCGATTTGAGGACTGATTTATATAATGAGCAAGTGGCGTTGAAACCTCCATGGCAGTAAGCAATTGCACTGCTGACCATTGAGAGAAGGACGCAACAGCTTCAGTATTTTTATTTGAGTTCATATTGCCGATCAAATCACTTGTATTATCACAATTAACATTGGTGTTCGTATTGCTATTGATATTGGTGTTCGTATTGTTAGAAGTATAGTTGTAGTTATCTATCGTCTTTTCCGATTCTAACGCAATCGATTTTTGATTACGACCTAAAATTCGATTGACGAGTTTCGATAAAAAATGATGTTCTGACACCTTTGTTGAAGTTTCATAATAATCGTTTTGTTTGGAGTGCATTTCTGTAGATGGTCTAGATTCATTTCGTGCATACAATTTGGCATAAGTATTTAACGATGTTCTCTCTTGACGCATTATAATAGGGTATGCCTTTTCATTATATTGAGTGAGTAACTTGATATTTTGATCTCCAGAATGTTCATATAAATACTTCCGTGTATATCGTACGGCGTACTCATTTTTAATTTCATCGTGCCACATGGTGCTGCTGAGCATATCGGATTGATAAGACACTCTATTCAGATCCATTAACTTTTGTATTTCTTGGTGATTTATTACGGGATTGATTTGACTGGTTTTTAAAAGCGTATGGATCAATAAGAGCTGCTGATGGATCACATTTATAGGTCTGCTATAATTTGTAATCTTGGTGTTTTCATAATGTTCGTTTACTTGATGAATTGCATTATAAATCATAGGGTTATTTTCTATGATCGTTTGAACGGTAACCCCCTGCGCCTCATTAAGCTCTTCTTGCAATAATAAGTAGACTAGGTCCATCAACGGCCATGTGATCATAGATGGCCCTTTGTTATGGGATAATATTTCTATGGCAAATTGGCTTTTTATAAGTAGTGGGAAGGGTTTAATGATGGGTTTTATTATTTGATTTACCATATCGCTCACCTTTTTTTAAGATAAGGGGCATAAATTCACCCCCCACACCTGTTAATTATATCATTAGTCTTCGTCCAGCAAAGAGCAGGAATGTTCAACCTGCGCTTTGCGGTTAGACGAGGACGTGTCAGACAAAACTATGTTTTGGATGACAATGATACATTAGTCTTCGTCCAGCAAAGAGCAGGAATGTTCAACCTGCGCTTTGCGGTTAGACGAGGACGTGTCAAACAAAACTATGTTTTGGATGACAATGATAATGATAATACCTTACTTTTCTTTTAGCCCTTGATGCTTGAGTTCTATTTTTTCCACTGCGATTTCTCTACCACTTGCATCAAGGCTCGGTCCAGACCATTTTACTGGCAAAGCATTTTCGATTTGCCAAGTACGAATGGTCTCACCCGTTTCATTCCACAACTCAATCGTGCCATTTTTACGAACGAATTTACCAATTTGAATGTCTTGAAACCATTTGATCAATTTAGAGATTTCTCCAGTACCTCTCTCTAGAACTAAATGACCACTCTTTTTATTTTTTGGAAATTCCAGCACATAGTCATTGACGCCGCCCTCTTTATAGGGTTCAAATTCGAGCTCTACATCAAGTCCGGAGACTTTGCTAAAACTCATTTTCATGTCGCCAATTTCCACTTTAAAGAACCAGTTCATACCATAATCATAAATATTGTTTGCCATAAGCCTCACCAATCACTTACCTAATATCGAATACATTTTCTGGTGCATCGTTCACTTTTTTATGAATAACAGATATTTCATCACACCATTTCCGACGTTCTCTATGATCCATATGCATAACCTCATCATGGTTCCAGTGGAAATAGTATGCAATAAAAGCCACTTCTTCGTATAGTCTCTTAACGGGATAAGGGGCTATCCTTCCTGATGAAAAAAATCAACATGAACTCCAAATTTATTACCACAGCTTGGACACACTGCATCATAGCTTGGAATCTCCATTTGATTTACACGTGAATATAAATCCTGAAGATAGGCTAAATCTGCCGTGAAAAGTTTTTCGATTGTTTTTGTATCAATTGCTCTAAGATCCCCTAATTTAACGATCACTCTTGATAATAAAATGATGGTTAAATAGCCTGGATTTTGTTGAACACGTGCATCTTTCATCGGTAAGATTTCATCAGCTGCTGTAGCCAGTCTCATGACGCCTTCACGGTGTAGGTTGCCATCTTGGTCAATAAAACCCTTAGGGAGTACGAAGTTAAATTCCGTTTGGAATGCCATATGATTTACCTCCTCACTCAGTTTTTATAGGGTTTATGCTGTTCTTGTCAAACCTTCATGTGCAAGTTCCATGGATTCAAAAGCAACTTCCGATCCACTTGCATTGAAGTCAGGAGCTGTGTATTTCACTGGCCATGCATTGATTAATTGCCATGATGCTGCATCATCACCTGCTTCATCAATGGAAGTAATGGTCACTGTTTTACGCTCTACTGTACCTTCAGCGATATCATTTAACCATTCATAAAGCACCATTGAATCAGAAGTACCCCATTTAAGAGTGACATTACCATACTTGATTAAACCCGGTAATTTTCTTGGTGTGATCACATCGTCGCCTTCTCTGTACTCGATGACGTCCATAGTTGCATCAAATCCTGTTACATCACTGAAGCCACCCGCTTCTAACCCATCTATTTCCAATCTGAATCTAAAATTACGATAAGGATGTTTACTTTCAGCCATTGTATTTTCCTCCTTACATTAGCTATTTAACTCATCTAAGTGTATTTTTTCAATCGGTTTTATAATGATCATTCGCTTGTTTTTTGAGTAATTCTAAAGATGACAAACTCTGCTGGTTTAACAGGTGCTACACCGATAACGCAGACTAATCTGCCATTATCAATATCATCTTTAGACATAGTTGTTCTACCGATATCCACGAAAAAGGCTTCGCCAGGAGTTGTGCCAGCAAGTGCACCAGTACGCCATACACCTGTCAAGAAAACATCTATCGTACGTTTTACTCTGCTCCAAAGGGCCTCATCATTTGGTTCAAACACAACCCAATTGGTGTTGACACGGATGGATTCTTCAAGGAAAATAAAGAGTCTTCTAACGTTGATATATTTCCACATAGAGTTTGAAGATAAGGTTCTTGCACCCCATACTCTAATGCCTTGACCTGTGAAAATTCTGATGAGGTTAACCCCTTTTGGATTGAGAATATCTTGTTCGCCTTTACCATAAATGGTACTGAGTCCAACAACACCGCTAAGTGTTTCGTTTGCCGGTGCTTTAAACACGCCTCTTGTATTGTCGGTTCTAGCGTAGATACCGATCATGGCACCAGACGGTGGTAAATAAGTGTTCTTTTTATCAAGTGGATCAAAGACTTCAAGCCAAGGGTGATAAATCGCCGCATAATCCGAATCATACATATCCCTGTGTGTGAGTACGTCAGATACTTTGGCAGCATCTCTAGGGATATCTAAAACTGCAAAACGACTCTTCGTATTTTCACAGTGCGCAATTAATGCCATTTGCACGTTAGGATCAACGTTGCCTGGAACTGCCATGATACTTACAGAATCATTTTCGAGGAACGATTGAATTCCTGTTCTCTTACCAGGACCATCATCAGTTCCCATGTACTCTGCGGCTGTCACTGCACTTACGTCCCCATCTGAACCATTGTAAAGGCCAAATACAAAAGTGCCCTCTTCTTTTTGAGAAAGTGTTTTATAAGGTGATTCTTCAGCACTTTCTGCTTTCAAGACTTCTACACTGACAAGAACTGATTTCGCAAGTTTTTTACCAATGTAGTTGAACCCAGCAACATTTAAAGAGACATACTCATAACTTTCTAAAACATCTTGGAATCCGACTTCTAAGTGAAATTCACTTGTAGTCAATGTTTTAACTGCAAGTAACCCCGTATCGACCACATCGCCTGCAAAAGGTGCTTTAAAAGTTAAAACCCCTTCAACAGATGTTTCAATAACGTTTTCAACTTTTGTTTCACCATCGCTGAAAACAACGACATCACCAGCGTTAAAACCATTAGCGCTTTTAACTTTGTATTTTGTACTGCCCATTTCATCTTCAATAACTTCTAAGATTTGAGTCTTAGCTTTACTTGCCGGTGTCAATTTAACTCTAATGTTATTACCCCATAAACCAGGATTTTTAGCTTTGATCTTTATCCATTCGTTGAGATCAATTTCAGCTGCTTTTGCATCCTCAGGTGCAACCCTCATAATATAAGCTCTTGCACCCCCATTTAAAAAGAATTGTTCTACAGCGTAAGCTAAATATCTGTGTTCATGATAAACGCTTTCAGGTAAATAACCACCATATGTTCTTTTGAAATCCGAGATATTTGTTACGAGTTCTGGAGCGCCTATGACAGCACCTCTTTGAGCCATACCAACAAAACCAGCTGTTGAAGTACTGACACCCTCCATAGGACGAGGACCACTTTCAAATTCTTCCACATAAACACCGGGAGATAAATATTCTGCCATAATTTGTCCTGGTGATGGTTAACCTCACCAGTTCCTCCTTTCAAAATTGGTTGTTAAAATTTTGCTTTTAATGTATCTAACGTCATACTGCCTGAAATGACACTTTCTACGGACTCTTGAAAAATGTCTAAGATATCCAAATACATAAAGAAAGTTTCAATGGTTTGCATTGCATGATCGACAGAATCCTTTGTGTCAACCATGACGTAGCGATAATGCATCTTGTTGTTTTGAATGCCAAAATGTCCAATGGGCATTCTTGTATTGATAAATGAGACAATCGTCTCAATTAAAGGGATTTGGGCTGCATCGAGTTCCGTCGGTAATTCCGTAAAGAACTGAAGCAACATGATATTCGTTTCTTCCTCTGAGAGTTCTAATAGATATGCCAAATTGATCCGTTGCTCCCTGCCTGTATAATCTTTTCCTGCAGAGACTAACAATGTGCTCATATCTAATTGTGGGCTTCTTTCAAGAACTTTGGATTTGACCTCGATTTCTGCGAATTTTTCATGTAAATATTGTATTTTTTGGAGTGCGAGTTTTTCATTGTCAATTGCCATAATAAGCATCCTTTCTATTCTTGATCATCAGCCTTTACTTTTCTTTTGGAACAGGAAAAATTTCTGCTTCTACTTCTGCTTCTTCTACTTTTTCTTTCAAAGCGTTAAGCAGTTTTTTAAGCCATACCCATAACCAGTATTCACTTTTTTCATCGTCCGTTAAATGCGCTTGATCCGATTTGGATTCAAAGAGTTGATCTAGCCGTTTGATGAACTGTGCTCTCTTAAATTGATTGTCGTATATTTCCTGTCTCAATTGATCAATTTTGGTGTTAATCTGAACTGTAGCCTCTCTTATAATTGGGAGAGCAGCATCACCTAAATTACTTTTTATTTGATCTCGTTCCAAGAAGAGCTCATTTAATTTTTGAACGGCATCTGAATGCCCTAAAAAAGGAAATATTGTCTTGATATCTTCTGTTTCAGCAGCGCTTGAGGCACGTTCTAAATACGCCATAAAATTGCCAGTAGGATCTGTCTCTGAAACGAAATGACAAAATGCGTCATCCATGTTTTCAGTGAATGTTGTATATCTTCTCCGGTAAAGTGCAGAGGCTCTTTGCATATCAATATTGGCATGTTTGTATGTATTGCTATTGCCATTATTGTCATTTTTTCGCGTAGATAGAATCACTTTTTGATCTTCAGATACTTTTCCAATGAAAAGTTTAGCATTTGGAGATTCCAGTGTCTTTTCATATTCAACGGGTTTTCTTTGCCCATTTTCCGCTTGCATTGAGATTTTATCTAAAACTTCACTGGGATTTTTAGGACCCTCTCTAATATGCCTAAATTGCCCTTTTTTATACTCAGTTGGCCCTCTGATAAATTTTGGAATTTCAGGTTCTAAATTTGGTTCTTTTTCTTTTATTATATTTGAAACCTGTTGATCTTCAATTTCATCGTATATTTTCATGATGTTCACATCCTTTATTTATCACGATCACGGTTAAAAGTTTTAATTTTGGTTATATTATCATTAAACGATATGTCGGAGGTGTATTATGTATTCAGCACTTAAAGCCTATGAATCATTGGAACAATATTACAGAGATTTGCTCAAATATGTGGATATAAAGTTATCTGAGTATTACGAAGCTACAATTGAAGACCACGCTTCACCTTCACTGGGGTGGCAACTCAAACAATATACGGCTTCTGCCAATGCCAGAAGCGTTGAAGCACAGGCTCATTTAGATCAAATGGAGAAACGTGTTGCTGAAACATTACCTACTGCTCTTTTTATACCTCTTGAACATCTATTAGAAACATTTAAGTTAACAAAGTTTGAAACCTTTTGTATTTATTTATCTGTGGCAGTTGAACTCGACCCTTCCTTTGAGAAAAACATACGCTTTTTCAACGAAACTTTGAATTCGGCTTACCCTACTCTCGGGCTGGCTTTAAAAATTTATTGTAAGAATTCAACCGAATTTTTAAAAGAAAGAATGCATTTAAACCGCCAATGTAACCTTTTTAAATTTTTTTTGATCAACAGTCTTTCAAGCCACGAAGCTTTGCCACTGGTAAGCGTTCCTATGAAATTGGATATGAGCATTGTGGATTTCATCATCAATTTTAATCAATATCAAATATCAGATGCGTTTATGTCTATTATTATGCCCAATTCCAAAGATTCAGAACATCAATTTGATCAGATTGAGCAGAACTTGCATGAATTCGTGAAAATAAATTTTAGCGAGGCACTCAATAAAAACGTAATGTTTTACTTACACGGACCCTTAGGCATTGGAAAACATGAACTGATCTATCACTTTTGCAATCAATATGATCAGACGATTTTATGCATTGACTGTAAAAAATTGAATCAAAACAGTGCCGAAGTGCAGCAATTTACAAGAGAAGCCATTTTACATCGCGCGACTGTGGTTTTTGAAAATTTTGAAATTCTTATTGATTCTCCTACAGATAAAAAAACGTCTCTATTTCTTGAAACCTTACTTGAATCGCTCAGCAAATTCGCCAAAATGAGTTTTGCGCTTTCGAATGTGCCTTGGTACAATCAAGTGGAGTTCAATCAATTTTCGATTATTGAGATTGAACTCGAAATTCCAAATGCATTAGAGCGCCTATCCGTTTGGGCTGATAAAGGAAAAACACTCAAAATAGACGCGCAAGTTGATCTCACGGAACTTTCAAATAAATTTAAATTTACTCCAAAACAAATTACAAAGGCGTATCAAGATGCAAGCAACGAGATGCTTTGGAAACATGTAGATGCCATCGATAGCAAAATGCTACATAAAGCGAGCTATAATCAACTGTCACATAATTTGAAGGATAAGGCCCAGCTCATTATTTCTCATTATGGTTGGCAAGATATCGTTCTCCCTACAGAACAGTTTGATCTCTTGAAAGAGGCATGTGATCATGTTAGGTATCAGCATATTGTCTTCAACAAATGGGGGTTCAATGCAAAAATAACCTATGGCACTGGACTTGGATTGCTTTTTACGGGGCCTCCAGGAACAGGTAAAACACTTGCGGCCCAAGTCATTGCCAATGAACTTAACTTAGAAATATACCGTGTAGACTTGTCTCAAATCATCAGCAAGTACATCGGAGAAACTGAAAAAAACCTTAAAATGATTTTTGATGAGGCCGCACAATCTGGCGCTATTTTATTATTCGATGAAGGCGATGCACTCTTTTCTAAAAGGACGGATGTCAGTGATTCACATGATAAATATGCAAATGTCGAAACCAGTTACTTACTACAAAAGATAGAAGCCTATGAGGGTATTTCTATCGTCACTACAAATTTGCTTGGCAATATTGACGATGCTTTTATTAGACGATTTTCATTTGTAGTTCATTTCCCATTTCCAACAGCAGAATACAGAAGACAAATATGGAGAAGTATATTTCCAGTGGAGACACCGCTTTCAGAGACCATCGATTTGGATTATTTAGCAAATAACTTTGAATTTTCGGGCGGCAATATTAAAAATATAGCCCTCAATGCCTCGTTTAAGGCAGCATCCAAAGATCGACCTGTGAGTATGAAAGACTTACTGCTCAGTGTTGCCAGCGAAATTTCTAAAACTGGCAAAGTGGTACTCGCTTCGGATTTTGGAGAATACGCCTATCTGTTGACAACTTAAGGCATCATTATAGTGGCTTGTCCAGGAAATGAAATTTGTATGACGCCCCCCCAATTACACATGAGTTTAGATGAATTATTTAGTGCTGGCATATTGGCAATTAACACCGTTGGCGCACCAGGTGCCCATGGAGCCGCAGTCATTGGGATACAAGGTTGAGGGGTTAAAACACCCATAGCGGCGGCTGTAGCAGCTGCCACTTGTGGATTTGCCATGGACATGCACATTCCAAACGGCATAATATTACTGTTGGGGATATAATCCATAATATTGGCAAGGGGCATACTGGTCATGACTTTGTTTTTGGGTGTTACCATAAGAGAACTTGGCGCTGCTCCAAACGAACACATTAAAAGTGCACCACCGCATACTGCAATTCCCATTTGAGACCTCCTAAAATTTTCCGACGTCATTAATGACGTCTTTTTTTATTTTGACTAAGGTTGATTTGACCTTTGAATTGACATGAATCCTCATTTTGAATTCTAAAGTTTCTCGATCCGTACTTTTAAAATTTTTAAGGGGCATCAGAAATTGACCCTCTGGTCCCGGGATGGATTCTATGATCTCATAGATTTCACAGGCTTCTGTATAGGGAAAAATTAAATTGGGCTCACTGTAGATGCCAATGGAATCAGCTCTAAGGTTGACAATTTGATCATGGTGCTCTTCTGAAAATAGAAACTTCCTGCCAAACAGTTCCGACTCATAAGATTGAGCAATATCCACGTATTTATTGGCTATTACGCTCGATTTTAATAAAAATCGATTTCTTGAATGTGTGTGAATGAGCTCGACCAGTGTACTCTCAACAGCGATGCCTTTGATGGCAGTCATCTCCTTTGGATAGGGATAATTGCGATTGGGAATTGCACGTATGAGTTGTTCTGCCTCATTTGTAATGCCCAGCGCTATAGATTCATAGTAGGGATGTTTCCAAACCATTTCATGGTCGCGATTTGCATCCCCAGATTTACCATAGTGTGGATTGTTTATAATATGTGTAAAGATGACATAGGGCTCCATTTTTTTAGTCGGTTTTATGGGGAAACCATTAAGCAAAAAAATATCATGGGCACTGATCAAAGGTTTGTCTGTAAAACTGTCTATGAATTTTATAACGAGATCAATGTGATGGTTTATGGTCATGGTCTGCCCCTTTCAATTCAATCGTGACATCTTTAACCCGTTTAACGGTTTTGATCTTAGTGGATTCTAGGCGAACGGGTTGGACTTTATAAACCATTGAAAGTTGGTAAGGTATATTGGGAAATTGCCATAATTTGATTTTGTCTTCATAGGGTATATTTTCTCTTATGATTTCAAAGGTTTCTCCCGCTTCTTGCAGACTGCCGACAAGTGCTTCATTTTCTAGCCTAGGATGATCGCCAAGAACTTGCATAACACGTCCAAATATACGTTGTTCATCCACTGCTTTAGATTGTCGATCCGCATTTGAATAGACCGTAATCAGATAATAAAGCGTCAAACTTTGTGGCGGGAATTGTAATTCATTATTACTTTTTTGAATCATATTTCTTTGAACGAAATCGCTGTTTTCTTGGATGTCATAAAGATGAATGCCGACCTTTACATCCTCTTGCTTACTAGGATTACAAAGATTAATCTGCTCATATTTTTTGATGAGCTCTGGCGACAATTCATTTCGGAGTAGGTTGAGTATGGACTGAGAAACTTCAGCAATGACTGTATATTTGGCCATAATTAATCTCCTTTCTAGTTTAGTGGGATGATAATGAGCGTTAAATTAGAAATATTCGGCATGATGAAGTTCGACCTATCGGTTGTGTAATAGGCAATTGGCGCATAGCTGACACCCCCTATTATCTTCATTGGATAGTCCATAATCGTTAGAATATCCTCTTTTTTAACCACCTTAGAGTCTTCTATAAATATTTCAGTTTGCATTATGCCTTTGACCTCAACACTCACGCTTTCTGGATGCCAAATGACTTCGATATTAAAGAGATTGTAGAAGGTCTTGATCGGGACATAGGTGATCCCTTGAATTTTAGTTGTGGGTACTCTTACTAAAATATATTGTCCAGAATCACTTTGGATTATCTGCATAGAAGGTGTATCCTCAACTGTAGCACCAGCAGAGATCATTCCTGAACCTAATGCTGTTGCTGTGTCGGTGCCAGATGCGGTTTCAGCTGTAGCGCCGATTGCATTATTGCCAACACCACTCGAAAGTGCTAAAAGTGCTTCTATCTGGCTAGGCGTTAATTTTGCTGTAAGGGCTAGGAGTGCATCCCCTTGATCTTCTAAATTAGCAAGATAGGCTTCCTTAGAAGCCTCAATCAAAAGGCTGGTTAATGTACTAAAATCCCCCTCTGATTTTAGTGCATCTGGCAGTATCGTAAACAGCGTTAATAAGGTCTCCAATGCATCGTTAATTGCAATTAGATCTCCCTCTGCTATACGCTCTTGAGTTGCCACTAATGCATCCGTATACAGATCAAGAAGCTGTTTATCAGTAGGGTCCAATAATAATGCAAACTTAGCCAAATCTTCTTTTAATTTAGTGACTTGCGCTTTTAAAGCATCATTCTCAGAGCTCAGTTCACTCGTAGCGGGTTCTTGAGCTGTCAATAAGTTATTATTGTTTTCTATTTTTGTCTCTAATGCGACAATACCGTCATTTGCTTGTTTATATAAGCTGGCAAATGAATCGTAAAGTGCATCTTGTTTATCTGCAATGACGCTCATATTGGCTTTTATTTCATCAGCAAGTGCCGTATCATTATTTTCAAGAGCACCTAAAAATGTTTTGTATAGATTATCATTTTTTGCTTTAAGCGCATCCAGATAGTCGAGTTGTTCTATTGTTTCAGGATCGTTAAATGCCTTTACCACATTAAGTTGATCTTCAAACCCTTCTTTTAAGCTAGAAAGTAAGTCCGCAGGCGACTGAGTACTCACGAGGGAGGCCTCATCAGTACCACTAGAGGCCGTATTACCCTCTGCTCCAGCGATTGCAGCACTCTCTTTTGGAATCGCATCTAGAGCTTTCGACATTGCTTCGACCGCTTGACCCAAAAAAACTTGCTGAGCTTCTGATTGATCTAGCCGCGCGATAGTATCATCCATGATGCGCTGAAGTTCTGAAATGGCTTCTTTTAAGTTTGATATTTGTGCTTCGATAAGCACTTTAAGTGTTGCAGCGGGTTCCCCGTTTTTGAGTGCTGTGTAATAAGGTATCCCATTGCCTTCAGCTGCAATTGCTTTTATTTTTTGGATGCTTTGTCCAAAAGTAATTGTGAGAATCTCTAATTCAGAAGGTTTATCAATGATTAATCCCGCTGAAATATGATCTGCATGCGTTATTATTTCAACACTTGATTCGGCTGTTTTGTAATCTTTGCTTGCGATTGCTTGCAGTAATTTTTTTTCTTGTGTTGCCCTGTAGAGGGCTAAAAATGAACTCTCATCAATATTAAGACCCTCTTGAAGCTCTATTATTTGGGCTTCAACTTTCCCTATAGATTCCCAAATATCTCCATTGAGCGCGTTTAAACCCTTTTTAACAGCACTGTTTGCCGCATCATTAAGGCGTCCTAGAAGTGCAGTGTTAACAGCGATTTCACGATTTATAAAAGTCGTTCCTTTTTCAGCAGACACCAGATTAATAGCCGCATCTGAACCGCCATTTGCGGTTAAATAAGCTGAAAAAGCATCCCATGCAGCAAGTTGCTGATCATAGCCTTCTATGGTCGCTTGGCTTAAAGGCATTAATACAGGTGCTAAAATATTTTGTGTCATTTCAGAAACGACATCTTCATCATCTGCATCGAAAAGATTTTTCGCTAGGTCATAGTCAATAGAAAGCTTCTGAAGGAGTTCATGAGCTTTGGGGTCTAAAAGTGAATGCATATCATTTATGGACTTTACTTCTCCAGTTCCAAAAACGATGACACTAGCATCCGCTTTTATCCAGTGCGTAAGCGGCAGTGCATCTATCATGGCATCAGAGATGATACTTGTGGATTTATCGGAGATATCGCTGATGCGCTCACCATTAGTGATGTCCACCCAGATTTTTTGACTTGTCAGATCAGATTTGTAATAAATCTTCTTTTGACCGGAACTTTCTACAGTATCCTGAGCTAAACTAATGGTTTTAGGATTCAAAGCTTTGTAATCGATGACATAAGAACCGATAATTATCGAACGCGTCGGAAAAGCTTTCGCAGCAGGTCTTGCCTCTGCAAAGCTTACATGGAACATCAATATTAAGATTAATAATATCAGTAGAGCTCTATTTTTTTTCATTCGATCACCCTCTATTTTTCTGTTGAGACTAAAACGCCTTGTTGAACTGGTTCAGTTTCTGGTATAAGACTTAATTTCATGACATGATCTTCACCAAGTAAGAGTTCTATTTGATATTGTTCAACGTCCGTAAGAATCAAGGTTAAATCTTCAAGGGGAGTCCCTTTTTTAACAAGGTCATTTATTGGTGAACCATCGCTCTTGATTATTCTATAGTGATCATATCCAATTTGATCACTTATGCTAATGGCTAGACTACTTCTCAATAAATCAGATTGAGCCAACTTAAAAGTGCCAATAGGTAATTTTAAATCTTTAGGATTGGTTTTTATAGGTTCCAATTTTAAAGTCCCTTGATAACCTTCACCTTCTATTTTAGACTTATATTTAGGTAAATCCTTTGTATATAAGACAACAGACAACTCTGATGAACTATCAAAGGCAAGCGGTAAATGCTCAAGTGTTTCCGCTATTGGCGTCAGCCCCCCAACGGGGAGCCCATTTGCATCAAACAATCTGTAATGTGTCACTTGTAGTTCAGCAGAAAGATTTACACCGAATATGAACTTGAGGCTGCTATAGGGTGTTTCAATATACCAAAAGGGTTCACTACTCCCCTCCATAGATTTGACATTAGACACACCAGAGTCATAGTTCCCCGTAGCAAAGTCCGCGTTGCTTGTGAGCGCTGCCACGCCTCCAGAGGTATTAAAATCAAGTGCCGCTATGAATTTTGAAAGTGAAATTTTCGATAGAAATTGAGCGAGTTCGAGTTCCTTTAGGACCTCTTTTGCCTGCTGAACTTCTGCAAAAGAAACGATACCCGCGAGGTTATCTTTTTTCAGTTGTTCGTAACTTGAAGTGGCAAGCGCAATCGTTTCGATACTTTGCTTGATCACGAGATCCATTTGCTTGACCGCATCATAGCTGTCCTTGATCTTTTGAGTCGTCAAAGTGATCATCGCGGCTTCTGCGACTCTCTTTTTATCCCGTTCGCCCAGTGCGACGATCAGAGGGTATTTTTCGTTTTCAAAATATCTCAGTGCCGTATATTCGCCTTGAAACCATCTCATTGGTATTTTGATCTTGAAAAATAAGAGATTGATGACGTACACTTTTTGCCATTTGGCATCTATATTTTGAAGCATTTGCTCATAATTTTGAAAAAGCGCCGCATAATCAATTTTAGGTTTATTTAACTCTGAAGAGAGTATATTCACTTTTGAACCATAGTAGTTTTTGTAAATATCATAGACTTCTGTGACTTCTTTTTCAGAAAGTTTTCGGTCTTGTGTCGCCACATAAACCTGATAATCCTTTGAAAGTCCAATTTGAATTAATGCATCCAAATCCGTTCTTGTCAACTTCACCTCGATGAGTTCATTTTTAAAGGTATAGCCTCTTGTAATATCGATTCCAATAATTTCAGAAAATTTTTCTTTCGATGTTTCAAATTCAAGGGTCACTTTGGTTAGCGTGTCTTTTGATTGATCCAATGAAGCTTTGATTAATTCTAAATCTGCTTGAGTTGTTTCTCCCGCCAAATACCCTTTATATAACCTTTCATAAGTCGAAGCTAAATCTTTATTTTTATCGGTTTCAAATTTTAGGACGGCTTCTTTTTCTAAAATACTCAGAAAAGCATTTTTGACTTCAAACTCCAATTTATGAACTTCAAATTTATATTGCTCTTTTAATTTTTGAATATCATTATCAATTTTAGGAAGCTTCATGATGAGTTCTATCTCTTTTGGCATGGCGTGTTTTTCAGGAAAAGAGATGTCAAAGAGCAATGCAAATCTCACTGTGGTTTCTTTTTCTCTTATATCTTGAAGACCTTCAACCGCTTGCCTTCTTTCAACCCCTTTTTTAATGAGGTCAAGTTTCACCAAATTAATCGCAGCGCTATTTTGTTGTGCAAGTGAAATCGCCACTTTCATATCCATAGTTCTACTGGCATCGTCTATGGGGAGTTGTGGCATAATCAGTGTTAAGATTAGTAAAAGGAGCAATGTCTTCTTAATGAGCATATCAGCCTCCTATAGGGGTTTCATATTCATAAAAGATCAATTCAAGTGTATTGAAATCAAAGTACATATTCATTTGTGAACTGGCTTGAGGCACCTGTAGCACAAAGTACGCATGACCCTCTACGCTTTTAGCAGAAGCTGTGGAATCTTCGAGTTTCGCCTTGACCTCGTCAAGACTCATGCCCTTTTGCCATTTATGCGTTAAATTGAAGTCTTTGATCACGATTTTATAGAGAATGGGCTCAAGCACATCCGTTGGATACACAAAGTAGAAGTCACACTTTGCTTTCGAATATGAAAGGACATAATAATTTTCTGACTGAATCACTTCTCCTGATTCTAAAAAGCGCTGCCGAACATCTCCGCTGCTGAGTCCAAGTAAAGATTCAAAAAGCGCATCGCCTTCAAGCCAATCCCCTGTATAAACTTTTTCGTTTTGAATATAATAAGTGCCAATGCCGTTGAATAAACTCTTATCAAAGTTGCCATCATAGATGAGCTGATCTGTGGAAGCATTGTATTGTTTGCCTTCGCCCGAGTAATAGCCCAAAGCAAAGTTACCTCTATAAATCAACTTGCCCTCCTCAGAATACTGTTGCCCAAAGCCGTTGTATTGATCGCTTGCAAAATTGCCTTCATATGCCAATTGACCATTATCGAAAAATAATTTGCCAGAACCTTCAAAGACACCATTTGAAAATTGACCACTATAAAGCTTTAAACCCTCTAGGGTCATCAGAGTCCCTTCCCCATGATACTTGCCATTCAAAAAGCTACCGGTATACTGAATCATACCGTTGTCAAAATAGGACACACCATAACCGTTTTGAAGACCTTGTGTAAATGCACCTGAGTAAATGAGCTGATTCTTGTCATTATAAAGTTTCCCAGAACCCGTAAATAATCCATTTTCAAATGTCCCCTCGTACAAAGTCGAGCGATTATTTTGATATAAAATACCAATGCCATTAAAAGTGTTGTTTTCAAAGATGCCTTTATAAATGACATCTCCATTTTGAGCATATAACGTGCCTTCACCAGCATAGACATCTTCTCTAAACTGTCCTCTGTAAACTAACTGTCCGAGATCATCATATTGAATGCCATTTTCTTGGCATTTTCCTTCGACCATTCTGCCTTCAAACACAGTAATGCCACTGCGATTAATGAGTTTAACCTTACCCGTATACGTCTCTAATAAGGGTTCCGTAAGCATGAATGTAGGTGTGTAAAGGCGTCCTCTTACCAAAGGCACAATCACGGTTTGACTGATTGCAATGAGCAGTAAAAATAAGACACATAGTACAATGACTAATCTTTTAGCATAGTATTTATTCCCGATGAGTACATAATCGGACTTTTGTTCTGGCGCACGCTTTAAAACCGCAATGGTATCTTTTACCGTGGTCTTAATGACTTTCCCAACTTTGCTTTTAAGAAATATACTCTTTCGCAATTTTCTTTTGAGCAATTTAAGCGGTCTTAAAAATGCAGTTTTTGCAGTTTTGAACATATATTTAATCAAATTGCCCATTAAGCTCACCTCTATAGGTTAGTATCGTCCTAGCGGTTTCTCTAAAGTATTTGGATCTAGATCGAGTTTTTCACACTTGAAAAGATATTCTTTAGAAACTTTGTCACGACCATTTGCTTTTATAACGCTTATGAAATCTTTTTTGGCCTCAGCATAACGTGCGGCTTCATAAAACCGCAATGCGGATTCAAACCGTTCTTTTGATTTCACAAAATCTTTCTGTGTTGCAATTTGTAAAGTTGCTAGCCACTCAAAAAGACTTATCGATTTATCGGATTGCTCATCTTCCAACTGCCCTATATATCGGATCATATCATCTGACTGATGGATCTTAGCCTTCAAAGTATCACTTAAGAGCACGCCTGTATCAAACTTAGTTGCAATTTTATTCATTTCAGTGACTTCATTGACACACTCGCTTATAACCGATGTTGTCAATCTATTTTCATCTCCAACGATGCCCAATAGGACCTCTCCTAAATGGATACTGATATTGGTTTTTACAGGTAAGTCAAGTGCACTGATATGTTGCATGATCATAGAGGCCGTAGACATTGCTTCTTCTTCTTTGGTAAATAAAGCTAGCACGCCAGCGTTTCTAAATTCACCCACAAGTCCATTTTGAGCGTGTATACTCCTTGCATACTCTTCAAAGAGTTTATTTAAGATATCCAGTTGCTCTTTAGATGTTTTGCCCCTTACGAGATCAAAATAATTGGCAGTATTGATATAAACCACAGTCATTTCCTGCTTTGTATAATTGCCAAGCGCCACTTCTGTGATGCTTTTCTTATGGAGCAGTTCAAAGAACTTAAGCGGAATAAATTTATAGTAAATTTCATTCATTTTCGTAAGTTCTGTAATATAATCTTTGATAAACAGCGACATTTTATTGAACATGCCCGAGAGTTCACCGATCTCATCATGAGTGTGAACGGGGACCGTAACGCCCCAATTGCCACTGCTGATTTCGTCAACAGAGTCATTCAAATTGCGAAGCGGTAAAATAACACGGTAGATGACGATTGACATGAGCAATAAAATAAAACTGACGATTACGAGGTTTAAGGTGACCAAACTACCATAATAGCCTTGAATATAGTAAGTGTAGCTTTCTTTACCCGTTCCGATCTCAAGCAAACCGATGACTTGATTCTGCGCATCTCTGATGGGGGTTACTGCAAAAACCCATTCGCCTGTTATATCTGAATTATCCGCTAAAACGGTTCTATTTTCAGTAGCTGCTTTTATATAAGATTGATGTGAACGTTCGCCATAAAGGTATTGGGTTGTTGCCCAAAATTCAATTTCATCTCCTGTTACGACATGTATTTTATCGCCCTCATATTTGTAAATTACAGAATAGTACCAACGATCATAAGTCTTTAACGCAAGATCATTAAATTCCTGACCGTTAACTTTTCTTTCTTGGGTTAAGGCCATATAGCCTGGATTGGCATAATCTTCAAGACCATCAATTTCTTTTAGATGAGCCACCGTAATTTTAGAAGCACGTTCTTTTGAAAAACTAAACAATTCTGCGAGCAAATCATTCTTCGCTAAATTCGTAAAATAGCCAAAGCTTACTGAAAGCGAAATCATTGGAATCAAGAGCACTAAAGGCAGTAAAATAGTTCCAAATTTTATAATGAGAGAACCTCTACTCTTTTCGTAAGCGTACATCACAAATCCGACAATTAAAGCCAATAGTCCGATGATCAGAAAGTGCTTAAAGAAAGTCCGCATATGATGAGTGCCACTGTACTCTATGTCACTCATGGCAATTATAGATTCATCTCTATCTATAAATACAAACCGATTCCCTTGAGCGTTAAAACGCACATTTCCAGTGATACTCTTTGAGTTTCTCAGGGTCACTAAATTGGCATCTTTATATTTGAGTTTCTCGATTTTACTGACGTCATCCATGCCACTTCTAATCACTTCATAGCGCTTTTGATCTGTATCAATCGTGACGACATCACTTGTCAGTTCATTCATAAATGCAAATGTGGAATGATCGTATGAGTTGAGTTTTGAAACTTGCATACGTTCTGGCATCGCTTCATATTGGATCACTTCAAAATTGCCATCGTAATATTGATAAAGCAACCCTTTAACTGTTGAAAATATAACGTTCCCGCTGTTTAAATACAAGATATCCTTGACGTATAAGGTGGGGTCAAATTTTAAATCTTTGATCACCTGAACTTCTTCATTGTAAATATTAATTTGAGATATGATTACATTTGATGGATCTGCAGCCGTTTTTTGAATCACAAAAAGATGATGATCAACAAGATAAGCTTTGTTGATCAAGGCATACTCCACAGCACCTGTTGAGTGATAATCAACCTTATAAAGGGTTTTAATTTGTAAAGTATCAGGGTAAATTTTAATAATTTCTTCAGATTGGACATAGTAATTATCCGCATTTTTTAAAGATCTGTGAAGATACAGATTGCCCTCTGAATCCATACTGAGATTATCATAATCAGAAAAAGTGGATTTAGCATCCTTAGGCAATGGATACGATTTTAGAATTTCACCTTTTTTAGAAATGCGTATGAGATTATAGGTGGGTCTAAGATAGTTGATAAAAGATTCTATCATACTTTCAGAAGTTTCTTTTTGAAGGATGACCATCTCGTCATCTGGAGCGGCTAAAACGTCAATAACATGCTCTAGATCGAGATTTTCAATCCAGTATGTAAAAATGCCACTCAACAATACAGTCAACAGTACTAAAACCAAAATTTTTCTCATATTGTGCGCTCCCCTTCTAAAAATAGATATTTGAACTTAACCGTTTATTTTTCTGATAAAGTGATATAAGTAACATATAGTTTGGAGGTGATTTGATGCAAGGTGCACTTATTTCAGATAAATACGTAGTTGTGGATGTGGTTTCTACGAATGCAAGTATGACCATTTATAGATGCTTAGAGCCGCACAAAAAACAAGAGACACACTACAGAATTCATCAAATTAAAGATCGAGCCCTTATCAAGTATTATTTAAAATTTTTAGATCGATTTAGTCAGACGTTACCGTTTGTAGAATCATTTGTTGCTTTTGGCGATCTCTACTTAATTTTTAAGGATTATTCAGATGAACCTGCAATCCATCACAGCCAGTTCAATGATGCCTCTAAAAAAGATTTTATACTGAAGCTTCTGGCAAAACTTTCGCTTGATAGTACTTTACCCAATTTCATTAAATATACGCTCATAAAATCTGATAATTTAAGAGTTGATTCAAATAAAATTTTGCATTTTAATGTTACTTTGGATTTACTAAACCCAGATTCCTTTGACCATTTCAAATCGGTTCAGAAAAAAGTAGCCACCCAAATTGAAGCTTTAACTGAAGAGCACGATGAGCTGAACGTTTTTATTATGAATTGCGAGGCTGGAATCTATAAAGATTATATCAGTATGCTTGCTGATTATAAGTATTTTTTAGGGACAATAAATGAACATCAAGAACCTTGGTTTTATGAAAAACTTTTAGCAGTAGTCCTTTGGATTAAAAATCACTTTAGAACGTTGGTCTATCTTTCAATCTTGCTCATGGTCATCGTTTATGTCACGACCCTGTTTTCTAACTCTACGGCTGAGAGCAATAAGCCTTATGTCAAGGATTTAATCGGCGTAGTACGCTATGATGATCCCTATAGTGAAACGGCTGAGGAGACTGAAACCGTATCTGTATACGTCCCCAAAATGAATGCACCTCCAAGTACCGTTGAGCCACAAGAAAAAATGAGTCATGATTATACACTCTTTATAGTGCCTCCTGGAGATTACTTGTATAAAATTTCACTTGAAACTTACGGCGATGAAAAATATGCCTATACACTTTCTGTTTTCAATGGTTTAGAAGACCCCAATTATCTGCCGGTCAACTATCCTCTTAAACTGCCATTACCTGAGCAAATTGAAATGCTTTACAACCTCATTGGCAAACCCTAAAAAATAGCCCCATCGACATGGTCCATCTCTTTAATGGGTCGAAACTGTCGATGGGGCTTCTCTTATTCATCCGTATCCGAAACAACTACTTGAGTTCCAATTGGAATGAATAACACTCCAAATCCAACAGTGATCACCCCTATTATACCAATTCCAAGTTGATCTCCAAACCCAATGGCAATACCAAAGGCAAGCGCGCCAAGCATCTTCCCAATCTGAGAGAAAAATTCTAAATAACCCGCTGCAATGGATTTGCCGATTTTTTGTGATTCTTTAATCGCTAAGAAATAAGTGGTGTAAACGCTGTCGCCAAAGCTATCCGAAATTGCCAAGATCAATACGGCCAGTACAGCGCCTAAAAGTGTTCCAGTAACAGCATACACAAGCAATGAAATGCCTGTTAATATACTTGCAATGGCAGAAGCATTTTTCACCCCAAAAGTTTTTTCTGTAAAAGTGCTCATGGATGGACCAAAATAAACGATAAACAGGCCATAAAGTGAGAAAACAATTCCGATCATTGAAGTCGTCAATCCTTTTGCCTCAGCAAACAATGGGAAAAAATATTCTAAATACATGTAACACAAAAGTGCAGGCACGAGTATAAGCGTGAGAAACGCGGCAATACTCTTTCTTGAAAAATAATAAAGCCATGACATTTTCTGATTGTTTTTATCAAGGGTATCCTCCGTTATAGGCGGTTCTGCCTCTTCAATATGAAACGCCATGGTGTCGTATTGTCTTAAAAATAGGCGTTCAAATAATATGGCGATGACACCTATTCCAGCCATAATAAAGAAAACATTAAAATAGCCCATCTTATCCACAAGATTCGCACCAAAGACGACGCCGAGATTGACCCCAGCAATGGCACCGGACATCATATTTGCGAAGGTTTCGTTTCTCTGTGCCACCGTCTTCCCCGTGTTCACAAAAGCGTGCATCGTCATCTGTATAAACCCATTGCCAATGCCTGCAATCCCTCTGATAATGATAAAAACCAATAGTGATCTCGTCAAAGCTGTGGCAATGGCAGCTCCAATTAAAATGATGATTCCCATATAAAATATGAGTTTCCAACCTTTCTTTTCTGCAATAAACCCAGCAATGACAATGGTTATAGCCGCAAACAACACTTCTGTAAATATAGGGAGTCCAATCGCCATCGACATGGATAGATTGCCAATAGGACTGTAAATAGATTTTGCCATTAGAGGAATGAACGCCGTACACATGAAGATGACAATATAAGTGAGCAAAGCAAGCGTTCTTAAGGCATTGAGTTCATTAAATTCTGGATTGATTTCATGTGCTTTTGACGATGCACTCTGCAATCGATGTGCTTTTCTTTGCTCCAACCAATTGGATAAAAATGTCACTTCAGAAATCAATAAGATTATGATGATGGTAATGGATATGATGTCGGTAATGATTTTATTGACGATATTTTTATTCCATTCATCAAAAATGTACTTGTTCATGCCCACTTCAATGATTGCAACAACTTCATCTTTTGAATTGTAAACAGGGCCCATAGCGAAAAGCCATTCACCATCGGCATCCGTTTCCGTCCCATGTGTGATTTTACCTTGAAAGGCGTCGTAAAAGTAATTAAAATCGGGATCGTCAGTCCAAGCGTTGAAGGTATAATAAGGGGTCACACTATTATCATTGTACATAAGTGCATAGTAACGGTCATCTGTAATCGTATAGAGCGCCGTATATAGGTTTTCGTCCCAAACTTCTTGATTATAGTTGACCATGCGTTGGAGATCATCATAAACCACTTGATACTCTTCGGTATAAAAATCAGAGGGCTGTTTGATGGCATCCACGGCATCGCCATGTATGACAAATTTAGAACCTTGAACGAGTAATTTCAAGTTATTCGTAGCTTGTTCCACCAAAATCTCATTGTAGAAATTAATCGCAAGTGATGACGTTAGAATCGTTGCAATTAAAACCACTAAAATAATAGCGGCCGTTTTTTTGAAACCTCTTGGTATGCCATTTTTCAAGACATCTTTCAAGAGCCAATTTATTAACAAATAGGCACTTAAAATCATTAAGAAGATTGAAACCCATGCAATGATTCGAAGGATCAAAATAGAGGACGAAGGTTTTAGCTCTGAGATACTCTTATAAGCGCCCGCCTCAGATTTAAGTGTAATGCTCTCATCATTGACGGCGATATAGGATGCACTTAATACATCGAAATTATAATAAACTTCATCGTTTACCGTGCTGTATTCACTACTTGAAAAGACTTTTTCAACTTGACTTCCATTGATTTTAAAGAGGCCAAATTGTCCAAGATCGTTAAAAAATAAGGTTTTAGACTGGGCATCATATTGAATGCCCCATATACTAGAGGGATTTTCTTGACTGAGTAATCGGGCATCAAAGAGCGTTTGAACCTTCATTTTATTTGTATCCACAGATTGGATAAAGCCTTGTTTAGAAGCATAAAACCAATGCGTTTCATCCCTCATATCAACATCTTGTATCATTTGATCTGCCATTTCAAAAGCAAAAAAGCCCATGGGTTCTTCCGATTTGTCAGAATAAAGGTTAATCCCTTCGTTTACCAGTACAAACCAATATAAATGTCCCTCAAAGTACTTTAATCCTTTCATAGCAGGGGTTAATTTTGACTGAGATTCATCTGGAAGTTTAAAGACTTGCTTGATAAATTTCCCTGTGTTATCAAAGACACTAATCGTTTCTGTTTCTAGATACGAGCCCGTATCGTCCCATCGACTGTGCATCACATATAAATTTCCATTTTCATCCGTATCGATTTCATTGGCTGTGTAAAAACTGTCAGCTGTTCTTTTGCCACCTTCAATCGTGTATATGAGCTGATCATTATTGGCTATTTTACGAATGGCTCTATTGGAATCGCTTACAATGTAAATGCTATGATCTTCCCCCAAGGCAACGCCAGAAGTATTGGTCAGGTGAATGTTCTCAAAAGGATTAACTTTAAAATGGGTATAAGTGAAGCTTATCCCAATTGTAGCTATAAAAAAGATCATGAGCAGTACAATAATCGTCTTTTTGGAATAGTGTTGTCTCATATAATCAACTGCCCCCTAGTCTATAAATGTTATTGTCCCCTTAATAATTAAATGATTTGGTCTGTAGAGTTCCTTTGCAATTCGCAGACCTTCAATACCCATATCTTCCTCTAAACTGATATATTTAAACTCATTTTGATAATAGCGTGATACATTGCGTTTTAAGATATCATATACCCCTTTATATGATCTTATCCCTTTTTCATAGTGAACGAGCACTATATCTTCAGTCAGCGGTTCGGCAATGATAACCCCTATGACCTCACCCGATACCATGAGCATAAAACCTTCGCATTTTAAGTGTTCTAAGTGATCTAAGATGTTGAGAATGCCCTCCTTTTCAGATTGCACGATCAGATCATCTTCTTCTCGGTCATGATGCCATTTCTCGATCAGATCCAAAACGAGCGGATAGTGAACCGTTTCATATTGGATAAACTCGGCCGGATAATGGGTTTCGAAATGCTTGCAAAGTTCTCTCTTGCGTCTTAACTTTTTATCGTCGTACGACGCGATTTGCTTAATTTTATAAATATATTCAAATTCATTGCGATTGATTGTAAAATTGAATTGGCGTGGATTTGCCGATTTGATTTCAGCCATCATTTTGGGTGTTAAAGCCTTGATGATCAAAGGCTTATGGATCCCCTTAAACTCATTTTTTAAAGCTTCAATTGAAGCGTGTAAATTGCCGATCCCCATAGGCATGTAGACATATTCTTCATTTGAAAATGGATCTTTCCCTCTCACCACAAGGTTCCCATTCAATATTGTATAAGAGAGCTTGTAAGCCGTTTTCCAGATATTCAGATGTGTAAAATTATAATCGCTCAGCGGATAAGGCTTTAATTTTATCATTTCTTCAAAAATGTTTTTGTCTTCAAACGATATTGATTTCCAATCCACATAATCACTTCCCCCTTTTTATTCATAATTGCCCCATAAGTGTTTTATACCCGACAAGTGCCATTCAATTCATAAAAAAAGTCCATAAAACAATTATAATTAGAGTGTCAAAAGTCAAAATTTGAGCGACCCTCTATAGATTGTTTATGGACATGCGTTATTAAAAATTTAATTATAATTATGCGCTTCAAATATAGAGTTGAAGCTTAAATGTTCTTTTTTAAAGACCGCTAAAACTTGAGGATCAAAATGCTCTGGCATAACTCTGCCATCTCCGTTTAGGATTATATCACAAGCTTTTTCATGCGTAAATCCCGGTTTATATGATCTTGAACTTCTAAGCGCATCATAGACATCTGCAAGTGAAACGATTCGAGCTGAAAGTGGTATTGCCTCACCTTTTTTTTGATTGGGGTAACCACTGCCATCAAATTTTTCGTGATGGTTCAGTGCAATCTCCGATGCCATTTTTAAATAATCAGAGGCGCCAACGATCCGTTCACCATAAAGCGTGTGTTGTTGCATTTCATAAAATTCCCTTTCATCAAGAGGCCCTTTTTTTTGAAGGATACTATTGTCCACGTAAATTTTACCCACATCGTGCATTTGGGCGCTTTTCGCAATTTCTTTTACAAATGAATTCTCAAGACCTAATGCCATGGCAATGAACTTTGCATATTCATTAACGCGTTTAATATGCTGGCCTGTTGAATCGTCGCTGGCCTCTGCCGCTCTTGCAAGCGCATCTAACGTGTAATTAAAAGCGCCTTCGACGTCAGATAACTTCATCTGAATGTTTTCCAGTAAATCCAGTGTAACTGTAGCAGATTTTAAAATAGAGGCTTCATAGCTGCTGACCGAGTGTTCGTAATTACATCCAATAACGACCATTTGATCCAGACCATAACCCGCAAAATTTTCAACAGCGGCCATGTCATTCAGCATTTCGTCCGGAAACATTTTAGATGTAGAGTCTATATCCGATAAGTGAGATTCAAACAAATTAATCTTAAAGCCGTTTTCTGCAAAAACATCAAATCCAAAAGAATGATCCATGGGGACTTTAGAAATACTTATATTTACATAGTTATCATCAGGCTTTTCACGAAGATATAAATTGGCTTTGTAATTATCGCCAACCTTTATCAAGATCCAGACATACTGAGGTTTATTATTCAAAAGGGGATTGTCCATGAAAATACTATTGATGATGTCATTATAGAGTTTTACAGGATCTAGAGTATTGTGTTCTAAGTAATTTGCCATAATGCTTTTAGTATCTGTGGTCAACGCATCCATTGTGTCATACGCCTGTGAAACTTTATTATATTGCCTTTTAAATTGAATGCCTTGTTTCAAAAGGCAACTCGACTGTAAAATAAAGGCATCCAAAGGCAGTAGCAATTCATCTTCAAGTGCAATTTCCATCCTTTTTGCAGAAGAAACTTCACCTATATAAAGAATGGGGATATAATCAAGATCGTTGATGGTCTTAATGACTTGAATCATTTGTTCACTGAGATCATTAAGATCAACAAAGATATAACACGGTGATAACAAAAAACACTTTTGCATGATATCGCTACCACTGGTTTGCGTTAACGCATACTCATTGGGGTCAATGTTTGATTGAAGCTGTTCTAATAACAGTTGATTTTTGGAGATCAAAAGCACATTATTTATCATTTCAAGCAATTCTCCTCTTTTTAAGTCGACACATCAGTTCGCAAAACTTCATTTAGAACACTGATGACTTTTTCTTGATCAATCGGTTTAATAATATAATGTTTAGCCCCATTTTTCAAGGCATCGTACACCATCTTCTTTTGATTAAGTGCGCTGATCATTACAATTACAGCATCTGGAAATTTACTTACGATGGCTTTTGTAGCTTCCACACCTGTCATTACAGGCATTGAAATATCCATAGTCACTAAATCTGGCCTATACTTTTCGTATTGTGCACACGCTTCTTTTCCATTTTGTGCTTCTGCAACAATAGTATGTCCAACATCCGTGAGTATTTTTTTTAAATTCATTCTCATAACGGTTGAATCGTCTACAATCATTATTCTTGCCATAGAGATTCCTCCTCTATATAATTACTTTCGATTTGAATCATATGCACACTCCATTCATATTTTTCGTATTGAAGATTAAAAGTCAATATTTCAGCGTTTGTATATTTGACATAAGCACCATTATTGGTAATAATAGCAGGGATGCCCATGTGTAAAAATTCACTTGTGTCATCTAGCCGCCCCAGTGTATTTCCAAGAACTGTGTTTGCAATTTCTGCGAGGACATCTTCAATATATGGTTCCATATCCTCATCCTTATTGATTTCTATTAGAAAACTGCTTGCAAGCTTTTGAGCCATAGGCTGATTTACGCTGATCATAATCAGCGCATTGATAACTCCTTTTAGACTCACAAGGGCTGTCAACTGTTTCAATTCAATTTTCTTAGATTTTAGAATTTCTGTAAAAGTTGTTATGGGATGACCTTCAACCTGATTTCTCAAGTAATCTGCTGAAGTATTCGCCAAAGTTTCCATCAGATGCATAGGCACAATAGCTTCAATTTCAGTTTTACCCTCCAATGGAAGTTCGAATATAAACGTCGTCCCCTTGCCAAGTTCTGAATCTACCTTGATTGTCCCCTGAAGCGCTTCAACCTCTTTTTTAACTGCAGATAAGCCAACGCCGCGACCAGAAAACAGGGTAACCTCTTCTTTGGTCGAAAAGTTATCGTCAAATATTTTAGAAAGCAATGTCGATACACTCATTTCATCGAGTTGCTTTGGACCATACCCCGAATGGGTCAGTTTCTCTTTAATGCGTTCTAGGTCAATCCCCCTGCCATCATCCATAATGGTTATTTCTACAGATTCACCCCGTTTTTTTATGAGACACTTGACACTGCCCATCATTTCTTTGCCTGCATCCACACGCTCATCTGGAGATTCAATCCCGTGATCCACCGCATTTCTAAAGACATGCACCATACTTTTGCTGAAATCTTGGAATCTAAGTTCATCCACTAATAGATTTTCGGATTCAATTTCAAAATTGTAAAGGGTTTTATCTAACCGCTCAGCAAGTTTTAGCGTGTAGTCAGGGTACATTTTGAAGAGATCTTTTATGGGTTTATAACAGAGACTCCTTATTTCAGGCAACAAAATTTTACAATCTTGTTCGGATAAAATAGTTTGCATTTTATATTCAATTTCTATAATCCGGGATTTTTCAATTAAGAAATAATCATCTTGTAGCATGTAATCATCCCCGATATAGGTTTTGATAATGTTAATATCGTGATCATAAGCGGACATAAGCGCTTTTGTATCCAAACAAGAATCTACGTTGCAGCTGCCTTCACTTCGAATGATGTTTAAAAGCTGATTTTCAGCAATGTGAAGCGCATCCGATAATTGAACCACATCAAACTGGCTAAAGTTACCTTTAAAGGTATGAAGTTGACGCATGATGTATTGAAGATTTTCCTCTTGATTTTGTGCAAATTGCCATTGGCTCTCTATGCCTTCTGCCATAAAGCGTTCAAAACTTTCAGCAACTTCAATGAACATGGTGCGATTGACTAAAGCTTTTACAACCATTTTCAAAATATGCTGTTCTTTATCCATTTGAGCTTCTAATTTTCTTTTTTCAGTGATATCGGTTAATATGACAATCATTGATTTCTTATTTGCATCTCGCTTTGAAAGTCTGTAGTCAATCTCAATAATATGATCATTGAGACACACTTCATCTGGTAACAAGGGCAAATAGAGTTTGGTCATGGCTGACTCTTCTTTTAGAATCATTACAAGAAGTTCATCCACAAAAGCGCCCTGGTCAGGATCATCTGGGAAAATTAATTTTGAAAACACGCGATTCGTAATATTGTGATTGAATATATCCATGCACTCCTTAGAATATTCACTGTGAATCATCAAATCTTCATCAAATCTTAAAAAGCCCTGCCCCACGTTATCTAAAATATCTTTCATCTGAACATTCATAGACTCAAGTTGATTGTTAATACGAATGAGGTGAGTCCCTTTTTCTTCAAGCTCTTCATTTTGAGCGGTCAACTCCACCCGATGGTCTTCTAGAGTTTCAGCATAATCTCTCATTTTTTCTATGATCAAATTTGTGGCTGATGCGAGGTTTGCCATTTCAAGCATTGGTTTTTTTAAAGACACCTCAGTTGTGAATGCAGATTCTATATCGCCTTCTGCTAAATTATTCAATTTTAATTGTAGCTCTTTAAGTGGATTGGTCAATGATTTCGCCATGACTTTGCTTATAAAAAATGAAACGATATTTGAAAGTAAAGTGGCAAAAATAAAGATGCAAATTAAAATAAAAGTGATACTCACTAAAATATACGGATTAAACATCACTCTAACGGTGCCAACGTTTTCGCCTAATGAATTTCTAAATGCCTGCTCGGAGACATAGAAATAGTGCGTGCCCAATGGGTTGTTTTCTGGATTTTCGATATCCATACTTTCTGGAAGTGTAGAAAAAACAGGAGTCTCTTTTACATCAATTTCTACAAATACGAATTCTACTTCAGTAAGACCCTCGGTATCTGTTTTTTCAAAATTCTCCATATTCATGAGTTCTTCTTCCGTACGGAGTACAAATCCTGAACTCATATTAAAATAAAATTTGTTGCCAATCGCATTAAGCCATCTTTGATATTGTTCATTGTCAGGGTCAATATTTTCTACTGATTTTTTTCCGAACTTTCCTATAGACATTGGATTTTCTAGTTCTCCAACGATTTGACTCGCTATTATATTTGAGGTTGCCATTCCAAAAGTATTCATTGCACCTACTATGATTACAATAACCAATATACTTAAAATTAAATTTGAAACACTGCTATTTAAAAACATAAATTTCGTAATTTTATGTCTTAAGCTGTGTTTTGTTTTCTGCATCTGTTTCGTCTTTTCCTTTTTTTTCATGGCAACACGATCCCCTAACGCTTTATTTTATCCTATTGCTTTCATGATACCCAAAATTTGAAGAGACTTAAAGCAATATATCGTTAAAATATCATGAATTTATATATCCCACTTTAAGAGGTTCTCTTCAGCTTAAAGTGGAGCTCCATTTTCTATACATATTTGAATTGTGCTTTTTCTGTTTCGGTGACCATCGTAAAAACATCGTAATTTTTAAGGGCAATTTGCTCATCTAAAAGCGCTTTAAGACGCTCTAAGAAAACAGTTTCGCTTTCATAATGCCCTACATCTAATAAGGTCATTGTAGAACCGTTTACCAGTTGACTCTCATGATGTTTGACATCAGCCGTAATATATAAATCCGCATGTTCACTTAATGCTTGTTCGATAAAATCAGCTCCAGCACCACTACAAAAAGCGATACGCCTTATAGGTTTATCTAAAGTGCCGTTTGTGAGTTTTATGGTTTTTTGATTAAATAGCGTTTTTAAAGTGGCCACAACATTTTCTAAAGGCTGAGCTGCACTAAAATTACCCACGACACCATAACCTACATACGCTTCATCTTTCACAAGAATAGTCATATCCTCTAATTCAAGTTTTTCCCCTACGTAACGGTTAATCCCGTTTTCAAAAGAACGATCCATATTGGTATGAAGCGAAATGAGACTGATCCTGTTTTCAATTAATTTAATGATGAGTTTGCCAATACGCGTTTCAGTGGTGATCTGCTTTATAGGGTTGAAAATTAAAGGATGATGTGTGAGAATTAGATCGAACCCTTCGTCAAGTGCTTCTTCTAAGACCTCTTCTGTAAGATCTAGTGCAATTAGAATTCGGTCTACCTCGCGGTCTGAATGCCCGATGAGCAATCCGGAATTATCCCATGCATCGGCTAGACTTAAAGGTGCGATATGCTCTAATAATTTAAGTATTTTGCCCACTGAAGTAACCATAAAACCCTCCTTTACTTTTCGTTAATCCCGCTTCTTTAAATGCATCTCTAAATGCAGAGACAACAACTTGATTTGCTGTAACTTGGATTGGCACTGTGCATATTTGAGACTATCCACATTCTTAATTTTAGACTGAATCATTTCATATTTTTGACGCTTGTACGCCAAATAAGCCCTATAGACCACGATGCTCTCTGGATGTACCTTATACCCATATTCCAAATCCTTTGAAATTGCATAGACATAAAAACTGTCTTGACTCGATTTACTGATCGTCAATACAGGATTTAATTTCAAATCAAGGGCATTTGGCATTACGAAAAGTGCCTCATAGTATTTTTGATCCTCAAAAACGTAAAGGTCATTTACGATCTGAAAATGGTTTTCCAAAAGCCAAACTCTTAGAACATCTTGTTCGGTTTGCGGTTGCAGAAAAAAACCTTTAAAAGACTTTGTTTTTTCGATGTTGTTTGCCAATATGGCTTTGATCAAAGAACCGCCCATACCCGCAATGATGACGTAGTCCACTTCCCCATTTTTCAGGGGCTCTATACCCGATCCCAGTCTAAATTCAGAAGAGTTACCATAGGGGGATCCATGAAATGTATTTTTAGCATTTTCAAGTGGACCTGAATTAATATCGCATAAAATGGCATTTTTTATCCTGCCTTGCTCAAAAAGGTAATAGGGTAAATAGCCGTGATCAGTGCCTATATCTGCGATGCTTGAATCTGGCTCAATCCATTTCGCCATTTGGTTTAATCTCTGAGATAATTTTTGTTTTCTCACTTATTGTGCCTCAGTTCTTCTTTAATGATAGTGCTTGGTTTAATACGCCCTTTGAATTAGGGAGATGAACCCCGCTTTAAGAAGTGGGGTTCATCTCCCCAAGGGTTATACCAAAAAAAAGAATCCGCCTAAGCGAATGCTTTTTGATCTGCTTCAAAGCTTAGAGTGTCAGAAGCCAAAAGCTGAAAACCCCTTTATGCTTACTCTAAATAATCTTTAAGTTTTTTACTTCTGCTTGGGTGCTTTAATTTTCTAAGCGCTTTAGCTTCAATTTGTCTGATTCGCTCACGTGTAACATCGAACTCTTTGCCCACTTCTTCGAGCGTTCTCGCACGTCCATCTTCAAGTCCAAATCTCAATTTAAGCACTTTTTGTTCTCTTGGTGTCAATGTCTCTAGAACTTCCATAAGCTGTTCTTTCAACATAGAGAAAGCTGCTGCATCCGCTGGTGCAGGGGCATCGTTATCCGGTATAAAATCACCAAGATGTGAGTCTTCTTCTTCACCGATCGGTGTCTCTAGGGATACGGGTTCTTGAGCAATCTTTAAAATTTCTCTGACTTTCTCAACAGGCATATCCATTTCTTTTGCAATTTCTTCTGGGATCGGTTCTCTTCCAAGTTCTTGAAGTAATTGTCGTTGAACTCGGATTAATTTATTGATGGTTTCAACCATATGAACTGGGATTCGAATAGTTCGCGCTTGATCTGCAATGGCACGTGTTATAGCCTGGCGAATCCACCAAGTTGCATAAGTCGAGAACTTAAAACCTTTTGTCCAGTCAAACTTTTCAACCGCTTTAATAAGACCCAAATTACCTTCTTGGATTAGATCAAGGAATAACATGCCTCTGCCGACGTATTTTTTAGCAATACTGACGACTAGACGCAAATTGGCTTCACAAAGTTTCTTTTTAGCATCTTCATCACCGGTTTCCATACGCTTAGCGAGGTTAACTTCCTCTTCACTCGATAGTAATGCGACTTCACCGATTTCTTTAAGATACATCCTAACTGGATCATCAATGTTTATCCCTTTAGGTAAGGACAAGTCAATTTTGATGTCATCTTCTTCATCCTCTTCATCTTCTTCATCATCTCTAATTTTATCCAAATCTTCGAGGTCATCCAAATCATCAAGGGGTTCAATATCTTCGAGGTCTTCTAAATCAATTTCATCAAGATCAAGATCGATATCCTCTTCTTCATCCTCTTCTTCGTCTTCATCCTCATCAGATTCAGTGATAACCGAAATATTCAAGTCATTAAACGCTTCAAAAACCTCTTCAATTTGATCTTTATCTAACTCAAATTGCGAAAGTTTATCTTGAATTTCCTTGTAAGTGAGTGTTCCTTGTTTTTTCCCTTTTTTAATTAACCCTTTTATGATTTCTTGGTGTTTGGCATTCAATTTACTGTTCAATTGAAGTGCCTCCTTTCACTAGTTTTCTTATTCTTTAAATTTAAAGTTTGTCTTCTTCTCTACTTTTTGTAAAATGGTGTTTTTTAAATCAATCAACCTTCTCCATTCATCTCGTACTTCTTGGCTAAATTGTGTTTTTAATTTCAATTGGATGATGCTTAGTTCTTCATCAATGTTTTTTATGAGTATGTTATTGAGAACTAAATCTATGTCAATTTCTTCTACTTCATCAATATAACTGTCCAATATTTCAATAAGTGCTGTTGAGATGGTGATATCAGCATTTTCAATGATTTCCTGTTTTGAAAAGGTTTCGTGTATCGAAAAATAATACATGATATAGTCAATAATATCTTGAGTCCCTTCTGAAAACTGGAACTGTTGAATCAATTTCTTTTGCTCTTCATTTAAAAGTATAAACTTATGGATGTAGAACGCAATCAATTGATTTTCTAGATGTTTGTTCCGATCCGTTGTCAGTTTCACAGCCTCTTTTTTCTTTTGATCACCTGAAAAACCATATTGGCTTCTGCCATTGTAGTTCTCCTTATAAACTTCCTTGGCAACCAAATCATAATTGACGTTGAGTTCATCACTCAGCCGCTCAATGTGGAGATTTTTCTCAAATTCGTTGCTCAGTTCGCCAATAATGACAACTGCTTTTGATAGAAACTCAATTTTCTCTTGCTCATGATTGAGGTTAAACCCTTGCTTTAGATGATTGAGTTTATACTCTGTTGAGGTCATCGCGTGATCCAGTTTAGCCTGAAAACGTTCTATCCCATATTTTTTAAGATAATCATCTGGATCAAGATTTTCACCTAATACAACGACGCGAACTTTCTCAATAACACCGTGTAATACATCGAGACTTCTTAAACTCGCCTTTTGACCAGCGACGTCAGAATCGTAACAAATAATCACCTCATCTGCATAACGACGCATCAATCTACCATGTTCTTTTGTGAGTGCAGTCCCTAATGTTGCAACAGCATTCGTAAAGCCATTCACATGGAGTGCGATAACATCCATATAGCCTTCCGCAATTATAAGTTGCTTTTTATCTTGCAATGCATTTTTAGCAAGATTAAGGCCATATAAAGTTTTACTTTTATTAAAAATCTCCGTTTCTGGAGAATTTAAATACTTCGGTAATGAATCATCCATAACGCGCCCACCAAATCCAATAACTTTACCCTTGGGATTGATGATTGGAAACATAATTCTGTTTCTAAAGCGATCATAATAGCGTTTGCCTTCCTTTCCAGGAATGACGAGACCTACTTTTTCAAGACTTTTAATATCGTATTTTTTTGAAAGTTGACCAATCGTATCTTGCCAAGCATCACTAGAAAAGCCCAGCCCAAATTGTTTTATGATCTCAAAATCAATCCCACGTTTTTGAAGGTACTGCATGGCTTCATCACTGGTGCGCAAATTCTTATAATAATAAATTGCCGCATCTCTTAATATATCATAAAACTGCGTATAATAGCTAGAACTTTTTTGATCATTGCCTTTTTGAAACTTTGAAATGTCCACATTATACTTATCGGCCAGTTGTTCCACGGCATCAATATAATCTAAATTTTCATAATTCATGACAAAATTGATCGCATTTCCTGCTGCACCACATCCAAAGCAATGATAAAGTTGCTTATCTTCTGATATAATAAATGAAGCTGTTTTCTCATGATGAAATGGACACAATGCTTTATGGTTTTTACCGGATCTCTCAACTGTTATATAGCTTGAGATGACATCTATGATGTTGATATTTTCAAGAATCACATCAAAGATGTTATTTTCATATCTGCCGCTCATCCATTTCCCTTCCTTTTTTTTATAAATCATTCTCTTTTTAAATAATTCGACATCAAACGATTAATTCCTTTTATTATTAATAAACTTTAATAAGAAATTTTTACTGGACACGAAATTTTAGCACCCCTACCTAATAAAGCCAAAATTTAGGAATGAAAATCTCCTTATATATATTTACGGCATACCGATCCGACATACTTGCAACATAATCTTTAATTGCTTCTATGCCTTCGCTTTTATGATAGTCCTCAAAGCGTTCTTCTGGCATCTTATCTGGATTTTGCAAATAATAGTTGTATAACGACTCTACGATTGATTCTGCACGCGCTTCTTCCTTTTTAGCTTCCTTGTTGAGATAAACATGTTCAAACATAAATTTTCTAAGCCTAGTGAACGCTTCTTGCTTTTCTGCACTCATGGAAATGATTTCTTTGCCATAGCTGTTTTCAATAAGATCCATGATCAACGTATTGATCCGTTTGCCATGCGTCTCGCCTAAAGACAATAAAAATTCCTTTGGGATTTCAGATTCTTTGAGGACACCTGCTCTGATGGCATCATCAATATCATGGTTGAGATATGCAATTCGATCACAAATTTTAACAATTTGGCCTTCAAGCGTCATCGGTAAGTTTGGACCATTGTGATTTAAAATACCATCTCTCACTTCAGAAGTTAAATTCAGTCCAAAGGTACTGTTATTTCTCCGCTCTAAAAAATCAACGACTCGAAGGCTTTGTTCATTGTGTTTAAAACCTGATGGATGTATTTTATTCAACCGCTCCTCACCACAGTGCCCAAAGGGGGTATGGCCAAGATCGTGACCAAGTGCAATTGCTTCTGTGAGATCAAGATTGAAATTGAGTGCACCCGCTATGGTTCTGGAAATCTGAGAAACTTCAAGTGTATGTGTCAAGCGCGTTCTATAATGATCTCCCTCTGGCGATAAGAAAACCTGAGTTTTATGCTTTAATCGTCTAAATGCTTTGGAATGCGTAATGCGATCGCGGTCTCTTTGGTAATCTGTTCGAATAGGACACTGTTCCTCTTCTAAACGTCTCCCCTTTGAATCAGACACCTTTTGGGCTTTTGAATCAAGTTGTACGTATTCAAGTTTTTCATGCTCTTCTCTAAATTTGATCATTATGTCACCACCTTTTAAAATGAAATACTGAAATTAATATTTTAACCAATTCTATTCTCTATAAAGTATGTATTAAACATTTATACCCTTAATTCCTCTATTTTTCGATTAAAAGAATGTTAAGTTTTTATGACTAAATAAGTACTCCGCCCTTAGAGCTCTACTTGTAAAAAAGGGGATTATCTCTTAAAGTATTCAGAGATAACCCCCTTCCTATAAAAATTTGATATATGGTTTCTATTTAAAATCGCCTTATGCAATCAACTTATTTTTTTAGGTTTGGATTGTTAATCGCCGCCTGCGCCGCTGAAAGTCTTGCAATTGGTACTCTAAACGGTGAACATGAAACGTAATTTAAGCCTGTCTTATGGCAGAATTCGATGGATTTCGGTTCGCCACCGTGTTCGCCACAAATGCCTAACTTAATCGATGGGTTTGTTTTTCGGCCAAGTTCACAGGCCATGTTAACGAGTTTGCCCACACCGTTTTGATCGATGGATTCAAATGGATCTTTATCAAAGACTTCTTTTTTCACGTATTCATCAAGGAATTTTCCAGAGTCATCACGTGAAAACCCAAGGGTCATTTGCGTTAAATCATTTGTTCCAAACGAGAAGAATTCAGCTTCTGCTGCAATTTCATCTGCGATTAATGCGGCTCTTGGCACTTCGATCATAGTACCCACTTTATAGACAACCTCAGCATTTAACGCTTTAAGCGTTTCTGTGGCTGTATCTATGACAAGTTTCTTGAGAATTGTAAATTCCTTAAGATGTCCAACCAGTGGAATCATAATTTCTGGATGTACTTCTATTTTGAGTTCATCTTTACAATACACCGCTGCTTCTATGATCGCTTTTACTTGCATTTCATAGATTTCTGGATACGTGATTGCCAGACGACACCCTCTATGACCCAGCATTGGGTTAAACTCACTTAAACTCTCCACTTTAGACTTAAGGACTTCAAAATCTACGCCCAAATCTCTAGCCAATGCGCCAATTTCCTCATCTTTATGTGGTAAGAATTCATGTAAGGGTGGATCTAAGAGTCTGATGTTTACAGGTCTTGACCCCATCGCTTTGAAAATACCGATGAAATCTTCTTTTTGATATGGCAAGAGTTTATCCAGTGCTTTTACACGGTTAACCTTATTGGAGGCTACAATCATCTCTCTTACACTCAGAATACGATCATCGCTAAAGAACATATGCTCTGTGCGGCAAAGACCGATGCCTTCAGCGCCAAATTTCACGGCCGTTTCGGCGTCGTGAGGATTATCAGCATTGGTTCTAACCCCTAAAGTTCTGAATTCATCAGCCCATTCTAATACTTTGGCAAAATCGCCTGTTAGGCCGACTTCAATCGTCTTAATTGCACCTGAATAGACTTTACCTGTATTACCATCAAGTGAAATGTAATCGCCTTCTTTGAAGATTTGGTCTCCAATTCTGAAAATACGGTTTTCTTCGTCTACTTTAACTTCACCGCAACCTGCAACGCAGCATTTTCCCATGCCTCTTGCGACAACCGCAGCGTGGGAAGTCATACCCCCTCTTGAAGTTAAGATACCTTCCGCTTTGACCATGCCTTCAATATCTTCTGGTGACGTTTCAGTTCTTACTAAAATCGTATTGATTCTCTGTTCTCTTGCTCTGACCACATCGGCTGAATGGAAGTACACTTTACCACTTGCAGCACCTGGTGAAGCTGGTAATCCTTTTGCTAAAAGATTGGCAGACTCAAGTGCAGAGGGTTCAAATGTTGGATGCAGTAATTGATCCAGTTGTGACGGTGCTATTCTCATGAGTGCTTCTTCTTTATCCAAAACACCTTCATCCACCATATCGACGGCTACTTTAATGGCAGCATAGGCTGTTCTCTTACCAGTTCTGGTCTGGAGCATGTATAAAATACCACGTTCAACTGTAAATTCAATATCCTGCATATCTCTATAATGGGTTTCAAGTTTTGCCGAAACATCTACAAATTGCTGATAGACCTCTGGGAGCGCATCTTTGAGTTCGTCAATTTTCTGAGGCGTTCTAATCCCTGCAACAACGTCTTCACCTTGTGCATTGATTAAAAATTCACCAAAGAGTTTGTTTTCCCCCGTAGAGGGATTACGCGTAAAGGCAACACCAGTACCTGAAGTTGTGCCCATGTTTCCAAATACCATGGACTGAATGTTAACAGCTGTTCCAAGATTATGTGGAATTTCGTTGTAATTTCTGTATACGATGGCGCGGTCGTTATTCCACGAACCAAATACGGCTTCAATCGCCATCATCATTTGTTTTTTAGGTTCTTGGGGAAAATCAAACCCTTTTTCAGATTTGACAATTTTTTTATAACCCGCGATAATTTCTTCAAGGTCTGTTGCTGTAAGATCTGTATCCATCTCATAGCCACAAATCTCTTTCTTGCCATCTAAAACTTTATCAAACTTATACTTAGGAATTTCCAGTACGACATCTCCAAACATTTGAATAAACCGTCTATAACAGTCCATCGCAAATCTTCGATTTTCAGTTAGTTTAGCAAGCCCTTCAACGGATAAATCATTTAAGCCTAAGTTAAGGACTGTATCCATCATACCCGGCATTGAAACCACTGCACCAGATCTTACAGATACCAATAGAGGATCATTAGAATCTCCCAGTTTTTTTTGAGTCTTAGCTTCTAAAAGTTTTAAGTTAGCCTCAATTTGTGTGACAATTTCTTCTGAAATTTGTTTACCATCAACATAGTACTGATTACAGGCCTCAGTTGTAATCGTAAATCCCTCTGGTACTGGCAAATCAATTTTTTTCATTTCTGCTAGGTTTGCACCTTTACCACCTAGCAGTGATTTGAGCTCTTTGCAGCCCTCTTCAAAAGCATAAACAAATTTTTTCATTTTTAACCTTCCCTCACAAAGATAAAATTTATAAAAAACCCATAGAATACTATGGGTCAATTATCTGTCACTACTTGAGCTTCATATTAAGACCTGTTATTTCGAGGATAATACTTGCGGTTTCCTCTATGGCCTTATTTGCAACGTTAATAATGGGACACCCTAATTGCTTATAAACTTTTTCAGCATAATCCAGCTCTTGCAAAATACGATCCATATTGGCGTATTCCACATCTGATGACAAGCCAAGCGCTTTTAATCGCTCCATCCTGATTTCATTTAATTTATCAGGGGAGTTCGTCAAACCAATCAGTTTGTTTTTCGGCACTTGAAAAATTTCTTTTGCCACTGGAATTTCAGGTACTAAAGGTACATTTGCCACTTTGACATTTTTATGCGATAAATACATGCTTAGCGGTGTTTTAGACGTTCTTGATATGCCAAGCAACACGACATCCGCATATTTCAAACCCCTTAAATCCTTACCATCGTCATATTTCACTGCAAATTCAATAGCTGCAACTCTTTCAAAATAATCGTCATCCAATTTGTACATGGTTCCAGGCTTACCCACAGGTTTATCCGCAAAGAACTCTGCAAACTGGTTTAGTACAGGTGAGAGAATATCATGATAAGTGACATGGTGTTGCTCACAAGATGAAATTATTTTTAACCGCATTTCATCGAGTACCGTCGTAAAGAGAATCACAGACTTATGTCTTGATGCCTCTATTACAATCTCTTCCACAGCATCTTCGTCGCGTACATAATTGTACTTTTTTACAATATAGTCTTTATTTAAAAATTGATTCATGGCTGCTTTGGCAACGTGCGTTGCCGTTTCACCAAGTGAATCCGATAAGATAAATATATGGTATCTATTGTCCATAGGCGCCTCCATTTGCTTAATATATATCCATTTATCAAAAATTTATTGATATATTTTCAAAGCCACAACACTTTTAAAAGATTTCAAATAAATTACACTCCAAATGAATCGTTTAAAATTTAAGACCTTTGGTAATATAGGCAACTAAATCTTCTATCTTAACGCGCTCTTGGTCCATTGTATCTCTATGACGAATTGTCACACATTGATCCTCTTCTGAGTCAAAATCGTATGTGATACAGTAAGGTGTTCCGATTTCATCATGTCTTCTATAACGCTTACCAATACTCCCAGAATCATCAAAATCAACGCTAAAATATTCTGCCAGTGTATTAAAAACTTCTTGAGCATTTTCATTTAATTTTTTAGATAAAGGAAAAATAGCTGCTTTAAAAGGTGCAAGCGCTGGGTGGAACTTCATTACAATTCTACTGGTTCCATCTTCAAGTGCTTCTTCATTGTAGGCATCTACCAAGAATGCAAGCGTTACACGATCAGCTCCAAGTGAGGGTTCTATACAGTATGGCACATATTTTTCATTTGTAATAGGATCTTGATAGGATAAATCCACTTTAGCATGTTCCATATGTGCTTTTAAGTCAAAATCGGTGCGATCTGCAATGCCCCATAACTCTCCCCATCCAAAAGGAAATTTAAATTCGATATCCGTGGTCGCATTCGAATAATGAGACAATTCTTCCGCTTCATGATCTCTGAATTTCACATGATCAGGGTTTAGCCCCAATCTCAACAACCAATTCATACAGAATTCTTTCCAATATGCAAACCATTCTAAGTCCTTACCCGGTTCACAGAAAAATTCCAGTTCCATTTGTTCAAATTCTCTAATTCTAAAAGTAAAATTGCCCGGTGTAATTTCATTTCTAAATGATTTACCAATTTGACCTATACCGAATGGCACTTTCTTTCTAGAAGCTCTTTGAATCGCTTTGAAATTCACAAATATGCCTTGAGCTGTTTCTGGTCTCAAGTAAATTTCTGTGGAGGAATCTTCTACTGCACCTTGAAAAGTCTTAAACATGAGGTTAAATTGCCTAATGTTTGTAAAATTTATTTCACCACAGTTTGAGCATTTAATCCCCTCATCTGCAATGTATTTTTCCATTTTTTCATTGCCCCAAGCATCTATAGCATCTGCATGTTCACCTTTTTCAGCCATGTGAGCTTCAATTATTTGATCTGCTCTAAATCTTGTCTTACAGGATTTACAATCCATTAAAGGGTCATTGAAGCCGCCTACATGACCAGATGCCACCCATACCTCTGGATTCATCAAAATCGCACTGTCAATACCAACGTTTAATGGACTGCCTTGTACGAATTTTTTCCACCAAGCTTGTTTGACATTGTTTTTAAGCTCTACACCTAACGGACCATAATCCCAAGAGTTTGCTAGCCCACCGTATATATCAGAGCCAGGGAATATAAAACCTCTAGACTTACATAAAGATACTACCTTTTCCATCGTTACCGGATTCATAACTTACCTCCATTATCCATTTTTAATGCTGATTTTACAAGAAATATAGTCAAATTATCAAAAAAAAATCTTCCATCCCTATAGAAAGGGACGAAAGATGATTCCGCGGTTCCACCCTAGTTGGCCGTAGCCCACTTAAGTATGCATAGCTCTAAAGCGCCCTTCCTTTAACAATATCGTTGATTTACACCAGCCATCAACTCTCTGCATGTCATTGTTAAAATACTATTCTTTGTCATCGCTGCAATATTTTTATTGATAATATCATATATTAAATACACTGTAAACACTTTTGCTGAAAATACGCTTATTATTTTTTTTCTTCATCTTCAAAGAGGTCTTCTTCGAAAATAGCATCTTCGGCAAATTCAGTCTCTTCATCTTCCGCTTGGTCTGTTTCAGTCCCTTTTTTTTCTTTGAAAACGGATTTTAAATCTTCAAATTTATCTTGGGTCATTTCATTGATATTGATCTCTTCACCATCTGCTTTGACGATTTTAATTTCACAGCCCGTAGCAACTGCTGCAATAATTGCAGCCACTGTTGGGATTGTAAAGATAACCGCACCAATGGCACCTGCCATAATGGGAATATCAACAACCGTTCTTCCAGCCTTAACAATCGTAATTTGATTGATGAAACCTTCATTAACCCAGCTTTTTAATTTATCGATAATTTCTTGTCCAGACATATTTTTATGTTCTGATTTAGAGGGTTCATTTTGAAGTTCTTCTAAATACACGATTGCTTTTAAGAGATCGCCTTCATTGTTTTCAAGCGCATTTTTTGCTTCTTTGTACGTAACACCAGTTCTGTTAATAACTTCATCTACCATTTCCAATGTAATTCTCATTCAAATCACTCCAATCTTATAAAGTTCTGTTTCTATAAACTTATTATACCATTGTCAACGCGTTATTACACAAATATCTCTAATTTTCATCTATCTTCTAACACAATCCCAATCTATTTATTTGGACAATGTTTCTATAAAGGCTTTAGAATTGATATGATGAATATCCAAATGCGTTAGAATATAGAGTTCAAATAGAGGGAGAAGATGATCGATATAACTTTGATGAAACTTTGTATTGACAATCACTCGAATATCTTTGACCGAAAGATACTGTATGATTTGAATGAACTGTTGATTGAGTTTAAAGATTTGACCCTCTTGAGTCATACAGGCTCTATGGATAAGACCACCTGCATTGACCTCAAAAATAAATTCATCTAGTGGCTTACCACATTGAGTGCACGTTGCTAAAAGATTGGGCATATGTCCTGAAAATTTCGCCAGTTTAATCAAGTATGAAAGTTGGAGTAATTTCAAATCCACTTCTTTTTTGGCGAGCAAGTCCACCATTTCAACGATGAGTGCATAATGATCTAAGTCAATCATATTTTTGTGTGTCGAAAGATTGCAAAGCTCTAAGAGATAGCTTCCATACGCAAGTTTATCAAGTGACTCTGTAATTCTAAAATTAGAATGGTGTATAATGCAGTTGTTAAGGCGCATCATCTTACTGGATGTATTGATCATAAAAAGACCGAATACAAATGGTTTTGAACATGCTGCAAGTGGTGATTTACTGCTCTTTGCACCATTGGCTACAATTTCAATCTTACCCGCTTTGCGCGTAAAAACAGTCAAAAAAACATCATTATTAGTTGATTTGGTAGCTTTGAGGACAATTCCGTCAGTTTCTAAAAACATGGATGATCCCCCTTTTATCTATTTGGGAATGTTCGCCATCATAATTGTTGCAAGTGAAAAATATATGGTCAGGCCTGTCAAATCTATCGTCGTGGTAATAAATGGTGCGGATGCAACGGCAGGATCTACACCAATTTTTTTAAAAACAAGAGGTACAATCGTTCCAATTGCAGAAGCTGTTGTCATATTCGCCCACATGGAAATGCCGACAATAATTGCAATGTGATATTCACCATGCATAAAATATGCCGCCGCTGCAACCAATAAGGAACACACGATTCCAACAAATATCCCCACGGATATTTCATGAATCAATGTCTTAAAAATACCGATCCCTTCAATTGCATGAGTGGCAATATTTCTAACCGTTATCGTAGAGGATTGAGTGCCGACATTCCCGCCCATGCCCGCAAGTAATGGCATAAACAACGCCAAAGTTGCATTTGCACTTATAGTCGTTTGAAAAGAGGTCAACACTGTTGCCGATAATAGACCACCAAAAATCGTGATGATCAACCAAGGCAAACGAGAGGTTACAGAGTTCTTAACACGTTCAAAAAGGGTATCATCATTTTCGTAAATCTCATCTTCATTTGTCCCTGCAAATCTAAAAATATCTTCTGTTGCCTCTTCTTCAATGACATCTAAAATATCATCTACGGTTATAATGCCCAGCATTACGTTGTTATCATCTACAACAGGTACCGCTAACAAACCATATTTTGTGACAATTTTAGCAACAGCTTCCTGATCTTCATGAACATTAACAGTGATGAGGTTTTCATTCATTATGCTGTCAACCGCTTTATTGGGCGGGGATATAATCAATTGTCTGAGTGAAATAACACCTACTAGGCGATCGAGATCATCGGTTACATAGATATAGTAGATCGTTTCAGCATCAGGCGCAATTGCTCTAAGCGTCTCTATCGCATAATAGATGGAATAATCCTTTTTAATGGACACAAAGTCCGTCGTCATGATACCACCAGCGGTATCTTCTTCGTAGATTAAAAGTTGCTTGACGTCTTGGGCATCTTCATAATCCAAAAATGCGATGATTTCTTTCTGCCTACTCTCAGGTAATTCTATGAGCTTATCGACGATGTCATCTTGACTCATCAAATCCAGTAAAGTGACTTTCTTTTCATAGGTTAAAGCTTTGATCAAGCTGCTAAAATCTTCTGGATTAATCTGCTCTAGAACATCTGTCGCTTTTTCATCAGAAAGTAATCCAAAAACCTGTGTCTGATCGTCAACCTCTAGGTTTTCCAGAACCTCAGCGATATCGGCAGCGTGCATATTCTCTAGGTAATTGTGTAATTCTATTTCTTTTTTTTGCTCTAGAAGTTGTTCGATTTTATCTAGATATTCGTAAAACATTAACAGTCCCATACGCACCTCCTCAAAGGTTATATTACGAACGCAAGATAAGGTAAGTCTATTCAACTTACCTTAAATCCATATTAATAAAGTTTATTTATTATTCTTTATAACCTAAATTTTTCAAGATGCCTTGATTGTCTCGCCAGCCTTCTCTAACCTTAACCCAAAGTTGTAAGTTGACTTTCATATCCAGAAGCACCTCAATATCTTGACGTGCACTTTTACCGATACCTTTAAGTTTACGCCCCTCTTTACCAATAATAATGCCCTTATGCGATTTCTTTTCACATATAATATCAGCTTCTATATCACAAATAGGCTTATCTTGTCTAAACTTCATACTTTGAACTTCAACCGCAACACCGTGTGGGATTTCATCATCAATGTACTTCAAAACTTTCTCTCTTATTATTTCAGAAACGATTGTTCTTTCAGATTGGTCTGTTAAGAAATCTTTTGGGTATAAAGGTGGCCCCACAGGAAGTTCTGCTTTAATGGCTTCTACAAGTTCTTTAACCCCTTTGGCATTAATGGCTGAAAGGCCCATGATATTTTTTATAAAATCAAACTTGGAATAAGTTTCATAAATGGCTTTGAATTCTTCTGGTGTGAGCAAGTCCACTTTGTTAATCACTAAAATAACTTCTGCTTTCGCTTCGGTTATAAAATCTAATAAATACTGGTCACCAGGACCGATTTTCATAGAATTATCAACCATGAGTATGACAACGTCCACATTTGCAATAGCCCCTTTAGCGCTATTTACCATGAAATCGCCTAATTTACTTTTAGGGCGATGAATTCCTGGTGTATCCACAAAGATGATCTGAACTTCTTCGTCTGTGTACATTGCTGTTATTTTATGACGTGTCGTCTGAGGCTTGTCAGACATAATAGCGATTTTTTCACCAATGACATTATTGAGTAACGTTGATTTCCCAACATTTGGTCTTCCAATGATGGTGACAAAACCTGATTTAAAGGACATGCATACCTCCGTTTTTATAGCTGATTACTTGATGTCAATACCAGTAAAAGATCTTGGCAATAAATCATCAATTTTATAGACTTCATAATCATAATCTTTTGCAACTATGATGTCAATATCTTTTCCGAATTCCACAAGGACTTGTCTGCAAATGCCACAAGGATAAGTAAAGTCTCTACTTGAGGATACGACGGCAATGGCCTCGAATTCTCTAAAGCCTTCCGAAATTGCTTTGAAGACAGCTGTTCTTTCAGCACAGTTTGTCGCACCAAGGGAGGCTGATTCTACATTACACCCCGTAAAGATTTCCCCCGTTTTAGTGAGTAATGCAGCACCCACTTGAAATTTTGAATAAGGTACATATGCATACGCCATAGCTTCATAAGCTTTTTCTATTAATCCTTTATAATCCATATATTCACCTCTACTCGTTATCTTTTTCCACGATAGCTTGACTACCCGTTTCCATAATTTGAAACCATGTGACGCCAGGATTTAATTTTATCGGCTGATCTTCAAGTGTATAGAACAGAGTTAGTGCATTTTGATCTGATTTTTCCCATTTGATTGGTATGGTTTTACCTGCAGTGAAGTAATCACCTGTTCCCGAACCCACTAAGTCCACTTGTAAGCGCCCTTCTGAATCCAACACCTTCGTCTTCGCGTATTGTACAAGGACATTCGTACAAGTGAGCTGAACCTTGGAGTTTTCGTCAGCATGGGGTCCATTATTAGTATATCTATAATACAACTGATCTGCATTGTTATATTTATACGAAGTCGTATAGCCAACTTTATCGTTCTGAGTCGGTTCTTTGTAAACGCATTTAATTTCAGTTGCGTCAACGCCTTCAATCACTGTAAATTCCTTGTAGAAATCTAAAAATTTAAATTCAGGAATCTCTCGATACTTCTTTCGAGCAGCATCTTCAAGTAATACTTCAGAGGAAGTATACATATTATGCGGGATCTTTTTATGACTTTCTCTCCAGAAAGCGCCACTTGAGAGGCCATCAATATCTGCCATTTTATAGGACCTGATCTTGGAAAGTGCATCCATAGAGCCCCCTACATGAACATAAAACGGATCGTATTCAAGTGCTTTTAAGAGAAAATAGGGTCTTGCGCTTCTCACAGGGCCTATGTGCTCTGGTCTTTGGCTATAAAAGACGGCCATATATCTTGTAATTCTGCCCTCGGCTAAAAATTCATACATGACATCAGCTTGTTCAATAGCGGCTTGTGGTCTTGCTGAAAACTGATTGTCCAGCATCACAACGATAGGTCTGTTTTGAATATTTTTTTCATCCATATAAAGTCCAGTGAGCTTATTAAGCGCTTTACCCGTCAAATCGACAGATTCCTGATCCATGTCATCTTCTTTTTCATCCATTTTTTGAGGAACTACTATTTTAACAGCTTCTTCAACTTCTGGAACACTTTGCACTTGCTTTTGGCAACCCGTCACCAAAATTAGGCATGCAATAAGGAGTAATGGTATTTTCAACTTAGCATTTTTATTCATTCTTGCCTCCGCGGATAAATTTTATGCTCTTGCTCTTGCTTTTAGGCTTTAAAAACAGCTATTCTTTTGAAGATTGCTTTTTCTTTAGTCCTCATTTCACATTTTGCCTCATCCGCCATATGATCATAACCTATTAGATGCAAAATGCTGTGTACTACAAGATATAGTATTTCACGTTCAAATGTATGTCCAAAACTTTCGGCTTGTTCTTTTGCTTTTTCTAAAGAGATCACGATATCGCCTAAATACAAATAGGACTGTTGAACAGTGGTATCCTTAATCGAATCGTATTGTGGAAATGACAAAACATCCGTTTCAATGTCTTTAGCTCTATACTCACGATTGAGTGCCTTAATGCGCTCATTGTCCACAAAAAGGATACTCACTTCACCTTCTGCGTTTATATTTTCTGAATCCAGTACAAGTTCTATGACTTCTAATATTTGAGCGTTTAATAAGGGGTCTAGAATCTCATTTGTCTCATTTATCACTTCCACAGTCATCTTACTTTGAATGTTCATCTTCGTGCACCTCACTTGGATCATCCCTGTTTTCATTAAAAGTCTCTTTTGAAATCATGGACATATCAATTTCTGGGTATACTATGCGTTCATGAAATATGCCCCCTAAAACTTTTATAAAGGATCTCTTAATTTGTTCAATTTCTTTAAGCGTTATATTGGAATTGCTCAACTGATCTTCACTTATTTTCTGAGCAATAATCTTATCGACCAGATCTCCAATAGCTTCTTTTGTTGGATTTTCAAGCGTGCGCACAGCTGCTTCAACTGAATCCGCAAGCATAACTACAACGGCTTCTTTGCTGACGGGTTTTGGCCCATGATATAGAAATTTAGTAATATCAACAGCGGCATTCTTCGTCAGCTCTTGATGATAAAAATACTTGATGAGAGATGTCCCATGATGTTCTCTAATAATCTGTAGAATTTCCTCTGGCAGTTTATTTTTCTCTGCCAATTCCACACCAAAAACAGTGTGGTTTCGAATAATATTTGCACTCACCTGATGTGGTAATTTATCATGTGGGTTTTCTGGTCCAACCTGATTTTCTTTAAAATAATAAGGCCTTTCCAATTTCCCGATATCGTGATAAAAAGAACCTACTCTTGCGAGCATACTATTTGCCGAAATATCATGAGCGGCTGTTTCAGCGAGATTGCCGACGAGTATACTGTGATGATATGTTCCAGGGGCTTCAACCAATAATCTTTTGAGAAGTTCTCTATTAGGATTAGATAGTTCAAGCAACTTAAAAGGTGTCAATATATGAAATAAGGTCTCGAAGAACGGCAAGGTTCCAAGTGTTATGACAGACGACATAATACCATTCGTAAAAATAATCATCAATTTAAAGAGTAAATTTTCATTATATGTTTTAAAAATCAAAGCATTCATCAACATAAATACAACCATGATTAATGATGCGTATATGCCCATCATCATAATTTGCGAACGCAGTTTCACATTTCTCAAAAATAAACCGACGATCAATAGACTCAACAAATACATCAGGGTGACGTAAGAGGGTAAACCTAACCAAATGCTGATCAAAATAATAAGCGTTGTGCCATAGAATTTCACGAGATTTGGCGTCAGTAAAATACCCACTAGCATTGCAAAAACAGGAATTGGAATTAAATAGATGGAATATGAGGCAAATATTTTTGAACTTGCAAAAATCATAACAAACAATGCCATTAAAATAATGTATTCTTTAGATTTCTCAATGACATGCCTTTCAAAATAAATCAAGTATAAATGATTGATAACCCAAATCATTATAAGTAAACCTAAAAGTCCCAATAGATTTAGAAGATGATCTTTACTTGACTCAATCATCATATTTCCATCTTTGAGTATATTTAGTTCTCTTTCCGTCAGTTTTGAACCTTTAGAAACGAGCAAAGTCCCCGACGGATATACGACATCGTCAATCTTATCCATTTCATTTTGAATTTTTTTATCCGTTTTTTCTTGATCCACAAATTTATTCGCTTTTATAGAGCCTGTAACAAACTTCATTAATATAAGCTTATCATTTTCACCAATGTCAGAAAGATTTTGAACAAAGGCATTTATGCCGTTTGTAATATCCAGCAATTCTCCAATTTCGATGCCATTGGACATGTTTTCTTGAGTGATATCCATGGAATAATTTTTAATAAGCGTGATCCGATCAACAGACATCGTTGAAATCGATTGGAGCATTTTGTCATCAAAGCCATAGGGATTCTTGCTTTCAATGCCTGCATACACTCTTTTAAAAAGTTCTGTATCATTTGCATAATTCTCTTTGAGTTCAAGTAATCTTCCAAAAAATTCATTGAGCTGTTTTTTTGTCTCAACTTGTTTAGAGAAATCAATGGTCATGATGGGTTCAATTTCTTGTGCGGTTTTATCTTTCAAGCTTTGCGTTGCTTTTTGATCGATGACATCTTTGGTCAAATAGATATCTGATTTAGCGATATCACCTATTTTGTAATCATAAATGCCGTTAAATACGGATTGATTAAATAAAAAGAACACGATTAAAAAACTCGTGACCATAACAATCGTATTGGTCAATAAATTTCTATTTTTAAAGCGTTGTCTCGTCTTTTTTCTGATTTTATCCATGTTTGCCTCCCGTTGTTTTTGTCAAAAGACTCCTATAGAATCAGTAATTAGGCTTGTTTTTTCGAGTAAGATTTTTCTTTTGAGCTTGCTTTTTCTCAGCAATGTTTTTTTCTTTTTTTTCATATTGATCATAACATGTAATGATTTTTTTAACGAGCTCATGTCTGACAACATCACGTTCCGTTAAATATATAAAATGGATACCTTCTACATCATTTAAGACTTCAATTGCATTCACAAGGCCTGATTTTTTTCCCGTTGGCAAATCGATTTGAGTTATATCACCGTTCACAACCACTTTTGAGCCAAAGCCAAAACGTGTAAGAAACATCTTCATTTGTTGTTTGGTTGTATTTTGTGCTTCGTCTAAAATGATAAACGCATTATCGAGCGTTCGTCCTCTCATATAGGCTAGTGGTGCTACTTCTATCAAACCGCGTTCTTTATAGTTGTTGTAAGTATCCGCACCTAGAATATCATATAAAGCATCATACAAAGGCCTCAAATACGGGTCTACTTTCATCTGTAAATCACCCGGTAAAAAACCTAAGCTTTCTCCTGCTTCAACAGCAGGACGCGTGATGATAATTCGAGTCACTTCATTATTTTTAAAGGCACGCACCGCCATAGCCACTGCAAGATAGGTTTTTCCAGTTCCCGCCGGTCCAATGCCAAAGACGACTGCATTCTTTTGAATAGCTTTAATGTAATTTCCCTGTCCAATCGTTTTAGGTTTGAGATATTTGCCTTTTGCGGTTACACAGACAAAAGTTTTATTTAGATCTTCTAGTTTTGAGCTATCGCCTATATTTACAGACTGTATGACATAATGAATACGTTGTCTGTCGATGGTTTCACCCGATTGAAGGGCCGCAATTAAATTTTGAATAACTTCTGCCACAGCATTAACTTGCGCCTCGTTCCCTTTAATGAGGATTTCACCATCTCTGGACGTAATATTCACATCATAATGTTTCTCAATTATTTTTATATTTTCATCCAAATTACCAAAGAGTAAATGCAAAGCGTTAAAATCATTGAGCGCAATTCTTTTTGTTGAAGTTTCTGACATTTTACCTCCTAATAACAACATCTGAACGGTTTCTTGATGTCTCAAATCTTGTTGTCTATAATAAAAAAAGGATTTTCTATTATTTTATCATAAATATGAGCGTTTTATTTAAATAATATTAAGTTATATTTTAAATAAATATTGACTAAAAAATCCATAATGATAAAAACGGTCAGAAATTAGCCGTATAAATGCCACTCCAGACCGTTTTTTTAGATTTATTATTTCAAAATAAATAGCACTTCCCGTATGGAAAGTGCTATTTAATCAACTGTTAAAGTAACAGATCTTATTTTGATAAAGATTTTTTGACGAGATCAGCAATAAGCTTACCGTCCGCTTTACCTTTTGTAGATTCTGAAACGATTCCCATAACCTTACCCATATCTTTCATTGTGGTAGCACTTGTCGTTTCTATTGCCTGAGCAATAATCTCAACAATTGCCTCCTCAGAAAGCTGTTCTGGTAAATAAGTCATAAGCATATCAATTTCAGTCTTAGTTAAATCAACTAAGTCTTCTCGACCACCTTTTGAGAACTCATCGATGGCACTTTTTTTCTGCTTGATTTGTTTTGCGATAATCTCTATGACATCTTCCTCAGAAAGTGCTCTTCTCTCATCAACTTCAATTTGCTTAATTGCAGCTCGAAGCATTATAATTACAGACTTTCTCACTTTGTCTTTTGATCTCATTGCATCTTTCAAATCATCAGTCAGCTTATTCGCTAGTGACATATTTTCACCCTCTCTCTAAGCTTGACGTTTTTTTTTCTTTCTAGCTGCTTCAGATTTTTTCTTACGCTTTACACTAGGCTTTTCGTAATGTCTTCTTTTCTTGATCTCAGCCATTACGCCAGCTTTTGAAGTCTCTCTTTTAAATCTTTTTAAAGCACTATCAATACTTTCATTTTCTCCTACTTTGATGCCAGACATACACATTCCCTCCCTCCGTTAATAGATTCTTAAATAGTACAGAGGAATGTACCTAGAACATACTTCGTTATTATACACTAAAAATATGACTATTGCAATATATTTTTAGTGCCATTTTAACCTGGTGGCCACTGTAAAGTTCTACCGCCAAGTAAATGATAATGAAGATGAAACACACTTTGACCTCCGTCTTTACCAACATTTGTAAGAAAACGATACCCACTCTCATCGATCTTTCTCTCTTTGGCAATTTTTGATGCCACAAGATGTAAATGTCCAATGAGGCTTGTGTGCCTTTCATCCATTTCTTCTAACGACGCAATATGTTCTTTTGGGACTATGAGAACATGGACAGGCGCACTCGGATTGATGTCTTCAAATGCATAGACTAACTCATCTTCATAAACTTTAGACGATGGAATTTCGCCGTTTATAATCTTACAAAATATACAATCCACTATAACACCTCCTCTCATATGTCTGAATTCATTTAAACATTACAAGACAACAAACCCTAAACAGTATTAGGATTATTGTCTAATTAATTATACCAAATTTTATTGAGAGTCACAAAATAATTTTAACATTTCATGAAATTATTTTGCCCATGAGTTGATGATTTTCATAAGCTTCAATGCGCACCGTATGAATTTGCTTGATTAAATTTTGAGAAACCTCACCTAGGACTGCCACCTTGATGTAATTCGTCGTATGACCAATCCAGTACCCGGCTTTATAAGACTCAAACAACACCTCAAGACATGTGTCAACGTAGGATTGTCTGTATGCTTTCTCTAGTGATTCTCCTAAAGCAATAAGCGCTTCACTTCTCTTCTTTTTTACATCGCCATGAATTTGATCTGACATTGTAGCGGCGGGCGTTCCCTCTCTTTTTGAAAACTTAAACACATGAATCTCACTGAACTGAATCCGATCAACAAAGTTCAGTGTTTCCTTAAAGGCTTCATCTGTCTCACCTGGAAATCCCACAATGATATCCGTTGTGATAGAAGGCTTTTTATAAATTTGACGAAGTGCTATAACGGCTTGCTCGTATTCAGCTGTATTGTATTTCCGATTCATTCTTTGAAGAACCATGTTGGAGCCACTTTGCATGGATAGATGAAAATGATCACAAATCTTATTTAAAGGTTTCAAACGTTCAACAAAAGTGTTCGTAATCAGTCTCGGTTCAATTGAACCAAGTCTTATGCGCTTTACACCTTGAATTTTATGGATCGCTTCCAAGAGGTCAATCAATTGTATATTTTCAAGATCAAGGCCATACGAACCGATATGGATCCCCGTTAATACAAACTCCTTATACCCTTCAAGCGTGAGCGCTGTCATTTCATTCACAATGTTCTCAAGGGATCGACTTCTAACTTGACCTCTTGCATAGGGGATGATGCAATACGAACAAAACTGATTACAACCTTCTTGAATTTTAATGAAAGCTCTTGTGTGCTCTTTGATATGTTTCACGGTTAATTCTTCAAATTGTTTGATCTTCATGATATCTTTGACGATCACATAAGGTTTTTCAGTAAGTCCTTTTTGATAATCTTCAATATACTTAATAATATCGCCTCGGGCATCCGTCCCTATGACGATATCCACCTCTTCAATCGCAGAAACTTCATCTGGAGAAATTTGAGCATAACACCCTATGACCACAACTATTGCCTCGGCGTTATTTTTCTTCGCCCTTCTGATCATCTGCCTAGACTTTTGATCCCCAACGTTCGTTACAGTACAGGTATTGATGATATAAACATCCGCATATTCATCAAAGTCTACAATCTCAAATCTATGATTATAGAAAAGATCCATCAAGGCATCTGTTTCATATTGGTTTGTTTTGCAACCCAAGGTTACGAATGCTACTTTATGCATTAAAAACTCCTACTCTAACCTACTTTCTTGATGACAAATCACCAATGGCATATTGAAGACAGGCAACACAGGTAAAGCCTGCTGTTTCTGTTCGCAATATACGTTTTCCAAGCGTTACGATTTGCGCCCCATACGATTTAAGTTGATCGATTTCACTGGATTCAAAGCCACCTTCTGGACCAATAACCACCGCAATTGTTTTAGGCTCAAACCCCTTGAGGACATCGTTTATAAAGAGGTCCTCTTCGGACTCATAGAGCACTAACACAAGATCATATGCCGTTAAATATGCTTTTAGGTTTTGAAATGGCAACACGGCTTTCACCGTGGAAATATAATCCCGCTTGGATTGTTTTGCAGCTTCAAGTGCAATCTTATCGAGTCTTTCCAGCTTCTTTTGAACATCTTTTCCTTTATATTCAACGATGCATCTCTTGGATTCCACAAGATAGAAATCACGAACACCAAGCTCTACATTTTTTTGTATAATAAGTTCTAATTTTTGTCCTTTAGGCAAGCATTGATAGATGTCAATTTTAAGCGGTGATTCGTTTTGGGCTTCATGAGTGCCCATTATTTTTAGTTTTATCATTTGAGATGTGATGTCGACGATCTCTCCAATGTAACTGAGCTCACCAGTACTAAAGGTAATCCTTTCGCCAACTTTAACCCTCAACGATTTTTCTAGATGTCTTACCGAGTCCGCATGACGCACAAGGATATGATCCGCTTCAATTTGATCTTCTTGGTTTAAAAAGAATTTATACATTTTAAGCGCCTCATTTCCTTATTTTTGCGAAACAACAACGGCCCACTCGCCCTTTTCTATAACTTCAAGCACTTTGAATCCAGAAGATTCAAGTTTATCCGTTACCATTTTTATTCTACTCAGAATAATCCCTGAGGCAATAAAATATGCCTTTTCTTTGAGCACTTTGTCGATATCATCAACGAGCATCACGATAATTTCTGCAATGATATTCGCAACCACTAAATCCCCTTTTTCGGTAATAACCGAAAGCAGATCGCCATGTCTCACATCAGAGATCTTAGTCAAGCCATTGTGATCAAGATTTTCTTTCGCAGTCCTTACAGCATTTTCATCAATATCAACTGCAACCACATTTTGAGCCCCTAATAGACCGGCAGCAATGGACAATATACCACTTCCACAACCTACATCAATTACAGTATCGGTTGTTTTCATATATTTTTCGATCATCTCAATGCACATTGAGGTGGTCTCATGCGTTCCAGAACCAAAAGCATTTCCAGGATCAATTTCTATTATAATGTCATCTTCTTTTGCATCAAAAGTTTCCCATGTGGGTTTAACGACCATATGTTCACCAAGGCGAATAGGCTTAAAATATTTTTTCCATTCATTTTCCCAATCCTTGGGATCAACGATCTCACATGAAATTTCGCCTAATCCTGGATCTAAACCAAATTCTTGCAGATGTGAAATACGTTCTTTAATAATATCGATTGAGTCTTCAACATTTTCTTTTTCAAGATATCCGGTCACTAAGACGCCCTCAAAATCAAGCGTTATATTTTGAGGATCATAGTAATCCCATTTCCCCTGAGATTGATTGTGAAAATCGGGGTCGTTTGGATTTAAGATCATCACACCACCTGCACCCACGTCACAGAGTATATTAGAAACGGCTTCTACCGCCATTTCACTTGTTTTAATTTTTATTTCAAACCAGCTCATATTTTGCTCCTTGTTTGCAAAAAATCTCTTGATAAACAAGAGATTTCATTTAGCTCAAAGCATCCTTCATTTTGCCTAAGAATCCTTTGTCATTTTTTTTTTTACTCTTTGAGGTCTCCTCTGCGGTAGAATTGCTGGTTTTCTTACCAGTCATTTCAGCCTCAAAAGCTTCAAGGAGTTCTTTCTGTTTCTTGTTAAGACCTTTAGGAATTTCCACAATCACTCGAACATACTGGTCGCCTCGTCCATAACCATTAAGAACTGGGACGCCTTTGCCTTTAAGTTTAAATTGTTTACCACTTGGAGTCCCTTCTGGAATTACAAATTTTGCTTTTCCATCCAAGGTTGGTACCATGACCTCAGCGCCTAATACGGCTTGAGTGTATGTGATATTTAAATCATAATAAACATCGTTGCCATCGCGTGTAAAGTGTTTATGAGGCGTCACTCTCAGAACCACTATAACGTCTCCGCGCGGTCCCCCATTTTGACCTAAATCACCTTCACCTCTAAGTTGCATATTGGCACCATGAAATACGCCTGCTGGAATATCAACCTCTTTAGAATTTCTTTTTTTAATTTTACCATGACCTTTACATTGCTGGCATGGTGTATCGAAGATTTCGCCCTTGCCCTTACATGCGGTACAAGGTTTTACACTAATGGATTCACCAAATAGCGATCTTTGAGAATATCTGACTTCACCTTTACCATTACAAGTCGTACAAGTGTGGGTTGATGTTCCAGGTTCATTTCCTGCACCATGACAAACATCACATTCTTCAGTTCTTAAGAATTCAATTTTCTTTTTGACACCAAAAGCCGCTTCTTCAAACGATAAAGTGATGTCTGCTCTTATATCGGCACCTTTTCTCGGGCCATTCCGTCTTGAAGAAGAGGATGAAAAACCGAAGCCACCAAACATTTCATTGATGATATCTTCAAAGCCACCAAATCCCTCAAATCCAGCACCGCCTGCACCGCCATTCTGATTGACACCCGCATGTCCAAATTGATCATATAGACGTCTTTTCTCAGAATCACTTAAAACTTCATAAGCTTCATTTATTTCTTTAAATTTAGCTTCTGCTTCTGCATTGTCTGGATTTCTATCTGGATGATATTGCATCGCAAGTTTTCTATAAGCTTTTTTGAGTTCGTTTTCATCTGCATTACGTTCGACACCCAACAACTCATAATAATCGCTTTTACTCACTAAAATTCCGCCTTTCTCATTGAAACCGATTTTTAACAACATTTGAGCTCTCTGTTGAGCTCAAACCCTCTTATCTTAAGAAGGCACCCTAAGGTGCCCTGTATTAGTCTACCACTTCATAATCCGCTTCGTCAACATTATCATCAGAAGAATTTTGACCCATATCTTGAGGCCCTTGTTCCGCTTGACCTTTTGAGTAAAGCTTTTGAGCTAATGGTTGGAACGCATTTGTAAGTGCTTCAAAATCAGCTTTTATAACGTCTGCATCATCTGTAATCATGGATGCTTTTAATTTTTCTATTTTAGCATTGATATCTGCTTTTTCATCTTCAGAAACGTCTTCGCCAAGATCAATCAAAGATTTCTCGATTTCATAAATCATATTGTCTGCTTTATTTCTTTCTTCGATCAATTCTTTTTTCTTACGATCTTCTTCTGCGTGTAACTCTGCTTCTTTTACTTTTTTCTCAATTTCTTCATCTGATAAATGTGTAGATGCTGTAATCGTAATATGTTGCACTTTTCCAGTGCCTAAATCCTTAGCACTTACGTTTACAATACCGTTTGCATCGATATCAAAAGTAACTTCTACTTGTGGCACACCTCTTCTTGCGGGTGGAATGCCATCAAGTTGGAATCTACCAAGCGTGACATTATCCCCTGCCATTTGTCTTTCACCTTGTAAAACGTGAATGTCAACAGCCGTTTGGTTGTCCGCAGCAGTTGAGAAAACTTGACTTTTCTTTGTAGGAATCGTCGTATTTCTTTCGATCAATTTTGTAAACACACTGCCTAAAGTTTCGATACCAAGTGAAAGTGGTGTAACATCAAGCAATAAGACATCTTTCACATCGCCTGAAAGAACGCCACCTTGAATTGCTGCCCCAAGTGCAACACACTCATCTGGATTAACGCCTTTATGTGGCTCTTTGTTCGTAAACTTTTTAACAGCATCTTGTACCGCTGGAATTCTCGTAGAACCCCCGACTAAGATAACTTGTTCGATATCGCTTGGATTTAAACCAGCATCTTTAAGTGCTTTTTTAGTGGGTTCCATTGTCTGATCTACTAAACCTTTAGTCAACTGTTCGAATTTAGAACGCGTTAAATCAATATTTAAATGCAATGGACCTTCAGCAGTTGCAGTTATAAATGGCAAGTTGATATTAGTAGATTGCGTTGTAGAGAGCTCTTTTTTTGCTTTTTCGGCAGCTTCTTTTAATCTTTGAAGTGCCATTTTATCGTTTCTCAAATCGACACCATGTTCCGATTTAAAAACTTCTGCTAAGTGATCCATGACGATTTTATCAAAGTCGTCTCCGCCTAAATGGTTATTCCCGTTCGTTGCAAGCACTTCGAAAACACCATCCCCGATTTCGAGGATTGATACATCAAATGTACCCCCACCAAGGTCAAATACCATGATTTTATGCTGCTTATCTGTTTTATCTAATCCATAAGATAATGAAGCTGCTGTAGGTTCATTGATAATTCTTTTAACATCTAAACCAGCAATTTTACCAGCGTCTTTTGTCGCTTGTCTTTGAGCATCTGTAAAGTATGCAGGAACCGTTATGACAGCCTCTGTTACCGTTTCACCTAAATAGCTTTCTGCATCTGCTTTTAATTTTTGAAGAATCATTGCAGAAATTTCTTGTGGCGAATATACTTTGTCATCAATTTTAACTTTGTGATCTCTACCCATTTCTCTTTTTATAGAAATAATTGTTCTATCTGGATTTGTAATTGCTTGTCTTTTTGCAGTTTCACCCACTAATCTTTCACCTGTTTTTGTGAAAGCGACGATTGACGGTGTTGTTCTATTCCCTTCTGCATTAGGGATAACTACAGCTTCGCCACCTTCTAATACAGACACACATGAGTTTGTAGTTCCTAAATCAATACCAATAATTTTAGCCATTGTATTGCCTCCTTATAATTTAACCTTTTCATGTTTTATTTTTTTTAACGGACAATCGATTGGTTGCCCTGTTTAACTTATTTTATTAAAATTTTACGCTTTAACAAGATACCTTAACCATACTTGGTCTAATCACCTTATCTCCCAACACATACCCTTCTTGGAATACCGATACGACGGTCTCACCTGCCACACCTTCGACCTCTTCAGTCATTACGGCATGATGCTTATCTGGATCAAAAGGTGTGTTAACCGCCTCAATCTTTTTAACACCATTCTTCTCAAAGAAATCATCTAAAGATTTTTTAATCATTTTTACGCCGCTTAAGACTTTATCTTCTGCATGATCTTCTTCAAAAGACGATAGCGCTCTTTCAAAGTTATCCATGATGGGTAACATTTCAATGATTAATTTTTCATTGCCGTATTTGAAGATATCTGTCTTTTCTTTTTCAACACGTTTCCTATAATTTTGGAATTCTGCATTTAATCTAAGGTAACGATCATTTAAGTTTTGTATTTCTGCTTTCAAATCCTGCTCTCCACTTGCTTCAAGATTTTGATCTTCGAGGGTACTTTCATCTGATTCTTGAATTTCTGCTTCCTCTGCCACTTGGGAAACGGTTTCTTCTTGATCGATTACTATTTCTTCAACGTCTATTTTTTCTTTTTTCTTTTTACTCATCTGTCTCATCCTTTTTAACATTTTTGTTTATTTACAACCTATAAATATATACCCGAAAATAAATCTGATAATGTATTGCTAATATAGTTTACAATGGATATGACAGCGCCATAGTCTATTCGCTTAGGGCCAATCACTAGAATTTTGCCTTCATTCTTACCATCCACCTTATAGGTGGATGAGATCACGCTACATTCTTCCAATTCTTTTATCCCAATTTCAGAACCAATTTTAATGGCCAGTTTACTCGTATCCACAGTCCGAACCAGTTTTTCCAGATTCTCAACGGATTTCATAAAGTTAAAAATTTGTTTTGCTTTTTCGGATTCAGAAAATTCTAATATGGACAGAATATTTTGCTCTCCTGCAATATGAATTTCATTGTTATCTAGATTTTTTAAGGCATCTTTCAGTATTGGAATTAGATAATCCACTATATTACCAAATGAACTCAATTTTTCTTTCAACCGCATTATCGAACGTACATCTATATTCTCAATGGTTTCACCCAGTAAGAAATTGAGCATTGTATCTGATATCTTATCCAAAATATACTGATCTGTGTTGGATAAGGCAAGTTGAATACTTTTGACGATCCCATTATCGGTCACTAAAATTAAAAGGACCTTAGTATCAGTTACTTTGATCATTTTTAAGTTTGCCAACCGACATTTGTTAAACTGAGGAATCGTCACTACCGATACCAATCCAGTAAAATCCGCCAATAATTTAGCAGATTGATCCGCTATGTCATTGGCTTCGATTATTTTTTTAAGAAGAAGAGATTGAATCAACTCTTTTTGATCTAAGCCGATTGTATGAAGATTTGTCATCGAATCCACATAAAGGCGATAACCAAGCTCTGATGGCACCCTCCCAGCAGAAGTATGTGGCTGTTCTAAATAACCAAGTTCCTCAAGGTCTGCCATTTCATTTCTAATGGTCGCTGAGCTAATGCCCAAAGGATACTTTTTTGAAATGGTTCTAGAGCCTACTGGTTGAGCAGTATCTATAAAGTCTACGATGATTGCCTCTAAGATGCGAAGTTGCCTTTCTGATAACATCTTGTCACCATCCTTTTGTTAGCACTCATCTCTAAGGAGTGCTAATCTATATATAATATACCGCCAACCAATTGAGTTGTCAACCTTCTTTTTAAATATTTATAGTCTATTTACATTTCGTTAAAAAATCAGATTTCCTTAATCCGCCCCTTTCAAAGGCAAATCCGTTTTCCACTTAGTCCTTCATAAATTCCAAGAAAACTTGATTGGATAGGTCTCTGCCTAGAGCTGTGAGTGCTATCCGATCGGTTTCTATGTGATGTGTGATCAGTTTCTGTATTTTTAGTTTTTCGATTTCTGTGTGATATTTTTCTACGAAGTCAATTTCGTATTTTGTATTAATAGCTTCTATAGAAATCCCTTTATTTAATCTAAGCCCGAGCATAATGGTTTCAAATAGATCTTCATCTCTTTCAATTGGGATTTCTTCTTCCACGGGTTTTAAATTTTGATTTAAAGCTTCAATATAATGAGGGAAATTTGAAAAATTATTAAATCTTAACGGTCCAATTTTACTGTGTGATGCAATCCCTAGACCCAGGTAGGATTTGTTTTCCCAATAAACGAGATTATGCTTAGATTCTTTTTGGGGTTTGGCGAAATTTGAAATTTCATATTGCTCATATCCCTTTTCTTTTAAAACTTTTTCGATGAGATGATACATCGCTCTTTCGGTCTCTTCATCAGGCAAGGTGATTTCACCTCTCTCATAAGCGCGATACATATTCGTCCCTTCTTCCAGTTTTAAAGCATATGTCGAGATGTGCTCAGGTGCGAGTTCTGTGATGACTTTTAAAGTATATTCAACATCCTCAATAGATTGATTTGGCAAACCGAACATCAGATCGAGACTGATGTTCTCAAAGCCTTTTTCTCTTATGCCTTTGTAAGTTGTCAAAAACTCGTTAAAGGTGTGAATCCTACCGATGGATTTCAAAAGTGTATCCTGTGCCGATTGAACCCCCATGCTGATCCGGTTGACGCCTGCAGATAGATAAGCATTTATTTTCTCGTCATTAAGGGTTCCGGGATTAACTTCAATGGTGAATTCCATCAGATTTGAAAGAGCGTTGTACTGCTTTATGTGATTGATAATACCTAAAATATATTGGCCTTCAATACTTGAAGGTGTTCCACCTCCAATGAAGATCGTTTTAATGCTAGCACTTCTCAAAAGGGATTCATACATTGAAATCTCATTTTTGAGTGCCTGAACATAGGTTTCTACAGAATTTTGTTTTTCGGTATCCGATATTTTGTATGAAACAAAATCACAATACAGACATTTTTCTACACAGAATGGAATATGAATGTACAGACTGATTGCATCTTCTTGTAATGCGTTTATCATTAAACTCATTTGAACCTCCTCAAATCACTTTTAAATGAACACGAACTCAGAAACCTTTTCAGCTCTGATAGGCCATTGCACAATTTACATATCAATGTTTAGGGTCAAAAAAGCAATCGGAAAAACCCGATTGCCCCAATATTAATTATCATCAAATTTTAGAACGGATAAAAAGGCTTGTTGTGGTACATCTACTGAACCAAGCTGCCTCATTTTCTTTTTACCCTCTTTTTGCTTTTCTAAAAGCTTTTTCTTACGTGAGATATCGCCACCATAACATTTTGCTAAAACATCTTTACGCATGGCACTGATGGTTTCGCGCGCAATCACTTTAGACCCAACTGCTGCCTGAATTGGAATTACAAACATCTGACGCGGAATAACTTCTTTTAAACGCTCGCAGATGATTCTGCCTCTGCCTTCTGCTTTTGTTTTATGGACAATCATTGAAAAAGCATCTATATTTTCTTTGTTAAGCAATATATCCAACTTAACAAGCTCAGACTCTCTATATTCAGAAAACTCATAATCTAGAGAACCATATCCTCTAGTCTTTGACTTAAGGGCGTCAAAGAAATCATAGATAACTTCATTTAGCGGTAACTCATAATGTAAAACAACACGTTTTGGATCCAAATAATCCATATGAAGCATCACACCGCGTCTGTTTTGACAAAGGTCCATGATATTGCCTACATATTCATTGGGTACAATAATATTTGCCTTTACGATAGGTTCTTCCATCATTTTAATTTCTGTTACAGGGGGTAAGTTAGACGGATTTTGAATCATGAGTACTTCATCACTGTTCGTGGTAATACGATAAATAACACTTGGAGCTGTTGCAATGATATCAAGATCAAATTCTCTCTCAATTCTCTGTTCAATAATTTCAAGATGAAGAAGTCCTAAAAAACCACATCTAAAGCCAAAGCCAAGTGCCACTGAAGTTTCTGGTTCAAATGAAAGTGCTGCATCATTGAGTTGAAGTTTTTCAAGTGCATCTCTGACTTCATCATAACTTTCCCCCTCTGCAGGATAAATCCCACAGAAAACCATAGAAGTTGCCTTTTTATATCCAGGCAATGCTTCAGCCGTTGGCGTCACTGCACTTGTAATAGTGTCACCTACTCTGCAGTCAATTACATTTTTTATGCTTGCGGTTACATAACCAACGTCACCGGCCCAAAGTTCAGGAATCGCAAGAGGACTTGGCACGGAAATTCCCACTTCCACCACTTCAAATTTTTTACCAGCAGCCATCATCATGATTTGGTCACCTTTTTTAATAGAGCCTTCCATAACTCTTATAAACGCCACCGCACCTTTATAGCTATCATAATAGGAATCAAAGATCAGAGCTTTAAGAGGTGCATTTTCATCGCCTTCTGGTGGTGGTACGGCTTCAACAATCCGCTCGAGAACTGCTTCGATATTAATGCCATTTTTCGCTGAAATTTGTGGCGCATCTTCTGCAATAACGCCAATGATTTCTTCAATTTCTGCGATGATTTCAGCGGGTCTTGCACTGGGTAAATCAATCTTGTTGAGTACAGGAATGATTTCGAGTCCCTGCTCATCAGCGAGATGCACGTTTGCAAGTGTCTGTGCTTCTACCCCTTGCGTTGCATCGACTACTAATATAGCGCCTTCACAGGCAGCAAGTGATCTGGAGACTTCGTAAGTAAAATCCACATGGCCTGGGGTGTCAATTAGATTTAGAAGGTACTCATGGCCATCTTGAGCTTTGTAGACGAGGCGCGTTGTTTGTAATTTAATGGTGATGCCACGTTCTCTTTCGAGATCCATACTATCTAGTATTTGCGCCTTCATTTCGCGCTGGGTCAACAATCCCGTCTTTTCAATGAGACGATCAGCAAGCGTTGATTTCCCATGATCAATATGGGCAATGATTGAAAAATTTCTTATATATTTTTGCCTTTCACTAGACATTTATATGCCTCCTTAACAGTGACTGTATATTCTAAACATAAAGCGTTTAAATCTTCTTCTAAAAATGTACCTATCAATTATAACATAGGATGTCCCCCTTCTCAAATACATTTAAAAAAAACTTGATTTCTTAGGGGCTGCGTGATAAAATAAGACTGTTGAAAAACTGCGGGGAGGTGAACACAAATGGCTAATATTAAATCAGCTAAGAAAAGAATCAATGTTATCAGCAAGAAAACAGCTGTCAATAAATCAAGAAAATCGGCTCTTAAGACTGCTGAAAAAAGATTCTTAGAAGCATTAGCAGCTGGCGATAAAAATCTTGCTGAAGAAAAATTAAGATTCTTCGAAAAGAAAATGACTCAAGCTGGTGCTAAAGGTACATTCCATAAGAATGCTGCTTCTAGAAAAGTTTCAAGATTAAGAAAAAGATTAAACGCTGCGGCTGAATAGAGTTTAACTTATATTAATTTTGGAATTCCCCGAAAAATGAGACCGTGTCAATTTAATATTTGATCAAATATTAAAAAGCGTACATTTATGTACGCTTTCGTCTTTTTTTGTAGACAACAAGATTTGAGCCGATGGTTGAAACTTTAATCGGGAAAATCATCCGTTTTATCCAACCGTATGAATTTCAAACAGGGCCTTTTCAATCAATAAGTGTGGCGAAAGTCCTGTTGACTTCATTTCTGTATCCACAGTTTCGACAATATCCACGATTTTATGAAGGGATTCAAAAGAATACTGATTGGCGAAATGTGCCGCTTTCTTTGCCACAAAAGGATGAATGCCTAGTTTTGTGGCTACACTGTCACTGGAATAACCACTTTTTATTAAATACTTCGTTTTTAAAATATTTCTAAATTGTTGATTAATTAAATAGAACACCTTAATTTCTGGTTCTCCATTACCTACGAGCTCATTTAAGATCAACAAACTCGTCTGTATTTTCTTCTCACTGATCGCGTCGATCATCTTAAAAATATTATGTTCTATTGGAATCTCAAGATATTGATTAATAACGCTCTCCGTAATTTCACGTTCATTGTTTACAAGAGATTTAATGGTATTATCTACATCGTAAAGATTCTTATTAGATTCTTTATCAAGATAGTTGCTCATCTCAATAAAATAGTTTAAAGCATGATTAGAGATGGGTTTATTATACTCTTTAAATTTTTTGTTAACCCATTTGACAAAGTCAGAGTGCGTCATTTTGTCTATCGTGATCAAAGTCCCCTCTTTGGCCATGAATTTATAGAGTTTTTTACGCTTGTCCACCTCTTTCTCCACAAAGAGGAGCACGGTTTGCTCAGGTATAGATTTTAGAAAATCTAATAATTTCAATTCCGCATCTTCTTTCATATTTTTAAAAAGATTCACATTATTAATAAACACGATTCTTCTTTCATCAAAGAATGGCAGTGTTTCAGAAATGTTCAAAAATTGATCTATGTCAAAAACACCTTCTATAATGGTAAAGTTAAGGTCCTTATAAGCTTTTGACAAAAAATTGCTTTCAATCATTTTGATGATATTATCAATTAAATATTGTTCTCTACCCGTTATCAAATTTAATGATGCAATCTCGTTATTTCGCAATTGCTTGTAATAGGTCATAAAATCCATGAATAAGACTCCTTCTCAAATGTTCTTATAAAATAGTATCAGCAATTGCAACAAATTGAAAGTCAATTTCGAAAATCCTTATGGGTTTACAGTAGATTTATGCGTTAAATATGAAAAAATCCCCCTTTTATTAAGAATAATCTCGCCACAATTATAGGTTTTGTATATTTCTATCCCTTCTTCTTCTAATTGATCCAAAATACTTTTATTGGGCATTAGATATTTCTCGTTATGCGATATAATTGCATATTTTATTGGATGTTCTTTCAGAAAAGATTTACTGAGCCCAGTCTTTGAACCATGATGAGCAATTTTTACAAAATCGAGTTCGGTGAGCACGCTGGGAAATTTTTCATAAACAGGCCCACTTATATCCCCTAAAAATATGCCTTTGATCTCCTTAGAATCATACCAAACCGCTATGGCGTTATCATTAGTATCGTCGGATTCAGAGGGTATCAAGGTCAATCTGGCATTTGCCAGCGTTATTTCAATCGGTGATTTCACAACGATCACTTCGGTGGATGCGCTTATATCTGCTTTAATAACCTCATAGGTCTCTTGATTGCAGTATATTTGATAAATCGGATAGGTCTCTGCCAATTGCTTTAAGCCCCCCACGTGATCGCTATGTGCGTGAGATAAAATGAGAGCGTCAATCTTATATATATCTCTTTTGATGAGCATTTGAGTTAAATCCGTATAGGGATCACCTGTATCAATCAAAATAGGGTGATGGTCATTCATAATTAAAGCTGAATCGCCATGCCCAACATCAAAAAAATGAATTTCGGATTTAGAAAAATTAAAGCCACTGATAATCATCCAAGAAGTCATTAAAGCCATAAAAGTCATTTGGCTCTTTTTTAAAATCAGGCTTTGAGAAATTCTAATGGATTTATAGACAAAATAGACAAAAGCAAAAATAAAGATGATTTTAAATTGACTTGGTGTCAAAATTTGCCCTTCAACGCACCAAATTGGCATAAGCTTGGCTACAAATTCTATGCCATGAAGGCACTTCTCTAAGAGCCATACTATTGAAGTTCCTAAAAGAGGGATTAAAAAGAAAAAGGGAAATAGCGCGCTAATCAGGGGCACGATGATTAAGTTCGGTAAAAACGCAAGTAGATTAACTTCATTAAAATAATAAAGCTGAATGGGTAAAAATGCAATCTGGATGAAAAAAACAAAATAAAAACTCCCAATCATTTTATGCATCTTTTTGTGGCGATTGAGCCGCTGGTATACATAAGCTATTAGTAAATATGCAATAAAAGACAGTTGATAGGATACTGCAAGAACAGCATTTGGAAATATAAACAACAAGATCAAATTGGTCAACGCCACCGCACTGAGCGCATCTATTTTTCTTGAAAGCATTCTTGAGACTTCAACATAAATCACCAAAAAAACAGCTCTACCCGCTGAATAGGAAAATCCAATAAGCCCCCAATAACAAATCAACAAGCCCATCGTAAGTATGCTTTTACAACCCCTAGGTCCTTTAATCAATTTATATAAAGAAGCGTATATAAGCCCAAAATGCATCCCAGATATGGCAAACACATGAGAAATTCCCAATCTTCTAAAAAGGTCTTTCTCACTTAGACTGTCATTATGACCTAGAATAAGTGCGTTAAAGTATTCTGCTACTTTAAGGTTTTCTACAAGCCGCATCAGCTTCATGCGCCTTGAATTAAAATGAGCAAGAATCGATTTTTTAAGGCCATCACTGACTTCATAACTTTTCAGATGATATTGCCCAATCACATTATTGGCATACAGATACTTTTGATAATCAAATTCATAGGCATTATGCGTCTCTCTAAATTGCCTTTCGTTTAGATCGATTTCCATCTTAAAGGCCGTTTTCTCTTCAATAATCTCATGCTCTAGGGTTCTTGCATCTATGTTTTCGACATTATAAGTAATCATGATTTTATGTTCAAGTGCTTTTGGCTTAAAAATCAAGGTTCCTTTTTCAGTATTTAAAGAAACCACATTGCCGTCTAAAGTTTTGAGGCTAGCGGTTTGTTTTATATTAGAAGGCGTTGCGTTTCTATAGGCTTCAACCCTCTTCATATAATTGGACTGCATCATAGTGTAAAGGGCTAAAGTACAGACAAGACTTAGAATCACCATACTTCGTATCCATATGAGCTTTATGTTGTATAATTGACGCAAGCGATTGAACATAAAATCCTCCTATATATTACCAATTAAAGTGTAACATAAATCGCTTTAGTTGACAATATATAGGAGAGTTTTTTTGTGTCATGCTCTTTTAATTATCAATAGTCAATGCTGAGTTTAAATGTAATCACACAATTTAGGCCCTTGTCACTTTCACTAATGATAAGCATTTTATCTTCTTCTGGCGATATGGATAGAGTCCTATAGGTACCTTCATATTGATAAATCAGCGTTTTACCACTTGGATCAATCCGATAAATCGCATTACCATATCCTAAAAGAAAGCCTTCACGGTTTTTGACATAAAGGGCATCTTCAGAGAGTCTTGTTAAATCATAAAAGCTCTGCACGGCTTGTATTTCAAGATTGAGCAAAGTCAATTGTGTATCTGTCTCTGGCAGCAATAACATTTGACGATTCACTTCAAAATTGCAATTTTCATCAATCTGCATCCCTTTTAAAGCACGGATACTCTTCTTTTCGTTTGTTTCAGGAGAGTAGATCACAACGCTGTCAATTATAAAATGATCACCGTCGTTCACGCCCACCAAATAAAGCAATTGATTGTCCTCAAGAGGTTGCATTTTATTAAAATAGACTTCTTCAGAATCAGAGGATAGATATTGGATGTCGCGTTGATTAAGTGTAACCACGCCCAACCTTCTCCCCGTAAAAGGCGAAGTCATATCGCCGGTGTAGAGATAGTAAAGGCGATTACTTTCTTTTGAGAATATTGGATTTGTACCCTCTATATTATCAATATAAAGTTTTCCACTATCAGTACCATAACAATTAAATGCATCCTTTTCAGCCTTAATCAATTCTATTACAAAGCCACCATCTGGAGATAAAATATAATTTTCATAAAACATTTGCTCTGAAACGACGGGCTTTAAAATCTTTTTCTTTTGAGTCTCAAAATCGTATGTGACAAGTCTATCTGTTGAAGCTTCAACATAGAGCATTTTTTTTTGGTTCTCAGAAAGTTTAAAAAGTGGTGAAGCATTCTGCCCTACTTTCATTTTATCTGTCACCAAGAGGTAATTGCCTTCTCCATCATAGGCATAAATGCCATAATAGTCCTCTTGATTTAAAAAATAAAGGGTTCTCGCAGCGCCTTCGTCTAAAACTTCATAGCGCTCAATTGCATGATCTTTAATTGTTATTAATCGAGATTCTAAATCATCCATATCGACTGGATTAACACTTAATGCCTCTAAGTCTACCTCAAATTCAGTGTCCTTTTGAGCACCTTTATTGCTTTTCATAATTACAATTTGATTGTCAAGCCACTTGATTTCTTTAATATAGGATTCAAATCCATTGACAAAGACCTCCGATTTCACACGAACAACATCGTCAGAAACTTCAGGCAATGTCGTGACTTTTTTTTCAACGACTTCAATTTCAGGTTTCATAACAAAATAAAATAATATTACGAGCCCAAAAACAGCCATTATTTTAAGCCACTTTTCATAAGCCTTTTTAGGTTTCTTTATGATGATCTTCATAAAAATTTCCTTCCAAATTTATTTAACCAGTCACATTCCTCTGGATTTAGATCCAGAAATGCATAGAGCACTTTATTGATGGCATCCAATTTATCCGAGAGAGCACATTTTAAATCGTAAAGATCAGACAAGCCTTTTAGGAGGGATGGCTCATAAGGCATTAATTTTAAAGGCGTCGCATAGAGTTCTAGTGCCTCCCCTTTTCGCTTCCCTTTATAATACAAATACATCAATATAACGTATGAATTTAAGAAGGCCGTCAATCCTTTAAGTGACTGCAGTTTCTCTTCCTCTGAATCCAGGTTTGCTTTTTCAAAAATATAATAAACATCTGCCGAAGCATGAAATACACCTTCTGAATAAGCAAAATAATTGCTTTTGCCGCGCTGAGGGACAACGATTTTAGGTCTCTCAAACATCGTTACTTCTCTTGGCCATGTCAATTCATACCATTGCCTCACCCCGTTGATCACTTCACGTCTCAACATAAGTTTATCTCTATAAGGCTCTAATAAAAGGGATATGGCTTCCACTTGTTTTAGGTGTTTATGACTGTATAAAACATAAAATGGGGTTTGCTCATCGTGTTCAAAATGCTTAATCGCACTGTTTTTGAAAAAAGGTTTCATCTCTTTACGAAGACTTTGGGGAATCTCTGATAATTCATTTTCCTTATACACAAATACTGGGAAGCCATTAAAACGGTCTGCACCACTTACGATGCCTTGCTTGACGTCAAAGTCAGCACCGAGCTGTGTCCGAAAACGCTTCTCTATTTTTGCAAGAATTTGAGTCACGATTTCATCCGAAATGAAATGAAACGTTTTAGAACTTAAATAGACATCAGAAGCACTCAGCCTTTTTTTCAAATTTAATTTTGCATCCAATAACTGAATTTCCGCTTGTTTTTTTAAGCTTAAGGTGTAAATACACGCGTGTAGTTTTTTGTCTTTAAAAATGCTTTCATCATTGAAATTGAGAACTTGAGAAAAATTAAACTCATTCTTGATAAAGTTTCTCAAGTTTGTTGCACCATCTGCTGTAAAAAAATAATTACTGGTTAGATAGCACAGACTCCCATTGGCTTTCAAATGTTGATGTGCTTTATAGATGAAAAAGTAAAAATAGTCCATTTTGCCTTCGTAATATTTTTTGCCAAAGTCAGAAGCTTTTATGACTTCAAATAAGTCTAAATTGCCCTTCTCACCGATATACGGTGGATTTCCAATCATCAGGTCTACTTTTATACTTATATCTAAGAGTAAGCTATTTCCATTTTGAATATGATCTTGTTTAAAGCAATAAGTTGCATTTAAACACCGCATTAAAATTTGGAGCGTCTCCTTAAAATGCTTTGTGGCCTCTTCATTTATATCATAGGCATATAATTGCCCTTCTATGATGTGACCAAGATTCTCTAAAAGGTCTGCCTTAGATGCCTTTAAGAGCATCAAAAGCATCATATGGAGCTCTAGATAGGCTAATAAAAGCAGGCCTGTACCACAGGCTAAATCCATGATACTAAGCGGTTTCAACATTTCCAAAATATGTTTGAGATCATTATGTGTCTTGTGACTTACTTGATATGAGCTACAAGTTTCTAGTGTTTGATCCAGATATACGCTTTTCAAAAGCGCATCTTGTGCTTCTGTAAGCTTATCTTGTTGATACATGTAATCCCGAACCAATAGATAGACCATGTATTTGCTAATATGTTCTGGTGTGTAAACAGCACCTCTTGAATGCTTTTTGTTGATTCCTAGGACTACACTTTCATGTAATATCCTCGACTTTGCTTTGATATAACTTTCAAACATGTCATCTCCATTGTGAAAAAGTCATCGATATATCCATATCAATGACTTTTATTAATATCATTAGTTTTCGTCCAGCTTAGAGGCAGGAATGTTCAACCTGCTCTAAGCGGTTAGACGAGGACGGGTCAGGCGAAACGAAGTTTCGACGGACAATGATTTTTTATATTATACATTTTAATATTGAGTTAAAGTGTCCAAATAAAGTACCTTATTTTCTTCTTCTATATTTACCATAACCAATTTTTTCAACACCATCCACGGACATAATGATCTCATCTACGAGCAGATCGAAATCTCTTATGGTGATGTCGACGCCTTTTTTCTTCAGAAACTTCATAATCGTGATCAAGCGAATATGATACGATGATGGATTCTTAAAATAAGGATGTTTTTCGATTACGCTTTTAACAATTTCTTTGTCAACACTATCAAGCTCTCTCTGATTCTCAAAATCTATTTTTGTTTCAACTTCCGATAGATACTTTTGAAGTTCAAGAGCAGGATTATCGTGCTTTTCCAGCAACTCCTTAATATCCTTTAAAATATCATTCATCTCTAATTTTTTACTGGCGGGATATTCCTCGGCGGGAAGATCTGATAAAGCATTTAACATAGTTTTTCAACTACTCCTTTCAATTATTCACAAAGAATATTTACTAGATTCTACAACCTACAATTAGGTATTCTCTAAATTTTACTATTTATTAATGGCTTTTGTCAAATAAAACTACAACAATTCATCTAAAGTTAACATATGAGACTTCATGAAAATGATGTTTTCATCCTTTAAAAGGTTGATATTTTCTATGATTTTATGGAGCATGTGCTCTGTTAAGCAGAGGATCGTAAACGTTTGTTTTACGATTTCGATTTCACCAACCACATCTTCGTCCAATATAAGACTGTATACAAATTCATCGTCGTCATCAGCCTGTAAGGTATAAGGCAATTTTAATAAGAATTCCACAAGGGCATCATATGAACATTTATAGGCAAACAGACCCTCATGTACCGTATAATCGTCATCTATGGTGTTCTCTTCTATTGTCTCATGGATAATTGAGGCTATATTATAGAGCATTCTATTCTCTTTATTAATAAATTCATCAATTTTTATGAGATCATGATCTATACAAAATTTATTATAGGCTTCAAATACAGCTTTTTTAATGGCCTCTTCAAACGAAGCATCCATCTCAAATAAATCACCAATAATGTAAGCATCGTGATCCAAAATCACAATTCTTGCATTGAGCAAGCCACTTTCCGCAAAAAGTTCATGGCCTAGTAGAAGGCTCTCGTTTGTAAAAATATCTTTGAGATAAACTTTTTCATTTTCCCTGTAGATTTTAAAAATACTTCTTTGAGATTGACTTATCGCTGCTCTGATGTCTGATGGTTCTTGAACTGCAAAAATTTCTGCAATTGTTTTGTCTTGATCTATAATCTCATAGTTGAACATAAACCATTCTGCAAATCCAAGAAGGTCATCACTTGGGCGTTCGGTTGTAAAAATATCCTCCGCATAATCATAGGCTTTTTTAAATTGCGGCGAAACAGCGAACTCAAAAAGTAATTCGTATTGTGCTTCTATTAATTGATAGTCCATTTTAGACCTCCTCTTTATTCATATCAAATTATATTATATACTATAAAGGACTTTATAAACGAAATGTTTTGTAAATAAAGCATTAATTTTCTTAGGAGGCAATACAGATGAAAAAGTATTTAGAAGATGCATACTGCTGCGCATTCAAATCAAATCTAATAGAGATTGTACCTTATGCAAAAAATCAAATGGCTATCCTTTTAGATGAAACTTATTTTTATCCAGAGGGCGGTGGACAACCCTCTGATATAGGTGAAATTCAAGGGATAAGCATTATAGATGTACAAATAGAAAACGACGTTATTTATCATATTATAGCACCACGAGATGTGGCAACTGCGACGAAGCTATCTGGTGAAGTCTCTTGCAAAATAGATTGGCAAAATCGGTTTGCACTGATGCAACAGCATTCGGGGCAACATATCCTATCCGCTTCTGCCGAAAAACGCTTTGGTGCAAACACAGTTGGGTTTCACATTGGTAAAGATTATATCACCATTGATCTCGATCAAAAACTAAGTGCTCAAAACGTCTCCGATATGGAAACTTTAGCAAATCAAGTTTTAAATCAAAATGTAGAAATTATGGCACATTATCCAGATGCAGAGGCACTTTCAAAAATGCCTCTTCGCAAACAACCTAAAGTGAGTGAAAATATTAGGGTTATTGAAGTTGAAGGATTTGATTTCTCACCTTGCGGTGGCACCCACGTCAAGCGTACTGGTGAAATTGGCATTATCAAAGTCAAAAAGATAGAAAACTATAAGCAAGGCATTCGAATCGAGTTCGTCTGTGGCCTTTTTGCGCTTTCAGTTTTTAATGCACGCAACGACATCATCAATGATTTATCTACACTTTTGTCTGTTAAAGAAAATGAGATTGTCGACTTTGTTAAGCAATTGATCGAAAATTCTAAACAAGATAAAAAAGAACTGGATGATCTTAAAGTGGAACTTATGACACTTGAAATTTCAGATCTTGTGGCAATGTTCGATGAAGTAGAGGGTATTAAAGTCATTCGCCTTGAAGAAAAAGACATGAGCATGAATGATTTGAGAACAAAAGTTCAACTGCTTTGTAAAAATCCCAATTTCATCGTACTCGCTAGGTCTTTGGAAAATGAAAAATATCATATTGTTTTATCTAAATCCAAAGAAGATGCCTCTAATTTATTTAATTTTGAAATGAATGCTTTCTTTAAGGCATATGGGCAAATGATCGGCTTAAAAGGTGGCGGAAATACCGACATGGCACAAGGTGGCACGACTTCTGATCAAGATATAGATGCATTTTTTGAAAGTATTGAACAAGACATTCAAAATCATATGTCATCATAAATGTAGAATCTACAGCGCCTGTAGCCACATCCAAATGTCTTTATAAACAGCCTCTTTATTGATCTCATTTAACATTTCATGGCGTCCCTTTGAGTATAGTTTTAAGGTGGTTACAAAGCCATTGGCACTATAATAGGCACTTGTCTTTTTCACACCCTTCCCATACGCGCCAACTGGATCACAATCTCCAGATAAAATCAACATGGGAAGGTTGTTTTTTTGATTTTTAAAGACATCCGTATGCAGTATTCTTTGCAAATTTGTGAAAAATTCTATATAAAAACTTACAGGGTGAACGACACCACAATAGGGATCCTGAATATACTTTTGAACTTGTTTTTCATCACGTGAAAGCCAATCAAACGCCGTTGTATTATTTTTTATGCGATTATTGTATGTACCAAATGAAATACGATTTAAAAATGCAGATTTTTGATGAAGGCCAATCTTTGAGCCCTCGCGCTCTGCCAAAAACTTTGCCACTTTTAACTTAAAAGGATCCATATAACCTGTTCCCGATAAGATTACCCCCTCTAGTAAATAGCTGTAATCTAAAATAAAATCCCTCGCCAAAAACGATCCCATGCTATGCCCTAATAAAACAAGGGGGGCATCTGGATAATCTGATTTAGCCATTTCTATGACGCGCCTTAGATCTTCTTTCATTTTAAACCAGCCATTTTCGCCAAGATGTCCAAGCTGCTCTATGGAACCCGCGGTCTTTCCGTGTCCTCTGTGAGAATGACCAAATACAAATATGTCTCTCTCTAGCAAATAATTTGCAAACAGATCATACCTTTCTATCGTTTCAGCCATACCATGAGATAAAACGACAATTTGAAGTGGTGTTTTATCTTCGATCCACTTGTACCCTTTAATGACTGAATCTTCAAACGAATCAAATTCAAATTCATATCTCAAAACAGTTGCCCCCTTTTATCATAAAATATATATAAAGATGTATATTATTATTATAACACTTACAAATTCTTATTTGAACCGAAAAGGTTATATGTTAAAATGATAATGGTTGTACTTAAATTTATTTTCATGGAGGCTATTAATGCAATTTATTATTGCTATCATAAGTTATTTTATTGGAAGCATCCCCTTTTCTTATTTAATTCCAAAGTATATCAGTAAAATTGATATTAGACAGATGGGCAGTGGTAATACTGGAACCACAAATGTCGTGAGAACTCTCGGACTAAAAGTGGGGGTTCTTGCCTTTATCGGCGACTTTTTGAAGGGTCTGATGCCTACTTGGATTGGATATTTACTTTTAGGCAACATAGGTGCCCTTGTAGGTGGTACCTTTGCAGTTTTAGGACACTGTTACCCCGTCTGGTTAAAGTTCAAAGGCGGCAAAGGGATCGCTACCTCAGCAGGTGTTCTAATCATACTGATGCCACAGATTTTTTTAATACTATTCGTCATTCAATTTATCATTATTTTTGCTACGCGCTTTATGTCGTTAGCTTCTATTACAAGTGCTGTCCTATTGCCCGTTCTTTGCATGCTCTTTTCTGTCCCTACTGAAATCATTATTTTTTCATCAGGTCTAGGCGCATTTGTGATCTACCGTCATCGCAGCAATTTACTGCGATTGATTCGAGGCGAAGAAAAAAAATTGACCATTGGCTCCAAAACATAAAGTAGATTCAAAAAAGCTGGGTTCCCGTGAACGCCAGCTTTTTTTATGAAATCTCAACAGATGCTTTAAATCCTGAGTACACATGCGTATTGATCTAAAGTTAAATCAGCATTTTTTATGAGACTACATTTAAAGTCACATGCTCTATAAAAAGCGACAAGGTGATGATCACATTCCACTTCCAACGTCATAAAATCACCTAAATGCGTCAATTCTTTTATGAGCTTTTTAGCGTAACCTTGACCCCTTTGCGCTTCTCGTACTGCAATGTGCTTTATAATGAGAAGATCGTTATCGACCACAGATCCCCCTATTATGCCATAAACCATTTCGTCTTCTTCGAGTACATAAAAACGGCCCTGTGTCTTTGCATAAATTGACTGTGCAATATTTTGTACTTTACCATCTGTTGCATTGAAGATACAAGTCTTCAGTAGAGCCTTCAATTCTTGATCCTCAAACAACTGTTTATAGTCATCAATTCGCCTAAATTTCATTTATAATACTTCCCCTCTCTAAATTCATTATGCTATAAATTGAAATACGATATTGTATTCACCATTAAATGATCAAAATCTGATTCAGCTTTAAGCCACCAGTTCTCTTCATTGGGACAGTAAATGCCAATAAATTTTTTTAAAATTTTTTCTTTTATCTTTTGTGGTTTTATTTTTTGATGCCAAATTGAATTTTCAAGTATAGTCACTCTAAGGCTCTCAAACTTGTGGTAAATAGAATGCCCCAAAGTCCCAAACTCAACACACGTATGAAATACATCCTTATTGCTTTGTTTGCCTAGCAAATACAAATAGTCAATCATATCACCTTTTACATCTCTAATTTCCACACGATCTAATTTTAAGTTTCGTTTCCATAAGAAAGGATTTAATGCATCGTATGAGGAATTGATGAGCGACAATTCACTTCTAGGACCATATCCCGTATGGAGGTCAAAATGAATCACTTGCTTGACGGAATCTTTAGAAAACTGCGTGATCATATTGAGCACATTTTGATGTTCTAAAGTGGGTTTTAAGCCCCCAAAATAGATCTGATGAGGGCATTCATATTGTCCACTGAAAATGGCTTGATTTGTATTTAGAATACCATTGTCTATTATACACTTAAACAAAGTAAAATAATACTTAATAAGGCTTAATCCGCGCCATTTTCCATGCCAGCTTGCATTTATAAGGGGGTCAACTTGATTCAAATATGGATTTACAACGTTATGATCCTGGAGAAAATTGCGATTCAAATCGATATTCTCCTGATTAACTCTTCTAAAATATTTCATGCCCCAAGGATTGATAAAATTAACCACAAGCAGTGCTGTTTTTGAGGCATTGATCGTTTTATAGTGCTTTGTTATGACTCGATTTATCATTTCTGAACCTACAAACCCTTCAACGCCATGCATTCCAGCTGTTATGATCAAAAGCTTGTCAGGTTGATCTGAATCACAAATATAAACAGTCTCTGTGGTCAGCATTTTATTTTCATTATAGGATTCCGAATGATGCTCGCATATTTTATAGTGCTCTCTTGCAACCCCTATGACACACTTGAAGGTCTCTTTAGCCGCTTCATAACTTTTTAATGTATGAAATTGTCCCATAGAATGCCCTCCGATATTTTAAAAAGTACGATTGCGCTAACAATCGTACTTCATCGTATTATATCTTACCTAAAAGGTTAGAGTGTCAAAATCAGTTTCACACGCACCATTCCCCTATTCATTCTGTAAAAATTGATCCCAAAGATTTAAATACTGACGCGTTTCATTGGGGCGATCGTACACATCCGCAATGCTCCCCAATCGCCATATGGACGTATTGGTGATTCCAAAGTATTTCATCAAGTCAATCTTAGCTTGAAGGCTACGTTGATCCTCATACCACACAATGTTACGTGTTTTATCCTCATTGTCCTCAAATATAATATAGGGGCTTTTCATCCCATCTGAATACGTAATCGCTACACCACTTGAAATCCTACTCGAAATTGCACTGTAAGTTGGATGATAAGGCATCTCGTTAATTATTGAGCCTTCTTTCAATTTCCATTGGACAGAATCCATAGAAAACTGCAATATGATTTTATTTTTATCTATAACACCCGTTTCACTATGGGTTATACCCTTGAGGGCATAGTACAAATCATTGATTGCAACTAAAGGTGTTATTGTATAACCAGACTTCATTTCTGCTTTTGTCAATTTTTTAGGATAAAAATCATGAGCCATTAAAATGACATAATCCGCTAGTCTGCCAATAGATTTATAATCATATCCATCATAATAGGCAATTCCAGCTTTTCGTACTGGATGCACTGCAACAATTAATGATTTGTCAATTTCTTCAAGTGCCACTTTTAAATTTGAAAGAAATAAATTGAATTTTATTCCAGTTTCTTGCCCTTTTAGGGATTCGAAATCAATCAAAACACCTTGATAATTGATTCTTTGGCTATTCTTCACAAGCATAGTAGCAATCAATGAAATCGCTTTTGAGCTCGAATCCGAATTGTTTAGGATATACTCCGTTAAAGGCAATTCTTTTTTTAAAGTTTCATCGTAGACGAGTTCGTCCTTAACCGCTACCATTAGGTATTTAGCCACATCATTATTATCAGCCGCTTTAACTGCCTCGGTATAACCACTTGGGACTCTATATTCATTATCATTTTGAGAACTTGAATTTAAAATCACATCGCCATTCACTTTAGATATTTCCAGTCGACTCCAACCATAACTTAAGGCATCTAATGCTGCCACTTTATCCAGTTGACTGTAAGAATTAATTGCATAATAAGAATGAAGCCTATCAATCTTCGTTTTTTTAAGTCTATTGAGATGATAAATGAACGCAATCGCTTCTTCAGAAGTCAATGGATCATCTGGCCTAAACACCTTTCCAGAAGATACAAGTCCAAAATCAAATGCTAATTGAACATATCCTTTATCCGAAGAGACATCCGTAAAAACGAGATTTGAAGTTTTAAGTTGTTGCGCCAGCCAATCAAACCCCAAATATTGGATGCTGATTTTAACCGCCTCTATTCGAGTCAAAGCCTCAGTTTCACTTTTAGTAAACTCAATTTTACTCTGTGTTTTTATTTTAGCATTTTCTTCAATCCTACTGATCCATGCGATAAATGCTTTATATTTGATTTTTCCACCTAAAACAATAGTCTCATTGCTGATCATGATATCATCGTCTTTTAGTGTATCTATTAAATTATTGACCCAATGATTCTTCGGAATGTCGCTATTATCCGCTAAAGACAATTGAGAAATGAGCATCATTAAAATAAGCGTTATTATCAAAACTTTTTTCATCATAAATAGAACCTCCACATACTTATATTATAGTCGCTTTTATTGGAAATTCTCATGACAATTGTATTAAATTTAATTTCTCAGCAGGTCAACTTTATAATTTCCATCGACAAAAATAACAGTCCATTTCTTATAAAAATGTACTTGGAAATCAGAAACACTTGAATTTTTTACAAATTTAACATAAATCACCCAACGGTCATTATAGGTCTTTGTAAAATACATATCCCGAGTATAACCATTGATTTCATTGTTCAATGTATTGGCGTATTTTGTAAAATCCATATAGTCGTAGACTTGTTTCGTGCTATCGGTCAAAAGATCATATGCAAGATCTAATCGGGATGAATTTATATAATCAATATAGTCTATTACCGAATCAGATGCCGTACGCTCTTTTAGATAATTAAGGCTCTCCATTTTAGGCAATGGTTCTAAGAGTGAGTATCCAAGTACTTTTCGATCCACACGTTCACCGTCAATCAAAAGTTGTACATTAAAAACACGTTTTATCTCTGTAAGACTATTGACGATAGACCAAATATAAAGATCCAGCTCATCGCTTTCCCAAAGATCTGAGTGCATCACATTACTGGATAGATTTAGATAGCAGGTATTGTTGGCATATTCAACCGACAATACAGCTACATCATAATCAAAAATACTCTTATATTTGACATTTTTAGGGCCATCTTCAATGGCCTTGATAACAGCTTGTTCAAAATCATTGCTGTGTATAGCAACTTTTCGATTTTCACTTCGAAGCGCGTGGTCGTAAACAAAATAAATCTTTGTCGTAAAAGCAATGGTCTCTTTATCTGGTGATATATACTTTGAATCCGTTACAACTGGATACGTACGATTGATATTGAGTCCAAATATCAAACTGGCTACGATCAGAATGAGGATTACAAAGCTTCTGATTGGGAATTTCATAAGGTCCTCCTAATGCTTTGGCAGTATAATCGTTATATCTGTCCCTTGATTCATATGACTTGTAACTTCTATACTGCCTTGATGTAACTGTACGATCTGCTGAGCAATTGAGAGACCCAGACCTGTTCCGCCCGTCTTTCGAGCACGTGCTTCATCCACTCTATAGAAACGGTCAAATATGAATGGCACATCTTTTTCAGGTATACCAATGCCATTATCCATAATTGAAATCGCAATGGTATCTCTTCGATCCGTTAAAGAAACGTTGACCATTCCATTTTCCGGTGTATATTTAACCGCATTTCCAACAATGTTCAATAGACATTGTTGCATCTTTTCTTGATCTAAATTGATCTGAATCTTATTATTAGAAATAAAAGTGATCTCGATATGTTTCATCTGTGCAATGGGTTTAATCGTCTTGATGACCTTCTCAATCAGGTAATTGACATACGTCACGCTGTAATCCAGTTCAATTTCATCCTTTTCAATACGCACCAAATAAAGCAAACTATCAATTATATTGTTAAGTCTATCTACTTCACTATTGATATCTTGCATAAACTCACGGTAAATGGCTTCATCCCAATGGTCTTGTGATAATAACGTATCCGAGACAATTTTCATAGAAGTCATTGGCGTTCTCAGTTCATGCGAAACATTCGATACAAATTTTTTGCGCCGATCATCCACTTGAAACAACTTTACCGACATTGAGTTAAAAGCATTGCCAAGCGCACCAATCTCATCATTTCCCTTGACTTCAACCTTAGTCTGATAGTTCCCCAAAGTGACCTTTTTAACCGATTCTGTTAAAGACTCAATTGGTGTTGAAATGATTTCTGCAAAAAAAACACTTATGAAGAACGAGACAAATAAAGCAATCAAAAAAATAATGATCAACTTATCTAAAATATTCTGAACATTTTCAAATATAAAATCCGCATTTACGGACATAAAAATAACACCGATGATTTCATTTTGAAAGATAATAGGGACAGCTGTATACATGATATAGTCCGTCTTATATCGATATATGTTAGCCGAATTGATACCCATTAAAGCATTGTCTACTTCTACGAGGTCCAGATTTTGACTTTCAAAATCATCATAAGAATCCAAAATCACATGCATCTCTTGATCAATCACTAAAACTCTTGATCTGGAATCAAGACTATGTTGCTTGATAATATCTTCAACATAACTGCGCGTATAGGCATTGTTCACATTATTCATAAAGGGTGCAATTTGACTTGAAATAATATTGCTTTGCGCGAGTTGATTTGTTTGAGTTTCTGAAACGTTAGATTTAATCAAATAATCTCTTATAAAAATAATCGTCAGCAAGAGTATAAATGCGATTAATATTAAATAGGTGGAAACAAGTTTCCACCTAATACTTTTAAAGAACTCTTTTTTTCTTATTCTTAAAATAGTACCCAACTCCCCATTTGGTCAAAATATAATCCGGTTGAGAAGAATTTTCTTCAATTTTCTCTCTTAACCGTCTGATATGGACATCCACTGTTCTAACATCTCCGAAGTACTCATACCCCCAAATCGTCTCTAAAAGTTCTTCTCTGGAATATACGCGTTCTTCATTCATCATCAAAAGTAACAGCAAATCAAATTCTTTTGCAGTCAAATTGACATTTTGACCATTCACAGCTACTTTTCTGCCAAGAGTATTGATATTGAAATCGCCAACATTGATCAAATTAGAGGCAAAATGTTGATCTGAAACTTGAACACGCCTTAATATGGCCTTAATCCTTGCCTTTAATTCAAGCATGTTGAATGGTTTTGTAATATAATCATCCGCACCGTATTCAAGGCCTAACACCTTACTGGAATCATCATCTTTTGCAGTTAACATCAATATGGGAACCATGGACTTCTCTCTTACTTTCTTACACACCTCAAGCCCATCCATTCCTGGCAACATCAAATCTAAAATTACAGCATCATACGTATTGGCAAGAATTTTGTCGTATGCTTCTTTTCCATCAACTGCTGTTTCAACTTCATAACCTTCCTGCTCTAAACTAAATTTCAAGCCCTTTAAAAGAATTGGTTCATCGTCAACTACCAAAATTTTCTCCGCCATAATGCCACTCCAATCATTATTTTATTAAAATTCTCACTACAGAAATCAGGTCCCTTTGTTTCAAATATGCTTTAAGCTTTTAGCGACTATCTCATAATTGTAATACTACATTACTGTATCTTCATTTATTTTAACAAGAATACGCTCAATAATCAAACTAATAAAGATATCGTAATGAATTAATCATGGGTAAATTACCATTTGACTTTTAACACTCTAACGCATTATTTCACTTTTAAAAAGTGTTTTTCTTTTTTTAGGACCTTCCCAACGATAAAATATGCCGTCTTAACATGTCTTTCAAGTGAAGCCAATACAGCGCTCATTTCATCTTGGGGAATAGAAAACAGTAAGCCCCCAGAAGTTTGAGGATCACAGATCAAGTCAATAATCACCTCTTCAACATTTTGATCAAAAGAGGCATCCTTTTGAATAAAAAACTTGTTTTTGTAAGCACCTGCTGGTATTATGCCCATAGCCGCCATTTCTTTCGATTCTTCGATAAACTCAAGTTTTGAGGTTTCTATCTCTATGGTCACATGACTCCCTTTTGCCATTTCAAGCGCATGTCCCAATAATCCAAAACCCGTGATATCGGTGCACGCATGTACCGAAAAAGATTCAATGGCCTCTTTTGCATATTTATTGAGTTCACTCATATTAAAGATCGCCTTTTCTACAGTTTCTTGCCTTAATAAATCCGCTTTGAGTGCGGTGGCAATAACACCTATCCCAAGGGGCTTAGTGAGTATTAAAACGTCTCCTGGTATTGCACCGAAATTGCGCCAAATCCGATCTGGATGTACCATGCCCGTGCAAGAGAGCCCATATTTGGGTTCGTTATCTTCGATGGAGTGTCCTCCTACGAGGATTGCACCTGCTTCTTTTACTTTATCAGCCCCCCCTTTTAATATTTTTTTTAAAATTTCTGGCGATAAACAGTTGGGAAAGCCCACAATATTCATAGCGAGCGTCGGCTTTCCACCCATCGCATAGACATCACTGAGTGCATTTGCAGCCGCTATTTGTCCGAAATCATAAGGGTCGTTCACAATTGGCGTGAAAAAATCTAAAGTTTGAATCATGGCCAATTCGTCATTTATTTTATATACCGCGGCATCATCTGACGTATCAAACCCCACTAATAATGCTTCATCTTCAAATTTAGGTAAGTCGCACAAAACTTGTGCTAAGGTCTCAGGACCAATTTTAGCACCTCAACCTGCGCTGGCTGTATAAGCTGTCAATTTAACATTTTCCATTGTGTCCCCTCCTTTCTGTGCATCAATTCATGCACTAATCGTATTGGTTAGTTGCTCAACTTTTGACTTATGACGCTCTAACTCGTATTATACCAAAAACGATGTCATAAAAATATCATTATTTACCATTTAACAATTGTTCTAGTTTTTTTTCACCAATCCCCTTCACTAATAAGAGTTCTTTAAAATCAGTAAAACCACCATGTTGATTTCGGTATTCAATGATTGCCTGTGCCGTTTTCTCCCCTATCCCCTTAAAGTGTATGAGTTCCTCTAAAGTATACAAATTAAAAGCCTCAACAGTGATATTGATATCTGTAACAGGATCGTGAACTGTATTTGAATCCTGCTCTATAGGATCATTTATAAATACTTCTGTTTCCTTTGCCACAGCATTGCTTAAATCTATTGTGATTTCATTTGATTTAATGGGTTGAATCTCTATTGGTCTATATGATAAAATAGAGTGCTGTAACGATGTATAAATGTTGAAAAATCTAAACAAGATAACCATCGAAACAAGAATAAACACTTTTCTCTTTGTAATCAAAGCCGTTACCCCCTTTTCTATTAAAAACAGTATATCACATAATCAAAGTAAATACCATAATATACCAATTGGAGGATTCATGATTCATTTTTATTTGGACACAAAATTTAGAACTGCGATTATAATGCCCTTTTTAGTGCTTTATATAGTAATATCAGCAATCACTTTTGCTGAAGGTGAAAATGATTATACCCTAACGGCCAGTGACTTAGTTGCAGAAAGCGCTATATTAATGGATCAAAACACAGGCCAAATCCTCTTTTCAAAAAATGAAAATATGCCGATGTATCCAGCAAGTACAACCAAAATATTAACAGCCATCATCATTCTTGAGGATTTAGAGCTCACACAAGAAATAACCATCACTAAAGATATGGAAGGCGTTGATGGCAGTGGCATAGCACTTGAAGCTGGTGAAGTCTTAACAGTCGATGAACTTTTGCATGCCCTGCTCATGGTAAGTGCAAACGATGCAGCTGAGGCACTTGCAAAAACACACTCTGGCACCATTGAAGCCTTTGCCAAAGTCATGAATGAACGCGCAGCCTCAATGGGTGCACTGAACTCCAATTTTCAAAATCCCCATGGACTTCCAGATCCAGATCATTTAACAACGTCATATGATTTGGCAATGATTGCAAAATATGCCATGCAAAATGAAACCTTTAAAGGAATCATCATGACCCCACGATATGAAATTCCTGCAAATGCCGTTAAACCAGATATAAGGTTTTTAAATCATACGAATAAATTCATTCCAGGTGTACCGGGTTCAAACGAAAAAATACCTTACAGAAATACCAATGTGACAAAGGGCTATGAACTTATGACGGGCATTAAAAGTGGCTATACGACAAAAGCCTTACATTGCTTTGTAGGCGCAGCGACTTTAGAAGGAAGAAGTTTCATTTCGGTGATTATAAAATCTCAAGGCAACAATATGTATATAGATACTAGAAAACTGATAGATTATGGCCTCTATGGCACCATTACGTATCAGCTTTATGATTTAGGAGAAGCCGTTACCACAAAAACGCTTGAGGATAAAAGAGAAACGACGATACAGCTCGTCACCGAAGGACCTCTCTCCGTTGATTTGCCATCTAATATATCGGTTGCTGATCTAACCCGCCAAGAGACCATCCAAGATCAAATTACACTTCCTGTTGAAAAAGGTGAAATTTTAGGCCGCATTTCCTATTATTTAAACGACTTGCTGGTTTGTGAAACCAATCTTGTCTCCGCGGATGCTTACCTTGGGGAGGACTTGATCACTGCTGAAACCAAAGCGTTTGACTCACCTAAAAATGCCTTTTTTACAGTTAAAAACATATTTTCATGGACATTTAAAGCCTTTTTAGCGCTGGTTTTATGGCGTACACTTGTGACATTTAACCGTTTGAGACAAAAAAGACAAAATAGAATCCTTCAAAGACGACAAAATAGAAGTATATAAAAAGAAATGCTGATGTACATGAATTACTACACATCAGCATTTCTTTTTTAGTTTTACTGTTAATCTCAGCTTATCCGATGTAAGCAATCATCTCGATTTCAACATCCGCACCTAATGGTAAATTTGCAACTTCAAAAGCGGCTCTAGCGGGTTTGTGATCTGTAAAATACTCTGCATACACAGCATTCATATCTGCAAACTGAGTGATATCATTTAAAAGTACTGTTACCTTAACAACATCTTTAAACGATGCGCCTGCTTCTTCTAAAATGGCTTTTGCATTCTCTAAAGATTGCTTTGTTGCAAGTTTGATGTCCCCTTTTACGAGTTCTCCCTTACCTGGAATAAGCGGTAATTGACCTGACACATAGACAAATCCACCTGCCATAACGGCTTGAGAATATGGACCTACAGCTGCTGGTGCTTTTTCTGTTGCGATAATTTTTAACATACATTCCTCCTATTTAGTTTCTCGAATACCATCGAGATAATTATAAATTGTATATCTTGAAACTTGCAAAGCATTTGCAACATAATCAATTGCCCCTTTAATTAAAAAGACGCCTTTTTCTTCTAAATCTTTTACAATACTTACTTTTTCGTCTTTAGTCAAATAAATCACAGGTCTTCCAAATTTATGAATCGTGCTTTCGACAATATCATATAAAACATCATTCACTTTGTTGACTTCACCTATGACCTCAAGTTCGTTTTCATCAACTTTACAGAGTTCATTCATGACATTTCGTGCACTTAACATATCTGTAATATCAAAGTTGATACACATACAGCCAATAATCGTCTGATCTAAATCTCTTATAAAAGTAGTTGTGGATTTAAGTTCTCTTCCCAAGGTGCTTTTGCCAGTATAATTATAAACGTCATGGCCTTCTTGATGCTTATTAATTTTTTCTAAAATGGAATCTGTCATTTGTGTCTCATTGGTTCTTCCTGTGACATGTCCGTTGAAAATTGCAATAATAGAACTGTCAAGATTGCTAAAATCATGAATAACGACTTCACAATTAGAACCAAATGTCTCTGCAACACCTTTAGCTACCGGTATAAATTTTTCAAGAATCGGATGTATCATATTTTGTCCCCCTAAATTTCAATGCGCTTTGCATCATTCCAAATCCGTTCAAGATCATAATAGGATCTCAATTCTTTATTAAAAATATGGATGACGATATCCGTATAATCCATAAGTACCCACTCACCTCGAAGCTTGCCTTCTTTATGCTTAGGATAAACATGCTCTTTTGCAAGTTCTTTTTCTATATGCTCGCTCAGCGCATTGATATGAGTTGACGAAGTACCTGTTGCCACAATAAAGTAATCTGCAATTGTGGTCACTTCTTTAAGGGATAAGGTGACAATATCTTGCGCTTTCTTATCTAACAATAATTCATGTATTTTTTTAATCATTTTTTCCATTTTACACTCCTGAGATATGACTATCCTAAACGAAAAGTTGAGTTTATGCAATAGTTATTTATAAAATTAATGTCAAAATATTGGCGCACGTCATTATGAATCTGCCTTTTTTATGGTCTCAATCATATCATAAGTATTTTGATGCATGCCTTGATTGTTTTTTTTAAAATAATCTTGCGTTAAATCACAAAATTTCAAAATAGCTGCATCGATATCCACCCTTACCAGTACTCGAAGTTCTTCAACGCCTTCGAAAGTTCTAGAAGCCTCAACAACATCAGCCATATAAATGATCTTTGAGAGAAGAGACATGTTCTTATGACCATAAGTATGCCATTTGACAGCTTCTAATATTTCAGAGTCCTCACAGCCGAATTGATTTCTTAGCATTATAGCGCCAATTTCCCCGTGCGCCAAATTCGGATTCTGCTCAATGACAGGATCTAATTTGATGCCATATTGGTCAATATAAGCCATGGCTTCTAGATCACTGATCTCCTTGGCAATATCATGACCAAGAGATGCATACTCAGCTTTGAAAGGATCGATATTATAGATCACGGCGAGTTCCTTTGCGAGTTTTGCCACTCTAACGGTATGCTTATACCTCTTTTTGGATAAATGTAATTTTAAATACTGTTTCAACTTATAAGTGCTCAACATAGATAGATCTTTTCTTTGCAAATATAATTTTCAACAGTCTCTGGCAATAAGTACTTGATACTCTTCCCTTCTCGCACTCGATCTCGGATATCCGTGGAGCTTATGGCCAAGGCAGGCACAGAACAGAGTTCGATATGAGCCCCTAATTCTAAGGAAAGTTCTTCAATTTTAGCTTTTAAGAGCCGCTCATCAACACCGGGTCTTGACGCGCCGATAAATTTTACATATTTAACAAGTTCTTTGTAACTTTTCCATGTATCGAGTAAGATAATCGCATCCGCTCCTGTGATGAAATAAAGTTCTACAGGGGTATTCAATAAAGTCTTGAGCTCTTTTATAGTATCAATCGCATAAGTGATCTCTGTTTTTTTTATTTCAATATCTGAAACTGTGAAATGAGGATTAGACGCTGTGGCAAGGATTGTCATCATATATCTGTGCATTTTATCCGTCGGTTTATTCTTTTGCTTATGAGGTGCGTTCCCCACAGGAATAAAAATAATTTGATCCAGACCATAGCTTGATCTAATTTGCTCAGCGAGCATTAAATGCCCATAGTGTATGGGATCGAATGTGCCTCCCATAATTCCAATTTTTTTGATTTGCATCATATCTACCTCGTGATTTATAGACTCAAATTTTACCCTATTAACAGGATGACTGTTACTTTAAAACGCCAACAAGGCTATTTGAAATAACAGTCATTTAGAATTAAATATTAAATTAATTACTTAAGCTTTTTAGGTCTTGATTTTTTCCCTTTAAGAGGTTTAGAAATACGCCCCCCTTTTTTACTGAGACGCACTTTATCAGAAGGCTTCTGATTTTTTTTCATCAGGTTAGTCTTCACTCTTGTATTGTCCGCCCCTGGTATTTCCAATATTGGGTTCTCTCTTGATTGTCTATAAATCGTAAATTTATTGCCAATCGCTTGAACAAATTCTGCATCAAGTGCCTTTCCAACATCATGAGCTGCAGCTGTTGCATCTTCTAAACTGTTATCTAAAACATTGACTTTAACAATTTCATGATGTTCTAACAGTGCATTCATTTGCGATAAAAAACTCTCAGATATGCCTTCTTTTCCAAGTTGAGCCATAGGCTTTAATTTATTGGCAAGGCTTTTTAAATAACTTCTTTGTTTTCCAGTTAACATTAACGTCTCCTAACCATAGAATTCAAATTCTAAATCAAATATTCTTACCGTATCGCCATCTTCTATACCTAATTCTCTAAGATGAGCAAATACGCCTTTGTTTTTAAGGACATTTTGGAATCTTCTCAAGGATTCAATATCACTAAGATTAGTGGAAAAAAGCAATCTTTCAAGATAATCTCCCTCAATACAATAAACATCATCATCCATGAAGTACTTGATTTCATTATCATTTGATAAATCTAGTGCTTCAACAAAATAATCATCTTCATCGACTAAAGGCGTATCTGGAGTTACATCTAAAAGCTCTGTTACATAGTTTAAAAGCGCATCGACACCTAATCCTGTTGCCGCAGAGATTGGGAACACTTTATAACCATCTGCTTCTATTTTTTCAGTAAAAGTTGACAATATTTCATCATCAAATAGCAAATCCATTTTATTTGCCGCGACAACTTGAGCACGGTCTGATAACCGCGCGTTGTACCCAAACACTTCTCTGTTAATCGTACAGAAATCTTCATATGGATCTCTACCTTCAATACCTGAAATATCAACTACGTGGATTAATATCTTCGTTCTTTCAACATGTCTCAAAAACTCGAGTCCTAAGCCAATCCCTTCCTTCGCGCCTTCAATGAGGCCTGGAATATCAGCAATGACAAAGCTCTTTCCTTTAACAGCTTCTACAACGCCTAAATTAGGTTGAAGCGTTGTAAAGTGATAATTGGCAATCTTAGGTCTAGCTTTAGTGGTTGCAGCTAAAAAAGTAGATTTTCCAACATTGGGATATCCCAATAAACCCACATCTGCAAGCATCTTTAACTCTAAAACAATATTGCGTTCATGTCCTTTGCCACCCTTTTCTGCAAATGTTGGCGCTTGACGCGTTGAAGTCGTAAAATGCGTATTGCCTTTCCCGCCGCGGCCACCTTTTACGAGGATGGCACTTTGGTCTTTTTCTTTTAGATCTACGATCACTTTCCCAGTTTCAGCATCCCTGATGATTGTTCCCTGCGGCACTTTTATGATCAAATCTTCAGCATATTTGCCAGACATTTTCTTTTTGCCACCATCTTCGCCGTTTTCACAGACATATTTTCGCTTGTATCTAAAATCCATGAGTGTTCTCATACCGTCATCTACAACAGCGACAACATTACCACCACGACCGCCATCACCACCATCTGGACCACCATCTGGTACATATTTTTCTCGTCTAAAGCTGACTTTACCGTTGCCGCCATCGCCTGCTTTAATATATATTTTTGCTAAATCAACAAACATTTTACACCTCTTCTACGCAAGGTTATGAACCATACTCTTATTCTACCCATTATTTATCATTTATCAAACCAAATTATCAAGTTAATCAAAGCATATACTCAGTCCGCTTCGCACCTTCGTAACCCCCTTGCAATCCTATCGGATTGCACTCAGCGGGAGCGCTGAATTGGGAAGATGACCCCCCCACTTTAAGAAGTCTCCCAAAAAGATCAAAGCGTATACTCAGTCCGCTTCGCTACCTTCGTAACACTTGCACAATCCTATCGGATTGCATTCAGTGGGCGTTTGGACTCCCACTGAACTAGGCATATGCCCCCCCCACTTTGAGAAGTGGGGGGGCATCTCCTCAAGGGTTATATTAAAAATGTCCATCATGGCTGATGGACATCTTAGACTAAGCTTCGTATACGCTTATTTGTTTTTTATCTCTACCTTTTCTTTCAAACTTAACAACGCCTTCTACTTTAGCGAATAATGTATCATCGCCACCGATGCCAACGTTATTACCAGGATGAAACTTGGTACCTCTTTGTCTAACTAAGATGCTTCCAGCACTTACTGTTTGTCCATCAGCTCTTTTTACGCCAAGTCTCTTTGAGTGAGATTCACGACCGTTTTTAGAAGAACCAACACCTTTTTTACTTGCGAATAACTGTAAGTTAAAAGTTTTTAACATCTTCTTACACCTCCTCTATTCTAAGTTTCACGTACTCTGGGTACGTTCCTTCTATACCTTCTATACCGACTATGAAAGTTTCAAATATGATATTTGTTGTTTCAGATCGATATGCCTGTTCAATACTAAGTGACAAATGCCCATTATTAACTTTAAGACCCAACGACTTCTCCGGTACTTTCCCGATTTGTTCAATAGCATTCGCTACCGTCTGAGCCAATGTTGATACCGCACTGCATACCAAATCTTTTCCATATTCATCGGAATTTGCATGCCCTGACAATCTCAACTTATAATAGTATCCATTTGTCTTTGTTACATCTACTTTAATCATTTTAACTATAAAGTGATGTTTTCAATTTTAACTTTTGTATAAGGTTGTCTGTGGCCTTGTTTTTTTCTGTAATCTTTTTTACTTTTGTATTTAAAAATGATTACTTTAGGGCCTTTACCATTTTTGACAACAGTTCCAGTAACTTTTGCAGAAGAAACAGCTTCGCCAACTTCTAAGCCAGCATCTCCAGAAACTGCCAAAACTTGTTCGAACACGTAAGAATCCCCTTCGTTTACATCTAATTTTTCTACGAAGATCTCATCACCTTGTTGAACCTTATATTGCTTACCACCAGTTTGAATAATTGCGTACATATCGCACCTCCTCTATCCTTTCTCGCCAAAACTAGGTACACCAAAGTGTTTCTGTTAACCCGTTTCATGCGGCTACCCGAATAATATTATCATACAGACGTTGAAATGTCAACTTTTATTATAGATTATTACTCGCATATTGTAGAAATTTTATATGAACTCTTTTTTTGGTTGTTTTTTATCAATTTAACTTTAAGGGGAATTTCATTAAAAAGTGGTTTTTGAGCTAAAATCAAGTAAAGCTCTGGAACCACTTCTAAAGTCACCTGCTTTGTACTCGTATGCTCTGAAAGTCTCAACAGTTCAAAATACAGTTCATTGATTGTCCAATACAGAAGATCCTTTTCTCTAAAATCTATACTGAGTGCATCTAGCAAAGACGGCTTAACACGTTTTCTCGTCATTTCAAGTAGACCTAATTTTGTAATGCCTAATATGTGAAAATCATCTTCTTTTGTAAAGATATGATCACTTAATGTCTTTAGAAAGAGAGCCTCTTCTTTACCCAACATATCGATAAAATCTATGAGTATGACGCCACTGATATCTCGAGCAATTAATTTTGCCTTAATGGCTATTGCGGATTGTTGATTGACTTCACGTGTCATTTCAACTTTAGAAAGTGCTCTGTACTGTGCCGAATTCACATCGATTATCGTAAAGGCTTCAAGCTCATCCAAGGTAAAAGTAAAACCCGCTTTTGTTTTAAATACAGTTTCAAATAGAAATGCCCTAACGTTAAGCCCGATCTCTTTATAAAGTGCATTTTTAGATTTTATATACTGAATCGAACTTTTGGTAAAGCCAATATCGAGTAATTCTTGTTTCAGATCCGCATTCGTGTACTGAACAGAAGTTACATCTATGCCATAAAGCTGTCGATATAAATTTTCTACAAAGCCATTGGCTTCGTATACCTTGAGGACTTTGCTTGACAAATGCCCTATTTTCTCAAGCCTTTTCCAAAGTGCATGCATGCGTTCAACATCTCTTTTAATCAGGACTACATCCGAAATTTCGTTGACAATGCTCCTCACAATCCAACCACAGTCATCCTGATCAATGCTTGAAATTTGAGTTTCTATCTCGCTTTTAGGAATATTCTCTGTGATTTTTTTAGAATACTTTACGCCTCTTGAATAAGGTAATAGAACAACATATTTTCCAGCCAAGGAGATATCAGTCGTAAGCTGAGGCCCTTTAGTTTGATATGCTTCTTTGCTCACTTGAACAGATATAAGTTGATTTTTGGAAATCAACTTATTAAGGGGTAGATTCTTTTGTTCTTTTGGAATACGCCTTAAGATCTCTTTTTTAGGTAAGAATCCATTCATCGAGGTTCCAATGTCCACAAACGCACCTTCAATTTCATCCGAAAACTGAACCACTTTTCCAAAATAAATATTGCCGAGACTATTTTGCCTATGGTGATTCTCAACAATAACGTTTTGTATTTCTTTAGTCGCTGCATCGTATGAAACCGCAATATCTAAAATAGGGCTTTGATCTATAACAATTGCTTTCATTTAACACCTACAATTCATAAAGCGATACAAGACTGCTATTTTGATCCATAAACATATTGATGCGTTCCACTTCAATATGATCAATCTCTTTTTCATTTTTGCAAAAATTTAAAAACAACTCTGCAAAGAGCTCTGGATTCAGACTCCCAGCACTACTACTTGAAGCCAGTGTGGCCCTTAAAATAAGTTCATTTGCCTCTTTAAAGACGACGCTAAATCCTTTTATGAGCTCTAAAGCATTTACCGTTTTCATTGTGCCTTTTTTTGTTTTCTTCTCGTAATTTACTTCGGATTGATTTAAAAAGCTCTCCACTTTTTCTTCATAAGCATTAAACTCAAGAGTAGATTTGAAATCAATTCGAATAATATACTCTGAAAAATCAATACTCGCCATTAGTGATTTCTCGTTTGTCACATACTTCGCTTTGAGAATTTCTATGCCCTCTGGAAATTGCATTTGTGTTATGGTCTCTATATCTATTTTATGATTTATTTGCACTTCCATAATCTCCGATTGACTTGAAAAGCCAACCGATAACGGTGAAGCAAAAGTCATTTTAGGATGAGGATTGAAGCCCTCTGAAAATTTAAGCGGTAATTTATGAAATCTAAAAACGCGTTCAAAGAGTTTCATAAGTTCAAGATGAGATAAAAATTTCATATACTTTTGTTTTTTATATACAATTCTCAAGGTCTCCATTAGCACGCACCACCTATAATATTCACATTTACGCCACAAGCTGTGCAGCCATCTCTACAATCTGCAGTTGTAACACCCTGTTCTGCCTTCTTATTTTCAGAAATCAAATAGGCTTTTGAAACACCTGGATCAATAATGTCCCAAGGGAATAGCTCATCATAGGCTCTCTCACGCACCGTATAAAAATCAGGATCCACATCACAAGCTTTAAAGGCTTCCATCCAAACCTTATAATCAAAGTATTCTTGCCAGCCATCAAATTTTGCACCCATTTCAAAAGCCTTCACAAGCACTTTGGATAAATTTCTGTCTCCTCTGGCAAACACACCCTCTAAAACACTGGTTTTCGGATCATGATAATTATAAACCACTTTCTTATTGATCAATTTCGACTTCAAAAAGTCAATTTTCTCATAAAATTCTTCAACGGTGTTTTGTGGCATCCATTGAAACGGTGTAAAGGGTTTAGGGACAAAACAGGATGTACTCACAGTCACTTGAACCGATTTTTTCATATCTTCTGGTTTAACTTGTCTGAAGATATAAGCGCCTAGATTCGCAATGTCGTTAATCCCCTCAAGATCCTCAAAATTCTCAGTTGGTAATCCAATCATGAAATAGAGTTTAACGCGTGACCACCCCAGCGAAAAAATGCTCTTAAAAGTCGTTTCAATATTTTCTGCAGAAACGCCTTTATTGATAACATCTCTCAATCTTTGAGTTCCCGCTTCAGGCGCAAAAGTCAGCCCAGTCTTTCTTATCTTTTGAATTTCTTTGACGACATCCACTGAGAAGCTATCCAATCTAAGAGAAGGTAATGACACACCAATACTCTCTTTTTCATATCGATCCACAAGATCTTTTACAAGTGTTTCTATTGAACTGTAATCCATGGTACTCAGCGATGTCAATGAAAGTTCTTCAAATCCAGTGGATTCAAGAATTTTTTCTATATTGGATTTTATGGTTTCCGGTGACTTTTCTCTGACCGGTCTATAGAGCATACCCGCTTGACAAAAACGACAGCCTTTGGTGCAGCCTCTGAATATTTCAATCACCGCTCGGTCATGAACAACATCCGCCAAGGGGACGATCATCGTTTCCAATTGGAACCCCTTATCAAAATCTCTCACAATTCTCTTCTTTATTTTTTCAGGTACATTTTCAGTACGCTTAACATCAACTAATATGCGATTTTCATTGTAAACAGGCTCATAAAATTTAGGCACATACACGCCACCAATTTGTGCTGCTGCTAAAAGAAATTCATCCTTAGTGATTTTACCCGCTTTATAAGGCCTATACGCCTCAATAAAGTCAATCAGCTGTTCCTCTCCCTCGCCGATCAAAAACACATCTACAAAGTCTGCTATGGGCTCTGGATTATAAGCACAGGGTCCTCCCGCAACAATTATAGGATGATTCGAAGAGCGGTCCTTAGAATAGAATGGAATATGGGATAAATCTAACATATTGAGAATATTAGTATAACTGAGTTCATATTGTAATGTAAACGCTAAAATATCCATATCCAACAACTTAGATTTTGTCTCTAAAGTCACTGTGGTCTGATTGTTTGCTCTTATGAGTTCTTCCATGTCTCTCCACGGTGAAAAAACGCGTTCACAAAATACATCTTCTTCTTTATTGAGCAAACTGTAGATGATTTGAAGTCCCAAATAGCTCATGCCAACTTCATAAACATCTGGAAAACAAAATGCAAATCGAATCATCTCATTTGTGATTTCCTTATTGAAAGTATTGAGTTCACCACCGATATAGCGTGACGGTTTCTCTACTTTTTGAAGCATTGCTTCTAATTTCATTATTTCCTCCTAGAACTTATAAATATTTATACTAAGGCCTTATAAATTAATACATAAAGGTTCCCTTTTTACGTCTAACATAAATGGTTTCTACTAATCCGATCGCAATCATACTGGTTACGATGGACGAGGCGCCATAGCTGAAAAACGGCAATGTTATACCTGTAACAGGCATTACACCCATGGTCATCCCAATATTTTCAATGATTTGAAAGGCAAACATAAAGATAATACCCACAATTATATTGGAACCGAATTCATCTTTTGCTTTATAACTTAAAATCAAAAGCCGGATCAAAAACATAAAATACAAAAATATAAGTCCAAGTCCGCCGACAAATCCAGCTTCTTCTGTGAAAACAGCAAATATGAAGTCGCTCTCTTGAACGGGCAAATAGTCCAGCCTATGATAGACGCCCTGAAAAATGCCTTTACCATACATTTGGCCAGAACCTATTGTTATTTTAGATTGCATCACATGATAATTTCCAGGCAATGTTAAATCCTCAGGATTCAAAAAAGCATCTATCCTCTCTTTTTGATGCGACTTGAGTAATTTATAGATCACTGGTAATGCCACAGCAGAAAGTGCCCCGCCTAGTGCGATGTATCTGTACTTTAAGCCGTTGACAAACATCATTCCAAAAGTAATAAGTACAAAAACGAGTCCCGAGCCAAGATCAGGTTGCTTGAGCACCAATACAAGGAACGGGGATAAGATTAGACCACATTTCACAATATCTACAAAAGTTCTCACACCGTGATTTTTTTCGAGAAATTTTGAGAAAAAGATGATATATCCGATCTTTGCAAGTTCGCTCGTTTGAATGTCTATAGGCCCAATTTGAATCCAACTTCTTGCACCGTTACGGATAACACCAAGGCCAGGTACATAGACGAGAAGCAAAACAGCGATCGATATAAAGAATAGACTTAAATAAAATTCTCCAAAAATCTCATAGTCGATAAGCTGCATTAAGATGACAATCACAATGCCTATGGCAAATGATATAAGCTGCATTTTAAATTGTCGTGTAATGCCATCTATTTGAACATTAGTAGCACTTGCAATAGCAACTACTCCAATTGAAAAAATGATCAAAATAATGGCCATCAGTAAATAATCGAAGTTTGTAATGGCTTTTTTTAAATTCAATTTGCACCTCTGAGATTTATAAACCAAGTGAATTTACAACTGAAAAAAAGGTCCTAAAAAGGACCCAAATCTTATCTTTTCATATTTTTGATCGGAATACTTGCAACTAGAACAGGTCTGCCAGATGAATCATCTCTTGTTCTCGTAATTTTAATATCTAAAGTTGAAAGATCGTACTCCACATGTTCAGATATAGAAGAAAGTATGTCTGCTTTTAAAAGTTCTAAAAGTTCAGGTGAACAATTCGTTCTATCATGCACTAATACAAGCTTTAGTCTTTCTTTTGCCACATCCTTGCTTGTTGCTTTAGTATTTAAGAATCCAAATAAGTCAAACATGTCTTCCCCTCCTTACTTTCCAAATGAGAATGCTCTTTTTAATTTTTCAAAAAAGTTTTCTTGAACGTCAAATTGTAAAAATGGGACTTCTTCTCCAATAATTCTCTTTGCAACATTTTTGAAAGCCGTTCCTGAAAGCGAATTGTTTTTAAAGACGGTAGGTTCACCTCTGTTGGTACTCATGACAACTTCTTCATCGTCAGGGACAACGCCGATAAGTTCTATAGCAAGTATATCTTCAATATCTTCAACAGTCATCATTTCACCGCGTTTGACCATATCTACTCTAAGTCTGTTGACAATCAATCTAGGATCATGAACTTCAGCAGCTTCCAAAAGTCCAATAATTCGATCCGCATCTCTAACAGCAGATACTTCTGGAGTCGTTACAACGATTGCACGATCTGCACCTGCGATGGCATTTTTAAACCCTTGTTCAATACCTGCTGGGCAGTCAACGATGACAAAATCAAAAGTTTTCTTCAAATCATCGATGAGTTCTTTCATTTGTGCTGGCGTAACAGAATTTTTATCTTTAGTCTGTGCCGCTGGTAAAAGACATAAATTATCAAACCTTTTGTCTTTTATCAATGCTTGTTTTGCGCGACAAACACCTGTTACAACATCTACTATATCGTATACAATTCTATTTTCTAATCCTAAAACAATATCTAAGTTTCGAAGACCGATATCTGCATCAATAACACAGACTTTCTTACCTTCTAGTGCAAGCGCTGCACCAATATTCGCAGTAGTCGTTGTTTTACCAACGCCACCTTTACCAGAAGTAATAACGATTGATTCTCCCATATATAACCCTCCAAATCTAGTTTAAGATCCTAACCCTTAATGACACTTCTCTATTTTAATGAGACCTTCACTGACATAAGCCTTTTCTGGAATCATGCTATAAGCAGATTCATCATCATTCGGTGGTACCGAAATGAATTTTGAAATTCTTATTTGTGTGGGTTTGAGTATATTCGAAATAACGATCGCCTCATCATTACCCGCAGAACCAGCATGCACAAAACCTAGCAATTTGCCCATAACCACCACATTGCCCTCTGCAACAATTTCTGCCCCAGGATTTACATCTCCTATAACAATAACATTACCTGGAAATTCCACACTTCTACCCGATCTTAGAGTGCCATAGACGAATTTGGTATCGCATTTCACATTAGGCGTCAGATTGCTGTTATTAATCGTTTGAACAATCTCCTCAGCAACCCGTTTAGGGACCTCGGGCTTTTCTTCAAACTCTTGTACTTCCACTTTTGGGGTTTCCATTTTATCCAGATCAGCTTCATTGACGATAATAGATGGTTTCTGACGTTTCTTTTGATCATCATAAGGTTCTAAACTTTCAACATAAAGGCCTGCTTCAAGAATAACATCTTCAATAGCAGATTTTTGTTTATAACTATAAACCACACCATTCAAACCAATGATTCTTGTCCCTTTATAAAAATCACCTTTTTTGACGAGAAGCTGTTTTAAATAAATCAATACTTTATCAAAATCAGCATTTTCGTCTACAACCATAAATAGACCATTTAATTTGCCTTTAAATTCGACAGGGCCTTTCATAAATATCTATCACCACCAGACTATATCAACTTATATTTTATAGCATTTTAACATTTACTTCAATAAATTAAATAAAATATATGCCTATTCCCTTATTTTTCTGGTTCTTCAGGCACTGATAATTTAAAATAATCTGCAAAAACATCTCGCGCAACAGGGGCACCGTACGCACCATGGCCCCCTTGAGGAATTACGACCACCACTGCGAGTTCAGGATCGTCAAAAGGGGCAAAAGAAACAAACCAAGAATAGTTATCATAAGGCAATCTATATTGGTTGATTTCTTCATCCGTTAACATATCACCAGAAAGCTCTTTAATAGCAGCTCTCATGGCATCTCCTTTATTGAGATAATCTCTCGCAATGAGCAAATTGAGCTTTTCTTCTTTTTCAAGTCTGATCGCTTCATCGGTTTCTTCATCTTTTGATTTTTCGAGTTTTGAAAGTTCTTCACTTCTCTCTTTAATGATTTCAATGGTTCGATTTTCAACATCTGCTAGCTCAAGACGCGGTGCAAAGGCTGACAAATACTCAGATAAATATTGAATTTCATCCAGTGGTGGAATTAAACCTTCCTTTTCAGCCGTTCCGGTCTTCGCAGCAACATCAATTGGGAATGTGCCAAATATCTTTCGAGCTGTCCCTTCAGAACCTTTGGAAACTCTCAACATGCCCTCTTGCAAGATATCAATATACCCATGAGTATCAAAGGAAACTTGTTCCTCTCGATTTTTAACAATACTTTCGTCGCCCACTTTTTTAACAACAGATAATTCTTTCAAATACCCGCCGTTGGCAAGCGCTGCAATATACCTTGCCATTTGAACTGGCGTATAGGTATGATCTCCCTGTCCTATGGAAAGGTTGAGTGTATCCCCTTCATACCATTTCATTAAATTAAAATAATCATATTTGATGATATCTGCCAATTTTTCAGTAACATAGTAATCTGAATTTGCACCCATATCAATCAATTTTTGAATGATATCACCTCTAGAGGGATTTTCATCCGCCCACGATACAATTTCATCTATTACTGCCTGCAATTTTTCTGGATCTTTCGAAATATCATCTGAAAAATAATTTTTAGAAATATTTTTCAGATGACGGCTCAACAGAATTTTAATCGTTCTTTTTTTCTTATCCGGATCTGGAATACCAAAAGAAGATTCGCCAATTTCTATACCTGTGGGTTCATCCAATCCGAATTTTTTAGATTCGTCCACAATAATTTGTGGTGTAATCGTGTAATTTAAAGGTTTGTTTTTATAAAAATCCTTTCCTGTGGCAACATCAAAAAAATAGTAGTTACAGGAAACCTCAATTGCTCTAAGCATGTCAACCAATCCATGCCTTGCTCTGTAATCATTCCACATCCAACAAGCATATCTTTGATTTCCAACTTCTACATAGCCGTTATCATATAATTTTAGATACGGATCTAGACCTTGCTCCATGGCTGCGAATCCAGTGATCATTTTATAGATGGAACCTGGTTGTGTAGCCATCATTGTTGCCGTGTTAAACAGTGGCCGAGCTGCAAGAGGATTTCTCGTGTTGACTGGGTTTAAAGAATTCCAATCCTCTTGACTAATGCCCGTTGAAAACAAATTGATATCATAAGAAGGGTAACTTGCCATGGCAAGAATTTCTCCAGTATTGACATTGACAGCAACTGCGGCACCTGTTTCAGCCTGTGGAAATGCGTCACCATAATCATAGTCTCCCCACGGACTTTCAAATTTACCACCTTTTTGAATTCCTTTTAAAGCTTTCTCTAGGCTTGCTTCTAAAGTCTTCTGCAAACTGAGATCAATTGTCAAATAAATTTCATCTCCAGAAGTAGCGTTTTTAGCTTCAAGACCATAAGCTTTCTCATCTACATCTTGTACATACTTCCCATAGACATCTACTTCAATGTATTTATAACCATTTTCGCCATGCAAATCAAGTTCATAGTTGCCTTCGATGCCAACTTTTCCAATCACTTGATTTGGGTTGTATTTGTTTTGAGTCACAAATTTTGAGGTTTCTGATTCCGTTGATATTTTCCCCATATAACCCAATATATGAGCTGCAGTTGAACCGTTTGGATAAGTTCTTATGGATTCGTATGAAACTGATGTCCCAGGAAACTCAAATCCTTTTTCTTGAATTTTCACAGTCGTTTCATGCTTAATAGAAGGCGCAATAACAATAGGTTCATACTTATAATAGCCTTTTTCCTTTATGGCATGCCTAAACACCAAAACTTTATAAGCATCCTCATCGGGCAATTCAGCCGAAATTTTAAAATCCGTTCGTTTTCTGATGCGCTCAAATGCCTCTTTTGCAGTGGCGCCCTCATCAACCCCATACATTTTTAAAAACGTACTCTTATATATTTCATCCAAAAATTTCATTTTAGAAGTTGAAATTGGCACGTATTTCCCTTGATTGTATAAGATTTTAAAAGCTTCATAATCACTTAAGCTTGTGTCCAAATAATTTCGACTTCTAACTTCTCTAAAAATATCAGCAGCGGTCATACTTTGATCATAGCCGTTGACTTCTTTCCACTTTTTAATGTTATCGTCATAAACATATCGATATTCCCCATTTTTAAATATAATAGGAAACTCAATATGGCTTTCCTCAGCCTCTTCTAAAAAATCATATAACCCGATCGCATAAGTGGTAAAATCCTCTGCTGGAATAACACCGCTATTGAGCTTTAAAACAAATCCAACATTGCTCGTCGCTAAAACTTCACCATTTCGATCGTATATATCGCCTCTTTTGGCATAGGTTTCAATCTGCTTAATGCGGTTATTAATAGACTTACTATAGTACATTTCACCGTCAACTATCGTGAGCATATAGAGCCTATAACCCAGTAGCGAAAAGACAATGACGAAAAAAATTATAATTTGATTTTTTCGATTAAAAATAAGCTTAAGCATTAAAATCACCTAATTTATACCCGTTTAATTTCTTGAAGATCACTGCATAAAAAATCAACCCTAAAATACTATTGTAAACAATCTCGGTTGCTATTTTTACAATTAAAAGCGAAAGTGGAATGGTAGATTGTAGGAAAAACATCATTATATAAAAAACCATGTGATAAAAAATCGTTCCAAATGCAATTAAAAAAACTGGCGTTAAAAAATTGCCTTTAAACATCACACGTTCAAGTCGAATGATAAGAAATACAATCAAAATATAAATTAAAATATTGATCCCAAGAATTTTTCCAAGGAAAATATCCTGTAACGCCCCATAAGTCACCACATAAACATAGGCATGTTTATCCGAGACCAGCGCTACAAAAACAATAGATAAAATAATACAAAAATTAGGCAACGCATCATTTATTCTAAAAATTTGAAATATTGTACTCATCAATATAAAGTTTGCTAGGCCAATTAAGATTACATATCGGTATTTCATCTATTCATTCACTCCGTCTGTTTCGGTAGTTTCAGGGGGTTCAGTCTGTTCAGGGGGTTCAGTCTGTTCAGGGGGTTCAGTCTGTTCAGTAGTTTCAGTCTGTTCATGATAAGGAATGATCATAACTTTATTGATCTTTTTAAAATTAACGGCTGGAACGACTTTTATTTTTTTCAAAAACAAATCTTTATCATCCATTACTTCGTAAATTCTTCCAATTAAAATTCCTTTTGGGTACATCCCTAATCCCGATGTGACAATATAATCATTTACATTGACAACTGCTTTAGGATCATATAATTCACCAACAAGTTCATAATTTGAAGTTCCATTTAATATACCATCATAATCATCTGTAACCCTTAGCATTTCAAACCCTACCGCAGATTTGTGATCAATAATAGATATAACTTTGGACCAATTGTCACCGACTTCATATACCAGTCCCACAAGACCACTGCCGTTGATCACCGTACTATTCTTTTTGATTCCTTGATTAGAACCCGCATCAATGGTAAACATATTAAACCAATTGCCAATGTCCTTTGAAGTCACATTACACGCCACATAGTCCTCTATCCCAAATCGATTGATATAATTCATTGATTGACTCAAATCCTCAAGTTCTTTGAGTTCTTTCTGCTGAAGTGTCAAAGTCACGATTTGCTCTTTTAAACTTTCATTTTCAAGCGTTAAATCTTCATTCAAAGTCTTGTAGTTTAGAACATTAATAATAGGCTCTGTCTTCTCATCTACAAAATTTCCGATTCCACTCAGAAATCTTTGTATAGGAGAAAGAACAGTGCCTAACTGACTTTCTATAAAAGTTATGCGTTCTCTGCCGCCAAAAGAAATTGCCATCAGAACGAGTAGAATGATGCCCATTAAAACAACAATCACTTTTTTATATCGTTCATTCATGAGATCACCAATATGGATTAAAGAGATCTAGAGGATATAAAAACTTCTTTTAACTCATTAAAACTTTCAACTGCCTTGCTTGTACCAATTGCAACACAATCTAAAGGATTTTCAGCAATTCTAACAGGCATTCCCGTTTCTTTTTTGATAAGTTTATCCAAATCCGTAAGGAGTGCACCGCCACCAGCCAAAACAATACCAGATTGATAGATATCAGATGCAAGTTCAGGTGGTGTCTTTTCAAGGGTTGATTTAACACCTTCAACGATTGCTTGAATGGGTTCTCTAATCGCTTCGTATATTTCACTTGAATGCAAAATCAAAGTATTCGGAAGTCCTGTTACTAAATTTCTACCCGTTACTTCTATTGTGCGTTCAATTGCAGGAATAAGCGCACAGGCTATACTCATTTTTATATTTTCAGCAGTTCTTTCACCAATCATTAAACTGTATTTTTTACGCACATAATTGATAATGGAGTCATCAAGCTCATCTCCGGCAATTCTAATAGACCGACTTGTAACAATGCCCCCTAGAGAAATAACGGCAATTTCAGTTGTACCACCGCCGATATCCACGATCATACTGCCCGTTGGTTCAGTGATTGGAAGGTCCGCGCCAATAGCTGCAGCCATTGGTTCTTCTATCAAGAAAGCATCTTTTGCACCAGCAGATAATGATGCCTCATAAACGGCTCTCTTTTCAACTTCAGTAACTTGTGATGGAATTCCCACAACGACTTTAGCACCTGTAAGAAAATTCATATTGGGAACCGCTTTATTGATAAAGTATCTGATCATTTTTTGTGTAATATCAAAATCTGCAATAACACCATCTTTAAGAGGTCGTATCGCTCTGATCTGCCCAGGTGTTTTACCAATCATGTCCTTTGCTTCTTTACCTACTGCCAGCACTTGCCCTTTGTCATTAATGGCAACAACAGAAGACTCTCTAACGACAATCCCTTTGCCTTTAACACATACTAAAGTATTTGCTGTCCCTAAATCAATTCCTAACTGCTTATAAAATAATCCAAATCTCATTTTTAAATTTCCTTTCACATTTCATAATTTCAGCGCAATTACAATTGATCATTTTCTTTAAAGCTATAATAAGTTTCATGCCCAATGATGATATGATCAATTAAATTTATTCCTACTATTCTGCCCGCTTCTTTAAGTCTCAATGTAATATTCAAATCTTCTTGACTCGGCGATACATGTCCCGAGGGATGATTGTGAACAGCAATGATTGCAGCAGCATTTTTTTTAATCGCTTTATTGAAAACTTCTCTTGGATGTACAATTGAAGCATTTAAACTTCCAACAGAAATAATTTCCCATTTAATGATTTCGTTTTTAGTATTCAAAAGCACCACTATAAATTTTTCAACCTTTTCATGCCCAATTTCACTTTTAAAAAAAGTATAAATCGTATCAGGTGAAGTCACTTTTGTCTTCGATTTGAAATTTGACCTTTGTATGCGACGTCCAAGCTCCAAACTGGATAAAATCTGACAAGCTTTAGAAGGACCAATGCCCTCAATCTCGCAAAGTTCTTCTAAAGATAATTGGTTTAAATCTGAAAAATCCACTGTGCACCGCTCTATGAGTTTGTGTGCAATGTCAATGGCGGATTTTTTAGCCGTACCCGTTCTGAGTATAATGGCGATTAGTTCTGCGTTAGACAGCGCTTGCTCACCATACATCATCATTTTCTCTCTTGGTCTTTCTTCCAAAGGCAATTCCTTAATCATATGCTATAGCCCCTCTTTCGTCAATAGATTTATTCGAAAATCATCGATCATGATCTGATTTAACTTTGAGAGCGGCAATCCCATCACACTGAAATAATCCCCTTGTATCTGATTTACTAATAAAGCGCCTTGCCCTTGAATTGCATAAGCACCTGCTTTATCCAGTGGCTCACCCGTTTCAATATATGCATTAATCTCAGCTTCACTTAAGTCTTTAAAATCAACTTTTGTCTTCACATAATCTACACGCTTAATTTTTTGGGACTCACAGATCACTGCAATTCCGGTATAAACATCATGTGTCTTTCCACTGAGTTTTCGCAACATCCTATAGGCTTCCGCTTTATCTTCTGGTTTTCCCAAAACTTCATTGAGATAGACAATTGTGTCACTCCCAATGATAATCGCATCTGGTTCTAGCTGAGCCACTTGATAGGTTTTTTCAAAGGATAAACCCATGACGATTTGTTCTGGTTTTTCGTAAAATGTGGTTTTTTCATCCATACTACTAGGCATTATTTCAAAGGAGACTTTTAACATCTCTAATAATTCAGAACGCCTAGGTGATGAAGAAGCTAATATGAGCCTCATAATTTTCTGTATAATATAAAGGCTAAGACTATGCCAATTATACCCGATATATTTAGAGTCAGCTTAAACCCAAAAGTAAGTGTTATAACACTTAAATCTAATAAAAACGGCTCAACGCCTATAGCTTTTCCATAATTTAAAATGGGGAAAACATCACCTAATGCTGATCCGATGATACTTCCAATTATTGCACCTGTCAATATTAACAGAAGTAGAATTAAACCATCATTACTTTTAACTTTCATAGTCACCTCTAGTATACCATATTTTTACATTTGTATCTAGCATATTTCTATTTTAGTTTAGCATTATGTGAAAATAAATACAAGATAAATGCCCACTTATAAAAATGACTTTTATTAAATATTCAATGATTTAAGATCATATCCGTTAACCCTTAAAAGTCATATTTTGCCCATAAAATAAGCTGACTCATTTGCGAGCCAGCTTATTATTCATTTCGATGAGGTCCTATAGATGTCTATTTCATTTCAATAGCATCCTTCGGACATTTTGCTTCACAAACACCACAGCCAATACACTTGGACTGATCAATTTCGTGTACTTTTTTAAGTTCACCTGTGATCGCATCCACTGGGCAATTTTTGGCACAAATTGTACAGCCGATACATTTATCATCAATAATAGATGCCTTTTTACGCTTTGATAAATCGCCTTCAATTGCTTTTGTTGGGCATTTTTCAACACATACCATACAGTTTGTACATTTGTCATAATCGATAACCGCTAAATTGTTAACCACATGAATCGCATCAAAAGGACAATTCTTTTCACAAATGCCACATGCGATACAAGCGACACTACAGTTTTTCTTAACCATAGGGCCTTTATCTTTATTGTTACAATCCACCACTGTAAGCTGACCATATGGCACAAGCGTAATCACATCTTTTGGACAGGCATCAATACATTTATTACATGCTGTACATTTTTCTGGATCTACTTCTGCAAGGCCCTTGCTATTGATATGAATCGCATCGAAAGGACATACCTGAACACAGGTACCAAGCCCCATACAACCATATAGACAACTTTTAGGTCCGCCGTTTAACATGTTTGCAGCGACACAACTATCAAAACCTTCATAATCGAATCTATTAGAACACTTATCTTCATCACCTTTACAAAGCACCTTTGCTACTTGCTTTATAGAGTCTCCTGCATCAAGTCCCATGATACTTGCAATGTTTTTAGCACATTCAGCACCACCTACAGGACAACCATTCACAGGTGCAATGCCTTTGACGACTGCATTTGAAAAGCCATCACAACCTGGGTAACCACAAGCACCGCAGTTTGCACCTGGAACCACTTCTCTTACAGCGACAACTCTTGGATCAATCTCAACAGCAAATTTTTGGGAGGCAAATGCAAGCCCTATTCCAAATAAAAGCCCCATAACGCCCAATATACCTGCGGCAACTAATATACTCATTATATCCATTGTCATTCACCCTTTCCTAAACCAAACCCGTAAACCCTAAAAAGGCAATTGACATTAAACTTGCTGTTATTAATGCAACTGGGAACCCTTTAAAAGGCAACGGTACGTCTGAAATTTCGATTTTTTCTCTAATCCCTGCAAACAGTACAATTGCTAAAGAAAAACCGATAGCGGCAAAAAACGAATGGACAACAGTTTGAATTAAACCAAATTTGTACTGAATGTTTAAAAGTGCAAGTCCAAGAACCGCACAATTCGTTGTAATCAGTGGTAAGAATACACCCAGTGCTTGATAAAGTGTTGGACTCATCTTCTGCAAAACGATCTCAACAAATTGTACAAGTGATGCAATTACCAAAATAAAAGCCACTGTTTGTAAATACTCATAGTGTAGTGGCACTAAAATAAAATATTGCACAAAGTAGGTCAATATCCCAGCTAAGGTCATAACGAATGTCACCGCCATACCCATACCAAAAGCCGTCTCAACTTGCTTAGAAACCCCTAAAAATGGACAGATTCCTAAAAATCTTGAAAGGACAAAGTTGTTCACTAGGATCGCACTGACCATTATGACAAATAAACTTGCATGTTCCATGACAACCCCTCCTTATCTCGCCTTTTTCATTTGCACTTGATTATAAATTGCAAGTAATATTCCAAGTGCTAAGAAAGCACCAGGAGGCAATATCATAATTAATGCTGGTTTATAAGCCGCCCCGAAAATGGTTAATCCAAAGATACTTCCATTTCCAAATAATTCCCTAACACTCCCTAATACAGTCAAAGCAAGCGTAAAGCCTAAGCCCATGCCTAAACCATCTAACATTGAATCTGCTACACCATTTTTAGATGCAAAAGATTCTGCTCTTGCTAAAATAATACAGTTAACGACGATCAACGGAATAAATAGACCCAGCGAATTGAATAATGCGGGTACAAAACCCTCCATAAGCATCCCCACTATTGAAACAAACGTAGCAATCGTAACAACAAATGCAGGAATCCTCACTTTAGCAGGAATCACATTTCTGAGCAGTGAGATCGCCATATTGGAACAAACAAGAACCGCTGTTGTCGCAAGTCCCATACCCACACCATTAATCGATGACGTTGTCACTGCAAGTGTTGGACACATGCCCAACAACTGAACAAATATTGGGTTTTCTTTAAACAACCCATTTGTAAAATTTTTAATATTCATCTAAATCCCCCCTAGTTTCCCATGATAAAGTGGTATGCGTCAATAGATGCATTAACGCCACTAGTGATTGCAGCTGAAGAGATTGTCGCGCCCGTAATCGCTTGAATATCTGTTTCAGTTGGATTTGACTTTGCCACACCGATTGGTCCCGATGCAGATTTACCATTATATTGTTCGTAATAAGCAGGTTCTTTTGCTCGGGCGCCAAGACCTGGAGTCTCTTGATGGTTTCCCATTCTCATCCCCGTAACGGTGCCTTCTACATCAATGCCGGTTACAACTTCAACAGCACCACCAAATCCAGTGGGTAGTGATTTAAATACATAACCGACAATGTTGTGATCCGCATCATACCCAATGTAACCTTCTGCTACTGATGTGAATTTTTCGCTGATTTCTTTGTTTTGAGCTTTATCTAAATCTTCAAAGGTCGTTGCAACAGGCAGAACCGCTGCCTTAGCAGCATCATTTGCAAGTTGACGTTGCATCGCAATTTGATCTTTTGTCACTTCATTTGTCATGGCAAGTGCAAATGCCGCCACAGCACATATAACCAATAGAATAAGACCCGTTTTTATTATATCTCTCATTATTTTGCACCTCCAAAGACTCGAGGTTGAGTGTATTTATCAATCAACGGTGCCGCCACATTCATCAGTAGAATTGAATAAGACACCCCTTCAGGATAACCACCATATAAACGAATAACCGTTGTTAACAGACCACACCCAACAGCATAAATAATTTGACCTTTAACCGTTATTGGAGACGAGGCATAATCTGTCGCCATGAACACAGCTCCGAGGACTAAACCACCTGCTAAAACACTAAAAAGTGTATATTGAAGATCAAATCCCCCAAGTAAAAAGGTGAGCACAGCAACAGTTCCCATATAAAAGAGCGGAATTCTGACACTAATGACTTGTCTATAGACGAGATAAGCGCCACCAATGAGTAGTAAAAGTGCTGAAGTCTCGCCAATACAACCGCCAATACGCCCTATAAGTGCATCTGTCATGCTTGGCAATTGAACCTCTAAGCCCTCTTTGATGATGCCAAGAGGTGTCGCCGTCGTTACAGCATCCGCTTTAACCGCTACCCAAGTGGTCATTTGAACTGGCCAAGATGCAACGAGCATTGCTCTAGCAGCAAGTGCAGGGTTCATCCAGTTGTGCCCTAGGCCACCAAAGGCTTGTTTAACGATGCCAATTGCAAAAACACTCCCGACAACAGGAATCCAAATGGGCACTGTTGATGGCAAATTCATGCCTAATAATAACCCTGTTACAACTGCACTGAAATCTGTCACCGTTACAGTTACTTTTCTAACCTTTTGTACAGCAAATTCTGTAAGCATTGCTGATGCCACAGAAACAATCAATATAACCAAGGCACTCATACCAAAGTTATATACACCATATGCCGCTGCAGGCAAAAGTGCAATTGCCACATCCCTCATTATTTTTTGAGTCGTATCATTTGAACGAATATGAGGTGATGAAGAGACTTTTAATCTTGCTTCCATATCTAATCCTCCCCTATTTTTTCTTTCTTGCGATAATTTCTCGCTTCGCCACTCTAATAGATGCCAAAAGCGGTCTCTTAGATGGACAAACAAATGAACACGATCCACATTCTATACAATCAAGCGCTTTAAAAGAAGCTGCCTTATCGTAGTTGTGTAAAAGTGCATAAGCACTGATTTGAATGGGTTCTAAAAACGCTGGACAAGTACTGACACATTTTCCACATTTTATACATGCTGATGGTTCTGGTATTTTTGCCTCTTCAGGTGTGAAACATAAAATGCCAGAGGTGTTCTTCATTGCAGGCAAATCATCTGTCATTTGAGCAACACCCATCATTGGTCCACCTAATAGAATCTTTTCAGGTGTTCCGTTGAAGCCGCCACAAAACTGAATAAGCTCTCTTAAAGAAGTCCCCATTTTAAATCGAATATTTTTAGGCGTCTTAATGGCCCCACCTGTGACTGTACAGATTCTTTCAATTAAAGGCATCCCAGTCGTAAAGACATTTGCGATCGTAGCCGCAGTTGCCACATTGTTCACAACAACACCTACATCCATTGGCAAGCCACCAGAGGGCACTTCTTTACCTGTACATGCAAATATAAGTTGCTTTTCAGCACCTTGAGGATATTTTGTTTTCAAACCTACGACTTTAACAGGAGTGCCTTTTGCTGCTGTTGTCATCGTCTCAATGGCATCCGGTTTATTGCTTTCAATCCCAATAACACCATTAGATACATTTAAGGCTTTCATTAAAATTTGAAGCCCTAAAACGACCTTTTGGGGTTCTTCAAGCATTAACCGATGATCACAAGTTAAATACGGTTCACATTCAGCACCATTTAAAACGACTGTGTCGATCGTCTTTTCTGGTGGTGGTGAAAGCTTAACATGTGTCGGGAAGCCTGCGCCGCCCATGCCAACAAGACCCGCATCTTTTATGATGTCGATGATCTCCTTGCCTGATAATGTGTTGTAATCCGCCTTTGGTTTTACAGATTCATGATTTTCGTTTTTCATATCATTTTCAATGATGATACAAACATCGAAACCATATGCTGTAAACCGTTTTTTGACATCAAGTACCGTTCCCGATACCGAACTGTGAATGTTTGCAGATACAAACGATCCTGCTTTTCCAATTAATTGACCAACTTTGACCAGTTCCCCTTTTTCTACCACAGGTTCACATGGTGCTCCAATGTGTTGTCTTAGTGGAATTTCTACTATCTTAGGTTCTAAATAATCAACGATTGGTAAATGCTCCGTCAACTTTTTAGAATGCGGTGGGTGTATGCCACCTTTGAAGGATAGAAGACCCATATAATCTCACCCCTTAACAAAGATTTGTGTTACTCATTACTAATAAATATTACATTTTATTAATAAAGAAATTATACAGTATACAATTTCTTTCATAACCAATAACAATTTTACTATAAATCAGTATGAAGGTCAATGCCTCAACTATTGAAATTACTTATATCAGAAAATTCGAAAGTTAATTTTTTAGCAATCATGTCCCGCACAGTTGCGCTCTGGTTTCAGTACAGTTATACAAGCTGCATCCATTAAACTATTAGAAATCTCAATAGTTGGGACAATTTCTATCAGTATATCTTATTCTATTTTAAAAAACTGCACTTATATTTTAAAAATTATAACAAAATCTAACGCCTAATCCTTGATACAAAAAAAATCGATCAACAATCTCTAAGATTATCAATCGACTCCATTTATGTTTTACCCTAACCTCTATCCAATTAATTTTTGAACTTCAGCAATTACTTTTTCAGCAACAAACGGTTTTACAATAAAGCCCCTTGCACCCGCTTTAACAGAATCAATGACCATACCCTCTTGACCCATAGCACTACACATTAAAACTTTTGCATCTGGAAACTTAGCGGTGATCATTTTAACACCTTCAATGCCATTGACATCAGGCATAGTGATATCCATTGTGACGAGATCTGGTTTAAATTCTTTATATTTATTAAACGCTTCTTCGCCGTTACCAGCTTCAGCCACGATCTCATATCCAGCCTTTTGTAAAATATCACTCATCAATTTTCTCATAAACATAGCATCATCAACGATTAAAATTCTTTTGCCCATTTTTATGCCCCTCTCTCGATCTATTCAAATCAGTATTTTAAAAAATTAGTACTTTATGCCCATTTTTTTAAAACAAATTCATTATATCCATTATGATGCGTAAATACAATACCCTTTGTCGAATTTCTCCTCGTCCATTATATGCCCTATTTTTGATTCAATAAACGTTTCAGTCAATAAAAAAGGGAAATTGGTCCGTAATAGTTCATCATTCGGGCAAAGAAAAAGCAGACTAATGGCAAGCATTTAACCCGTAATCTGCTTTTCTTAACCGTTTGGGGTGGCTATTTGTCAACAGCGCCACAATAGGTTTTAACGACTTACTTTTGTTTAAAAAAAGATTCTATGCTTGAAGCAACCGTACTTTCATCGTCACCAGAGATTTCTATTGTGAGAACATCATTATAACTGATGCCTAGGGACATTAGACTCAGTATACTCTTGGGATTGCCTTCGGATGAATCCTTTCTAATGATGATTTCTGATTTTGAGGGTTGACACAGTTTCACTAATTCTGATGCAGGTCTTGCGTGTATGCCCTCTTTAAAAAGACATGTTGCTGTTAACTTTTTCATGATATCCTCCAGACGTCAATTATAAAATTGTACCATTTGATTTAATTACATTTTTATACCACTCGAAACTCTTTTTCTTTGTTCTCTTAAGCGTTCCAACACCTTCATTGTCTTTATCCACGTAGATAAAGCCATATCTTTTTTTCATTTCACCTGTTGAAGCACTCACAAGGTCAATGCAGCCCCATGTGGTATATCCCATAAGTTCAACACCATCTTCAACAACGGCATCTCTCATTGCCTTAATATGTGCTCTCAGGTATTCTATGCGATAGTCATCTTCTACATAGCCCTTTTCATCAGGCTCATCCACTGCCCCTAAACCATTTTCCACAATAAAAAGCGGTTTTTGATATCGATCATAAAGTGTATTCAGCGTTGTTCTCAAACCGATGGGATCAATTTGCCAGCCCCATTCACTTGCCTTTAAATACGGATTTTTAAGACTCGCAAAGACATTGCCTTCTGTTTGAGCAGATACTTTTGGATCAGCACTTGTAAGTCTGGAAGCATAATAACTAAAAGAGATAAAATCCACCGTATTTTCTTTTAAAATTTCAAGATCATCAGGCTCAATATTCAAGCTTATACCCGCGTTTTCCATCATTTTAAGCGCATAATTAGGATAGGAACCCCTCGACTGAACATCTATAAAAAAATAATTCTCACGGTCTTTTGTCAAAGCTTTAAAGACATCTTCTGGAGCACAAGTATTCGCATATGTTACGCCAGCCGCTAACATACACCCTATTTTGAAATTTGGATTTATCCTTTTCGCAATTTTAGTTGCAAGCGCACTCGCCACTAACTGATGATGAGCAGCTTGATACTTGACGCTCAAAACGTCGTCACCTTCATCAAAGAGCAAACCCGCGCCTATAAAAGGTAGATGTAGCAACATATTAATTTCATTAAAAGTCAACCAATATGTCACCTTATCTTTATAACGGTCAAAGAGGACTTCACAAAGTCTTTCATAATGACCAATCATTTCTCGGCTTCTCCAAGAACCAATTGTTTTAACCAAATGAATTGGAACGTCAAAGTGCGTGATGGTTACCAGAGGTTCTATGTCATACTTCAGGCACTCATCAAAAACAGCATCATAAAATTTTAATCCAGCCTCATTAGGCTTTTCATCGTCTCCGTTTGGAAATATTCTCGTCCATGAAATCGATAATCTAAAGGTTTTAAAACCCATTTCTGCGAAAAGTGCAATATCTTCTTTATACTTATGATAAAAATCAATCGCTTCGTGACTTGGATACTGATGTGAGTCGTCACAAGTGAGCATTTTTAAATTGCCAAGCATAACGGGAAAGCGGTCTTCACCAGCAGGGATGACATCCACTGTGGATAGCCCTTTACCCGCTTCAAGGTAAGCACCTTCACACTGATTCGCAGCAGTTGCACCGCCCCATAAAAAATCTTTTGGAAATGGTTTGTTTTCAATTTTCATTTTTTTCTCCTCGCTTTAAAATGCTTCTCTTTCAAGCATCTTTATCAATACAATATAAAGACCTTCATCACCACTATTTTCTACTGCTCTGAATCACTTTTTCTATATGAACGATTAGATAAGTTAGTTCTGCTTTGCTCACTTCAAAATCGTGTTTTTCAAGTGCATATTTTTTAATTTTTAGAGCACATTCATAAGCATTTGGATATTGCGCTGAAACAATACTAAAAAGCTGCTCTTCCTCAACAGAATCCTTAACGCTGTTTAAGATTCTCTGTGCAAAAAATTTAAGATGTGTTACCAACCGCTGATAATATAACGAATCTTCATCTAGTTCGATCCCATAATGATATTTTATGATGTTGAGCTCATCTTGTAGTATCTTGATCAGTGCCACTGCATTAGGCATTTCTTGATCCAATTCTGCGTTGACAATATGCATGGCAATGGATGCGGCTTCATCTAATGGAAATTCTACCCCTAATCGCAACTTAATGATGTCAAGGGCTTCAATGCCAGCCTTATACTCTGCTTTATAAAATCGTCTGATTTCCCAGACCATTGGATTGCTGATTGCGAATCCTTTTTTTAGCCTTTCCATAGCGAAATGAATATGATCTGTAAGTGTTAAGTAAATATTTTCATTTAATTTCTTGTTTAAAATACGCTGAGTTGCAACCACAATTTCTTCTGAGAGCTCAACATATTCCAGCGGAATTTCACTGATTAGATCTTGCAGTTTTTTTGAAACTTCCTTGCTCTCCATCCTGAAGACGCGTTCAATTTTTTCTTGTTCAAGAACATCCCCAACTCTTTTTTTAAAAGCCAATCCCAATCCTGTTATGACAATATCTTCTGAATCATGGCCAACAGCAATCACCGCATTGTTATTTAATATCTTCTTAATTTTCATGCAACCACCTTTTCATCTCCACGTTAAGTCGTTAGAAATTACTCAATCCCCTATCACCATTGTTATTTATTGGATGATATTAAAAATCATGAGTTGAGGTATTCCCCCAGCTCATGATAGAACCCCCATAACAAAGGCTCTTAATTGCGTTGTTTTAAGATTAGATAAGTACCATCAAAGCCTCGTTCATGACAATATTTTTGCCGACTTCAAATGCAAGATCTGCATAATGATCCGAATTCGTAACCACGACTGGCGTCAACATAGAATAGCCCTCAGCCTTAATCGCATCAATATCAAATTCCAAAAGAACATCTCCTTTTTTTACGCGATCGCCCTGATTTACCAACGCATTAAAGTGTTTGCCGTCCAGTTTAACCGTGTCCATGCCCACGTGAATTAATATTTCTATTCCAGAATCTGATTTTATACCAATCGCATGTTTCGTTTTGAATAAAGTCACAATTTCACCATCTACAGGAGAAACCAGTTTGCCTTCTGACGGTAAAATAGCCACACCATTGCCAAGTGCCCCTGTTGAAAAAGCAGCATCTTCTATATCTGAAAGCGCCATTACAGAACCACTTAAAGGACTTATCACAACATTTTCTTTCATGATGTCATTTGTGAGCGCTGAATTTGACTCTGATTTCACGTCTTCTTTATAAGTGATCATCGTGAGTACAAAGCCAATTGCCATTGCAATAACAACTGCGGTTATTGCCCCAATCATCCCACCAATTTCATTCGTAGCTGGGTTAATATACGATGGGAAACCAAATACACCAAGTCCACCTAACATAAATGTTTTCAAACCCGTTAATCCAATAATACCGCCTCCAATGGCAGCTGCGATACATGAAATCCAAAATGGTTTTTTACGCGGTAATGTGATCCCGTAGATCGCAGGTTCAGTTACACCGAAAAACCCTGAAATGATTGCTGGGATACTAAGGGAACGAAGCTTCTCATCCTTTGTTTTAAGAGCAATCGCCATAACGACAGCTGTTTGTGCAAAGGAAGCCGTAAAGACAAGCGCCAAAATATAGTCATAGCCTAAACTACCAAAGTTGAGAAACGCCAAAGGAACGACACCCCAATGCAATCCAAATATAACCAATATTTGCCATATAGCGCCTAAGAATACACCTGCAATAATCGGGCTAAACGCATACGCACTACTTGTAACAATACCTATTGCAGAAGTCAATATAGATGCAATAGGGCCTACAATTAAGAATGTAAGGGGGGCACACACCATTAAAGTGAACATGGGCACTAAAAATGTTTTTACGACATCAGGAATTATATTTTTAAAGAACTTTTCGACTTTTGAAGCCATGTACACTGCTAACACAATCGGCACAACCGATGAGGCGTACCCTGCCATTGGTATTGTGATTGGAAGCCCGAAGAAAGTCGCGTAGACATTTGAGGCAAATTGAGTTCCCGCAAACATGGTGGATATCGCTTCTCCAGATGCCATGGCAGTAACGTCGTTGATGTACATAAGTGATGCGCCTAAAGCCATCCCAGTAAACTGATTCACTTTAAATTTCTTAGCTGCAGTAAAACCTAAAAAGATAGGCATATAGTGAAAAAAGCCATCTGCTACAGAATATAGAATTTGATACACGCCACTCGCTGGCGATAAAATTTTAAAAAATACAAATAGTGCTAAAAACCCTTTAATCATACCTGTTGCTGCCAATACGCCTAAAGCAGGTTGAAATATGCCTGAAATAGTATCTATAAAGGCTGCACCAGGACTCATTTTTTTATGTTCACTTTCATCATTGGTTTCTGAAGAAAAACCGCCTAATTTTGTGACCACTTCATAAACATCTGGTACGTGATTCCCAATGACCACTTGGTATTGACCCCCACTTTGCATGACCGTAACGATTCCGTCTGTACCCTTTAATAAATCTGTATTTGCTTTACGCTCATCTTTGAGCTTAAATCTCAATCGTGTAATACAATGTGTAACGCTGATCACATTAGACTTTCCGCCGACATTATTAATAATTATTTTTGCTAAAGCATCATATTTACTTGCCATAATAATCCTCCAAATTTGATATTCGGTTAGGGTGTCAAAAGTCAGTTTCGCATTAACCCTATTTTTCCCCTTATTTTTTTAAAATGCCACCCTGTGTCGCAATAACTTCTTTATACCAGTAAAAAGATTTTTTCTTATAGCGTTCTAAAGTGCCTGACCCGTCATCATGTCGATCCACATATATAAAGCCATATCTCTTCTTAAGCTCTGCTGTAGAGGCACTTACAAGATCTATGCACCCCCATGATGTGTAGCCCATAATTTCAACACCGTCCTCTATGGCTTCGCCGACTTGAACGAGGTGATCGTTGAGATATTGAATGCGATAATCATCATTAACCGTCTTATGATCATGTGCATCTGTTATGAGTTCATCCACTGCGCCAAGACCATTTTCTACGATAAAGAGCGGTTTCTGATATCGGTCATAAAGTGTGTTTAAAACATATCTAAGACCCAATGGATCTATTTGCCAGCCCCATTCACTTGCCTTTAAGTATGGGTTTTTCACACCTGGAAAGATATTGCCTGCCCCAAGCGCTTTTGTTTCTTCACTGGTCTCACAAATACTCATATAGTAACTGAAAGAGATAAAATCAACTGTATTTCGAAGCAACGCTTCATCGCCATCTTCCATATGAATCACAACATCATTCTCTTTGAATAACCGTTTTGCATAAGAAGGATAATACCCTCTTACATAAATATCACTAAACAAAAGATTACTTCTATCCAGTTCAAGTGTTTTCATGACATCTTCAGGTTTGGGTGTCATCGGGTATACTGGCATCGCCAAAACCATACAACCGATCTGCATGCTCGGATTAATTTCATGTGCTATTTTAGTGGCAAGTGCGCTTGCCACCAGTTCGTGATGAATCGCTTGGTATAAATCTTGTTTTGATAACGCTTCCTTAGGTGTTATAATACCACCACTCATAAAGGGCGCATGTAATATGGAATTGATCTCATTAAAAGTTAACCAATATTTGACTTTATCTTTGTATCTGTCAAAAAGTGTTGTCACATAACGCTCATAAAAATCAATCATTTTTCGATTTTTCCACCCGTCATAGACTTTGGCTAAATGAAGCGGCGTTTCATAATGCGAAATCGTCACTAGGGGTTCAATTTTATACTTTAAACATTCATCAAAAACATCATCATAAAACTTTAATCCCTTTTCATTTGGTGTTAATTCATCTCCAAGTGGAAAGATTCTCGTCCATGCGATTGAAATTCTAAAAACTTTAAACCCCATTTCTGCAAGTAATTTTATATCTGCTTTGTAACGGTGATAAAAATCAATGCCCACCAGTTTCATATTGTCTTCTGTGGGGCCTTCCGTCACAGGTCCAAAACCCCCTTTTGGGGTCACATCTTGCACACTTAAGCCTTTGCCATCTTCATTATAGGCGCCTTCCATTTGATTTGCTGCCGTCGCACCACCCCAAAGAAAGTTTTCTGGAAATCTATTTTTCATGGCCACCTCCTGTAATCAAAATTATGAATTTGGATCTATTACTTGTTCGGCCGAACAATATCGTGTTCTGTAACGCTTTTGTGATAAAAAAAAGACCAAAAAGTTGCGCTATGGTTTTATCCATAAACAACTATTTTGGTCTTGCCTGCGTCATCAGTCACAATCCATCATTTATATTAAGATCTTTGTATCAATATCGTAACATAAGACTTATTCTTCGTCAAATGTTTTTGTATTTTTTTGAGTGCACACTTAATAGGCAATTTCATTTTACTTTTTAAAATGTTGTTATATTCAGACAATTTACATAGCCATTGAAATGATTGACTTTCAACTTCACATCTCCTTTACCCTTTGAAAATACAAATTTTTTTCATTTTTCCTATTGACTTGTATATGTAATGTCACTATAATGAATAAAGTAACGTGCGGATGTGGTGGAACGGCAGACACGCTATCTTGAGGGGGTAGTGAGCAATGCTCGTGCGGGTTCAAATCCCGCCATCCGCACCAATTGAAACAAGGGCCTTGAAATTGCAAGGCTCTTGTTTTGTTATAAAAAACAAAGGCTGTCTCAATATTCATATTGAAACAGCCTTTTTCCTATTACTTAAAATCTCTTATGCGCTTCAATTTCGGGTTTTCAACCATACCTGGGATCCTGCCGCGTTTTGCAACCGCTTTCCCGTTGACCATTTTGATATCCATCGTCATATCAATTGGCGATGCTGCCGAAATGTAACTGCCTACGCCAAAGGAATCGGCTCCAGCAGCACTCAGTAGTTTAATTTTTTCAGGATACAAGCCACCTGATACAAAAATCTTAACGTCTTTAAAACCTTCAAGATCAAGTTTAGCTCTCATCTCTTTTACCAAACCTACAGTTACACCCCCTCTTTCACTTGGGGTGTCTAGCCTAATGCCATAGAGCTTCCCGTTAAGGCCTCTTGCAATTCTTATAGCTTCTTCTACTTCATCCTTAAAAGTATCTACTAAGACGATCCGATTATGCTCTGGCGCTGCGATTTCATCGTATTTTTTTGCAACCGTTAATGTATCTCCCGCAATGAGCATTGCACTGTGCGGCACTGTCCCCGATGGTTTGATGTCACTGAGTAGTGCTGCTAAAATACAACTTGCACCACCTGCACCACCGATAACCGCCGCTCTCTCCATAACTGGGGCCACAGCAGGATGTACATGTCTTGCGCCAAAGCACAAGAAAAACTTATCCCCACAAGCTTCCTTAACCTCTCTAGAAGCGGTGGCCCATCCAGAACTGCTTGCCAACATGCCTAGAATCGTCGTTTCAAATATAGCGAAATCACTGTATTTCCCCTTGATCCTAATCACGGTATCTTTTTCAGCGAACGATTCGCCTTCAGAAATAGCATCTATCTGCAAATTTTTTCCTTCTAGCAATGCTAGAACTTCTGCTATTCCAACAAAAACACCTGGCTTTCGTGGAAATATTTCTGCGATTACTTCTGCATCTGCAAGTTCAAGTGCGTTAAGAATATCCAAAGTTCTTAAAAAATAGACATCAGTTGTTAACCCATTAACGATCTCGTCATGTGTTGCTGAAAACAACTTACGATCTTCTGCAATTTGGATATTATCTATATCTGCTAAACTTTTCATTTCATTCATACTGGATTACCTTCCTAAAAATTAGTCAATTTCATTATAAACAATTAAACTCTTCAAGGCAACTTTCGTTATTTTTTTATCGAATTTAACAGTGCTACTACGCTTTTTTCCAAAGATTCTAGCGCCCCCTCATTTTCAATCACTCTTGTTGCAAGTTTTGCCTTCTCAGCAAGTGACATCTGAGCCTTTATCTTTAAAATGGCATAAGCCTCATCCACATGATCCCGTTTGCAGATGCGCTCAATGCGAATAGCATCACTTGCATTAATAACCCAAACTTCATCATAGTCATCCGCTCTGCCATTTTCAAAGAGCAATGGCACATCTACAAAGATCAACTGATGTGCCTCTGATAAACGATTAATTTCACTCTTAATAGCTTCATAAACGGCTGGATGAACGATTGCATTAAGCTTTTGACGCTCTAAGGCATTATTGAAAATCATTTCACCTAAATAGGTTCTGTTGATCTGTCCCTCTTCTAATAAAATTTGAGTTCCAAAAGCCTCAACTACTTTTTTATAGGCCATTGTTCCTTTTTCAAGAATTTGTCTTGATATGACGTCCGCATCTACCACGGGATACCCCAGTTTCTTAATAATGCTTGAAGCGGCACTTTTGCCACTCCCTATCCCCCCTGTGATCCCCACGAGCATTTTTTTACTTTGCATCGTACCAACTCTCTCCTGTATTCATATCTACTTTCAGAGGGACCAGAAGTTCATATGCAGACTCCATGCTCTCTTTGAGTAACACTTTTACTTTTTCCAGTTCATCAAACGGTACATTGAGAATCAGTTCATCGTGCACCTGTAAGATCAATTTGGACTTGAGCTGCTCCACTTCCAGACGTTCAAAAACTTTAATCATCGCTATCTTGATGATATCTGCCGCGGACCCTTGAATTGGCGTATTCCTTGCAGTTCTCTCAGCTGCAGATCTAAGCATAAAATTACTATTCGATATATCCGCTATATCACGTCTTCTGCCGAGAAGGGTTTCAACATAGCCCTCTTGCTTACAAACCTCAATGACATGATCCATAAAGCCTTGAACATTTGGATAACTTATAAAATAATTTTCAATATAAGTCTTAGCATCTTTCCGTGAAATGCCTAAGCTCTCTCCTAGCCCAAAGTCCCCCATCCCGTAGACGATTCCGAAATTCACTTCTTTTGCATGGCTCCGCTGTAATGAGGTGACTTCTGCTTCTTCTATGCCAAAAACTTGTGAAGCCGTTTTCGTATGAATGTCCAAGTTTTGTGTGAACGCTTCAATTAAATTAGGATCTTTTGATAAATGCGCCAATACTCTGAGCTCGATTTGCGAATAGTCTGCACCCAGTAAAATACACCCTTCATCTGGAATAAAAAACTTTCTAATTTTGCGTCCCATAGGCAATCTGATGGGTATGTTTTGAAGATTGGGTTCCGTGGAACTCAATCGACCTGTAACGGCAATCGTTTGATTTAAAGAGGTATGAACCCTCCCCGTGACAGGATTGATCGCAGCTCTAAGACCATCAATATAGGTTGATTTTAATTTGGTATATGTTCTGTATTCAATTATTTCAGATACAATGGCATGTTTAGATGCGAGTTTTTCGAGAATGTCATGTGATGTAGAATAACCCGTCTTTGTCTTCTTAATCGACGTCAAACCCAATTTTTCAAACAGTATAACACCTAATTGCTTTGGCGAATTGATATTGAAGGCTTCGCCTGATTGCACATATATTTCTTTTTCAATTTCTGCGATTTGTCCAGTGAGCAACTCATCGATGTGGTCTATTGCTTTACAATCCACGTTAAATCCAGTGAATTCAATATCCGATAGTATTTTCACAAGAGGCACTTCAACTTCATCAAAGAGCTTCTTAAAATGATTTAATGCCAGCTTTTCATCCAGTTTTTCTGCTAAAATATCGATGCCAATAACTAGACCTCGAGCATACTGGTGAAGGTCCACTATATCCAATTGATCTGGCGTTATCTTTTTAGCACCTTTGCCCAAAGTTTCTTCTTCGGATGCAATCTTAAGGGTTGCCTGTTCAAAGACGAGTTCACTTAGATCATAACCCCTTCTACTGGGTTCAATGAGATAGGCTGCAATATACCCATCAAATTTGACGCCTTTTAAATCAACGCCTTTTTGCATTAGAAAAAGATACTCATTCTTTACATCAAAGCCTATTTTATAAATTTTCTCATCTTCAAAAATAGCAGTCATTTTTTCAAGTACCACGACATCATCAACGATACAAATCTGATCTTTCACCTTGAAAACTGCACAAATTAGAGCATCATTTCTCAAATCCACTTTATTGTAAATCATTTTAAATGCAAATGTCTTTTCAATTTCAATTAATTTTATAAGCGCATCCACATCTATCATTTCAATTTCTGATCTGTGCTCAACGACCTCAGTTTTAACTTTTAAACGACTTAATAAACCGTTCATTTCATACTGCTTAAAAAGATTTATGGCAGTTTCAGTGTCCGGCTCTTTTAATTTAAACATTTCTGTATCAAGTTCAACAGGCACATTGATCATAATGGTCGCTAGTCGCTTTGAGAGCATTGCTTGATCTGCAAAGTCAATCACCAATTCTCTCCATCTCTTGTTGCTCACTTGCTCGACGTTCATGATCAAATTCTCAACAGTGCCAAATTCAGAAAGAAGCTTCGCTGCTGTTTTGGGCCCCACGCTTGGAATTCCAGGAATATTATCCGACGCATCACCACTGAGCCCTTTATAATCGATCACGTGATGAGCATCTACGCCCAGTTCCTCTATAATATCTTCATTTTTATATTCTTTGAGCTGTGTAATCCCCTTCTTCGTAATGTGCACATGTATATGCGTTCTGACCAGTTGTAAGGCATCTTTATCGCCTGTTATAACATGTGCCTCTATATCACGGTCTGCAAAGTAATGTGCAATCGTACCGATTAAATCATCCGCCTCGTAGCCTGATAATTCTACTCTAGGTATTTTTAAAGCATCTAATATGTCCTTGACAATGGGCATTTGCATCGCAAGTTCATTTGGCATTCCCTTTCGAGTGCCTTTATATTGCGCGTAAGTTTTATGTCTAAAGGTGGGCCCCTTCATATCAAAAGCGACACAAAAATAATCTGGCTCAAATTCATCTATTAAGCCAAATATCATGGTCGTAAGACCGAGTGCGCCACCTGTATAAACCCCTTTACTGGTTTTAAGCTCTGACATTGCAAAAAATGCTCTATTAATTAAGCTATTCCCATCTACTATTACGATCCGGTTCATAGTCATCTCCTTGATTTTAGTCATATAGCTTATTATAACATGTTTAGTTAGAGTGTCAAAATCCAGTTTGCATACTAATTTGCATACTAAAAGGACGCTATAACTTCACATAGCGTCCCTTAAAAGAGTCTAATTCATTTACAACTCAGGTGTCATTTGTTTTTAATAATCATAACCTACACTAACGGTTGCTGTAATCGTAATTTCTCCAGATTCAATCGGTGTAGAGGACGCTCCAGTGTCCATTGCCATTCTTACATTGCTTGCTTCGTAGACAACGCCACCACCATAGCTCACTTCAGAAACGCTCATTGGTAAACCTGGTTTTTTATTAAATGTGCCCATGATTGACGTTGCTTTTGAATTGGCGTTTGTCATCGCAAGTTTTAAGGCATCTGCATAGTATTTTGAATCATCTGATACAGTAAATCTAATGCTGTTTACATTGTTTGCACCTGCAGCAGTTGCAATATCAATAAGTTTGCCTACAGCATCAATATCATTAATTTTCAAATTGACAATATTATTCACTTGATAATATTCGCTCTTTACTTCACCATTTGGCATATAATCGTAATTTTGATAAATACTATAACCTGTTGTCTTAATGTTTTCTGCTTTAATGCCCGCTTTTTTAATCGCTTCGATCACTGCATTCATTTTAGTTGTATTTTCCTGTTGCGCTTTTTGAGCATCTACATTTTTGGTTTGTACACCTAAATCAATATAGGCTAAATCTGGAGACACCACAATTTCACCTTCACCAGTAACCGTTACAATTCTTTGGTTGGTTTCTGATTGTACATCTGCCGTCGAAATCGGTGCCGAATTGACTGCGCCTATGGTTAAAAAGCCCACCATCATTAACGCTACCATCATCATTATTTTGTTTTTCATAAAAATTCTCCTTTCGAGCTAGTCCACTTATACGGTGTGTATAGGGATTCCAATTGTCATATATTTTTTTGGATCATTATGACTTCATTTGTTTGTTCTTTCTATTGCTTCTAATGCGCCATATAACAGCAACAATACCTATTAAAACGAGTATTGGCGAATTGGCGATCACCCATATAAAGATGTTTTCAAGCCATTTTCTGATGTTATTTATCGTCTTAATCAACTCGGATTTAGCCTTGCCAAAGAGTGAATCATCAATGGGTTCAAAGACAGGTTCCAAGCTCTTCACTTCATTCAATTCAACGCTGATGCTTGAAAGGTCCACAAGTACTTCCCAATCTTTTAATCTGCGCTCATATTGATTGATTTGACTCCTAATGCGCGTCAACTCATTTTCAATCGCAAGTACATCTTCCATATCCGTTGCGGTTAACAAAAGTTCTCTAAAACGCGTTTCGGTCAATTTTAAATTTTCGACTTCTTGTGCGGTGTCTCTGTACTCTTTTGTCACATCTTGTGCATAAACGTTATCATAGATGACATTGCCATAACTTTTTAACAGGGACATCATTTCTTCAAATTTGTCATTTGGAATACGCACTATGACAGAACCGTACTTTAGATCATCTTGAGGATTTCTAGCATTATAACTGCTCTTTGAGGTACTTTCATTTTCAATATAGCCTCCCCAAGTGATGACATTTTGCTTGATATCATCAAGGATACCATCGTAATCTACAATTTCTAGATTGATGTTACCTGACTTTATAATCATGCGATCTGTTCTATATGAATCATTATTGATCGCTCTATTTGAAGCGCTAGGTTTTTCTTGTGGTGCAGAAGTTGTTTTGTCATCTAAAGCACCACCACCAATGCCACGCTCATCTGCCGTTTCGGTTGCCATTTCAGCCGCTTGTGGCGCTGATGCATCCATACCATAGGCACTAGCATTTTCTTCCATTTTGCCGGCTGCAAACAAAGGCGCTTGACCATCCATACTTTCAGCACTTTTATAGCCTCCAAGTCGTATTGGATTGTTGCTGATCAATACGATTAACGCAATCGCGGCGGCTGCCACTACATACTGACCGTGACCAGTGACCCAATCTTTAAGTTTGCCGAGCATTTTTGTTTTCTGCTCTGGCATTTTATCACGCCGATTTAAAAAATTAGCTTCTAATAATCTAACATGTAATTCTTTCTCAAAATCATTTGGGAGCTCTTTCATCTCCATTTCACCCATCAACTCTTTTAGATATTTAAGCTCTTCATACTCTACAGTACATTGCTCGCAGTGGTCTAAATGAGCATTGAGTTGAGATAGGTCTTCATGATTAATTTCATCATCTATTGCCAAATTCATCAGCAAACGTGCATCATCACATTTCATTTAACTCACTCCTTTCTAGCTTTCTGCAATTTGTACCCTAAGTATTTCCTTAAGAGCCAACCTACTACGATTTAACCTTGACCTTACAGTTCCAATCGGAATTTGTAAGATTTCACCAATTTCATCATAGGAATATCCCATAATATCCTTTAAAACCACCACCGATTTACCATCATCTGACAATCGATTTAACGCGCTTTCAATGTTAGCTTTGAGCTCAGCCTTTTCATAAATAAGTATCGGATCCGATTGTTCATCACTCATTTCATGTTTTAAGCCATCGTCCTCACCAAAGGTTTCATCAAGCGAATAAGTTGCTTCTTTTCTCTTTCTAAGTTCATCTTTGCAGGTATTAATTACAATTCTGTATAACCATGTGGAAAAACTAGATTCCATTTTAAATTTTTTTATGCTCTTATAGGCTTTTATTAAAGCTTCTTGAGACATATCTTTTGCATCTTCTTCATTGCCCATCATTCTATAGGCAATGTTGTAAGCATACCGATTATAAGTTTTAATCAGTTGTTCAAAGCTTTCTACATCTCCTTGAATCGCGCGTTCAAGTAGCTTCGTTTCCATGGTCTCACTCCCTTCTTAAGAGGTTATATGTTTAGGACGTCTGCCAGTTTCAAAAAGTTCCATCAGTTCATCAATTTTTTACGACATTTCATTCATACCCTATTCTGTAATATGTAAAAGGACCAAGGCAACTTGATCCAATTCACAACATGATATACACTAGATTTTACATTCCAGTTTAGGCACATTAATCGTCATAAGCGCCTTCGGATATTGATTTAGAACGACACACCCTTCATCTGTAACGCAAACAAGATCCTCAATTCTTACGCCAAATTTCCCAGTGAGATAAATGCCCGGTTCAATGGAGAAAGTCATCCCCGCTTCACAAATCATCTCGTTAACAGCTGAAACGTCCGGATATTCATGAACATTGATCCCAATACCATGGCCGGTCCTATGCGTGAAAAATTCACCATAGCCCGCTTCTTCAATCACATGCCTAGCGGCCTCGTCAATCTCTTTAAAGCGAACCCCCGGTTTAACCGCTTCTATCGCAGCAAGATTTGCCTTTCGAACGAGTTCATATACTTTGATGTATTCATCCGATGGTGTCCCATAAAAAAAGCTTCTGGTCATATCAGAGCAATACCCTTCTTTTCTGCCACCAATATCTATAATAATGGCTTGATTTTCATTTAATAGGGTCTCATCGCTGTCATGATGTGGCTCTGCACCATTCTCACCGAAACAGATCAGTGGTGTGAATGAAAGCTCATGAACCCCTAATTCTGAATTAAATATTTTGACTTGCTCTTGCAACGCGCTCTCTGTGATTGTCTTTATCCCCACATTATCCTGAATGTATGCATAAACACGTCGCATGACCTCATCATTTATGCTCGATGCATTCTGCATCCATTGGCCTTCGTCTTTGGTCTTGATAAGTCTTGCAGTATCAACCGTTATGGACCCATTCACGAAATGACACGATGGTTTGAGCCCCATTAATTCTAGCAGAAATCGACTTGGCCATTCTTTATCTATGCCGACTGTAAGTTGATCCTCAATTTCTTTTGAAATCATTTCAATCGGTCTATCTGTATCCTTATAATATCTCACTGCCACAGGCAAGGTCTCCTTAAGTGGAAATAATGCATTTAAAAAGAGGACCGCACTGTGTTCTTCAATTAAGAGTGCCAGCAATCTCTCTCCAGGATGAATCTCCACACCAAGTAAATAAAAGATCGAATCTGTAGCGGTTACAATCATGGCATTGATTTGATTCAGGCTCATATGTGATCTTACTTTTTTAAGTCTTTCGCTATACATAATACCTCCTCATATTCCATTAAAATGGCTTACTGTCTAACTTTCACTATTAATTTCAGTTTACCATATTTTAAGATTTCAAGGATTAAATTATTATAACAAAAAAGAAATATAATATTTTTTCAAAAGGGTATTGCATCACAACTAAACCTATGTTATTATAGAGAAGTTCCGCGCCGAAGTGGTGGAATTGGCAGACGCGCCGGACTCAAAATCCGGAGAGGTAACACTCGTGCGGGTTCGACCCCCGCCTTCGGCACCAATATTCCCGAAACGTTTATATTTAAATGTTTCGGGTTTTTCCTTTTTTGGATTAAGGTTTCTTTAAGCCGTCTGTTTTACGTGAAGGGATAAAAACTAATGGACCTATTGCAATTGCAACAGATCCATTTCTTTTTTTGATATTCAATCCCCTTTTGTCCTCTAAATCCTCTAAATCCGCTCTAAAGGCAACACCATACGAAACTGAGTCCCCTCACCCCTCACAGAATCCACTTCTACTTTTCCCCCCAGAGTTTCCACTTCCGTTTTAACGGCATAGAGACCAACACCGCGCCCAGACAGCATACTCACCTTGCTCTGTGTCGAGAAATCGGCATTAAATACCGTTTGAATCATTTCCTTATCAGAAAAAAGCGCTGCAGACGCCGGTGTATAGAGGTTCTTTTCTATAGCTTTTAGGCGAATTTGTTCTGGATCAATTCCCTTCCCATCATCTGAAATCATCATTCTAATGGCATGGTGATCCACACGAAGATCACATCGAATTGCACCACCTTCTGGCTTACCCCCTTCCACCCTTTCCTCTGGCGACTCAATGCCGTGATCCACAATATTTCTAAAGATATGAATCAAACTTTTTAAAAATCCAGCATAATACTTTCGGTTAATAGGCACCGTGGAGCCCGTGACCTGAAATTCTGAAATCGACTTATTGAGTTTGAGCGCAAGTATTTTGACATAATCGCTGTAGCTCAATAGAATCTCGTTTAGTGTTGGATTCGTCAAATCGCGAATCTTTCCGACGAGATAGGTTCTATCGTCTTTTTCAAATCGCGCTTCTATTGCTTTTATAAAAAGTTCAACCTGCTCTAGGTTTACAGTCATTTTCTTTTCAGATTCACAGTACCCCTTCCCAAGGAAATTTTCAATAATTTCAATATCTTTGCTGATGATATTTTCAAAATTTAACGTATCTAAGTAGGTTTCTAACTCAAGACCGGCTATACGCTCTGTGGGGTCTATAGGCTCTACAGCATTTAAATATGCCGCTAACTGATCTTCGATCACATGCAATCCCACTGCCGTGTTGTGAAAAGCATATAAAGCAAAATCGCCCTTCATCGTATGAACCCTGCGAAACACTTCGCTGAGACCTTCCAAAACACTGCTCGACTCTTTTAAGATTTCTTTATACTTTGCCTTGAAGAACAGACGCGCATCTTCAACCGCTTCGAGAATCTCTGTTTTATTATTCAGTGCAGCGAGCACTAACTTCATATTATTTTTTTCGTCTTGTTGCTTTTGTTCTAGAGCAATTTTGTCTGTGATATCCGTTAAAATGACCATGAGCTTTTTATCTTCATTAAAAGCAATCAGTTTGTAATCGATTTGTATATCGCGTTTGTCTGTTTTAAAGGTTTCTGGCAACAATTTAAGATAAGCTTTCGCCCTTGATTTTTTCGTTTGTTGAAACAAACTTTCTAAAGAATCCAAAAGCATTTCATAAGTGTCATGTCTTAAAAAGGAACGCATGAGATCGCCAAAATGCAATCCCGAAATCGGTTTTCCAAAGATAGACTCGCAGACACTACTCACTTCTTCCGAGATAAGCAACGGTTCAGTGAAGCTTAAAAAGCCCTGATCTGCATTATTTAACAAACTTTTAATAGACTGATTTTTTTGCTCAATTTCCAGTCGATATTTCTTTTCCTGCTCATTAGCCTCTTTTAAGATGCGCTGCTGGTTATTGAGCAATTCGATCTCACGTTGTTTGATCTCAGACATCACCGCTAAAAAGTTCGAAATGCTGATGACACCAACGCATATTTCCGCATCCATGACGATGACCAGATCGTAAACATCATTTTCGTGTCGGTTCATTGCTTTTAGCCCAAAAGTAGCTAAATCACAATCTTTGTCCACCTTAATAATTTCAGTTTTCATAAGAAGCTCAATAGGTCTGTTCATATATAATGAGTATCCAAACTGAGTACCAATCTTCTGGTAAAAATGATTTCTCATCACCAATCCAACAGGCCTCTCACTTTCGTCCTGTACGACGATGCCTTTACACGAAGGATATTCTTCAAAATATGTGCTTATACGACTTGCTTTTACAGTATTCAAAACGACTTCAGCATCTTCTACTAAATTTAAAACGGTTTCGCTCATAATCCTCTCCAAGCAATAAAATGCTCTACAGCTCCTCTAATGCCTCACGAATTGTTTTAAGGACCTGCTTTTCTTCAAAAGGTTTTGTAATATAATTCAATGCACCCGCATTTAATGCTTCTAATATCGTATCGCCTTTACCCAGTGCAGAAATCATGACTACATTTGCGTTTTGATCAAGAGTCATAATTTCTTTTAAACAATCGAGCCCTTTCATCTTAGGCATTGTGACATCTAGTGTTACGAGATCTGGTTTTAAGGCTTTAAATTTTTCAACACCTTCTAAACCATCTTCTGCCATACCAACGATTTCATGACAATCTAATTCGAAAATATCTTTAAGTTTTATCCGTGAGATTGCCGAATCATCCACAATTAAAATTCTAGCCATACCTTTCACCACTCCCTCTATATACTAAATAAAATATCGACGTTCCCAAACGGTAGATCACACGGCAACACGAACAGTTTCATCTGCGCTGTTATTTCGCCTTTTTCTCTAAACACTTGTGGTTCGATATTACAGTTTATGCCTTTATGATATAAGTTTGAAATAAACAGTCCATTTTGACAATTCATAAATTCACCGATTGCATCTTTAGCCATCGCATTAACTTCTGTTATAGACATATTCGTATATGCCATTGCAAATTTTATAATGACATCATCACTTGCGGACAAGCCTGTTTCCATCGAATAAGAGCCCACGATATCTTGAGAAGCGTAGTTTTGATAGGCATATACTTCAGTCAAATAAGGTTTCCCGATCACCACATCTCTATCGACAAATCGAATTATATTCCTAATGAAAAGCTCAACGTACGCCTTAAACAATTTGACTTCTTCAGTATTCCCCATGTCCAGAAACAATTCCAAAATGGCATCCGTGTCATTGGATTTAAGAATCTCTATCTCATCATCTGAAAAACCTGAGTCTATCTTATATTGAACAAGCAATTGCTCATAATCATCATAACTCATTATTTGCTCATCCATTAAAACCTGACCAAGAGTCGTATGAGATTCTTGCTGTTTAGATAACAGGACTTCAAGTTGTTCTTCTGTAAGAAATCCATTTTCAATAGCGAGATCCCCAAATCGACGATCCTTTTTAGCCTGAAGATTATGAACTTCAGTAACTTGAGCTGCAGTCATATAACCCGCGTCAATTGCCAACACGCCCAATTTTACACGCGACTTGTTTTTGTCCGATAACACAATGATCAGTTGTTCTTTCGTGATAATATGTTTTGAAAGTAAATAATGGCCAAAATATTTATTAAACATCTTCAATCTCCTCCATTGCCCTAAGCAAAGTCAAATTTTATATATAAGGCTACCATACTCTGGATTCTATCACTTTAAGAACAAATTGTTGTTAAGTCAACGTTAAATTCTCAATAAATTGTGCGCATCAAACTCATCCGCTACATAAAAAAAGAGGTTTCTTAGATAAGGAAGATACGCATGATCTAAGAAACCTCTTACATTTTAAATAGAATATAGATTTGAACTCATCCCGTTAATCGTTGACTAATCATTCACTTTAATCACAAGCCCCAATCCATCGGTAAAATTATAAAGATAGTCGTATTCACCCAGTTTGACAATGTATTGACCGTCAACATGGATATATCCGAATTGACCATTATCTAAAACAGCCATAACACCATCATTTAAATAACTGACTTGACTGTATAAAGCCTTTGTCTTTACTGTACCATCCAGCGCCACTATCCCAAATTTATCCGCTTCCATAAAGATCATATGATCTGAATCCACTGGTAGGTATAGATCATCAAAAGTATTATTTTCAAGATAAGTTTTTCCAGCTTTATCGACAATGTAGTACACATCATGCTCATCCATGAACTGATGGTAATCCCCATAAGTCTCTACAAAAACATCTGTCGTTCTATAAATAACATTGCCATTAAAACCCACTACATTCACTTCGCCATCTTCTGATTCTAAAACGACACTATGATCTCCTAATGCCATTGGGTAACCACTTAAATTCCGATTGATCACCGTCTTACGCTTCATATCATAGATCAAGGTAGAATAAACAATCCCCTTTTCTAATCCCAAAACGAGCACCTGATCTGTAACGTAAGCCTCAACATAATCGTATGCAGCATCAACGATCACATTGCCTTTATGATCCACCACACCCGACAGCTGATTTTCATCTGATATTTCATATAAACCATTATCTAGGGCACTGATGTACTCATATTTTGACTCGACGAGCACATTACCGCTCAAATCTGTCATACCATATAAATGCGCTTTAGACTCTGCTATAATCACATTATCTGTTGGAAAAATAGCCATATCTTCATAAGCTGGATCCACTAATCTGTTCTTTTGGGCATCGTAATAGCCATAGAGTCCATCAGATTCTAATAAAAACACATCGTTTCCCATATCTTCAATACTGGAATACTTAGGTTGCAACACAATTTGATCAGTTTCAGTACTTGCAATCCCTACATAGCCATCGCCCTCTTTTGAAATCGTATAGAAAGCAGGGTTAGAATTGCCATTCCCATAGTCATCTTCATCACTTATTATATTTCCATTTAAATCTAGAGTATAACTGTTGTCATTATGGTAGACTGATGCTTTACCCGCACTAAAATTGCCCGCACTTTCGTACTGAATGGAGATAACAACTGTTCCTGTTTTATCGATATAACCATATTTTCCATCCTTTTCAACAACTGCACGGCCTTCACTAAAAGGTTCAACACTATCATAATCAGATAGATCCAGAACAACTTTGCCTGTATTATCAACGAACTTAAAATCATAATCCACATTTACATTAAAAGCATTTGCTTGTGTAGGATTAGCTTTTACATCATGTGTATCTATTATTTTACCGCCGTCCACTGAAAAAATATGATCGCCTAAATACGCATATTCAGTGCAAGTGGTCAATGCATTACCCGAAAAATCCTTAAACACATAATGGATGCCCTCATCTTCAACATAGAGATTTTCATAAAAATCAGGGTTCAAATCGCTTAAAAATTTGCCAATGGGTTTCATTTGGTCACTTAAAATCATTGTAAAAAAACCGTCATCACCAATTAAATAGCCATCATCCGAAATCTGAGCACTTTTAAAAGTCGGCTTGATAATAACCGTTCCTTTTTTATTAAGAACACCATATCTGCCATCTTCTTCAAAAATCGCGATATCTCCTATATAATCAAAGGCATCGTCTAAAGTAAAGGGCACCACTAACTTTCCTAATTCATCCACATAACCATATTGGCTACTAGCAGAATCATAAACCACAGCTCTGCCACTTGAAAATGCATAATAATCATAGTCCGCTTTGGTCTCAAACGCTTTACTACCATCCGCTTTTATAAAAAAGTGATCATAATCATCGTTGTAAACCAGTGCTAAAGGATTGCCAAAAACATTGCCATCGTAGTAAGTTCCAAAAGGAATTACCATTTTTCCAGTTGTATTGATATATCCAATGCTCTCATAATTATCAACCATAGCCAAACCATTACTGAATTCATAGATATAAAAATCTTCAATATTGACATCCAGTTCTGTCGCAAGTGCCTTCAGCGTAAAGACCGTCTTACCCAATGAATCAATGTAAGCTACGCCCTCTGCTGTTGTCACTCGAGCGATACCAGAATTAAAAGCTTCAGCCTCTTCAAACTGTGCAGGAATTACAATATGCCCTTCATAATCAAGGTAGCCATAACCCGCATCATCTGAAAACAGAATTCTGCCCTCAGAAGCTGACATAAGTGTTACACGATCAAACACTTCATTTTCAACAACATGTATCCCTTCACTTGCTGCAAATAGTGGTTGACTCAAAAAAGATCCAAAAATCATCATAGAAACGATTTGTAATACTATTACCACTTTAAACATCGATTTAATTTTTGCTTTCACAATTACGCTCCTTATAAGTTACTTGTAGACTGTATACCTAATATTTTACACTATTCTTGACCAAATTACATTCAGTTTAGATTTTTTTAAGATTCTGGGCTGTTGGCAATTTGAATCAAATCATCATACCCTTGTAATTTCAAAGCATTGAACACCACTAGGTCTATATTCTCATTTTTATTAATTTATCCGAAAAGGCCATTTTGTTTGACTTGCCTTCTACTCAAATCGAATCACTTCAAATCTATAGAGCTTTACCTCTTGATCCATATAAATCCCCGCTTTATCAAGACAAATCCGATATTGTTCTTTGACATTGGTCACGGTGTCTATATTGGGGAGCAACAACCCCTGTTTACGGCCTTTTTCAACGATCATGCCATAGCGCTTAACATCGAATGCCTCTAGGCTTTGAACCGACTCTTTTGGCATGAGCACATCTACTGTAATCTCTAAATCTGCCATCTCATCCAGACCAATTTCATTAAATCTTGGATCTTCTGTGGCGGCAACGATCGCATTGTATGTGATTTCATCGTATAGATCCGAAAACGCCGGTTCAATCGTGCCCATACACCCTCTGAGAGCATGCTTTTTATGAATCGAAACAAAACTGCCTTTGCGCTCATCTGATAGAGCCTCTAAAAAAGTCGCGACATCTTCTACCGTAAAAGGATACAAATCTGATTCTAAAATTATCTTTTTAAACTCGGCTTGCTTAAGCATTCGCCTTGTTTTAAAATAATGCGCTATCGTTAATCTGGCAAGAGATACATATAAGCTTTCTCTACCAACGCGTTCATCAAACAGTTGCGCTCTTTTTGTAGTAAAAGTGCCATAAAAAGAATCCGATTTTGCAAGTGGCGTCAGCCTTGCCACCATATATCCCACTCCAAAAGGCCCCTCATAGCTGTATAAGGCAGATTCATACGCGTAGCCATCAAGTGCACCAAAACCCATTAAAAATGATTTAAGACCACATTGAGCTGCATTTTCAAGGCATGTATCTTCTATGGTAAGCAACGTCTCGACATCCTGATTTTTTACAGCATTACATATCGCACGATCCAATATCGGTCCCTCTTTATGAAAAGCATAGGGTCCAGAATTTTTGAGTGCATGCGATAAATCCCCACTGCACACAAGCACGCAGTCATTTGCTTGTTCTGTTGCCTTTCGAATCTGCATTCCTATTCTGTAATTTTCTAACAAAGATGTTCCGCCCGGTGTTATATGAACCACCCGATAGTCCCTATAGTACTGATCTATAAAATACATTGGCACCATGACGCCATGATCTAATTTTAAAGATCGATTGTAGCTTTTCACAAGTTCATGCGTCATCAAAATACTCGTAAAATCACTTTCATCCATAAAAGATTCGATAGACCTTGTCAGCTCTTGATCTATATTTTTTTGAAAAATTATTGTAGATTCGCCGAACATTTCAAAATCGCCTTTGAGAGAAATCGCGTCGTAGAGACAAGTGCCATTATCAAAAGATAGTCCATGTGGGGAGATAAATACGATTGTTTTGGGTTTATCTTCAGCAATCTGCTTTGCTACCTTGTGATATGCCGATACAGTCTCCTCAACTTTTTCAACATCTCTCCCACCAATCTCTTGCATAATAATGGGAGGATGAGGTACAAAATATATATTTTGGATAGCCATCGTTTAACGCCTCCTTTTGACTCTGCTCCATTTATTAATCCTATTATACGTCAAAAAAGTGTATAAATAAATTATACACTTTTTGTTATATGGGTTGAATTCATTCTATCCTTTATTTTTTATTGCGATCGCCCAAGACAAGCGGTAATTCAAGTTTATCTTTGCCTTCTCTAATGACTTTTATTGTAACGGTGTCTCCAGGCTTATAACTTGATAAAGTGGTCGTAAGATCATCCATCGTAAAGATCTTTTGATCATCTATGCCTATGATCACGTCCATTTCTTTCAATCCTGCTTTAAGTGCAGGCGAATCCTCATAAATATATTTTACCAGTACGCCGATAGGCATCTCGTATAATTTGGAAGTCTCTTCATCAATATCGACACCACCGATGCCCATATAAGGCTTTGATATATAACCATTTTTTATGAGCTCTGCAACAATTGGCATTATCGTATCCGTTGGAATTGCAAAGCCAATGCCTTCAACACTCGTTTCAGAAATCTTAGACGTATTAATGCCGATAAGTTCACCTTTTTTATTGACCAGTGCACCACCAGAATTTCCTGGATTGATCGCAGCATCTGTCTGAATATACGCATTGGATTGATCCGACGTCACTTTGCGCTCAAGAGCACTTACGACACCATAAGTTACAGTGTTGTTATAACCCAGTGGATTGCCGATCGCTATTGCGGGTTCGCCAACATCTAAATCACTTGATGACCCCACCTGAATGGGTTTAATCAGATTCTTATAGGCATCTGGAATGTCCGATTTTAGGATAGAAACCACTGCTAAATCAGAATCTTCATCGTAACCAATCAGAGTTGCGGGTACGATTTGCTCACTTACAATTTCAGCAACAACCTCTGTGGCACCGTCAACAACATGAAAATTAGTAACAATATAATAACGATCTGATTCTTCTTTGACGATAACACCCGATCCTGTACCCTCTGTATAGCGTTCGTTGTTAAACCAATCAAAATATTTCAATTTACTGGTTAGTCCCACTACAGAATGACTTACATTTTTGAAAATACTCGCAATGTTCACATCGCCTACTGTAATCGGATTACCTTTCTCATCTAAATACTTAACAACCGAATTATAGACCTTATCATTGATATTTTTGTCGAGAATCTCATTGACACGATCATTAATCTTTTCATCTTGAAGATTAATCTGTCCTTGGTAGTAACCTACCGTAAAAGTAGTTGAACCCACTAACACAATTGCAAGTAATACCGCTAATACATTTTTGACTTTAGGCGCAGTCTTAACTTTAACTTTCTCCGAAGCACCCTGTTGAGTCACGTTGATGATATGTGACTCAGCACCACCAACGAATACACTTTTTTCACTTAATTCCGCCTGCAGCTCGAGAACTTCACTTGGCTCTTGCTTTGCATCACCTGCGTCTAAGCTTATTTCAGCTTCACTGCCTTCTACATTGCCCTCAGTTTCAACATACATATTTTCCAGTGTTTTCGGGTCCTTTGATGAGTCTGCATTTGTCTCATGAATATTAGACTCTTTTTTTTCATTCATTCGTCATCACCTCACTAAAAATTTAAAAAACTGTATGTGTGCTTTTTGGAAGTTCAATTGTCAAAACGCCATGTTTAAGAGTCGCTTTTATATTTTCTCTTTCAACATCTTCAACAAAAAAATTACGTCTAAACAAACCATTTCTTCTTTCGCGGCGTATAAAATCACTTTTATTGGATTCCTGTTTTTGAGCAATAATGCTCAAATAATTATCTTCGTAAATAATGGTGATCTGATCAATTGAAAACCCCGGTAGTTCTGCTTCAATGATGTAACCTCTGTCAGTCTCACTGACATCTACATCAAAAGTATTGATCACATTTTCACCTTTTTTCACGGCACAACTTACTTTTTCTTCCATAACGTCATAAAAAAGTTGGTCTAGTGCATTCTTATGTCTTTTTTCAGGATTGATTTTGAACAATTCTATACACCTCCCACTATGCTATCTTACAATATCATTTTTAAGTTTTTGTGAACAATTTTGAAAACTTATAAAAAACTTTGGGATCTATAATGCGCATGACACGAGGTACACCGTACACCTATTAATTCGTGCCTATTTAAAAATCTGTGTTGCAACAGTGAAAATAAAGGCAACACCAATGTCTTCATTGCTATATACTTCTATCTTTTCATGATGTGCTTTGACGATTTCCTTGACAATTGAAAGCCCTAACCCAGAAGATTTTTTTTCAAGGCCTCTTGATTTGTCCAGTTTCGTAAACCGATCCCATATGACACTCAATTCTTTAGGACTGAGTACATTGCCTGAATTACTAATGCCGACATAAAACTTATCATTTTTAAGTTCAGTTCTAATGCTGATCTCACCGTCCATATTCACAAATTTAGTCGCATTATCCATGAGATTGTAAATTACCCTTTGGATTGAAGCCATATCTCCATGCGCCAATATTTTTTCTTTCGTTAAATCTATGGTCAACTTAATACGCTTATCAATTATTTTTTGCTCAAAACTATCTAAAACATTTACAATCACATCATTCATATCAAAGTCTGTTTTATTGAGGATCAAAGCACCACTTTCCATCTTAGATAAATCCAGTAAATCATTAATCATTTTAATTAATCGATCGCTTTCCGTAGATACAATTTTAAGATATCTTTCCTGTTTATCTGCCTCTATGGTCCCATCAAGCATTCCATGTGTATATCCTTTAATGGTTGTAAGTGGTGTTCTTAAATCATGAGACAGACTAGAGATAAACATCCTCTTCGTATTTTCTTGCTTATTGAGTTCCGCTGCCATGGCATTAAAACTTTCGGCGAGCTCACCAAGTTCATCTTTTCGGTTAATAATAATCTTCTTTTCAAAGTTCCCTTGTGCGATGAACTTAGCGGCATCATTAATAACCTTGATTTCATGTCCCATTCTTCTTGTGATCATAAAAATCAAAGTCACCGCTAAAAACCCCGATATTGACAAAGATATAAAAATAATGACTGAAACTTTTGAAATGGTATCTTCAAGTTCAGGCATTGGTACATTTATGAACATGGCATAAATCTTATCCCCCACATGAAAGGGGTAGCCCACTCTTAAAACGCGATCTTGCGAAATACCTTCATACAAGACTTCTCGACTTGTTTCTCGCCCTTCAAAAACAGACTTAATATCATCCGCCAGATAAGGATACTTACCAAGCTGCATATCATAAGTCGAATTAGACGTCGAATAAAAAGCACCCTCTTCAGTAAACAGCCATATGTTAGCACCTGTATAACCATCGAGGAGCATAATCTGTTCTTGTAAAAGATCTAAACTAATACTATTGACATACTTACTATTGACAATTTTTTCAAAGTTCTGTGCTCTTTGAGTGATCAGATCGGATTCATTGCTGACAAAATAATAATCCAGAACACTCCTCACGCCAATGATAATCAATATAAAGGATATCAAAAAAATTAAAATATAGATAAAGGCAAATTTATGAAAAATTGTTTTCATGAATACACCTCAACTCTAATCCAATTTAAATTTATAGCCAACACCCCAAACCGTTTTGATTTCCCAACCATTATCCGGTTTTTCAAACTTTTCTCTAAGGCGTTTAATATGCACATCCACTGTTCTCGTTTCACCAAAGAAGTCATAACCCCAAATGTGATCCAAAAGCTGCTCTCTTGTGAACACACGATTTGGATGATTCACAAGATAATTCAAGAGTTCAATTTCCTTTGGGGGTAACTCTAAAGTATTTCCAAAGTAAATAATGTTATAATCCACCATATTTATCGTTAAATTCGGCACTGATACAATGCCTTCCGTATCTGCCTTATCTGTATTTTGAAATCTTCTTATAACCGCTTTTACCCGAGCTGTTAATTCTTTAGGATCAAACGGTTTAACAATATAGTCGTCAGCGCCAAGTTCAAGTCCAAGCACTTTATCAAAAGTTTCTTCTTTTGCAGTAATCATAATGACAGGTACCGTACCCAGTTTTCTGATTTCTTTTAAAGTGTCATAGCCATCAATTCCTGGCATCATAATGTCAAGCAATACCAAATCTGGTATATTGGATTTAAAAGCTTCAAGACAAGCTTCGCCAGAACCATAAGTTTCAACTGAATAACCTTCTTTTGTCAAATATAACGAGATCAACTCTCTTATATTTTCTTCATCATCTACAATAAAAACCTTTTTATTCATAAGTGACCTCCCATTTAAATCATCCTCACGGATCTTTCATACCTTAAATTTTTAAAAAAAAAGAGCATTAAACGAATGCTCTTTTACATACTCTATCATTTATTATACAACATTTTGAAATACTATTCCAATGCTCTTTGTGAATCAGTTGTAAACAGTTTATGTCACTATAGCTTTATTAATCTACACCACATTTAACGCTTCAAAAACGCTTTATAAGCTTTATAAGTCATATAGACGTCAACTTTACTGACAATCTCATAAGGGGCATGCATACTCAAGACTGGCACACCACAATCCACTACCTCTGCATTTGAATTTGCAAGAATATAAGCAATTGTGCCTCCACCGCCTTGATCTACTTTTCCAAGTTCGCCGATTTGCCAAACGATATTATTATCGTTAAAGAGTTTTCTAACAGAACCTAAGAACTCTGCATTGGCATCATTACAGCCAGATTTGCCTCTAGCACCTGTGTATTTAACAAGTTGCACACCTTTACCAATATGTGCTGAATTGCTTTTATCATAAGCGCCAGCATAATTAGGATCAAAAGCTGCACCCACATCGCCTGATAAAACAGCAGTGTTTGAAATACATCTCTTAATGTACAAATCACTAAAGTTGGGTTCTTGTAAAGCGATAAGTTCTGATACCATATTTTCAAAATATCTGGATTGAGAACCGGTATTGCCCTGACTCCCCACTTCTTCTTTATCCATAAACATAGCACATGCAGTCATTTCCACATCAGAGAGTTCCAGTATTGAAGCCAGTCCTGCATACGAACAAACTCTGTCATCATGACCATAAGCGGATATCATACTTCTATCAAAGCCTAAGTCTTTTGCTTTACCTGCTGGTACAATTTCGAACTCAGCGGATAAAAAATCCTCTTCTTTGATGCCATATTTTTCATCTAAAATTTTAAGGACATTGAGTTTGACTTTGTTTTTCGTCTTATCATCGCCAATGGGCATATTGCCCACAAGAACGTTGAGCGTCTCTCCTGCAATGCCTTCTGCTAAAGTTTTACTCGTTTGATCTTTCGCTAAATGCGGTAACAAATCTGTAATTGCCAAAACGGGGTCTTGATCATCTTCGCCGATTACAACCTCTATTTTTTCATTATGCTTATTAAAAACAACACCATGTAAAGCAAGTGGTATTGCCGTCCACTGGTATTTTTTAATGCCACCATAATAATGTGTTTTAAAAAACGCCATATCGCTCTCTTCATATAAAGGAAATGGTTTCAAATCAATTCTGGGCACATCTATGTGAGCTCCTACAACGTTCATTCCCTCTTTTAAAGGTTTTTTGCCAATCACAAAGAGTATAATCGACTTATCACGGTTCATCGCATAAACTTTTGAACCCGCCTTTAAACTTTCTTTTCCAGAAATAAAATCTTCAACAGATTTATAACCCTTAGATACCGCTTGTTTTAAAATCTCTCTTGCACTTTCTCTTTCCGTTTTCCCCAAATCCAAAAACACCTTATACTTTTCACTGAGTTCAAAACATGCCTTCGTCTCAGATTCATCAAGTGCTTCCCAAGCATTTCTGAAATTATGTGTCAGTGCCTCGGATAACGCTTCGAAATTTGTATTGTTTTCCATAAATATCCCCTTTCAACTACAGTTAATATACTTTAGTTAACATATATAGGATACCGAAATATTATTTGAGGTTCAAGTGAATTAAATTTTTGTAATATTGTGCTTAATTGCATAAAGCGCCGCTTGAGTACGATCCGTTACTTTAATTTTTTTAAAAATATTGGAAACGTGATTTTTTACAGTTTTTTCGCTGATAAACAGTTCCGTTGCAATTTCCTTGTTATTGTACCCCTGAGAAATCAATCTAATGACTTCATATTCACGCTTTGTCAAATTCGTTCCAATCATTTCATCGATGGATTTATCCTTCTTCTTGTATTCTTTTACTAAAATACCAGAAAGTGTTGGGTGGATGTAAAGTTCACCCAATGTGACTTTATGAATCGCTTTAACGAGTGACGACACATCCGCATCTTTAAGTACATAACCTTCTGCGCCAATATTGATGGTCTCAATTAAGTATTGCGCATCTTCATGAATCGTGAGCATAATAACCTTAATTTCACTAAATTGATCTTTTAAAATACGCAGTGTATCGATGCCGTTCAAATTGGGCATATTGATATCAAGAAGTATAACATCTGGCATATGCTTATCAAGCATTGCTATAGCTTCTTCTCCATCACCTGCTAAAAATACAATTTCCAAGCTCTCCTCAAGTTCAAGCAATTTTTTAATACCTTCACGAATTAGTGCGTGGTCATCGACAATTGCAACTTTTATTGGCTTCATATAGTTCCTCCAAATTCATCTCTCATCAAGATATTTTATTAGGTATTACAATTTTTATTTTGGTGCCATTGCCATTTTGAGACTTTAATGAAAAAATACCACTGAGCATCTCAATCCTTTCTCTCATATTGTATAGGCCATAACCGCTAGGTTTCTTAAGCATCCCATTAGCATCAAACCCAATACCATCGTCAATAATTTCCACCTCAATTTTTTTCTCAGTACAATCTATCAATAATAATGCATTTTTACATTTGGAATGCTTGACGATGTTGTTAAAACTCTCCTGCACCACTCTGAAAACCGTAAGGTTGATCAGGGGATCGTTAATGGGTGCTAGATTTTTAATTTTCATTTCAATTTGTAAGGGATGGCTTTCCATCAAATTTGAAATCAATTTATTGAGTGTTGGAATAAGACCCAAATCATCGAGCGACATAGGCATTAAATCATATATAATTTTCCGAATATCTTTCAGAGTATCTCTAATATCTTCTTGTAATTCTGAAATTTCTTTTTTAGCCTTATGAGGTGCCACATCAATAATCTTAGATAAATACTCTGCTTTAAAAATGATATTGGCAAGTGATTGGGCCGGCCCATCATGAATATCTCTAGAGATGCGCTTTTTTTCATTTTCTTGAGCTTCTATAATTTTTATGCTCACTTCTTTTTTATGTTTATGGTCCTCTAACTGTTCAAAGATACTATTGGTCAAATAATCTAAAGCTACACTCACTTTAGTCTCAAGTGCTTCAGAACGCTTCATAACATCTTTAGAGGCAATCAGAAGCCTTTCCAGTTCTGTTTTACGATCTTGGAGCTCTCTTTCCTCTTGCCGCTTTACAGAGAGTTCAATTTGAACTTTTTGAGAGAGTTCATAGGCATCTTTGATGTCCTTTTCTGTAAATTCATCAAAATGTGCGTTAATCGTAGCAATCATATTTTTGGCCATTTTAGCTCGAATTTCGAGTTTGTCAATCTCATTAACAATTAAAGTCAATTTCGTTTTTATATTTAAAAGTTCCTGTTCATAGTGATTGTAATCTTGTCTTGATTTCTCAGAGATCTCAAAAATCTCCTTCTTCCCGTCTTCTATGGAGACGGCTGTTTTATTAATAATCTGATCCAATTCTTTTATCTCGATGAAATTCTTCAAAATACACACTCCACTACGTTTTGACTAATGATTATTATATCATAAAAGCTCACGTATATACATAACGCGAGCTTTTTTAGTAAATAGGTCCTATTTAATTTACATTTGTTAACTAATTGATTTCCAATATTTCACTAATTTCATCTTCTGATAAGACTTTATCTAGGTCGATGACGATTATCAATTCATTATTATGAATGCACACTTCTGAGATATAAGCATTCTCCTTTTTAATTGCAATTTTAGGAGGCGGTAGCACGTCTTTTTCATCTACAGACATAGACTGAGAGGCATCGTCCACTAAAAATCCAATGAGAATATCGTCACGTCTAGCAATTAGGATGCGTTTATCCCTTGCAACTGTATCCGTCATTTTAAATCGTTTCTTAAGGTTGACAACGGGTATGATATCGCCTCTCAGATTTAAAAGCCCATCCACATATGCGGGTCCATTTGGCAATGATGTAATTGAAGCATAATCTGTTATAGATGCGATGTGGTTGATATTGGCTGCGAACTTTTCGTCGTTTAGCTTAAATACAATGTATTGTTTCTCCGCCATTTAAACACCTCCAATGAAATTTTAATCGTTTCAAGGGATATCTACCCAAAAATTAATCCTTATAGACAATTTCTATGTTGTCCAGTTGCTTTTTAAAGCTACTTCGAAACGCTTTTAAATAAGCTTCTCGAAGTTCTAATTGCTCTTTGAGCTCCTCATCGTTCAATCCTTCAGTCTTTTTCTTATTTGCTAAAAAATTGATACGATCTAATTTTTCTTGAGATAACAAATAATCACCTTTCTAATTAATAGCCAGTGTCCCTACGACACTTTCTACTTTTTCTACGATTTCATTAGTTTTAATTATATCATATATTTTATTAAAATCCAGATACATTACACGATCTTCTTCAATTTTTGTGACTTCTCTTCTGATGACATCATATGCCGCTCTTGAACCAGCGCCTAATTTACTTGCATCATCAAAGTCAATCGCCTGAGCCGCTGCCAATAACTCGATTGCAACCACGTTTTGAGCATTGAACAAAATCTCTCTTGCTTTCCGAGCTGCAATAGTCCCCATGCTCACATGATCTTCTTGGTTCGCTGACGAAGGAATCGAGTCCACACTTGCGGGATGTGCCAATATTTTATTTTCAGACACAAGTGCCGCTGCTGCATATTGAGCGATCATAAAACCCGAATGCAAACCGCCATGTGGTGTTAAAAAAGCAGGTAAACCACTGAGTTGTGGATTCACAAGTCTCTCTATTCTCCTCTCAGAAACATTTGCTATTTCTGAAAGTGCTATCCCAAGGAAATCAAATGGCAACGCCATAGGTTGTCCGTGGAAATTTCCGCCTGAAAAAGCCACTTCATCATCTGGAAAAATAATTGGATTATCTGTGACGGCATTAATTTCTATATTAATTTTATCGACCACGTATTGAACCGCGTCTTTGCTCGCGCCATGAATCTGAGGCACACATCTAAGCGTATAGGCATCTTGTACTCTGATTTCACCTTGTTTAGTTGTGAGTTTACTGCCTTTCAAGATGTTGAGCAAATTTTCTGCTGTTTTGATTTGTCCTAAATGTGGTCTAACTTGATGCAGTCTAGGATCATAAGCATCTGTAATCCCTTTTAACGCTTCTACAGTTAAAGAAGTCGAAATATCTGAAAGTTTTAAAAGCTGAACCGCTTCATAAGTGACAAGTGTTCCCACAGCAGTCATGACTTGAGTGCCGTTGATCAGTGCCAAACCTTCTTTAGATGTCAATACGATTGTCTCAATACCCGCTTTCTTCATGGCATCCGCGCCAGAGAGTTTCTCTCCTTGATAGATGGCTTCACCTAGACCGAGCATAACGAGAACCATATGTGCAAGTGGTGCTAAATCGCCGCTTGCACCTAGCGAGCCCTTTTCTGGAATAAGGGGATGAACACCACGATTGATCATTTCAACAAGCGTATTCAGCGTCACTCTTCTCACACCACTATGTCCTTTTGCTAAATTATTGACACGCAATAACATAATAGCTCTGGAAACATCTTCTGTAAAAGGGGTCCCCACACCACACGCATGACTTATGATGAGATTGGTTTGAAGATCAGTCGTCTCCTCTTTTGAAATAACAACATCAGAGAATTTACCAAATCCCGTGGTGATCCCGTAAACTACTTTTTTCTCATCTACAAAATAATCGACTAATTTTCTCGCTTTATCCACTTTAACTAAAGCGTCTTCTGTTATCTGGATTTTAAAATTTTTTCTTGAAACGTTGATAATATCTTCAATTGTCAAACTTTTTCCATCGATCATAACCCTATTTTCTTTCATTTTAGCACCCCTTAAAATTTGTTATAAACGCATTTCATTGATACTCAAAGCGTATACTCAGTCCGCTCCGCTACCTTCGTAACCCTTGCGCAATCCTACCGGATTGCATCCAGTGGGAGTTTATACTCCCACTGGATTAGGAATATGCCCCCCACTTTAAGAAGTGGGGGACATCTCCTCAAGGGTTATATTATCGAATTACCGTCTTTTTTTAGTCTTCTCAGATGATTTTATAGACGTTTGTGAATTGGATACCCTCGGTTTTCCTTTTTTAGAGCCCGTATATCCCGAATGCTCTGACCGTGATTTTATGAGTGCTTTTGCATGAAATCCGATCAAATCTTGTCTGTTGGCAAGAATTAATGCCTCATATACCAAATCGTAATTTCTTGGATTTTTATATTGGAGGAGCGCACGCTGCATAGCCTTCTCCTTGTTACTTTTAGGGATAAATACAGCCTTCATTGTTCTGGGATCTATTTCAGTGTAATACATGCAAGTACTCATGGTCCCAGGTGTGGGATAAAAGTCTTGGACTTGTTCTGGCGTGTAATTTATATCTCTGAGGTATTCAGCTAATTTTATTGCAGATTGAATGGTGCTTCCCGGATGTGAACTCATCAGATAAGGAATGATGTATTGCTCTTTTTGAAGTTCATGGTTGATTTGATCAAATTTTTTAACGAACTGACCATAGAGTTTACCACTTGGTTTTCCCATATAATCTAGAACTGTTTCATCAATATGTTCTGGTGCTACTTTTAACTGCCCACTCACATGATACTGACACAAGTCATAAAAAAAGGCATCATCTTGATCATACATGAGGTAATCGTACCGAATACCGCTTCTAATAAACACTTTTTTAACGCCTTCTAGGTTTCTCAATTTCGTGAGAAGCTCTATATAATCACTATGATCGGTATCCAGATGTTCACAAGGTTCGGGGTATAAACACTGCTTATGTTTACAAGCGCCGTGCTTGAGTTGTTTTTTACAGGCAGGATGTCTAAAGTTTGCTGTCGGACCTCCGACGTCGTTGATATAACCTTTATAATCCGCATCCAACTGAATGATCTTCGCTTCCTCTATTATCGACTCATGTGAGCGCGAAGTGATAATGCGGCCTTGATGAAACGCAAGTGCACAAAAGGAGCAATTCCCAAAACAACCTCTTTCGCTGATGATGCCCATTTTAACTTCTTTGATTGCAGGAATGCCTCCACCCGCTTCATACATAGGATGGTATTGTCTCCTATACCCGAGATTAAAGACCCAATCCAGACGGTCTCTTTCAAGGGGCATAGTAGGCGGGTTTTGCACCAAATAAACACCATTGTGCTTCTGAACTAGAGTTTTGCCTCTAATGGGATCTTGTTCATCGTATTGAACTTTAAAAGCCTGAGCGTACTTAACTTTATTGGCTTTAACACTTTCGTATGAAGGTATTTCTATATATTGATCTAAATTATCAAGTGATGATGTCATATAGCACGTTCCAGGAACATGTTGAATATACTGAATCTCAATGCCATTATTGAGATACTCTGCAATCTCAACCACTTGATTTTCGCCCATACCATAGATCAGCAAATCTGCTGAACTGTCAAATAATATGGATCGCCTTACAGAATCTTCCCAATAATCATAATGTGCAAACCGCCTAAGGGATGCTTCAATACCGCCTAAAATAATCGGTTTATTTCTATATTTCTTCCGAATCAGATTGGTGTAGACCAGCGTTGCACGATCAGGTCTCTTCCCCATGACACCCCCCTCAGAATAATTATCTGTATCCCTATGTCGTCTTGAAACATAGTAATGGTTCACCATAGAGTCCATATTCCCTGCGGATACTAAAAAGCCCAGTCTCGGCTCTCCTAAAACTTCAATGCTACTAGGATCATTCCAGTCAGGCTGTGCGATTATACCCACGCGAAATCCAGCATCCAGTAAAACTCTTGCAATGACTATGGGGCCAAAACTCGGATGGTCTACATAGGCATCTCCAGATACCAATACAAAGTCTAAATAGTCCCAATCAAGCTTAGCCATATCCGCTTTATTGACCGGTAAAAAATCATTTAAAATCATTATTTCCTCTTTTCATAAAAAGTGACTACACACAAAATCAGTATAGTAACTATCTGTCTAAAATGCAATAAATGTTAAAATAATATATAACTTATGACTAACTTTAAAGTTTCTACAAAGTTATAATTACTAAAATCAAGTTCCTTTTCATGAATCGGTACAGAAATTGAAAGGATTCCTTTTTTCCCAAGTTCATTATAGCTCATTACAATGTACGACTTCCAATTAGGAATATGGGTCATCTTATCGTAAGATACACTTTCTTCCCAATCAATAAAATACTGACTTTCTGTTGTGTTCTGAAATTGATCAAGAAGCCTTTGATTAATATAGATATCTGAGGTCAGTATATCATGACCTTTCTTTTTACTGATCACTTCTTTAATGGTCCAATTTTCGTCATATTTTATAAAACAAATTTCTTCTGCTTCTGTAATATCAAGAAGTGTGATAAAAGTGTCTTTAATGCGATCTTCAGCACTTTTTGAATTTTCCAATTGGGCCAGTATATCCGTTAAGGCTTGCACATTTCGCGTATCCGCAGAAATATTACCCGTTAGAATTCCAGCCAGTTTATCGTATCTGTGGCCTGCTTTAACAAGTTTCTCATGCCAACTATTGGATTGATTACGGCCATTATTTTTAGAGTAATATAGCGCCTGATCGGCTTTCTCCACGAGTTCTTCTTCGTTGACGCCATCATCTGGATAGGTGGATACACCAAGGCTCACTGTGAGTGGCATTTCCTCCCCTAAAAGTTTCTGATGTGCCACTTTAGATCGAATCTTTTCAGCCACTTTTAAGCCATCAACCACATTGGTCTCCGGTAAGATGATTACGAACTCCTCACCGCCATAACGTCCAACATAATCCGTATTTCGAATAGAAGCATTTAACAACTCTCCAATCTTCGAAAGAATTTCATCTCCTTTACGGTGCCCATAAGTGTCATTGACGTTTTTAAATTTATCAATATCAAGCATAATAACCGATAGGCACGTGTTGTTTTGCCTCGAAAGATTGAGTTCTCTTGTAAAAGCAAGCTCAATTGCTTTTCTGAGTTGAACGCCTGTGAGTTTATCAACGGATGAAATTAATTTTAAATTGTAATTGTCCATCATGAGATAGATTAAATTCATAAAGGATTTGCTTTGATTAAAAGATTGTGGGTTAAAGCGATTGATCACATTATTGGTATCCAGAAAAACATATCCAACGACTCTTTTCCTTACAATGAGCAGATCTTCTCGACGCTTTTCAAGTTTCGCACTCTCATTTACAGATTCATAGATCGGAAAAAAGATAATGCCTTTCTGTTCATCTGAAAGAATCTGAACGTTCGTATCCGCATCTAATTTTGATATATAGACACCCTCTAAATCATTTCCAATACTATTGATTAACTTGAGGATATCATACCCTAAAACATCATCTGATGTTTTTATGATTTCATCTATATTATCGTTAACATCCAACATGTAAATCATGCCGCGTTCGGCAATTGTCATATGAATGAGGTACCTTAAAATCATCTGAAGATTTTCTCGGTCATCTTTGCCAAGGCTTTTAATGAGATCCGTGGGCGTTTGAAAAGAAGCGACGGCACTAAATTTATAATGCTCATAGACCGATTTCACAAAACTTTTATTTTGATAAAGCAAATTAAAATGATTTAGATCAAAGTAATCATCAACTGTATCTATGCGTTCTTCAAAATAGATCTGATGACCAGACGTATTCTCAAAGTTTAGAAAATTTTTGATGATTTTATTGATTCTATTTTTAAGGGTCATTTTAGAATCATCATATAAAATATAGGTTTCTTTATATTCTTGAGCAATCTCTATGGATAAATCTGCGATGATATCTAATGACATTAAATAAAATTTAAGGGCATTATACTGATGATTCGCATGATACGCATCATCTCCTAAAAACTTGTAGGCTCTCCAAAGTAATTCTTGCGATTCTTCTTTGATCAGAGGAATCATTTCGTCTACACATTGAAAGCTACCTGCTCCTCGACACGCATCTATAAAAGCTCTTTTCAACCGAACATGCTTTGTATTATAAAGCGCAACAAGTTGATCATCCAATTTAATCAATTTTTTAACTTCAATAAAATCAGCATAATCAATAAAATCAATCATAATATCTAAAAGAAAATTTCTAACGAGCATTGCTTCAGTTGGGTTTTTTACAGTCGAGCTCAATGCCTTAATATCGTCAAAGGGCACTTGCTTGCTCGAAATAATAAGGGCACTTTTTCGATATTTTATAATGAGATCAATGACTTTTATCCTAAAACGTCTATAGTCATCCTTAATCTCATCTGCATCAAAATCATAACGCCATTTTTCGACTTTCATCACACTATTCATCGTAATAAAGTATTCAAAGTGAAGCATGAAATAATCAAATTTATCAAATTCTCTATTTTTTATCGCACTAATTTCATGCTCAAGTCTATTAATCAAAGTATGCGTTTTACCATAATGCTCTATCAGAAGTGAAACATAGCACAAATTGAGCAATGATAAAATAACCATATTCTTATCGCCCACATTTTCAGCTAAAAGATATGACTCTTCAAAATACTTTATGGCCGTTTGAAACTTGCCTTCAATTTTATAGGTCTCCCCTAGATTATTGAGATGTATTGGTGTTGAAACATAGTGATTTCGTGCATTGGCTTTATTGTATGCCTTTCTAAAATATTCTCTTGCAACAATGTAATCTCCCAATTCATCTAAGTAGATTACACCAAAGTTATTATAAATCTTAATGATGTGCTCTTCATCTTCAATTTCATTAAAGATATCAAGTGCATTATTGAAAGCTTCAAGACTTTCATCAAATCGATTCATGAAATGATTGTAACGTCCAAGTTCACTTAAAAACACAGCCGTATAATAACGATGATTTATGGCTTTCGCTTTCGCTAAATAAGAATCAATAAGTTTAAAAACTTTATCTAAATCCCCTTTTTCTGCAAAACATCGACATAAGAGTTGAGCCGATTTAAATTCACCTTCTAGATAGTCAAGTTGCTGGGATTGATCGAAGTAAAACGCTATCTGATCCGTTGCTTTATTAATATCGTACTTGTAGTAATAGATATCTGCCAGTTCAAGTTGGGCATCAATATGATCCTCTGGATAATCCGCTTCAGTCAACTCAATTAAAAATAAGATTTTTTCGTACGCTTTATCTAATTTCCCAATACTAATATAATTCTTGATCAGCTTTTTAGATGTTTTTATAATATTGCTCACATCATATAAATGATCGTATATTTGACTGGCCTGCTCAAGCAAATCAATCCCTTTATGGCTATTAGATTTTTCAATATAATACTTTGAAAAAAGAGCTGAATACTGAGCTGCCTCGACGAAATTCTCCGATGCGATCAAATAATCAATCAAAGTTTCATTGATCTCATCATAAACTTTAAACCGATGCTCATATATAGAGGCTGCCTTTTGTGATAGAGACTTCACTTCTTCTACTGATAATAGATCCACAAAATATTTTTTAACCTCATTTTTATAAAATCCAAAAACATACTCAACATCACTTATACGTTTGTTAAGAATCTTTTTAGACTCCATCTCGAAAATAAAATAGTAAGCTTGCTCCTCGTCTATCTCCGCATAGCTCAGAAGTACATTTAGATTAAATGCGCCTTTTAAAACAGCTATTTTTTTTAAAATTTCAATATGCTTAGGAACAATATCCTCAATCATTTTTATTATTTCCAAATCATTTTCTTCTGCATATTCAAATTTATAACCATCGTCGACTTGATCCAAATTCCACTGTAAATGTTCTTGATCAAAAAAGATCACTTTTTCAAGCCACAATTTCTTGACAAGTCTTTTCGTACTGTTTGGTTTCCCCATAGACTCTATCATAATTCGATGTGTAAACCGATAAGGAATCTTGCTGATGCCAAGAGATTTCTGAACAATTTTACCCGTTTCTTCTAAATTTAAAAACGGTAATTTTACAGGCCGAATGGTATCAGGAAACATCTGATAAGGTCTATCTTGATCCACACCTGTGAAGATCAGCATAAAATTCGCATGGCCTTTATGATGAACCAATTGGTCAAAAAAATACCTTTCATCAGGATGAATATATTCTTCATCATCGACCAATAAAATCATATATTTATTGTTGCTGTATTCTACAAAGAAATTGAAAGCTCTGTTAAGAAGTCTCATCTTTTGAGCTTCTAAATTAAACGGTTTCATTTCTTTTAAATTCCATTTAGAAGTCAGTTCTGGCAATATTTTCGCAAGCTCTTGCCCATATTTTTGTATGAGCAACGGTGAAACATCATCTTGAGTCGCAATAAAGGAAATAATCTCTTTGATTGCATAAAAAGAGTCCTCTTCAGATTTCATTGCATCAATCGTCACATAGGCAATTCGATTGAATTTGGCCGTATATTCAAGTTCCTTGAGCACACGTGATTTGCCAATGCCATTTTCCCCTTGAATATAGATGCCATTTAAACCTACGATTTTCTTCATTTTATCAAATATGATTTCTTTACATTCGGTTATGATGGCATCTCTACCCACAATTATCGTTTTCTCATGAATCCGATCATAGAATTTAATATCATCTTTTTCAACTTCAATCCAAATCAATTTAGTCAATTCATCAATAAACGCTTGTATATGATCATGTCTTTCATCTTTAATATGATTTGATGCCTTTAAAATAAACTTATGAATATCTGTGTTGTTCACATTTTTAGACAAACTCTGAAGTGATTTCAACGTAAAATCCACTCTATAATACAAATAATAGAACATAACGCCTAATGAATAGATATCAGCATGATTGTCAACTTCTTCACCCCATAAGATCTCCGGTGCAATAAATTGTTGATATCTTTCATGATCTAACTTAAAGAAATAGTCATTAATATAATTATTGGCTATATCTTTGAGTTTAAGTTTTATTTGTCCGTTCTCTCTTAAAAGTACTATCGCATTGAAATTGAGATATTTATAAATTATACCTCTGAAATGTAAAAATCTTATCGCTTTACACAGCTGCACGATCACACTATTAATTTCTGATTTATTGAGTTCAAAATAAGGTACCGTTAAATTTTCATCGTAATGCTCGTAAGTGTAAAAAAACTGCTTACGCGTTACCTTACTTCCATTTATCGTATAGATGGGTTTAAATTCATAAGCCGTTAAAATTTGATCGTGTATATATGTGGATATATCTACAAAATTTTCCTCCATAGATTTCATAAACTCATAATTTGATATTTCTGTATCAAATATCCGAATGCGTTTAATTTGATGATTTTTTTTCGTATCTTCAACCAAATATTCAACAACACTGCTTTCTCTTGATAACGTTTCCAAGACGTGATATCGGTTGTTTATAACTTTCAAATAATTACGCCCCCATTATATAATGCCGTCACCCACTGATAAAAGCAGTAAAGCATCGCGTACTTTACAACTCAACTTTTTCATTAAAAATTCTAAAGCTATCATCTATACCATTGATTGTATCTTCACTTAACTCAGTCATAATTTCCGCCACATATTTTCGTCTTGTTTCCATAACACTTTGAAGTAAGTCATGACCTTTTTGAAGGACCTCTATTCTTACAATTCTACGGTCATTTTCGTCTTTTACACGTTTAACAAGTTCGTTTCTCTCCATGCGATCTAATAAATCAGTCACAGTACTGCACGCGAGATACATTCTTGAACTCAACTCACCTATTGTTAGATTCTGTTCATAAATCAAGTATTGCAAAGCTTCAAACTGAGGTGGGGTGATATCAACATCATTTAATATCTCTCTTCCCTTCTTTTTGATTTTATAGCATACTCTTCTTAAATTTTCTTCGATTCTAACAGTTCTTTCATCCATTCCCAATAGGCCTCCATTTTTTATCTCATTATCGTTAAACATAAAAGTTGTTTAAAAACTGATTTTTGTGATATCTATGTTATATCAATAAAGTCACCAACCAGATTTTAACACATTCTTGCATATATTCTATTTTACAGAATAATAGAACTTAGGTAAACTAATTTTTATGGATTCATTGAACTTTTATAAAAAATTGTGATAAAATGATATATAATTTGCTATTCAATGGAGGATATATGAATAAACTCAAAAATTACTTTAGACAAAATAAAGTAACCATCATGGTCATTCCTAAGTCCCAAAAGAGTATTAAGCAATGGCATTTTAACTTAGCGATCGCATTCTCAATATTAATTCTACTAATCCTCGCCAATCTTGCTTTACTCACCACTACCGTCACGACTCGACTACATTCTATCATTTTAACCACACAAAATTCTACCTTAAATAAAAATATGATTATAAAAGAAGATCAACTCCAGTCTTTAGAAAGTATAAATAATCTGAGATTGGAAGAAATCACAGTGCTGAAAACATCTCTTGAGGATACCTTGACCTATGTTAATTCAAGATTAATTGAAATGGATGCCGTCAACCAAAACGTCTCTCAACTTGTATCCATGTTCAATCAGGAGACAAGTTCAAACATTTCTGTTCCGATAAGTCGCTCCTTTGACCGCTTCATTAACACATCCACTGATGGGTTAATCCCTGAAGAGGATGCTCTACTCAGTCAACTGGCAGATCTTATTGCCAATGATGAAATTTCAAAACTCATTTTAGAACAAGGCAATGAATATTCAGAGCTGATCACCACTTTACAATCCCAAATAACTTACTTGGAATGTCGGCCTGATCTATATCCTACTCAGGGTAAATTAACTTCTCCATTTGGTTTTCGGAGAGATCCTGTAACTGGAAAAACAGCTAGTCACAAAGGCATCGACCTCGCAAATGCCACTGGCACAAATGTCTATACAGCCGGTGATGGGATCGTTATATTTGCGGGATGGAACGGTAGCTTTGGCAATGTAATCATTATCAATCATGGTTATGGCTATAAAACCGTGTATGCACATTTAAATGAACTCAAAGCCAGCAAAGGCAGCACCGTTACAAAAGGTCAACTCATTGGAACTATGGGGTCATCTGGTAAAAGTACTGGCACGCATCTACACTTTGAAGTGAGGTTTAATGACACTCAAATCAATCCACTCAATATATTAAAAGAAAAATAGGAGGTCTGTCATGTTTCCAAAGAAAGAAGTCGAATTTAAATTTGACATTATAATTGGTCCAAGTTCTATTATTAAAGGGGATATTGAAAGTGAAGGTAGCATCCGTGTCGATGGTAAAGTACTTGGTGATATCAAGTCGCTTGGCAACATCATAGTTACTGAAGAAGCCTATATTAACGGCAATATAACCTGTATAAATGCAGATATTTATGGCATCGTTGAAGGCAATACAAAAACAAAAGGTAAGATCAATCTTTATCACAAAGCCTCTCTCAATGGCGATATCATCTGCAAAAGTTTTAACACAGAAGAAGGCGCCACTTATAAAGGCAATTGCTTCGTAGATCCCGAAGAAGAAATAGTCATCGAAGTTGATGCCATGATTTCTGAAAGAAACATCGATAAAATCAACAACAATCTCATCGATTTCAAAAAAACACAATCCAATAAAAATAGAAATGATAAATCAAACAACGATAATATTACGAATAACATTACGAATAACAGCACAAGCAATGCCTCTAATACCAACGGAAATAACACTGCTCACAACGAAAACCGAAACAATGCACCTCAAGCTAAAAAAGCATAGAAAAAATGCATAGAAAAAAAGCGATGATGTCGCTTTTTTTGTGTCTAAATTTATGAACTTATATACTGCATTTATGAACTTATATACTGCCCAGAATGCCGTCACCCGATAAATCTCACACCACACCCCAACTAGGTGGGTGGACTATCTTCTGTTTCTGACTTCTACCAAAATTGTAGCGCGTCATACGCAGTAGAACACGTTCTCCCTACGATTAAACAGTGGTTGAATTTATAAGGTGACCAACACCCCAGAACACTTAACTTATTATACCATGAACATCGCCAAATTACAAGATTCTAAGCGATTCTATCAATTCAGTTATATCTTCTGGTAAAGGTGCATTCACCACGATCCATTCACTGCCACGTGGTTTTTTGAATGCCATTTCAAAACAGTGAAGTGCCTGTCTCTCGATTAAATCGGATACGTTACCATACAAGTGATCTCCCACAATACCATGACCAATGTGGGCTAAATGGACTCTAATCTGGTGCGTTCTACCCGTTTCAAGCTTCACTCTCAAAAGGGAGAATCCCTTAAACCGCTCTATGACTTCATAGTGTGTAATTGAAGGCAAACCATCAGGTCTTACTATTCTCAAGATATCGCCTTCCTCTGCCCGCTCTATCGGCTCGTTAATAGTCCCACGATCAGAAGTTAAAACACCTTCTACCACGGCATAATAGATTTTATCAACCGCGTCATTTTGCATTTGTTCGGAGATAAATTGCTGCGCATAAGCATTTTTGGCTATGAGGACAATACCAGAAGTATCACGATCTAGTCGATTAATAAAACGTGTTTTAAAATTTTGATTACTTTTATATTGATAATATGAAATTGCATTGGCTAAAGTCCCTTCTGGGTGCCCTTTGGTTGGATGCACTACCAGAAATGGGGGTTTATTAATCGCCATCATATCGGCGCTTTCAAACACAATATTAATTTCGATGGGATTGGCTTCAAATGTATTTTCATCATGATCAAGCATTAAAGTGATCACATCGCCTGCGTTCACGATCTGGTTTACAGAAGTTTTCTTTCGATTGAGTAAAATATTATGATTACTTTTACATTTTCTAATTAAACGACTTGAAATATTCATACACGTTGCAACGACATCAATTACTTTTAAGCCATTTTCTTTTGCTTCAACTTGATATTCAAGTTTTAGTGTTTCGTCATTTATAAACATGATGCTCCTTTGAATTTTAGAAATTATACCTCAATAATAAATACGAACCCGTTTCAAGTTCTTTAATGATAATATAATGTCTATATTTGTACGATGCGATCTCCCGAATACGCTCCTCTGCAACCGTTTCTAAAAATTCAACGATATCCACATTTGCTTTTTTCCAACCACATCTCAAAAGTTTAGAGATATTATCAGGAGGTAAAAGTTCTAGTGGCAAGGAACCGTAGACGTTCCCATATATAATCTCATGCGTAGACCAAAAGTCATTATGCTTTTCCATCGCACCAGATTCAAGCAATTCTTCTGACCGTTCCTTTGCAAAATATTCAATCTCATTACCTTCATAAACATCGACAAAGTGCATCGGTTTATATAAAAACTCTATCGTATTTATGATTTTATAATCATGATTATGATGTGCCACCGGCTGAATCACGATTTCATCTTCTTTAACATGATCGGACCAATAATCCGTCTTTATTTGACTTGAAATATTTTTTATCAATCTGACACACATATCGACATCTTCTGTTTCATGAGTCACCAAAGCATCTTCAAGCCTTACGACAGCTTCTTTGAGGTCTTCTATAGTATAGTTCATCGCTTCCCCCTAAATGTAATTTTTAATGGCTTTAACGAGGAGATCAATTGCCTCTTTATCAATCCAGTAATGCGTTACAAATCTGTATTCTCCATTTTCAGGCCCATTAATTTTTATGCCCTTTTCATGGAGCTCACTTATAAATCGGTCATCAAGTTCTCTGCTAAATTTCACAAAAACCATATTGATATCCAGTCGATGATCTAGCACTTCAATTTTGTCAATTTCACTTAATTTTTCAGCAAGATATTTTGCATGCTCATGATCTACAGGCAAATGCTCTATCATATCCTCTAGAGCCACTATGCCAGCAGCTGCTAAGAAGCCAACTTGTCTTAAGCCGCCCCCCATAAGTTTTCTCATCTTGCGTGCTTTACTGATAAAGTCTTTTGATCCCACGAGCATAGAACCCACAGGTGCACATAAGCCTTTACTTAAACAGAACATGATTGAATCTGCGCATGCTGCGATTTCAGTCGGCGCTACATCCAAGGCCTTTGCGGCATTAAAAATTCTTGCACCGTCCAAATGCACGGGAACACCATGCTTTTGTGCCAATTCATAAATTTTATGCATGTGCTTGACGCTGACCACAGCCCCACACGAATGTGCATTTTCAACACAGATAAGACCTGTATCTGGATAATGAATATCAGACTCTCTTATCATTTTTTCTATTTCCAAAACACTCATACTGCCGTTGTTGGTTTGAACTTGTCTGAGTTGAACACCAGAAATAACTGCAGCAGCACCTACTTCATGCATCACAATATGACAATCCTGTCCTAAAATGACTTCATCTCCCCTTTTGGTATGCGTTAAGATTGCAAGTTGATTTCCAAAAGTACCGCTTGGTACAAATAATGCAGCTTCTTTTCCAAGTAATTTAGCGCTTTGGCTTTCGAGTTGTTTTACTGTTGGATCATCTTCATAGACATCGTCACCTACAATTGCTTTTGCCATCATTGCTCTCATGTGATCTGTAGGTTGCGTTACTGTATCACTTCTAAAATCATAATATCTCATGGCGTCCTCTCATCCTCTATTGCATTTTTAGTCCATTCTCATATAAAACCATATATTTAAATTATACCATAAAACCAAATTTGATGAACAGTCTTATAAGGAAAGAAAATTTAAAGTAAAATCTTATTCAGAATCCGAATATTATCATTTATAAGACTGAAATTTTATTTTCGCTTGTTCCTTATTGGATAAAAATAAAAATAAATTTTGCGCATTACAAACCGCCTATAATTACAGTGTCTTTACGCCATAAAAAGCTTCACTCTCATATGAAACTACTTTTATATCTAACAATCCACTCGCCATAAACACGAACATTAGACTCAGTTTTATAATATTAATTTTTGATAACACTCTCTTGTATCAATTATAATACAACATTTACGCGCTTTTACGTTACAAAATAAAACTTTACATTTTTTTCTCTTGTGTTATAATAATTCATTATATCAAGGTGTCAGAACCTACAAGGAGGATTTTATGAAAGACTTGCTTTATATCATCAAAGCTGAAGACAAGACAAAAGATAAATTATCCGCATTATTAACAGCTCACCCTGAAGTTCAATTTGTTTCACTACTTGCAGTGGACTTTGGTAATAATCACACTGACGAAAAAGTGCCTGTTAGTCAATTATTGGGTGATGTTGATGGCTTTTTAAAAAATGGTATTCAGACAGACGGTTCTTCCGTTTATTTACCGGAGATTGCAACAATAAACAATGCAAAAGTAGACTTAATTCCAGACTTAACAGCAAATTGGGTTATCGACTACAATTATAGCAATTTAACTTGCGAAGGTACACCCGTGGGCACATTATTGATTCCAGCTTTCTTAATCCATGACGATAAAGAAGTTTGTTCAAGAAGCGTCTTAAAAAATGCCGTCGCAAATTTTAAAACTGAAATTATTGCTCTATTTAGCAACTATCCAGATTTACTTGAAGAATACCCTGAGATCACAAAAACAGATGACATAGAAGATGTTGTATTGACAAGTGCAACTGAACTTGAATTTTGGGTGAAAACACCCGACACTAAAACAGACATCGAAAAATTGTCTGCTTCTCAAAATTTAAAAGAGCAATACTGGAAAAGAACTTATGGTCAAGTGAGAACTTCCCTTGAGCAATCACTTGAAATGCTTGAATTATACGGTTTTGAGCCTGAAATGGGCCATAAAGAAGTAGGTGGCGTTGCCTCTAAGCTTGCGGGCACAAATACATTTACACATGTTATGGAACAATTGGAGATCGACTGGAAATACGACAAGACATTACTTGCTGCCGATAAAGAACTTATTGCGAAAGACATTATCAAAGATGTATTTGAAAAAAATGGCCTTAGCGTAACCTTCCAAGCAAAACCACTTGAAGGCGTTGCAGGCAGTGGTGAACATCATCACATTGGTGCAGCTGTTGTCCTTAAAAACGGCAAGACCGTTAACCTCTTCACACCAAAAGTAATGAGTGAATATTTCATGAGCAAAATCGGCTATGGCGTACTCATGGGACTCCTTAAAAATTACGAAGTGATCAATCCTTTTGTTTCTTCAACTAACGACAGCTTAAATAGACTTAAACCTGGTTTTGAAGCACCTGTTTGTATCGTTTCCTCTTTAGGCCACAGCCCAGAAGTACCCTCTCGTAACAGAACCGTACTCGCTGGACTTGTTAGAGACATGAACAGCAAATACGCAACACGTTTTGAACTCAGAGCACCAAATCCGAATTCCAACACATACCTCTTGTTAGCTGCAGTTTGCCAAGCAGGACTTGATGGCATCAAAGCTACTTTAGACTCTAAACTCAGCTTAAAAGAAGTTGAAGCTGGTTTTAGCAAGTCATATGGCGATGATCACTACTACCTTGATAAAAATCGCGCATACAGAAGCGAAGAGGATGTTTTTGAAGATTACTCTTCTGAAGAAAGAGACCGTTTATTCGGCATGCCACCTAAAACAGTATACGAAAATTTAATTGCCTTTGATAAATACACTGAAAAAGTAGCTTTATTAACTCAAAACGATGTGTTTACGCCTAAGATCATTGCATCCTATAGATCATTTATGTTGTCAGAGTGGTCTATCGAATTAAAAGAAAGAATTATTCCTTCAAACATCAACACGATCAGACGCTTTAAGAAACTACATGGCAATGATGAAATTTCAGATCTTGATGTTGTAAACTGGGAAAAAATTAAATCATTGAAAACTTTCTTAATGAAAGATTCTCTATCTGCGAAGTCGCTCTTCACTAGAATAAGAGAAGCGCTAGATTCAAGTGATTTCCAAACAGCATCTGATCTTCAAGTTAAAATGAACGAAACCATGTCACTGCTCACAAAGCATTATTTAGATTACAAAAGAAATCTAATCATTCTTGAAGAGTAAAAAAAGTTCTGATGCCTTTTGCTAAAACCTAAAACTTTTATAAATTTTAAAATTGATAAAAATAAAAAAAGGTGACACTTATGATGATCTGAATCATCTAAGCGTCACCTTTTTTTATTGTATTTTATTATTAATTAAAATAATCGATGTACAAACAAGCCACTTCTTAATTTAGGCTCAAACCAAGTTGACTTAGGAGGCATTACTTCTCCCGCATTTGCAATATCAATCAAGTCATCCATAGTCGTCGGATACATTGAAAATGCAACGGCAAAACCATTTGAAACTCTCTTCTCAAGCGCTTTTAGTCCTCTGATGCCGCCGACAAAATCAATTCTTTCATTGGTTCGTGGATCCTCTATCCCCAAGATTGGATCTAGAAGATTTTTCTGAAGAATGGATACATCAAGCCTGTCAACAGGGTCATTCTCATCATAAACACCTTTATGAGCAGTTAACTTATACCAAGCATTATCTATAAACATACCAAAAGTTGCTCTGGTCATCGGTTTAAAAGGTTCAGCTTGTTCTACCTTTTCAATATCAAATTTCTCAGATACGAGTTTCATATAGTCATCTTGAGTATGCCCATTCAAGTCTTTTACAACTCTATTGTAATCCATAATAAACAAATCTTCATCAGGGAAGATCACCGACATGAAGAAATTGAATTCTTCAGTACCATCATAATCTGGGTATTGTTCTCTTCTCATGAGGCCAACCTTCACAGATGATGCCGATCTATGATGACCGTCCGCTATATAAAGATAATCAATGCCGTCGAATATTTCAGAAATCCGACTCACTAATGATAAATCATCTAACTTCCATAGAATATGTGTAATATCATCTTCACTTATGAAGTTATAAGTGGGCATATGAAATTTAATCCAATCATTTACAATCAGATTGATTTCATCGTTTTTCCTATAGGTCAAAAATATGGGTTCAGTATTTGCATCACAGTGATCAAAATTTTTAATTCTATCAATTTCTTTAGCGGGTCTTGTAAATTCATGTTTTTTAATCACATCGTTCATATAATCGTCAATGGATGTACAACCCACTAAACCTGTCTGTACTCTGCCGTTCATAATTTGTCTGTATATATAGTAGATCGGTTGCGCTTCAGTCTCTAATGTCCCTTCAGCGATAAAGCGGTCTAAATTTTTACGCGCTGTTTCATATACGATTTGATCATACGGATTTTCAACCTCTGGCAAATCAATTTCAGACCTCGCAATGTGTAAAAAAGAATACGGATTATCGCCAGCCATTTCTTTAGCTTCTTCTCTATTCATGACATCATAAGGTAAAGAAGCTACCTTGGAAGCTAATGCTTTCTTTGGTGTTATGCCTTTAAACGGTTTAACAACTGCCACTCTAATACCTCCAAATTTAATTTATATTAAAAAAATTATTGATAACCTCTATCGTTTCAAAGCCAATACGCTCTTGAGCTTCTGCAGTGGATGCACCAATATGCGGTGTACACGAAACTTTCGGATGATCGACTAGCGCTTGATTTAAAGTGGGTTCCTCTTCGAATACATCGATCCCAGCACCAGCAACTTTTCCATTGTTAAGCGCATCTAAAAGCGCCTTTTCATCAATAACCCCACCACGAGCAGTGTTGATCAAATAAACGCCATCTTTCATCAGTTCAAATTGTTCTTTTTTAATGGTCGCACCTTTAGTTTTGTCATAAGGGATGTGTAAAGATATATAATCTGATCGCTTTAACAACGCCTCTAAAGTGAGGTATTCAAGATCCGGGTATTTCTCAGGCTTACTAAATAGATCTGTATAAACGACAGTCATTCCAAGTCCCTTCGCTCTGATCGCAACTTCATGCGAAATTCGACCCATGCCCACTAATCCTAAGATTTTACCATTTATTTCTGTTCCACTGTAATGTTTTTTGTTCCATTCACCTTTTTTCATAGTCACATTTGCCACATGAATATGACGTGAAAGTGCAAAAATATGCGCAATTGCAAGCTCTGCAACAGCAGCACTACTTGAGTTCGGTGTGTTTTTTACTGTAAAACCATTTTCTTCAGCATATACATGATCGATATTATCGATGCCGACACCTGCTCTAATCATGAGCTTTAGGTCTCCACCTTTAATCTGATCAATCAATGCCTTACGAATTTTAGTTGCCGATCTGATGATGATCACATCTGAATTTCTCATTTTTTCTACCAAGGCATCACCATCATAATGATTGGTATCAACGAAGTTGCCTGCTTCAACAAGTACATCTACTGCAATTTTGTCCATGCCATCATTTGCTAATATTCTTAAACTTCCCACTTGTAAGCCTCCTAAAAAATATAAAACCCTTTAAACATCTAATCAACTGTACTATAAACTTAAAATATCCTCAATTTCTTTTAATAAATTTTGAAGATCTTCCATTTTTGTATCAGCCATGTGTGCAATCCTAAAAGTTTTATCTTTTAAAGAGCCGTACCCATTAGAAATCATATAACCACGTTTTCCAAGTTCTTTATTCAAATCAGAAACACTAATTTCTTTTGTATTTTCAATTGTCGTCAATGTGTTAGAAGCATATTGCTCTTCAGCCAACATTTCAAAATGTTTACGCGCCCATGCTCTAACGACTTTTGCCATTTCTAAATGTCTAGCAAATCTGTTTTCAAGTCCCTCATCCAAAATCTTGTCCAATTGATAGTCTAAAGCAAACATATGCGGCAAAGAAGGTGTTGATGGATATTGATAATCTTTCTTTTGAACATAATCGTAAAGGGATAACAAGTCTAAATACAATCCCCTGTGAGGTACCTCTTTAGCAGCTTCCATCGCTTTCATAGAAAAAGAACAGATCGAAAGCCCTGCAGGTAAACCCAAACACTTCTGTGTCGAAGTAATACAGATATCAACACCTAACTTGTCCACTTCAATCTTTGTGCCCCCCATAGAACTCACTGTATCTAAACAGAAGATTACCTCAGGGTATTTTCTCACGATCTCAGCAATCTCTTCAACAGGATTCATAATACCCGTAGAAGTTTCATTATGTGTAATTGTAACTAAGTCATATTCGCCAGTAGCAAGGGCTTTATCAACCATTTCAGGTGTTGTTGGTTGTCCTAATTCCGATTTAAAAATATCAGCTGGAACATTATTAGCAACTGCCATTTCATACCATCTGTTTCCAAAAGCACCTACTGAAAAGACGGCTGCTTTCTTTCTTGTACAAGATCTTACAGCACCTTCCATTAAGCCACTTCCTGAAGAAGTTGACAAAAGAATTTCATTTTCTGTATACATTACTTTTTTCATTTTGTCGGAAATGCTTCTTTGTAAAGCCGAAGCTTCCTTGGTTCTGTGTCCAATTTGCGGTGTTGCCATTTTTAAAAGTACGTCTTCACTTACATCAACTGGTCCAGGAATAAACAATCTTTTATGCATTCAAATCACCTCAAAGTATATTATTAAATCATGTTAATCATAACATTTAATCAGGCTGATGACAACATTTGTCCCGCACTCTTTTACACTTTTCTTCTTAATATATTTTAATAAATAAAAAAAATACATAAAAAAACATCAACCTTGAAAGTGACGCCGAGTTGATGTCTCTTATGTACAGCGTTTACTATAATTTAGTGACTCTATTAGGATAAATTTTATCCTCTTATCTCTAAAATTAATTGCCGATCACAACGCGACGATAATTCCATTATTATCTGCATAAAGTGACGACAGCCCAGCGCATTTTAAATTAAAAATTTCTTCCACACCTGGGGTCTTATTTAAAGCTTCCACAATTTGATTTGCCCTCTCAAAATTGCCAACATGTGTAACTGCCACTATTTTCTTACCATTCTTAATGATTTCATCTTGAAGGATTTCAATTAATCTTTGATAAGCTTTATTAGAAGTTCTCACTTTTTCGCAAAGCTTTATTTCGCCATGCTCGTTCGCACCCATGATTGGCAATATTTTTAGTGTGGAAGCAATAATACCTTTCCACTTTGAAATCCGACCATTTTTGATTAAATTGTCCAATGATTCTGATATAAAGTATACATGTGTATCCTCAATGTACCGCTCTACAAGTTTTACAACTTCTTTAGGGTCACTGATTTGTTTTTTGACTTCATGAATTTTACGTGTCACAAGCGTTTCAGTGGCAGCAGCCCCTAACGAATCAAATACATGAATAAATTTTTTCCCTGGATTTTCACCTTCGTAAATATTTTTTGCAAGCATCGCACTATTATAAGTCCCACTGAGCTTAGACGAAATAGCGACTACATAGATTTCATCTGCTTCTCCATCAAAATGTGCCATAAAATCATTTGGCGATGGACACGCCGACTTGGGAAGACTTGATGAATGAACCATATCATCCACAAATTGGTCCACATTCAAAGAAGCATCATCCACATATTCAACGCCCTCTACATACAATTTAAAGGGCACTATGTCAACTGGATATCTATCTAAAAACGCTTGATCAATTTCATTACTACTATCAGCAATTACTTTATACATAACCTCAACTCCTATGATTTGTTTCACTAAATTTATCTTATAGACTCTCTTTATTATACGCCAGAAAGGTCAACATTACAAATGAAGCTAAAAAAAACCACACAAAAGTGTGGTTTAACTTGAGGAAAGCAGTATCCGCTCAGATTGATTTCTGCTTTATAACTCAGAAAGGCCTAATATATAGGTTTCTTTCTCCACAGCTAATTTTTCAAGTGCTTTTACCTTCTCCGTCGTAGTTTTAACGAAAGTTTCATCTTTAATTGAACTCAAGTTAATCTTGACGTTATAAAGTGCTGAAAGAATAGCCGTTCTTGCCATCATTGCAGAAACAAGTGCATCTGTTTGGGCATTTTTATTGCCCTTTTGAACCAATACTTCGATCAATTCAAATAATTCTGCTGTCTTTTCAGCGACTTCAAGTGGTACGCTGGCTGCATAAGCCATCCCCTCTTGGATCAGTCTACTTCTTTCCGCTTTTTCAGCATCGGTTTCTTTTGGAAGCTTATAGGCTTTCATGACCTTGTCAAATGAGTTGGCATCTTTATCAATCATCAATACAAATGCTTGTTTAAATGCACTCATTTTCTCCGCAATTACTTTCATTTCATCTGAAACATCTTCGTAATTTTTTTTACCAATCGTTAAATTGGCAACCATTGCTGATAACGCCGAAGCTAAGGCAGATGATAACGCCGCAATGCTGCCACCACCCGGCACTGGGTCGTTTGATTCTGTTTTATCAAGAAATTCTTGTAAATATAAGTCTTTTAACATGGTCTTCTCCTTTGTTAAGTTCATTATACTGATTATAACGGTTGATCATAATAGAGGTCAATGATTTTAACACCGTTTTTAATCACCTTTTCCACTGTGCTCACTGCAATATGGTAAGGTAAAAATTTATAAGATGGAAATTCATGAATAACCAAATCTGCACGTTTACCCACATCTATACTGCCAACTTGAGCTGCTCTTCCAAGTGCCGCAGCACCATTGATGGTAAGCGCCGTTATAGTTTCTTCAATGGTCATCCCCATTTGATTTGTTGCAAGTGCAATTAGAAGTGGAATGGATTCTGTAAAACAACTCCCAGGGTTAAAATCAGTTGCAAGTGCTACAATACATTCTGAATTTATCATATCTCTTGCTCTGGCATAGTCCTCTTTAAGACTAAAGGCTGTACAAGGTAGCAAAGTCGTTACAACACCAGCTTCTTGCATACTTCTAATCCCTTCATCTGAAGCTTGAAGCAAATGATCCGCCGATATCGCACCGAGCTCTGCCGCAAGTTCTGCCCCCCCCAATCTTACAATTTCATCTGCATGGATTTTGAGTTTAAGGCCTTTTGCCTTTGCCGCATTTAAAAAGCGTCTGCTCTGCTCAATTGAGAAGACATTCTCTTCACAAAATATATCCGCAAAAATCGCAAGCTTTTGTTCTACAACCACAGGCAAGACCGTTTCAATCATATAGTCAATAAATTCATCAGGCTTCTCTTTATGAGTCTTTGGGCGTGCATGAGGCCCTAAAAAGGTGGGCACAATATCGAGTGAATGGACTTCATTTAGGCGCTTCATCACTTCAAGCTGTTTGATCTCAGTATCAAGATCAAGGCCATACCCACTTTTCCCCTCCACAGTTGTCACACCAAATCTCGCCATACTGTTTAAGCGTTTAATGCCGACTGCATAAAGGTCTTCAAAAGAAGCATTTTTTGTACCTTCAACTGAATTTACAATGCCGCCACCCTTTGACATGATCTCCATGTAGCTCTGTCCTCTAAGACGCCAATCGTATTCATCTTGGCGATACCCACCAAAGATAAAATGTGTATGTGAATCCACAAAACCAGGCAAGACACATTTTCCAGTGGCATCAATGATTTCATACCCCATCTTTTCATAGTTTGCAAGATCGACCTTGTCTTTAGTGATGCTTTTAATCAACCCACCTTCAATAACAATGGAGGCATCATTTATAACCTTTAAATCATTCATTTCTGCCCCAGCTTTACCTTTAAACCCACTACAAGTTACAAGCTCAGCTGCACCCGAAATAATCATATTTCCCTTTTTCATCATTTACTCCATAATTCTTTTTTCTAAAACTTGCTCGTACGAAAAATCTTCGACACCAAGGTAGAATTCTGCTGTTCCAATTAAGGCATCCATTGGCACAAGTCCAATAATTTCACTGCCAACGATGCTAACGCCATATCTCATCGCTTCAATTTTGATGAGTTCAAACGCTCTATAAAGTGGTGTTTTGGTAAAATCAGTCATGTTCATAGAAACTTGTACAATACCTCTATCTTCAAGTTCAATACCGATTGCTTTACAATATCTTAAGCCACCGCTTAAATGTCTCACGTTTTTAGCAATTTTATTTGCAATCTCAATATCACTTGTATTCAAATTCACATTAAATGCAACAAGAGGCATTCTAGCACCTATTGCGGTAATGCCAGCAGTTTTATGAATAGCAACACCAAAATCTGGTTTCCACTCTTCTTCTTTTACCTTTTCGCCCATACCCTCAAATTGGCCTTTTCTAAGTTTTGCAAGGTTTTCTCTATGAGGTGCTGATGCTGATTTTTCATATAAGAAACTTGGCAATTCATAAGTTTCGTAAAGTGCCTGTGCAACACTTTTTGAAAGTTCAATACATTCATCCATCGTCACATTTTTAATTGGAATAAAGGGAATAACATCTACTGCTCCCATTCTAGGATGTTGACCTTCATGTTTCGTCATATCAATTAAGCGGATTGCAGTTCCTACAGCCTCAACAATTGCAGCTTTTAAAGGTTCTGGTTCTCCAACTAAAGTCACAACGACTCTATTGTGATCTTCATCATTGCTATAATCTAACAACTTAACGCCATTTTTTCCTCTAAATGCAGAAACGATTTGCTCAATTTTATCTAAATCTCTACCTTCACTAAAATTTGGTACACATTGAATTATTTTATTCATCTTATTGGCCTCCAAAATATTGATTAACACCAGTATATGAAATTGTCGTCTATTTAACGTCCACTCATAGCTTTGGAATATTCCATATAACATAAACGCATCCGCACCAATACAACAAAATTGTCAAAGGAATTATAATTCTAAAAGGACGCTTTGAAAGCTTATGCTTAAACAAAACCATTCCTATCAAACTGCCGATACCGCCACCAATTACAGACATACTCAGAAGTGTCACTTCACGTATGCGCCATTTTCCTTTAACGGCAAAAAACTTATCGAGTCCAAACATAACAAAACTCATCACATTAATGACGGTCAAAGCCACAATTACATACTTAAAATTCATGAAAATCTCCTTGATGATTTATTTTTCCTGATTATTACCCGTTTAAATAGAGCATAAATAATAGTATAATAAAGCTTATATGGTTAGGGTGTCAAAAGTCAGTTTCGCATTAACCCTCTACCCTATGCTTTATCGCGTACTTCTCGTAAACGATATCATAGGGTAGAGGGTTGCTCAACTTTTAGATTTGACACCCTAACCCTTATATTCTATTTTATAATTTTTTATTTTTGGGGGAAACTATGACATTAAATTTTGAATCCATCATCAAAATACTCTTTGCAACCTTTATCGGGGGCCTTATCGGCTTTGAGCGTGAAGTCATCAACCGACCCGCAGGGTTTAGAACACACATTTTAGTGTGTGTCGCTTCAGCCATCATAATGGATGTAAACCTTTTACTCGCGGCAACACATATCAACATGGATCCCACAAGACTTGGCGCTCAAGTCATCAGTGGAATCGGTTTTTTAGGCGCTGGAACAATTATCAAAGAAGGCGCCACTGTTAAAGGCTTAACCACAGCCGCCAGTCTGTGGTCTATCGCTTGCATTGGTTTGGTTGTAGGCGCAGGTTATTATCTAATAGCCCTTATCACAGCGGTTATTATGCTCATAACACTTAAAACTTTTTCACAAATCGAAAAAAAACTAACCCGAGCAAAGCGCTTATTCACTTTACTCATTTCAACAGATGATGCACCAGAACGCCTTGGTACGATTACATTAATCTTAGGAGAATACAATTGTCGCATAAACAAAGTGACACTCTCACATGAGGCTATAAACAATCACACCGTCATTGAGATTGATTATATTCCGCCTTATGGTATCAAAAACATTGATATTATTCACAAGTTAGAATCCTTGGTGGGTATTCTCAAAGTGGAACTCAAAAGATCAGAACAAGAAACCTAGAAAGCCATACTATACAGTCGTAATAATCGAACCTTCTTCTTGCACAATAATGGTATGCTCAAACTGAGCGACTAATCCGCCATCAACAGTCTTCAAAGCCCATCCATCGGTGGCTTCCCTTACCATGTTGGAACGATTGGAGATAAAGGTTTCAATGGCAAGTACTTCTCCAACCACAATTTTATCATTTTCACTTTTGCAGTAATAATTAGATATAGCTTGAGGCTTTTCATGCAAAGCTTTTCCAATCCCATGTCCCGTTAAATTCATAATCACTGTGAAACCATTTGCTTTAGCAGTCTCAAATATGGCTTTTCCAATATCATTGATTCGATTTCCCGGTTTTGCTGCAGATATCCCCGCCATCAGCGCTTCATAAGCAACCTGACACAGAGCCTCTTTCATTGATTGCGGCTCTGTTTTTTCACCCACGACGATGCTCTTACCCGTATCCGCATAAAACCCATCAAGGGTAGCCGAGACATCAATATTTAACAGATCACCTTCTGTTAATTGGTAATGACTTGGAATGCCGTGCGCTGCAGTCTGGTTCACACTAATACACGTATAGCCTGGGAAATCATAATCTACAATTGGGGCTGACATAGCGCCATATTGATTTAATATCGCCCCACCTATTTCGTCAAGCTCTTTTGTTGTCATACCCACTCTGACACTTTCAATCATAGTATCTCGCACTTCAGCCACTATTCTCCCAATATGCGCCAATGCCTCTTTTTCTGCTTCTGTCTTCGCTATCATAAACCGCCTCTATTCATAACCAACTTACTTTCACCAACTTACTTTCACCAACTTACAAAAATTACATTGCTCAAAGTTCATCTTTATCAACAGCATCTGTCTTACCTATCATGCTTACATAATTGACGACTTGATTTCTGCCGTTTTTCTTCCCATGATATAAAGCATCATCTGCCATCTTTAATATTTGTCTAATGTCGAAATCCGGTTCATATGACTTGAGTCCAATTGTCAAACTGATGTAAATCACGTGATCCGTCAAATCACTTTTAAAAGGATGTTGAGAGACCGCTCGCCTTATACGTTCCGCCACGATGACACCTTCTTCTTCAGTCGTATCTTGTAGCAATATGGTGAATTCTTCACCACCCCACCTTCCAACCACATCATAAGGTCTAGCCGATTTTTTTAACAGTAATACAAGCCCTGACAAGATTTCATCGCCAACCATATGACCGTACATATCATTCACATTTTTAAAGAAATCGATATCACAAATCAAAATGACGAAAGGCGTTTGTTTTCTCTTATAGAGATTCACACTTTGATCCAAGATTTCATACATCCCTCTTCTGTTAAAAGTCTGGGTTAGTAAATCCGTCTTAGATAAACCTTCTAGCTTGCTTTCCATCTCTATTCGATCAGTAATTTCATTGCCTGTTGTTGCAATATAATCAAGATTTCCAAAATCATCTCTGATGCCAAACATCGACAACGTGTACACATGCTCTTTTTTGTGTATATCTCTTAAAATCACATCTTTTTTTATGGAAAAGCCGTTTATGACTTCCTTAATCGCTTCGTCAATAAACAAATTCAAGTCTAAAGAATATGCCCACCACATTGCATTAGAAAAATATTGACCTCTTATATCTTCAATATTTCTACCAATCATATTTAGAGCTTGCTGGTTTGCATAGACAATATTCCCACTTGAATCTAAAATAACGGCATAGGCAGCGGATTGATCAAATACATATTTGAATTTTCTTTCACTTTTTTCCAAAGAGTCGTTGATATTAATCGTTTTAAAATAGAGGCTTAATATGATGATTATACCCAATAAAGAAATGATAATCGGCAGTATTTTACTCAATACAGTAATATAAAACGTCATTCTATTAACGATGACATACACCTCAAAAGGCACATCTGCCAGCGGAATAATCATAATGTAATAATCTCCATTGGTAAAAAGCTCATGTTTTCTTCTTTCAACTTCTTTTAAGTCGATACCATATTTGGAATTTAAATAAGCATCTGTTTCTTGATATTTGCCTTCAACGATGTTGTTGCTCGTTGCAATTACTTGGTCATATTCATTGATCAACACATAGTTCATCATTTCATTGGATTCAAACTTTAAAAGATCTGACAACCCTTCCAGTGTATAGTCAATTGATAAAGCACCTATAAACTGATCTTTTTTGTAAATTGGCATTGAGATAGTGATCATAGACCCTTTGCCTAATTGATCTTCATAGACTTTCGTGAATTTAACGTGTTTATTAGGATCCATTTGAGGTGAGACGATCTGAAAAAATTCAAAATCATAAGTCACTGGAATTATTGTATTCGCTTTGTGAGTTGTCTTCGGATAAATCGTAATAAAATTATTTTGAGACAAATAATAAAGCCATTCAATATTGGCTAAATTCTGTTTAATTTTAACAAATGAAGCTTCAAAGGTAAGAATATTAGCAATTTCATCTTTTACTTCTTGTTTGAGTTCTTTGTTTTCTGCAATTCCAATTAAGGAGACTGATTTTCCAAGTACTTCATAGTTCTCTCCCTCCTTGTATAAATTTTCTTTATATGCATACTGATGATCAGACATAATCCCCGTTATTTGACTGCCCAACAACTCAAGTTGTTGTATAGATGAAACCAAGAGTTCATCTAAATTTCGACTGATATAAACGCTTCTTAAATTAATTTCAGACATTTCTTGTACGTAAGCACTATTAAGTTGAATTACACTTGCTATAATCAATAATATAATCAGTATCATATTTACAAGACATTTATTATTACATTTCATATAGCTTCCCCCCACTTATTTATGCCCTTATTAATATATACACATTTTATGGCACATGAAATCATGCTTAAAAAAATAAATTAGGGTTAGAGTGTTAAAAGCCAGTTTCACACGAATCCAAATCTTACGCAACACTCATAGCACACTTAAAAAAAGGGGCACTACGTATAACTTATGAGTGAAGTTACGCGTAGTGCCCTTACAATTTGTTTTTATAGAGTTTACTGTTTCAAATCATATAGCACCGTATCTGGGTTAAAATTCTGCGCTTTTAACCGTTCTTGGGAAAGGCACGACATCTCTGATATTGCCCATCCCTGTTAGATACATAATCATGCGCTCAAAACCCAAGCCATAACCAGCATGTCTTGTACCGCCATATTTTCTCAACTCAAGGTACCACCAGTAGTCTTCTTCATTTAGGCCTAATTCACTAATTCTACTGAGCAGCACATCCATCCGTTCTTCTCTTTGTGAACCTCCGATTAACTCGCCAACACCTGGAACGAGAAGATCCATCGCCGCAACAGTCTTTTGATCATCATTTACTCTCATGTAAAAAGATTTAATGCCTTTGGGATAGTCAATGACGAACACAGGTCTCTTATAAACCTCTTCTGTCAAATAGCGTTCATGTTCAGTCTGTAAATCAGCGCCCCAGAAAATTGGATACTCAAATTCTACACCTGATTGTTTTAAAGCCTCCACGGCCTCTGTATAAGTTACTCTTCCAAAATCAGATGTTGCCACATGATTAAGGCGTTCTAATAAACCTTTATCAATTCTTGTGTTAAAAAACTCCATTTCTTCTGGGCAATGTGCCATAACATATGAAATTACATACTTCACCATATCTTCTGCCAATGTCATATTGTCCGTTAAATCGGCAAACGCAATTTCAGGTTCAATCATCCAAAACTCTGCCGCATGTCTTTTAGTATTAGAGTTCTCAGCCCTGAACGTCGGACCAAAGGTATAAACTTCTCTAAATGCAAGTGCAAATGTTTCGGCTTCTAATTGTCCACTCACAGTCAAATTCGTTTCTTTTCCAAAAAAATCTTCTGAATAATCTACAGCGCCGCCCTCAGTTCGAGGCACATCATTAAAATCTAAAGTCGTCACTTTGAACATTTCACCTGCGCCTTCAGCATCGCTTCCTGTTACAATTGGCGTGTGAACGTAGACGAACCCTCTGTCTTGAAAAAATTTATGAAAGGCATAAGCCGCAACTGATCTCACTCTAAATACAGCAGAAAAGGTATTACTCCTAGGTCTTAAATGTGCAATTGTACGTAAATATTCCATTGTGTGTCTCTTCTTTTGAAGTGGGTATTCTGGTGTTGAAAGTCCTTCTATGAAAATCTCAGATGCCTTTATTTCAAAAGCCTGCTTCGCATCAGGTGTTAAGATTAACGCCCCTTTTATGATAATTGCAGATGCTATAGAAAGCTTCGCGATCTCATCAAAATTTTCTAGGTTTTCTTCAAATACAATTTGTATATTCTTAAAAAAAGTGCCATCATTGAGTTCAATAAAGCCAAATGTTTTTGATGCTCTACTCGTCCTAATCCAGCCAGAAACTTGTATTGGTTTTCCAGTATACCGCTCTGGATCATTGTAAATTTCCCTTATTAATACTGATTTCATATTTTCCTCCATTTTTCTCGCTCTATACTACAAATTTAAAGGGTTCATTTTCTAAATACGCACCTTTTGTTCATTATTAATGGTTTTTATCATATAAATTATAATATATGCCATCCATTAAGTCAAAATATAACATTGATATTTTAAGACTTTTCTTATACTATTATCCTATATCATTTTTTACAGGAGGCATTAAATGGAGAGAATTAACATTTTACACGTAAGTGCTTCACTTTTCTTACTTTCTTATTTTTTCAACGTCTTTGTTTATAGAAGTAGTGATAAACTTGTCAAATCAAAATATTTTGATGTCATTCCGTTTATTGCGATCATTGGTATATCCAATTCTGCTCTACTGCTCAGTGATTTTTACGTTTATAAACTTGCCTTATTTATATATTTTTCAGTTCAAGCGCTATCTATGATTTTCACACGCGTCATTGAAAATAGTGTTCTTCACTTATTGGCATATATTTTAAGCATTGTCTTGCTCCTAATGGTTGGATTCAACCTCATGATTCCCATCCAATTTTTGAATATTTCTAATATATTGCTGATGGGAATCATCATACTCATTCAATTTCGGAATTACAATCATTATAAAACAGCTATGCACAAAGAAATATCTGAAATTTATCTGATCGCACTTATTGGCGTCATCATTTTAAGCTATGGACACACTTATTTTTTAATGAGTTTTGGTCTCTTAATTTATGCCGTGTTTCAGCTTTCCGAAATCTCCATATTGCTCAAATTTTACAAAATGTCGCGCGCTTCTATTGATGTTAGACTCGCTGATCTTGAGCGGAAGTTTGAAAGAACTGTTGAATTCGAAGCAAAAAAACGCACTTCTGTCATGGCAGATAAAGTTGAACATATCAAAGAAAGTTCTCAGAAAGATCCCATGACAAAAGCCTTAAATCGAAACGGACTTACCTCTGTTATCAATGATTTAATTAACGACAGTTCCGTTAAAATTTTCTCCATTGCCATGTTTGATATTGATAAATTCAAAACAATAAACGACACAAAAGGGCATATGGTCGGTGATGAGTGTCTTAAATACCTCTCCTATGCGTTTATGATCAACAATCGGAAAACGGATTTTTTAGGACGCTACGGCGGTGATGAATTCGTCTTTGTAATGCCTCATATCAATGCGCCTGGTGCACTTGAAATTTCAGAAAGAATGCGTATAGAAATTCAAAATAAGTCCGCACCAAAATTCACGATATCTATGGGCATTTCCACTTATCCTTACGATGGCAAGAATTTTTCTGCACTTATAGAAATCGCAGATCAAGGCTTATATGCGGCTAAAGAAGCTGGGAGAAATCAAGTGAAGTACAAAGGCAATGTATTTACTAAAGGATAAACCGACCCCGTTGTTGATATGCCTCAGATTATCAATAACGGGGTTTACTATTCAAAATCATAGATCATGAGCTGATCTCCATATATTTTCAAGGTATAAGTTACAGTATTTAAGATGGATTGATCATTCCCCAGATCGTACAATTCTACAACCTCTATCGTACTTAAATCGCCTACCGTTGTCTTCGATTTAACTTTAAATTTCATAAAATTAAACGTGCCAACGTCAACAAACTTTAAATTGTCAATTTTTTCGCTTGCAGGTGATTCTGGCATTATATAATCCAACAAATTATCGGTTTCCAACTTTATCTTCTTTTCGTAATTTTGATTGAATCCCAAAATCAGATCGTGTTCTACTGGCGTTACATTCACCTCATTGATGTCGGCAAAAGCGTTTTCTTCATTCGAATTTTCCTTGATTTTACTTTCAGATCTCGGCAAACCGATTTTTTTACCTTCTTCCAAATGAAATCCACTTATTGCTTTTACATCTTTGTATGCCACTTCTTTTATAAAATCAGTCACCCCGAACTTCTTTTTAAAAAACCGTGTTTCAACGTAGCCATTAGCAGTATACCGAACCTTTATTTCATCACTTGTATCATTCACCTCAAATATTTCAGCAGTCATTTTCACCGTTTTATCATTGAACATAACCGCATTAAATGTCCAAGTATGCCCCACTTCAAGTGGCAAACGCAATAATTCGATTTCTTTAAAATCAGAATCATTGAGTCTATTATTGTTGAGGGTTTGAAGTATCATTTGATCTGTAATCAAAAATTGATAGTTAAATGCGTAATCAATATAAGTCTTTCCAATGGACGTATCTTTGATTTCTCCAGACGCTTCAATCCTATATTGCTTATCAAGCGCTGTGCTTTCTATCTTTTGAATTTCATGGTAGTATTGTCCTTCTCCATAATAGCGCGCCGGTTCAGAAACCATATAGGATAAGAGATCCGGATCATAACCCATTTGTTCATTTGAATGATTACACGCTGTACAAATTAATAAACTCATTAGGATCATTAATCCCCATCTTATACGCATCTATTGCCCTCTTTTAAATTTGAATTAAAATGCTCATTCTATTATATCAAAAAAAATAATGCCTGTAAAAAAAAATGTAATTTACAAACAACCTGTAATTTGATACTATATAATATGTTCAAACTATTTTAGGGGAGATGGCGGTATGAAGAAAACTTTATTAACTGAAGCTGCACTTATTAAATTACAAAAAGAATACGATGAACTTATACTCAAAAGACATGAGATTTCAGAAGAAATCAAACAAGCTAGAGGGTTTGGGGATCTATCTGAAAATGCAGAATATCATGCAGCGAGAGAAGCTCAATCTCATAATGAAACTGAAATACTTAAACTTAAGGAAATTCTTGATAGTTATGAATTAGTTCAAGCGTCTACAGAGAAAGATGCTGTAAGTATCAATTCTACTGTAAAGATTAAATATTTAGACACAAAAGAGGTTGAAACTATTGAGATTGTGACTAAAATTGAATCCGATCCACTCGATTCTAAAATTTCTAACGAATCTCCTATTGGAAATGCACTCATGGGGAAAAGAGCTGGTGCTCAGGTTGAATTCATGTCACCAAACGGCGCTGTCAGCATCGAAATTCTAGAAGTAATTTAATCATTTAAACTAAAAAAGCATCTGCAAAAGCAGCTGCTTTTTTTGGATTAAAGATATTCATTAGTTTTTTTAAGCGTATACTCAGTCCGCTTCGCTACCTTTGTAACCTTGCACAATCCTATCGGATTGCATTCAGTGGGCGTTTAGTATAACCAAAAACAATAGGAGGGATTATATATGGCTTGTATCTATCCGAGTGATCATCAAGAACCGGAACTACTATATCCTTATATTTTAGAGAACATTAAATCATTTTTGGAAGGCGAAACCGATTGGGTAGCTAATGCTGCCAATGCTGCTGCGACTGTAGGCTTTCTACTGCACGACTTAAACTGGGTTGGGTTTTACCTCATGAAAGACAATCAACTCAAATTAGGGCCATTTTGGGGCAAACCTGCGGTAACTACAATTAAAATTGGCGAAGGCGTTTGTGGCACGAGTGCCGAAACCCAAAAGACCATAGTCGTAAAAGATGTGCATCAATTTCCAGGACATATTGCCTGTGATCTCTTTTCAAATAGTGAAATCGTTCTGCCCTTATTCAAAGACAATCAACTCATTGGTGTCCTTGATATTGATAGCCCTGAAATTGGGCGTTTCAGTGAAACCGATCAAATCTATTTAGAAGAAATTGCACACTATCTCTCAAAGACAATTTTATGGCCAAAATAAGATAAAAGAAATCCTTAATTTAAAAAACACACGCTGTAATCATGACATAGAGTTATGATTACAGCGTGTGTTTTTTTATGCCACTGCAGGCAATCATTCAGAATACCTGTAGTCCTTTTAAGATAAGCTACTTTAATAATCACGCTCCAATAAGTGTTTCGAAAACTGCCTTAAAACCTTTTTTGCATGACAAGGTTCTAATGAATCAATTCGCACAAACGCACGTTGTGTGTATTTTTTTGCTAAACGCTTTGCAGACGTCAATCCATTATTTAGTCTGACAAAATCGATTAAATCGGCTTTAGAATAGTCTTCTAAATTAACCTTCTTTTCTTTTAGTGCAAATAGAATTGGAATCGTAAAATAACCGTTTTTAAAATCCAAAAGCGTACTTTTTCCAATTTTCTGTTGATTTTCATCAAAATCTAAAAGATCATCGATAATCTGAAAAGCCATCCCAATCTCATAACCGATCCGCCCTAACTGCTTCGCTAGTTTTTCATCGCAGTCACTCTCAAGGGCGCCAACATATAAACTCACAGCAAAAAGCGCTGCTGTTTTACCCGAGATCACTTTTAGATAATTTTTAATGCTCAGCGCTTTAAATCTATTTTGGTACTGTATGATTTCACTTTCGCATATTTTTGAAATTGCTTGAGAAAGCTGTCTTACATTGCTGGGATCAAAATGCTCATCGTTTAGAATACCAATGGATTTTGCCAGTAAATAATCCCCTGTATAGACTGCCATATTTTTACCATATTTGCTTTGTATTGAAGGTTTACGCCGTCTTAACTTTGCTTCATCAATAATATCATCATGTACTAGAGTGGCCATATGCAATATTTCCACTGCTCCAGCAAGTTTTTGTATTTTCTCTGCCTCATAATGACCAAACTGTGCACTGAGCAATACGAGAAACGGTCTAAGCATTTTGCCTTCATTGTGCATCACATCTTCAATTATGCTCTGAACCTCTATAAACTTAGAACGGGTCTGCGAATTAATGCGGTATTTCACCCTTTTTAATTCATTTTGTAAAAAATGATAAAGTGCTTCTATATCTTCTTCAACTTCCAAATTAAAGGACATTTTACCCCCTTTAGTTCTAATTTATCTGATAAAATTTGTTTTCTCTAAATACTGAATTAAGGCTTTTGCAACAAGTCCTACAAAGATTCCCGTCGGCACTGCTACAATTAACAAAAAAGGCAAATAAGTTAATATAAGCACATTATGAATAATAAGCGCTGCAACCATTAATTGCCCCACATTATGTGAAATAGAACCGATGATGCTAACACTGATTAAGCTCATCTCATTTTTAAAAACTTTTAATAAACCGGCCATCGCCATTAGACTCAAAACACCGCCTGACAGACTATACAAAAAACTCGAAATGGACCCAAATGTCACTGCAGTCAATAAAACTCTTAATAAAACAACTGCGGCCGACGCTCTAAAGTTCAAAAAATAAACTGCCGTTAATGTGACTATATTTGCAAGTCCCAATTTAGCGCCAGGCACTATAAAGGGAATGGGAAGCATTTTTTCTATATACCCTAGTACCATGCCTTGTGCCACTAAGACTGAAATTAGAACTAATTTTCTTGTATCTATAGATTTATTTACTTTACGCATTCGCTACTCCACTATATCGTCTATTTCACTTAGGTTTTCATTCGAGACAATTTCAACTGTGAATTTGTGCGGCAAACATACAATTATTTCACCTGGTTTAGAAATCGAGCCCGTCTTTACACAAATCAAATCTTGACAGTTAGCCTCGGATAACGAGACCAATCCCTTTTCAATTTGAACCACATTTATTTCACCTTCGACATCTAAGACATAAGTTTCTCTCGTCAAATCATCAAAAGGGTATTCCTTTACAACAACCCCCCTATGCTTGATAATGACCCTAAGATCATCCCCGACATCTTTCTTCATAAAATTAATAATTCCATAAGAAACTACACCTAATAACAAAACAATTACGATTAAAATCACATCGTTTTTTTTCATTTAATATGCATCCTTTTGTACTTGAATCGTTAGAAAATCGTATTTGCAAAGCAAATACGATTTAGTATTAATACGTCATAATCATATCCCCAATAATCTTAGTGAAAATAGAGATATGATTTTTTCGCAATCGCTGTACGTTTCCACCCTCTTTTAAGCGGCGGTAAGACATAGTAGTCACATCCAAAAGTACTTCCTGCCCCAGCGATCATAGCAATCCCACCAAAGAAATACCAAAGTATAGACGCATCAGACATACCCGTCAAGGTAATTGCCACAGTCATTCCAGTCGTTGCAATTGCAGATATAAAAGTAAATAAGCCCACTATGAGCATCAACCCAAATGCAATTTCAGCAAAAACCATCATCGTTTGAAAAACAACTGCATGTGGCGCAATCAGCTTATCAATCATCCACTGTACAATACCAGGCACTTCTTTTAATAAAGGCTCTGCATAAGTTGCGCCTTCAGCGACTTGTTCTGTTGCCTGACTTACTGCATCAGAAGCAATCATTTTAGCGCTCACTAACCAACCCTCATTAATTTTATTAACACCTTCAATCACCCACATAAAACCTAAAAACATTCTAAGTGGCACTAACCAAAAATTAGGTGATGCTTTTGAAAAATGACCGCCTAAGAAAGAACGGTTATTTTTAATATGAAAAAATTCATGTCTCCAATATTCAAAGAGCTGAGCAACACCACTCACTGTAAATAAATAATAGAAATTGACTAAATGCTTGACAAGCATTGAGAAAAATCCGGATAATTTTAAACCATTATTATCAGATACGCAATATCTAGATCCAACCGATACCATGAATCCATGATAAACTTGCTTATGAGGCTGAAGCGGTTTCTCATTAATTAAATTGGCAATATTTTCAGCTGCTGTATGACCTGATTGTTCAGCCGCTTCAACAATTTGAGGTAATAATCCATCTGCATCTTCATAATGTGTATTGTCCCCTGCTACAAAGACGTTTGCATATTCAGCGGTTTGCATATATTCATTTACATCAACTCTACCTGCTCTGCCCGCTTTAAGGCCCAATGAACCGACAAAATTGTTCACTTTTATACCAGCACCCCAAATCAAAGTATTACAAGCGATTACACGGCCGTCTTTTAGCTCAAATTTGTCGGGCATTACATTCACAATAGCTGCATCTTTTAACAGAGTAACCCCTAATCTTTTAAATCTTCTTTCAACTTTTTTAACTTGTCGATCGTCTTCTAAAGTATTTAAAATTCTCGAAGTGGCCTCAATATTATAAATTGTAACCTCATCTTGATTAATGCCGTATTTCTCAGAAAGATGTTTTTTGGCCTCTCCGAGTTCACCTGCCATTTCAACACCAGTAAACCCGCCACCGACAACTGCAAAAGTAAGCATTTGACGTCTTGTTTCTTCATCGTCCTCAATGGCTGCCAATTGAAACATTTTCTCAACCTGATGTCTAATTTTCATCGCATCATCATATGACCACAATGTATACGCATACGTCTCAATCCCTGGAATTCCAAAAGAATTCGTACTTGAACCAAAGGCAATAATTAAATAATCAAAATCAAAAACTTTTCTTGTTGTACTGACCTTCTTTTGCTCAAAATCAATTTTTTCAACTTCATCCGTGACGATATTGACCTTTCTTCCGCTAAAGATTGCTCTTAAGTCAATGCGTATTGAATCGGGTTCCGTCCTATGACCTGCTACTTCATGTAGTTCTGTCATAAGCGTGTGGTAAGGCAGTTTATCGATCAAAGTAATCTCAACAGCTTCATTTTGTTTAAAAATCTTATGAAGCGTTTTCCCTGCCTTAACCCCGGCGTATCCTCCACCTAAAATTAAAACTTTTTTAGTATTTGACATATCTTCCCTCATTTCTTTTTGATTAACGCTGATATCTTTTTAACAATTGATGTCTCTAAACGTTATCCAATTTTATATTTCTTTTCCTCAATACCTATTATATCAAAAATACATCTCAAAGGAAATATACCCTTGAGATGTATTTTTAGACATCCTATCTCATCATCACTTAACCGAGCGCTACATCTAAGAGCATCATTACAGTAAAACCAACCATGGCACCCATAGTTGCAAGATCCGTATTTTTTTCCCGTTGGGATTCAGGAATTAATTCCTCCACAACAACAAATATCATTGCACCAGCCGCAAATGAAAGTGCATAGGGTAAAATAGAATGCATAGACACCACTAGTAATGCCCCTATTACACCTGCAATCGGTTCAACAATGCCCGATGCCTGCCCATACAAAAATGCTTTTCTTCGGGTAAAACCTTCTCTTCTAAGCGGTACAGAAACCGCTGCACCCTCAGGAAAATTCTGAATGCCAATTCCAATGGCAAGTGCAATAGCGCCGCCTAAAGTCGCTTCAGGTAAACCAACAGCCAGTGCTCCAAATGCAACCCCTACAGCTAGTCCTTCAGGTATATTATGAAGGGTTATTGCAAGGACGAGCAAAACACTTCTCTGCCAACTGGTCTTTACACCTTCAGCTTCTTCCATCGGAAATCCACTATGAAGATGAGGCAATATCTTATCAATTAAAAAAAGAAATATACCGCCACTCATAAAACCAACAACAGCTGGAACCCAAGGAATTTGACCACTGCGTTCCGCCATTTCAATAGCGGGATTAAGGAGCGACCAGAAACTAGCTGCAATCATTACACCCGCCGCAAAACCAAGCATAATATCAAGTACTTTTCGATTAATTTCTTTAAAGAAAAAAACAATACCAGCGCCTAACGCCGTAAGAAACCAAGTAAAAAGAGTTGCGAGCAACGCTTGTAAAACCGGTGAATTTTTAATAATATCCATATTGACCCCCTGCATATAATTGTGCGTATACTTATTTTACTGTCATTTTTAAGAATTCATATAAGAACTCATCATGTTTATGCCCTAATAAGCAATCATTAAACAGAGAATTGAGAATGTTACAATTTGTTAACAGTCCATAAATCTATTAAGAACACTAAAAACTCAAGATTACTGTAAAAATGATTATGTGCATATGTGGCCAATGTGTTTTCTTTAAAATACCCACATTGCCAAGTATTAGAGCCTTTCGACGCTTCGATAATTCTTGTGATAGGCTGATGTGTCACTAGAATAGATTTATGAAATTCGTGTGCTCTGTATGTGATCTCATAAGCTTTACCAAGCTTTTCACTGGCATCTAGCGTCAATTTGATATGCGTGTGACCAAAGCGTTGAAGTTTTTTTGTCATCAATGTATTGGCATCCAAAAAACCCACCATCTCAAAGGGCCACCCCTCTAAATCTTCAATAAGATCCGTGAGATACATCAGTCCACCACATTCAGCATAACATGGCATTCCGGCTTCTAGCTTTAAAAAAAGTTGTTCTCTAAAAGTTTGATTTGCACTTAATTGAGCCGCAAAAACCTCTGGATAACCGCCTCCGAAGTAAAGCGCATCTATGCGTTCAGGTAAGTATTCATCATACATCGGTGAAAAATACTTAATTTTAATACCAAGCCCCTCTAAAGTCTCTAAATTTTCATCATAATAAAATGAAAACGCTTGATCTTTAGCAACACCAAGCGTTAAAGAACCTCTAAGTGTTAAAGTCTGTTTGATCTCAGACAATAAAGAGTCTACTTCTGGAGGTGTATGGTATACCCTTTCAACATATTCAAAATCTGAATACAGCGCGTCCAAATTTACTGTTTTTTCAAGTTGTTCAGCAATCAGATCTACCTTAGAGTTCAAATCCGCAATTTCATCCGCTTGCAACAACCCTAAATGTCTACTTTCGATTACCACGGCATTATTGTTAGGTAAATAGCCATAACATTTTATCGGTGTATGTTTCTCAATTGCAGCTTTCAACATCTTATAATGTGACTCCGAGTTGACTTGATTTAAAATGACGCCCTTGATCTTTGTTGGCGTTTTAAACTCAGCAAATCCCTTCACAATTGCAGCGGCGCTAAGAGACATACTGCTGGCATTAAAAACGAGCAGTGCCGATACATCCAATAAATCGGCAAGATATGCCGTGCTCCCTTCAAAGCCTTCTACACTATGACCATCGTAATATCCCATAACCCCTTCAATGATTGAAATATCTGCGTTTTCATTTCTTTTATTGAATAAGTATTGAATCGTCTCATCTGACACCATCCACAGTGGCAGGTTGTAAGATGACGTTCCTAAAACTTTTCTGTGAAACATTGGGTCTATATAATCTGGTCCAGTCTTAAAGGGTTGAACCACTAAACCTCTTTTCATAAAGGCCCGCATTAACCCTATAGAAATTGTTGTTTTCCCAGAGCCGCTTGATGCGCCCGCAATAATCATACCTTTTCTCATTCAATAAATCCTCACTTTTAATATACTATTACTGATAGCAGAAGGAAAATCATTTGACATACTTCTACAACAAACCCCACAGTATCTCCTGTCATGCCTCCAATTTTACCCTGTATCCATTTCATCAATAAAAAAGCAAAAACAAATGTTACGCTAACGATTATAAGGCCTTCAATGCCAAGAGCAATAAAGGCAATCACCAAATTTACCAATAAAATTTCAATCGATGTTTGAGGATTATGGTAGTCAATCAGTATGGTCCCCATCCCTGGAGACACTCTCGCATAATGACTATAACCCGCTGTAAATGCCGCTGCACTTTTTCCAACAAAAGGCATTAATACAATAAAGATCGGCATGAGCTCTGATGCACATTGGTAAAACACTAAAAAATAGAGTATTAGGCCTATCACACCAAAACTTCCAATCCTAGAATCCTTCATGATCTCTAGCATGCGCTCTTTTTCCCTGCCACTGAATAACCCATCCATGGCATCTGCTAATCCATCTAAATGAATGCCACCACTTAAAAATAGATAAAACAATATCACAAAGATACTTTTAATACCTTGTGAAGTTCCGTTTAACAGCCAAAGCGGTAAAGCTGAGATCACACCAATGATAAGCCCAATATAGGGAAAGTACTTTATGCTTCTTTCATAGAGCGCATCAGAATACGCGACTTTATGCCCTACTGGAATCCTTGTAAAAAAAGATAACATTAACAAAAAAGCTTTCATACCTGCCTGCCTCCTATTTGATTTTCATAGGAATTCCAGACACCGTAAAATATACGGCATCTGCTTCTGAAGCAATCTTCTGATTAATTCGACCGGCGATATCTCTAAAAAAATTACCCATTTTATAAAAGGGCACAAGACCTAGGCCAACTTCATTAGAAACAATCACTATGTTCAAATTACGTTTGCGAACTGTGGCGATTAACTGATCCACCTCGTCTTGAATTTTAAGTTCCAATTCATTGACAAAATCCATGTCCACCATTTCAAAATCAACCTTTGGTGCCATCATCAAATTCGTCACCATAACTGTAATGCAATCGAAAATAATGCCATCAGCTGCCTTGACTTCAGCCATATCAAAGTGCTGATCAAAGTCTTTATAAGCTTCAATAGTCGTCCACGTCTTCGGTCTACTTTCTTTGTGCTTCTTAATTCGATCCTTCATCCCCTCATCAAAAGGAATCGCCGTTGCAATGTATATGATATTTTCGCCAAAACTTTTTACGGTTTGTTCTGCAAATGTACTCTTTCCACTTCGAGCACCACCTGTTATAAATATGATTTGACTCATTCGACCTCCTGAAATGCTGTTTTATTCCTTTCAAGTCTACGCACTTTGATCAAAGGGGTATGATCATTGGATTTTCAAATTGATCTATTTTCACAATTGCTACATCCACTTCATATACCTTTTTGATATTTTCTTTTGTCATTACCTCAAAAGGTTTTCCAATTTCCACAATCTCACCATGATTCATCAATATAATATAATCTGAAAAGCGCGTTGCCAGATTGATATCATGTAACGTGGTGATAATTGTAAGATGGTTCTCTACATTAAGGGCTTTACATAGCTTTAAAATCTCTAATTGATACTTGATATCTAAGTGAGATATCGGTTCATCTAAAAGCAATATTTGTGGTTCTTGAGTCAGCGCTCTTGCAATCATCACCCGTTGCCGTTCTCCACCACTTATGCCCTTAATGGTCTTATGCTTTAAGTGCAGCGTAGAGGTTTTCTTCATAGATTCTGTGGCAATGGCAATGTCTTCAAGGGACTCAGATTGAAATTTTTTAATGTATGGAAATCGTCCCATTAGCACTACATCTTCCACATTAAAATCAAATTCAGTGCTTGCACTTTGATGTACCACAGCCATTTCCTTAGCGAGTTCTTTACTCTTAAAGCGCTCAACGAGTTGATCGCTTATGACGATCTGACCTTCATAAGGTTTTAAAAGGTGGCACACATTTTTTAACAATGTCGTCTTGCCGGAGCCATTAGGCCCTAAAATACTGACAAAACTGCCCTTAGGCACATGGAGATTGATGTATTTTAAAACATCATCTTCATCGTATTTAAACTTTAAGTTTTCTATTTGAATCGCTGCAACCATGTTGCCCTCCTATACCATATTCTTTTTATTCTTGCTCAACAAATATAAAAAGAACGGTCCACCAAATACCGCCGTTATGATACCAACCGGCACTTCCATATTTGGGACTAAACTTCGAGCCAAAGTATCCGAAATCGTTAGGAATATAGCCCCCCCAAAAAAAGATACCGGCAAAAGCGTACGGTGGTCTGCACCAAAAACAATTCTAAATAAATGCGGTATAATCAGACCTACAAATCCAATAATACCACTTACCGCAACAGAAAATGCGATAAGAAAAGATGAATAAATCAATATGAGCTTTTTCGTAAGTTCCACATTGACGCCCATATTCTTAGCATCCTCTTCACCCATGACAATTGCATTTAAATCTCTTGCCTTTAACATCAATAATACAAAACCGATGAGTGATGGCAATACTATTTTTGCGATTTGATCCCATGATGCGCCATTAAAACTCCCCATCGTCCATGTGACAATCCTCGCAATATCATCTTGATTTATGATCATCACCAGCGAAATAATGGATGTTAGCAGAGAATTCATCACAATTCCAGCGAGCAGAATACTTGTCGTCGAAATTCTAGTGCCCACTCTTGCAAGCGAATAGACAATAAAAACGGTCCCGAGCGCCCCTAGAAACGCCAAAGTCGAAATGGTCCCAAATCCAAATAAATTTGTTGTCAACCCAAATGCGATTCCCATAGTGGCACCAAAAGCAGCCCCTGATGAAACACCCATGACAAATGGATCTGCCATTGGATTTTTAAAAATTGCTTGAAATGAAGCACCCACTATTGACAATACGCCACCGACGATACTCGCCATAACGATTCTAGGAAGTCTAATATTTTCAATGATAAAAATGTGTGATCCTTTAATATCACTGATATCATTTGGATAATTTAGACGATGAACAAAAACGCGAAAAACATCACTTACAGGGATCTTAACAGATCCCTGAGTGATGGCAAATAAACTCACGAACACCAATATACAAAGTAGAATCCCAATATACAATCGATTCCATTTTCTTCTCTCAATAAAGTTCATATTTTTTACCTATAGAATTTGAATGCATTTAGTAATTCAAATCACTTTCATAATCTGGATAAAGCGTATGAATGATCTGCTTTAAGCCTAAATCAATCACACGAGGACCCGGTATTGAAAACACATTACTGTCAATCTTAATGTAATGATCGTCTTTAAGTGCCTTTAAATTCTTGTAGTTATCGCTCGCTATCATTGTATCATAATTGTAGCCCTCTCCAAATAAGTAGCTTGGATTATGTTCAATCAACTTTTCCAGACTATACGACCACCCCTCTACATCTGTGGCAACATTAATCCCACCGGCAACTTGTAGCACTTCATTAATGAAAGTACCGTTGCCAGCAGTATGTTCTTTTTTACCAGTGCCAACGACATAATATATGGTTTTGCGTTCAGATTCTGGGATCAAAGCGACTGTCTGATTAACGCGATCTACTTTTAGTTTAAGAGAAGAAATCAAAGCTCTCGCCTCATACTTATGATCTACTAGCGCTCCTAATTTCGAAATAAAAGTATAAATTTCATTAATTTTACTTGGAGATTTTTGAGTTAACGTTTGAATTTTAGCACTTGTTAAAGTTTTAAGGACATCCTCATTTATATGTGTTGCCGCGATAACAACTTCTGGTTCTAAATCCAAAATACCTTCCAAATCGGGTTCATAAAGAGAACCCACCGTCTGTATCGCCTTTGCCTCGGTTGGATAATTGCAATAAAGGGTTCTCCCAACAAGCGTATCTCCAGCACCGATTGCAAATAAAATTTCCGTTACCGAAGGTGCTAACGAGACAACTCTTTTAGCGGGTGCTTTAAATTTATAGTGCACATCACCATCACTGATTACAATTGGAAATTTTTCATCACCCAATTTATATAAAGTCACTTGATGCGACTTTGGGGTCCATCCCACTCTATAGTTGATGGTTTCAAAGAAAAACTTCATAGGAATATAAGGGACACCATTGCGCACATAAATTTTAGAGTCCAATGAGATTACGGCATCATTTACAGTCACTTTGTTGGTATCTCTATAAAAGGTAAGACTTACATCACTATTTTTGACGATAATCATTTGGCCTTTGATCTCTGTAGTAAAGCCAAAGGTCTTTAAGTCTTCACTAGAAATATACGTTCTTCCATTTTTTATTTCTGTTGTCACGATTTTATTTTCACCATTGACTTCAACAGTTGATGCAAAGGATAACAGCCCTGCTACTACAAGCATCATCAAACCGATTAATAAACAACTTGATTTTCTATATACTGTACCCACTCAATACCTCCTTAATGGCATTTACCAATATAATATTTTCTGCTCTTTCTCTTATTGCAATTCTAAAATAGGATTTACCAAGTCCTATAAAATCTTCGCATTTCCTTAAATAGATCTTGCTCTTAAGCATCCTATCAAAGAAAGTCAAATGCATTGAATCCGGAATTTGGATTAAAAAGTAATTTGCCTCTCCTTTATAATAACTTAAACCTTCGATTTCGGATAATTGCCTTGCGATAAAATTGGATTCTGATTCACACCATTTTTTTATGCGCTCGATATGCCCCTCTTGATTGACTAAGAAGGGAATTGCCTTAAGTGCAAACGCATTAAGGGACCACGGTTCTTTATAACGCTTCATTTTGTCAATCGTTTCCGTATCACTTAACCCATAGCCAATCCTCAGACCAGGCACCTCAAAGTTTTTGGTCATTGATCTCAATAAAAAAACCGACTTTAAGCCCTTCATTTGTAAATTAGAAAGCGCCAATTTATCATAGGATACAAAATCTAAAAAAGATTCATCTATAAAAATTTTAAAATTCGGGTCATTTACGCCATCCATAATTTGCTCTACAAATGCACGTGAATAAAGATGACCTGTTGGATTGTTTGGATTGCATAATACCAACAACTCTATTTTTTGATTTACAATTGTATAAATTATTTGTTCCAATAATTTGACATCATCAACAGCAATCGATAATTGATTGCCCTCGGCTTTAACAAAATCAAGGAGTGAAAAAACCGCCACATCTACATGATTTAACTCAAGTGCACGTCTATACTCAGTAAAAGTAGGCTCAAGTATCAGAGCCTTTGAAACACCGATACTCCTTGAATACAAATAGATTAACTCAGTTGCACCATTTCCTAAAATGATCTCATCAGATTGATACCCTGTCCTATGCGCTATCGCATCACGCGCCGAAACGCCATCAATTTCAGGATATTTCCGAAGTTCTTCAAATGTATCCAACATCAATTCTTTTAAACCTTCCGGATAAGAAAGTGGCGGAATATTGACACTGAAATCAATTACACCCTCTGATCCAAAATAGCCCCCATGAAAATTCATTTTGCCTCCTACTTTTAAGCAATATACATCATTAACAGTGCGATCCTTGATTATTCTATGAGATGCTATTCACCAAAAGAAGTCCTAATAGCAATAATATAATCTCTGAAACATACATCACTTGCACCGATTTATCAATATCAGCAACTTCAAAAGCTCTTAATCTATCGCCAATCGTCGGTTTGTAGACTTGTTCTCCAAAATAGATATTTGTTCCTCCCAGTTGAATCCCCAGTAATCCCGCTGTAACCGATTCTGGATACCCACAATTGGGACTTTTATGATTTTGATGATCTCTCACCATGATGATAAAACCTTTTTTTGCATTCAACTTTAAAACAGCACCTGCCGCAAGCATAAAGACAGCGCCCAATCGTGCAGGCATAAAATTTAATAGATCATCCGTTTTAGCAGAGATCATACCAATCTCTTTATAAGGCGCTTGCATATACCCTACCATAGAGTCAAGCGTATTTACACTTTTGTATATAAGGGCAAATGCCACCGCCATTGAAATCCCATTAAAAGTAAACAAACTGCCCACAAGCATATAAAAAAGAGGTGCTAAAATGCCATCCACAGTATTTTCAGATACCGTCTCAATAATCCCTCTCAATACTTGTTCTTCTGTTAATGTATCGGTATCCCTTCCCACTAAATAACTCAATTCTTTTCTCGATGCTTCAATCTGGTTGGATTGGATTAGTTGCTTCACTTTTACAGCTTCATCTTTAAGGCATTTACAAGCAAGACAAGTATATAATAAATAGATATTTAAAATTCTAAAAAAATAAGGGTGGCAAACTGATGCAGCAAACATATATAACGATAAAACAGTTGATACTGTTAAAATCATTAATATAAATCCACCCACATAGAGGTTTTTTGAAAAGCGTCTAATGAGCTTCTCAAAATTACGGATTAACCACCCTATAAACCTAACTGGATGCGGCCAATTAGGAGGATCACCTACTAACCAGTCCAAAAGGACTGCGATACCGATATTGACTAACAATCTAACACCCTCGATTCCTCTAAAAATTTTCGAATCAAAGTCATATCCATATATTTTTTAACGTGCTCAGCTAATCGGTCATACTCTCTGTCTTTGAGAACTTCAAACGAATCTTCCCTGTCATCAGATGTAATCCCTTTTTGAGCCCTAATTTTATCTAATATTGCATTCCTGAAATGGTCATTGTCAAATATGCCATGAAAATAAGTGCCCATGACTCGACCGGATTCATCTATTGCGCCATCGAAATTTCCCTTAGAATTCAGCGCAAAAGGCACTACATCAACGCTATTAAAAAGGGTTTCTCCCATGTGTATTTCGTAACCTTTAATTTGCATTTTCTCAGTAATAAGACCAAAGTAATTATTTTGAATGGTTGCCTCACTTTGAACAGTTGTTTTTTCTGTTGCCATAACGGTCTCTACATTTAATAATCCAAGACCACTAATCATTTGATCGATAGACTCCACACTATCTGGATCGGAAATACTGTTGCCGAGGATTTGATAACCGCCGCAAATACCAAAAATTGGTTTTTCAGCTTTGTGGAATCTGTATATCGCCTGATTAATCTTATGCTTAATAATAAATTGCATGTCAAAGATGGTATTTTTACTGCCGGGAATAATTAAAAGATCACAACTTTCTATTTCACTTTCCGTAGTGACATATTCAAGACTCACATCGGATTCCATATCGAACACGGTAAAATCGCTGAAGTTTGACATATAGGGCAATCTAATAACCCCTACTTTTATAGGCTTATCTGATTTCATATACAAACGTTCAGACACACTATCTTCATCATCAATTTTAAGTTGCTCAATAAAAGGAATAATGCCTACACAAGGAATACCGATCTTTTCTTCCATCATTTTGACGCCAGGCACTAAAAGTGCCACATCACCTCTAAATTTATTGATGACAAAACCTTTAATACGCGCCCTTTCCGATTCAGACAGCAACATATAAGTCCCGTATATAGAGGCAAACACCCCCCCTTTATCCACATCGCCAATCAATACGACATCCGTATCCACAATTTCTGCGAGTCCCATATTGACAATATCTCGGCTTCTGAGATTGATTTCAGCCGGAGAACCTGCACCTTCTATAACAATAACATCATAGTTTTGGTTGAGGCTATTAAAGGCGGTTCTTATATGAGGCACCAAAAAATCCTTCTTTGAAAAATATTCACTGGCTTTCATGTTCTTAAACACTTGACCATTTAAGATAATTTGCGAGCCCACATAACTTGTCGGTTTTAATAAAATTGGATTCATCGCAACATCTGGTTCAATTCTAGCGGCCTCTGCTTGAACCACCTGAGCACGCCCCATTTCTTTTCCATCTTTTGTAATGAAAGAATTTAAGGCCATGTTTTGAGATTTAAACGGTGCTACACGATAGCCTTCATCGTTTAAAATTCTGCACATTGCTGCTACAATAAGGCTTTTCCCAACAGTTGAACCCGTGCCCTGAAACATTAGTTTTTTTGCCATAACATCCTCACTTTTATCTTCAAAAAAAAACACACGCAGAAATGCGTGTGTTGAATATACAATCAATTCAAATCACCCGACTTCCCTCCGAAGTAGATTCATCCTAAATCAAGGCAGGTTTCCTGGCTCATAGATCACTTTACTTTCCATCCTTCCCAATTTCTCAGTGGATTCTTGGATTTCATCACTATATACAGTAGCGGGGGCTGCAGAGGATTTCAACCTCTTTCCCTCTTAGCTAAAAGAGTAAGCACCTTGATTAAACTATTCAATTTTCTTCTCTATTATACGGGTGGTTTTATAGAATGTCAAGGCAGTATTACTTTTGCAAATGATCCAGTACAGCACGCGCATGCCCTTTTGCCTTTACACCTCTGAACTCAGTTATACATAAAAGCCCTTCTCTAAAGACAAAAGTGGATCTTTCTGTTCCAGTCACAAGTTTCCCATATAATTTTTTATCTTTGATGACATCAAAGCATTGATGCAGTACTTTTGCTTCATCAGATATTAAGTTGAAAGGTAAATTGAATTTTTCTTTGAATCGCTCATGAGACTTCATAGAATCTTTACTGATCCCATATACTTCATATCCCAATGCTTTAAACTCATCATATAAATCAGCAAAGTCCTGTGCTTCTAAAGTGCAACCAGATGTATTGTCTTTAGGATAAAAATAGAGAATAAAATTCTGCTCCATAAGCACAGTTCGATCAATTTGTCCACTTCCGGTCATTTTTAAAACAAAATCATCTTTTAAATAACGCATATAAGCCCTCCTAATTTAATCGCTTTTTCATAACAATTATATACCCGCTTATACTCAAAGGACTACAAAATTCACAATCCGTCAGATTATTACATAACAATTCATAGCTTTAACCGCTCATAAAACACACCCTTAAATGTTCTAAAATAAAAACATGAATTATATTTAACAATTGCCTTGTATACAGTATTTTAATGTGCTATAATCCTTATTAATATCATTTGGCGAACAATTGTCCGTCTGTAGAATACACGGAGGTTAACATGGATAAAGGAAAATTCTTACTCATACACATTGATGTTCTACCTGAAGTCTTTATTAAAGTTGTAGAAGCCAAAACACTTTTAAAAGAAGGCAAATCCACATCAGTTTCCGATGCGGTAAAAAAAGTAGGTATCAGTAGAAGTACATTTTATAAATACAATGATTTTGTCTTTGCACTAGGCGATGGCGTCATTGGAAAAAAGGCCACTGTCTCCATGAATTTAGATCATCATTCAGGTCGATTGTCCAAAGTACTTGATTGCATTGCCCATAACAATGGCAATATCATGACCATTAGCCAAAGTAGTCCCATTGATCTAATGGCCAATGTTACGATTACTATTGATATATCCGAAATGACCAACTCATTTACGACACTCTCTAACGAATTAAAAAATATAGAAGGTGTTCACAAATTTTCTTTACTTGGCATTGAATAACTTGAACTAGGGGGTTCTTATATGAAAATTGCGTTGCTTGGATACGGAACTGTAGGTTCTGGTGTCTACGAGCTCATAGAAAAAAATAATGAAAGTATACAGGAAAACTTTTCAAAAAATGTGCGCGTTGAAAGAATTCTTGTAAACAGCTTAAATAAGTACAAAACACATAAAGCTTTTAATATCTTTACGAACAGTTTTGAGGATCTCATAAAGGAAGAATTTGACATCGCGATAGAAACGATTGGTGGGATATATCCCGCATATGATTATCTCGAGTACTTTCTAAAAAAAGGCATCCCAGTTATTACTGCTAATAAAGATTTGATTGCTGAAAAAGGCGCTGCCCTTTTGGAACTTGCAAAACTCAATAACACCATTTTAAGTTTTGAGGCGAGTGTAGGTGGTGGTATTCCCATTCTAAAGCCACTTCAAGAATGCTTAGCCGGTAACACCATAAAGAACATCAGCGCTGTCATCAATGGTACAACAAACTATATTCTCACCAAAATGTTTAACGACGATATTTCTTATGAAACGGCACTTGAACTCGCGCAGGAAATGGGTTTTGCCGAATCCGATCCAACCTCAGATGTTGAAGGCTACGATGCAATGAGAAAGCTAGTCATCCTCTCCTCGATTGGTTACAAAAAAAATATCAAATGGACGGACTTGCCGATTGAAGGCATTTCTAACATTCTTAAAGCAGATATCGACTATGCACACAGTGAAAATTATAGAATGAAACTCATGGCATTTTCAGAAGATATGGGAGATGGCATCTACGGCACCGTCAGACCTGTTTATGTAACCAGTCAATCAAAGTACGCCAAGATTGACAATGAGTATAATGCCGTTATTTTGGAGGGTGATGCTGTTGGTGAACTCATGTTTACTGGAAAAGGTGCTGGCAAGTTCCCCACGGCTAGTGCGATCTTAGGGGATTTGCTCGATATTATTCAAAATAAGAAAATACAGCCTTCTTATCATTATCAAGATAGTGTACACATTCATCAATATTACCCGAAAAAATCAAAATGGGTCATTCGACTAACAAATGGAAAGCTTCAAGAATTGACTATGCTCCTATTTGAATGCTTTTCATCAAATGCGATTAAGCTCTCAAAAGATGCAAATTCAGACATCCTTTATGTAGAATTGGTTGCTGAAAATGAAGAAACCCTGCTTCAACAATTAAATCAAATTGCTCATAAAGCAAATTGTAAGTATAAACACTTTCTTGTATTTGATAAATAGTAACTTGAGCACTACAAAATACTAAAAACATGGAGATCACTATTATGATGTACACAGGATTAATTAATCCATATAGAAAATATATGCCTTTGGCAGAGTCAACCGAAGCCATTACACTTAATGAAGGCAATACGCCGCTCATCCGCGCTAAAAATCTTGAAACCCTAATGCCTAGAATTGAAATTTATCTTAAATATGATGGTTTTAATCCAACAGGATCTTTTAAAGCTAGAGGCATGACCATGGCGGTTACTAAAGCCGTTGATAGCGACTATGATCACCTTAAATCGATTATTGGAGGCATACTGAATGATTAAGATTAAAGTCCCCGCTACATCAGCGAACATGGGACCTGGATTCGATACCCTAGGTGTGGCTTTGAATTTATTTAACACAATTTCAGTTGAAAAAACAAAAGATAACGTGCACTCAGTCTCATGGGAAAATGGAAAAGTTGAAGTTGAAGATATAGATAATTATGTAAAACTCACACTTGATAATATCCTGTCTAAGTATGGTTTTGAAGATACAGGTTACAACCTCACTATGGGCGAATGCCAGATTCCGATTTCACGAGGCCTTGGCAGCTCTGCTGCTTCTATCGTTGCAGGTATCTTTGCCGCTAACTACCTTATGGATTTCAAACTCAGCACACCTGAGATTATTCATCTTGCAACAGAAATTGAGGGGCATCCAGATAATGTAGTCCCTACAATTTTAGGCAATATGGTCATTTCTTGTCTAGACCATGACTCTCATAAAGTTTTCTATTCAACGGTGGATTTCCCAGATGAAATACAATTTAAAGTGTTGATACCAGATTTCAGAGTGAGCACAAGAGACGCTCGAAAAGTTTTACCTACTGAGTATTCTCTTTCTCAATGTGTTAACAATATCTCAAGAGTAAGCATGCTTATTAATGCGCTCAATACAAGAAATTATGATCTATTGAGCTTTTCTCTTAAAGATGAAATTCACGAGCCGTATAGAATTAAACTTATACACGAATCAGATATTATTATGCAAAAACTTAAAGAAACCAATGTTGTTGGTTCCTTTATAAGTGGTGCTGGACCTACTCTTATTGGTTTGGTGAAATGCGAAGATACTGAATTTGATTTGATTTTCAATCCATTTTTAAAAACGTTGAATCACGCATGGATGTTAAAGTCTTTAACCGTCAATAAAAACGGTACAACTTACGAATTACTAGAATAAAGAGGTGCTTATGAATCAAATCATCATTCAGAAATATGGGGGCAGCTCCGTTGCAAATGCAGAGCGCATTCAGCGCGTCGCCAATCATATTATTGAACAAAAAAAGAAAGGTTTCAATCCCGTAGTGGTTGTCTCTGCAATGGGTGATTCTACAGATCATCTCATAGAACTTGCAAAAAGCATCACGGCTACGCCCTCTTCAAGAGAAATGGATATGTTACTTTCAACTGGAGAACAAATTTCAATTTCGTTACTGGCTATGGCCATTGAATCAAAGGGCTATAAAGCGATTTCACTAACAGGTTATCAATGTGGCATTCAAACTGATCCCTATTATTCAAAAGCCAAAATTAACGAAATCATTACAGATCGAATCCTATCAGAAATTAATGAAGATAAAATTGTCATTGTTGCTGGCTTTCAAGGCATAAGTAAAAATGGGGATATAACCACTTTGGGCAGAGGCGGATCCGATACAACTGCAGTTGCCTTAGCTGTAGCCCTAAATGCAAAGCTGTGTGAAATTTATACAGATGTCAAGGGCATTTACACTGCTGATCCCAGATCTGTTAAAGAGGCTTGCCTAATACAAACTATCAGTTATGATGAAATGCTTGAACTTGCAAAGCTAGGTGCCAAGGTCATGCATCCTAGATCAGTTGAGCTTGCAAGAAAAAACAACATGAAACTCGTGGTGAGATCCTCGTTTGAGCTTGACCACCCCGGCACTATAATTAAAGAGGTGAAATGTATGGAAAAAGCACAAGTTAGAGGTGTAACCCTAGATGACAATATTGTAAGACTCACCGTATCAAGCGTCCCTGACAAACCTGGTATAGCTTATAAAATGTTTTCAGCATTGGCTGCACAAAACGTTCACATCGATATGATTATTCAAAACTTAAATCATAACGACCTCAATGATATTTCTTTTACAATCCCAAAGGATGAACTGGCTCATGTCAAACCCACTATAGACGCTTTTATAAAAGAAGTAGAGGCAAATGAACTTCTTATTAAAACTGACGTCGCTAAATTATCAATCGTTGGTACTGGTATAACATCTGATGCCACAATTGCCTCTGGTCTCTTCGGTGCATTGTATCAATTGGGGATTAACATAGAAATGATCTCCACTTCAGAAATTAAAATTTCATGTATTATAGATGAAAAACAAGCAACTGAAGCTTTATCTGAAATTCACAATTTTTTCGAGTTAAATAAAGTCATTTAACTGTTCATAAAAAACTTCCATAATTCAACTGAATAAGTTGTTTTATGGAAGTTTTTAACCGAAGCGTCTACTCAGTCCGCTTCGCTACCCTCGTAACACTTGCACAATCCTATCGGATTGCATTCATTGGGCGTTTGGACTCCCAATGAATTAGGAATATGAACCCCCACTTTGAGAAGTGGGGGACATCTCCTCAAGGGTTATATAGAGCATTCTACTTTGTCCCACAAAGAGCGAAACGTTCCCCCTGCTCTCTCTGTCACTGCGATTAGACCTTGTCATTTTAAACTAAATATAAAAGTCTTCAATTCGATCAATTTTCAATAATAAATCAGACAAATATGCCATCGTTTCAATATAAAAATCATTTGAAACATATTTTGCCCAGCTGCTTAGATCAATCCCTAGTCTTAAAAGATTGAATTTCAGCTCTATGTTAAAACTTGCATCAATAGTCAATAAGGTTTCATAACCAGATTTAAAGGGTTTAATCAAATGTGGTGCTTTAAGAAAATACTTTCTATAGAGTCCAATAATATCAAAATGTTCATTAAATACAACACATTTTTCAAAATCTAAAATAGTATCTAGTTTATAAACACCATTTAAACGACTCACAATAATATTTCTTCCATCTAAGTCTCTATGACATAATCTTCCTGCGTTTAGATCTCGTATATTCTGATATTCACGCCTCAATAGAGCAATAGCAGGTTCTAATATAACACCCTGTTCTTGATTATGCTTCAAATTATTTAAAATTAACCGCTCCGTATCCTCTATGATGAAGGCCTTATAACATTCAAGCGAACTTTGTTTATAATCTACCCAATCTCCAAAATAATCAAATTGCTTTACATTATGTAAACGAGCCATCTCTCTTCCTATATCATAGAATAAAGTATTGAGATTTGCATCTGATAATGTATTATAACACTGTTCAAGCACTTCACCTTCAATAAAGTCGTAAATAAGCCATTCCGTACCATTTGTCAAATTACCATTTTCGACTATTTTCAAATGACTCTGATTAAAATAAGAGAGTGCATTCATCTCACGACTTCTCTTTAGGGGTTTATAGTAAAATTTTATTATCCAACGCTCTAAAGGCGTGTATACCTTAAAGACTAAATTGCGATTTAAGTCATGATTACCACAAGGTAAAATATTAACTTTTGGTTGATTTAACTTGTCCTTAAAAATTTGATCAATTTCATCATATGTCACATTCATAAAAAAACCCTTCCGCCATCGTTTCAATAAATGATTACCTTCCATAATAGCACTATAAGTACAATGAGTAGCAATAGCCCATTTTTCCAAAGTGAGACTTGATCTCTATACAGCCATTTCAAAATTAGCCAACTTATCAATATGACCACAAAAAGTTGAGCCCCTGGAATATAAAGGCCTTCATTGCCTTGGGTATATGCGGGTAAATTAAAGTTCACCAGTAATCTTTCAAGAAATGTATCACCCACCGGTAGAGATAATCCAATAATTAAACTTATAGCCGTTATAATATAAATTAGTATTGTTATAATAAATATATTTTTATTCTTCATCTACGCCTCTCAACTTTAGAATGCTTTTTTTCATTTTTTTTTGAATCTCATACCTTTTCATTATAGACTATTTTTTTTTAGACATCAATTCTCTGAGGCATTTATATTGTACATATTTATAAGACTAATTATTTTTTAAAAAAAACTGCTATGATTATATCACAGCAGTTAAGTCTTTTATGAGTATGGTGATCCATCCGCGATTCGAACGCGGGACCCCCTGATTAAGAGTCAAGTGCTCTACCAACTAAGCTAATGGACCTTATTATCTTACGATTATATGTACTGAAAAATAAGATGGTGCGGGTAGAGGGACTTGAACCCCCACGTACAAGACACTAGATCCTAAGTCTAGCGCGTCTGCCAATTCCGCCATACCCGCAATGGTGGGAGTTATAGGGCTCGAACCTATGACCCTCTGCTTGTAAGGCAGATGCTCTCCCAGCTGAGCTAAACTCCCATGTTTCCTTTATAACTTAAACAACTTCTGATTTTAAAAAACTGTTACGACTATACTATAATCATAACAGCTCACATTAATTTAGATGGCGCGCCCTAAGGGATTCGAACCCCTAACCTTCTGATTCGTAGTCAGACACTCTATCCAATTGAGCTAAGAGCGCAAATTTTGGAGGCGACGACCAGATTTGAACTGGTGAATAGAGGTTTTGCAGACCTCTGCCTTACCACTTGGCTACGTCGCCTTATATGGTGATCCATCCGCGACTCGAACGCGGGACACCCTGATTAAAAGTCAGATGCTCTACCGACTGAGCTAATGGACCATGCCTTTATGGAGCGGGTGAAGAGAATCGAACTCTCACAACCAGCTTGGAAGGCTGGGGCTCTACCATTGAGCTACACCCGCAAAAAAAATGGAGCGGAAGACGAGATTCGAACTCGCGACCCTCGCCTTGGCAAGGCGATGCTCTACCACTGAGCCACTTCCGCAATTGGTGCGGGTAGAGGGACTTGAACCCCCACGTACAAGACACTAGATCCTAAGTCTAGCGCGTCTGCCAATTCCGCCATACCCGCATATGGTGGGAGTTATAGGGCTCGAACCTATGACCCTCTGCTTGTAAGGCAGATGCTCTCCCAGCTGAGCTAAACTCCCATGTTGTCCATTTATAGTTTGGATAACTTCGATTGTTTTATGAAACCCATAATATACCTAAAAAAATTATGGTGACCCCTAGGGGAATCGAACCCCTGTTACCGCCGTGAAAGGGCGGTGTCTTGACCGCTTGACCAAGGGGCCATAGGCTCAATGTACAAACAATCAACACTAGATGCCAAAGCATACTAGATAACCAGCAACGTTCTACTCTCCCAGGCAGCTGCCCGCCAAGTACCATCGACGCTGGAGGACTTTACTTCTGTGTTCGGTATGGGAACAGGTGTAGCCCCTCCGCCTTCATCACTGGATTATCTCGTATTAAATTAAGTTCACAAGCACTCCGACACGCCTCCTGCATTTACTGCGTAAAGGCTATGTCGGCTTGAGATTCTTGCAAGCAAGAACTCAATGTTTGCACACTCAAAATTGCATATATCAGATTAACCGATTTGTTCTTTTGTGGTCTTAAACCTTGCTCGTTTTCACAAGTGAAAACTTGTCATTGGTCAAGTCCTCGATCTATTAGTACCTGTCAGCTGAATACATTACTGTACTTACACCTCAGGCCTATTACCATATTATCTACATGGGATCTTACTCCATAAAGGATGGGAAATCTCATCTTGAGGGGGGCTTCGCGCTTAGATGCCTTCAGCGCTTATCCCTTCCAAACTTAGCTACTCAGCAGTGCTCTTGGCAGAACAACTGATACACCAGAGGTTTGTCCATCCCGGTCCTCTCGTACTAAGGACAGCTCCTCTCAAATTTCCTACGCCCACAGCAGATAGGGACCGAACTGTCTCACGACGTTCTGAACCCAGCTCGCGTGCCTCTTTAATGGGCGAACAGCCCAACCCTTGGGACCTACTTCAGCCCCAGGATGAGACGAGCCGACATCGAGGTGCCAAACCTCCCCGTCGATGTGGACTCTTGGGGGAGATAAGCCTGTTATCCCCGGGGTAGCTTTTATCCGTTGAGCGATGGCCCTTCCATGCGGTGCCACCGGATCACTAAGCTCGACTTTCGTCCCTGCTCGAGGTGTCCCTCTCGCAGTCAAGCTCCCTTTTGCCTTTACACTCTTCGCGCGATTTCCAACCGCGCTGAGGGAACCTTTAGGCGCCTCCGTTACTCTTTAGGAGGCGACCGCCCCAGTCAAACTGCCCGCCTGACATTGTCCTAGAACAGGGTTACTGTCCATAGTTAGAATAACGTTATATCAAGAGTGGTATCCCAACAGTGACTCCATGAAGACTGGCGTCCTCACTTCTATGTCTCCCACCTATCCTGTACATGATATACCATTATCCAGTGCCAAGC
>NZ_BDHH01000006.1 GCF_001748365.1 Fusibacter sp. 3D3 | reverse complement strand
ATATTCAAGTTTGTACTAGAAGAAACAAGGTCGTTGTTGAGTTTGATTTTTTCAGCAAAATCGATTTTCACCTCCATAGTCACCTTGCCATTTTTTTCTTCATCATTATACTTAGTAACTTGTTCCTTGGCATAAGCCAAAGGATCATCTGTAATCTTTAGCAGTTCAGAATGTTTACCAATTCTAGCGATATTCTTTGTTGTGGTTTTATTACCGTTACGGTAGCCCTTTTGCACAAAGTAGGTTGGGTCTTTTGATTTCTTATCATAATTTAATTTCATAGCCTATTATATCACAATATACAACTCCGTACAACATATAAAACTGAAAAATTTGACAAAAAAATAAGCCTTAAAGGCCTAAATACAGCATTCTATAAAAAAATATCATTTACAAGTGTCGAAAACCCGCGTGTGGCAAAAATATGACGAAATGGCATAAAAGTAAGGTGGATTAATTTCTAATTTGAACACTTGCAGAATATAGAATAAAAATGTATTTTTGTAAATTTGCAGGGTACTTCTTCAAAATTGCCTAGCAAAACCGTAGGAATTGTGATATAATGTATAAGTGTTATATATTTAACACAAATAGAAATTTAGAAAGATAAAGGGGTAATTAAAATGAAAAAGTATATTGGATTAGTAGTTGTATTAACACTATTGGTGTCAATGTTTGCTGGCTGTACGAAGAAAGAAGAAACACCTACAGCACCTGCTGAAACAACACCTGAAAGCACTGAACCTGCTGCGGCAACAGATGCTGTGACAACTGCATCTGTCGTAACTGAAGGACCAGCACTTATAAGCGCATTGAGTGCGGATGGTGCTTGGCTTGCTGCCACTTTAAATGACATCACGTTGACAGAAGATTTAGTGGTTGAAGGCGAATTTATGAATAAAGATAAAATCGCTAGAAAATTGGCACCTTATACTCAAGATGCTGAACACAACATCACAGCTTCTTTTACAATCACTGCACCTAGAATGATTGTCAAAAGCGAAAACTTCAAATTCCAAGGTGGTACCTTTATTGGAGATATCTATGTGGAAGCTAATGGATTCCAAGTTGCTACGGCAACAGTAAAAGGTAATATCTACTATGCAACTGAAGCTTATATGCAATCTGCTGTGATTAGTGAAGATAGCAATATTGAAAATGCACAAATAGGTGGTATGGCTGCTGAAGCAACAGATGCTGTAACGACGGCATCAATCGTAACAGATGGTCCAGCACTTATAAACGCATTAAGCGCTAAGGGGACATGGCTTGCCGCTACATTAAATAACATCACGTTAACTGAAGATTTAGTAGTTGAAGGCGAATTTACAAACAAAGATAAAATTGCTAGAAAACTAGCACCTTATACTCAAGATGCTGATCATAATATAACAGGTTCTTTTATAATCAGAGCACCTAAGATGATCGTAAAAAGTGAAAACTTCAAGTTTCAAGGTGGCACATTTGTTGGTGATATCTATGTAGAAGCTAATGGCTTCCAACTTTCAACAGCAACTGTAGATGGTAATGTTTACTATGCGTCTCAAGCTATTATGGACTCTGCAGTTCTTGCAGAGGATGCTGTGGTAACTGGTGTAAAAGAAGTAAAATAAGCAAGTAGAATACAAACTGAATATAATCAGATCAATAAAACATGGATGCTTAAAAGTGTCCATGTTTTATTTTATTTATACAACAAAATAAAGTATTTGTGGAATATGTTGACAACGGTGCTTTGGTCCTATAAAATGTTACATATAATTATTACATTTATTTCATTACATAAGTTATACGAAAAAAAAGTTATATTACACTTCATGAGACTCATGAGATGAGATTGTTTTTTCGTTGGCAAGTAGAGATGAGTGGAAAGTTAAAAGACACTACTTGAAAGGAACTCAAAGCCAATGAACGAAACGCATCAGGAACCTATCTTAAAGACCCTAAAAAGCCTCATCATAGTGGCTGGACTCAACAATATCTACATGGACTATGATCAAATCGTACATCAATTTGCCCTTGAAGGTGAATTGTCAGATCAAACGCTATTGCGCATTTCAAAACAATATGGCTTAAAAGCTAAATTTCACAACTATAGTAAATCTAACATTGAAAAAATCCCCTTACCTGCGTTACTACAATTTAATGAGGGCACTTATGTGGTATTAGCACAATTCAGAGATGACAAGGTCTTGTATTTAGATCCAGATCATCCAGCGCCTAAAATCATGTCAAAAGATCAATTTCTTCTAGAAATAACGGGAAAAGCTTTATTGATGGCAGATCGTAAATTCCTAAATAGAGAGGTGGTCTTTGGTCTTAAATGGTTTATTCCCACGATTATCAAATTTAAAAAATCTTTTGCAGAAGTCCTCATAGGCGCTTTTACCCTTCAACTTCTAGGGCTAGGTGCACCCTTGGTCACTCAGGTGATCATCGATAAAGTGCTGATGCACAAGAGCTTTTCTACACTGAATGTGTTGATGATCGGCCTCTTACTCATCGCCTTTTTTGAAATGGTACTGGGCATCGCTAAGAACTATGTGTTCACACATTCTACCAATAGGATTGACGTCATTTTAAGTGCACGGTTATTTAACCATCTCTTCAGACTGCCCCTTAAATACTTCGAAAGTAGACGCGTCGGGGATACCATCGCACGTGTCAGGGAAGTGGAGAACATCAGGCGTTTTCTAACAGGTGCACCACTATCCAGTGTACTGGATGTGATGTTTATCGCCGTGTATCTCTTTGTGATGTGGCTTTACAGTGCCACACTGACGAAGATCGTCTTACTGACATTACCCTTATTTATTTTATTATCCATCATCGTAACGCCCCTGTTTAAAGCAAGGCTTCAAGACAAGTTTACATATGGGGCTGAGTCGCAGTCCTTTCTAGTGGAAGCCGTTTCAGGGGTTCAAACGATCAAATCATTTGCCCTTGAGCCTCTATCTCAAAAAAGATGGGAAGATAAAATCTCCCAATTCACCACAGCTTCTTTTAAAACGACAATCCTAGCGGGAAACGCAGGGGCGATCGGACAGTTTATTCAAAGAGGCATGGATTTAGCCATCCTCTGGACAGGTGCGCATTTAGTGATGAGTAACACCATCAGTATAGGTCAATTAATTGCATTTAGAATGCTATCGGGTAGGGTCAGTGGGCCCATTCTTCGTATCGTTCAGATGTGGCAGGATTTTCAACAAACCAGCGTTTCAATAGAGCGCCTAGGCGATATCTTTAACACGAAACCAGAACCCAGCACGGATGGACAGAAAGTTAAATTACCTGCAATCATCGGTGATATCAGTTTTCAAAATGTGACTTTCAGATATCGAATCGATGGACAAGAAATTATAAGAGATTTATCCGTGAATATAAAAGCAGGCACCACTGTGGGCATTGTCGGCAGAAGTGGTTCGGGTAAGAGCACGCTATCAAAGCTTGTACAACGGCTATATTTGCCAGAGAAAGGTAAAATACTCATCGATGGCGTGGATATTTCCATGGCAGATCCTTCATGGCTGAGACGACAAATCGGCGTGGTTTTACAAGAGAATTTCTTGTTCTCTGGAACGGTTAAAGACAATATCTGCATACATCACCCCACGGCGTCTATGGAATCTATAATCGAAGTGGCAAAGGTGGCAGGTGCACACGAGTTTATACTTGAACTTCAAGAAGGCTATGATACACAAGTGGGTGAAAAGGGCACGGCACTCTCTGGTGGACAACGCCAGCGAATTGCCATTGCCAGAGCACTTTTAACAAATCCGAGAATATTGATCTTCGATGAGGCTACCTCTGCACTGGATTATGAATCCGAGCGCATTATTCAAAAGAATCTTTCTAAGATCTGTCAAGGTCGGACGGTGCTCATCATAGCGCATAGACTCTCGACGATCCAAGGGGCTGATGGCATCATGGTGGTCGAGAAAGGTAAAATCGTGGAAATGGGCACGCATCAGAACTTATTAACGCGAAAAGGCTTATATCATTATCTTTTTAATCAGCAAATAAATGACGAAAGGATGGTGTAATCCATGAAAAAGAGAGAAGAACAACTACAAAAGGCATTTTTGCCCTCAGCACTTGAAATCATTGAAACACCACCGTCACCCATAGGTTGGATGACCATATGGATTATCTTTTTAATCATCGTGATCGGGATCATCTGGTCTATACTTGGGCAAGTGGATGAAGTGGCCATCGCTACAGGCAGGGTGATTCCAGATGGCAAAGTGAAGGTGATCCAAACGCCCGAAAGTGGTGTGATCATCAGTATGCCCATTGAGGATGGTGAACGCGTTGAGAAAGGTCAAATCTTGGTGGAACTTGACAACACCATGTCACATATAGATGAAAAAATATCTTTACAAGAATATGACAATTTAAAGCTTGAGAAAATGATCCTCGAAAAGGAACTAGAGGGTGAAATGCCAGATCAGATTTCAATAGAAGCAACTTTATCGAATCAAGACAGTTCTTTTATCAAGCACTTTGTTGATTTTAGAATGCAATCACTCAGTACATTAGAGAGTCGAATTCAGATTTTAAAAATGCAAAAGGCCTCAGCAGAAAGTGATTACAATGCTTCAATTTCTAATTACAACGTTACAGAAAAGAAAATCGTCATCTTGGAGAGGGCAGTTAAGGATTTAAAAGCCCTTTTTGAAACAGGAAGCGCTTCTTCATATGATTATCAAGCCAAAGTGGATGAACTGGATATGACCAAGCAACAACTTCAAAGTTTAATTTATACAACGGAGAGTACCCTTGATAAAATTAAGCAAAGTGAAGCCAGTATCTACAACGAAGAGAAGGCCTATAGAGAATCACTCCTCAACTTGATCGTTCAAAAGGAGAAAGAGATTTTTGAAGCAGAAGGGGTGATGCATAAAGCTAAAAATATAGAGGCCATGCACACTATCGTTTCACCTGTGAGTGGCCAAATCAATGGCCTAGGTTCAAATACCATCGGCAGTGTGATCACCGCATCAAGTCCGATTATGACCATAGTGCCAAGTGATACCCCGCTCATCATAGAGGGCAATGTTGCCAATGTGGATATTGGGTTCATCGAAGTGGGGCAAAAGGTAGATATCAAAGTGGATACATTCCCTTTTCAAAGATATGGCGTCATAGAAGGCGAAATTACCTTCATAAGTCCAGATGCCTACCAAGATGAAAACATCGGCTATTATTATAAGATCAAAGTGAAACCGTATAAAGAGTCTCTGGCGATCAATGGCAAAGAAATGCACTTAAGTTCTGGGATGACCACGAAGATAGAAGTCAAGACAGGGAAACGTCGTATCATAGAATTCTTCCTGCCAGCGGCGGATTATATTAAGGAGAGTTTTGAGCTGAGGTAATTAGGAAGGAGTTGAACCTTTATTGAAAAGATCTATTAAAATAACCAGCATAATTGTAACCATAAGCATAATATCATGGCTATTGATCTCGTGTTATAACCATGAATCGAAGCTGGATAAAATCAAAAAGAACATGCTGGCTTATATGGAGGAAAATTACGGGAAAGAGTTTGTCTTAGAAACCCCAAGGCGCCAAAGTAATACAGGATTTGGATATGTGCAACATGTGGCAAAGGGCTATCTAAAAGATGACCCTGAATTTAAAATTGTTATCACATGGGATGAAAACACCAATGAGTACAATGATTCTTATCTCGGGACGAAGTGGACAAAGCAGGGCAAAGAGGTGATGACAGAAAAGCTAAAGGCAGTTTATGGGGATGATTTTCTTATAGATGATTTCAAATTGTACTTTAGCGATAAAGCGTATAAGGATTTGAATTACGAGGACATAATAAATAAATATGCTTATAGAATGAGTATAGATCTAGCTTACTCAGTTTATTTAAATGGCGACTTAGATCGAAATTATGAAGCTGAAAGAGTTTATAAGATTCTTAAGGAAAATTTTATAGATATAGATCCAACGAAAGACCTTCAATATTTTTTTGTAGTTCTATATATTAAAAAAGGAGAAGAAGAATCTTTAAAAGAGCTTTATTCTAATACAGAAGAGTGGAGTGGAGAAAGAGGTCCAAGTAGTCTTTATGAAAAGGGCATATTGGAAGATTGGATTCGAATAAGTTATTCAAAAGGACTAGATGTACAAATACAGAGACCGCCAGATATAGAAAAGAAATTCAGGATTTTTTATAACATAACATCAGATTGAGGAGGATAAATATATGTCAATTCATTTAACTGAGGAACAGTACTTAGCGTTAAGTAAATTATCGTATTTAGATTTTACAAATGAAATAGATTTTACTAAAAACTTCAAGGATCATACATTAAAATACACGGCTGATAGACTATTAGAGATAGATCAAAACACAAAACAGCCAAGAATCTACAATTTAGTTGGCACCAGAACCCCTGGGGGATTATCGAAAGAAGAATTTAAGACGTTATTAGAAGAAATTTCATCTGCTCCCAAGTACAGTGCGCTGAGCACTCTTAAAATGGAAGGCTTTTCAAATCAAAATGATACAAATGGATTTGTGGGCTATGCATTTAGAGATAGCAGTTCAGGGGATACCGTATTTGCTTTTAGGGGTTCAGAAGCGGATCCCAATATTGATGAGAATGGCAATAGGTTGGCTGACTGGATAGATAATATTGTAGGCTACGCTATAAACAATGAATCTATGCAATTTGATAAGGTAGAAGAATTTATCCATGCACATGGAGGCACAGGCGATATTTATGTTACAGGGCATTCGAAAGGTGGTGCTAATGCAATGTATGCTTGCGCTGCAATCGATGGTGTCCAAGGGGCTGCTTTTGATGCACCTGGTATAGGTGAATGTTTAACTTTAGAGCAAGCAACTAGGTTAAGTAAAAGTAACCTGACAAATTTTGTTGCAAAATATGATATAGTTGGCGCTGCGTTATTTCACCCTGAGCGGGTTCAATATTGTAAGCAATGGCTTCAATTTCGTGCATCGGGAAAGACCATTGATGGTTTCATAGGGTTTAACGGTCATTACCCACAAGCATTAAAGTTTGATAGTAATGGAAATACGATACCAGTTACTCAAAGCGTTTGGGGCATATGTGCAGGTAACGCATCAAGAAGCTTATGGTATAAAAAAGAAGTTGAATTAGGAAGTGGAATGTCGAACTCATTACAACAATTGCTTACGGAGATTGGTTGTATAGAAGCGGTTGGAGATCTTAATAATCAAGTGAATCATATGTTTGATAGTCTTATTGAACTATATAAATATCAAGAAAAAGAGTTTGAAAAAGAGTATTTGGATTTGATATCACAATTAATAGTACCATTAAGATCGTCATTAAAAGCTACATCTGAGTCATTTTATGGAGAGATTACGGATATCTTTGACGACTCTATGGATGTACATGCTGCTCCGCGTAGAATTGACCCAATTGTTTTAGATTTAGATGGAGATGGTATTGAAACTACAAATTTAATAGAAGGTACATATTTTGATTTAGACAAAAATAATTTTTCAGAAAAAATCGGGTGGATCAAAGCAGATGACGGCATACTCGTTATGGATAGAAACGGTGATGGCATTATAAATGATGGCGGTGAGTTTTTTGGAGATCAGACGGTTCTAAAAGATGGAACGATAGCTCTAAACGGTTATGAGGCCCTAAGTGAATTAGATGAAAATCAAGATTGAATCATTGATGCTTTAGATCAAAACTATAATAACTTACGCGTATGGAAAGATACAAATCAAGATGGCTATTCTTCTGAAGATGAATTGTTTTCACTTGAGCAAGTGGGTGTTAAGTCATTGAATTTATCGTATAGAACCACTAATGTGACGGATTCAACTGGGAATACAAATACTCGTCTAGGGACTTATGTTAAAGAAGACGGAACAATTCTATCTATGGGTGAGTTTTTATTGCAAAGAGATGTAGCCAATACATTAGATGATACAACGCTTGAATTCTCAACTGAAATACTTGATATGCCTGAAGTTGCAGGATTCGGTAATGAAGCATCATGGGTGTCCGACACCTAAAAGGAAGTTTAGTTCAAATCTTATCCTTGAAAGCATGATAAAAACATATGAATCAATTTTAATCAAATACATATGATTACTCAAATTAGCATAATGATCAAAGCACATAATAAATGAGTATGAAATATAAAAAACATTAGGAGGTATACATGACGGATGAACAAAAGCAAAATATTTTTAAAACCATACGAATAAGCATTATGGTAATAGCCGTAATCATCATATGCTCAAGAGTATGGCAATTCACACAAGCTTTACGATCCCAAGACTCTTTATACACAACCGACGAAGGCTTTGGTGTCAGCGGCTTGGTGGATCGTGCAGAAGATGTGGCAGATGCTCAGGTAGATGAATCACTAGTGAAATACACGAAGGATATCAACTGGGAATACGGTGATCCAAGTCTTTATTACGAGGACTTTAGTGACATCGAAAAGGCACTTGATGAAAAATCAAATGAAATAACAGAAGCTTATTTTAAACCTAAAGTAGATTTCCCTTTCTACTTTAAAACGAAAAATCAATATTATCTACCAGTGCTTAAAGAAATAAGAGATGGCAAGATCAGTATGGAGGAGGCACTGGAAGATCCTGCTAGAACGATTCGGATACTCTCATTTGATATGTACTACTGGGTGACAAATCCAGATAGACAGAATTTTGCGTATAATGATATTGCAAGCGAATATTATATTATTCAAAGAACAAAAGGAATTAATGGTTGTTTTTATAAGTTTTATTGCGTTATAGATGAAAATATCAATTTTAAGGAGATAGAAGAGAGTCAAAATGCTGAAAGCCCAATTCAATATCTTATTGATAATAACGCAAAGCTATATACAAGAGTAATGTCGGATAACATGGATGGCTATTTTTGTTATTATGATGATAATGGATTGGGCAATTTTTTAAAGAATAAGTACAATCAAGAATTTAAACCAGCCTTTTTTGAATATAGCTTTAAAGAAGACCGAGCAAAATATTATTATTCAGTATCAGATCCCAGCCTAAAATTCGCCGCAACAGATTATGGCGATTTATATCTTGCCGTTTTAGCCCAACGTGCTATGTATGAAGAAATTGATAAAATCATAGAGGAAGAAGGATATGGTGGACAGATTGCGCATATGTCCATACCAAATAAAGATAATTTAGAAATGGGTGATGAAAACAAACACTATGATATGAGTCAAAAATATGATAATCGGACGATTGTCAATGAGGTATACGACGGGGGCTATGATACAAGTTTGCTACTTTTATTAGAAGAGAAAGAAGAAATAGATTATGCTAAACTTCAAAAGATAAGTGCAAGGATACAAGATTTATTCTATACCAATGTTGCAGAAGATGAGGAAATTTGGTATCGTTCTGAACTTTTTATCTACTTTTATACATTGCCAAAGATTGAGCAGAAGATTGTCGTCGATTTATTTAGGAGAGATATGATTACAGAGACCTTTTTTAGAGGAATGACAGAGAGTATTGCAGATATTTATGTCAACATGTATATCGTCAGAGTAGAGACAGAAGGCTTTCATTATTTGGATGTGAGAGCGAAGAAAACAGAATTTTTTTTAGATCCCCTTGGAGATTTTGAAACTCTAATGTCTTTATCTAAAAGAGATTTTGAAGATAGATTTAAAACAACACGATTGATCTATTAAAGAGAGACGAATTAAAAAAATAGGAGGATGAATAAAATGGTAGTTACGAGCGAAAAAATAATTTTAGGAAATCTTGAAGGGAAATTAGAGGACATTAATTTAATTCTGAAAAATGAATTAAAATATGATCCATCTAACCCCAACCTCTACACCTATAAAAGCATAGGAGTAAATGTCTTTGACATTAAATACATCAGAGAAGATTTGAGAGCTGAAATTCAAGATAGCGGGCGCACATTAGAAGCGGAATTCAGTTATTTATCTGGATTGTATGAAACAGAATGTAAGGTATTAAATATATCAGATTGGATACGCCCTGATAGTACAGATATGGATGCTGATGGAAGATACCTGAGAGTAGATAGAATGATGGATGCAATTCATTTAATTAAAAAAGACGGTACGAAGACAAAAGATGAAAAGTCGATAATAATCAAAGAAATAATTCAAGTACAGACGCATACAACTTGGCTGAATATGGAGGATGCTGTAGTTAAAATTAATTCACTTTATGATAACGTGTACTCTAAACTCATTGAAGCAGAAGCTAAATATGAAGCTACATCGGGTAAACTTGTCGGAATTTATAAAAACAACGGAGAGACTTTAGAAATTGACACTAAAATAGTAGTAGATGAAATAACGGGTGAGGTATCTCACGTAAAAAAAGAAACACCCCTACACATCTTAGAGTTTGCATACATTCCAGATGCTCAGCTGGATACATCGCGTGAAACCATAGGTATTCTTCAAGACATGGTTATAAGTGGCGGTATTACAGGGTACTTATCCAGATTAAGAAGAATTAATCTAAACACGATTAATGGAGATTTAAAAACTGTGCTGAGTAAGAGTATTAATAAAACGGCTAGCTTATTAAGTAAACTTGATGATAATTTAGTTGGTGCCGAAGTTTATTTAGCATCTAATGTAACATCCCATTTTACGGATAGTGATCGCAAACTGCTTAATGATAACATAGAAACTTTATATGGCGCCATTAATTTAAATGGTATTTCAAAAGAAGATGGAATGCAAATTAAAGTACTTCAAAATATTATGAGTTTTCTATCTATTTTTGCCCCTGCGACGATACCAATTGGCATGGTAAGTTCAGGTCTTGTTGGTCTTGTTGGATTAGGATTGAAAACACAGCAGTCCGGAGAACTTGGTGTTGCTGAATTAAACCGATTTATGGACTCCAATTCTAGTGTGTTGCCTGACCTTCCAACTGAAATTGACACGACCTTAGATTATGGTTTTGACAACGTTGTAGCAGATGGCACAAAAAATAATATTGTTTATGGCAATGGAAGAAGGAATGAGATCGCTGTAGTTGGTGGAAACGACAATGAACTCTACGGCGAAGGCGGAGATGATATACTCATAGGGAGTGATTTTAAGAAGAAATATTCAACGGTCATTTCCAATGGAAAAGACAAGATTGTGGGTGGCTCTGGAAATGATACTATAGATGGTGGTTCGGGTGATGATCATTTAATCGGAGGGAAAGGTCGAGATCAATATATTTTCAAGGGATCGCATGGTGATGATATCATTGAAGAACAATTTGAGTTTAATATGGGGAAACCTGATGGCGTAGAAGGTGAAATTGTTGTAGATGAGCTCAACAGCATGAAACGCGTGAAAGCTGACTTAATACTTTATACAAATGATGATTCAAGTATTACCATAAAAGATTATTTCTTGGATGGGACTAAGGGATTTCCTACTGCATTTCAATCTGATATCTTGTTAGATGGGGAATCATTAGCGGACCTCGTTGAATATGACAATATTGCGACAGATATCTATGGTACATATAAATCTGAAACAATTGATTCTAGAACGGATAATAAATTGTTTGGCCCTCTAACGCCTCATACCATCTATACATTGAGAGGTTTGGGCGGTAACGATCACCTAAATGGAGCTACATGTGAAGACGTACTAATAGGTGGTGAAGGTGATGACACTCTAGAGGGAAAAGCTGGTAACGATACTTACATTTATGAAAGAGGCGATGGAAACGATACAATAAAAGAATTTGAGGATTTTTCAGATAGTGGTGTAAAAGGTGTAAAATATAAAAATTTGGGAGAAGATACCCTATCCATAAATGTATCAATCCAAGATCTAATTATAGACAAAGAGGGTGAAGACCTGATTTTTAGATTTAAGAATAGTACAAGCGATTCTATAAGGGTTTTAAAATACTATGCAGATGACAATAAAGCGTATTTTGATGATGCTAAAAAGCCTATTGAAAAGCTTAAAATTGGGAGGAAGACTTATGATATAAGTAAGGACCTTTCAGCTGTTCAAGAACTGACTGAAATAGAAAAAGCCTATTGTATTGTCAATTTGGATGGGACTAAAACGCCGTTAGATTATCCGAGTGTTTACATTAAGCTTGATGGAGATGTTTTAGATTTTAAATATACGCCATATAACAAGAATGGGCATACGATGGTATCTGTAAAAGAATTTGCTGATAAAGTTTGTCCTGGGACTGTTGTTCAATGGAATGATGAAGAAAAGAGAGCCACAATTGTCTATAAAGGCAGTATTAGTTGGATTGATTATGATGATAATATAGTTAATCCAGAAGGAGAAGATGCATCTGTTAAAGGAATAGAGGAGAAAATGCATGTGGCACCAGATATGGTTCAAGAAGTGGGGACTGAAGATCATAAACTTATGGCACATGTGGGGGTGTTAAGTAAGATTTTTAATTTAAATATAAGTTGGGATGGTGAAAATAATACTGCTATATTGAAAAAACGTGATTCAGATGATGGATATTATCAACAGGGCGATGATGGTGATGATACTTTGTATGCAGGAGATACAGGCACTTTTATAGAAGGTGGTAATGGGAACGATCTTATCCATGGCGGAAAAGGAAGGGATACCCTATTCGGAGGACAGGGGAATGACGAAATATATGGACATGAGGGTGATGATTATTTAGATGGCGATGAAAATTATGGCGTCGAAGAGGGCGGAAATGATATCCTTCATGGTGGAGATGGGAATGATTTGTTACAGGGAGACAATGGTGATGATATCCTATATGGGGATGATGGGGAAGATACTTTATATGGATGTGCCGGTGACGATACTCTATACGGTGGTGAAGGCAATGACCGTTTATATGGGGATAACTCTTCTAATGATAGCGGAAATAATACTTTATATGGTGGTGAAGGTGATGATCAAATATTTGGATTCTCAGGTGAGGATACTCTATATGGAGGCGAAGGAAACGATTCATTCTGGGGTAGTGAAGGTGACGATATCTTACATGGCAATGGTGGTGATGACTACTTATTTGGAGGCGAAGGAAACGATATCATATATGGAGACGAAGGTGATGAGTGGATGAGTGGCGATAGCGGTGATGATGAATTATATGGTGGTTTAGGTAATGATGAATTACATGGCTGGTCAGGAAATAACATACTATATGGCGGAGAGGGAGATGATATATTTAATAGTGGAGTAGGAAATGATATCTTAATAGGCGGCAATAGTAAAGATGATATTAAAAATAGTGGCAATGATGAATATCGTTTTTATAAAACTTATGGTGTTGATATCATTTACGATTCTAATTTGGACACTGATAATAAAGATATAATAATGTTAGGTCAACTGAAGGTTGAAGATGTTCAATTGAGACGCAATATGTCAAACTTAGAGGTTCTTATAAAGGGAACTGAAGACAAAATAATCGTGGATCGACATTTTGTGAAAGAGGAGATCACTATAGAAAACGAAGTTCAGTACATCAATCATAAAATTGAAGAAATTCATTTCAAGGTATATGATGATGAAGGTTTACATGAAATCATATGGAAAGAAGCTGATATAGAGGAAGCACTTAAACATATCAATGGTACTGATTCAGATGAAACCCTTGATGGTTATGATGGAGATGAAGAACTAAAAGGTTATGGCGGAAATGACATACTTAATGGAAATGCAGGTAATGATTCATTATCTGGAGGAAAAGGTAATGACACATTAAATGGAGGAACTGGTAATGATGTGTATGAGTTTGAGATAAATGATGGGCACGATACGATTTATGAAGATGATTCATTACTTGAAAATAGAGATGACATCAAAATTTCAGATGACTCTAAAAATATTTATTTTAAAAGAGAAGGTAGCGACTTAACCATAAAATATGGTCCTGATGATGACCATATTAGAGTAAATGCATGGTTTAATGACGCATCGCATCAAATTGAAAGAATTTTTGATTCGAATTCAAATGTAATTTTAAATACACAAATCAATCAACTGATAGAGGAAATGTCTGGATTTCCAATGGACGGTTACGTTTCGTGGGAAAATTTTAATGAATCTAGTAGTAACAATCCTGATAATAATTTTTTCCCCACAATAGCGTCAGCGTATAATTAAAACCCAAAAAGCATCACGATGACCAAAACCCCCATCGTGATGCTTCTTATTTTCCTTTTCTAATCATCTATCACTCACTATTGATGCTTCAAATCCTTCTCGTTAAAAACCTCGCAAGATTTCAAAATAGCCGTTTTCAAACTACTCTCGACCGTTTCTGCTGCAGAGATCAAAGCAGAATCACCCAGTAAGCCGATCAGTGAAGTCGGTCTAGGCATCCCCACATAAATATCCCCATGGTCTTCATAGACAATGATCTTACAAGGTAAGAAAAACCCAGCTTCATGGTTGGTGTTTAAAACATCCAGTGCTTGCTTTGGATTACAGACCTCAAGAATCGTATACTGTCTATCATAATCCAAACCCTTTTCAACGAGCTTGCCTTTTAAGTCAAATGTCCATAAAACACCGAATTGCTGTTCTTTTAAGCTTTCCACTAGATCTTCAATCGTATCTTCAAAAGATTTATGCGATTGAATTTTATAATTGACATTCATAAGAGCCACCTATAAATAAACGTTTTCTTAAAGTACGTCATTTAGGAGTATACCCAGATTATAGAACTTGAATTATGTTTCAAGTTGTTCCCTTTAAGTTTTTGTATTATAAATAGCAAATATGATTTTGAATAAACTTATTTCTGAAAACTAAACCGATTGATTTTCATCTGAATAAAGGCTTCAACAGCCTCCATACGCTTAGCATCTTTCTCTGTGAGGATCGTGTAGGCCACGCCCATATTGCCTGCTCTGCCTGTTCTACCGATCCGGTGCACATAGTTTTCGGCATCATCGGGTAGATTGTAGTTAAACACATGTGAGACACCTTCCACATCAAGGCCACGTGCGGCAACATCAGTTGCCACGAGATATTGAATCTCATCGTTACGAAAGGCATTCATAACCACTTCTCTTTTAGCCTGCGTTAAATCGCCGTGAAGCGGTTCGATGCTATAGCCTTTTTCTTTAAGGGCTTCATAAAGGGATTGTGTGCCGCGACGACTTCTACAGAAAATGATCGCCTTTTGAGGATAGGTTTGTTTGAGTAAAGTCACAAAATCATCTATTTTACGTCTACCAGAAGTTTCTAAGATAAATTGCTCGATGGCATCCAGTGTGATCGTGGCTTTTGGAGCCACCACAGTTTTAGGCGATTTCAAATAACGCGCTGAGAACTGATCTACCGTATCGCCTATCGTTGCAGAAAAGCAAAGTGTCTGATGTGCATCGGGTATATAAGAAAAGATCTCATCTAAATCTTGCTTAAAGCCGATATGAAAGAGTTGATCGGCTTCATCCACAATAACGGTTTTTAATCTTGAAAAATCAATACTCCCACGTCTTAAATGATCTAAGACTCTCCCAGGTGTACCGATTACAAGATGAATTCTACTTTTTAGCTTATGAAGCTGCGCAAGGACATCTTGACCACCGTATGCAGCAAGAGCAGTCACTGGGATGATTTCTGAAAGCAAATCTGCCACAGTACGTATTTGAATGGCGAGCTCACGCGTAGGCGCGATGACCAAAGCCTGTATATGATCTTCTTCTAGATGGATTTGTTGAAAAATAGGGATTAGGAAGGCTAAGGTCTTTCCAGTTCCCGTTTGAGCCTCAGCGATAAGATCATGTCCTTTTAGAATTAACGGGATGCTTAGCGCTTGTATAGGCGTTGGATCGATGATGTTTTGAGTTGATAGGGCATAGACCAGATCACCCTTAACACCGAGTTTATAAAATGACACTTGAGACCTCTTTCTTTTATATAGCGTTTTTTATTAAAGTCACGATTGTAGATACATCAGATCATTATATCAGATAATGGGAACATTAAAAGAATAAATTTTATAAAAACATCAAAAAAGTTTGACAAGCCTTTCTATGCATGATATCATTAGTTGTTGCTTAAATTAGTAGTAAAGAATTTAACTGGGTATTTTATTGTATAGTATGATCCTAATTAAAGTTATTTGTTGCAAAGATTTAAGGAAAAAAAAATTAGGAGGTACACGTTATGATGAACGGTACAGTAAAATGGTTTAACTCAGATAAAGGTTTTGGTTTTATTACAGGAGAAGATGGTAGAGATGTGTTCGCACATTACTCACAAATTAACTCTGATGGTTTTAGAACATTAGAAGAAGGACAAGCAGTAACTTTCGAAGTTGCTCAAGGCCCTAAAGGTCCTCAAGCTGAGAACATCGCTATCGTAAGATAGTTATATGATAAAGCCCTGTGTGAATGCACAGGGCTTTTTTTAATGCCTTTTGGTAATTCGATTGATGTTCAACCTTTATGAAATAAAAAACTCGAGGCAGACACAAGCCTCGAGATTCTTTATTTCTGATGTTCTTTATTTCTGATGTTCATGGGTAGATTTGGAAACACTGACACCCAGTCTACCTTCAATATCTTTGAGCATATCTTCATCTTTAGGCGTTACAAAAGTAATCGCCATACCATCTTCGCCCATTCTACCTGTTCTGCCCACACGATGTACATAGATTTCGACGCTTTCAGGCATATCGTAGTTGTAGATGTGCGTAATACCAGTGACATCAATTCCTCTTGAAGCAACGTCAGTCGTTATGAGATATTGAAACTTGGCATCTTTGAATTGACGCATGATGCGCTGTCTTTTGTTTTGAGTGATATCACTGTGTAGTTTTTCGCAGGTGTATTTTAAGCGTTTCATTTCAGATTCGAGTTTGTCGGCTCTGACCTTTGTCCTGCAGAAGATAATGCCTAGAAAAGGATTGGTCTCATCCAGTGCTTTTAATAAAGCTTCCATTTTCCAACGATCTGAAACCATGACCACTTGTTGCTCAATGACATCTAAAGGCTTGGTGTCTGAATGCGCACTTAGAATCACGGGGTTTTTCATATACTTGTAGGCAAGTTTTTTGACTTTAGCATCAATTGTAGCTGAAAAGCAGAGAATCTGTGCTTTAAATTTACCGATATATATGATTTTATCGATGTCATTTCTAAAACCCATTACGAGCATTTGATCTGCCTCATCAAGGACGAAAGTCGTTACTTTGGAAAGGTCAATCGTTTCACGGTCTAAGTGATCCATCAACCTTCCAGGTGTTGCAATGATCATGTGAACGGTATGATTTAATTTTTTAAACTGACTTTGAAGATCTTGTCCGCCATAGATGGAGAGCACATTGATGCCAAGATCATCGGTTAGCTTTTTAGCTTCTTCGGTGATCTGAATCGCAAGTTCTCTCGTTGGGACGAGAACAAGTGCTTGAATAACGGGTGAAAGGATATCAATATTTTGTAGAATAGGTAATAAAAAAGCGAAGGTCTTTCCAGAACCCGTTTGTGCTTCGGCGATGACATCGCTCTGTTTTAATATTTCTGGAATGGCGATAGTCTGTATAGGTGTAGGCGTTGTAATCCCTATTTTTTTGAGTTTACTAGACCATGAGGGGTCTAAACCAAGTGTTTCAAAATTGCTCATAGTGACCTCAGTTTCTGTATTTGTTTTTTAACTTGATAAGCATATCATATATGAAGACTTAGTCAAGGTGAATTTGACGTATATCCATTTTACTGGTAAAATATGAAGAAGGTATACTTTTTAAAATCATTAAGGAAAAAAAGGAGCACATTTATGAAAAAGAGTGGTAGAACACCATTGTTGAGAGCACGACAAATAGAAAAAGTATTGGATGTAGGTGAAATATACATTAAATTAGAGGGTTCAAATCCAACAGGACATAAATATGATCGAGTGGGTGAAATCGTAATTAGAGATGCAATCGCAAGGGGGTATGATTGTGTTTTAGTAAATGGTTCTGTTAATTATATCAAGTCTTTGCTTTACTTTGCAACGTTGAGTGAAGTGAAAATACTTGTGCCGCAATTTAAAAATGAGATGTGGAAAGTAAAACATTTTAAGCTTGAAATGCTTATGGCGTTGAAGAATCATATGAGAAAAGATCAACTTGTCATTTTGAAAGAAATTGCACTGGAATCTCATTATTATCTGGCTGTAGAAGGACATATGAAAACACAGCTGAGCAAGACGGCACTTGAAGAAATTTCAGAAGAAATTGTGAACCGCCTTGAGCATAATGTAACGACGATTTACACGCAGCTCAACTATGGTTACACCTTCACAAGTATCTACAGTGTCTTGCTAAAACACTGGATTGATGGTAAATTTGTTCAAATTCCAAATATTGTTTGTGGGACGCCTAAAATCGGTGAAGCCTACATTGAGGATGAAGCCAATTCGAAAGAACTTTCAAAGTGGGATCCTGTGGATGAAAAGCTACTGGCAGATTTAAAAAAATCTGTATGGGAAACCAATGGTAAACTTATCGCCATAGAAGTGGATGAACTCAATGAAAGCGTTAAACTTCTACGAAGACTTGAGCATTTAAAAGTGACGACCAATGAAGCATATGCCTTTGCGGCTTTTTATAGACAAGCCAAGCTTGGTGAGGTTCAAAAGGGACGACATGTCATCATACTCAACGAGGGTAGAAGTGATGTTAAGATTGAAAACATCAATGATTTTGAAGAAGTGTCTAAGAAAGAACTGGTTGAGTACACACGGCAGTGGCTCGCACAGTATTCAGATTCTTCTTTAGAAACTGAAGATGCGATTCAAAACGCCAGTGAAAGAGGTTTTATATTGTTGGCATCGAGAAATGGCGAGTATGAAGGCATTTGTATCGTGGTAAACTTGGGATTCAAAGATTTTATTCCAACATATCATTTGGCTTATATTGGCACACAAAAGGGTAGTAAAGGTCGAGGAGTCGGTACAGAACTGATCCAAAGAGCTTTGGATTTAACTTCGGAAAACTTATCCCTCCATGTGGATTTAGACAACAAAGGGGCAAAAAAGCTTTATGAAAAATTAGGATTTAAGCATAAATACAATCGGATGATCTTTCATAAAGAATAAAGCTTAGTCAATGATTTTAACTTGAATTTCCGTGATATAAAGATTCGGATCACTTGAAATAAAATGGTCAATGAGGACGCGTTCAAGTGCATATGAATCAAGCTCTAAATGGTTGTGTTCAGCAAATTGAATGAGTTTTTTATAATTTTGTGGCGCATCAAAGTGATCTCCTTTGAAATAGAGCGTAAGCCAACGACCGCTAGGCAGTTCCGAAATTAACTTAGAGTTAGGGTCATAACCTTCTGAAAGATCAAGGTATAATCCGGTGAATTCAGTGGGGTGTCTTTGATCCAGTCTTGAAAGCGCTACAAAAAACCCAATATCTCCAATAAAAAGACTGGGTGGCATATCGTCTGCCCTTTCAAATTTGAGCATGGCAATCTCCCAGTCAAGTGGTTCATGAATGGCTTCGTCGAGTCTGAGAATGGATCGCCTCGGGAGTGTTTTAACAGTGATTTTATCAATGTCATCTAACTGATGAATATAAGCTAAAGATTGCATTCTTTTTTCCAACCTTTTTTCTAAAAATTCGAGATGCTTCATTTTAAGTCTTGTTTGATCGAGTTGGTTTTCAAGCACATTGAGATAATTCTCCAAAGTACGATTTTCAAGGTGTAATTTTATTTCGTTAATGGAAATGTCTAAGTGCCTTAAATAGCGGATCAACCTAAGTTCTTCTATTTTTTCGATCGTATAATAACGATAACCGTTTTCTAATTGACCAGAGGGCTTAAAGAGACCGATTTGATCATAATAGCGGATATTTCGAGTGGACACACCGACGATTTCGGAAAGTTCTTTGACAGACAGTTGTAATTTCATTACGGACCTCCTCGTAGTTAGCCTTATTGTAACATAACGCGCTTGACTTTACACCTACTGTAAGGTTTATGATGGTCCTAATACAAAAGGAGGCGAAAGATGAAATATACTGTTGATCCGTGGATTTTCGAATGTAATCCCAATATAATTTTTGCAATTGTCATTGGCAAGGGATTGAAGAATTCTGAAACGAGTGAATCCGATACCTTAAAGTTAGAAGCTGCAGAGCATTTGCTCAGAGAACGTGTTTCAATGGATGTCATCAAAACACATCCAGATTTTTTAGTGTATCGTGAAGCGTTGACTAACGTAGGGATTAATCCTAACAAATTTATGAACTCAGTGGAAGCGATGGGCAAAAGGGTGATCAAAGGCGATCGGTTGCCAAGAATAAATGCGCTTGTTGACCTGTGCAATAAATTATCATTAGAAAATGTCATCTCCTTAGGGGGGCATGATCTCGCTGATATAGAGGATGACCTTATGGTTAGAAAGACAATAGAGGGAGATGAATTTCTGCCCTTTGGAAGTGAGTTGTTTGAGCAAGTACCTCCTGGTGAAGTGGTTTTCACAAGTGGCAGTAAGATTCAAACGAGACAATGGCTCTGGCGTCAAAGTGAACTGGGGAAGATGACTCTGGAGACTAAAGCGGTGTTTTTTCAGTTAGTGGGGTTTAAAGGTGAGCACCTTCATAAAATTCAAGGGACTGTTAAAGCGCTAGAGCATTTAATTGAGGATCGGTTTGAAGGCGCATATGAAACTTTTTACGTTGATGCAAATCATAATGAAATTGAATTTGATTACTGAGTAAAAGGATAAGCGCCATTTTAAAATAATGAATTTATTATTTTAAAATGGCGCTTTTGTGTCTGATAAGGCATTTTTTTAATTCAAGGTGGCTAAACTTTAAATATCGCGTTATAATAATACGTGTCATTTGAGGTAAAGGAGAAATGTGATGCGATTAAAGCAGTCGGATAAAATGCAGTTTTTTAAGGCAGCACTTGTGACTATTTTGCTAAGTGAAATGTACTTCTATCCATTTGGTGGCCATTTTAGGTTTTCAGCTGGGATTATTGTACTCAATTTAATTTATCTGCTTTACAATCAATTTTCATGTATAAAACTTGCGCTTTTATCTGGCAGTGCCATCATTCTATTGAGGATAGCGTGGGCATTAATCGTTACTGGCAGTACAGTTCAAGTTGCATTTTTAAGTCATATGCCCTCGCTGATTTTTTATGTGGTCTTTGGCGTTTTTCATGAATGGAGAAAGACGGCACATGATAAATTTCATATTTTAATGCAGTTATTGATTTTTGCAGGGATAGATGGACTTGCCAATATTGCCGAAATGACCCTCCGAGGGGCGAACTCGTATCGCATGATCCAACTGATATTTTTGGTCAGTGTGATTCGAATAGTCATCGCCTATGGTCTTTATTTGGTGATTAAAGCCAATGAACTCTATATCAGAAGTTCAGAACATCAAAAGCGATATGCGCAGCTCAATGTTTTGGTTTCCAATATTCAGACAGAATTGTTTTATCTGAATAAATCTCAAAAGGATATTGAAACGATCATGAGCGAGAGCTTTAGTTTGTACCAATCTCTTGCCAATCAACCTGAATATGCAGATCGAGCGCTGGAAATTTCTAGAAATGTGCATGAGGTTAAAAAGGATTATTCAAGAGTCTTAGCGGGATTTAACAGTTTTATAACAGGATTTGAAAAAGAAGACTCCATGAGGTTAAAAGATGCTTTGATGATCATCAAGGCGAATACGGAAAAATTAGTACGAGAGCTCAAAAAAGAGCACTGGATAGACTTAATTATATCAAGTCAAGCAGATTTTAGTTTAAAAAATTATTACGCACTTTTCACGATTATCAATAATCTGATTATAAATAGTATTGAAGCCACCACGGCACCAGTGCAAATAAGTGTCAAAGCATACAGTGATCTCAATTGGATTTATTTTAGTGTGACGGATAATGGCAAGGGGATAGAACCAGATTTAATGCCCTATCTTTTTAATCCTGGGTTTACGACTAAGTTTGATCTAGAAACGGGTAAGGCCTCTACTGGAATGGGTTTATCTCATGTGAGGAGCACGCTTGATAGTTTACAAGGCGTTCTTGAGTTTAGCTCTGTGCCACATGAACGCACTGAATTTTTAATCCAAATTCCAAAAAATCAGCTGATAAGGAGTCCAATAAATGAAGACTATAATGATAATTGATGATGATCCTTCTATTGTAAAGATGCTCTCTATGATTATTGAAGACAATGCACTTGGGAAAATTTCGGCAACGCTTGGAAGTGGTGAGTACGCTGTGGATGAAGTCTTGTTCTACAAACCCGATATTTTATTGATTGATCTATTGTTACCTGTAAAGGATGGCATAAAGATTATACAGAGTTTAAAAGCAAAACAATATTCAGGCAAATTTATTATGATCTCACAAGTTGAAGATGAGCAGATGATATCTAAGGCTTACAAAGAGGGGACACTTTTCTATATTTCTAAACCGATTAATGCAGATGAAGTCGCGAGTCTTTTGAGAGAAGTATCAAGAGTCATTGATTTAGAACAATCCGTGGCCATAATACAAGGTGCACTAATGCCACTTGCGAAAGAGAATACTGTCGATAAAAAGGTCGATATTTATGCTAGAATGAATTCAATACTGGTTGAACTCGGGATTTCTTCGGAATCTGGTATTGAGGATTTAAAATCCGTTTTGCTTGATGTTTTGAAGCAAAAAAGTATGAGCGCTGAGGGCACTTATCAACTTCAACAGAGCTATGAGCATATTGCCAGAGGTCAAAATGCAAGAACGGTTGAACAACGTATCAGAAGAGTGATAAGCAAAGCGTTTATGTATCTTGTGGAAATGGGTTATGACGATCTCTACCACCCTGTCTTTCAAGAATATGCGAGTCTTTTATTTGATTTAAAACAAATTAAGATGGAAATTCGCAGAATTGATGATCAAAATAAACCCAAAGGAAAAGTCAATATTAAGAGATTTATCGAGGGTGTCCTTGCAATTATGAATAAAATTCAATAATTCAGATAAATTAGAAGGGAATCAGCATCAAAAGTTGTAACGACTTGTTACAATTTGTAGCACCTCCATACAATATAAAAGGAATGTGTAAGCATTCAAAAAAATTTTATGGGGGAAAAAAATGATTGTAAAATTAACAATGATTCAAATGGCGGCATTATCTGTTGTAGTTCTATTTGTAGGACAATTTCTCAAGAAAAAATGTCATATTTTAGAGAAATACTGTATTCCATCACCCGTCGTTGGGGGCGTAGTATTTGCACTACTGACTTTGATCTTAAAAGTTTCTGGTATACTGGAATTTGAAATGGATACAACTTTACAGAGCTTTTTTATGATTACTTTTTTTACGACCGTTGGATTTACAGCATCTCTTAAAATGCTTAAAAATGGTGGGAAAGATGTTCTTTTATTTTTAATGCTGGCGGTTGTATTGGTGATTTTTCAAGATTTAATTGGGGTTGGACTCGCTAAAATTTTTAATCTCAATCCCTTAATTGGACTTTCAACAGGCTCTGTTCCAATGACTGGCGGTCATGGCACTTCAGGTTCTTTCGCACCTAAGTTTGAAGAACTCGGTGCAATCGGGGCAACGACTGTGGCGATGGCTTCTGCTACATTTGGTTTAATTGCAGGTAGTACGATTGGTGGCCCTATAGCAAACAGCTTGATTAATCGTTATGCATTACATCGTGAGCATCCAAATCACAATGAATCCAGTAATGTCTCGATATCTGAAACCCCTGAAGTATCCTCGGCTACATTTCTATCGGGCGCTTCTGCCATTTTAATTGCCATGGGTCTTGGTACGATATTGTCGATGCTATTAGAAAAGACCGGAATGACTTTTCCGCCTTATATCGGCGCAATGTTTGCAGCAGCTATTATCAGAAACATCGTGGATGCAAGTGAAAAAATGACGCTAAAGACATTTGAAATTGATATTATTGGCAATGTCTCTTTATCCTTATTTTTGTCAATGGCTTTAATGGGCTTAAAACTATGGCAATTGGCGGATTTAGCATTACCGCTAGTGGTTATGTTAATGGCGCAAGTTCTTTTCATGGCATTCTTTGCTTATTTTATCACTTTTAATATTATGGGCAGAAATTATGATGCGGCAGTTTTGGCAGCTGGTCATTGTGGTTTTGGCATGGGAGCAACACCAAATGCAATTGCCAATATGGAAGTTATATCAGCAAAATATGGCTTTAGCTACAAAGCATTCTTTATTTTGCCTTTGGTGGGCAGTTTGTTCATCGATTTCGTAAATGCAGGCGTGATTACGTTTTTCGTAAATCTTTTCTAATCGTGTCATTCTGAAATAGGGATTAATTTAAGTATAAATATAGGGATTAATTTAAATAAAAGGAGTTCAACTTAAAGTGATTTAACAATCATTTTAAGTTGAGCTTTTTTTGTTATAACCCTTGAGGAGATGTCCCCCACTGAACGCAATCCGATAGGATTGTTTAGAAAATTTTAAGAATCAATTTAACGCCGCTTTACAAATAGAGATTATGCTAAAGAAAAAGTTCGTGAAACTGAAAAGAAAATAGGGAGGCACTTATGAAATCTAAAAAAAAATGGATCATAGCAATGGTTTTGGTGACAATTGCTATTGTAGCGTATGTCGTCTATGGCAATAATGGCGGTCAAGAATCAAGTTCAAAGGTGTCCGCATCAGCGCTAAATGAATTTACCGTTACTGAAATGGCACTGACAGAGACTTATACCACAACGGGTACGATTACACCACAAGAAGATGATATTTTAGCAGCACCATTTGAATCGAGAATCGATAAAAAATATGTTGAACTCGGCCAAAGTGTTAAGGCAGGAGAGGTGCTTTATGAATTAGATGCAACTGAAGTTCAAGACAAAATCAGATCAATGGAATATGATATTGCAGTGTTGAGCAGCAGCATCAACAGCAGTTCTATTGTGGGCAGTACTGCAAAAGAGAATGCTGTCGCTGAGGCAGAAAAAACGCTTGGTACAGCTAAACGTGATTGGGAGGATGCTTTAAAACTGTTGGATACTGGTGCAGTGTCACAATCGGAAGTAGATGGTTACGAAACGGCTTATAACAATGCCAACAATAGATATTTGGAATCCAAAAAAACATTAGCCGCTTACTATGCTGAAAATGACATTACGTTATCCAAGAAAAAACTGGCATTATTAGAACTTACACTTCAAGATTTGAAAGCAGATTTAGAAGATACTAAAATTATCGCGCCTTTTGATGGGATCATAACTGCAATTTATAAGGATGATGGCGATGCCCTTGTGGAGAAGGACCAGATCTGTAGAGTTACTAATATGGCACTTTTAGATGTAGAAGCAAGTATTAGTGAATATGATCTTCAAAAGTTTACTATAGGGATGCCTGCAACCGTGTCAACGCTTTCGGATAAGACTAAAGCCTATACCGCATCTGTAACAGCACTTGGTTATTTGGGAGAGGTTTCAAGTTCTGAAGTTACTTTACCGATTACATTGACTTTGGATGCCACAAATGATGTTGAAATGTTACTGCCTAATTTTACGGTTACAATAGAAATACTCACAGCCTCTTCAGAACATGCACTCGTGGTCCCTTTTGAAGCAGTTTCTAAAAATAAAAAAGGTGAGCGCATCGTTCTTAAAAAATCGGGGGATGTAAATGAGCCTGTTTTAGTGACCACAGGTATTACAAATGAACTTTATATGGAAGTCATTTCAGACGAGATCAGTTCGGGTGATACGATTGTCTACAGTACGTCTGTTGAATCTTCTACGAGTGATACGATGAGCATCATGCCAATGGGTGGTGGAACCCCGCCAGCTGAACCGCCAAGTGGTGGAGGTAGACCAGCTGGGAACAACGATTAGGAGGTGCCCCTATGGCAATTATAGAAATGAAATCATTAACAAAAATTTATGGACAGAAGACGCTTTCGGTAAAGGCAATTGATGCAATTGATTTTGTCGTCGAAGAAAACGAATACTTGGCAATAACAGGACCGTCTGGTTCGGGAAAGTCCTCTCTCATGAATATCATCGGCTGCCTCGACCGTGCTACATCGGGCTCCTATAAATTAGATGATATCGCTATAGAATCCTATAAGTCAGATGGTCTAGCTGAAATCAGAAATCGAAAAATTGGATTCGTTTTTCAGTCCTTTAATTTGATCCCTAGAATGTCGGCGCTTCATAATGTTGAATTGCCTTTAATCTATGCAAATGTATCTTCAGATGAACGCAGAAAACGCAGTGTGGCAGCACTTGAAACAGTAGGCCTTGGTGACCGTATGATGCACAATCCAAACGAATTATCTGGTGGACAGAAGCAGAGAGTTGCAATAGCGAGAGCACTGGTGATGAATCCAGCGGTAATACTGGCGGATGAACCAACAGGCAACTTAGATTCACATTCCACAGAGGAAATTTTAGCTTTGTTTAGAGCGTTGCATAAACAGGGGAAAACAATCATTATAGTGACACATGAAAGTGAAGTTGCGGATCAGACCGATCGCAACATCGTCATCAGAGATGGTAAAATCGTAGAGGACAGAAAGATTATCAAATTGGAGGCTGCGGTATGAATTTAATAGAATCTTTTAAAATCGCTATAGCATCCATTAGAAGTAATAAATTTAGATCTTTTCTAACCATGCTGGGTTTAATTATAGGCATCTCTTCAGTTGTAACCATCGTGGCAATTGGAAATGGTTCTCAAAATTCGATTAAGTCTAAGCTTGATGATTTAGGAACAAATGTAATCACCTTGCAGTCGAGTAGAGGGGTTCGCTTGACCACAACAGAAAAGTTAAATATTTCTGATGTGGAAGCCCTAAATATAAAATATCAAGATGAAATTCTTGGCATTGTGCCACAAATTAATATTAGTGTCGCTATATTGGAAGATGTTGAGGATACCAGTTTGACTTTGACTTCATCAGGGGATCAACTTTCAGATGTTGAATCTGTGATGATGCTTTATGGTAGAGAATTTACGTTTGAAGACATAGAAGCTATGAAAAATAATATTATAATCGACAGCGCATTAGCAGAAGAAATTTATGGTGATTCAAGTTCGGCTTTAGGGCAACAGCTTTTTTTGAATTCTCAGTACAGTTATAAAATTATTGGTGTCTATGAAAAGGAAGAGTCTAACACAGGCTTTAATACTGCAAAAGGGTACGTACCCTATACAACTCTACAAAAGAACTATAACGCTGGAGTCACGTTTAGCAGTATCAAAATTGCCCTAGCAAGTGGTGTTGATCCGTCCGATTTTGGTGATCAAGTGGTGAATTATATTGGCGCAAAAAAAGGCAATGCTGAGGATAACAAATACACAACTTATAGCTTAGAAGAACAAATTGAAATGATTTCATCAGTGATGAGCTCTTTAACGCTATTAGTCAGTGCGATTGCGGCTATATCACTTATTGTAGGTGGAATTGGTGTTATGAATATTATGCTGGTATCTGTAACTGAGAGGACGAGAGAGATTGGTATTAGAAAAGCATTAGGTGCAAAGTACAACAGTATTTTAATGCAGTTTTTAATTGAGTCTGTTGTTGTTTCAGGTTTAGGTGGTATAATAGGAACAGCGCTGGGTATTATTTTATCTAAAGTTGCAGGCAATGTGATGACGATGGAAACCTCAATAGATATCAATACCGTAATTCTGGCAACTTTATTCTCAGCGAGCATTGGCATTGTATTTGGGGTGTATCCAGCGAGCAAAGCGGCTAAACTTGACCCAATTGATGCACTGAGATATGAATAATTTGTGTTTATAGGATTCGGAACGAGGTTTGAAAGGAAAAAGCATGAAATCACATTCACTTCGAAAAAAAGCAATGATGACATTTCTCGTGAGCAGTATTGTATTTATCATTTTAATTACATTGGCATCACGGGTTTATATAGACTATGTCACTTCAAACTTTATTGAGAACAGAGAGTTTTCAAACGATTTTATCAGTGGTGAATTTTCTAAAATTATTCGATTTTATGTTGAAAAGGACCCTAGTAAGCTAGTGAGTTCAGATATTTTGACTTTATATTCAACCCTTGAAGACAAGATGAAAATGACGATTGTATATGATGACGTTGTTATTTATGGTAAGACTTTTTACGTTGAATACACTGAAAACGAAGCTCAACTGAAAGAGACTGTGGAAATTTTCACAACTGACATTGAAGGAAAGAGTATGACTTTGATTCAACAAAGGCCAGTGCCAAGTAGTGAAACTAAAGGCGCTCCCAAAGGGTTACCAGTGCCTTTTAGGAGAATAGATCAGTTTGCTACTTTTGCCTTTGTGGGTTATTTAGTTGTGATCATAATGATTTTTATGCTTTTTATCAACCGAATTTTAAAACCACTTGAAGATGTGAAGTTGGCCGCACGTGAAATCAAAAATGGCAATTTGAATTTCAAGATTGAATATACTAAAAAGGATGAAATCGGTGACGTCTTTGATGCAATAGAGGAAATGCGAAATGAACTTAAAGAAGCTTCAGAAGTTAGGTTGCAGTACGAAACAAACCGAAATGAACTCTTATCCAACATCACACATGATTTAAAAACGCCTATAACATCAATTAAGGGGTATGTTGAAGGCATTATAGATGGTGTTGCAGATACACCGGAGAAGATTCAAAAATATGCCAAGACGATATACAAGCATTCTGTGGATATGGATGCACTTATAAATGATCTGTTTTTAATGTCAAAACTGGATGTAGATCAAATGGTCTTTAATTTTGAAAGATTTAACTTAGATGAGTTTTTGACGGATTGTTATGAGGACTTTTATTTTGATCTATCGTCGCATCAGATCGAAATCAAGTATGATAATCTATCTGATGTACAAATGAATATAGAAGGGGATCGTCAAACCTTAAAGAGAGCCATGATCAACCTGATTCAAAATAGTCTTCATCACTTAGATAAAGAAGAAAAGCGTATATATCTCACACTTTCATCGGATGCAGGCAATGCCATTATTAAAGTCAGAGACAACGGCAAGGGGATACCCGAATCAGAAATCAAGGCCATTTTCAAACGGTTTTATAGAGTCGATGATTCCAGAAGTTCAGGATATGGCGGCAGTGGCATTGGTCTATCCATCGTCGAGAAAATTATAGAAAAACATCAAGGCACAGTAATTGCAAAGAGTGAATTTGGCAAGTGGACTGAAATGATTATAACAATTCCAATGGCAGAATAGGAGCACTATATGAAACGTATTTTAATAATCGAAGATGAACTGGATATAGCAGAACTAGAGAGGGATTATTTAGAGATCAATGGATTTGGTGTGGATATTATATCAAACGGTGCTGCAGGTCTAAAAATGGCCACTCAAAATCAATACGATCTTATTATCTTAGACATTATGTTGCCAGAGGTAGATGGTTATAAAATTTGTAGAACATTGCGGCCAGTACTCGATATACCCATTATTATCGTATCCGCTAAAAAGGATGAAATTGATAAAATTAGAGGGCTTGGAATCGGTGCCGATGATTATATTACGAAACCCTTTTCGCCTCAGGAGCTGGTTGCGAGAATCAAATCGCATTTATCCAGATATGAACGCTTAAAATCCAATAACGTGACCCATCAAAAGGAAATTCATTACAATACACTTAGGATAGAACCTGAAACGAGGCGTGTGTTTTTAAAAGATGAAGAGATCACCATGACAACGAAAGAATTCGATTTGCTTTTATTTTTAGCCTCTAATCCTGAGATTGTTTTCAACAAAGATTATTTGTTTGAAAAAATATGGGGCATGGAATGTATAGGGGATGTGGCAACTGTCACTGTGCATATCAGAAAAATTAGGGAAAAAATCGAAATTAATCCTTCTGATCCACAATATATTGAGACTCTTTGGGGCGCAGGTTATCGCTTTAGAAAAAATACACTTTAAAATAACTTACTTAATACGATTATAAGAGGAGATCATAAATGAAAATAGCAGTAATCGACGGACAAGGCGGTGGTATAGGCAAGGCGCTTGTTGATGCCGTAAGAAGTGCACATTCAAATGGTTTTTTTGGTCAAGAGGCTATAGAGTTATATGCCCTGGGCACTAACGCACTTGCAACCTCGCTGATGCTCAGATCAGGTGCAAATTATGGGGCAACAGGAGAGAATGCAATCCTCATCAATGCCCCCAAAATGGATATAATCATGGGCCCGATTGGCATTATCAGCGCAAATGCTTTATTGGGAGAGCTCACCCCAAAAATGGCCGAGGCAATTTCATCTGCAGAGGCTGCTAAGATATTAATTCCCATTCACAAATGTAATATAACTGTTGCAGGTGTCGTCCCAAAAGCACTTGGGGGCTACATAGAGGATGCCATAGACTATGTTAAATCCAAAATGGCGTGAGCCTATTTCGGACCTCTAATTAAAGTTGATATTTAAAAAAAACATGTTATGATTAGTGTACCGAAATAAAAATTGAAGAGGTTGCCATGGATCAAAAAAAATATGCTGAAGGTCTAGCGATGGGTGGTGCAGCATTTACATTGTGGGGATTGCTGCCACTTTATTGGAAATTAATGCGTGTCATGAGCCCTTATGAAATATTTGTTCAAAGGGTTGTATGGTCATTTGTTTTTGTCGTTATAATCCTTGTTATGAAAAAGCAGATCCGTGTATTCGGTGAGATATTGAAAAATCCACAAAACTGGCTTAAAATTTTGGGGCCTGCACTTTTCATTTCTATCAATTGGCTGGTTTATATAGGGGCAATAAATAATAATTATGTGATTGAGACAAGCTTAGGATATTATATTAATCCTTTGGTCTTAACTTTATTTGGAGGGATTTTTTTTAAAGAGCGTCTTACTAAACTTCAGACGATAGGAATTGGCTTCGCAGGTGTTGGTGTTTTAGCGAAGACTTTAATGTATGGTAGAGTGCCCATAATTGCTTTGATTTTGGCGTTTTCATTTGCGATATACGGACTGCTTAAGAAGCAATCCAAACTAGATTCTCTAAATGGACTTGCCTTTGAAACGCTTGTAGTGGGGATTCCATCAATCTTCTTTTTGGTCTTCATTGAAGCTTCTGGGGGTGGTATTTCTGGAAATCTGCCGGTTTATTACTGGGGCTTAATTGCGCTTAGCGGCATTGTGACAGCGGTGCCTTTATTGCTCTATGCCGAGGGTGCGAAGCGTTTGCCTTTAAGTGTTGTCGGATTTTTACAGTATATTGCCCCAACGATCGGCTTAATTCTTGGTGTATTTGTTTTTAAAGAACCGTTTGATTTAAAATCATTAATAGCCTTTGCTTTTATTTGGATAGGTCTTGGATTCTTTACTTATTCTCAATATCAAATACTAAGTCAAAAGGAAGTTTCAAAAATCCAACTAGAAAATAAAATCTATTAATTCAGATCCAAATCATTTATAGATTGCTTGAGTTCGTACATCCGATCATCGAGATCTGAGATGAGTTCCGCACATTCTTTTAATTGTTTTTGGATACTAGTAGGTGCCTTTTCACGATATTTATAGTATATTTTATGTTCAATACTGGCCCAAAAATCCATTGCTATGGTTCTGATTTGTATTTCAACTCTTGTGGGAACGGTGCCGCTGCTTAAAAAGACGGGATACTCAACGTGCAAGTGAAGACTTTTATAGCCATTTGCTTTTGGGTTTTTAATATAGTCTTTTATTGCCACGATTTTTAGGTCGTGCTGTTTGGATAATAATTCTACAACGCTGTAAATATCAGCGATAAATGTGCAGATAATACGTATCCCTGCAATATCAAAAATATGGTTCTTAGCATTTTCAACGGTCGGTTCTAATCCCAGCCTTTCTAGTTTTTCAGTGATGCTATTGGGTTTTTTAACGCGATATCTTATATGTTCAATGGGATTGTAATCATGAATATTTCTAAATTCTTCATCTAAAATAGAAAGCTTTGTCTGAATTTCATCGACGGCAAACTTATGGACGAGCAGTAAATCACGCCATGGTTTCATTTCTTCTTTCATCAGGGTTTCATACATTTTACGTACTCCTTATGTTTTGATTTAAGTACATTATACCCTTTTTTCATGACTTTGTCACATCGGAACTGCGTACTTTTTAAGGCATCCGTAGTATTTTTTTGAATTATTATGTACGTTCATAAGTGGTTAATGCATCCCTTATTGTTCTCGGGTAATATAAGAATGAGAAGACAGTTGACGAGGGGGGCATATTGGGATGAAGTATTTTATGGACGGACTTTTATTGGGTTTTGCTTATGTGGCGCCTATTGGTGTCCAAAATTTATTTGTTATAAATTCAGCGATTAGCGACAAACGCATGAGGTCGCTTTTGACGGCTCTGATTGTCATATTTTTTGACATAACATTGGCGGTTGCATGTTTTTGGGGGATTGGCGGGTTATTAGAAAAGTTCTTTTTACTGAAGATGGGCGTATACCTTGTTGGGGGGATTGCAGTCGTCAAGATAGGTCATGGCCTTTTGAATTCAGAAATTAAGGAACAGGCAGCGGTAACTGAGGCCCTGCCGATTGCGAAGGTTATTGCGTCAGCTTGTTTGGTGACTTGGTTTAACCCTCAAGCACTTATTGACGGCTCTTTATTACTTGGAGCGTATAGAGCTTCACTGGATTCTAATAGTGCGCTTCTATTTATAGCAGGCGTTTGTATCGCCTCAATGACTTGGTTTGTCAGTCTATCCAATATCATTTCAACTTTTAAACATCAAATGAGCACCAAAATCTTAATTGTCATAAATCGTGTTTGCGGGATCATCATTGTATTTTACGGCTTGAGACTGATCTATAATTTCTTAGAAAATGCATTTTAGTTATAGAGTATCGTGTTTTAAAAGTTAATTTTTCGTCCTTGGATAATTTTGTGCGCAATATTATCCAAGGACTTTTTGCATATATACGTTATAATAATGAGTAGAGAATGATGTCTGCAATCGAGGTGAACATGTTTAAAAAATTCAATATGATTCTAATTGTTCTTTTGATGATATTTTTAATATATGATGCTTTTTTTAATCCCCATAATAAGCAGACTTTAAATGAAATCTTTGAGATCAAGAATGAACCCATTGAGATTAGATTTGTAAGTTCTTGGGGGGGTGAAGATAATAAATCAGGAATTTTGGATCAAGTTTTAAATGAATTTAATTCAAAACATCCAGACATTCTTGTGATTAATGAATCCATGTCTGGAGAAGATTTCTTGTATAATCTTAAAACTGATTTTGCTTCAAATCATCCGCCAGATGTATTTGGGCTTTGGCCTGGTTCCGACCTTGAAAAATTGATTGAGCTTGGGATGGTCGCGGATTTAAAGCCAATAATTGAATCTGATCAGAGTTGGGGTCAAGTTTTTGATGATGACATTTATAGCGAATACTTATCGAAGGAGCATGTTTATAGCATTCCGTTTGAGCTCATATATGAAGGCTTATTTATTAATAAGACTATTTTAGACCGTTATCGCATTGCTGTTCCTGAAAACTTTGAGGATTTGGCGAATGCGGTTAAGCGGTTAAGAAGTTTCAATGTTTTGCCAATCGCTTATAACAACACACCAGAAGGGAGTTATATCTACCAAAATATAGTGGCGTCTATTGGAGGGGTTGAAATTGAATCAGATGAGCTCGAGTTGTTTGAAGCCATGAAGATAGGTGCTGATAAAATAAAATATTTATATGATTTAAAGGCTTTTCCAGAAGATGCTTTTATGCTCGACGATTACAGCCGAGATCAATTGTTTAGGGATGGAAAGGCTGCGATGATCGTCCAAGGCTCATGGTTTATCAATGAGGACCTTGGCAAAAATAACGAGATTGTATTCATCCCATTTCCTTATGATGAATCCAATAAAAGGCTTACATATGGCCTTGGAAATGGCAACTTTCATATAAGTTCTAATTGCTATGAAGATGAATCACGGAAGGATGCTGCAATCCTTTTTTTGAAGTATTTGGTATCAAAAGAAAGTGTTCTGAAATTCGATGCGCTTCCAGGTTTTATCAGCAGTTTAGAAATGGATTCTCCAAAAACAAATCAATTTGTCACCGCATATTTTAGTGATGTAGCCGAACATGTAAAACCTGTGGATCATCTTGTGGATCGTTCAAAATGGGAACGTCATATCATCTTTCAATTTCCAATGATGTTAGAGGGTCAAATAACTGTTGAAGCACTTTTAAATGAGCTGAAACACTAGAATAGTGCGCTAAAATAAAGAGGCGAGGTGGAGTCAATTGCCGTTTAAAACCTACTATCAAAAACTTTCTATACGGTCTAAATTGCTTTTGGTTTTTTACATTCAAGTTGTATTGCCAATGCTTTTAATTGGGTTATTTTTTTATGTGAAAATCAATACGGTTATGGAGGCGCATGCTATTAGTCTTACGATGGACACACTTAAGATCATTAGAATGCGTACAGAGGATTTTATGAAAAATGTAAAAGTAGTCTCTCAAGATATGCTTTATGATCAAGAAATATACGATGTTCTCAATAGTGGCCAGTCTGATAAATTTCAGTACTACAATCATGTCAACAGTCTTAAAAATATATTGAGGAAACGTGCATTGGCTTTTGATTCGATACAATCTATAACCATCGTTACTAAAAAAAATCAGTTTTTTTCTTATGATTCTAATAGTGGTCGTGCGAACATAGAGGCCATTATTCCTTATGCATCACTATTGCCACTTGCACGTGAAGCCAAAGGAGGGGCAGTTTGGTTTGTAGATGAAGACGGTGATAAGCGCAATGTTTTTTTGGCTCGCATTATCAATGACCTATATACATACAAAGAAATAGGATTGATGGCTATCTTGATAGATGAAAAAGAGCTCAGTAAGACTTATGATCAAATGTCATCGGATATTTTAAAAGAACTGGCTATTTTAACACCGAATAATAACATCGTATTTTCTGAAAAAGTAGATATGTCTTGGATGAATGCTGAAAATCTTTTGTTTGCTGAAAAGATGGGCTATATTAGAGGGAAGGGGAATGACCGTATAATTTCTTATATCAAAATGGATACCGTGGATTGGTATATTATTACGAGTTTTTCAAAAGATGCATTGCTTAAAGAGTTTAATGATGTTTCGAACTGGGTCATTAAAGTTTTTATCCCTATAGTCCTCATATTATCAGCACTAACGATTTTTCTAGCGATGGATATTGTCAATCCAATACATCAATTGGTGGGGCATATCAAAGCTTTTCGATCAGGTGAAGTTGAACCTAAACTCAATTTAAAACGCAAGGATGAGTTGGGTTACCTTGCAGATCAACTGGATTTAATGATCTACGAGACCAATCATTTGATGAGTACGGTTATTAATGAGCAGATTTTAAGGCGTGAAGTTCAAATCAAGGCATTGCAAGCTCAAATCAATCCCCATTTTCTATTCAATACACTTGAAACGATCAATTGGAGAGCACAACTGATCAATGCACCTGAGATCAGTGAAATGGTTACAGCACTCTCAGGCATGTTGGAAGCCAATATCAGCAGAGATATAAAACTGATCACGCTAAAAGAAGAACTGGGATATGTAAAAAATTATCTGGTGATTATGATGAGGCGCTATGAAGACCGTTTAGAAATCAAATGGGAACTTGAGCATAATGCACTGAGTTTGAAGATTCCACAGCTTTTATTGCAACCGATCATTGAAAACGCCATCAAACACGGTGTTTCAGAAATTCAACATAAAGGCGTCATTTTAGTTAGAGTATTTACTAATGAAAATCTGATCATCGTAGAGGTCGTTGATAATGGCAAGGGACTTGTAGCATCTGAAGTAACGAGACTGAATCAGAGATTTGACATGAGTCTTAATCGTGTTACGATGATTCAAGAGGAATCGAGGCAGAGTATTGGGCTCGATAATGTCAACCAAAGGATTAAATTGCATTTTGGTGAAATCTACGGGATTCATGTGAACAGCAGACTTGGATATTATACAAAATTAACTCTAAAACTACCAAACGAACGGATGTGAGATCATGTTTAAAGTCATTATTATAGATGATGAACCCCTAGTACGAAAAGGACTTGTGACTGTTATCAATTGGGAACAATTAGGTTGTCATGTTGTTGCTGAAGCTTCAAATGGTGTGGATGGGATGGCTCTAATTGAAACACTGAGACCTGATATCATATTAACTGATATTCAGATGCCAGAAGTAGATGGTCTCACCATGATACGTAATGTCAAGGCGTTAGTGGCACATTCAAAAATTATTATTTTAACGGGCTATAGAGATTTTGATTACATTCATGAGGCGATGCAACTGGGTGCTTTTGACTATCTTTTAAAGCCATCAAAACTGGATGAAATCGTTAAAGTTATTAAAAAAGCAGCGCTGGAGCTCAAATATGATTTACAGCATGAATCTATAAAAAAAGAGTGGGAAGTGAGATTTAATAAAGCATTGCCAATATTAAAAGAAATATTATTGAGAGATATCATGATCAGTGCTGTTCCTGTGGACGAATCGGTTAAGGCAGAACTCAATACTTTTAAAATAAAGTTAGACCATTTTGTGGTGGTGCTGCTTGAAATTTCTCAAATTGAGGACTTATACAATAGAAACATCATTAAATTCGGTGTGATCAATACATTTGAAGAACTTTTTTCAGAACAATTTGAGTTTGAACGTGTGGATATAGGAAATTCAAGAGTTGCTTTCATAGTGAATACAATTGACAAGGGGATTATGATCTCGAAGTTAGAAGAATTAATTGATGTTTGCAAAAAATGTTTTGATCTCACGGTGACTATAGCTATGAGTGCGGCCTGTTATGAACCCGAGTTGTTATCCAAAAAAGCGTATGAGGTTTTAACCGCTATTGACTACAGTTTCTACTTGGGGAGAGGGAGTGTCATCTTATACGAAGATTTGAAACTACAAGAGTATACTGAAATAAGCGTGATTGAACCCATGGCACTCCAGATGATGAGAAGCATTAAAATAGGAAATGAAGTTGAAACTTTACAGTCTATTTTAGAAATTGAGCAAATAACAAAAAGCAATCAAACTTTTCATCAAGTGGATTTGACCAGTTTTATAGTGAGATGCATTTATGATATTTATAATTTTGTACTCGTTGAACCGCAATTAAATCCAATTGACTTTAACTTGGAACCGGTATCGCTTCATAACCAGATACAGGCATCGGCACACTATTCAGAACTCATCAGTATATTAAGAGAGATCGCAATCAAAGTATCCGAGCATATTCATATCTTAAAGCAAACCAACATCAACAATATTATCAAAGACACTATAAAATTCATCAAGGGACATTATAGAGAAGCATTAACCTTGAATGATTTAGCCACAGAAGTCAATGTGTCCACTTATTATCTGAGCCGCATGTTTAAAAAAGAGACGGGCTCTAATATATCCGAGTACTTAAACGATATTAGACTTCAAGCCGCGAAAGGCCTTCTATGTGAAACGGATTTAAAACTTTATGAAGTGGGGGAACGCGTTGGCATTCCAGATCCACATTACTTCTCAAGGTTATTCAAAAAGCAAATTGGAATTACCCCGTCACAGTATCGAGAAAAGGCAAATATGTCCTAGTGAAGGTGGAAAAATTTGTTGTCCAAATTGAAATAAATTGAACAATAATATGTAAGAGAATGCACAAGACTGTGCATTCTCTTTTTAATTATCGGGGCATATAATGTCACTAGAAGATGAAGCGAGGGGATGCATTTATGGAAAAAGTTAAGAAGACGAAGAAAAGGAAAAACAAATTGTATTACAAAAACAATGCAGCACTTTATGTGATGATGCTCCCAGGAGTGATCGCGTTACTTGCGAATAACTATCTACCGATGGGAGGTATTTTATTAGCTTTCAAAGATTACAATTATACAAAGGGATTTTGGGGCAGTAAATGGGTTGGTATGGAGAACTTCAAGTATTTGTTTAACAGTGATCAAGCGATGATTATCACCAGAAATACATTGCTTTATAACCTTGTATTTATAACGGTTTCTGTAACCATTGCACTGGGGCTTGCAATCGCACTTGGTGAAATCAGAAACCAAAAAATTGCGAAGATTTATCAGTCTATATTTTTCTTACCCTATTTTTTATCATGGGTTGTTGTGAGTTATCTGGTGTTTTCTTTGCTGAGTGTTGATATGGGGATGATCAATAATGTTTTAAAATCCTTTGGAATGGCACCGATTAATTGGTACACGGAACCTAAATTTTGGCCTTGGATTCTAGTAACTGTGAATACTTGGAAGTGGACCGGTTATGATAGCATCATTTATTTGGCGGCAATTATAGGGATTGATAAAACTTATTATGAGGCGGCAGCTGTGGATGGTGCAACGAGATGGCAACAAATCAAACACATTACGATTCCCAGCATAATGCCTGTTATCACTATATTAACACTCTTGAAAGTAGGTAGAATTTTTTATGGTGATTTCGGTTTGTTTTGGAATATTCCTAAAAACATGGGGATTTTATACAACGTAACAAATGTCATTGACACCTATGTCTACAGGGCGTTGACACAATCAGGTGATATTGGGATGGCAGCTGCAAGCGGTTTGTACCAAGCTGTTGTGGGGTTAGTGCTCATATTGACTGCTAATAAAATTGTGAAGATGATTGACCCAGAACAAGCACTTATGTAGGAGGAAAGATGAGTCAGAATATAAGTAGAATAGAAGGGTTAACAAAATCCCAAGAGCGCTATATAAAACGAAACGAATCCTTGGCGGATGCCACTAAAATTAGCAAAAGAGCAGATATCGTAATTCATATCATTATGATTTTATTAGCCTTTGCCTGTATATTTCCGCTTTTACTTGTACTAGCAGTTTCGCTGACAGATGAAAAAGTGATCAGTTCGATGGGCTATCGTCTGATTCCGTCTAAATTAAGCCTTGATGCTTACAGTTATGTATTGAAAGATGCCAGTGATATTCTCAGAGCCTATGGTGTAACTCTATTTATCACAGTAGTAGGAAGTCTTTCATCATTACTAGTCATAGCACTGTATGCATATCCTTTGTCAAGAAGAGATTTTAAACATAGACGGTTATTTACTTTTTTAGTTTTTTTCACAATGCTCTTTAACGGGGGGTTAGTCCCTTGGTATATGGTATATGTTAATGTGCTTCACATTAAGAATACAATTTTTGCCATGATTTTACCAGGCCTTTTCACGCCGTTATACGTCTTGGTGATGCGCACATTCTTTAGTCAAGCTGTGCATCCGGGCCTTATAGAAGCCGCTAAGATAGATGGTGCCAGTGAGTTTAGAATCTTTTGGCAAATTGTACTACCTCTTTCAAAACCAGCACTTGCAACAATTGGACTGTTTAATGTGCTGTTTTATTGGAACGATTGGTATTCACCTTTGCTTTTTATTACAGACGAGAAACTATTCAATTTACAATATTTGATGTACCGTGTTGATCGCAGTATCACTTATTTAGTTTCACAGTCCAATTCGCTAGGGAATGTTTCACAACTCTTATCCAACATTCCTTCACAAACAGCGAGAATGGCAATGGCAATTATTGCAATTGGTCCGATTATATTTGCCTATCAATATTTCCAAAAATACTTTATTGCTGGGCTTACAATTGGTGGGATCAAAGGGTAATTCACAATATGAAATTTGGAGGGAAAATAATGAGAAGAGTAATGAGTTTGATGTTAGTGGTGGTATTAATGATGTCTTTGCTTGCAGGTTGTGGTGACAAAGTCGCAGCTGGTGCGGTGGTTGCTGGGGATTCATTGCCACAAGTCGATATGATTTGGTATGTTATCGGCAATGGTCAGCCAGAAGATACGGCGAAGATTGAAGAAAAAGTAAACGCGTACTTAAAAGAAAAGAAACTTAACGTGACCTTAAAGATACAATGTTATGATTGGGGCAGTTATGACCAAAAAATGAGAACTACAATTGCTGCACGTGAAAAATTTGATATCTGTTTTACATCATCTTGGACAAACAATTATCAACAGCAAGCCGTTAAAGGCGCTTATGTGGCTTTAAATGATTTGTTTGAACAATATGCGCCTCAAACAAAAGCCATGTTAGGCGATGATTTCTTAAAGGGCTCTCAAATTGATGGTATCAACTACGCGATTCCAGCGAACAAAGAAAAAGCGCATCAATGGGGCTTTATCGTGAGAAAAGATATGGTCGACAAGTACAACATGGATTTGTCAGGTGTTAAAACACTTGAAGATATGGAACCATTCCTTAAAATCATTAAAGAAAACGAACCGACAATGTACGCGCTTGAAGCTTTAAATGGCGAATCACCATTTAAATTGCTAGATTTTGATAGAGTTGGTGATGATAAGTATCCTGGTGTTGTTTGGAATGATTCAGCGGATATGAAAGTTTTCAATGAATTTGAAGCACCTGAGTCTATTGCCTATTTCAATACAATGCGTGATTATTATCAAAAGGGATATATCAGACAAGATGCAGCTACTGTAACCGATTTTAATGCAGATTTATCAGCAGGTAAAATATTTGCATCTGTGAAATCACTTAAGCCTGGAAAAGATGCTGAAATGTCAGCTTCAACTGGATTTGAATGGACTCAGATCAACATCACGCCTGCAATTATTTCAAACAGAGACACGTCAGGTTCAATGCAAGCGATCTCAACAACCTCTGAAAATCCAGAAAGAGCATTGATGCTTTTAGAACTCTTCAATACAGATCCTTATTTTAACAATTTAATTAACTTTGGTATTGAAGGTGTACATTATGTGAAAGTAAATGAGACACAAATCAAACCGGGACCTGACAGTGAAAAATACAATCCAGGTTTAGGTTGGATGTTTGGTAATCAGTTTATCAACTTGCTTTGGGAAAATGAAGATCCAGCTAAATGGGAACAATTTAACGCTTTCAATGCAAGTGCAACAGGGACTAAAACGCTTGGTTTCATATTTGATCCGTCATCTGTTAAAAATGAAATTGCTGCATGTAATAATGCATGGGATCAGTATGTCCCTTCTTTAGAAACGGGTGCTGTTGATCCAGTAGAGTATTTGCCAAAGGCACTTGCTGCATTTAAAGAAGCGGGCTCTGATAAGATCATCGCAGAAAAACAAAAGCAACTAGAGGCATGGTTAGCAAAACAAAAGTAAATGAACACAAATGGTCTATGTTAAAAAGCAAATGTGCGCCTTTATTCCCCGTGGCGCACATTTGCTATCTTGTACACTGGATGGGATTGATCTCAATTAAGGAGGCTTAAAATGCTGGAGAAAGTGATGAATAAAGTCTATCAATTGTTGGTGTTAAATCTTCTGTTTATTGTGACTTCTATACCTATTTTTACTTTAGGCAGTGCTCTTGTAGCACTTTTTGAAGCGAGTTCTGTTGATCCCAATAGTACTGTAAAAACTTATTTTAGTGCGTATAAAAAATCTTTTAAAAAGGCAAATAGGATCGGCAGTATTTTTACACTGCTCATCATTAGTGTCTTAGTATCCTCATACTTGGCACCCTCGATACTGAGTTTAATGCTGTTGTATGAGGTGAGCATGACCTTTATTATGAGCTGCAAACTCTACTTTAAATTTGAATACGCGCATATAAATTTAGTTAAAGATGCTTTTTTAATGACGAACGGCTTTATTATTGGTAATATAATGTTAATAGGGTTAGCATATGCCTTGTTACAAGTGAGTTTATATGTACCAGCTGTGGGTATTTTTTTAGGCTTTAGTATATGGGGATCTGTCTACAGCTCTTTAATGGAATATGAAATTAAAAAAACATTAAAAAACAAGCGAGGTATCTTAAATGACACAATTTGATCGTAATTTTCTATGGGGTTCTGCGTCGGCTGCCTACCAAATCGAAGGCGCTATTGCTGCAGAGGGTAAGGGGCAATCTGTATGGGATGTTTGGGCGCATCTTGAGGGAAAAACACATGAAGGCACTAATGGCGATATTGCCACGGATCACTATAATCGCTATATAGAAGATGTTGCTTTGATGAAAAAAATTGGATTAAAAGCATATCGATTTTCAATATCATGGACGAGAATTCTGCCTGATGGCACAGGAGAACTGAATTCAGACGGCGTTGCTTTTTACAATCGCCTAATCAATTTGCTCATCGAAAATGGGATAGAACCCCTCGTGACTTTGTATCACTGGGACTTGCCGCAAACTTTACAAACGCAGTACTTGGGGTGGGAATCAAGGCAGATCGTTCATGACTTCACGGCATATGCCAAAACTTGCTTTATGGCATTTGGTGACAGAGTCAAGTACTGGATTGTTATGAATGAACCCAACATCTTTACGAGTTTAGGCTATATTATGGGCATTCACCCACCTGGCAAACAGGATGATGCCTTGTTTTTAAAAACATATCATCATACGGTTTTAGCGCATGCACATACAGTCCTAGCTTATAAAGAAATGGGTTTTAAGGGGCAGATTGGTTCAAGTATAGCCTTTACACCTGCTTATGCAAGCACATCAAGTAAAGAAGATCAAGATGCTTTGCAAAGCTATTATGATATTGGGCCTTGGTGGTATCTGGACAGTTATTATAAGGGCTGTTATCCAGAAAATGCAGTGGCGTATTATGAAGCTCAAAACATGGAGTTGCCATTTGATGAAGGTGATTTTAAAATTATGAAAACTGCAGCAGACGTGGTGGACTTTATAGGGATCAATTACTATCAAACGGCTATGGTCGCCTATAATCCAATAGATGGCGTTGGGATTTCAAGTTTTAATACATCGGGTAAAAAGGGCACTCAAAAGGAATCGGGGATACCGGGCTTATACAAAACCATTAAGAATCCAAATAGCGATTATACGGATTGGGATTGGGCAATTGATCCTGATGGTTTAAGATATGGGCTTTTGGAACTCAAAAAAAGATATGGGCTACCCATTTTGATCAGTGAAAATGGACTGGGCGCATTTGATGTGATCAATGCTGAGGGCGAAATAAGTGATGATTATCGTATCCAGTTTCTAAGTGCTCATATAGAGGCTTGTAAAGAAGCTGTAAATGAAGGGGTTGATCTATTAGGTTACATGACTTGGTCTTTCACAGATCTTTTGAGCTGGCTCAATGGCTTTAAAAAACGCTATGGGTTCGTTTATATAGATTTTGAAAGTGCTGACTTGAAAAGGATACCTAAAAAATCTTTTTATTGGTATAATAAAGTAATTGAAACAAATGGGGAGGCACTCTAAAATGAATTATCTCGCGATTGATATAGGGGGGACCAATATTAAATATGGTCTTGTTTCAAGCTCGGGTGTGTTGGGGTTTAACAGTAGAGAGAAAACAAATAAAACAAGTCTTGAAAATTTAGTAAATCAGTTATCTGCCATCATTGATAGCTTTATAGCGCAATCTATTACATTTGAAGGCATTGCATTATCTGTTCCCGCACCTGTAAATGCAGAAACAGGTGAGATTTTGGGTAAAGGCAGCATGGACTTTCTGTTTAGAAAAAATTTAAATCAAATTCTTAGGAAATCATATCATATGAAAATTACAAGTGAGAACGATGGCAACTGTGCAGCTCTAGCGGAGGTGTGGTTAGGCGCAGCAAAGAATTGTCAGGATGTTGCCTTAGTCGTATGTGGTACAGGTATTGGCGGTGCTATTGTCAAAGATCGAAAGATTCATACAGGAAAGCATCTCTTTGCAGGGGAATTTGGATACTCCATTTTAGATGCGGGTGATAGAAAACATCTTAAAAATTGGTCGAGTGTGGCGTCGACAAAAGCCATGATAGACCAGTACAGTCAGTTAAAATCTTTGACTGGAATTTCTGGAGAAGAAGTCTTTGAGCGAGCAGAGCAAGGGGATGAAGATGCAAAGCAAGTGATTGATGATTTTTTCTTATATAACGCCATAGGCATTCACAACATTCAATTCTATTATGATCCTGAATTGATTCTTCTAGGTGGGGCCATAAGCGAAAGGGCAGATTTTCTAGAGAGATTAGAAGAAAAGTTTGAAGAAATTTACAGTGGATTTGATTACAGCGGAGTCCAGCCAAGAGTAGAGCGCTGTAAGTTTTCAAACAACGCCAATCTTTTAGGCGCTGTTTATCATCATGTTAACAGTGGTCATTAAAGTGGGCTTCACAGATAATCGAAGTTTAAGCTTATAAACGATACAGTTTGGATTACCAAAGCTGTATCGTTTTTTGTACAATTAAAGCGACAATTGTGACCGAAAACCAACAGATAGAGCCTAATAATATCGGTTTGAAGCCATTTCGTAAAAGTTTAAGGAGTGCAGTGTTTAAACCTATTGCAGACATTGCGACTACGATCATAAATTTTCCAAGTGTGATCAATGCCGTGACAATGTTTTCAGGCAAATTGAGCGTGGTGCTCAGAACTGTGGTTAAAAGAAAACCTAAAATAAACCATGGGAAAATTTTAGAAATACTGAGGTTTTGGTCTTTGTGCTTTCGGGTTTGTAAAAAGGATAAAACCAAGGCGATGGGAATGATCATTAAAGTTCTAGTCAATTTTACCACCGTTGCAGTGGCAAGGGCTGTATTGTTGCCTTTTAAAGAACTCCAAGCCGTGGATGCAGCAACCACTGACGAGGTGTCATTTATCGCTGTGCCAGCAAATATGCCAAAACCATAATCACTCATATTTAAAAATTGACCCAGAGCTGGAAATAGAAACACAGCCATGATGTTAAAAAGAAATATAGTAGAGATAGACTGTGCAATTTCTTCATCATTTGCATTTAGAATGGGTGCAGTAGCCGCTATAGCAGATCCGCCACAGATTGAGGTGCCTACGCCAATTAGGGTTGTCATAATAGGCTCTGTCTTCAATAGATGCCCCATGATATAAGTGACAATAAAGGCAGTGGATAACGTGAAAACCATGATGGCTAAAGATTGTTTACCCACCTCAAAGACTGTGAAAAGGTTCATTTGAAATCCAAGCAGTATAATGGCGTATTGCAGAATCTTTTTAGAGCTGTAGGTCATACCGCTTTTAAAGAGGTCAAGATGCGGCAGGATGATTGGCCTGACGATCATGCCGATCAATATAGCAAATACGGGTGCACCAATCAGTGGAAATCTTTTTCCAAGAGGCCAAGCGATTAGAGCTAAGCCGATTGTAAGTAGAAGTCCAAGTCGATTTTGGTTAAAATTTTGGTTAAAATTTTGTTTAAATGTTTGCATTTAAAATACCTCCTTTACCTATAGTTTCACACACTTCTTTTCATATGTAAAATACTATTGTATAATCATATAGATAACCGAATGCTTATGTATAAATGAAAGAGGCATAGAATGACTTTTAGACACTTAAAAATTATGACTTTGGTTGCGGATTTAGGCAGTATGACAGAAGCTGCTAAAAAACTATATATTTCGCAACCCTCTGTCAGTCAGGCCATAAAGGAAATTGAAATCTATTACGACATCAAATTGTTTGAGCGGTTCTCAAAAAAACTTTACATCACAGACTCGGGCAAACAATACTTAGATTATGCAAGACATATCACCCAACTCTTTGAGCAGATGGAGCGCTCTTTAACGCATCAGAAAATTGTGAAAATGGGCGCGAGTTTAACCGTGGGTGAAGCCATTATGCCAGAACTGATTTCAAAGTTTAAAGCGCTTATGCCCGAGATTGAAACTCACGTTGTGATTAAGAATACATCTGAGCTTGAAGCGCTTCTTTTAAACAATCAGATTGATATTGCTTTAGTAGAGGGGACAACGCATGATAAACGGATTAAAAATGAGCCTGTGATTGAAGATGAACTCCAAATAGTGTGTGGCAAAAGCCATCCGCTTTTTAATCAGGCAATACAAGATGTAGGGATTCTTCAAAACCATGCATTTATCGTTAGGGAGAAAGGGAGCGGTACAAGAGAACTTCTAGAGCGCATATTTTTGGAACATGGCTTAGGTCTCAATATTGCTTGGGAATGTACTGGTTTTGAAAGTATAAAAAAAGCAGTTGTCGAAGGCCATGGCATTGCAGCAATCTCTAAGAGATTGATTGAAGCTGAATTGAAGGCTGGCGAACTCAAGGTTATAGGTGCAGATTTCATAACTTTTAAGCGAACTTTCAATATCACTTATCATCACAACAAATTTATCACGCCAGCGCTGTTAAATATGATAGAACTTATTAAAAAGCGGATTTGATTTATGGTATAATGAAGCAAGATTTATGCGAAAGGAGGGCGGTCATATATGAAATTTAAAGCTTATTCAGTAGCTAATGAGATTGATTTAAATAAAATTGCACTGGATTGTGGCATTCCGAAAAAATATACTTGGGAAGAACCGCTGATATTAACGCCAATCATTTTGGACACTATATTTAGTGGCTTAAATATGAAGGATAAAAAGGTCTTTGTCTTTTCTTTTGGCACTTTTGTGACGATCGATTTTACTTTTGATGAGGATAATCGACTTTTGCAGTATTTAAAAGGGTTTGAAAAAGAAATTGATCTCAAGAAATGGACTCAGTACTTTGATGAGTATGAACTTAAGGTTGATCTAGGACTTGATGAAGATAAGCCTTTTAGCTTTACAGACGAAGAACTTGTGGTTGCAAGATTTGAAACGGCTTATCAAGAAATTGTGGCCACTGTAATCGCCAAATCGGTTGCACTTGAGCGTGTTGAAGAAAATATGAAAAATATTTTGGATCGAATTGAAAGTATGGTAGAAAGACTTGAAAAAGGTAGATTTAGACTCAGTGACAGAAAGCTCGCTAAGACTATTGCTCAAGTTGTGAGACATGAATATAGTACAATTGCTTATATTATGATTTTAGATCGCCCAGACCTCACTTGGGAAAGTTATCTAAACAGTGATCTGTATGATCAAATGGCGGAGTTCTTTGAGCTTTCTGATCGATATGAAATTATGAAAAAGAAAACAGATATTCTCAACAATATAATCGATGGTTTTGCGACAATTTCTCATTCCATGAGAGGGACTTTTATTGAGTGGTTGATCGTTATACTGATCGTAGCTGAAGTGGTCTTAATGTTTTTGGATTTGATCCGATAGAGGAGGACACCTATGCAAACGGTTCGATTTTATAGTTTCAAGGTGAAAGAGACTTTTGATCTTGATAAAATTGCGGGCTATTTTAAAAGGACACGCTCTCTAAAATGGAGTGATTATATCGTTTTGGATAATCATATAGTGGAATCTATATTAAAAAGGACCATCAAAGGACATGAGGTGATTCTCTACCAATTTGGAATCGTTTCATTTATAAATTTTTACGAAGATGAAATGCGTGATTTTTTAGCCTTATTGGATCAAATTGAAACCTTAAACTACACAGGCTTTGCCAAAGATTATGAACATTATGAACTCGAAATTGGCGCATTTGGAGAAACTTTACATGAAACGCTTCAAACCGTGCCCCATAAGCAAGTTACAGAAATGATCGCTGAAACCATGGCAAAGTCCGTGGGACTTGCTCATGTGGAAAGAGCACTAGAGGGGCTTATGGATCAAATTGAGCCGCTTTTGATTCAGATGAGTAAAGGGCGTGTAAAAGTAGACCGACGAACGAAGCGTGTACTTGGAGAGATGATTTCTTTCAAATACAAATTGGCACAATCGATTGGACTCTTTGAGAAGCCTTCAACTTCCATTGTTCTAAAAGAGTGGCATGACCATATCATCGAATATTTTGAGCTGAATGATCGTTATGTTATCCTTGAAAGCAAGGTTGATGATTTGAGAAAAATGTTATTTCAATACTATAAATTCAATCAATCGATAAAGGATAGAAGACTTTTTATCTTTGAAGTCGTATTGCTGGCCTTTTTCCCGATCAGTTCATTGGCGAATTCAGGTGCTTTAAAGCGATTTGCTGAATGGCTTATGCAACTGTTTTAAAGTGGATTCTAATATTTAACACACGAGAAAGCACCCAGGGCATGGGTGCTTTCTCGTGTGTTAGGACTTTATTAATACTTTATTCTAAGGAGATGTGGATGTTTTCAAAAATTCTAAGGGCATCACAGGTGCGATCTTCGATGGCTTTTTTGGAGTACGCTTCAAGTGCTTTGAGATCCTTTGGACCATGATGCATCGTAACGGGCCCTTTGATACAGCCACCTTTGCATGCCATGCCTTCGATGAAATCTGCTTCAAGCTTGTTGAATTTGAGCAGTTTCAGCGCTTTATCACAAGCTTCAATGCCATCGCAGGCAAGAGGTGTAATATCCATGACACCTTGTTCTGCCATATAATTTGAAATGGATAAGGTGACACCGCCGCTTGCTGCAAATTTTCTGCCGAAATAAGAAGCATTGTTTAGGGGGGCAGTCTCAAGGGATTCCAAATCAATGTCATGTGCATCCATGAGTGCTGCAAGTTCTTCAAATGTAAGCACGTAATCGGTATCGGTAGATTTTTGTTTTTCTTTTTTCTTTGAGATGCAAGGTCCGATAAAGACCACAACGGCTTCAGGATCAATGGCTTTTATTAAACGTGCTGTGGCAGTCATTGGTGATACCGTCGATGAAATGTGAGTTTGAAGCTCAGGAAATTTCTTTTCAATATATTCAACAAAGCTCGGACAACATGAACTGGTAAGCACTTTACCATGATATTTCATTTTGATGAGTTCATCAGCCTCGTGTTTTGTGACGAGGTCAGCACCGAGTGCGACTTCCACAACATCTCTGAATCCCAGTTTTTTAATGCCACTGATCACCTTGCCTAAATCGACAAAATCGAATTGTGTGGCAAAAGCAGGTGCTACCATGGCGTAGAGGTGATTACTGTTTGATTTGAGAGATTCTATTACAGGTATTATTTCAGATTTATCTTGTATGGCACCAAAAGGACATTGGTAGACACATGCACCGCAGTTTATACATAAGTCATAATCTATAACCGCTTTTTTGCGGTGATCGATTTTAATCGCATTTGTGGGGCACTCTCTACGACAAGGTCTCATAACGTCAGCGATGGCGTTATAAGGACAGCTCTCTTTGCATCTGCCACATTCAATACACTTGCCATAATCAATGACCGCTTTATTACTTTGTATTTTTATAGCATCCACAGGACAGTTGTTAAGGCAACGATGTGCAATGCAACCACGACAGGTTTCAGTAATGGCATAGCGGTTGACTGGACATTGATCGCATGCGGATTCTAACACTTCAACAATACCTGGAATATGTGGATTGCCGCCGATAGCCATTTGTACACGGTCTCCTGTGATTGCACGTTCGTGAAATATGCAGCAACGGTACTGTTCTTCAGGTCCAGGATTGACTTTAAATGGAATTGTACTGAGCTGAGCTTCTAAGTTACCTTCAAAGGCCAAACGTGCCACTTCAATGAGCACAGTGCTTTTAATTTTTTGGACTTGATTTTCATATTTTCTCATTTGGTCACCTTTATTATTCTATTTTTCACATGTGTTGATCAATCTGTATATTCTAGTGTAACCAACTTTCCCATGTGGGTGAGTTCATTTACAATGTCTTTAATAATATTTGTCTTGATGCTCAATTCTTTTGGAAAATCGGGATTTTGATGTGCAGGATTGATTGCTCGTCCTACCCAAAAGTGGATATGTGTGGATTCTTCGAGCAAAAGTTTTAAAAGTCTACTGACGCCGTCTTTTTTGTTGAAAATGGGTTCATCTGCATTGAGATTGATCTGTTTGAGTTTCCCAAGGACCATTTTTAAGGTGAGCACACCTTCTGTAACGAGATCGATGCCTTTTATTTTAGCAGTGGGTGGGATCAGAGGATCTATATATTCAATTTCAGTGATGATTTCTCTATTGAGTTCGCGAGAGACTATATTGGCGGCTGTACCCCCACAGACAATCTTTTTCCCAGTTTGTGACATGAACTTTGAAACGGTTTCATGATCTTTAATTTTTAATTCTGGAGGGCCTGTAAGCACTTGAAGCCACTGTGGATTTCGGACTTTGACGGTGACCGCTGTGGTATCATCACCTGGCCTGTCGTCATATAATTTTTTACAAGTTTCTATCAGCCGTCTATTGAGCTTTTCAGCAGAAGGTGTGGATTGAAGTTCTAGAAATTCGGCGACATGTTGCCACTCCCAACCGTGGTTTAGGAGCCTGCCAACACCTGCATGGATGACACCGTCAGAGCAAAGTGTAATTTCATCATCCACTTCGAGTTTGAATTCACTGATCCAAACTTGTTTATCTGCTGATAGTAGTTTGATTTTGTCGATGGTCAAAATTTTATGATTTCTTAAAATGAAAACAGGAGGATTATCAAATTCGATGATTCTTGCATTGAGGTCTTGATCAATTTCTAAAATTGTAAAAGTAGAATAACCAATTTTTCGAACATTACAGATGGGAAGCGTGTGCGTGATCGTATCAATCGTTTCCTTTATATCAGCACCTTGTTCAAGCATAGTAATCATGATTTTGCTGGTTAAAGTGGCTAAAATATTCGCTTTTACACCACTGCCGAGACCATCGGCTAAAACGATAATCATGCGATTATCAGATTTGATGATTTCGACTTTGTCACCACAGAGTTCTTCACCATATTTGTTGAGTGAGTGGTGAGCAACATCCATATAGTATTCTGACAACATTTTAATCACCACCTTCAGTTAAGACTAATTTTTTGAGTTTGTTGAGCCCAATTTTAGTTTCAGCAGTGGTTTCACCTAATAAACTGGCGATTTCCTGTGCGACTCTCATCTGTTTTTCTATGACTTGTTGACAAGTGACAAGTGTTTCTTCTTTCACTTTTTCAAGTTCTGCTCTATTGCTTTCAGCTTCAGTAATGTCTGTAAAGATACCTACGTAAATCTTGCCGTTTTGAATCTTAACGACGTTGGAATAAAAAGTGCGGTCAACAGAGGACAGATAAATTTTTTTGCTCATATGATGATGGTTTGATGCTGCAATTTCTTCAAAGAGCGTATCATCTATAAGTGCTGCAATTGGCCAATAAGTGAGTTTGATTTTCGTCGCATTAAAAAGTTGATTAAAGGAAGGGTTTACTTCTTGAATACGGCGCTCTGAATCCAGTATACAGATGGCATTTGGACTGTTGTCAAAAATGATCGCTTGTAAGCTTTCTGCCTTTTTACGGAGTGTGTCTAGACACATATCGATGTCGGAGTAGCCTTTTGTGATCGCTACGGCTTTTTCATAACAAGAGCTGTAACCACAGGCACCACAATTGAGCTGATCCTTCATCGTATATTTGCCCATCTTTACTAATATTTCAGAAACTTGATGATCGTTTATAGCAATTGCATTGACAAGTTTGGGTATAAATTCATTATGCAGCTCAGCACTGGTGAGTCGATCATCAACATAGGGCTTGTCAGTAGGTAATAGTGGTGTTTTCTCGACATATTCTGTTAAAAGGTTCATTCTTTTATATAAAGAGGGTGCATCAGAAGGGACATCTGGGCCATTGATACAACTGCCAGAGCATATATTGAGTTCGGCACAATATCCTTTAATTTCACCGTTTTCAACGGAATTTAAAAAACTTTTACAGGCTTCGATGCCATCTACATGAATGTACTTATAAGCGGGGTTAATTCTTGTTTTTAGATCGCGCTTCCATAAGCTTCCGCCAAGTGGATATGCACGACCGCGTCTGCTGACAGGTGTGTCAAATGACATGGTTTCGAGTTCTGATAAGATAATATTCTCCTCAGAAAACCATCGATCAAGCTCTTTAAAGGTGATGACGGCATCAATCGATTCTGGATGATCAACAGCTTCTGCTTTTTTTGCAAGGCAAGGACCAATAAAAACGATCATATGATCATGCCCATATCTGGATTTCATATCGAGTCCATGTGCTGTCATAGGAGAGACCACAGGTATAACCGACTGTGTTGCTTTTTCATAGTAGTGTTCAATTAAGTAATTACTGGAAGGGCAACAACTGGTGATAATATTGTCAGTACCACCGTGTCCAATGTTTTTTTCATATTCTAAGGATATGATTTCTGCACCACGCGCCGTTTCTTCTACGATTTCAAAACCCAGTTGTTTTAAAGCAGTTGCCATTTGACCAGGGGTTTTCATCTTAAAGACACCTGCAAATGAAGGCGCAAGTGATACCAATACTTTTTTTTGTGCTTTTATGGCGTTTTGAACTTTTTCAAGATCGAGCTGAATGGTCAAAGCACCTTGTGAACAATGCATCTGGCAAAGACCGCATTTTATGCACAGATGATCAATTATATGACGTCTATTATTTGTAAAGGCAATCGCTTTAGTGGGACATACTCGGAGACATTTAAAACATTCATCACAAAGATCATGATCAAATTTGATAAATTCCAACTAAATCACCTTCTTTTTAAGATTTTCCATAAAGTTTTCAACGGCATCTGGTTCCATAGAGATTACTTCGCCTGAATCGATTTGGACAGATACAGCATCAGAACATTTACCTAGACAAAAAGAGGATTTTAAGATAATTGTTTCTTCAAGCTGATGCTTAGTAATGCAAGCTTGAAATTTCTTAATAACATCATAAGAGCCTTTTAAGTGACACGCACTCCCGATACATACTTTGATTTCCATTGGTTCCTCCTGTTTAAAAATGTTAACACCTGCCATAGTGACGATTTTAAAAGTGATGGCTCAACGATCTCAGTGTTGAGCTGTCGTCTTATAAAATTAAACTGCATAGATGAGATCGGTTTCGATTTGATGAGAATATAGGCTTCCCAATTTCAGGAAGGAGGAACAATCTTGATCGATACAATTCCGTCGACTAGGGCAGGTGGGGTTCATAATGTGAATAAGCATACTCAATTTGAATGGAAAGAAGTCTATCTGTTTATGCGTTAATAATATCACAAAGTAATGATTTCATCAATCTGGTTTCAACCCAAAAAATAATATGAAATTGTATCAATAAAGGATAAATATTACGAAAAAGATACAAAATGATGAATTTGAGTTGTAGGCAGCGCATAAAAGGGAAAAAATGCAAACAAATATGACGAATCAGACGCAATTATTTCATAAATGTAACTTTTGAGGTCGAAATTGAGAATAGGAATATCCAATGTTATTGACAATATATTAACGATAGTTCATATTTCTAGTTCAGAAACATACAATTCGATAGTAATGCGCAGGGGTTGTTAAGGTAGTGAAGCGGACTGAGCATACGCTTTGATTACTTGAGCTTGAAAAGTAAGTCTCTAAAAAGGGCTTAAAATCATGATGAAATGGTAACAATTTACTTTTTAATGATAAGTTTTTATGGTACAATAATGATATGAGTTAAGCACTGCTAATGAGTTAACACATAAATTAAATTTGAAGGGGGTAAAAATGACCTGGAAGGATTCTTTGAAGAACAACGTCAATACGGTTGAAAAACTCAAAGCATTTATTCGAATTTCACCAGAAGAGGAAAGTGATTACGCCAAAATAACAAAACATTTTCCCATATCATCAACGACTTACTATCTAAATCTAATTGATCCAGAGGATCCCAGTGATCCGATAAGAAAAATGGCAATACCATCTATAGGTGAATTTGATATGGATGGCGATTTTGATACAAGTGGTGAATCACAAAATACGAAGATGCAAGGGTTACAACACAAATATGCCACCACCGCACTGTTACTGTCTACAAATAAATGTGCGATGTATTGCAGGCATTGTTTTAGAAAAAGGCTCGTCGGTACAAATACGAGTGAAACAATTGGCTTCATCAACGAAGCTGTGACTTATATTCGTAATCATAAAGAGATTAACAATGTCTTGATTACGGGTGGCGATTCATTTTTACTCGAAAATGAAATGATTGAATCTTATTTACAAGAACTCACCACGATTGATCATCTGGATTTTATTCGATTTGGAACGCGGACTCCAGTCGTCTTTCCAGAACGCATCTATTCTGATCAAACGTTGTTGGGCATCTTAAGCAAATATTCAAAGCGTAAACGTCTTTATGTAGTGACCCAGTTTAATCATCCAAACGAATTGACTGAAGAAGCCGTTCGATCTGTCAAATGTCTATTAGATCACAACATCATCGTGAATAATCAGACCGTTCTCTTAAAAGGTGTCAATGATCAACCAAGGACACTTGCAACTCTCATTAATGGCCTTGTTAAATACGGGATTATACCTTACTACATTTTCCAATGTAGACCTGTAAAAGGTGTGAAAAACCAATTTCAAGTGCCTCTTGAAGAAGCTTACGATATCGTAGAAAATGCGAAAAAGTTAATGCATGGTCACAGCAAAAGAATTAAATTTTGCATGAGCCATGAAACCGGGAAGATCGAAATTGTTGGAAAATTCAATGATGAAATGATGTTCAAATATCATCAATCAAAATATGAAGCAAATTATGGTAGGCTATTTTCGGTCAAACTAGATGCAAAACAGGCTTGGTTAAGACCTGAAAATGTACCTCAAGATTAATTTTACCAAAGGTGTTGTATTTTCATTTTGGGTCGATTCTTAAGAATGCTCAAATGAATTTACAACACTTTTATTTATTTTGAATCAGAGGAACGCATACATAAAAAATTTACAAATCGTTTTATTTAGGAGAGGTTGAAGTTTTAAAGAAGAGCAGTTATAATTAAATTAGCACTCGACGATAGAGAGTGCTGACAAAACCGTTGGAGGTGTAAGATGAATTTAGAAAAAATGACACAAAAGACTTCTGAAGCTATTGAATTAGGGCATAAAATGGCCATTAAACTCAATCACGCAAAGGTGGATGGGGAGCATCTGCACTATGGCCTTTTAAAAGTAGAGAACAGCCTGATATTGAAAATTTTAGCCTATTTAAATATAGATACAGATGCCTATGTAAATGAAATTGAAGGCTATTTAGAGTCTCAACCTGAAGTCTTTGGCAGTGATGTTCAAGTCTCAGGGACGCGTAGGCTCAATCAGATTCTCATCCAAGCGGAAGAAGAGGCCAAAAAATTTAACGATGATTTTATAAGTGTTGAGCATGTTTTCATAGCACTCATTAAAGAGAGAAACACGTATTCTTCAAAGCTCATGACACGATATGGAATTACATTAGCCCATTTTTTTGAAGCTTTGCAAATGATCCGAAGTGATCAAAGAATCACTTCGGACAATCCTGAGGCGACTTATGAAGCTCTAAAAAAATATGCACAAGACCTCGTGGCACTTGCGAAATCCGGCAAATTGGATCCTGTTATTGGACGAGATGCAGAAATAAGACGCGTTATTAGAATTTTATCCAGAAGAACTAAAAATAACCCCGTTCTTGTTGGGGAGCCTGGCGTGGGTAAAACTGCCATCGTTGAGGGCTTGGCACAGCGGATTTTAAGTGGTGATGTGCCTGAAAGTTTAAAAAACAAAAAAGTGTTCGCGCTGGATATGGGGGCCTTGATTGCAGGGGCTAAATTCAGAGGTGAATTTGAAGAACGATTAAAAGCCGTTCTAAGCGAAGTTGAAAAGTCACAAGGCGAAATACTGCTCTTTATAGATGAACTTCACAATATAGTGGGTGCGGGTAAAACGGAAGGTGCAATGGATGCTGGAAATCTACTCAAACCGTTATTAGCGCGTGGTCAGCTTCATTGCATAGGTGCGACGACACTAGATGAATACCGTAAGTACATTGAAAAAGATGCGGCACTCGAACGCCGTTTTCAGACTGTTTTAGTGGAGCAGCCAACAGTTGAGGATACCATTTCAATTCTAAGGGGGTTGAAAGATCGATTTGAAATTCACCATGGTGTCAGAATTACAGATTCTGCTTTGGTGGCTTGTGCAGTCCTTTCGAGTCGTTACATTACAGAGCGATTTTTGCCAGATAAGGCTATCGATTTGATGGATGAGGCAGCAGCAATGATTCGGACTGAGATTGACAGCATGCCAAGTGATTTAGATGAAATATACAGAAGACAATTGCAACTGGAAATAGAAAGACAGGCGTTGATCAAAGAGACTGATAAGAGTGCTAAAGAACGTCTTGTTCAATTGGAATCAGAGATTTTGAGCATTAAAGAAAAATCTCATGATATGAAAGCACAGTGGGAAGTTGAAAAGCAAATTCTCACAAAAGAAAAAAATTTAAAAGCAGAAATCGAACAAACAAAGCGAGAGATCGAAGAAGCAGAGCGTGCTTATGATCTTGAAAAGTTGGCCAGTTTAAAATATGGGAAACTCCCTGCACTTGAAAAACAACTTGAAGAAGCTCAGAATAAATCCGAAACGCATGAAATGACATTGCTCAAAGAGGAGGTCACTGAAGTGGAGATTGCTGAAATCATTTCTAAATGGACGGGAATTCCGCTCAGCAAGCTCAACGAAACTGAAAAAGAAAAACTTTTAAATCTAGAATTTCATCTTCACAAACGTGTGGTGGGACAAGATGAAGCCGTTAATGCTGTTTCCGAGTCGGTTATAAGGGCAAGAGCAGGCCTTAAAGATCCAGAAAAACCAATTGGCTCATTTATTTTTCTTGGGCCAACAGGTGTTGGCAAAACGGAACTCGCAAAAGCGCTAGCGGAATCCCTTTTTGATGATGAACACAATCTCGTGCGGCTTGATATGAGTGAATATATGGAAAAACACTCTGTTTCAAGGTTGATTGGCGCGCCTCCAGGATATGTGGGTTATGACGAAGGTGGGCAACTTACAGAAGCCGTCAGACGGAAACCTTATTCGGTTTTGCTCTTTGATGAAATAGAGAAAGCACATCCAGATGTATTTAATATATTGCTTCAGTTATTGGATGAGGGTAGATTAACGGATAATCAAGGTAAAACCGTCAGTTTCAAAAATACGATTATCATTATGACTTCTAATATTGGCAGTGAACTCTTGCTTGAAAAGATTAAACAGGGTCAATTAGATGAGATGACTCGAAACGAAGTGCATCAGATGCTCTTCAGATACTTTAAACCAGAATTTATCAATCGAATGGATGAAATTGTATTGTTTACACCACTTAGTAAAATTCAAGTTAGACAGATCATTGATTTGACAATACGTCAATTACAAGGTCTTTTAACAGAACGCCATATTGAACTCTCCCTTACAGATGCCGCTAAAGATTACATTATTGACAAGGCCTATGTACCAGAGTTTGGTGCAAGACCGCTCAAACGTTATTTACAAAAACATTTGGAAACTCAAATGGGTCGAAAATTGCTATCTGGGGAAGTTTCGGATTATAGTAATATTTTGATTGATTTAAATCATGAAGGAGACCAATTGATTTTTAAAGCTTAAGGGGTTGAATTAAATAAGAGGTTGAATTAAATAGAAGACATGATAAGCGTTCGTATTTAGGGCGCTTACCTGTTTTTGTCGACTGAAATCTCATATGGACAAAGTTAATAAAATTAGATAACATAAGATTGCAGAGATAAAAACACGATCCGGTAGGTAGTCCGGATGCAGCTATGCTGTCAGTAACCTGCCCTCCTGGGGTTGTCCCTTCTCAAAAAATGCACAAAAAACAGGAGGCATTATGAATCAATTAACCGTTTTTTATGAAAATTCTTTTTGGATTGGTGTTTTTGAAGAGACAATTGATGGGAAAATCAGTATTTGCAAGGTAACTTTTGGAGCGGAGCCCAAAGGAGAAGAACTGCTGAACTTTATCACTCGGTATTATTTTAAACTAAAATTCAGTGGCTTTTATAACGAGGACGCAGAATTTATACAGAGTGCATCTAAACGAATAAATCCAAAACGATTACAGCGATTGGTTTCAAAAGAAGTGAGCAAGGTTGGTATTTCAACCAAAGCTCAAGATGCCATAAGAGCAGAAAGAGATTCCCAAAAAAAACTGAGACATTTTAAATCAAAGGCATTTAGAGAACAGCAGGAAAAAATAAAATTTGAAAAAAAACAAATGCAAAAAAAAGAAAAAAAGAAAGGGCATTAACGTATTGACAATGTCACTAATTAGTGATATATTATTTTCATGAAGAGGATAAACACTTATGGTGAAGAAAACGATACTAACTTAAAACTGGTCATTGCATTATCAAGAACTCAATTATCACTTGGACGAGACCTTCAAAATTTTCTTACGCCTTATAAATTGACAGTAGCACAGTTTGGTGTTCTGGAAGCTTTATATCACAAAGGGGATATGAAGATCTGTGAGTTGATTGAGAAGACTTTATCCACCAGTGGAAACATGACCGTGGTCATTAGAAATCTTGAAAAAGAAGGTCTTGTGACCAGACAGTCTAATCCGGAAGACCGTAGAGCTTTTTGGATACAGTTGACATCGAAAGGGGAGACCTTGATTGAAGCCGTTTTCAATTTACATCTCATGGAATTGAATCGTTTTTTCAAGTTACTCACCGAAGCAGAAAAACACCAACTTCACCACTTACTAAAAAAATTAAATGGATTGGTAGACAACAAGATTTGAGCCGAAAGATTCCCCCCGAGGCATCAGTCGGGGGGAATTGTAAGCGAAAATCGGTTTGAGGCATCGAAAGATGCATCAAATGTTGTCCTTACAACAAGATTTGAGCCGAAAGATTCCCCCCGAGGCATCAATCGGGGGGATTGCCCTTTTTTTTAAACTGATATCACTAATTAGTAATAAAACGATGTCGTATAGACATGCAAAACACCCATTACATTAATCATTGTCCGTCGAAACTTCGTTTCGCCTGACCCGTTCTCGTCTAACCGCTTAGAGCAGGTTAAACACTCCTGCCTCTAAACTGGACGAAAACTAATGATTTTAATCAAACAAGGAGGCAATATTATGTTATTAAGAGAAGTATTCACACAGAGAAGATCGGTCAACTTTTTCAATCCAGAAAAAGAGGTTTCAACAGAGACATTAAAAGAAATTATTGAACTTGCTGGCCTTGCGCCATCTGCTTTCAACTTACAACCTTGGCGTGTTGTTGCAGTAAAATCGGATGCTCAAAAAGAAATGTTATTTGAAAATGCCAATAAACAGCCTAAGATCAAAGAAGCACCTATGACTTTAATTATAGTGGGTGATCGAGAAGGGTATAGTCCAGATAATTCAATGTGGGCAGAGTTAAAGGCAATGATCGGAGATGAGCAAGCGAAAGGTGCAATAGATGCAGCTGGATTTTTATATGGCAGTTCAGAAGAGCGCAAAATTAAGTTTGCAGAGAGCAATGCAGGGCTCTATGCGATGTCCATTATGTTGGCGGCAAAAGAGCTCGGCGTGGACAGTCACGCAATGAGTGGAGTTGATTTTGAAGGGATCAAAAAAGCCTTTAACTTAAAAGCAAATGAAGAAGTGGTTATGCTTATTGGATTGGGTCATTATGACGAAAGTAAAGCACTTTATCCAAGAAGAGCAAGAAGAGAACTCGATGAAGTCCTCGAAATCGTATAGAGCACTAGAGTGTCAAAAGTAGACTGAATATGGGAAAAGCGCTCCTTTGGATGGATTCACCCAAAGGAGCGCTTTAATTTTTAAAAATAGCGATTAAAGTCTTTTATTTGGAATCCTAGATTTGGACTGGGATGTCCTTACAAAATCTCTTTATTAAAATGTCCTCTTGTGTCCGTTTCTGGATTAAAGACAGATTTACTCGCGATACCATTTAATTTGCTTAAGGCGTTATTAATCGTGTTAACAACCTGTTCTTTAGATTCAACTGTGAAGTTTAATCTAAATGCCTCGACACCTTTTATGTTTTGTAGCTCATCTAAGAGGTTAAGCGTCTTCCCGTTGAGAATCGTTGCGGTACAATCGTCATGAGATATGATTGGGAAAGTGCCGTGCTCATCTTTTAGCTCATAGTGATTTGATTTGCAAACACCGCATAAATTCATTTTTTTAAGGGGACAATATTTTGTAAACATCAAAGGTGCTCTGCCGTATACGATCATCTCCAGTGCAGGATAGCCATCATTTTCTTCAAAGTAGGCATTTGTTAAATCGTCTATTTGGTGCTTATTGAGCTCATAAGACATAGTAACACGTTTCGCACCTAATCTATAGAGTTCATAGCAACTCGTAGCATTGACAACATTTAGTGAATAGTCCGTAATAAAAGGATTTGATTCTCTGTAGTGATGAATTCCGCCATATCCGCCAATGAGGAGTTGACCTTCTTTTTGCTCGTAATCGTTTTGGTTTCTTCTAACAATGTTTTCAAAATAGATTTCTTCAATGCCACAGCTCACGCAAGCCTCATACTGTACCTGAGTTGTTACAGAAGCCGTAAAGTATGGTTTTTTAGGAGGAAAGCATATTTTTTCTTTTGATTTTATCGCCTTGGTTCTTTTCTTTTGGCTGTTAAGCTTTAAATCATATAAGCCTTGTACAATATCTCTTCTTGCTGCATTTAACAGTTTAGCGGGAATAAATGCACCAAAGGCTTCATAATCGACAGATTTAAGTTCGAATATCGTATCATTCAATCTTGAAAATTGCTTTATGACTTGCTCTTTAGTCGTTGGATTATTAATTGCTTCGCCTAGTATTTCGTCATTTTCATATAAATAAGTGAAGCCTAAGCCAGATGCCTCTATGATCAGTTTTGAATCTGGATGTGCATACACTTTAATATCTAGGTTAAAACGCTTAAATTCCTTTTCCAGTGATGATTCTAAAGCCTTGTAATAGAGATTATCCTTCGTTATATAGACCAAATCGCCTTTAGACATCTTTTCTTTGAGTTTGATATAGCACACATCATCTGCTTTATTGATTAAATTGCCCTCTTTATCATACAGTTTTACAACATTTAAAATAACATCTTCATTGTTATGACTAATTCGGATGATATCGTTTTGATTTAAGGGTCTGTTGAGTGTTATTTCATACATGTTTTTAACGATTTTGCTAATTCTGCCAATCTCATAACCAAAGTTATTGGGTCTTAAGACGTTTGTAATCTCTTTCACATCCTCGTGAAACAAATAGCCTTTCGTATAGGTCCTGTTGAATGTTTTGTTCAGATGTTCTTTATCTTCTTCTGTTATGGTATGATCTAAGGCCATGCGATATCTGGATACAACATTAGCAACATACGCAGGCTCTTTCATTCGACCTTCTATTTTTAAAGAATCAATTTCTTTTAAATCATCAATATGATCAATTGTGTTTAGGTCCTTAGTCGATAGAATATAGTTCTTCCCTAAAACCGTATTGGTTGTCTTATCAATCAGTTCGTATTCTTTACGACATGACCCCACACATCTTCCTCGATTTCCGCTTCGATAGCCGATTAATCCAGACATGAGACAGTTACCAGAATAAGAGACACATAGAGCACCGTGAACAAAAATTTCAAGTGGTATTTTAGCAATTCTTTTGATCTCTTTTACTTTTTCAATCTCAACCTCACGGGATAGAACAACTCTTTTAGCACCCAGTTCTTTAAAGAGTAAAGTGCCGTCTAAATCGTCTATTCCCATTTGAGTTGAACAATGCGCTTCCATATCGAGAAAGTTTTTAACGATATAATCAAAAGCGGCCAGATCTTGGACGATAATGCCATCCACACCGATTTCATTTAAAGCGTGCATCTGTGATTTCATTTCTAGAACTTCATTTTCGAAAACGATGGTATTCATTGTAACATAGATTTTAACATGCCTCAGGTGCGCGTACGTAACCGCTTCTTTTAACGATTCTAAATCAAAATTAGAGGAGTATGCACGTGCACCAAATTTTTGCATACCTAAGTATATTGCATCACAACCATTAGAAATTGCAGCTTTTAAAGCTTCCATATTTCCTGCTGGTGCTAATAATTCAGTCATTTTTTTCCTCCATATTTTTCGATACTTAGGCTAAGTGTTTCTATTGGGTTGCAAATTTTTTCTGTTTGGATCATTTTTGTGAACCTCTATTCTAAAAAAATGTCTAAATTTGTCACAGTAGCATTATAACAATTCATAGTGCATAACACAAGAAAAGTTGCCAAAACAATCACATCCAGTTTATTTTCTTTCAACTAAAGTGCCAATTGTTTTTTTGCGGCTCTCGTAAGGTATATATTGCGGCTTACTATGGCAAAGACTACTATAATACCACCCATAATCGCTTGCGATGAAGGTATTTCATGAACAAATAACATCCCGAGTTTTGCAGCAAAATAATACATAGGTATCCCTAGACTAAAGTTGTTTTAACTGGTCTAGGGATTTTTTATTTTATTTTTCTTTCATTTTATTATGGATTAAAGTGATTTATTATGGTATAATTGTAATATCTTTGTTTAGGAGTAATAATATGTTTCTACGTAAAATTAATCAAAAACACACAGGACGTGTCTATCTTTCTATTGTTGAAAGCTATCGAGATAAAACAACTAAAAAAACTAAATCAAGAACCATTGAAAGTCTAGGCTATTTAGATGAACTAGAAAAAAAGTTTAAAGATCCCATTGCTTATTACGAAAAAATCATCTGCGAAATGAATCAAAAAAAAGCTTTTGAAAATTCAGATATTCTTGTTAAGTACAAATCTAATGACAAATTAGAAGTCGGCACCAACAACCGTAAAAACTTTGGCTATGCCGCTTTCAGCGCCATCTACCACACACTTGAAATTGACAAGTTTCTCATCAATCGCCAACGTTCAACGAAGATTGAGGCGAGCACCAATAACATCATGAAGCTCCTTGTTTTTTCAAGACTCCTTAACCCAGGCTCTAAAAAGAAAGCCTATGATCAGCGAAATGATTTTTTTGAAAACGCTCATTACTCTCTTGATGACGTCTACCGCGCACTGAGTTTTTTCAATGAAAAAGGCAATGAGTTGCAGCTATGGATGAATGAAAAAGTCAAAGAAAACTACGGACGAGATACCAGCCTTGTTTACTACGATGTCACCAATTATTATTTTGAATCGGATTGTGAAGATGCTTTTAGGTGCAAAGGCGTCAGCAAAGAGCATCGTCCAAACCCCATTGTTCAAATGGGCCTTTTCATGGACACCAACGGCATCCCCATTACCTACGATCTTTATTCAGGCAATACCAATGACTGTCTCACCTACAGACCCACTTTTTCTAGAATGAAAAAAGAGTTTGATTTAGGAAAAGTCATCGTGGTTGCTGACAAAGGGATGTCCACAGGTGACAACATTCAGTACACACTTTCAGCAAACGATGGCTTTGTTTTTAGTTACTCCGCTAGAGGCGCCAACAAAGCTTTAAAAGACTATATTTTAGATGAAGAGGGCTATGTTTTTAAAGGGGATGACTATAAGTGGAAGGAACGCATTTACCCGACTGAAATTTGGGTTACCATGACTTCTGGAAAAAAGCAAAAGAAAACCATCGATGCCAAGCAAGTGGTTTTCTATAGCGAAAAATATGCGAAGAAAGCTAGGATGGAACGCGCTAAAGCCATTGAAAAAGCTAAGAAGCTTATAAAAACACCTTCAAACTATAATCGCTCTACATCCTATGGGGCTGCTGGATATGTGAAGAACCTTAGTTTTGTAAAAGATACTGGCGAAATTGCTGATATAACTGCTTTAAGCCTTGATGAGGAGAAAATAAAAGCGCAAGAGGCTCTTGATGGCTACTACGTGCTCATCACAAGCGAATACAAGAAGAGTGCCAGTGAAGTGATTGAAATCTACAGAGGCCTTTGGAAGATAGAAGAATCCTTTAAGGTTACCAAAAGTGATCTTGAAACGAGACCTGTATATGTTTCAACACAAGACCACATCAAAGCACATTTCTTAACATGCTTCATAGCTTTGGTGCTTGCTAGGATTTTAGAGTTTAAAATGGATGGCAAACACACCATCACACGCATCATCGACAGTTTAAGCAAATGTACATGTACAAATGTAGATCAAAACTATTACTTGTTTGATTATTACGATGAAGTTTTAAAGGATATCGGAGACGTGACAAATGTTGATTTTTCAACGAAGATAAGAACACTTCAACAGATTAAAAAAAATATTTCAGAAACCAAAACGAGATAGATTTACGCTACAAAAAAACGCAAAAAAAGAAACCCTTGAATCCCACTGTTTGCAATGGGATCAAGGGTGTTTTTTTGTTGTTTTGCTGCAAAAGTCAAGTTATAACAATTCATAGTGCATAACACAAGAAAAGTTGCCAAAACAATCACATCCAGTTTATTTTCTTTCAACTAAAGTGCCAATTGTTTTTTTGCGGCTCTCGTAAGGTATATATTGCGGCTTACTATGGCAAAGACTACTATAATACCACCCATAATCGCTTGCGATGAAGGTATTTCATGAACAAATAACATCACCCAAACTGGATTAAAAAGGGGTTCGATGATTGGAATTAACACGGCATCAATTGCAGAGACGTGTTTTATTGCCTTTGCATATAAAATGTAGGAAATGCCCAGTTGGAAAATGCCAAGAAATAAAATTGCCCCAATGGAAAGCTTGGTAACCTCTATGTGCTGCATAAAAGGCAGACAGGTAAAAAAGGTGAGCATATTGCCCCAAAATATGATTTGCATCTCATCTTGATCAGCAGAATGTTTAAGGCAGAGAATCATCAAGGCCATGCATATACCGCTTAAAATGGCGAGAAGGTTTCCAAACATTTGGCCAATACCAATATTGGCTGTAAAAAAGATTGAAATGCCAATAAACACAGCAATAATTGAAAGTACATCATATTTGCGGATGGATTCTTTTAGAAAAAAATGAGAGATTAGCAGAAGCCATATGGGTGCTGTGTACTGAAGCAGTATGGCATTAGCTGCAGTGGTGGTTTTAGTCGCAGTGACATATAGAATGAGCGTAGCGGTATAGGCAATAGCACCTAGAATCACCTTTTGGTTGGGTTTTCGTACCTTTCCTTTTAGAAAAATGAAAAAAACACCTGCTGAGATAATGCTTCTGAGTCCCGCAATAACTAGGGGGGACCAAGGAATCAATTTGATGAAAACGCCTCCAAAACTCCAGAGGATACTTGTAAGGACTAATAGTGTAACAGCTTGTAATCGATTCATAAAAACCTGCCTTAGAGAGATGATTTGTTATTTGCTAAAAAAAGGTGAATTTTGTCAATTAGTATATCAATTTCTTGTTTGCTCATAGTCATCGGTGGAAAGAAACGGACAATTGCATGCACGGAGACGCATCCAACAAAGATCTGATGCTCTAGTAAATGTTGCTGAAGTGCTATTGCAGTTGCAGAATGATCACAGACTAATCCCAGCATTAAACCTTTACCTCTAAGTTCAACAAGCGAACTGTATTGATGTATTAATTGAGTTAAGCGATCAATAAAATAATAGCTGATATCTTTGCTTTTAGCAATCAAATTATTTTGAATGATCATTTGAGTTGCCGAGTACGCAATTTCTGCACCAAGAGGATCATTCTGATGTGACTGGGCGTATTTTAAATGCATCAACTTTGGATCTTTGTAAATTTGTTGATCCATGAGTATTGCGCTGATTGGGAAGCCATTGCCAAGTCCTTTTCCGAGTGCGATTAAATGAGGCTTTAGGTTGTAATGATTAAAAGCAAACCATTCCGATGTCCTGCCAAAGCCACTGGTAATTTCATTACATACAAGTAGTCCTTTGTGGATGCAATTTTTTTGATGGATATAATGGATTAACTTTTGTGTTGGAAAGATCAATTTACCTTCTTGAGAACCAAGTTCTAAAATAAAAATAAAAGGTTCTTTGAGATATTTTAAGGCATCTGGCACATGAGGGCAACATTCGCAAACAATGTCATTATTTTCATCGCATTTTGGATCACATTTGGTAAAGGGCATCTGAATGTGATCAGATTCATCAGAAACCATTGTGGGATAAGCACCCAAATAGGAGTTTTCAAGTGAAACACATTTTGCATTTTGGAGTAAGGTCTTGGCAACTGTGATTGCGAATAAAACGGCTTCACTTCCAGAACTTAAAAATAGGGCAGCACCCTCATCAAAACTAGAAATGGCAAGTAATTGTGCGGATAGTCTTTGTACAGCATGGTTTTTAAAATAGCTATGGTGATGTATTAACTTTTGAGATTGGCTTGTGTAAATTTGAACAAGTGGTTCTGGATTGTGACCAATATTCGCACACCATATACCGGATTCAAAATCCAAATAGGTTCTATTTTGATCATCTGTAAAGGTATTCTCTTTGGCTGAAACAAGCGTAATATCTAGGGTTGGGTGGGGATAAAAGACTGTCATATGACCTCCATTTAGTTGGGATTGGGTTAAGGATCAAAGCGTATACTCAGTCCGCGTTGCTACCTTCGTAACCCTTGCAATCCTATTGGATTAGCATTCAGTGGGAGCATGAACTCCCCCTGAATTAGGGAGATGTCCCCCACGAAGTGGAGGACATCTCCTCAAGGGATAAAAGCGTATACTCAGTCCGCTTTGCTACCTTCGTAACCCTTACAATCCTATTGGATTGCATTCAGTGGGAGATGAACTCCCCCTGAATTAGGGAGATGTCCCCCACGAAGTGGAGGACATCTCCTCAAGGGTTATATTAAAACAAAAGACGGTGTGGTACAATACTGTTAAATCAGAATTGTACTAGTCCAGTTTTATAGTTTAATGTTTTGAGGAGGTCGTCTTGTTAAAATATGAAGTGATTATAAAAAAAGTGTTAAGTGATCCGACGTATGTGGATGGTGATCGATTGCCACCTATTAGGACCCTTGCGGATGAAATGAGCTGTAGCAGAGGCACTGTTATAAAAGCGTATGAGGTCCTTGAAGAAAGACATCTAGCGTACACAATTCCACAAAGCGGTACCTATTTAATGAAAAATCTTGTAACAAAAGTAGTATTTCAAAAGCGCGTTGACTTTGTTTCAGCGGGATTAGAAGCTAAGCTTAGACCTCATAAACACTTTGAACACTGTATGATACAAGCGCTTCAGAGTGAACATTATAACTATGCGCCTCCAGAGGGTCTTGAGTCCTTAAGACGATGCTTAGTGAAACATTTTGAAAAGAGGCATCTCTACACAAGCGCAGACCGTATTCTGGTGACAACAGGTGCACAGCAGGCACTTTATTTAGTATTACAGTTAGTTTTAGAAAGTAAGCAAATTTTAATGATTGAACAGCCCACATATGGTGATTTTCAGAGAATTATTGAAAAGACAGATGCCCCTGTTTTAACTTTTAATCGGGGAGACAATGGGGTTGATTTTAAGACTTTAGAAGCAAAACTGAAGCAAAATAAAGTGGGATGGTTATACACCGTCTCTAATTTTCAAAATCCATTGGGCACAAGTTTATCTAGCAAGGATAAAAACAAGCTTTTGATGCTGGCATATCAGTATGATTTTTATGTGATTGAGGATGATTATTTAGGGGATCTCAATTTAGATTTGAAAGTGGAGACACTTCATTATTTGGATGTTGAAAATCGCGTATTTTATGTGACAAGTTTTTCTAAGACATTTCTGCCAGGGATACGCATCGGCGCATTGATAGCGCCAACGACACACATGGAAATGCTTACATTTTATAAGAAATCGATCGATTTGAATACATGTACGCTTTCTCAAATGGGCCTTCAAAAGTATTTTGATGCAGAAATATACGACAAACATATTCAGAAAGTTAGACGATCGGTACGTGCAAAAATGAAATTGTTGAAACAATATCAAAAGCTGTTTATGGATAAAGGTATCCAATGTATAATCCCCGATGCAGGCATATTTGTATGGCTTGAATTTTCACAAAATGTGGACAGTATTAGGTTCGTTGAATGTCTAAAAGAAGCGCATATCGACGTGACGTGTGGGGATTATTTTTACTGGTTCCAAAATACCCCAAGTCATGCGATTCGGATCTCTGTTGCAAATGCGGATGAAAAGATGATCACACAGGGGATTGAGCGCATTATAGAATTAATCGAAAAATATGAAAAGGGCTGATTAAAACAAAGAAAATACAAATGATAATAGATATCAATTACAATCAAGACCTTCTATAATAAGATTATACAAGAGAGGTGAGCTTATGGTCGTTTATATGAGTACAGTATTTATAGCAGGTTTCATATCTTTTTTTGCACCCTGTACTTTTCCGCTTTTGCCAGTTTATATAGGGGTTTTAACAGATCAAATAGAAGACGGCAAATATAGGGTGTTTTTCAATAAAAAAATAGCAATAGCCCCTATTTTAAAGACACTTTTATTCATAGCAGGATTGTCCACTACTTTTATGATTTTAGGATTTGGAGCTGGTGCACTGGGAAGTATCATCCATCAGAGCTATTTTTATAAAATCAGTGGGGTACTGGTAATTTTGTTAGGATTACATCAAATGGGTGTATTTAGAATAAAATTTCTGGAAAAATATAAGGTGCTGAGATTCAAAGAACAGTCAAAAAATGCCTATTTTAGTACTTATTTGCTGGGACTGACATTTAGTTTTGCTTGGACGCCTTGTGTAGGTCCGGTGCTCGGTGCTGTGCTCGTGATTTCTGCAGGTGGTGGACAAGCGTTCTACGGTGCGTTTTTAATGTTGCTTTACACATTGGGGCTGGCGTTTCCCTTTATGATTTTCGCTGTATTTACCAATTTCATTTTGAGTAAGTTTGAAAGGATCGAAGCACATCTGAACACCATTAAAATAATCGGTGGATTGCTAGTTGTCGCTATGGGTGTACTGTTGATGACACAGAATCTAAACCAAATCACAGCATTTATTGAAAAGCTCAATTAGAGGAAAGAGAAAGGCGTGTTTTATATGAAGATGAAGATTGTATTAATATTAGGGATTGTAATGGCCGTCGTTATCGGGGGCATTACAATCATAAATAAAACAGATGAAATGATAGATTCAGAACCCACGATGGAGGTAGAACCCACAATGGAGGTAGAGCCGATGATGGAAAGTGATCCTAAACAGTTTACATTGACAGATGTTAAAGGCAATTCAGTTACACTAAATGATTTTAAGGGCAAAAAAGTATATCTTAAATTTTGGGCTTCATGGTGTTCTATTTGCTTGGCGGGAATGGATGAAATGAATCGATTTTCAGGTGAAATGAACGATTTTGTAGTCTTGACAGTTGTATCTCCAAACTACAATGGAGAACAAAGTGAATCCGATTTTGTGAATTGGTATGAGGGGCTTGAGCTTGAAAATATGATAACTTTACTCGATTTAGAGGGATCAGTGGCTCAAGCATATGGCATTAGAGCCTATCCAACTTCTGTTTTTATCGACACTGATGGCAATGTTTTTAAAACGATTCCGGGTCATATGAATAAAGAGAGCATTGTTAAAATGATGAGTGAAGATAATCGTGGTGTGGTGATCGATCCAAACGAAGATATAAAGTGGCACGTGGACCAACTTGATGAAATTTACCTCGCAGGGGGATGCTTTTGGGGGTTAGAGGCCTATATGGGCAGACTTTATGGTGTCTATGATGTGACTTCTGGCTATGCCAATGGTCTTACTGAAAATCCAAAATATGAGGATCTAATCTATAATCAGTCAGGTCATGCAGAAACGGTTCATGTACTCTACGATTCGAGATATGTGGATTTAAAAACCCTTCTCAACTATTATTTCAGAGTAATTGATCCCACCAGTCTAAATAAACAAGGTAATGATCAAGGCACTCAATATAGAACGGGGGTCTATTATACCAACGACAAAGAATTGAAAATAATACAAGAAGTGATGGCCATTCAACAAAAAAAATACGATAAAGCCATCGTTGTGGAGGTGGAACCATTGAAACAATATTATTTAGCGGAACCCTATCATCAAGATTATTTGAAAAAGAATCCCAATGGTTATTGCCATATCGATTTGAATCTTGCCTACAAACCCTTTATAGATGTTGATAAATATCCAAAACCAAGTGATGCTGTTTTGAAAAAGACTTTAACGGAAATTCAATATAAAGTGACACAAGAAAATGAAACGGAATATGCGTTCTCAAATGAGTATTGGGAAACTTTTGATTCAGGCATCTATGTGGATGTTGTAACGGGTGAACCGTTATTCTCCTCTAGAGATAAATTTGATTCAGGATGTGGATGGCCAAGCTTCTCTAAACCGATTTCAGAGGAAGTGGTTACCTACAAGGAAGATCATAAATACAATATGGTGAGAATTGAAGTGAGGAGTAGAAGTGGGGATACACATCTAGGGCATGTATTCAACGATGGGCCGGAAGCGCTTGGGGGCTTGAGATTCTGTATCAACAGTGCCTCTATTAAATTTATACCTTATGATCAAATGGACAAAACCGGTTATGGTTATCTAAAATTTACAGTTGAAGATTTAAATAAATAATAAAGGGTATATTGATACTAATAGAATCATTATGAGGTGTGTTATGTATAAATTATTAATTGCAGATGATGAATCGTTGATTAGAGAAGGCATTCGAAAACTAGTGGATTTCAAATCACTCGGTATTGACGAAGTCTATGAAGCCTCCAGCGGTTTAAAAGCAATCGAATTATTTGAAACCCATATACCAGAGCTTGTTTTATTAGATATCAATATGCCGATACTTAACGGGCTTGAAGTGGCAAAGCGCATAAAACAAAAGGCACCAGATACGAAGATTGCCATTATTACAGGCTATGACTATTTTGATTATGCTGTGACGGCTTTAAAGATTGGTGTTGAAGACTATATGCTAAAACCCATTTCTAAGCAAGATGTACAGGACGTACTCCTTAAGCTCATCAAAGCTTATGAAGCCCTGTTGGAGCAGAGAGAACTTCGAAATGCGTTGTCGTCCATTTTAAGTGAAGCTTTAAAAACAACTTCTAATACAGAAAAAGAAGACACCTATAAAATGATCATACAGGATTACGTATTCCAAAATGCTTTTAAAGCTTCATTTTCTCTATCTGAACTTGCAGATCATGTGGGCCTGAATACCAATTATCTCAGCAGTGTCTTTAAAACAAATTTTGGCATTCCCTTTCAAGATTATATTCTAAATATGAGGCTTGAAAGAGCGAAAATATTGCTTTTGTCAACAGAAATGAAGAATTATGAAATCGCTGAGGCCATCGGCATAGATGATGTAAACTATTTTGGTGTGCGGTTTAAAAATAAATTTGGATTATCACCAAAACAGTATAAGCAGAGGATAAAAGCGCATGAAAAATAAGGTGCCTATTGTAAAGACGTTAAAATTTCAAATTGCAGGTTATTATTTAGTCACGAGTATCACTCTGATTTTTATTTTTGCACTCGTGCTCTATTACAGTATTTCAAATATAATCCTAGCAGATACATTGGAGACAACAGCCAATTCAGTGGTTCAGAGTGGCCGATATATTGAAATATACATTGAGAAGCTAAAGGCTTTAACAGATGTACTTTCAAATGCAGCTGAAACGAAGCACTACTTAGAAACAGGAGATAAAAAGGCAAGAGAAAGTGTCGTTTCAATGATCGATACAATCCTTAAGACGGATGATTACTTTTCATCGGTGATTTTAGTCAGTAAGACAGGTGAGATCCTTTCAAATGAGAAGGCACTGGATATGACCACTTCAGATGATATGATGTCAGAGTCATGGTATGTGGCGGCAATTAACAGTGAAGGCATGCCCGTCTTGACCTCAGCAAGACAACAGGCGTTTTCCATGGATCAAAAGACTTGGGTAATCTCAGTGGGGCAAGAAATCACAAACGATAGAGGGGATAATATAGGTGTAATGCTCATCGATGTTAAATATGATGTGATTGGAGGGTATCTTCAAGACTTGATGGAAGGGGGGGCGTTCATCATAAATACGGATAATAAAATGGTGTATTATCCCGATGTAACGGTGTTCACAGATCAAGACAAATTGAATGCATTCATTGAACTCAAAAATATGAAGGATGGTTATGATTCCAAACGAAATTTATTAACCAAACATTATCCTATTAAAGGCACGAATTGGATGCTGGTGGGTACTTCTATGCTAGAGGGCTTAAGCCGTGTTAGGCGACAGATATTTGAGACAGTGGTGCTGATTGGACTGATTTTAATCTTAATAGCGCTTGGAAGTGGTTTGCTCATAGCGGTTAAAATTACACGACCGTTTAAGGCCCTTGAAAATGCTATGAGTGATCTGGAGAAAGGTCTTTTAAAGGTCCCCTTAGACGAGAATGGCTGTTATGAAGTTGAGAATCTAACCAGACACTTTAATCAAATGGCCGATCGTATTGAACAACTTTTAAGGGATATTAAAAATAATGAAAAATATTTGAGAACTTATGAATTGAATGCACTTCATAGTCAAATCAATCCTCATTTTCTGTATAATACTTTGGATTCGATTGTCTGGATGGCTGAATTCAATGATAGTGCAAAAGTAATCGCAATAACGAAGGCTTTGGCACAATTTTTTAGATTATCACTCAGTAAAGGTGAAGAACTCATCACTTTAAAAGATGAAGTAGCACATGTGGCACAATACTTGTTTATCCAAAAACAACGTTATGGAGAGCAGCTTCAATATGAAATTGTTGAATCGGAAGCCTTATCCCATGTAAAAGTACCTAAGATTATCATACAGCCCATCGTAGAGAATGCCATCTATCATGGTATACGCAACTTGGAAAATGAAGGTCTTATTCAAATTAAAACGTATCAAGAAATTCAGAACTTGGTTATTCTCATCACAGACAACGGTGTTGGATTTGATGCTGAGCGTATTCAAAGAGGAGATATAAAACTTGGGGGCATAGGTCTTCAAAATGTCAATCAGAGATTGAAACTGTATTATGGAGAAAACTCAGGTCTTAAAATTGAATCTGTAAAAGGCAAAGGGACAGAGGTTAAATTGGTGATTCCAATTTAACCTCTGTTTTTCAAGTAGCGTGTTTCAAATTCATTTGGGGGTAAGGGCTTATCATAATAATAGCCTTGTAAAATATCACATTTCTTAGCTTTGAGATAGTTAAGTTGTTGTTGCGTCTCAACCCCCTCGGCGATTATCTCTAAACCCAATTGATGTGAAAGTTTAATGATGGCATCTAGTATTTTAGTGCGCCGAGGATCGTTCATGATCGTGGACACAAAAGCCTTATCAATTTTGAGAACATTGATATCAAGGGCACCAAGGTAATTTAGTGAAGAGTATTCCATGCCAAAATCATCTAAGCTGATTTGGAGTCCGTGCTCGGAAAGTTTTTTTAAGCTCTTGATCGTACGGTCTAAAGAATGGATCAAGACATTTTCTGTGATTTCAAATTCAACTTTCGAGATCAATATCCGAGTATCGGCGATTAAAGTGAACACACGATCGATAAAATCTTCAGATAAAAGTTGAACCGGTGATATGTTAATAGAAATCACAAGGGGTGTGCTGTACTGTGTATGCCAAAGATGCATTTGGGAACAAGCTTCAGAGATAACCCAATCGCCAATTTCGCGGATAATCCCTAAATCTTCTGCCAGTGGAATAAAGACAGCGGGTGAGATGAGTGTCCCGTTGGGATGTTGCCACCTGACCAATGCTTCTGCACCTCTTATTGTACCATCTGAAGAGAATACCTGTGGTTGATAATAAAGTCGCAATTCTTTGTTTTGAACTGCTTTTTTTAAGTCATTTTCTAAATTGATGCGATTCATAAATTCATCCAGTATCTTAAAACTAAAGAGTGTGAGCTGATTTTTACCATGATCCTTGGCATAGTTAGTAGCCATATCCACAGCTTTAATCAGTTCGTCTCTTGAATCGGCATGATCTGGATAGATAGCGAATCCAGCGCTTAAAGTAAATTCAATTTTTAGATCATCAATTTGTAGAGCACCCTTGATTTCGTCTAAAAATAATTTGGTATCTTTCCAAAGCTGATCTCTGGTGTTTCGTCTGAGATAGATGACGAATTCATCACCACCATATCGCGAAATCAAGTCGTTAGTTTGTAGATGGCTTTGAAGTTCAATAGACAATTGCTTGATGAGTGCATCACCAAAGGCGTGTCCAAGTGTATCGTTTATGTTTTTAAAATTATCGATATCAATATAGAGGATTCCAAAGAATGGAACCTGTTTTTTTTCAATGGTTTTATCGATAAATTCATTAATTTGCACGCGGTTTGGTAAATGGGTTAATGAATCAAAGTAAGCGAGCCGACTGATATTGTAATCCCGTTTTTTAATAATATCAATCATTTGATTAAAGCCGATTATGAGATTTTGAAGTTCTATATAACCATTATAAAGGATAGGCGAGGTAAAATCGCCTTCAATTATTTCTGAAAATTTGTCATTGAGCTGTATGACTGGCATCATAATTTGTCTTGAGCTGAGAATTGCAAGAAAAATTACTAAAACAAATATGCCTAGAAAGATCAATATAAAGAGTAGACCGATATCTCGAGTGACAGATCTTGTGGCATCATCTGATTGAATTGCAAGTACAATCCAGTTGGTATCTTTAATTTGGTCAATTGTAATGTAGACATGTTTGTCCAGATGGGGCATATCCAAAAAAGTTTTGTGTGTTTTTAGGCTTTGTTTGAATTTATCAAAATCGGGATTATAAGCACGTTGTGATACTAATGCTTTATCATTGTCCGTGATGTAGATGCCCTTGTCATCTAAGATGGTAATATTAATAGTTGGATCGTTGATAATACTATTGATCTCTCGGATGCTGGAAAGATTTAAATAGCCTATAATATAACGGCCATCATCAAGTTTGATAATATGAGAAAGCGTTGAATTGTGAGTGTACACAGAATTAAATGTAGATGACCAAATCCCCATGGTATCCATTTCGTCGGGATTGAGAAAAAATTCGTTCTTTAGATTAATACCAATGTAAGCCTCATTGAAGGGTGCTATAGATTTTACGGTAAAATTTTTATCGAGCAGTTCGATTGCTTCAAAATAATTTTGCTTTACCAGCAGTTCGCCTAAAAGCTGATTGGTATCATGATCATGTATAATTTCATCATCACTGAGCATAAAACCAACAAGATTTAAAAAATCAGAAGCTTTAGTGAAATAAGTGTGGGTTTGACTGATGACAAAATTAGAAAGGGTTCTATTGCTTTCTTGTATATCTTTCACCATATAATTCACGATGATGCTGTTTAAAAAAATGCTGACAACCATAATAGGCAGGATGGCGATTAAAAGAAAATATGCAATTAAAGACTGCTTAAGTGAATATCTAATGCGCATGTGACCCCCTGATCGTAAAAATTGCTTAGTTGGTTAGAGTGTTAAAATTTAAAAAATGATCAATGCTTTACCATATGATGTGTTTACGGAAAGCCCGTGATGCATCTATGGCAGAACGTTCGTGCGAGGCTGAATTTTAATACTCTAACTTTAGTTTATTGTTTTACCATCTTCTGCGTGTATGATGAATAATTTTCGCACGGCATCACCAGTGCTTGTTATTTCATAAGGCGTATTGATACCATCAAAAAATTGGGTGTCCTTGATATACGTGTTTATGATATCGGGATCAGTTGAGTTAACATTTTTAATTGCGGTAGTCAATAAATATGCGGCATTATAGGTGTAGATTGCACCAAAATTAGCTTCAACTTGGTATTTTTCTAAATACCTTGTTTTAAAGTCTAAATATTGGGGAGAATCAGAATTTGGATTTATGGCATAAACGCCGTAAACATTTGCCATACTTTCACCATAACCTGAAATAACCTCAGGTGCCATCCCCCACATCGATGAGTAAATATCAATATTCCCCAATGTTTTTTTGACTTGATTTGAAATTAAGAGCAAATCGGATACGTTTGTGATGACGATAAAATCATCTGGAACAAATTCTGATGCAGCGTTGATGACTGCTGGAATTTCAGAACTTTCATTGAGTGCATAAAGTTGAAATTCAAAATGCTCTGTTTGAGTAAAAGGTTCAATGGCACCTTCGATAACAGCATTTGAATAGACAAAATTGGATTGATCATAAAGAATAGCCACCCGGCTAGATTTTTTTTGAGAAATAATATAATTTGATATTGTGTTGCCTTGGTCGGATGCGGAGGGAGCAAGTGCAATAAAATGATCATCCTGACCTCTGTAAGCATTTGAACTGACTAGAGGCGATATAAAAAGGGCATGGTGTTCATTGACATAAGGAACCGTCAATGTTGCAGATGCAGATGTAACTTGTCCTACAATCAGTTGGACACCATCCGCTATAAGCTTTTCAAAATGAGTCAATGCAATTTCGGGATTGCCTTGGTCATCTAAAATAAGGATTTCAATAGGGCGACCGTGAATGCCTCCATTTGAATTCACTTCATCAATATACATTTCTAAGGCATTTCGGCAAGCAAAACCAAGATCTGCTGAGGGTCCTGAAAGTGCGGACACAAAGCCAATTTGTATGGGATTGTTTTGGCGTTTATTGTATGGATATCCAATAGCAATTATGAGCAATATGGCAATGATTATAAAAGACATCTTTTTAGTTTTCATATCCATCCTCCGTGTACAATAGAGTGTGTAAAGGATTAATCGTGCTTTTTTTTATTGATACCCCTTTAAATAATGAATAAAGCTAAAATTAAATCAAGATGAGAAAAGAAAAAAATACTTGATTTAGGGAAAACGGTTTCCTATAATAAAGAAGAGCGCAAGGAAAGGAGTAGTTAAGTGAAAGTAACTATAAACGAAATTGCAAAACAAGCGGGTGTTTCGAAAGCGACGGTTTCTAGAGTGCTCAATGATTCTAAGCCTGTTAAGGATATTCTAAGGAAAAGGGTGCTAAAGGTAATTGAGGAGACTAATTTTCGACCCAACGCGCTTGCGCGAGGTTTATCCCTTAAAAAGACAAGTGTGATTGGCGTTATTATTCCGGATCTTTCAAATCCCGTGTTTTCTCGCATTATTGCAGGCATTGAATCTTATACAAGAGCACATGATTATTCATTGATGATCACAGCGACGGACTTTGATATAGATGTAGAAATTAATCACATTAAAATATTTCGTGATAAAGGGGTTGAGGGGTTAATTTTGTTGACAGATCATGTTAATAAGGCCTTATATGAAACACTTGAAAACTTTGACAAGCCCATTATCATGATTGGTTCAGATTGTGATCTGGAGAAAATACCGATTATCAAAATCGACAATATCAAAGCGGCTTATGAGGCAACACAGTATTTGATTAATTTGAATCATAAAAGAATTGCCATGATTAGAGGGCCTTTAACAGACCGATTTTCAGGTAATTTGAGATTTGAGGGCTACAAAAAAGCTTTGATTGAAAATAATCTCTATGATGAAATCCTAGTAAAAGAAGGCAAATATTCATTTGAGCATGGCTACCAAATGATGACCCATTTACTTGCGGGGTCTAAAATGCCAACGGCAGTATTCTGTGCAAATGATGTCATGGCAGTGGGGGCGCTGAAATGTGCACTCGATAATGAAATCAGTGTCCCAGAAGAACTGTCCATAATGGGATTTGATGATGTTGCGATTGCCAAGATGTATAATCCCTCTCTAAGTAGTGTACATCAACCTTTTGAAGCGAAGGGAGAACGCGCAATCGTAAAACTTATTCGTATGATTGAAGATGAGGAAAACGGTGTTAATTCCAATGACCTGTTTGGGGATGAAGTGCTTGAACATCAGTTGGTTATAAGACAGAGTACAAAGAGAATTAAATCATAAAATTAAGCGTATCAACATTAAAGCAAATAGAAAAAACACCTTGTATCTAAAAGAGGTGTTTTTTATTTACAAAAACTTAATTGATAATAGTTATCAATAGCGCATAAACTGAAAATACTCGGGTATATAGTCAGTAGAGATTAATATAGAGAGGTTTGACTTATATGGAAAAAACACTTGTTGTCATATCGAAAGCGCACAACCCCTATGCCAATCATGCCATAGAGGAAATTTTATTGACGGCGTATAGTGCCTATACTCGGATACTCTTTTTATGGGTTAATTCAGCTTCTGTAGTCTTTGGCAGAAATCAAAATCCATGGAAAGAAATTAATGTTCAAAGAGCTCAAGGAGAAGAAATTGCACTTATCCGGCGTCTTTCTGGGGGTGGCACTGTCTTCCATGACCTTGGCAATCTAAACTATAGCTTTTTAGAAGCTCAAAGTCATTATGATGAAGCGTTACATTATGAGATTATCTGCAAATCCGTCCTAGATCTGGGCGTGACCTTGGCTAAAAACGAACGCAAAGACCTGCTTTTAGACGGACGAAAAGTATCTGGGAATGCCTTTTACTTAAAGGGAAACAGACGGCTTCATCATGGGACCTTACTAGTGAATACAGATGAAACCGCCATATGGAAGGTATTGAAACAGAAAGATGAAAATATCGAATCCAAGGGCATAAGTTCAGTGACCAGTAAAGTGACCACTTTAGAATCTGCAAGTCCTAGTATTAAAATGGATCGTGTCCAAAATGCTATTGTGAATACTTTTTATAAAGCACATCAATATAGAGTGGAAACCTTAACGGTGGATGAAATTCAGAGCGGGTTTCAAACTCAGTATGATGTTATTATGAACCGATTGAAATCGTGGCAGTGGACATTTGGTGAAACCCCACCGTTTATATATCATTTGGATGAGGCAAATCATCTTAAAGTAAGAAATGGACTTATAGAAGAAGTGGTGGGTTTGAAATTAGAGCGGTTAGTCAATTTAGAGGCAAGTTCAAAATTTAAGAATCAATTTAGGGATCAATTTAGGGATCAATTTAACGATTAATTTAAGGAGGTTTAAGTATGTTTTTAGAAAATGCAAATCCATTAGTGGATGAAATGATTCAAATTTTAAATCCAAAGGGTGAGGTCGTCAAACCAGAGTGGATGCCAGAGTTATCCAAAGAAGTGCTTTTAAAGATGTATAAGACAATGAGGTTAAGCCGTATTATTGATGAAAAAACACTTCAGTATCAACGTCAAGGTCGAATGCTGACCTATGCACCAAATTTAGGTCAAGAGGCAACACAAGTGGGATCGGCTGCGGCTATTCGTCAAACGGATTGGGTAGCACCTTCTTTTAGAGAATTAGGCGTTTGGCTCTATAAAGGGGCACCCCTTTATAATATTTTTTTATATTGGTTCGGCAATGAAATGGGCATGAAGATGTCTGAAGATGTTAGAATACTCCCCATTTCTGTCCCTATTGCGTCCCAGATGCAACATGCGACTGGACTTGCTTATGCGTCACGCTTAAAAGGTGAGGATGATGTGGCGGTTGCATATGTGGGTGATGGTGGCACTTCTCAAGGCGATTTTCATGAAGCCCTTAACTTTGCATCGGTGAAGAATACTGCAAATGTCTTTATTATACAAAATAATCAGTTCGCCATTTCCACAAGGCGTGCAATTCAATCCAAAACGCGTACAATGGCACAAAAAGCTTTGGGTTACAGCATGCCAGGGATTCAAGTGGATGGCAACGATGTTTTCGCCATGTATGCTGTGACAAAAGAAGCAGTGGATCGCGCAAGACGTGGAGAGGGACCAACTCTTATTGAAGCGTACACTTATCGATTGGGTGCGCATACTACTTCCGATGATCCAACCGTTTATAGAGAAGAATCAGAAGTTGAAGAGTGGCGCAAAAAAGATCCATTAGATCGTTTTAGAATTTATTTATACAGCCAAGGTTTTTGGAGCGAGGCAGAAGAAGAAGCGTATGTCAAAGCACAATCCGAATTTGTGAAAGAGACTTTTGAATCTGTTGAACAGTCTGGAATGACGCCTTTAGAAGATGTCTTTGACTACGTCTATGCAGAGAAGACGCCTATTTTAGAAGCCCAATATCAAGAACGTAAAGCGTTTTATGCAAAGGAGGGTAAATAATATGTTAGTACTTAATTTAATTGAAGCGATTACCAACGCACTTGATGTTGCAATGGATTTCGATAAAAGTGTCGTTGTTTTTGGTGAAGATGTTGGCTTTGAAGGTGGTGTTTTTAGAGCGACAAAAGGACTTCAAGCGAAATATGGTGAGGACAGATGTTTTGATAGTATTCTCGCTGAATCTTCTATTATAGGATCAGGTATTGGGATGGCAATCAATGGCTTAAAACCAGTGGTTGAAATGCAGTTTTCAGGTTTTATGTTTCCAGGATTCAATCAAATCGTGACACATGCTGCACGGATGAGAAACCGATCAAGAGGATTATACACAGTGCCCATGGTCATTAGAATGCCGTATGGTGGTGGGGTTAGAGCCCTTGAACATCACTCTGAATCCTTAGAGGTTTTATTTGCGCATACACCAGGGTTAAAAGTAGTCATTCCATCGACGCCGTATGATGCAAAAGGATTGTTACTCTCGGCTATTATGGACCCAGATCCTGTGATTTTTTTGGAACCTAAGCGCATTTACAGAGCGTTTAAACAAGAAGTGCCTGAAGAAATCTATACAATTCCCATTGGAAAAGCAAAAGTGGTGAAAGAGGGCATGGACTTAACGGTGGTTGCGTGGGGGGCAATGGTCAAGGAAACCCAAAAAGCAATTGAAGTGCTTGAAAAAGAAGGACACAGCATTGAGTTGATTGATTTGAGAACGATTTCACCAATAGACAAAGCAACTTTGATTCAGTCGGTTCAAAAGACAGGGCGTTTTGCGGTGGTTCATGAAGCTGCCAAATCTTATGGTCCTGGTGCTGAACTCATTACGATTATAAATGAAGGTGCATTTTTATATCTAGAGGCGCCTCCGATGAGAATCACCAGTGTGGATACGATCATTCCGCTTCCCAAAGGGGAACATCATTACAGTCCAAATGTGGAATTGATCACAAGTGAACTTAGACAAGTTATTGAATACTAGGAGATGATAAAATGTTCCATGTGAAATTTGCAGATATAGGTGAAGGCATACATGAAGGTGTATTGCTAAAAATATTAGTACAAGAAGATCAAGCCATAAAAGAGGGGGAAGATCTATTTACGATAGAGACGGATAAGGTCAATGCTGAAATACCCTCTCCAACGGATGGCGTGGTGAAAACAATACGTTTTAAGGTAGGCGATAAAGTCAATGTCGGGGATGTCATCATTATATTGGATGATGGTAAAGAGGGCGTTCGCAGTAACATGGAAGGTGGAGAGACTATTCCGGAATCAAAATCCGAAGTACAATCTGAGTCAAAATCCGAAGTGCAATCTGAACCGCAAGAACAGTCAAATCAACCCGTGAAAGTGGCTGTTAAAGAAGCAAATGGTGCCAGCGTCGTAGGGCAGATTGAAGTTTCGTCGGATCTAATCGCTTCCAGTGGTGAAGGCCGCGGATCAGAAACGGTTCAAAAACACATGACAAGCAGAATACTGGCGACGCCAGTTGCTCGGAAGATGGCAAAAGATTTAGGGGTAGATATACAGAAAGTCGTTGGAACAGGGCCACAGGGTCGTGTTATGAAAGCAGATATTCAAACAGCTTCCAGTGGTTTAGAGCCAAAACCAAGTGCACCTCATTTTGAAGTTCAATCCCCTGAACCAGTTCGTGCCTCTCACCCGCAGGTGAAGGTAGAGGAAGATCGCGTTCAGCGCATACCAATGACCATGCTCAGAAAGACCATTGCACAAAATATGACACTTTCAAAATATACGATTCCACATACCTTGGTGATGGATGAAGCAGACGTTTCAGATCTTGTGACTTTTAAAGCTGAAACAAAAGCAATGGCCGAGGCTCAAGAGATCAAATTGACGTATTTGGCTTTTTTTATAAAAGCTGTGGTTTTAGGTCTTAAGCAGTATGATTATCTCAATGCATCACTGGATTCTGAAAAAGATGAAATCATTTTGAAAAAGGATTTCAATATAGGCATTGCAGTAGATACGCCAGATGGACTCATGGTGCCTGTCATCAAGAGCGCGGACCATATGAGCCTTTTCGAAATCGCTAAAAAAATAGAGGAACTCACTGAAAAGGCGAGAAATAAGACTATTGGATTTGGCGATCTATCAGGTGGCACGTTTACGATTACGAATTATGGTGCTGTTGGGGCGAGTTTTGGTGCTCCGATTATCAAGTTTCCTGAAGCGGGCATACTAGGCGTAGGTGCTATTGTCAAAAAACCTGTAGTGGTAGATGATGAAATCGTCATACGCTCGATATTGCCACTTTCGTTGTCGTTTGATCATCGCATCATCGATGGCGCAAATGCAGGCCGGTTTGTGGGCTACGTAAAAATGCTACTCGCTAATCCCAAATTACTCGTTATGTTATAAAGTGAGATACCACTTGGAGGTAAATGTATGAAACAATTTGATATAGCCATACTCGGTGGTGGACCTGGAGGATATGTAGCGGCTATAAAAGCGTCCCAACTTGGCGCAAAAGTGGCGCTGATTGAAGTGGATAAATTAGGGGGTGTTTGTTTAAACGTGGGGTGTATCCCCACAAAAACACTGCTGAGGAGTGCAAAACTCTATCAAGATTTATTAGCTTCGGCATCATTTGGAATTGATATTCCAGATATAGCAGACGTTACGATCAACTGGGAAAATCTCATGAATCGTAAGGATTCAGTCGTTAAAAAGATGGTAAGTGGCGTTCAGCAACTTATGAAATATAATGGCATAGAAGTTATGAATGGATTTGGAACTGCAATCGATGCACATACCATCGAAGTAAATGGAGAAAAGATATCTGCAAAAAATTTAATTTTAGCCACGGGTTCGTCGGTTAAACTCCCAGAGATTGAAGGTATAGAAGAGGGGTACAAAAATGGTGTTGTTATTGATAGCACTGGCGCTATAGCCCTTAAAAAACATCCTAAAAGCATTACCATATTAGGTGGGGGCGTCATTGCGGTGGAATTTGCAACGCTATTTAATAGTTTAGGTACAAAAGTCACCATGCTACAACGTTCAGATGTGATTTTAAAGAATTTAGATGAGGATGTAAGAAATACGATACAAAGGCATCTAATCACTGAAGGTGTTGAAATTTTAACCAATACCACGCTTAAATCGATTTCAGGACAAACGACCTATTACGAACTGGAAGGTGAAGTTAAGACAGTGACGAGTGATTTTATTTTAGCGAGTCTTGGTCGAGCCCCTAATCTTAAAGGCATTGAAAACTTGAAACTAAAAGTAGGGCGTAAAGGTGTTGAAGTGGATCGACATATGGAAACCAATGTAAAAGGCATCTATGCGATTGGCGACATGGTGGGGAAGATGATGTTGGCACATGTGGCATCGGCTGAGGGCATTGTGGCGGCTGAAGCCATTATGGGGACTAAAACAGAAATTGATTATAATAAAGTCCCTGCTTGTATCTACAGTTTCCCAGAGGTTGGCGTGATTGGCTATTCCGAAGAAGAGGCTAAAAAAGCAGGTTTTGATGTAGGCACGAGTTTATTTCCACTCAGTGCTAATGGAAAAGCCATGGCTGAAGGGGAAACCACAGGATTTGTTAAAATAGTACATGACAAGAAGTATGGAGAGGTTCTAGGCGTTCACATTGTGGCCTCACATGCCACTGATATGATCGCTGAAGCTGCTGTCTCTTTAGAGCTTGAAGGCACCATTTATGATTTGGCTAAAACGGTGCATCCGCATCCGACTTTATCGGAAATCGTCATGGAAGCGGCACACGGTGCAGTGGATAAACCTATTCATATCATCAAGAAGTGAGCCAAAAGGTAACCGATGGTTTCAACGTTAGAATTGGAACACAATGTTTGAAGCGCACTTTTAAAAAATGACTAGATTAGCCTAAAGAGGGTCTGATCTAGTCATTTTTAGCGTTTGCCAGCATTTTTTGAATTTATAATGGATACATTTGTGTATAAATCGTTTGCTTATTATAAACATTTGATATAATAGGCTTAGAACTAAATAATGACAGCATTAATGAGGTGAGCACATGAATCGATTAGCAGAAAAAATAAAAAATGCGAGAATCGCTGCAAAGTTAACTGAAAAGGAATTGGCACAAAAAAGTGGCGTTGCGCTGAGCTATTTATTGCAAGTTGAATCTGGAAAAAAAGTAATCAACGAAAAAATTGCAGATCAAATTCTGTCTTCTTTAGGAGAGAAAATTGAATTTATTGATCCTGATTTAGAGGTGAAATCAGAGCCTGTAAAAAGTCCTTTGGAAACCAAAAAAATAGTAAATACACAGGAACAGAGCAAAGGGAAGATTCATATCACGCCCACAGGTCAATGGCAAGATGCCCTATCTGGAATTGTGAAAAGAGTACCGATTTATGATCTCGTAAGATGGGAAACTATTGGTTATAAGGAACATCCCGTTATAGACAATAAGGTTGAGGGCTATAATGGTGAAAAATTGCTATATGTCAAAGTGACCAATAATCAAGTAAGTGGGTTGAGAATCAAAATGAATGATCTCGTTTTTGTGTTGGAAGCGCATGAAGTGAATAAAAATGGGATCTATTTATTAGAATATCAAAATAAACGCATCATCAGACAAGTGATGAAAATCAATAATCGTGAATTTTCTCTGATTCAAGGTGGTGCTACAGAAGCTGAAATCGTGGATCAGAGAGCATTTAGTGTGATTGGAAAATGTTTGAGTGTTTCTTTTGAACTTTAAGCAGATTTTAATAATTAAGGTGTATAATAGGAGTGTGTGATGAATTATCAAGAACTCATAAAAAATGCAAAAGAGGTTATTGGGCCACATTGCAAAGTGTGTCCTGAATGCAACGGTATTGCTTGTAAAGGCAGAATTCCCGGACCAGGAGGTAAAAGCACTGGACTTGGTTTTATCCGCAATTACAGTGATCTGAAAAAAATATGGCTTCATATGGATACAATTCACGATAAAATGGAGATTTGTACTAAGAAGACATTATTTGATTTTGAATTTGATTTGCCTGTTTTTGCAGGGCCAATAGGTGCTGTACAAATGCATTATAGTGATTTATATGATGACATGACCTTCTCAGAAGCCTTACTCAAAGGGTGTAAAGCAGCTGGAAGTATTGCGTTCACAGGTGATGGCGTAAAAGATGAGGTTTATATCGGGACGGTAGATGCCACGAAGGCATTAGGCGGTCACGGTATACCAACAATTAAACCTTGGAGAAAAGAGGAGGTTATAGAGAAAATTAGATTGGCTGAACGGGCAAATGCAATTGCAGTGGCAATGGATATTGATGCTGCGGGTTTGTCAATTTTAGCGGCGCAGGGAAAACCGGTTTCACCCATGACGGTGGAGATGCTCAAGTCTATTATTTCGAGCACAAAATTGCCTTTTGTGATTAAGGGTATTATGACTGTTGAAGGTGCGAGAAAAGCAGTAGATGCGGGCGCATATGCGATCGTTGTATCCAATCATGGCGGAAGAGTTCTTGATGAGACACCTTCTACGATATCTGTTCTCGACGATATTGTGGAGGCGGTTAAAGGTCAAATTAAAATTATCATAGACGGTGGTTTTAGATCTGGAATTGATGTATTTAAAGCTCTGGCGATTGGTGCAGACGCGGTGATTATAGCCAGACCTTTTGTCACTGCAGTCTTTGGTGGTGGTGAATCCGGTGTGTCACTTTATGTTAACAAAATCAGGGAAGAACTAGAAAATGCAATGATTATGACTGGGTGTGAATCCTTAAAGGACATTACAAAATCGAAGATTAAATGTACTTTATAAGAGGAGGGCATTATGCAAAAAATCAATGGAATAACGTTAATTGTCATATCCATTATCTTAAGTTTAGGATTAGTATTATCAGCTTATATGGCAGTTGAAGGTGTCAAAAGTATAAAAAGTGAGTCCAATGCTTTATCAGTAACAGGTTCGGCGAAAAAAGTAATACAATCAGATGTAATCGTTTGGGAAGGCTCCTTCAGTGTGGATGCTGCCGATATGACATCTGGATATGCAATTTTAAAAGAAAATGCTGAAACTGTCAAAAAATATTTTGAAGCAAAAGGTATTAAGCCAGAGGAAATTACTTTTTCTTCAGTGAATACATTTACGCGTAACCGAATTTTGGATAATGGTGTCTATACCAACATTGTAGACAGTTATAATCTATCTCAAACCGTTAATATCAATTCAACACGTGTGCTTGAAGTTGCTGAGATTGGTAGAAATTCGACTGAATTGATTGAGGATGGCGTCAATTTCACCTCAAATAATCCGCAGTATTTTTATTCTAAATTGGCAGATTTGAAAATTGAGATGATTGGGCTTGCAACAGAAGATTCTAAGGCAAGAGCTGAAGCGATGGTGACTGTCACTGGAAATAAAATTGGGATGCTTCAATCTGCTAGAGTAGGTGTTTTTCAAATTACACCACTTTATTCCAACGAAGTGGATGATTACGGTATAAATGATACGGGATCATACGAGAAGGAAATAACATCTGTTGTAACGTGTGAATTTGAAGTGAAATAGCAAACACAATAACCAATGATGAATACTAGAAGATACAATTCAACTCATATGAGTTGAGCTGTATCTTTTTCTCCATCAAAAGTCATCAGCAAATAATATTTTGAGAGTGTGGTAGGATGCGCAAAAGTACAATTTGTCTTATAATAGTATTGATTCTATGGATGCAAATGTTTATGGGTTATTCAGAGCCAGAAGTTATAGTAGAAGAGGCTGAAAGTAAACTCAATGGCATTTCAAGTGACGAAAAAAATGTTTTAGAACAACTTTTCTTGTTGTCACAAGAAATTGATAATTTAACGCTCAAAGAAGATCAGTTAAATCAAGACATAGAGCATATAAAGATAGAAATAAAAGCAATGGAGGTGACCATAGAAACTCATAACAAAGCCTATCAAGAGATGCTCATAAAACTCGGTGAAACGCTTAAAGATTATCAAAAGAGAGGCGCAAATAGTTATTTTGAGCTTGTTTTTAGCTCAGATAGCGTAAAGACCTTTGTTCAAAAATTAAATATATTGAGAGATTATACAAATAGCAATAAGAAGCTTATGGATGAAATAGAAGCGCGTAAAAAAAGTCTGGATACAGCAAAACAGAATAAGGCAAAAGACTTACAGGCACTCGAACAGAGTGAGTTTGATCTAAAAATGACGATTCAGAATAAAATGGAGACAAAAGCTACTCTTGAGGCTTCTCTTGAAAATTTAAAAACAGAACGCGTTCAATATGAGGCGTATCTCACAGAGGTACAGGAGACTTGGAATACCTTAAAACCTTTATTTCGAGAAACTGTTGATGCGTTTTCTAGGCTAGTGGTATCCGATGGTTTGCCTTATGATGCAATTGACTTAGAATTTTCTTTAAAAGGGGTTAAGGGCAGACTAGAAGAATCTGTTTTTAACGGGATATTGGCACATCAAACGGAGTTGCCAAAATTAGTATTTGAGTTTCACACAGACCTCATGAGCCTCAGTATTCCAGAAAAAAAAATAAACCTTTTAGGACATTTTGAAATTGTGGAAGGTCACATTTTGAAGTTTATAGTTACTGAGGGCACTTTTTATGGTTTGCCACTTGAACAAGATTCAATGGATGAACTCTTTAGCGAAGGTTACATGTCGATAGATTTAACCTATTTACTTGAAGGTTATAAGATCGATACTGTAACTTTAAAAGAAAATATTTTAGAACTCTATGTAAAATCAGGATTGTTTTAAGGGAGGCATATGAATCAGTCAGTTATTCAAGCAAAAAATATTACATTAAAATATCCCAATGGCAATATTGCGCTCAAAGATATTGGCTTCGAGTGTGATAAAGGAGAGATTGTTTTTATAGTGGGCCCAAGTGGATCTGGGAAAACAAGTTTATTAAAGCTCTTTATGGGAATTGAACAACCTTCTCAGGGGGAGTTGTCTATCTTGGGAGAGAAAGTACACGCCTCCAACATTCAAAAGATTAGGCAATCTATTGGTCCAGTTTTTCAAGAATTTAGATTATTAGAGGGCCGAACGACACTGGAAAATGTGATGATGGGTATGCGATTTCTTAATTATAATTTAAAGGAAATGCGTGACCAATCAGAAAAGGCACTGGTTAGAGTAGGCTTAGAACATAAAATTCATTCAGATGTAGACCATTTGTCTTGGGGTGAATCTCAGAGGGTCGCTATTGCTCGGGCAGTGGCTAGAAATCCAAAACTTATTATTGCCGATGAACCTACAGGAAATTTAGACCATGCAAATGCAATCAATATTTTGGAGCTTTTAACGTCCTTTAAAGATGAAGAAACGACGGTGTTGATTACCACACATGCGACACATCTTATTGAGACTAGGGAACGGCATCATCTTATCACCATGAATCAAGGTCAGTTATTGTGGGAGAAAAAGTGCTATGAGTAGGCAGATTGAGCGATTACATTATTTTATTAAAGAAGCAATCACCATTTTTAAAACCAACAAAGTATCCAACTTACTTTCTATTTTAAGTCTTACACTGATTTTTTTTATTTTTTCAGTGTTGGCATCCAGTCGTGAAGTGGGCAATACCTTTGCAAGTGCCCTCTCTGAGCAAGCGGAGATCAGTGTTTATTATGACGAAAATCTATCAAGTGATGCGCGCTTGCAATTGATTGATGCTATAAAAGTGATAGAAGGCGTAAAATCAGTTCAAGAAATTTCTGTCACTGAAGCATATGAGCGCATGAAATCTGTGCTTGGAGATGATGCAACCGTATTGAATTACTTAGAAACGAATCCCTTTTTAGCGTTTTTAGAAATAGAGATAGATTTAAACCGAGTTGAGAGCATCACAGCGCATATAAGGACTCTTGAAAATGTGGACACCGTAAGAGATAATATAGATATCCTCACTGGTGTAAGACGCTTTATTCATGTGGTTACTTTTGCTTTTGCCTTTGTGAGTATCGCGATGGGCATTTCCACAGTGGTACTCACAGGCCATATCATTCGTCAAGGGATTTATAATAACAGAGAGCAGATTACAACGATGACTTTATTGGGAGCGCCTACTGCGTTTATGATGATTCCCTATTTGATAGAGGGACTCTGGATCACACTTTCAAGTGGTCTAATTGCAATGGTTGTCAATATACAATGTATTAAAATTCTGTATTCGAAGATGGATTCACCGTTACCGTTTGTGCCCATGCCTGAAATGAGTAAGTTGATCAGTATTTCCAGTGGACTATTAATCCTTGTGGCTTTAGGACTTGGTATTGTCGGTAGTCTGTTTGGCTGGTATTCAGTAAAAGAAAAATAGGAGAGTGCATATGCTTAAAAATTTGATAGAACAAGGATTTGGCGAGGCAGAAGATTACAATTGTGCTGAAAAAATTTTATACGGTGCGAATAAGGTTTATTCTTTAGGCCTTCCAAATGAAGTATTAAAAATAGCATCTGGATTTGGTGGTGGTATGATGACAGAAAATGCATGCGGTGCAGTCACGGCCTCTATTATGGTGTTAGGGCTTAAAGTTACGGAAACAGTAGCTCACCAGTCAGATGATCTGAAACCGATTGTCCAATCGTTCATTTCTGAATATGAAAAGAAAATGCAGAGCATTATGTGTGCACCGCTTAAACTGGCTTATAGAACTGAAGCAGAAGGGTGTGTGCATGTCATCGTTAAAGCCGCAGAAGTTTTAGATAAAGTTATGCAAGAAAATAAACGGCTCTAATTTCTAAGAAAGGAGTGTAACTTATGGATGTATATCTTGAAGAACGCATTAAAGTAGGCATTAGTGCTTGTATGTATGGATGTAAGTTCAGGTACAATGCAAAAGGATGGAATCAACTCGAAGCGATTGGAAGAGATGCTTCTAGTTTTGTCTGGTTCCCAGTGTGTCCAGAAGTAAATGCAGGTTTTGGGGTGCCCAGAGAAGCCATTAAAATAACAGGTGAAAGTGGAAGTGCTGTTTGGGAAAACGCTGGAAAGGTAATGTCTGGATCGGGGAAAAATTTGAGCAAAGCTTTGATGAATAGCTCAGAAGCATGCTTAAACCAACTTCTTAGTGCAGGTGTTTCTGTGTATATCTATATGGAAGGTAGTCCTTCCTGTGGGGTTTATAGGACAACGCTTAAGAATAAACGCCTTGGAAAACCGCCTGGCGTATTTGGTCATTTACTGCTTGAAAATGGCTTTTTCTTAATTCCGGCAGATGAATTAACCAGTCCGGTTAAATGGTGGGATTGGCGAAGAAGAATGCTTGCCTTCTTATGGCTAAAAAAGCAACCGTTAGAGACAAAAGCAGATCTTTATAATATTTGGCATGTTCTCAAATTTTTATGCCAAGAGATAGATGAAAAATGGGCGAGAGCACTTGGAAAAACACTAGCAGATTCTACGGTTGCTGAAATGGGTGGTCTTGAAGCCATTAGAAAGTCTATACTGGATGTACTTCGCCTTCCTTCAAGTCCACAAAAAATTAAAAATAGACTATGGAAACACTACTCGCATTATAGAAAATATACAGGCAAATCTATAGAAGGTATTAAAAGACCAACAGAACTTAGGAATATGACGGACCTTGCCGAAGAACTCTTGAAAATGGAACTTGGGGCGATGTCAGCGGATTATTTATTTGGAGCATCTCCAATAATTAATAGAAAGCAAAAGTCTAAGACATAAAGGTCTGTTTTATAATGACCTTAGGAGAAAAGGATGAAAGATAAAATGAAAACAGATAGTGCAAAGAGAAGATGGGTCATCGCAATTACAATTATATTATCGACTCTCTATATTTTTGTAGGTCATAAGATAGCAGTTCAAGGGATGACGCTCTTTGATGGTAGAAATTATACGGAGGTACAAAAGGCAAAAATTACTGAAATTGTGGATCGTCTTAAGGAAGAGCATCCACTGAGCGAAACAGAAACTTTAGTCATTGAGGAAATTATTTTTAATGCTGAGGCGATGACTGGCGAACGCAAAGGGTCGATATTAAAGGGCGAGCAAAATTTGAACACATATGCTGTGGTTCAATTAAAACCCGTTAAGGTTGGCGATACGGTTTTACTTTATAATATTCCAAATGAAGATTATGGCACAGAATGGACACTGGGTGAATATGTAAGAACAGATGCGCTTTTGCTATTAGGAGTGGCTTTTATGGTGCTACTCATCGTATTTGGTAGACAGCAGGGCTTTCAAACGATTATCTCTTTGATCTATACTGGACTTGCAATCTTTATTGTGTTTATTCCCGCAATTTTGTCGGGTAAAAATATATACTACTGGTCGATTCTCACCTGTGTATTCATTATTTTGATGACGTTTTTAGTGGTTAGTGGATTGAATAAGAAGAGCTTAGTTGCTGGAATTGGCTGTTTTGGAGGTATACTCGTTGCAGGTGGCCTAACGATGATCATGGATCATGTTTTAAAACTTACAGGGATGGTAGATGAAGATTCTGCATTTTTACTCTTGCTCAATAAAGACCAGCCGATTGATTTAAAGGCGATTGTATTTGCAGCAATTATCATTGGTGCCCTTGGCGCCATTATGGATGTTGCAATGTCTATTGCTTCCTCTTTATATGAGGTCAAATCACAGTCGGATAAAATGACTTTTAAAATGATTTTATCATCAGGCATTAACATTGGGAGAGATATCATGGGCACCATGGCCAATACATTAGTTTTAGCCTATATTGGAGGTTCCCTTGGTGTTGTACTCTTGCTTATTTCATATAACACCTCCCTGCTTGATGTGCTCAACAGAGAACTTGTGGTGGTGGAAATTTTACAAGCATTGGTGGGGAGTTTTGGTATTTTGTTTACAATTCCACTTACGGCGATTGCATCAGCTTTTTTATTTAAACACAAGAGCTAGAGTGTCAAAAATCACGAACAATGTCCATTTTATTGTTCGTGATTTCTTTTTTTAATTTTGTTGGATCATCTCTATAAAATACTTGTGAAAAGTGAGATCATCAGTGAGTTCAGGATGAAAAGCAAGGGCTAATAAATTTTGTTCTTTGACAGCAACAATATGCTGATCTACTCGATGTAGGACTTCTACAGTTTCAGCAACTTTTATGACATAAGGTGCTCTAATAAATACCAGTGGAATTGGTGCATCAGAGATTTTTTCGACGACTTCCATTCTTGTGAAACTGCCAAGCTGTCTCCCGTATGCGTTGCGCTTTACCTCAATATTCATCATGCCAAGTGTAGGCACAGAATCTGCTTCAATAGATTTAGCAAGCAAAATCATGCCCGCACAGGTGCCCATGCAAGGGAGCCCAGCGGTTAATAGATTCTGAATCGGGACTCTTAAACCAGTTGAATCAAGGAGCCTAGAGATTGTAGTGCTTTCACCACCTGGGAGTATAATGCCATCGATACCTTCTAGGTCCTTGGGCTGTTTTATTTCTTTTGAGAGATGTCCAAGCCGTTCAATAGGCATTGAATGCTCTATAAAAGCACCTTGAAGTGCCAGAATGCCAATAGTAAGCATCTTAGTAGCCTCTTTCAGACATTCGATCTTTGGCCGAGATTTCATAAACATTGATGCCTACCATGGGTTCGCCAAGGTCTTCAGATATTTCGGCAAGTATGACGGCGTCCTGATAGTGTGTCACTGCTTTGACAATTGCTGCGGCTCTCTTTCGAGGATCACCGGACTTAAAAATGCCAGACCCCACAAAGACACCATCACATCCGAGTTGCATCATCATAGCGGCATCAGCAGGCGTAGCAACACCGCCTGCTGCAAAATTAACCACAGGAAGTGAACCGTTTTCATGGACATAGGTTAAAAGTTCTATAGGAACCATGAGTTCTTTAGCAGCATGGTAGAGTGCATTTTTATCAAGGCTTTTAATGCGGTTTATTTCAGAAGTCATTAAACGCATATGTCTTACAGCTTCGATGACATCGCCTGTGCCAGGTTCACCTTTAGTGCGAATCATAGAAGCGCCTTCTGAGATTCTTCTGAGGGCCTCGCCTAAATTTTTAGCGCCACAGACAAAAGGGGTTTTAAAGTTCTTTTTATTGATGTGTAGAGTGGGATCAGCAGGCGTCAAAACTTCACTTTCATCGATATAATCGACTTCAAGAGCTTCGAGAATTTGAGCTTCTACGAAGTGACCGATACGGACTTTTGCCATGACGGGAATAGACACAGCGGCTTGGATTTCTTTGATCATCTTAGGATCAGAGGCACGTGCAACGCCGCCATCTTTTCGGATGTCTGCGGGCACTCTTTCCAGTGCCATGACTGCACAAGCACCAGCTTCTTCTGCGATTTTGGCTTCAGCCGCTGAGGTGACATCCATAATGACGCCGCCCTTTAACATTTGTGCTAGATTTTTATTGAGTTGATATCTTTCATTCATGATTGACCTCCTAATTTGTGATTTTATTTTAGGGATTCGATTTGTGAGCTCATTAGATTATAGTCATTTTATCTGCACTAAGTAAACGAACAGATATCGTGTATTCGATAGGGACAGATTGGTTGCGATAAAATATTGCTTATTATGTCAAGAGATTGACTTTCTTTTGTAAAGTATTTGTAATGGTAATCTTAAAAATGAGGTGTTATAATTGAGTTGCATAAAATACGAAGGTACAGGAGTGTTTATCATGAAAAGATTTGCACATAACGTACCGGCTGCTGGTAGTGGAGTTTGCTTCGAATAGAGACAATAAGGTTAATATTCGGTGAGCTTTATGCGGAGCTAACATCTCAGTAGCCGGGATCAAGAAAAATATTATATTATACAGCAAGTTTCTGTGAGAAATGCTTTTTTTACAGATGGTTTTTGTTGTGTCAATAATGTTTAGACCATGATCCCTGTTCGATGGTTGTATTTTAGTGCAAATTTGAAGGTGTTATGGAGGGGTGTCACAAGCCTGTTTATAATGCTGTTATAATATTTGTAAACGCAAGAGCTCTATTCGTTCAGAATAGAGCTTTTTTTGTAAAAAATAAAGGCTATTAACTGATGCCATTTGGACCCAAAACGCCTAAATGCGATGTGTCCCAATGCGACTGAATATTAACCTCCCAAAATGAAATTTTTGATTTAATAGGAGGATAAGATGGGTTTATTAACGTTACAAAGCATAGGTAAAGCGTATCAAAACAAGATTGTATTAGATGAGGTTTCACTCATGGTTGAGAGCGGCGAATGTGTTTCACTTGTGGGCGCCAATGGTTCTGGTAAGTCAACTTTGTTGAAAATTGCCATGGGGATTGAGACGCCAGACTTTGGGCAACATTATTTTTCAAGTGGTATTAAAGTGGGTTATTTGTCGCAAAATAGTGATGAGCAGGAAAATGGGAAAAATGCTTTGCATCATGAAGCACTTTTTCAGATTGAAACTCAAATGAGTGAAGTGTTTAAGAAGCTTGAAAGCGACCTTGATCCAAAAGCGTATGCGGAATGCATGCGGCGATATGAAAAGCTTTACGAGAAATTTGAGGCAATAGATGGCTATAATTTACAAAGTAAAATTAAAAAAATATTAATGGGTTTGGGTTTGAGAGCAGGTGCGCTTGAACTCCCAATCGAGAGACTTAGTGGCGGCGAGAAGATGCGGGTTGCACTTGCTCGAATTTTATTAGATGAGCCAGATTTGCTTATCTTGGATGAGCCGACGAATCACCTTGATATTAAGGCTATAGAATGGCTCGAAGAATTTATTAAAAAGTTTTCGGGAGGCGTTTTAATCGTATCACATGATCGCTATTTTTTAGATCGAGTAACGACGAGAATAGCAGAGCTGAATCATGGCCATCTGACTGTTAAGAAGTGTAATTATACAAGCTATATAGATCAAAAAACAAGAATCACGAGTTTTTATTTAAAAGAACATTCTAATTTGAAAAAGCAGATTAGAGATGGAGAAGAAAAAGTTCAAAAGCTTAGAAAATATAAAAAAATTAAGCAATCTAAAAGTTCAGAAAAGGAAGTCGAAAAACTTAAAACGAGATCACAAAAGTTGCTTGTGGAAATGAGAAAGAATGAGAATTTAGCGCAAAAGTCAAAACCAAAGTTAAGCTTCAAACCCGCGGGACATATGAGTAAAGATATCGTGTTGGTGGAGCATCTTACAAAGCAATTTGAAGATTACTGTATTTTTAAAAATATTTCGTTTAAGATACATGGGGGCGAGCGCATAGGCCTTATTGGTCCAAATGGATGTGGGAAAACGACACTGCTCAATATCATTTTAGGAAACGACGCTCACTTCAAGGGACATGTTAACTTTGGAAAGTGGGTAAACTACGCTTATTTAGGACAAGAGATTAACTTTGAAGATGAGTCCAGAAGTGTATTTGAAGAATTTGAAACTTGTTTTACAAAATTAGAAGAAAAAGATATAAAAAAACATTTGGCACTTTTTAATTTCTATGGTGATGAAGTATACAAAGCGATAGAAGTGCTCAGTGGTGGCGAAAAAGCAAGGGTAGAGCTTGCAAAAATTATGCTCTACCAGCCACATTGCTTAATCTTGGATGAGCCAACAAATCATTTAGATCTTGAATCCAGAGAGGCCATTGAAAATGCGATTTTAAGTTTTAAAGGGACGGTTATAGCCGTTTCTCATGATCGGTTTTATCTCAACCAATGTGTCACCCGTATTCTTGAACTTAAAAACGGGGAAATGATGAGCTTTAATGGCAATTATGATCAATATTGCAGGGCTCATATCGTGCAGCCAAATTCAGTGTCGTCAAAGTCGTTGGTAAAAAATGAGATATCTAAAGAAAATCAATTAAACGAGGCTCAGATTCAAAAAGTACTAGACCAACAGAAAAAAGATAGAGTTGAAAATGAAATCTTGGCTCTAGAGGATAAAATCTCAAAGTTGAACAGCTCTGAAAACAACAGTACAGATCTTGATTTCTACCAGATGTATGGTAATCTGGTAGTGGATTTAGAAGCGCTATATCAAGTTTACTATAAGTTAAATTTATAAAATTACTATAAAAGTGAGTTCATTTTATGATACAATTTACAGATGAATATTAATGAGGAGGCACTATGGCAAGACCAAAGCGATTTAGACGCGTCTCACAATTTCCAAAAGAAAGCTATTTTGTACCCTATGGTATTCCAAAGTGCAAACTGGATGAGATCAATCTTACGGTTGAAGAACTTGAAGCAATGCGATTAAAAGATGTTGAAGCCTTATCTCAAGAAGACTGTGCGGCGCAAATGGGCATATCAAGACAAACCTTTCAATTGATCATTGAATCTGGACGTACTAAATTAACCAGTGCCTTATTGGAAGGCAAAGCGATCTCCATTAAGGGTGGCCATTATACCACTGAACAATGTCAATTCGTATGTGAAAGTTGTGACCATCGTTATGCAATTGATTTTAAACAGGATCATCAAGTTTGTCCTAAATGTGGTTCTTTACAAGTCAATTGTCAGAAAAAGGCTCAATTTTGCAAGAAATGGTGTCATATGGATCTATAGTTAAGTGCAGATTAGCGTTTAATTAGGAAAAAATTAATAGTTTATAAGGTCTATTTTAGAGAGTCTCCTGTATTCTAGTATTAAGAATACAACAGGAGGCTTTTTCTATGAAAGATTTACCAGAACTCAAAATGCCCAAGAATATACTTGGAAAGATAGCATCAGGGTTTATAGATCGCTACAAAATTGTTTTTTTAATCATTTTTGCGGTCCTTATACTTGGCTATAATGCATATAACAGTTTGCCAAAAGAGACTGTACCAGATGTCTCTACCAATATGCTTTATATTTTTAAAACATATCCTGGGGCATCAGCAGATGATGTGAACACGTTGGTTTCAGATCCAATTGAAAAAAAAGTAAAGAGTTTGGAGGGTGTCGACAAAGTTAATGCCACTGTTCAAAGTGGCTTTGTAAGAATCATATTGGAGTATAGTGATGACACCGATATGGATGATGCAGAGCAAACGGTTCGAAATGAACTCGCTAAAATCAGTTTTCCAGAGGGGGCTTCTGATGATGCTACAGTTGGCGTATTTAAAACGGGAGATATCCCTATATTTTCGATTACGATGACAGGGAATTATAACTTAGCAGAGCTCAAAAAATATGGCGAGAGAATTCAGGATGAAATTGAGAACATTCCTGGTATCAAACAAGTGGACCTTTCGGGGGGGTATGATCGAGAAATAAAAGTCGTTGTGGATCAAGTAAGACTCCTTGAATATGGATTGTCTTATCAGAACATTACATCTGCACTTCAAAGTTCGAATATGAATATGCCTGCTGGTGAAAAAAATATTGATAATACAACCGTTAATATTCGCGTGGATGAGCGTTTTACAAATGTAGAGGATATTCGTAATTTAGCGATTGAAACGTCTGCCTCTAGGACGATCTTTTTAAAGGATGTGGCAACTGTTGAGGATGCACATAAAGATCCAGACAACTACTCTAGGGTATTTGTAAATAATGATGATGCTGAAAAAGTATCGACCCCAGCGATATATTTAACGGTTTATAGAGAAGATGGTAATGATATCGTTGGACCAGCCAGTGAGATTAGAGCGATTATAGAAAATAAACCTGAACACGCCATTCCAGAAGATGTCGATTTTATTGTAACCAGCGACATGAGTGTGGATGTGGTTAAAGATTTAAGTACGGTTATCAATAATGCTCTTGGGGGATTGATATGTGTTGTCATTGTGCTCTATATCTTTATTGGTCTCAATGAAGCACTCATTGTTGCCACGGTAATACCCATATCGTTATTTATAAGTTTTATCGTCATGACATTCACAGGTGTTACCTTTAATACATTATCACTGGCAGGGTTTATCATCGCCTTAGGGCTCTTAGTCGATAATGCTATCGTGGTCATGGAAAATATAGATCGGCTTAGGGATGAAGGTGTAGATCGCATAACGGCTTCTAAATTTGGGACGAATCAAGTTGCACCAGCAGTTTTAGCAGCAACTTTGACAACATTAGGTGCTTTTGTGCCTGTTGCCATGACACCGGGGGTAATGGGACAATTTATCTCAAATATTCCTAAGACGATCATATATATTATTGCAGCCTCTTTCTTTGTTTCCATTGTGATTACGCCAACACTTTCTGCCAAATTTCTAACGCCTTATAAAAAGAAAAACAGCCATCATCTTTTTTCAGATAAAATTAGAAATGTAACAGCAGGGATTGTTATATTTTTATTGTCGCTCGTGGCGTTTTCCGATCAATGGAAAATAACGAATGCAAGTATCCTTTTGGCGTTTGTTTTTACAGCTGTTTATGCGATAAAAACCTTTGCTTCTAAAAGGGCTGAAAAAAGTAACGCACCGGGGATGATGGAAAAATACAAGCAATTTATCTTTACGGTGCTGATTTCAAGAGGCAAAAAATTCATCATTATTCTACTTGCAGTGGTCATGTTTATCGGTTCAGTTATGACGATACCACTGGGGATTCTAAAGGTCGAATTATTCCCTTATGAAGAACCCACAGCGCTTAAAATCAATATTGAAGCGCCCGTGGGAACACCACTTGATGATACAGATCGTATCGTAAAACAAGTTGAGTCGAATCTATATGATATTGTGGATCTGGAATCTTTTACTTCTAAAGTGGGTTCAGATGGTTTCAATAAAGCAGAGATCGTAGTCGAGTTAATCGATAAAGACGATCGAATTCTAAGCGGCTCAGAAATTGAAAATCAGATCAGGAGTCGGATTAATATTATTCCGGGTGCAGAGTTCCAACTAGATCAACAAAGTACTATGTCGCCCATGTCAAGCGGGGCAGATGTAAGTTTGAGCTTAAAAGGCGATAATTTGGACGAAATCCGTCCAGTGGCTGAGCAGTATTTAGCGGAATTGTCTAAGATTGAAGGGATTGTTGAACCTAGAATCTCAACAGATGGTGGCAAAAAAGAAATGATCATTAATATCGATGGCAACAGAGCCACTTATTATGGGTTGACTGTTGCACAAATTTCTTCAGAGCTTAGAAAATATATTTCAGGCTCAACAGTGGGCACTTATGTAGAAAGTTCGGAGGAATACGATATCTCAGTTTATTATTCTGAGGATCAAATCAATAGCGTTAAGGATTTTGATCGCATTTTCTTTATGAACAATGCGGGCAATAAAATCTATTTCGACGATGTGGCAACGCTTAAAATACAGACAGGGATAGGCAGCATTAATAAAGAGGATGGCGAAGTCATTGTCTCCATTGAAGGGGATTTAAAGGAGGGTTACAATGTTCGTGAAGTCAGTACGGCTTATTCTGAGGCAGTAAAGCATATAGAATTACCTCAAAATATAACGACAGCAGTAAGTGGTGGTATGAATGACTTAAATGAACAAATCGGCAATATGGGCAGAAATTTTGGCATTGCACTTCTTGTGGTCTATATTATTTTAGTGCTTCAGTTCAATTCCTTTGTTCAACCGATGATTATATTGCTATCCATTCCATTTGCGTTGATAGGTGTCATATTAGGTCTTATTATTACACAAAATAGCCTTGGATTTTACGCAATGTTTGGAATCGTGGCTCTGGTTGGAATTGCAGTTAATGATGCGATCGTCTTGATTGATTATATCAATTATCTCAGAAATACTGGTGTAGCACTTAGAGATGCTGTAGCAGAAGCTGTAAAAACAAGAGTTCAGCCTGTACTTGCAACTTCATTAACAACAATAGGCGGTGTTTTGCCGTTAGCGCTTTATAATTCAACTTTTAGTCAGTTGGGATTTGCGCTTATCTTCGGACTTATTGTGTCAACTGTTTTAACCTTGCTTATAATTCCGATGATTTACTATAGTATAGAAAAAAGAACGATGAAATGGTGGAAGGGTGAAGAAAATGAAAATGAAAATGAATAAAAAATGGATTATAGTTGGCGTAGCAATCATTGCAATCTTGGTCGTTATATTTATCCCCAAACCTAAAAAGGCAATAAGCAATGATCGTTCAGCACTACAAGTGGGATTAGAATCAGAAGTTGCGACCACTGTAAGTTCTGAAATAGTTGCTAAAGGGGATATAGATGAAACTGTGTTCACAATAGGATCAATTGATCCCGTTGAAACGTTTAATGTCACCGCTAAAATGGCTGGAGATGTTAAAGCAATCTATTTTGAAGTGGGAGATCGCGTAAGTAAAAATGATGTGTTGTTTGAAATAAATCGAGATACGTTTGACGTTTCTAAAAATCAAACATTAACACAGCAAAAAAATGCGCTGGATCAGTCTAAAGATAGTTTAAAAAAAGCTGAAGATGATTATAATGATCAAAAACAATTGTTTGAATCTGGCGCGACATCTCAGTCGACTTTAGATAATGCAAAAACAGCGCTTGAAAATGAGCAAAGAGCTTATGAAAATGCGACGGCAAGTTATAATAGCACGTTATCAACGATTAATGAACAGCTTGATAATTATGTTCAAAGAAGTCCAGTAGACGGTATTGTTGTGAATAAGAATATTTCAAAAGATATTTATGCAACGGCTCAGAATGGGTATACAATCATACCAGAAAGTCAATTTATAGTAAATACATCGGTTACTTCAAAGTATGTGAAAAGTGTTAAAAAGGGTCAATCTGTTTCTATTTATGTCAATACGCTGGATAAAACTTACGCAGGTGAAGTCATTTCAGTTTCAGAGGTAGGGCAACAAGGGTCCTATCCAATTGAAATCAGTATTCAAGGCGATGAAGATTTGATGTCGGGGCTATATAGTGAAATAAAAATAACCACGCATCGATTAGAGCAAGTTCTAGTTGTTTCCAAAAGTGCGTTGCTTCTAGAGGGAGAATCTCATTATGTTTACCGAATCAAAGCAGATAATACAGTGGAGCAAGTTTCGGTAATTACTGGAGGCGAAAGTGATGACAAAGTTGAAATCCTTCAAAATTTATATTTAGGAGATCAAGTTGTTGTACTTGGTAAAGAATATCTTTCAGAAAATAGCAAAGTCGTGATAAAATAGAGATCAATAGGGATGGTGTAAACCATCCCTTACTCTCATATGGAGGCATTATGTTTTTTTCTAAAAAAAAATATGCGTACAGATTCAAAAATAGAGCTGTTCTTGTCTGGTTTGTGATGACTTTATTGCCGATTGTAGTGCTGGTAATCTATGTTGCGATTATTACGGGTTCTGAGTTCCTGAATTTTTTAACGGATCCTCAATCTGTAAACGAACGCATATGGCAGCTTCAAAAGTGGAATCCAGATGAGACTTCTTTTAGATACATCAACAGTGTTATACTAGAAGATCCTGAACGATTGTTGATTGAGTCCACATATAAGCCCATTATTCGAAATCATTCAATTAAACCTGAGGATGCCATTATCCTAATTAGGAAAGATGAGGATGTCAAGGCCATTAATAATTTTGAGACGGATGAAGGTCGGAAAATTGTGAGTGGGTTTAATAAAGTGACAGGGCCAATTCTGCCTGAATTTGGAGGCTATTATACAACTAAAAACGAAGAACTCTTTAATAAGACAGGCTACATAGTCGCAAGACAACTTGACTTTTATTTTAAAGATGGGGGAAAAGGGAGTGTATTCTTTCTCACAAAAGTAATCAATATACCCAGTCAAATTGGGAAATTTGTCGTCAATTATTTTATTGCGCTCTTTATTATTTTGATTATATTTATGATTGTGTTTTTCTTGTATAGTGCAGAAAAATTAACTAAGAATTTCAATAAAGTGGTCACGATTATTGATGAAGTCAGTAAAGAAAATTTTACTAATCGATTGGATATAACGGATGAACCCCTTGTTTATATCACTCATCCTTTAAATGCAATGATTGAAAAATTGGCCGAATCCAAAGAATACAGAGCTTCGATAGAAAATAATCGGAATGATTTTATTTCCAACATGACGCATGACATCAAGACACCTTTGACATCTATAAGAGTTCAAATAGAAGCATTAAATGATGGGGTTGTAAAGGAACCTCATCAAATATCAAATTATTATAACAACATTCGAAAGAAATTATCTGAGATTGATAAAATGATGAATGAACTACAGCTTTATAATGAACTTGAAACAGAATCAATGACCTTTGAACTTGAAACGGTAGATTTAAAATTTTTCTTTAAAGATGTTGTCGATGAATTACAATTTGACCCTTCTTATAAAGGGGTTCACTTTGATTATAAGGTAGATGAGAAAGAACCTCTTTTTGCATGGATTGACCCTTCAAAACTTAAGCGGGTTATAACCAATGTCTTAATGAACTCAATGAAGTATTCAAAACAGGCACACTTGATCTTTAAAATTACACTAAAGGCAGTTGATGATTTGATAGAGATTGAAATGATTGACAACGGTGTTGGTGTACCAGTGGATGAGCTTGAAAATATTTTTACGCAATATTATCGGATTGATCCAGCTAGAAATCAACAAGTTGCTGGGTCAGGGCTCGGTTTAGCGATATGCCGATCCATAGTGAGTAGACATAGTGGTAAGATCACTGCTTTTACGGATACACAAAGTGGGTTCGGTATTCGAATTACCTTACCTCAGTTAGGAGCGTTTGATGAAAAGAATTTTATTGATTGAAGATGATATCGAAATAGGTGAAGTAGAAAAAGCCTATCTTGAAATTTCGGGTTTTCAAGTTACTGTAGAAAAAAATGGCATGAAAGGTAAAGAAATCGCATTAAAAGAACCTTTTGACATGGTTGTTCTGGATATTATGTTACCTGGGCTGGATGGCTTTAAAATTGCTGAAGCCATTAGGCACTATAAAGATATTCCCATTATGATTGTTTCTGCTAAAAATACGGAAGTTGATAAATTAAAAGGGCTAAGCCTTGGTATTGATGATTATTTGACGAAGCCCTTTAGTCCACATGAATTGGTTGCAAGAGTTAAAGCGCATTTGAAAAGATATGAAATGCTAAAGAGTGGCACTACGGGTGCTCAACATAAAAGTTTTGAGCTCCGTGGTATACTCATCGATTTTGAAACGCGTGAAGTATTTGTAAATGGAGAAATTGTGGAACTCACCGTAAAAGAATACGATCTTTTGGCGTTGCTATCTTCAGCACCCAATAAGGTTTTTTCAAAAGATGAAATTTTTGCAAAAGTGTGGGGCTATGAGGTGGAAATAGATACTTCAACCCTGACAGTACATGTGAGAAAATTAAGAGAGAAGATTGAATTTGATCCCAGCAATCCTGAATATATACAAACGGTTTGGGGAGTGGGGTATAAACTAAAAAAATAAATAGGCATACGAAATAATATTTGTATTCTAAAAATAACTCTTCTATAATGAAAAGTATAGAAGGGTTATTTTTTTTAGACAATTTTAGGAGGCTTAAGATGCATAAAACATTCAGAGAGAAATTAGGTCAAACATTAAGCACAGGAGATGCGGTGATGCTCTTCTCAGGAAAGGCGCCAAAGAGTACAGCCGATGCTCACTATGCCTTTTTACCAAACAAGAATTTTTATTATTTGACTGGACTTACAAATGAAAACTTCATCGTGCTGATGCATAAGACAAAAAGTGCATTTGAAGTGTCTTTATTCATTGAAAAACCCGATTATGACATCGAAAAATGGATCGGAAGAAAGATGACTAAAGAAGTCGCAACGTCTGTTTCAGGGATTCAGTCGGTTAAATATTTAGATGAATTTAGAGAAACTCTAAATCGCCTTATAGACAATAATCTGATCCAAAATGTTTACCTAGATTTAGAGAAGCGATCGTGGGATGAAGAGGCGGGGACTTCTTTAAAATTTTCGAGAGAATTTAAAGCAAGATATCCCTTTATTGAGCTGAAAACATTACATCCGATTGTGAGTGAAATGCGAATGTTTAAATCAACTGAAGAAATCGAGCGCATTAAAACTGCCATTGAGATGACAGACCAGGGGCTTAGAAGTATTCTTAAAATGCTTAAGCCTGATGTAATGGAGTATCAAGTAGAGGCAACTTTTGCGCATTCAATTCGAATGATTGGTGCTGATGGCAACTCTTTTCCAACAATTGCGGCATCGGGCACAGACGCTGTGATTCTACATTATGTAGAAAATAACAAAGTGGTTAAAGCGGATGATTTGATATTGCTAGATCTAGGTGCTCAGTATAAGCAATACGCCGCGGATATTACGAGGACATACCCTGTTTCTGGAAAATTTAGCGAAAGACAGAGCACGATTTACAATATCGTCCTTAAGGCCCAAACTGCGACGATTGAAGCGATGAAACTAGGGGTTAAATTTGAAACGTTAAATGAGGTCTGTAAGACAACACTAATTGCAGAGCTCAAAGCTATAGGCTTAATTCAAAAGGACGAAGAGCTTTCTAAATATTTCTATCATGGCGTTAGCCACTACCTAGGGCTTGATGTTCATGATTTGGGCAGTCGTGATGTGGTCTTGCAGCCAGGTATGGTGTTGACGGTGGAACCTGGGCTCTATATTGCTGAAGAAAATATTGGGATTCGAATTGAAGATGATATTTTGATTACAGAATCAGGCAATGAGAATCTATCAGCCATGATTCCTAAATCAATAGATGAAATTGAAGCTTTAATGCGATAACCCTTGGGGAGATGTTCCCAGATTTTAAAGGAGTTTTTATGATTACAAGTTTGGGTATTGTCATATTATTTGGTTTGTTATTTAATGTGCTATTTATGAAAATGAAGTTGCCAGGATTATTGGGCATGCTTTTATTAGGTGTTTTACTTGGCCCCTATTGCTTGGATGTGTTAGATGATAATTTGCTTTTGGTCTCTGCTGATTTTAGAAAAATGGCTTTGATCGTTATTCTTTTAAGAGCAGGGTTGGGAATCAGTAAAGAAGAACTCAATCAAGTGGGGAAAACGGCACTTAAGATGAGTTTTATCCCAGGCATTATAGAAGGTCTAACCATAATGACCGCAGCGCATTTCGTTTTAGGGTTTTCGTGGATTCAAGGCGGGATATTAGGGTTTATAATTGCTGCGGTTTCACCAGCGGTGGTCGTCCCTCAAATGATCATTTTTCAAGAGAAAAGAGTGGGCACACAAAAAGCGATTCCCACGTTGATACTGGCAAGTGCATCCATTGATGATGTGGTTGCGATTACATTTTTCTCAGCGTTTTTAGGACTATACAGCGGACAACATGTCAATGTTGGGATTGAATTGTTTTCAATTCCACTTTCCATCATTTTAGGGATATTGTCAGGCGTTCTATTGGGACTTGTCTTAGTAAAAGTGTTTGAGAAATATCACATTAGAGACACCAAGAAGGTATTGATGATTTTGGGTGTAGCCATATTGCTAACAGCACTTGAAACGGCACTCAAAAGTAAGATTGAAATTGCCGGATTATTAGGAGTCATGACGATTGGGTTTATCTTACTTGAAAAAAGACAAGTTGTTGCCAAGAGATTAGCCGTTAAATTCGGGAAAATATGGATTTTCGCAGAAATATTATTGTTTGTCCTTGTAGGGGCTCAGGTTGATGTTGCGGTGGCATTCCATGCAGGTTTAAAAGGCCTTATTATTATCGCAATTGGACTCATTGGGAGAAGTATTGGTGTAATGATTTCGACATTTAAAACAGGGCTTACTTTTAAAGAGCAGCTATTTTGTGTGCTCGCCTATATTCCAAAAGCAACGGTACAGGCGGCAATAGGTGGTGTGCCTTTAATGTTAGGCGTCGAATCTGGAGATGTCATGCTTGCGATTGCGGTTTTAGCCATCGTTGTTACAGCACCTCTAGGGGCCATGTTGATCAATTGGGGGGCAAAAAAATGGCTCACTGTTGAAGTTTGAATACAGAGGCATTATAGATATTCTTGAACATAAAGGCTTTTTTGACCTTAAAATCGGACTGGTCTATGTAAATCAAAACATCGCAGGATTTATCATAGGTGAAATTATCAACCATACGACCGTACTCATTCATATCGAGAAAGCTGATATTTCTTATGAGGGGATCTTTTCTATGGTGGGCTACACTTTGTATAATGAACTCGATGCGTTGATCTTTATCAATCGTGAGCAGGATCTCGGTATTGAAGGTCTGCGCAAATCAAAACTTTCATATCATCCGATAAAATTTATTCAAAAATTTGAACTTTGGTTTTAAAAACACAGGGCCTGAAGTAAAACGACTCAAGTATTTGTGAAAATTATGACGTTTGGTGTTTTTACATTTTTATATAGGGTAAAAATATTATAATGTCAGATTTTTTATTGATGAAAGAGAGTGGTGAAGAATATGTGTATAAATAAGAAAATTTTAATAGTGGATGATGAATCTCAGATAGTAGGTGCACTAAAAAGAGAGATAGATTGGCTGAAGTTACCAATTGAAGTGACAACGACTATCAATCCCATGTATGCTATGGACCTTATAGAGCAAAATGATTTTTCAATGGTGATTTGTGATCAACGGATGCCCTCGATTTCTGGCGTAGAGATTATTCGCTTTTGTAAAAAAAGAAAACCCTATATTATTAGAGTGCTTATGTCCGCTCATGATGATACGGATTTGCTCGTGCATAATTTCAATCAGCAGAATATTGACTATTTCATTTCTAAACCGTGGTTTCGAAAAGATGTTCATCAAATCATCAATAGGATGTTAGACAATACTTTGTAAGCCTTATAAAGAGTAGACTATTACTTACAGGTGTTCAAATTTCATATGCAACTTCAAAGAGCGATTAAACAATAATTTTGTAGATCAATTATTGTTTGAACGCTTTTTTTTATGGAGATGGCAGGTGAAAAATCACGAAAAAAAACAATAATCTCGCGGTGTGATATTTATGTTTCAATATCACGGCTGTGGGTATTAAGCTAAAAAGGAGATTAGTCGCTATGGCATCTTTGGGAGAACAATTAAAAAAATTGAGAAAGACATCTAAACTGAGTCAAAAGACACTTGCCGAAAATATAGGGATTGCACAGTCAGCAGTTGCCAATTACGAAAGTGGTTATCGCGTACCTAATCGTGAAATTTTGATCAAGCTTGCAGATCATTTTGATGTAACGCTAGATGAACTCCTGTGTAGAGTTCATGAAAAAACGGATTGGATTGAGATTTCGGATATTTTTCTCAAAAGTGTCATGAAAGAAGAGTATAAAGCAGCCTATGTAATTCTTGCGCATATGCTTGATAATGGCATCTCACCTAATGAAATCTATCTAAAAGTGTTTAGATATGCACTGGCAAAGATTGGTTGGCTTTGGGAAACGGGGATGATTACTTCGGCAGATGAGCACTTTATAACCCGAAAAATCGACATCATTATGGATGAAGTTTATCATAAGGTCGAGTATGAGGGCGTTAAAGCTAAAAGCGTTAAAGCTATCAGAGTAGTTGGAATGGCCGTGCCTCAAGAAGCGCATACGATGCCCATAAAGATGATTATGCATTTATTGAGTTTTGCGGGCGTGGAGACCTTTTTTATTGGGACATCAGTGCCAGTGGAAGCTTTATCCGAATTTGTTCGTAAAAATGAAATTGACATGGTTATCTTATCAATAACGATGCAAGAATTTGAGGTCGACTTAAATGCATATATGGACAGGGTTCAAAATGATATTATTTTAGCTCAAAAACGATTTGTAGTCGGGGGAAAAGCAGCTTTAAAAATTAAAATTTCAAATAAAAGCATTGATCTTACAGTTGTTTCAGAATATGAGGAACTTTTGGAGGTGATTAAATGAGTTCAAATAAAGATTTGAGAGAAAGCAAAATGAAGATCAATATCATCGGAAAATTATCAAATGTTTTTATAAACCAATTTCAATTGTCAATTCTGTTAATGGTTATGATCATCAGTATTGGGGTGGTGGGCCTTATCGCCTTACCCAAGGAGTCATTGCCAGAGATTGTATTTCCAGCGATCACAATACAGACGGTTTATCCAGGTGCAAGTCCTGAAGATGTTGAACTGCTCGTGACAGAAAAGATTGAGAATAAGGTGAAAGACTTCGAAGATATAGATACAATTCAGTCAGATTCAACTTTTGGCTTTTCGGTGATTAGCGTATCTTTTAAAGAAAGTGTTGATATTGAAAACAAGAAAATAGAAGTGGATAATGCGCTAAGAGAAATTGAATTCTCTGAAGGTGTTCAAGTACCCAAAAGTGTCATTTTTAAAACTTCTGAGATACCACTTATGAACATCAGTGTCAACGGGGCCTATGATGCCGAAGCTCTCACGCAAATTGCAGAGACTCTTAAAGGTGAACTTGAAAGCATAAAAGGCGTAGACAGTGTAGATTTGTTTGGTACAACGGTTAAGGAAATTCACATCGTTACCAGTGAAAGTAAAATGTTGACTTATAATATAACGCTATCCGATATTAAAAATGCGATTAAAGCTTCTAATGTAAGTTTGCCCATTGGAGATTCTGAACTCAATGGCGTCAGATACACAATAAGGATAGATGAATCCTTTAAGGTCTTGGATGAAATCAAAAACGTCGTTGTGATCGGTCGGTCTGGCCAACAGGTTTTCATTAAGGACTTAGGTCAGGTTACTTTTGGTGTAGCACCTGTCGATGTCATCAACAAAACTTTTATAAAGGGTCAAACGGCGCTTTCACAGAATTCTATTTTTATGAAAGTAAATCGCAAAGTAAATAGTGATGTCATTGGCACAAGTGAAGCCGTAGAGTCTAAGATACAAGCTTTAAAAGGCAGTGCTTACCCAGAGGATGCAACGATTTACATCTCCGATAACATGGCAAAACGTGTGGGTGAAGATTTATCCAATATTCAATCGAGTGCTTTATCGGGCTTAATCGTTGTTATCATAGTCTTATTTTTATTTATTGGGATCAGAGAATCTTTAATTGTTTCGATTACCATTCCCTTGAGTCTACTGGGTACTTTAGGGCTTCTAAATCTGTTTGGCATTACATTTAACACTTTTGCGATTTTAGGTTTGATCGTTGCACTTGGCCTACTTGTGGATAACTCCATAATCGTCATGGAAAACATAGATCGGATTAAGAAACTTGGATTTAACCGAAAAGAGGCCGCTTTTTTAGGGACAAATCAAGTAGGTTTTCCAATCGTGTCGGCTACACTGACCACTTTAGCAGCCTTTTTTCCACTGGTTATTCTGCCGGGCATACTAGGTGCTTTTGTATCGACAATTCCTCTTACGATTATGATCACACTTACGGTTTCTTTATTTATTTCCCTAGTGATTACACCGAGTATTGCTTCAAGGCTTTTAAAAGATCAAAAAAAACACAGTACAGGCAAAATAAAATGGCTCAAAAATAGTGCGGCTATTTTTTTGGTCGCAGGACTCAGTTATTATGCTTTTAGTTTTGCAGGCAATAGGCTTTTAGCACTTGTAATGATGTTTATTTTCACGGGGCTCATGGCACTAAAAGTAATAACAATTGGAGATGAAGGGTTTGAAGATACGCGCTTAACAAGGTTATATGGCCGTATTGTGGCATGGATTGTCTCTAAAAAAAGAAGAAGTTTTCTGGTGATCCTTGTGGGGCTATTACTTCTTGTCATAAGCGTTTCTGCTTTTGGAACGGGTCTTCTAAAAGTCTCGTTTTTCCCTAAGAATGAACCTGATACACTGGAGATTTTGGTGGATACACCCGGTGGTACAACACTTGTGCAAAATGAGAAAGTTGCTTCAGAAATTGAGGCCATGTTGGTGAGCAACGATGCTGTAAAGTCTTATAATGTGACCGTTGGGGGTACTGAAATCGATTATATTAAATTTAGTGTGGCGATAGATAATAGCATTCGCAATGGGTATGAAGTTTTAGAGGCATTACAGGAACAGACGTCAAAAATAAGTGGTGCTAAGATTTCAATCAATGGGATTGCATCTGGGCCTCCTGTAGGTAAACCGATCGTACTCAAGATACAAGGTGAAAATCTTGAAGAAACTTATAGTTTTTCAAAAGAAGTAAGCAATTACTTGAAAAATACAGAGGGGGTTTATAATATAGAGGCCTCTGTTTCCGTAGGTGTGCCTCAGATTAAAATTGGTATTGATAAATTAAAAGCAACACAACTTGGCACAAATGTAAGTACCGTTGCGCTACAGCTCAGAGGTGAACTTAGTGGCGTTGAAGCGACGACGATGCGTGTCAATAATGATGAAGTGGATGTGATTATAAAGAGGGAATCAGAAGAAATAGATGATTTAGGATCTCTTAAAAGTCTCTTTATAGCCACTCAAAATGGCATGATGATTCCGCTTCATAGCATAAGTGATATTCAAATTGAACAGGGTATTTCTAATATTTCAAGAGAAGATGGTGAACGCGTGATCTCAGTGAGTGCAGATTTAAAATCAGGTTATAACAGCAATGATATGACGCGCAAAATCAAATCCGATTATGATGAAAACAAGTTGCCAAAAGGCATTCGCATTATATATTCTGGAGATTCTGAGGGCATTCAAGAAAATTTTGGATATCTTTTTCAAAGTATGATATTAGCTGTATTTTTAGTCTTCATCATATTGACAATACAATTTCGGTCCATCATACAACCCTTTGTCATTTTATCCACAATACCAATGGCAATAATAGGCGTCATTTGGGGGCTCGTTATCACAGGAAACGATTTTGGATTTTATGCCTTCATGGGATTGGTGGCACTCGTTGGCATTGCAGTAAACGATGCCATTGTGCTTATAGACTATATGAATTATTTGCGCCAAGAAGGCACGCCACTTAAAGTGGCCATTAAAGAAGCAGGACTAACTCGATTTAATCCAGTACTTGCCACAACCCTGACGACGATCAGTGGTGTTTTACCGCTTGCATTTAAAGAAGCCTATTATGCTCAGTTTAGCTTTGCGCTCATCTTTGGACTCATGATGACAACTTTAATGACTTTGATTTTTATACCCACAATTTATCATTTAATGGAGTCCTTCAAAGACAGAAAGGGGGTTGAGCCCTATGAAAAGTAAATACAATAAAGGCATACTGGCTATGATGTTCTTAGTAGTATTATTATTGGCAGGATGTCAAAGTCAAGCAGAAGAGGTTACCCAAGCATTAAAACCGCAACTTACAGTGGTGGAGACCATGTCTGTTATCAATGACGATGTGCAGGCTTTTTACTCTAGTTTTGGAGAGATAAGCCCACAAAATCAAGTGGATTTGTTCTTAAGCGGGACAGGCGAGGTCGATTCAATTTTAGTAAAAGCAGGCGATGTGGTTTCGATGGATACACCGCTTATTAAATTGAGCACAGACCAAGTTAAAACCACTTATAATGCACAGGAAAGCCAACTTAGAACGATTAGAGATAATTTTAAAATACAACTGAATGCTTTGCGCGATAATTTTTTAAAGCAATCAGAGCTTCTAGAAAATGGTTTCGCCACGCAATCCAGTGTGGATACCTTAAAAACACAAATGGAAACCTTAGAAATGCAGTATGATGACGCGCGCAACAACTACAATAATCAAGTTCAAAATCTAAAAAAAGCAGTGGACGATCGATTGCTAACCAGTACAATTGAGGGCGAAATTGCAGGCATCTACGTGAAAAAGGGACAGAAGATTTCAAATCAGAAGGCCATTAGCATAGTGAATCGCGATATACTTTATGTGAAAACAATGGTCACCAGTTCTACCTTGCAGGAACTTAGCATTGGCACACGTGCGATCATTACATTTTCGAATGATCAAAGGGATGTGATTGAAGGGGTAGTGACTAACATGGAACTTATTCCAGATCCTGTTAACAAACTTTATAAAGTAGAGGTTGAGCTCAAAAATAAAACGGATTCAGTCTTTATTGGAGATTATGTTGAGGTTAAATTTATTACAGATGAATATAAAGCGACATTAGCGCCGAATACAGCAATTATATATGAAGGGTCAAAAACTTTTGTGTTTTTATTAGAGGCAAATAGCGCAGTTAAAGTGCCCGTTGAACTGGGACTTACAAAAGGCGAATACGTTGAAATTAAAAGCGATAAGGAACTTTTGGATAAACAGATTATAGTGAAGGGGCAAAGCTATATTAAAGATGGTGAAGTGGTAGAACTTAAAAATTAATTTAATGAAATATATTGACAAGAGCCTTAAGACATATTATAATCACAAGAAAATAATCAAATTAAAAACGAGGACGAGAAGAGTATTTCAAAATGGTAGTGGAAGCGAGCTGATGATGGTGAAAGATCAGTACGGATTTTTGAAAGAAGAACATCTCTGAGTTTCTAACCGAACTAACAGTAGGATTAGACGTTTCCTGACACGTTATCGTCAGTAGATATCGACTTTAAGTCCGTATCGATGAGCAGGATCTTTTTAGATCAATCTGGGTGGTACCGCGGAAGTAGCTTTCGTCCCTTTTATAGGGATGAAGGCTTTTTTTACGTTGTTTTTCAAGAAATAAGGTTTAAAATTTTGATTTTAAGCAACGTAAATGTCAAACATGATATCGATTCTAGGCTGATTTTCGATACAGCATAAGCAAAGGAGGCAGTTATGAAGAAATTTGAAAGAACGCATTATTGCGGTAGGTTAAGTGAATCTAATATTGATGAATCTGTGGCACTATCTGGATGGGTTCAAAGAAGAAGAGACCTAGGTGGTGTGATATTTCTAGATTTAAGGGATAAAACAGGGATTACTCAGATCATATTAGATCAAAAAGATTTGCCAGTGGAGATGTTTAATCATGCTGAGGGCATTAGAAGTGAATATGTGATTCAAGTGAAAGGTTTGGTTGAGAAGCGATCGGAAGATACGATTAATCCATTGATTCCAACAGGCAAAATAGATGTTAGAGCAGATGAATTGACGATTCTTTCAAAAGCACATACGCCGCCTTTTATGATCGAGGAAAACTCAAATGTAAGGGAAGAATTGAGATTAAAATATAGATTTTTAGACCTGAGAAGACCCGATATACTCAGAAACTTAAAATTGAGACAACAAGTGACCAATGCAGCGAGATCTTTTCTCGAAAACAAAGAGTTCATGGAAGTTGAAACCCCAATTTTAAGCAAGAGTACACCTGAGGGCGCACGCGATTTCTTAGTGCCAAGTCGCCTTAAAAAAGGGACATTCTATGGTCTGCCGCAGTCACCACAAATTTACAAGCAATTATTGATGGTCGGTGGAATTGATCGTTATTTTCAAGTGGCAAAATGTTTTAGAGATGAGGATTTAAGAGCGGATAGACAGCCCGAATTTACTCAAATCGACATGGAACTTTCTTTTGTGGATGAAGAAGATATTATTGAACTTCTCGAAGGCCTCTTTGCAGAATTATTTCAAAAAGTTAAAGGGCTTACCCTTAAGACGCCATTTAATCGCATCACATACGCGGAATCCATGTCACTCTATGGTGTTGATAAGCCCGATTTAAGATTTGGCTTTCCAATGATTGATTTAACAGAAATCTGTAGAGCGTGTGAGTTCGAAGTGTTTAGATCGGTGGTAAATCGTGGAGGAATCGTTAAGGCGCTTAATATTAAGGGTGGTGCGTCTTTTACAAGAACTCAAATAGAAGCGCTGACACATCACGCGATGTCTCTAGGTGGCAAAGGGATGGCGTGGATTGCGGTTGAAGCAGATGGCAGTTTGAAATCTGTCATCACCAAATTCTTCAAAGAAGCTGATATTGAGGCGATCTTGGAAAAAACAGAAGCGAAACCAGGGGATTTACTCATCTTCTCAGCGGATAAAAAAGAGTTGGCACTGAGTGTCCTTGGTAGTTTAAGGCTAATGATTGGAGATATGATGGGTCTTAGAAACGACAAGGATTATGCTTTCGTCGTGGTGACTGATTTTCCATTACTAGAATGGTCTGAGGAAGAAAAAAGATATGTGGCTATGCATCATCCCTTTACAATGCCTAAAGATGAAGATTTGGAGCTGTTCGAAACCGCACCAGAAAAAGTACGTGCAAAAGCTTATGATATTGTGCTCAACGGCGTGGAACTCGGCAGTGGCAGTATTCGGATTCATGATAGCGGTATTCAGTCGAGAATGTTTAAACTGCTTGGTTTTTCCGAAGAGGAAGCCAAAGAGCGATTTGGCTTTTTACTCAGCGCATTTGAATATGGCGTACCGCCACATGGTGGCTTTGCATTTGGACTTGACCGCTTGATCATGCTCATGGTAGGTGCCGAAAGTATCAGAGATGTCATCGCATTTCCTAAGATGAAAGATGCTTCTTGTGCCATGACACAATCACCATCAGAAGTGAACAGGACACAGTTAGATGAGCTTTCAATCTATTTAGAAGGAACACATGCGCCAAAGCATGAAGCACCACAAATGACACATGAAGTTATAGAACATGTGGCGAAGTTATCTAGAATTGAGCTGGATGAAGCTGAGAAAGAGACCCTTACAAGTGACTTGATGAAAATCATCGCTTTTGCAGATCAACTCAGCGATGTGGACACTTCAAGTGTCCATATGAAAGAAAGCCTTTCAAATGCAGAAAATGTATTTAGAGTCGATTCAGTGATTACTTTTGAAGATTCCAAAGCGCTACTCAAAAACGCAGCTCAAGTCACAGAAAACTGTATTTTTGTCCCTAAAACAGTAGAATAGGAGGAAACACATGAGCACTTTAACAAAACTAACACTGGCTGAAGCGAATGTGCTTCTCAATCAAAAACAAATCAGTAGTGAAGAACTCACGAATGCTTATATAGCAAAAATTAAAGAGAGCGATAATGAAATCAATGCCTATCTGCATTTTGCATTTGAAACTGCAGGTGAAACGGCAAGAACTGTGGATCAACTCAGAGCAAGTGGCGAAAAATTGGGGACCCTAGCGGGAATTCCAATGGCGATTAAGGACAATATGTCCACACTTGAAATGCCCACCACTTGCGGCAGTAAGATGCTTGAAAATTATCACGCCCCTTTTGATGCCACTGTGGTAAAACAGTTAAAATCGTCAAGAGCAGTTGTTTTAGGCAAACTCAACATGGATGAATTTGCAATGGGTTCTACTACAGAGCATTCTTACTTTAAAAAGACAAAAAATCCAGTTAATTTAGATAGAGTACCTGGAGGCAGTAGTGGTGGATCAGCAGCAGCAGTTGCCAGTGATGAAGCACTGTACACACTTGGATCAGACACCGGTGGTTCCATCAGACAGCCAGCGAGTTTTTGTGGCGTAGTGGGTATGAAACCTACTTATGGTAGTATCTCCAGATATGGTTTAATCGCATTCGCATCGTCACTTGATCAAATCGGCCCTTTTACAAAAACGGTGGAGGACATGGCACTTGTTTTACCGCATCTGATGAAAAAAGATCCTATGGATTCTACTTCATTAACATCGCCTGAGTTTTCATTAGATCAAATTCGCAAACGCGATATCAAAGGCATCAGAGTGGCACTGCCAGTTGACTTCATGGAAGAAGGCATAGATGAAGAAGTCAAAGCGGCGATTTTAAAATCAGCGAAGACACTAGAAGCTATGGGGGCAGTTGTGGAAACGGTTTCTTTAAAATCGTTAAAGCATGCACTTCCTGCTTACTACATCATTTCATCTGCCGAAGCGTCTTCAAACTTAGCACGTTTTGATGGGATTAAATATGGTTATAGACATCCCGAGTTTGACTCTCTTGATACTTTGTATTCGCGTTCAAGACGTTATGGATTTGGCGATGAAGTCAAGCGTAGAATTCTCCTAGGCACTTATGCACTCAGTTCTGGTTATTATGATGCGTATTATAAGAAAGCTTTAAAAGTAAAGACCTTGATCATGAATGAGTTTGAGATGCTCTTTCAACATTACGATGTGGTGCTTGCCCCAGTGGCACCCACTACAGCATATGGATTTGATGATTGCTCAGAAGACGCCCTTAAAATGTACCTTGGGGATATCTACACTGTACCTGTTAACATCGCAGGTTTGCCGGCTATTTCCATCAATTGTGGTTTTGATAAAGACGGTATGCCAATCGGTATGCAGCTTATAGGGAAACACTTTGATGAAGGCATGCTTTTAAGAGTGGGACATGCCTATGAATTAGAAGCTAAAGAAAGGGGGCAATTATATGTTAAATAAATATGAAGTCGTCATAGGACTTGAAGTCCATGTTGAGCTGAAAACCAAGAGTAAAATCTTTTGTGGTTGCTCTACGGTTTTTGGTGCAAAACCGAACACACAGTGTTGTCCGATTTGTATGGGCTTTCCGGGAACACTTCCTGTGCTCAATGAAACCGTGGTAGATTATGCTGTAAAAGCAGGTCTTGCAACACATTGTGATATCACGAGAATCGGCAGACAAGATCGTAAAAACTATTTCTATCCCGATTTACCAAAGGCATATCAGATTTCTCAATACGATTTGCCACTTTGTAAAGAAGGGTTCGTGGACATCAGCGTTCAGGGTAAGGATAAGCGCATTGGGATCACCAGAATTCACATAGAAGAAGATGCGGGTAAGCTCATGCATGATTTAAATGAGGGCACTTTGATTGACTATAACAGATGTGGTGTGCCACTTGTTGAAATTGTATCTGAACCCGATATGAGAAATGCAGATGAAGCCATCGCCTATCTTAAGAAGTTGAGATCGATCTTACTCTATACTGAGATTTCAGACTGCAAGCTCAATGAAGGTTCTTTTAGATGCGATGTGAACTTGTCTGTACGCAAAAAGGGAGAGCCTGAATTTGGAACGCGTACAGAGATGAAGAACCTCAACTCTTTTGCCTTTATTAAAAATGCCATAGAACATGAGACGAAAAGACAAATAAGAGCGGTTGAGTCGGGTGAAGTCATCATTCAAGAGACCAGGAGATGGGATGCGATCAAAGGGGAGTCCTATTCCATGAGAACCAAAGAAGACGCTCATGATTATAGATATTTTCCAGATCCAGATCTTGCAACTATCGTGATAAGCGATGCGAAAATGGATCAAATTCAATCAGAGCTTCCTATATTACCAGATGAACGCAAAAGAACTTATATGGAAAAATATAAACTCGCAGCTGATGCAGCTGAACAGTTAACCGCTCAAAAACAACTGTCTGACTATTTTGAGATTGGCGTCAATCATGTGGAGACACCCTCTACACTTGCGAATCTGATGATGACAGATAGTTTCAAAAACAGTTATGGTGATGATGAAGCAATAATCTTTAAAATTAAGCCTGAAGCATTGTCAGAGCTTGTGATGTGCATTGAAAAGGGAACGCTTAATCCCTCGCTTGCAAAGAGAGCCATGGGCTATTTAGTTGAAGAACAAGGCGCTGTTAAAGACATCCTTAAAAAGTATGATTTAGAAGTTCTAAAAGATGTTGAAAGATTAACGGCTGAGGCTGAAATTATATTAAAGGAAAAACCGATGATTATTAAAGATTTCTTAGGTGGAAAAGAAAAAGCAATGGGTGCTTTTATGGGACAAATGATGAAAAGGACAGAAGGCAAAGCAGATCCAGAGCAGACAGAAAAGGTCTTTAAAGTCCTCGTCGAAAAGTTTAAATAGAGTGAAAGCTATTTGAGTTAAAAAAGCACGATTTTCGAATTGGAGTAAATCTCCAAAAGAAAGTCGTGCTTTTTCTATAGCGCAATATTATGATTGTGTGCAATTGCATTAACAGCTGAAAAAATAAAGGTCGCCGCTAAGTTTGCAGTGATATTGTCGTGGTCAAAACGTGGCGAGACCTCTGCAATATCAAATGCGATGACCTTGTTGCTTCTAAAAATATGTTTGAAAAATTTTAGCAGACGTTCGGGATGTAATCCCAAAGGTTGGCTGGCGCTTACTCCTGGAGCAAATGCAGAAGAAAAAACATCTGTGCAAATGGTGACATAAAGATTACTTTGCGCTTCTATAAAGTGATCCAATTGTTCAAAAGCTTTAATCAAATCACCTTCACCGATATCTTTGGCCATCAAATATTGAATATTAAGGTTTCTAGCGGTTTTAAAGAGATCAATGGTATTGCCTCTTTTTTGAATGCCGATACAAAAGTAATTGAAAGGCGTTTGATTTCGGATGCATTGATCTGAAATCTGTCTAAACATAGTGCCAGATGAGCCTTGAGTTTCATAAGGTCTTATATCAAAATGAGCATCAAAGTTAATAATCCCCAGTGGGTTTAGTGCGTCAAAATGGCTCTGGCTTATAAGACCGTTATAAGTCCCAAGGGCAACTTCATGCCCTCCTCCCAAGACAATCGGAAAAAGACCGAGTTCTATTATTTGAGAAACGGCCAAGGCCAAATCATGCTGAGCGGTTTCAAGATCACCCTCGATACAATGGATATCGCCCGCATCAAAGAGTTTTAGTGTAGGTGAAAAACTACAGGGCATATTACAAAGTTCTTTACGGATCGTATTAGGGCCCTTTGCAGCACCGGTTCTTCCTAAGTTTCTTCTAACACCTTCATCGCTGCAAAAGCCGAGAAAAGCAATTCCAACAGTAAATTCACTATGTGTTTTTAAACAGTCTTTTAAGTCAAGTGGTTTAACCCATTGATGCCATCTAAAAGCGTCATAGTTTTCTGTATGGTCAATTCTACCTGTCCATTTGGACATATCTGGTTTTGTGTAATTTTGCATAAGAACTCCTTATTTAAAGATATAAGATCAGAGTGTCAAAAATAAAAAGTTGAGCAACCCTTTACCATATGATGCGTTTACCAAACTAAATACTAGCAGACTTGCATCTTTTATGCGTCTATTTTTTTCGGAAAACTTTATACCCAAGAATTGAACTTTTAAACGCAGGAAAATGAATTTGAGTTATTAAGAATCGTTTAAAAAATAATTAATGCAATAATTGTTTAAATTAAATGATATGATGGAATAAATAAAGTAGTGTACAAAATAAATAGGAGGCGCGAAATGAAGTTAGAAATTGTTGATAATATAACAAGTCTTGAGGATGCAATGGTCTTGTTAGTGGATGAGTCGTTAGAGTTGCCCTCAGAGCTTCCCGCAGATTTGAGTTCTGAGCTGATGAGCTATATGAAGGGATTAAAGGATAAAGCATCGTATAAAGGCAAGATTGGTGAAATCAATTATGGCACAATCAAAGTGAAAAATGATTATTTAAATATTGCTATTTTAGGTCTTGGTAACAATGATACTTTTTCTACAATTAAATTACAAAATGGCTTAGCGGACATTTTTAGAAGTTTAAAGACAAAGTGCTCGAAGTCTATTCTAATCATGGCAAGGTTGATCACGCAATACATGGATTCTTCAAGGAAAAGAACCGTCTTGATGTCTGAATCACTTATAATGGCAGATTATGAATTTTCAGAATATAAAAGTGATTTTGAAGCAAAACAAGTTGAGCATATTTATCTTTTGGGTGATTTTGAAAAGGGCGCTTTAGAAGAGGGGGTTATCTTAGGCGAATCCAACAAGATTGCGCGTCACTTGATCAATTTACCAGCGAACAAACTCACGCCACTCCATTTGGCGGAACTTGTAAAATCATATGGAAACATCAATGGGTTTGAAGTGATTTTAAAAAACAAAAGTGAGATTGAAGCACTTGAAATGAATGCGTTCTTAGAAGTAGCAAAGGGTTCATCGCAACCTCCAGTGCTCATTATTATGAAATATACTGGAAATCCAGGATCAGATCACAGACTGGGCTATGTTGGTAAAGGATTGACTTATGATTCAGGCGGCTTGTCTATAAAACCCACTTCAGGTATGGTGACAATGAAAGACGATATGGGCGGAGCAGCGGCAGTTATTGGCGCCATGATCGCCATCTCCAAATTGAATTTAAAAGTCAATGTCACCGCAGTTATAGCGGCCTGTGAGAACATGATCTCTGGAGCGAGTTACAAGCCTGGGGATATTATCTCATCAATGGCTAAAAAAAGTATTTTTATAGGCAATACAGATGCCGAGGGCAGGTTGACATTGGTTGATGCAGTGCATTATATTGTTGAAAAAGAGGATGTTTCAGCAGTTATAGATGTGGCAACTCTCACAGGTGCAGCGATTCATTGTTTAGGGCATGATGCGACTTGTGCGATTTCCAACAATGATGATTATTATGAAGTAGTGAGTAAAAGTTTTGCTAAAGCCAATGAGCATGTTTGGAGATTACCTATATTTGATGAATATAAAGCACTTTTAAAACATCACGAAGCGGATTTGACCAATACGGCAGGATCCCCTGGGACTATAACGGCAGGGCTTTTTATCGGTGAGTTCGTTCAAGATAAGCCTTGGGTGCATCTGGATATCGCGGGAACGGCTTTTACAGATAAACAAGTGGGTATTTATACAAAAGGTGGTACTGGTGTTGCGGTGAGACCACTTTACTATGTGGCAAAAAAATTTGCTGCAAAATAAGAAGGGAGAAAATCATGGTTGAAAAAGATATTCAAATTTTTAAACAGGCGATTATAAACGAAGTAGAAGGCTATGAATTTTATAAAATGGCCGCATATAGTGCTGAAAATGAAACTTCTAAGAAGACCTTTCTCGATCTAGCAAATGAGGAACTTAAACATATCGACTGGCTAAAAGATGCACTTAAAAAATTGAGTACAGATCCTCAAGATCAAACCACACTGGCATTGCTTGAAAATCCACCTTCTCCAGATATTTTTAAATGGGATAATGTGAGAATCAAGCAAGCAAGTATGGCTGTATCTGTGTTTGGAATAGGCATAGAGATGGAAAGAGCTTCGGTTAAATTCTATGAGGATGCAATGAATAACACTTCATTTGAAACTGCCAAAAAATTATTTGAAGTCCTTGCCAAATGGGAGAAGGTTCATTTGGAACAGTTTTCAGCAGAGTATGATCATTTAATTCAAGACTGGTGGAGCGATCAAGGGTTTGCGCCGTTTTAGCAAATGGCACAGGGTGAGTTTCATGTTGTCGCTTTAAAATAGATAAAACTGTCATAGAAATTTATTTTCTTTATGACAGTTTTTTTATGTTGAGAGTTGCTCAGCTTTTGGGTTTTGACACTCTAATCATTATTCGTTTGTAGAAATACTCAATATACATTAAAATAGTAATAGAAGCTGAAATTGAATCTGGTGCCTTACCTCAAGCCATCGTCGTATTCGGCATTGTTAGAAGCCTCTTTTGGCTATGTGGTTAGGACTAATAGAAGTGAGTGTATAGAGAAGCCATAAAAAAAGCAGATGAGCTCATGTATCAAGAAAAAAATGCGCGCAAGAAGCGCATGGAGGTATAATGGATAAAATTTATGAAGCCTCCTTAAGTGACCCGTGCAAGGCGTGGTTAAGATCTAAAGGATGTGCCGTAGCAGCAGAGGTGAAAAGTATTGATTTGTTAGGGATATATACCTGTGAACAGGAGCAGATATCCATTGCAATTGAACTGAAGCTCAAATTAAATTTAGAGCTGATCTTACAGGCTGTTGAAAGACAAAAAATTGTGGATTATGTCTACATTGCGGTTCCGCACGCATATAAGGTTTTAGAAAGTAAGCGGTTTAAAAAAATAGAATTGTTGCTCAGACGATTAAATGTGGGCTTATTAACCGTCAACTTTAGATCCATGGAACCTTATGTGTCAGAGATCATAGCAGCAAACCCTTATGATTTTGAAAAAAGCAGGAGGATTGCGGACAAAAAAAAGCAAGCACTCTTAAAAGAATTTCATTCCAGAATAACGGATTCTAATGATGGCGGCGTCACTAGGCGTAAGCTGATGACTGCATACAGAGAACAGTCACTCCTAATAGCACATTATATAACTCAGGGTGCACCTATGACCCTAAAAACCTTAAAAGCGTTAGGCGCTCCTGAAAAAACGGGCGTGATTTTGAGAAATAATCATTACAACTGGTTTGAACGCGTCTCACTTGGCTGTTATCAATTGACTGAGTCAGGTGTAAAAGCTGTTGAAGAACATCAAGATATCATTCTTAAGATTATGGATTCACCGGAGGCTTTATGAATTTTGCACTGAAGAAAATTAATAACTGGTGGAAAGAATTTAATGTGATTCAGATTCAAAAAATGATTGTGATAGCCATGGTGGATGCCATTGTATCAGGCTTTAGCATGAATATTTTGCCATCTCATTATACGATAAATTTAGGCGTGGCGATTTTACCGATCTATTATTATTTTGACAGACGCTTAAATCCGATTGTAGCTTCATTGTTTATTGCAAGTATTGGGTTGCTTTTTAGGACCTTTACAGGTTATTATTATTATGGTAGTTTCGAAGCTGCATTTTGGGCAGATTTTAATTTTCTTTTTTTTGACCTGACCTATGGCCTTATTTTCTATTTGATTTTTTATAAAGATTTACGAAAAACACTTTTTACATTATACTTAGCCTCAATGGCGAGTGATTTTTTGGGTAATGCATCTGAATTTATTTCGAGATATGGCATTATGGAGTATACATCCAATAATGTTATGGCAACTCTCTTTCTTGTGGCAGCAATAAGAGGGGTAATTGCTGTTACACTTTGTGTCTCAATTAATTATTACAATTCATTTTTGCGAAAGGAAGAACATGATGAGCGGTATAGGATGCTGCTCAACATTATATCAGATTTAAAAGGTGAAATTTACTTTTTACACAGCAACACCGAACATGTAGAATCTGTTATGGATGAAGCTTTTAGCTTATACAGAGAGTATGATAAACTAGACGAAGCGCATCGAAAAAATAAGGCGTTAAATATTGCAAAAGATGTCCATGAAATTAAAAAGAATTATTTTAGAGTAATAGAGGGTATTGATGAGATTATTTTAAAGGAAAAGCCAAATGATAAATTGTCTTTGAACGATTTGTCAAAAATTTTGCACTTATCGTTGACAAGACAACTTGAAATGAGTCACGTGCCTATTGTTTTGACTTTTCATGTTCACAGTGATGCTTTGATTAAAGAACATAACTTATTGATGTCAGTTTTGAGAAATTTAATAAACAATAGTGTTGAAGCTATTGAAAATGGCGGTAAAGTTGAAGTTTTTCACAATGAAAATGAAATCAGACATGAATTTGTTGTAGTAGATGATGGCAAGGGGATGTCCCTTGAAATGCAGGCCTATATTTTTAATCCTGGCTATTCGACAAAATATGATGATGAAACGGGTAATTCCAATAGAGGCATTGGATTATCGCTGGTTAAGGACATCGTTGAAAATGTTTTTAACGGTAGCATTGAAGTAGAATCAAAAGCGGGTATTGGCACACGTTTTTGTGTTAAAGTTCCTAAAGAATCTATTGAGTAGGGGGATATTATGAAAATCTATATTGTGGATGATGATATCAGTGTCATTAAAATGTTAGAAGAAATCATTTTGGATGAAGTACTTGGCGAATTAATAGGCTCAAGTTTGAGTAGTAAAAAGGCGCTTGAGGAAATACCCATTCTTAGACCGGACATTATTTTATTGGATTTGTTGATGCCAGAAGTGGATGGTACAACACTTGTAGAAACTTTAAAAGAGCAAGAATGTCAGTCGAAATTCATCATGATCTCTCAAGTTTCCTCTAAGAAGATTATCGGAGAGGCATATGAGCGGGGTATCACGTTTTACATCAGCAAACCTGTCAATAAAAAGGAAGTTGCAACGGTCATTAGAAATGTAACCGATAATATTATGATTGAACAAAACTTAGACAAAATTAAAAAGGTTTTGAACATCGATGGGCATAATCATCCCTCCATTTCCATTAGCAATGTGAGTGGTCCTCAAGATCATCTTGAAAAGAAGATTAAAGTGATTTTTAGCCGTCTTGGCATATTAGGGGAATCTGGATGTGATGAGATGATCAAGCTTTGCAAATTCATCAAAGAAGGTAAGATCAGTTTAACGTCTAATAAACTTAAGGATATCAGCAATGAAATATCGGATAATCCCAAAGCGATGGAACAGCGTATTCGGCGGGCAATAAATAGAGGCTTAAGTAACATTGCAAGTCTTGGTATTGAAGATTATTTGAATGAAGTTTTTGTGAAATATTCAAATACATTGTTTGATTTTGAACAAGTGAGACTTGAAATGGAATATTTGCGGGGGAAAAAGGCTTACGGTGGCAAAATAAATATAAAAAAATTCATAGACAATTTAATTTTATTAGTAGATGAAATGTGAGGATTGACTCAAATTTCATTGCATTATTCAGAAAATTCAAAAAGACTTAAAATCTTTTTGAATTTTTTTTAATTATTTTGAACCGGTTACGTATAATTAACATATCTTTTAAAGGGGGGCTTGCTTATGCAAACTAAAAAAGTATCACCGTTAGTAGCAATTATTCCAGTACTATTTTTACTCGTTACGTTGTCTTACACAATTCTTGTACTTGAAGGATCACCACACATTCCTTTAATGACATCGGCAATATTTGCTTCGTTAGTAGCGATGTTTATGCTCGATGCAAAATGGAGTGAAATTGAAGAAGGTATTGTAGATACGATTAAAATGTCTATGGGGGCTATTCTTATATTGATGATCATTGGTATGGTTATCGGTACATGGATTTTATCGGGAGTTGTGCCAACAATGATCTATTTTGGCCTTAAAATTTTATCGCCAAAAATTTTCTTATTGGCAACGCTATTGATGTGTTCAATTGTTTCATTATCAACAGGTTCTTCTTGGACTACTGCTGGAACAGTGGGGGTTGCGCTAATGGGTGTTGGTATGGGACTTGGGATTCCGTCACCAATGATCGGTGGTGCGATTATTTCGGGGGCTTATTTTGGGGATAAAATGTCTCCACTTTCTGATACAACTAACCTTGCGCCAGCAATGGCAGGTGCTAAGTTATTTGATCATATCAAACACATGATTTTTACAACGGGACCCTCTTATATCATTGCCGCTATTGCATTTCTCATAATGGGATTCCAATTTGGTGGAAATGAAATGGATTTGACGATAATTGATGAGATGAATAAAGGTCTTAGTCAAGGTTTTAACCTTAATCCATTGCTGTTATTGATTCCGCTAATTGTAATTGGCATTGTTGTGATGAAAGTGCCAGCGATTCCAGGCCTCTTTGGCGGTGCAATTATTGGTGGAATTGCAGCTATGATTTTCCAAGGGTCTACAGTTGGAGACGTAGTGAGTGCCTTACAATCAGGCTACGTGTCTGCAACTGGGGTTGCTTCTGTGGACGAATTGTTAACGCGTGGTGGCCTCAATAGTATGATGGGTACTGTGGCATTAATACTTTGTGCGATGACATTTGGCGGTGTTATGGAAAAAACCGGCATGCTTGAATCACTTGCAAATGTTGTTTTACATTTTGCTAAAAGTACTGGACAACTTGTTGTTGCTGTTATTGGATCTGCAATTTTTATGAACTTAGTTGCAGGAGATCAATATTTAGCAATCGTTATTCCTGGTAGAATGTATAAAGATGCTTTTGATAAAAAAGGTTTAGCACCTAAGAACTTATCCAGGGCACTTGAAGATTCAGGGACTTTAACGTCACCACTGATTCCATGGAATACATGTGGCGCCTTTATGATCGCTACACTGGGACTTGCACCTTGGACGTACATTCCGTATTGTATTTTGAATCTTGTAAATCCATTTGTTTCTATTTTCTACGGATTCACGGGTATCACTATGGAAAAGGTAGATGCGTCTGCAAAAACTGAAATTGCGTAAATAGATTTATTCATTAGAAATAAAGCCCTAAATCTAAAGATTTAGGGCTTTAAAAAATAGTGGGCAAAATCACTACATATTAAAACCAAAATAGGGTATCATAGTGATATAAAGTAATCCAACAAGAGGTGTAGATGAAATCAATTGATCAAGAAATAATCAATGTTATAGAGAGTATTCCACTTTTTAGTGGTATTCAAAGTCAGGATATTGTAGGTATGATTGGGTGTTTGAATCCTAGAATTTATGCATATCAAAAAAACCAGCCAGTTGCTTCTATAGGCGATCCTTTTTTAGGTCTGGGCATTGTCCTAGAAGGAGAAGTTATCGTTGCTAAGGAGAATATTGCAGGCAATAGGATGATCATGACTGTGCTTAAGAAAGGCGATATGTTTGGTGAAATGATGAGTTTCTCAATGCATACTAAGTGGATTGCGTCGGTGACCGCCCAAACACAATCTAAAATTGTTTTTATTTCTCCAGAAAAAGTAATCAGTCAGTGTGAAAAGATGTGCTCTGGGCACAGAAAATTAATCGAGAATATGCTTGCAATCATGGCTAAAAAAGCACTATTATTAAATCGGAAAGTGGAGTATCTAACCATAAAAAGTCTCAGGGGGAAACTCTGTGCGTACCTTTTAGAAAATCAATATAGATCTCGAGATGTTTTTTTTGAGCTCCCGATGAATAGGGATGAATTGGCAGATTTTTTTAATGTCGCAAGACCTTCGATTTCTCGAGAATTGAGTAAAATGAAAGCGGATGGTTTGATTGATTACCATAAGGCGACGTTTAAAATTCTTAATCTTGAAAAGTTAAAGGCCTATGTGGAGTAAAATTTTCTGAAAAGGTATTGACATTCCATTTTATTAAGTTAAAATAATATTCAATAGTATAATAGAAAACGTTGATTAAGAGTAGTAACTGTGATAGAACTTCGTAGAGAGTCAGTGGGTGGTGAAAACTGATAAGGAAAATGGCAGTGAATGGACTTATGAGTGCAATCTGAATTTTAGTAGGTACGCCGGGAACTCCCGTTATAGAGTGCAGAAGTTGATGGACTTCGAAGAATCATGAGATTGGCATATATCTCACACCTATTTATGGGTGTGAGATTTTTTTTAGGTCATTCACAAATTTTAAGCTCAGCTAGGGCCTTATTAGAAGTGAATCGTCCGTTTTTTTACTCAAAGGTGGCATAGCGAGAAACCTCGTCCTTTTATTATAGGGCGAGGTTTTTTTATATGGATGGGTCGCACGTGTCGACGAGACGCAGTTTTAAGATTGATGAAGGAAAGGAGAGCCAATTATGTTAGATAAATTAATGCGTAAGGAGTCTTTGAGCTATGAAGAATCCATTGTACTTGCAGATGATGTGCTCAACAAGCGCATCACGGATGATAAGATTGAAGCTGCTTTAATTAAGTTAAATCTCAAAGGGGAGACCTATCATGAAATCGCTGGTTTTGCCACTGCAATGAAACGCAATGCTAAATCTTTTAAGGCAACTGAACTCAACATTATGGATACCTGTGGGACAGGTGGCGATGGTCTGGAAACATTTAACATCAGTACAGCAGTGGCTTTTGTGCTAGCAGCGGCAGGTATTAATGTTGCGAAACATGGAAATCGTTCTGTATCTTCTAAGTGCGGTAGTGCTGATATTCTGGAAGCAATGGGCTTTGACCTACAATTAACGGAACGCGAAAATGAACAGTTATTTAGTGAAGAGGGTTTTTGTTTTTTGTTTGCTCAAGCTTATCACACCAAAATGAAAACAATTATGCCTATCCGAAAAAAGATTGGCAAACCGAGCATATTTAATATTATAGGACCACTTTCAAATCCGGCGAACGTCACGCATCAAATGATAGGGGTCTACACCTCCAAATTGCTACGGCCTGTCTATGAAGCTATGAAAACGCTTGGGCTTAAATCAGGCGCAGTAGTTCACGGTTATGGCGGTATGGATGAATTGTCTTTAGAAGGCGAAAATGAAGTTCTGTGCTTTAATGGCGTTAAAGAACAACATTTGATCCTAAATCCAAAACACTATGGCTTTGAAAAAATAGAAAATAAACAATTGAAAGGAGGCAGTAAGGCAGTCAACTTAGAAATAATGCAACATCTTTTAGCAGGTGATGAATCTCCTTATAAGGAAGCTGTGATCTTTAATGCAGGCTTCTGCATCTATCTTAACGAACGTGTAGAATCCATAAAAGAAGGTATGAAAATGGCGCGAATGCTTATAGATGAAGGTCAAGTAGAGGCAAAGGTCAATGCAATATTGAACACACAGGCATGGATAAAGTCCAGTACGATTTTAGATGAGATCTTTGAATATAAAAATCAAATATATGCATCTGATCGTCAAGATCTGCTGCCACTTTCTATGAATCCCAAACAGGAGGCATCGGTAAAAAAAAGAGCGAAATTGAGTCCCCTGTTGAAATCTTCTAGAGCGCTCTATCTTAAGGCACAAGAGCCATCTTTTTACCCCATTATCGGAGAGATTAAAAGAGGATCGCCTTCAAAGGGGAAATTTACTGAAGCGCTTGATATTGAATCCGTGATAAAGCATTATGAAGCTCTAAACGTGATCGGCATTTCTGTCTTAGCAGATCAGAAGTACTTCTATGCAAATGAAGAAGACGTCTACAACGTGAGCAGACTCACGGATAAACCGATTTTGTACAAAGAATTCATCGTTTCAGAGAAACAGATTCAAATGGCAAAGCAAAAGGGGGCCTCCCTCATTCTGTTAATCGCAAGAATGTTGCCTGTTGAGCAACTTGAATACCTGACTCAATACGCACATGAACACGACCTTGAAGTCCTTATGGAAATTCATCAAGCAGATGAATTCGAGAAAGTGAGTGGTATTGATTTTGATATATTAGGCATCAATAATCGAGATTTGCAAACGTTTAAAACCGATATTGATGTGTCTGTGAATTTATACAACACACTTGGGTTGGCATCTTACAGTAAACCTATTGTCAGCGAAAGTGGTATTACAAGCCTTGATGAGATGGATTATTTAATTAAAATTGGATTTCATGGTGTCCTTATGGGGGAACATTTAATTAGAAGTGTTACTCAAACGGGTATTAAAATTTGCGGTGTCAAAAGCGTTGAAGAAGCTCATTTTGTTGCCCAGAGCGGCGCCCATTATATAGGCCTTGTATTTGCAGAGAGTAAGCGGCAAGTGGCTATTCAGAGCGCTTATGAAATTGTAAATGCAATAAAAGAGACGGGTATCAAAACAGTAGCCGTGTTTAAAGATCAAACTGTAGCAGAAATCAACAAAGTAATAGAGACCATCCCCTTTGATATGATTCAGATTCATGGTCCCTTTGATGATTATGAGGCACTTAATAGGCCTGTACAAATTATCAAGGCATTCAGTTATAAAGAAATTTTAGAGGCGATTACAGCATATCATATGCTCAGTAGCCATCCCAAAGTAGACTACTATTTGATGGATGCAATGGTGCCAGGATCCGGCAAGACTTTTGATTGGGAAATTTTGAAACAAATTAAGTCAAGCAAACCCCTTATTATCGCGGGTGGTCTTACTTCAGATAATGTTGCTGAGTTAATCCGTGGTTATCATCCTTTTGCAGTGGATGTCAGCTCAGGGGTTGAGCAAGAGGGTAAAAAGAATAAAGCATTGATGCATTCATTTGTAAAACAATGTTATAGCGCAGATGAATGTAAGCTTATAAATAGGAGGCGTAAGTTATGAAGTATGGTGAGTATGGTGGACAATATATTTCAGAAATATTGATGGAGGCGGTGATCGAACTTGAAGAGACCTTCACAAGACTCAGAAGTGATCAAGCGTTTATCGAGTCATTTAACTATTATATGAAGCAGTACGTTGGGCGAGAAAATCCGCTCTATTACGCTGAAAATCTCAGCAAGAAATGTGGCGGTGCTAAAATTTATCTAAAAAGAGAAGATTTAAATCATACGGGTGCTCATAAAATCAATAATGCCATAGGTCAAGCGTTGATTGCCAAGAGTATGGGCAAGGAAAAAGTAATTGCAGAGACTGGCGCTGGTCAGCATGGTGTGGCAACTGCAACGGCATCTGCACTATTGGGTTTACAGTGTAAAGTTTTTATGGGCGAAGAAGATATGAGACGACAGAAATTAAATGTGTTTAAGATGGAATTGTTGGGAACGGAAGTGGTTCCTGTTAAATCTGGGAGCCGAGTTCTAAAAGATGCGACGAATGAAGCACTCAAATATTGGGCGGCAAATATTGAAGATACGCATTATATTATAGGTTCTGCAATTGGCCCTGCGCCTTATCCAGAAATTGTAAAATATTTTCAAAAGATTATCGGCAGAGAAACCTTGGCTCAACATTTTGAGCATGAGGGCAAAAATCCAACGGCTATTATTGCTTGTGTAGGGGGTGGCAGTAATGCCATTGGCATGTTTGAACCCTTTATTGATTTAAAAGATGTAAAACTTTATGGGATTGAGGCATCTGGAAAAGGACTTCATTCTGGAGCACATGCTTGTTCCATAAATGGCGGCAAGATCGGCATCCTACATGGGACGAAAACCTATTTGCTACAAGATGAAGCGGGTCAAATAGAAGAGGCTTACTCTATTTCAGCGGGATTGGATTATCCTGGAATTGGTCCGGAGCATAGTTATCTCAATGATATTGGCCGAGTGAAATATCATCCAATAAGTGATGCAGAAGCTTTAGAAGCCTTTGATATATTATGTAAAAACGAGGGCATTATACCTGCACTCGAAAGTGCGCATGCAGTGGCATATGGCTTAAAATTGGCGCCACAAATGAGTAGCTCGGAAACAATTGTCATCAATTTATCGGGTAGAGGTGATAAAGATGTCGAAACCATAAAGGAGTATTATGATGAGAAAAATTAATACCGCATTTGAGAATAATAAAAAGGCACTTGTGTCCTATGTTATGGTGGGCGATGGTGGATTTGAAGCCAGCTTGGATTATGCTAGATTTTTGATAAAGAGTGGCATAGATTTGCTAGAACTTGGAATGCCCTTTTCTGACCCTGCAGCAGATGGAGAAACGATCCTTAATGCAGGTCTCAGGGCGCTGAAAGCAAAGACAACTTTTAAGGATGTCATCCGTTTCGCAAAGATCATTAAAGCAGAGACGGATATACCGATGGTGGTGATGACCTATCTCAATCCCATTTACCAATTTGGTTTTGAAAAAGCCTGTAAGTTACTTTCTGAATCTGGCGTGCAGGGGCTCATTATTCCAGATTTGCCACACGAAGAATCCGCTGAATTTAAATTAGTTGCCGAGCTTTATGAAATGCATATTATTCCATTGATTGCGCTTACAACGAGCGAGAGACGTGTTGAACAGATTGTAAAAGAGAGTGAGGGCTTCATATACTTGGTTGCCGTTAAAGGCATTACGGGCACTCAAAGGCCTGATTTAAAAGAAGTAACTCTTATGAGTCATAAGATTAAAAAATATACTAAAACGCCTGTGGTAGCAGGTTTTGGAATTAAAAGCCGCGAAGATGTTCTTGAATTCAATAAGGTAGTAGATGGTGTTGTTATTGCCAGCCGATTTATAGACTTGAGAGAAGCAGGCAAAATGGATGAGATTAAAGCGATTATAGGTTTTTTATAAAAAAATAGTGTGTGTGGGAAATCCAAAATGGGTTTCCTTTTTTTTTTCAAAAGATTTAGGGTTAGAGTATCAAATCCAGTTTCGCACGAACCCTCTACCCTATGCTGTATCGCATACTTTTCGTAAACGACATCATATGCTAGAAGGTTGCTCAACTTTTGGATTTGACACTCTAACCACTATTAATGATTGTAATAAAGTGCTGAAACTGTTACGATGAAAAAAAGGTTAAAAAAGGGAAGTAAATGCCATCCCATAAATAGGATGCATAATCTCAATGATAGGAATTATTCGGAGGATGAAATTATGAAGACATGGATTTACAAGCGGTATGATTAGAATAAAATGGCACTGGAATTGCTTGAAAAGTAAGTAAGGCTTATTTTTGAGGAGGCACAGGTGATTAAAAAGGATATACAGAATTTCTTAGGGACTAGAGTTGAAATCAATCTGGATTTGTTAAAAAGAAATTTCACTGAACTTAAAAAAAATATCGACCCAAAGGTGAAGATCGCAGGTGTGGTTAAGGCGAATGCCTATGGCCATGACCTTCATACGATTTCCGATGAACTTGTGATGCTTGGTTGTGATTACCTTATGGTTGCCAGCTTAAGGGAAGCGTTGAGTATCCGAAAATATTTTGAAAAAGAAAAAAGCCACCCTTCAGTGCCCATTATGGTGATGGGTGCCACCACTCAAAGCGATTTTGAACTGGCGATAAAGGCGAACATTACGCTTACTCTCTTTTCTTTAGAAGATGCGAACAGACTCAATGCACTGGCATTGGATTTAAAGACTACTGCAAAGGTTCATGTTAAAATGGATACTGGCTTTAACCGTTTAGGTTATAAAGATCATCGTTTGATGGTTGAGGATATTCAAAAAATGGTACAAATGCCAGCGATTTATGTTGAGGGATTATTTACGCACCTAGCCCTTACAGATCGAGATTCGGATGCTATTCAATTTCGTAAGTTTGATGATGTGATAAGCGCATTACAAGCGATCGGTATAGAAATCCCCTTAAAGCATGTCTGCGATAGTATTGGTACAATTGCATATCCTGAAAGACAATATGATCTTGTGAGAATGGGTGCGCTCTTATATGGGTATTGCAGCAGACCGACGCCTTTTGAATTATCGCCCATTATGAATTTTAAGACCAATATATCAGCCATTAAGTGGATTGAAGCGGGCGAAGGTGTAAGTTACGATTCTACTTACATTGTAAATGAAAAACGGAAAATAGCAACTTTACCAGTGGGTTATGCGGATGGACTTCCAAGAATGCTTTCCAATCAGGGCTATTTTATAGTAAGTGGCATGAAAGCGCCGATTGTAGGGCTCATGTGCATGGATCAATGTATGGTGGACGTTACTCACATATCAGATTGCGAAGTGGGAAGTGAGGTAATCTTATTTGATTCTAAAGCACTCCCCTTAGTGCTATTGGCCTCACAGGCAAAGACCAATAGAAATGAAATACTCAGTCGAATTTCAATGAGAGTACCAAGAGTCTTTTTCAAAGAGGATAAAATTTGTAAAATTGTGGATTATTTATTATAACCCTTGGGTATATGTCCCCCACTTTTTAAAGTGGGGGACATATACCCGATTCATCTGGCGTTTAAACGCCAGATGAATGCAATCCGCAAGGATTGCGCAAGGGTTACGAAGGTAGCGAAGCGGACTGAGTATGGAAGCTAGAATATGGCAATCCGCAAGGATTGCGCAAGGGTTACGAAGGTAGCGAAGCGGACTGAGTATGAAAGCTAGAATATGGCAATCCGCAAGGATTGCGCAAGGGTTACGAAGGTAGCGAAGCGGACTGAGTATGAAAGCTAGAATATGGCAATCCGCAAGGATTGCGCAAGGGTTACGAAGGTAGCGAAGCGGACTGAGTAGGCGTTATGCCTTATAAATGGGAGGGGACATGTATAGAGAACAACAGTCATTTTTAGAAATTAAAAAATTTGAATCTTGGTTGATTGAAACCAGACGTAAAATTCATATAAACCCTGAACTGAGTGAACAAGAATGGGCAACTCAAGAGTTGATTGAAGCGTTGTTAGACGAAATGGGCATTGCGCATAAAAGATATGCACAGACGGGTGTGGTAGCGATTTTAGAAGGGGGGATATCGCCAGAGGGCTCATGTGTTGTTGGCATTAGAGCAGATATAGATGCATTGCCTATAAATGAATTGACGGCATCTGTCTATCAATCCAAGCGGCAGGGGATCATGCATGCTTGTGGACACGATGCGCATACGACAATACTGCTGGGCACTCTAAAATACTTGAAAGCGCATCAAAACAGCTGGTCTGGTACTGTAAAAGGCTTTTTTCAGCCGGCTGAAGAAACCATTGGCGGTGCCAAAAGGATGGTTGAGGCCGGTTGTATGGATACCCCTAAAGTGGACTATGTCTTGGGATTACATGTGATGCCATATTTAGAAGTTGGTCAGATCGAAACGCGTGAAGGGAAGCTCAATGCCGCATCTGATGGCCTTCAAATTACCGTCAAGGGGAAAGCGGCTCATGGGGCATATCCAGAAAAAGGGGTAGATGCTATCAATATATCTGCCCAAATACAGATGGCAATTTCAAATCTTATGAGTCGACAACTATCGCCACTTGATCAAGCCGTCGTCTCGATCAATCAAATTAACGGCGGTGTAAAAGACAATATCATATGCGATGAAGTGATCATGTCGGGCATGATGAGAACTACGGATGAAACGCTTAGAAAGACTTTGAAGGATAAGATCATAAGAGTCTCAGAAGCAATAGCGCGTTCAAATGATGGCGATGCAGTGGTTACCTTTAGCGAAGGTTATCAGGCTCTAATAAATGATGTAACCGTTACAAAGCAGATTAAAAAAATAGCAAATCAATATTTAGGTGAAAAAAATGTTTTTGAAAAAGAAGCGCCATCATTAGGCGTAGAAGACTTTTCGTTTTTTCTGGATCGCGCGCAGGGCGCTTTCTATCATTTGGGATGTGGCAATAAAAGTAAAAACCTTATTTCAGCGCTACACACAGATACATTTGACATAGATGAATCGTGTCTTGCGTTAGGGGTTTTTTTACAGTGTGAAATGAGTTTATCCCTATTAAAACAGGAGGTGTAAGATGAAACTTTATGTGAGTTCGGACATGGAAGGCATTGCTGGGGTTGTCAGTTGGGATGAGGTGGATGCGAGCCATAGATCTTATGAATGGGCTAAAAATCAAATGACTAAGGAAGTACAGGTTGTCTGTGAAACGGCTATTGAACTGGGAAGCGAGAAGGTACTCGTAAAAGATGCTCATGACACCGGTCGCAATATCAATATTTCTGAATTGCCAAGTGGCGTTTTAGTACACAGAGCGTGGACAAGAGATCCCTTAATCATGATGTCGGGGGTTGATGACGGTTATGATGCTGTGGTTTTTACGGGTTACCATGCAGGCGCTTATTCCGATGGAAGTCCGCTCGCGCATACCATGAATTCTACAAGTATGAAGTGGCTTAAGATGAACGGTCTTCTTATGAGTGAATTTATGATGAATGCTTATACCGCGGCTTATTATAAAGTTCCAGTCATTGCGATCACTGGAGATCAAGCCATATGTGAAGAAGCTAAGCAGTTGATCCCAGAGATTACAACCATCGCAGTCAAATCATGCAAGGGGAGTTCTTGTATCACCATGACTGGAAACAATGCTCTGGTTGCCATTGAAGATGGCATTAGAGTCGCACTTAAAAAATATAAATTGTCACCAAACGCATGTGAGCTTGCCTTACCGGATCAAATGACTTTTGAGATCAATTTTGCAAATGCTGGACTTGCTTATAGAGCTTCTCAGTATAAAGGTGTAGAGCTTGTGGATGCGTGTACGATTAGATATTCAACGGCAGATTACTATGAGTTTCTCAGAATGTTTTTCTTTGCATGTTGAAGTCGCATAGAAGTTATGCTATAGTATTTTTGGAGGCGTTATATGTTCTTATGTGAAAACAGAAATCAATTGGATAGATTGGAACACTATGTTGCGAATATTTCAGCATATTTTGAACACAATGTAGGGGAAGTCTGTCTAAAATTGAGGTTTTTATGTAAGTAAGGCGTCGCGAAGTTAGAGTTTAACCCGTGTATATACTTACGCGGGTTTTTTTATGTCTTTCATTAGCCCATAAAACCTCACACAAAACGAGGAGAATAAAATGATTAAAATTGGATTTAGTGAAATAGAAAAATATTATGGTGCAAACCAAGTTTTAGATAAATTGACATTTGATGTACATGAATCGGAAGTCGTTGGCATTCTAGGTGCAAATGGTTCAGGAAAAACAACAATTTTTAAATTGCTATTAGGAACTGAAAACTGGGAATCGGGGCAAATTTTTATTTCAAAACAAGCAAAAATTGGCTTACTAGAACAGATCCCGGATACAAAGCCAACACTGAGCGTCAGAACTTATTTGGAATCCGCTTTTGATAAACTCTTTGATATCCAAAGAGAGATGAAGGTTTTGGAGCAGCAATTATTGACAGCAAAAGAGGAAGCTCTGATAGAAAAATATGGGAAGCTTCAAATTGCGTTTGAGCATGGCAACGGCTATCTGGTTGAAGATCAGATTGATCAAATCTGTGATACACTTAATATTTCGAAGGAAATGCAAGATAAATACTATATGCTCTTAAGTGGCGGCGAAAAAACGCGGGTTAACTTGGCTAAAATTTTACTGCAAGATGTTAATGTATTATTGCTAGACGAACCTACGAATCATTTAGATCTAGATACCATAGAATGGTTAGAGTCTTTCTTAATGACCTTTAAGGGGATTGTCTTAATTATTTCACATGATCGCTATTTTCTCGATCAAACGGTAACGCGCATTATTGAGATTCAAGAGGGTAAAGCAGAGCTTTATGGCGGGGGCTATACCTTCTATGCTTCTGAAAAGGAAATGAGATTTGAACAGCAATTAAATCAATTTGAACAAAATCAGAAAAAGTTAAAACAGCTTGAAGCGGCGGCGAAAAGATTGCACCAATGGGCGACTCAGGCGGACAATCCCAAATTGCATAGGCAAGCGTTTGCCATAGAAAAGCGAATTGAAAGAATGCCTAAAATTGAGAAACCCCTTAAAGAAAATGCAATCAAAAATCAGTTTACGGGTTCAGCATTGAGAAGTAAAGAGATGCTAAAATTAGAGAGTGTATGCAAGTCCTTTGGGGATCAAAAAATACTAGAGCACGTCACTGCCAAAGTATTTTATAAAGACCAAATCGCTATTTTAGGAGATAATGGTTCTGGAAAATCGACACTTCTCAAATTGATCATGAATCAACTCAATTTGGACTCAGGCGCCTTTGAATTTGCGCCAAGTGTCAATGTGGCCTACTTGCCGCAGGAAATAATCTTTGATAACCCGAATATGACCGTTTTAGAGTTCATTATGGACGCACTTGCCCTTAATGAAGGTCAAGGAAGAGCTGTTTTGGCAAGCTATAAATTTCAGCAAGAAATGGTATTTAAAAAGATCGGTGCATTATCGGGTGGCGAAAAAACAAGATTAAAACTTTGTGAAATGATGCAACTCAAAGTCAATTTTTTATTACTGGATGAACCTACGAATCATTTGGACTTAAAGTCAAGGGAGTGGGTTGAAGATGCTATTGAAGAGTATACAGGAACGCTTGTCTTTGTATCACACGATAGACATTTTATCAATAAATTTGCGCATAAGATTTGGTGGCTAAAAGATCAGAAATTAACACTTATTGATGGTGATTATGAGCAGTATAAAGTGGAGAAAAGTGTACAGTTACTAAAATCAAAATCGATCCATGAAGTTGAGTGTATCAGAAACAAGGCTGAGGAAAAAGGCAAATCAGGATTAGAAGCAAAACAAGAAGCGGAAGATGCTTTATCTGTGAATGAGAATATCAATAAAAAGAAAAATGTATTCATGATTAATAAGTTAGAACAAGAGCTCGCGGCTATTGAAATTCAATTGGCGGCAATTGAACAGGATATGACGACCTATTCTGATGATTACCAACGTGTACAAGATCTGCTTGATCAAAAAGAAACTCTGGAAACAGAGTATTTGATAATTCTTGAAAAATGGGAAAATTATTCGGCATAAAAGAATTCATATCGTATTTAATCATTATTTTTTGAGATAGTGGGTATAAAAAGCAATGTCAAGATTTGGCATTGCTTTTTTTAGGAGTGGTTAAGATGAAGTCTATTCTTTTTAAGATGGTCGTATTATTATTACTTGTTTCCATTCTAGGGGCAGCTCTTAATATGAGGGGGCAGACCTTGTTCGTATCTGCAATTGAAGAGGCGCTGTTTGAAAGAGATATGGCCTATATTGACCACACTTTCGACAGATTAAATATCATACTCACGCTTGCCAGTGGTGAAATACAAAAGTGGAATACGATAGAAGAAAATATGGATATAGATTTAACAAAATATAGACTTGGTGTTCTTAAAGAAACCCTATCAGCGGAACAACTTTATCTGTTTGACAAAGAACTTGAGCTTATTGAATCAACAGGGACTTTAAAAGAAGCAAAGTCAATTGTGATGTTACTCGAACAAAATCTTGATCATTTATCCATGGAGACCATTTCAAACACATTTGGATATTATGTAAATCCTGTAGATCATAAAATCAAAATAGTTTCACAACAATATTTTGAGAAAACAGAGATACATATCATTCAAGTGCATGATTTGATACAAGTGATGTTGAGGCATTACCCAGTAGCCGTTTATGAGTCGTTGTATCCATATCTTTTAAATGATAGTAGTGAATATATAGATATTGATACACAATTCAAAGTGACTTTTTTAAGCCCCGATGAACTTGAGCAGGTGAAAGAACAGAGCGGTATTTCAGCTTTAGAAGTGGGCAATCGGATTGTGATTAAGCGTGCTGATGCTATGGATGTGTTTGAACTGGCGACTTTAGATCAAAAAATGTGGTTAGAACATCCTTTGTTACTCCGAACCATCACGTATGAAAATTTCAAACTTTCAAAAATGCGAGATAAGATGCTGCTCTATATCGTGTTGATTATAGGCCTATTAATATTGCTGACATTTTTGATCTATTACAAGTTGATCTACAAAGGTCTGATTCATAAAATAACAGTCCTAAATAATCAGATTATCGAAAACAAGTCGGATCACAATCATTTTAACATTGAGGAAACCGGTATTTCTGAAATTGATACGATCATGAATGCATACAAATCATTAAAGTTACTCTTGAATGAAAGAGAAAATTTTATAGCAGAAATGGGGTATTTTGATACAATTACTGGGGTTGGGAATATCTATTTGCTAGAAAAAGATTTAAATACGCTGTTGAGTACGGCTGATGAAAGTGACCACATTAGTTTGGTATCCATACATTTAAAAAATGACAGAGAAATTGTTGAACAGTTAAGTAATGAAAATATACAGATGTTCTTGAGCACGTTTATGACCCAAATAAAGACTGCCTTTGGCTTTGAGGCAGTGTACAGAACTGCTGATTATACATTTGCGGCGCTATCTTCTTTAAATGATGAATATGGTGTCATAAAACAAATTCAGAAGCTTCAAGACTCTATGAAAAAGTTGCTTCCAAACAATGAAATTGAACTTAAAATTGTTGCTGCAAGATACCCAGAGCATGGTCGGAGTGGTGATGAACTCATTAACAATATTGAAATTGCCAGTCAAAGTCAGTCAAATCAGACTGTGATTTTCTATTCTCAAAGGCTAAAAGATGTTTACCAAAAACAATTACAGCTTGAAAGTGACTTAAAAATGGCACTTAAAAATAATGAGATCTTTGTCGTTTATCAACCCGTGGTCGATCCCTACACTTTTAAAATAAAAGGTGTTGAAGCGCTGGTGAGATGGAAAAGAAAAAATGAACATCACGTTTCACCTGAAATTTTTATAGCGATTGCTGAAAAGCTTGGAATCGTTGAGGAAATTGATAAATGGGTCTTTGAAAAAAGTTGTCGTATGCTCATGCTGTGGGAAGAAATTTTTGAAGAGGACTTTTTTGTGTCCATAAATACGTCGCCGATTTGGTTTACATCGCCAGATTTTATTAAATATATTCACGACACAATGATCACTCTAAATGTAAATCCTTCGAAAATATGTCTCGAGATTACTGAGACTTGTTTAATTGAGGACATTAATCTAGCGAATGGCATCATTTTAGAAGCGAAAGCATTGGGAGTGAAAATTGCTCTGGATGACTTTGGAAAAGGATATTCTTCTCTAAACTATCTTAGGCGTTTAGAAATAGATAAATTGAAAATTGATAAAGATTTCTTGCTTGAGATGGATTTTGAAAGTCAAGAGTATAACTTGATAGATTCAATTGTAGATATGGCACATCATATGAATTTTGAAATCGTCGTTGAAGGTGTTGAGGAAATGCCACAATTGGATTATTTAAAAACGTTAAATGTTGAAATGATTCAAGGCTATTTATTCAGTCAACCCCTTGATAAAAAGGAAATTTCACAACTGTTATTAGAGGGTGGTTTCATTAATCCAAAGCACAAATAGTGATAGGAAAATGCTATTCAAATACACAAGAATATGTTACAATAATACAATATTTTGGGGGTGAAAAATATTGACGCTGACTTACAATTCTATTGTTGATATGTGTAATCGAATAAATAATGAGGTAGAAAATGAGGATCGAATTACTCATAAAGTAAAACTTAATTCATTGAGCTGTCTTTTACAGGATTTGGATCAAATTACGGATGATTATTTAAAAGCGAGAACTTTAGCCAATTATGCACTAGAATTATTGTTTGCTGGCAATATTAATCTGGCTCATGATACTGCGATAAAAGCAATAAATCTGGCTCATAATTTGGAAGATCAAGATTTAAATCTTAAAATCATTAATATATTGGGTAATGTTCACAACCAATTAGGCAGATTTGCATTAGCCCTTGATTATTATCACCAAGGGCTACGACTAACAGAGCATAAGGATCAAAAAATCAATTACAGAAGTACTTTAATCAACAATATTGCAACGGTTTACAATTCAATGGGGATGAAAGATAAGGCAATTTATTACTATAAAGAAGCATTTGAACTTGCAAGAAAGGAATTCAACATTAAATCGCAGTATTTAGTCGCCTATAACATCATTGATCAGTCGTTAGATCAAAAACAACTGGAAGAGGTGTCGTGGTACTTAGAAATGATGGCGGAGTGTCTTAAATCCCAAAAGAACCTTGAGGGGTTGTACCATATTGTGCGGAGCAAATACCTTAGAATTCAAGAGCATTACACAGAGGCTGAAAAAGAACTCAATAGAGCCGAAGCATTATTTGAAGCCGAACAAGATGCTGCGGGTTTAAACGATGTCAGCTACGAACGTGTCAAGCAGCTTTCTAGAACAGGAAGATTGGCAGAAGCATTTGAACTGTGCCAAAAAGTCGTCGAAAATTCTGAAAAGATAGAGGATCATGAAATTTTAAGAGAAGCTTTGAAGACTTGTTGTCACTTGACTGAAGAACTTAAACTGTATGATATTGGATTTGAAAACTATCGCAAACTTGTGCACTATGATGAAAAAATGATGCGCAACCTTTATGAGGCAAGTATCTACCAATTAACTGAAAAAACTGAAATTGAGTTGAATGAAAAAATAAGAGCAAATAACGAAAAACTTTTCGAGAATATGAGGTTTATACATGAAGTTTCAAAAGATATTTCAAAAGAACAAGATTATGAGGCTTTAATAAAACTCATTATTCAAAAACTTAAAAGTTTTGTTGCTTGTGATGCCATCGTGATTGGTTTACACGACAAGGAGAACGCATTAATAACAAGACGAACCATGTATCATGCAGGGGAAATAACCTTAACTTATGATATTAATGTTTCCAATAAAAGCAGTCTTGCTGCGTGGACCATAAGAAATGGGAAAGAGATCTACACCGGTCTGAATACGCAATTAAAGTTGGATGACTTTGAAGCTTTAGATGTGAATTTTCCAGGAATCACCGTCCCTTATGAAACTGTGTTTTATGTCCCGCTGATCAATGATAACGCGGTTATTGGTGTCTTTTCTCTGCAAAAATATGAACAGAATGGGTTTGATCATTATGAGCTTGAAATGATAAGGGTCTTTTCTTCTTACATCTCAATTGCAATCACAAATGCACTTAAAAGTGAGCAAATGAAATCTTTAAATAAGACACTTGAACAGATTTCCAGAAGAGATGGTCTTAGCGGTTTGCTCAACCGAAATGCACTCAATGAAGATGTAAAAAAAATATTAAATACAATTAGGACAGAGCAATCTGAGATTGCGACCATTTTGTGTGATATCGATTTTTTCAAAGAATACAATGACAAATATGGTCATTTAGAAGGCGATGTAGTCATCAAATTGATTTCAAGTATTATTTTTAGAGAATCCTCAACGGCGACACCTTATATCTATAGATTTGGAGGTGATGAGTTCCTTGTGATCTTGCCAAATGCAAACTATGAAAATGTAAAAGGCCTTGCGCATCAGATTTTAAAGGGTGTCAATGAGCTCAATATACCCCATAAGGAAGCTGGTATTGATAAGAGAGTGACCATAAGTATTGGTGTGGCTATATTTGAACATTATAATGACGATACCAATGAAGACTTACTGCTCAAAAATGCGGATATTGCTTTATATGGCTCAAAACGTGTGGGCAGAAATCAAGTGCAGATTATAAAATTTTAAATCATGAATATAAGGACTTGACAGTTTTAAAAATGATTGATAAGATATTAACAAACAGATTCAAAATTCGTGAGCATTTGCAATAGCTTGTGAGTTTTGTCTAACAATTTTTACCGACCTAACAGAGCAGAGTATCTAATCTGAAAGGAAGTAATCCATCATGATCAATTTCATTATTTTTCGCTCGACCAAGGGTTGAACGAGAACTTGTGAAACCTTTTGTTGTGATAGACCTTCTCTTTGAGAAGGTTTTTTTATAGTGATCATTAGTCTTCGTCCAGCAAAGAGCGGGAATGTTCAGCCTGCGCTTTGCGGTTAGACGAGGACGTGTCGGGGAAAACGGAGTTTTGACAGACAATGATAAATAGGATATCGGGAGGTAAAAATGACAAAGAAAGTCGCTGTTATTAGCGCAATACTAGAAGATGCACAAGGCGTTCAAAGTAGATTTAATGAAATCGTTTCGGAGTTTAAAGAAATTGTCAGAGGTAGGACGGGAATCCCCTTTGATCAGTATGGTATATCCGTGATTACCATCATAGTGATTGGCGAGATGGATGAGATCAATGGTCTCACTGGCAAACTTGGAAATCTTAAAAATGTTTCAGTCAAAACTTCTATTTCGAAAAAGTCAGTTGATGCATAATTTACATTGAAAATGGAGGCAAACTTATGAAGTACAACGATCATAATTACACGGAAGCAAACTTCATCAATCATGAACAGATCGGTCAAATTTTAGAAAATGCAAAAAATGCAACTCATGAAGATATTCAAAATGTCATTAGAAGAGCTGCAGATAAAAAGGGCTTGACTTATGAAGAAATTGCGATCTTACTACAAGCTGAATCAGAAGAGCATGTGTCACAAATCTACAAAATTGCTGAGAAGATCAAAAGCGAAATCTATGGTAATCGAGTGGTTATTTTTGCACCGCTATATGTGAGTGACTATTGTGTGAACAATTGTAAATATTGTGGTTATAAGCGTGAAAATAAGTTTGCTAGAAGAAAGCTTTCGGAAGAAGAAATCAGAGCTGAAGTTCGAATCCTAGAAAAAATGGGGCATAAGAGAATTGCACTTGAAGCTGGTGAAGATCCCGTTAATTGTGATATTGATTATATATTGAATGCAATGAAGACGATCTATAGTGAGGCAAGTGAAAAGAGCAATATTAGACGTATCAACGTGAATATTGCTTCAACAACAGTTGAAAATTATATAAAGCTGAAAGCAGCGGATATTGGCACTTATATATTGTTCCAAGAAACGTATCATAAACCCACTTATGAAGATATGCATCCAAAGTGTATCAAAGGCGATTATGAATATCACTTAACAGCCTTTGACCGTTCAATGCAAGGTGGCGTGGACGATGTCGGTGCAGGCGTCTTGTTCGGCCTTGCGGATTATAAATTCGAAGTATTGGCTCTAATGATGCATAACAAGCATCTTGAAGACCATTATGGCGTTGGCTTCCATACAATTTCTGTACCTCGCATCAAAAAAGCTGAAGGCATGGAAATGGTAGATTTCAATGCGTTAATTGACGATGCGACTTTTAAAAAGATCGTCGCAATACTTCGAATTGCAGTGCCCTTTACGGGCTTGATTTTGTCCACCAGAGAAACCGAAGTGATTAGAAATGAATTGCTCTACCATGGGATATCACAACTCAGTGCAGGTTCGTGTACGGGTGTTGGTGGCTATAAAGAGGAAGAAGAAGGCAATCATGATATAAAACAGTTTGCAATTTCGGATGAAAGATCCCCAATGGAAGTCATAAAAGGTCTGATTAAAGATGGTTTTATTCCAAGTTATTGTACTTCTTGCTATAGAATGGGACGGACTGGGGATCGTTTTATGAAACTTGCAAAGACGGGCGAGATTCAACATGTATGTCAGCCGAATGCATTGATGACATTAAAGGAATACGCACTTGATTTTGGAGATGAGGAGCTTAAAGAAATGGCAGATCATTTTATTGCAAAAGAAGTTGAAAAAATCAAAAAACCTGAAACCAAACAAGTTGTTATACAAGGTCTTAAAGATTTATCTGAAGGTAAAAGAGACATTTTCTTATAAATTAGGGAGGGTATAATGAATAAAACACCTCATGCAAATCGCTTTCATATAGGCATTTATGGCAATAGGAATGCAGGAAAATCATCCCTTTTCAATGCCATTATAGGTCAAGATATTGCAGTTGTATCTGAAGTAGAAGGCACAACAACCGATCCTGTATTTAAAGCAATGGAGCTTATACCTTTTGGGCCAGTTGTATTTATAGATACAGCTGGACTTGATGATGAAGGCTTACTCGGAGACTTAAGAGTTGAAAAATCTAAAAAAATGCTGAGTAGAACGGATTTTGCGATTTATCTTGTGGATGGAGCTGCTCCAGATGTTCAAGAATACAAGGCAATGACGGGCACTTTTAAAAAATATGGAATCCCGTTTATGTGTGTTGTGAATAAAGCGGATTTATTAAATGAGATTCAGAAACAAGCGATTCGTTCGAATTTTGGTGATGTCACTTTTGTTTCAACACAAGTGATGACAGATATTCATGAGCTCAATCAAAAGTTGATGAGCCAATTGACAAAAATTGAAGAAGAACCTGTTATTGTGGGCGATCTTTTGCCTTATGGCAGTACCGTTGTATTGGTTGTTCCGATTGATTCTGAAGCGCCTAAAGGTAGAATTATTCTACCTCAAGTGCAGCTTATTAGAGATTGTTTAGATCACGGTATAAAAAGTTATGTCGTAAGAGATACAGAACTCGAAGTAGCTTTGAAAGAACTCCCCAAAGTGGACCTCGTTGTAACCGATTCTCAAGCTTTTGGAGCAGTCAGTAAAATTGTGCCAGAGCATATTAAGCTGACCAGTTTTTCTATTCTTTTCGCACGTCAAAAGGGGGATATAAAAAGTTTGATTGAGGGGGTTGATGCCTTTAAAGCATTAAAACCCAATGCTAAAATTCTAATTTCTGAAAGTTGCACACATAATCATTCACATGAGGATATCGGTCGTGTTAAAATTCCCAACTTGATCCGAAATAAAATTTCAGATCAAGTTGAGATCACATTTTCTATGGGACATGATTTCCCTGAGAATCCCAATGCTTTTGATCTGATCATTCATTGTGGCGCTTGCATGATGAATCGAAAAAGTATGCAGACGAGAATCGATTTGTGCGAAAACCAAAAGGTCTATATTACAAATTATGGCTTGGCACTTGCTTATTTTAACGGCATATTAGAGAGAAGTGTTGAGATTTTGAACTTATAGAAAAAAGAAGATACAGCCTTAAAAAGAGCTCTATCCAAAAGAGATTCAAACTTTTGGATAGAGCTCTTTTGTTTTTATGTAAAAGTTAAGTGATTTTATTGCGGATTAATTTTAAACTGCCGAAATGTTTGTTTAAATTACCAGAGAGTGGTTAAGAATAGGATAGAAGAATAGGTTAAAAAAAGAAGGTGATAACATGGATCATATTGATCGTTTAGATTTGATAAAAATATTAGAGGTAGCCGGTGAGGGGATCCTTATTGCAAATGAAATGCAGACCGTTACGTTTGTAAATCATAAAGCATGTGATATTCTTGAAAGAGAGAAAAAGGCTCTAATAGGTGAACCCATTGATCAAGTGTTTGAAATTGTAAATCGATTGACGCACGAGCGTATTTTTCTACCCTTGGAGGCATTAAAAAAAGACCAGCAGGCCATTGGGCTACCAAAAGATACGCTTTTAAAACTTGAAGAGGATTCTCATAAATACATATCTGCAAGTATTTCCGCATCTTATGATGAGAAAAATACGATTACAGGATATGTCATTATTTTCAGAGATATGGACAGAGTATTTAGGGCTGAGGAGAAACTTTTAAAATTTTCAAGCTTGGTTGAACAAAGTAACAATTCTATGATCATAACGGACGTATCTTGGGCTATTGAGTATTGCAATCCTTATTTTTTAAATAAGTATTTTGAGAAAGAGGATGTTCTTACGGGCAAAAATGCCTTAGATTTGCTGATTTCTAGGAGAGAATCCGATTTTGAAGAAATGGTTAATTTCTATATTGATTACCGTTCAAAATGGAATACAGAGATTATGCTTAAAAACAGTAGTGGGGAAAGTTATTGGGAAAGTTTGCAAATGCAAGCGGTTAGAGATGACCGTGGCAATACAACAAACTATGTCATTATGTTAAGTGACATTACGACGAAGAAAGAAACTGAAAAGCATTTAGAGTATGAAAAAGCCAAATTGGAAGCCATCTTTGAAAATACGACTGTGGGGCTTGCCATTGTCGACGATCAATTTAGAATTACCAAACTCAATCAAGAAATCGTTAAAATCTTTGATTTAACATTGAAAGATCTTATTAACAAGAATTTTATTCAGCTTTTTTTGTGCACATACCATACGGATGTAGATAACCCCGTGTGTTTGAACTGTGAGGACTGTCTCATTGAGCGCACACTGAAACGGGTTTTAGAGAAAAAGATGATCGTCAGGGGTATGGAAATTATGTATAAAAATCCAGATGAAAATAAAAACGATAACCGCTGTTTGCGGTTAAATGCATCACCTGCGATTGTAGATAACAATTTGCATATCATTATTGCGCTTCAAGATATTACGGATTATAAGAAGATGTCAAGGGATTTAGTGGAGAGTGAACGCAACCTAAGATTGTTAACCGACAGCATGTTGGATACAATTATTCAAATAGATATCCGTAATTTAATTACTTATGTTTCTCCTTCTGTTAAATTGCTGACAGGATATGAGATCGATGAAGTGTTAAATCAAGATTTTAGAAAGTTTGTCTATGTTGAAGATCTGGAAAGCGATACCATAGAAAATGGCGTTAATTTGGAATTTATCAATAGAGATAAAATTGAATTTAGAATTAGAACTAAAGAGGGAAACTTGAAATGGCTTCAAACTGTTGGGAATGTCATCAATTTTAATGATCAAATTGCTTATGTATTTGTTTTGAGAGATTCCACAGAGCAAGTTAAATACCGTGAGGAACTTAAAACTTCAAAGCTTTTGGCCGATGAGGCGAACAAGGCAAAGAGCATGTTTTTAGCAAATATGAGTCATGAGATTAGAACACCCATGAATGGGATTATTGGGATGACTGAATTGACGCTAATGAGTACACTGGATAAACAACAGAGAGCCAATTTGGAAATGGTTAAGGAAAGCGCTATTTCACTTCTTAAAATTATAAACAGCGTTCTTGATTTTTCTAAAATAGAAGCAGGCAAAATGATTGTTGAAGAGCGCATATTTAATCTGAAAAGATTTGTACAACAACATGTTCAACCGCTTAAAATTCAAGCGATTGAGAAAAATATTGAGTTCATATTAGAAATAAGTTATGATATACCCGATTATGTGATTGGTGACGAACACAAGCTAGGCCAAATTCTCAACAATTTGATCTACAATGCTATTAAATTCACTGAAAATGGTTTTGTAAAGCTCAAAGTCTCACATGTTGAGAAGAGTGAACAACTCATTGAAGCTCGTTTTGAAGTGATTGACAGCGGTATAGGCATTTCAAAAGCCAATCAAGAAAAAATATTTGAAAGTTTTAATCAAGCGGATTCAAGTGCTACACGTAAATACGGTGGGACTGGATTAGGACTCACAATTTCAAAGAGTATGGCAAAACTCATGAAAGGTAATTTATCTGTAGTTTCAGAAGTTAACCAAGGCTCCGCTTTTAAACTTGTGCTACCCTTTATGTTGACAGAAGAAGTCGTGAAAGATCCTCAAAAGAAAGAGCTTGTTATCCCTGTTGTCAATAAGAAACTCAAAATTCTTGTGGCTGAAGATGATAAGATAAATCAAATAGTGGTTGAAAAGTTGTTAAATCTTCAGGGCCATCGTGTTGATATAGCTGAGGATGGCATAGAATGTATCAAGAGGTATGATGCTGATGCATATGATTTGGTTATTATGGACATTCAGATGCCAAATATGAATGGCATTGATGCTACAAAAAAAATTAGAGAAATGCAAGCGCTCGAGAATAGGGTGATCCCCATTATTGCTTTGACAGCATACGCTTTGAAGGATGACCGTCAAAAAATGATCAATGAGGGGTTTGATGACTACCTTGCTAAGCCCATTGATGTAAAGCTGTTCTTTGAAATGATAATGAAGCATGGTAAACTAGATTTAGAATCTGAGACTTCAGCACGTGATATTCTTAATAGGATAAAAAGTTCAGAAAATGACAACGTCGCAATTGAGCTCATTGAACTCAAGAAAATGCTAAACGAAGTGATTTATAGTATTAACAAAGGGGAGTTAATAGAAGCTGAAACTCAACTTGCATCACTTAAAAAGACAGTTAGTCATAATAAAGTGTTAAAAAGACTTATGCTCAAAATGGAACTGGCTTTGAGAAGAGAAGAAATAGAAGTTTTTGAAAACTATTATCTAAAATTATTAGAAGAGATGGAAGGGTGGACACTATGAGAATTTTGATTGCAGAGGATGATTATGTAAGTCGTACTTTTTTGTATAAGTTTTTATCAAATTATGGAGAATGCGATGTTACTGTTGATGGCATAGAAGCTCTGGAAGTATTTATTATGTCACTTGATGAAGGTCAACACTATGATTTGATCTGTCTTGATATTATGATGCCTGAAGTAGATGGTGTCAACGTTCTAAAGACCATAAGGGTGCTTGAAGAAGAGCGCAAGATTCCAAAAGACAAAAAATGTAAAGTCATTATGACGACGGCTCTCAATGCAACCGAAAAAGTAAAAAGCGCATTTGAAATAGGGGCTGAAGGTTATGCGGTAAAACCGATTGACATTGATAAATTTGTAGAGGTACTTAGAAAACTGGAACTCATTGATTAATAAAAGGAGCACGATTGAAAAAAGCTTATTACACATTAAATGATTACTTTAAAGAAACTTGCCAAACCAAAGTGGTGAAATTGTCTTTGGATGGTGGTTTTACTTGTCCCAATAGAGATGGTAGTTTGGATACGAGAGGGTGCTTATTTTGTTCAGAATTGGGTTCAGGAGAATTCACAGGGGATACAGTGAGCACATTTATTCGAACGGATTCGGACATAAAGTCACAAATTTCTGCTCAAAAAGAGCGCCTTAAATCAAAGTGGGAAAACCCAAAATATATGAGCTATTTTCAAAATTATTCAAACACCTATAAATCGATTGATGCATTGAGGAGTCTTTATGAAGAAGCGACTCAAGACGAATCTATTTTAGGACTTGCAGTGGCAACGAGGCCTGACTGTATATCAGATGAGGTGATTGATCTCTTTGCAACCTATAGTGAAAAAGGCTTCTTTTGGGTGGAACTTGGTCTCCAAACGATGCATGAGGAAACTGCAGAGCGCATTAGGAGACACTATAGTTTAACGCATTTTGAGGCGATATATCGCAAACTCATGAAGCAGCATATTAACATAGTCCTTCATGTGATATTTGGCTTACCTGGAGAGAACCGGGCGCAAATGCTCGACACAGTGGCCTATGTCTCTTCATTGAAACCGTTTGGGGTAAAGTTTCATATGCTAAATGTTTTAAAAGGCAGCGACTTAGAATCCTATTACTATGAAACTGAATTTCAATTATTAACACAGGAAGCCTATATTCAGCTTGTTTGTGATGCTCTTGAAAGATTAGATTCCAAAATTGTAGTACATAGGGTCACTGGCGATGGGCCTAAAGCGCTCTTAATTGCCCCTAATTGGATAAAGCATAAGAGAGCGGTATTGAATGGAATCGATAAAGAACTTAAACGCAGGGGGACTTATCAAGGCATTTATAGCCATGCATGATTGGTCAAAGTGTCAAAATTCCAAAATTGAGAACCCTATACCCTATAATGTGTTTACGGAAAGTACGGATACAACATAGGGTATAGGGTTCGTGCGAAATGAGTTTTGACACTCTAATATTAATTTTGATTCTAAAAATCAATAAACTTTGTTGCTGCTAAATATAGGCACTGTGGTAAAGAGATAAACAAGTACAATTATGAAAATAAAGTTCAAAGTCAAAGTAACGATTAAAAGTCGGTTGAAATGGTCCTTTTGAGATTTTATTTTGGTCGAATTGAGTATAATGCCATAGATCCCAATAAAAATATTAGTGATACTAGAAAAAAGTGCTAGAAGGTAATAGGTAGAATTCCAAGCTTGTACCCTATAATAATCAAAAAAACGATCTAATCCGTAAACGGGTTTTGGCTGTGCATAGAGTAAGAAGACAATCGAGAAAAAGAACACAAATAGTGAGATGAGTGAAATGAGTTGAATTCGCCTTGTGGTGGCGTCTTCAACTTGTACATTTTCATTTTGTGCATTAAAATATTGATCCATTTGAGCTCTTTGATCCGTATCACTACCTTCAGTAAAGATGATCTCTGCTTGTTTAGCATAGAGATACTGAATCAGATACTTACTTTGCGAAGCTGTCATTTCCACAAATTGTATGCGTTGCATATAACGCCTTATCTCAACTTGAGGCATACAATCAATGACGCGACACTTGATGGTGAAAACCTTTTGAGCATAGAGTTCGGGGTCAATTTCAGTGGGGTCTTTAGTGTTGCCATCAAATTGAATGTCAAAAGTATCCTCTTTAAACATCTGCATCGTCGTAAGGCCTCGCAAACCTGTTGAACTGATATCCTTGGTTACGAGCTGTTGTTGTTGATCCTTATATAAGAAAGTGTAAGTATTGAAAATATTAACTCTAAAGGCTTGACGTCTTTGAACTTTTTGGGGTTCTGATGTGGATCTGAGTGTTATGGTATATAGTGCCCCCTTGTGTTCTCTTGAGACGACGCGACACTTTATATCAAAAGCATCTTTTTTTTGATCGTTTTGTGTTGTAAACGTAATCGTTAGAAGTTCATCTTCACGAAAGTTGTAAAGGCGACCGTGATGCATAGGCGCGATAATCTTAAAAAAGCCATTTTCATACCCAGTTTCAATGACTGTTTTCAGTCTCAATATAGCAGGTTTATGGTTTTCGTCTTCCGTAGTGATGGCGACCTCAATGGAACGAGATGGCAGTAAAAATTCTTTTAAATCCATATGAACCTCCTTTTCTCCATTATAGCATAGAGCCACAAAATAATAAAAAATGTTTGAAATAGAATACATGTGGGTAACATAATAATAAGAAAACCATTTGGTTTTTAATAGATTGGGAGTCGGGACGTCATAGTAGATAACGATCTACAGGAAATAAAAAATGGCACCAAAAGCACTAAACTTAAGTATATCTTTTTTAACGCTATAACAAATCAGTTAGGAGGAATGCTTATATTTAATGAACAGAACACTAAAACTGAATATAGTCAAACCCAACGTGCCGAACCCAGTTAATGAGCTTTCACTGAATACAAAGTGAAAGCTCATTTTTATGTTATAACCACAATTTTATCACAAATCAATATCGGCGATCGTATCGATAAAATTACGCGTCATTCGAGCCGTTAGTCCCCATATAGTGTAATGATCATAATGATAAAAAACAACAGGATATATCGTATTTCTAAAGTTGTAATCTTTGCCATTGGGGATGTTGGAAAATGGAAAATCCTCTGGCAATTGCATTACAGTTTGAATATTGTATATTTGAGGTGTTAATGTCCTTAATTTAGATAATGGAATTGTAAAGATTTCATCGACTTCAAATTTAGAGAATTGAATTGCTTCAAAAGGGCGTGAAATCTTGCCAACATAGCAGTGGATAATCATATCAAAACTCGTGAGAATGGAGTCGATTTGCCCAATAAGTGTGACTTCACCATCGGCTAGATTTAATTCTTCACAGGTTTCTCTAATGGCGGTTTCACAAGACCTTTCAAGTAATTCAATTTTACCACCTGGGAAGCAAATCTCACCAGGTTGACTGCTTAGGTGAAGTGCTCTCTTCTCGAATAAAATATGAATTTCATCATCTCGTTCAATTAAGGGAATGAGTATAGAAGCGGCACGCTGGACACCAGACGTGTTGGGGTTAATATTTTGGAGCTTTGTATGAATTTCAGGATATTGTTTCATAAAATTAAAAGACCTCGTTTTCAAATAATAAAAAACCTATTGAGACTCTAACTCTATTTAGAATTGTCATCATAATGTAATGTAAAATGAAAACCATTCCTTTATAATAGAATTCGTGGCAGATATATTTCAAATTTCTTTCTTTCACTATACCACATTTCCGAAAGGGGTTGAAAGCATGATTCGTAATTTTATTAAGTATTACAAACCGCATCGGTTTCTTTTTGCACTCGATTTGATTATCGCATTTCTCATGACGATCGTGGATCTCATCTTTCCAATGTTTTCTCGTGCTGTTATCAATGATTTTATACCGAATCAAGATATGAAAAGTATCCTTATTTTTTCCATGATTATAGTAATCCTATATATTCTAAAAATTGGTGGAGATTACTTTGTGGGCTACTATGGACATGTTGTCGGTTCTAGAATTGAATTTGATATGAGACGCGATTTATTTAAACATCTTCAGACTTTAGAATTTTCTTTTTTTGATAATAATAAAACGGGACAACTTATGAATAGACTCACTGGAGATTTAAACGAAGTAACCGAACTGGCCCATCATGGACCAGAAGACTTATTTATATCATTAGTAATGCTCATTGGTAGTTTTATAGTATTGATTCAAATCCATTTTGGACTTACAATGATTGTTTTTTCTTTTGTGCTCATGACGGTGTTGTTCTCAATTTTAATGAGAAAATCTATGATGAAAACCTTTAGAAGTGTAAGACAAAAGACGGCGGATATCAATGCGCAACTAGAGAGTAGTCTGTCGGGGATAAGACTTTCAAAATCTTTTGCAAACGAAGCCTTTGAGATCGAAAAGTTTCATAAAACCAATTACGCACATTTGAATTCTAGGCAAGATGCTTTTAAAGCAATAGGGGCTTATACAGCGGGCAATCAATTCTTTTTAAACATGATGAGTTTATCGTCAATGGTTGTAGGGGGCATATTTGTGTTCAAAGGGTTTATCAATTATGGAGATTTGGTGGCGTTTCTGCTTTATATAGCCTTCTTTACAAAACCGATAAGGGCGTTGATACAGTTGACCCAGCAATTTCAATCTGGAATGGCAGGATTTGAGCGGTTTACTGAAATCATGAATGTATCACCTGGGATCATAGACTCTGAAGAGGCGTGTGCACTTGAAGCGGTGAAGGGCAAAATTTCACTGGAGGACGTGAGTTTTAAATATGAAGATAACAGTGAGGCTGTTCTAAATCACTTTAACCTAGAGATTGAAGTGGGCAAAACGATTGCGTTAGTGGGCCCATCAGGCGTTGGGAAAACCACTGTATCCATGCTTATCCCACGATTCTATGATGTGACAGAAGGTCGCATTTCCATAGATGATCAAGACATAAGGTCAATTACGCTAAAATCATTGAGAGAAAATATAGGTGTTGTTCAACAAGATGTTTTCATGTTCTATGGGACAATCAAAGATAACATTTCATATGGCAAGCCAGATGCTACTTTTGAAGAGATTACCGAGGCGGCAATAAAAGCCAATATTCATGAATTTGTTATGAGCTTAGATGAGGACTATGACACAATGGTAGGCGAGAGAGGTGTGAAGCTCTCTGGTGGACAAAAACAAAGAATTGCCATTGCGCGTGTTTTTCTTAAAAATCCACCGATTTTAGTCCTTGATGAAGCCACATCAGCACTTGATAATGAAAATGAACTTGCCATTCAAAATTCCATCGAAATCTTGGCAAAAGACAGAACGACCATTATCATAGCACATCGATTATCTACCATTAAAAACGCGGATGAAATTTTAGTAATGGCAGAAACAGGAATCGCAGAAAGAGGGAGCCACAATGAGCTCATTCAAAGTGATGGTTTATATGCAAGACTTTACAAAGCACAATTTAAAGGTTATATACCAGATGAAATTTCAAATGCTTTTACAAATGCATAATAAGTTGATAAACTGTTTTTAGACAAACAAAATGAGGAGTGTTCATATGATTTATATCGCAATTGTACTTGCAAAAATTGTTGAAGTATCCATGGCAACGGTGAGAATTGTACTGATTACAAAAGGCGAACGGAAAATTGGAGCGTTCATTGGTTTTTTTGAAGTTTCACTTTGGTTAGTTCTAGTGAGTACTGTTTTAACCAATATCATGGCGGATCCTTTAAAGATTGTGGCTTATGCGCTTGGCTTTGCCTTAGGCAATTATATTGGCAGTATGGTTGAAGAACAAATTGGAATTGGTTCGGCTGAGGTGCAAGCCATCGTTAAGTCGGAACATGGTCCAGTATTAGCCGCTACTTTGCGAGATCAAGGATTTGCAGTTACAGTGATGCATGGTGAAGGCAAAAGCCATTCACGAGATATATTACTCATGTATATTTCTCGTAAAAAGGTGAGAAAATGCGTAGCCTTAATCAAGGAAACCCAAGAGAATTCGGTGATCACAGTGTCTGATAAAAAGCCGATCTACGGTGGATTTGGCATGCTTAGAAAATAAATCTTACTGGGTTAAGAAAGGAATGCTTCATGAGATTGTTAAGAAAAGAGCGTACTGTGACAGTATCTGATTTTACATTTGGCTTAGGGACGCCAATCGTTATTGCAGGGCCTTGTTCTGTGGAAAGTCGTGAACAAATTATCGAAATTGCTAAAGCAGTGAAACAAGCAGGTGCCCAAATGCTTCGTGGTGGTGTATTTAAACCGAGAACGAATCCTTATGATTTTCAGGGATTAGGGCTTAAAGGCTTGGATTACTTATTAGAGGCAAAGGCGCTTACGGGTTTACCTATCGTTACGGAATTAATGGATGAGCGCTATTTAGATATTTTTGTAGAGCAGGTTGATCTGATTCAAATTGGTTCAAGAAATATGTACAATTACGCTTTACTTAGAGCTGTTGGAGAAACGAAAAAGCCTATTTTACTAAAAAGAGGCATGAGTGCAACGATTAAAGAATGGATTATGGCTGCTGAACATATTTTAAAAGCGGGGAATGATCAGATTATTCTCTGCGAAAGAGGGATTAGAACCTTTGAAACGTATACAAGAAACACATTGGATTTAGCAGCGGTGCCCATTATGAAGCGTGAAACGGGATTGCCTGTAATTGTGGACCCGAGTCATGGTACGGGTAGAAGAGATTTAATTGAAATTATGAGTAAAACGGCGATCGCATCTGGTGCAGATGGTCTGCTGATTGAAGCGCATATAAATCCTGATGAAGCGGTCTCGGATAAAGAGCAGACTATAGATATCGGGTTGCTCGAGAAGATTATAAGGGCTTGTAATACCTATTAAATTAAGACAAAAAAATTAAATTAAGACAAAAAAATGAAACTGATCCAATGGGTCAGTTTCATTTTTCATATTATATCTCATTTCGGCTGATCCTAAGTTATGATCAGTTGTTTTTAAAATACTTGAGGTATTCGTTATCACTATTGAGATAGATCACTGAATTCTCATCAATGGTCTTCTCATAAGAGATGAGCGTTCTCCAATACTCGTAGAAAACAGGATCTTTACTGAAGCCTACAGCATAAACTTCCAGAGCCGTTGCATCGGCCTCACCACGAATCTTTTCGGACTCTTCAATAGCAGAAGCTTTGATTTCAGCAACGTTACGATCTGTATCTGCAACTGTATTTTGATATAGTTCCAGACCTTCAGATCTGATTTGTTGAGCAATGGCTTCACGTTCAGCAATCATCTTTTTATAAGTGGACTCAATATTGGAAATTGGCAATATTGTTCTGTATACATCCATATCTTTGATAAAGATGCCTTGACTTGCGAGTTTGCTATTGAGGTCAGTAATGGCTACGTCAAGGACCTCGTTCAAAGCATCTTTATCCGTTAAGAACTCTAGGCTTGTGAGGCTGTTGACTTTTTCAATGACAACAGCATACGCCACTTCGTCAATTTTTTGATTGGCGCCATTGACAGTGCCAAGTGCGGATCTAAAGAGACCAGGATGTGTAATTTCCCATTGTGCATACATATTGATTTGGTATTTGATTTTATCTTTTGTATTAATTTGAGCTGAATTTGAAATATAAGTTAATAACTTGCTCGTATCCTTTTCTACAGTTGTAATGAAAGGTACTTTAAAATGAAGCCCTTTTTGATTCACTATTTTTACATTTTTAAAGCGTGAATCCAAATCATTTTGGAGTTGAGCATTTGTATTACCAGCATCGACGACAATCGTTTTTATGTCTCCAAATTCTCTAACGGTTGCAAGTTCATTTTCTTTGACGATGTAGAAACAATTTGAGAGTAGGGAAATTGCAATAATGAAAAGGATGATAAAACCTACAAATCGCATGTTTTTCTTAATTTGGTTTTTCATGTCTTGGCTATTTTGCTGAAATTTTTGTTCGAATTTTTTTCGGTCGTCATTCATAGATTCTTGTTTGGGTTCGCCTTGATGGATATCCATATCAGTTGCCTCCTTTCGTTTCAAGAGGTAAGAATTTTAAAACATTGTCATCATTGAGGTCAACAATGTATTTTTCCTTGACATTGCTTAAGATGGTTTCCATTGTTTCAATGTAAAGACGTGTTTTAGTGATTTCTTGAGAAACTTTGTATTTTTCATAAACTTGACTAAAATTTTCAACATCGCCTTTTGCTTGAGCTATTTTTTCTGCTTTATAAGCTTCAGCTTCTTGGATAAGCTGATAAGCGTCTGCTCTTGCTTTAGGCAATTTTTCATTTGAATACTTCTCAGCTTGACTTTTGTTAGAATCTTTTTCATTACTTGCAATGTTGACATCATCATAGGCAGGTTGAACATCTTCTGGTAGTAAAACGTCAGTGAGTTTAACCGCAGAAATACTGATGCCAAGACCATAGTTGTTAAGCTTTCGTGTCATATCTGGTAAAATTTCACTTGAAATGCTGTCTTTGTTGATTAAAGCATTATCAAGATCTTGGTTTTGAACGTTACGTCTTAGAGCGCTTTCAAATGCCAAACGGATGGTGCCCTCTTGGTCATCCACATTGTAATAATACGCCGCAGGATCCGTTATTCTGTACTGAATAATAGCACCGACGTTCACCAAGTAAGACCCTTTTGTGAGTACAATCGCTTCGTTTTCATTATCTTGATACGTTGCAGCGGTGGAAGTTGTTGGACCACTTACAGGCAAATAGCCATACTGTAAACTGATCACCTCGTTAGTGTTGTAACTGTGAATCGTATCGATAAATGGAATTTTAAAATGTAATCCGGCTTCTGTTTCAACCTTTGCAAGTTTACCCAACCGCTCAACAACAGCTTCTTCAGCATTGTCAAGCAAATAGTAGCTGTTAAGTAAAGTCAATACAACGATCAATAGAATTGGGATTAAAAAAATGAATTTTGCTGATTTCATGTTTTTCCTCCTTATAAATTGGCTTACTAAGTCTTCAACACATGTATTATAGACCGTTAAAATCTAAGAAAAAGTTGAATTAATAATGCCTATACACTAATGATACCCTGTGAGTAGCTAAAATACAACTTAACTTTTCATTAAAAGCGCAAAGTAATTCGTATAGAGGGTATTAAAAAAGTATTATCAATTTATTAAAAAGGATGGGATAAAATTGATAATTGAACGCGTGTGGGGTACAATTTAAAATAAGGGAGGAAACCTATTATGCGAATGACTAAGGAAAGATTCTTATATTATGCAGAGGAAATGAGTATACGGTATAGAAAACATCATATTACAGCATTTTGTGCTCAAATGGCTTATTTTTTTATGCTTTCAATATTTCCCTTGGTCATATTTATTTTTACGATTATCTCTAAGTTGAATATCAACTATAATGATGCCCTTTATGCCTTGCAGCAGTTTTTACCCAATGATATCAGTGTCCTGATCACTGATTTCATAAAGCAGTCTATAGAAATGAAGGGCAATGCGCTCTTGTCGATTTCGGGTTTGATGACGCTCTATTCGGCTTCAAGGGCAGTCAACGCTTTACAGCGGGCGCTGAATTCATCTCTTGATATTGTCGAAACACGCAGCTTTCTTATCACTAAATTTTATGGCATGTTCTATACCCTGATGTTTACGCTTATTATTGTTTTATCTTTGATAATTCCAACGATAAGCGGAAAAACAATTCTTTTTATAAGCCAAATTTTCAAATTTAACATCAATCTAGAGTTTTTAAGATCAATAGGCTTTTTTAGGAATTTATTGCTTATGGGTATTTATATGCTCGTGTTTGGATCAATCTACATGTTTTTACCCAGTCAAAAGATGAGCTTTAAGGAAACTTATAAAGGGGCTGTTTTTGCAATCGTTGGCACCATAGTCGCAAATTTAATTTTCTCAGAAGTGGTTGCTAAATTAACGAATTATTCTATTCTTTACGGGTCATTATCAGCGGTGATTGCCTTTATGGTGTGGCTCTATATTTGGGGCATTATCATTATTATGGGCGCTGAAATCAATGCTATTATAAAAGAAAATGTATAAACAAGGGGGGTTGACTATGGAAGCCGTGCTCGTTGCGAAAAACTTGAGTAAGACCTATCAAATGGGTGAAGTCACTGTAAAGGCACTGAGAAGTGTGAATTTTGAGATTTATGATGGTGAATTCGTCGTGGTTTTGGGCCCGAGTGGTAGTGGTAAAAGTACAATGCTCAATATGATAGGGGGCATGGACCAAGCTACAGAGGGCGAAATATTCTTTAGAGGTAAAGCGCTTCACAATGCAACAGATAAAGTGCTGACGCAATATAGACGCAATGCGATTGGCTTTGTATTTCAATTTTACAATCTCATTCCGAATTTGACTGCATTTGAAAATGTGAAATTATCCGTTGAGCTCAGTAAAGAGCCTCTTGATATCGATATGGTATTAAATGAAGTCGACTTGTTGGATCGTTCAGATCATTTTCCATCGCAACTGTCTGGGGGACAGCAACAACGTGTGGCGATTGCCAGAGCCATCGCTAAAAATCCAGACATACTTCTATGTGATGAACCCACTGGTGCGCTGGATTTTTCAACAGGGTTATCGGTGTTGAATCTGCTTAAAAAATTTAATAAAACCTATAAAAAAACAGTGGTCATTATTACGCATAATGCTGGAATTGGTAAAATTGGCGATCGTGTATTCTATATTAAAGACGGTCAAATCGAAAAAGTCGTCGTCAACGAAAAACCACTTTCACCAGAGGAGGTGACTTGGTAATGCTCATACGCAAGATGGTAAGAGATATGCTCGAAAACAAGCTTGCTTATGTGGCCTGTATCGTTGTTATGGCTATGGGTCTTATGACGTATTCTTCCATGTCAATTGTTATGGAAAATTTGCTCAATGCTAAAGAGAGTTTCTATAGTCAATATCGCATGGCCGATGCATTTGCTCAAGTACAATCGTATCCTCAGAGTCAATTGAGGGCGTTTGAGCAGATACCAGGTGTTTTAAAAGCGGATGGCGTCATTAAGCAAGATTTGAGAGTTAAAGTGGCAGATGAAATTCAAAGCGTTTATTTACGCGTTAATTCTTATGATATCAACGAATCAGATCGTTTGAATGATGTTTACTTAAGTGATGGTTACGCTTTGACAGAAGAGGATTTTCTCATCTGGATCGGTCAAAAATTTTATGAGGCAAATGCGCTTGAAATCAATGACAAGCTGGATCTCATCATCAGTGGCAAGCTGTATACATTCACAGTGGCAGGCGTTGTACAAAGCCCTGAGTATGTTTATGTCACGCGAAATCAAGCCGATTTTTATCCCGACCCCAAGACTTTTGACATAGCATATGTTTCAGAAGATCTACTTGAAAAGTTGCTTTCGAAGACGGGGCAGGTGAATTATATCAGCTTTGATCTTGAAGAAGGCACCCTATATGATGATGTGAAGCCTGTTCTTGAATCTAAACTGAAGCGTCATGGTTTAATCAGTCTTTACGAACTCAAAAATCAAACGAGCAATTTTATGCTTTCAAGTGAATTGGATCAGCTGGTCAGCTCAGCCCAAAGCATGCCCATCCTTTTTTTGAGCATCTCAAGTTTTATACTTTATATAATGCTCAAGAGACTTACAGAGATGCAGAGAGGACAGATCGGTATTCTCAAGGCGATGGGCTATAGCAACTTTCAAATCATGTTTCACTATTTGGGTTATGCCACAACTATTGGTGCTCTAGGAGGTATCGCGGGAGGGCTATTAGGCACTCAACTTTCCATATCTTTTACAGAAATGTACAAAACCTTTTTTACTTTTCCAACTTTAAAAAATGAATATACTTATAAATATGCAGCTTATGGGATGCTCATATCACTTGTTTTTAGTACTTTTGCAGGCATACAGGGTTCCAAGAAAATATTGAAGTTGACCCCATCAATGGCCATGAGCGCTGAATCGCCAAAATCGGTTAAACGAAGTCATATAGAACATATTAAAATCATCTGGGAGAGTTTAACCATGCAAGGGCGTATGGCTGTTAGAAATATCAGCCGGAGTAAAGGGCGAAGCGCTTTTACCGTATTAGGTCTTATATTTGCCTTTAGCATACTGGTTGTGGCATGGTCGTATAATGATCTTGTAGATACGATGATGTTTGATCAATTTAATGAAGTGCAGTTGTATGAGATGAAAGTGAGTTTTTTAAATGTACAGCCAGCAGATCAAATGATTAATCAACTTTATAATATCGATGGTGTTGAATATGCGGAGCCTTTGATTGAACTGCCCGTACAGATCAAGAATGGCCCATACGAAAAAACGACCGTGATTATCGGATTATCTGAAGAGACTCAGCTCTACAAAGTTTTAGATAATGATAAAAACGAGGTCGATTTGAGCCAAGAGGGCCTTTATTTATCTGAAAATCTAGCCTCTCAGTTACATGTGAAAATAGGGCATATTTTAAGAATTGAAAGTCCAATATCAGAGGATTATATATTAATGGAGATGGTGGGGATTATTCCACAGTATATCGGTTCAAATGGCTATGCCAACATTGCCTATTTAGAGGCAAAAACAGGACTCAATAATCTTGCAACGACGGCTTATCTTAATATTGATGAGGCCAAGCAGGACTCTATTAGAAAAGAACTCGACAAATCACCTTATGTTGGTGTCGTAGAAATTCAAGCCCAAACATTAAAAAAATTTATGGATTTGATGGACAGCTATGGTTTTATGAACTATATAATGGCTATTATTTCTGTTATTGTTGGCTTTGCGATTGTTTATAATTCCAGTGTGATCTCACTTTCAGAAAGACAGAGAGAACTTGCTTCTCTAAGAGTGCTCGGTATGAGTGTAGATGAAGTTTTACAAATTGTGTCCTTTGAGCAATGGCTATTGGGATTTGTATCAGTGTTGATCGGCATTCCTGTGTCATATGCGATGATGCAAGGCATGGCCGCTTCATATCAGACGGATGTCTATTCATTTCCACCTATTATTGGGGATAATGCTTTTGTCCTTTCAGTATTTGGGACAATGCTGTTTATATTTTTATCTCAAATAAATGTCAAACGAAAGATCAAAAAACTTGATATTGTTGAAGTGCTTAAAGAAAGAGAATAATATGCGGGAGGCTATCATGAAGAAGTCGGTTAGAAATATAATTATTGGGGTTATAATGGTTGTGAGTATTGTCAGTATTGTTTATTCAAAAGTTAAACCGCTTGAAGTGGATGTATTCAAAGTTGAAGCGAAAGATTTATATGATTATGTTGAAGAAACGGGTAAAGTTGTCTCTGAAAATGAAGTTATAATCACACCTAAAACGACGGCACAAGTCATTGCGCTTTACAAAAAAAACGGCGATGAAGTGAAAAAAGGGGATCTCATCTTAAAATTAGATTCCGAGAGTATTGTGAAACAAATGGATACGATATCCGCTCAAATGAAAGCCTATGATGAAGAAAAAAACAGTTCGCTTTCTCTCCTTAAAAACCAAATCAATAGCCAATCTATTCAAGTTGGCGAAACTAAAGCACAAAGAGATTTTGCAAAGCATATATACGATCAAATGACGGCACTTTATGAACAAGGTTCTTTAAGTGAAAATGATTGGAAAACGAGTAAGCAAACTTATGAAACAGCAGAATCGACATATAAGCAGATGGCGAGCAACTTAAACAATTTAAATGCTCAATACAAAAATACAACGAATTCAACTGGAACACTAAATGCATTGCAATCGCAATATGATACGCTTGAGATCCAAGTTAATGATTGTAATGTAGTTGCCAGTTCGGATGGACTCTTAACAGAGTTTGATGCAAAATTGGGCGAATTTGTGTCGCAACAAGCGCCCGTAGGTAAAATTATTGATCCCTCTAATTACAGTATTGAAACCTATGTTTTAACGGACGACATTTCTAATTTGAAACTTGAAGATGAAGTCGTGCTCATTCTCAAAGAAAATGGCATTGAAAACGAGTTTAGAGGACAAATTAAATTTATTGCAAAATCTGCAGAAGAAAAAATATCATCACTTGGATTAATAGAGCAGAGAATCAAAGTGCTGATTCAATCTGAAGAACTCACAAAAAACGTCAAATCAGGATATGAAGTGAAAGTGAAGTTTATCTCTGAATTTAAAAAAGCGGCACTTTCAATTCCCAAAACGTCTATTTTCAAGATAGAAGATGCTTCATATGTATATGCAATAAGAGAGGGCAGAGCGATACAACTTAAAATTGAGACTGGTGTAGATAGTGATTCGGAGATCGCTGTGGAGTCAGGGATTAATCCAGATGAAGTGATCATAAAAAATTATAAATTAGAGGGGCTGATGCCAGATAAAAAGGTGATTATCAGCAAAAATTCTAAGCAGTAGTATGAATCTAAAATGGAGTATCACGATACAAAATTGTTTATCAAGAAGAATTAAAACATCAAAATGGAAACTTTAGAAAATGGGGCTGTTGCAAATCTAAAAATTTAGACGCGCAATAGCCCTTTTTCTGCAAATATCGCTATTTTTTTTTCAAAACAAGGTAGATACGCCCCACTAGAAGAATCAGTAGGAGTGTCATAATGCTGTAGTGTAGCATAGGTGTCAATTGGTACGAAATCGTTAATGATGCCAAAATTGAGAAAGCGATTAAAGCGACGATGACATGAACGACTTTCTCTCCTGTTGTCACTTTAAACCCATTTGCTTTATCTGCTTCATATTTTGCTTGATTAAGACGTTCTTTGATGGCGAACATGTCAAATGACGTTTTTTTACCCATAATTATCCCCTTTTTTTATCGTGTTTATCTTCTCGGTTTATTATACTAAATTTAACCGTGATAATCTATGATTTGACCTTCATGTTCATCATTTTTCCCGATTCCTAATAACTTATAATTGATTTTGATCAATTGATCCACAAAACCGTTTGGCATGTATAGAAAATTCAGTGAAGAGACATCGGAACAAAATATTTCTATAAAGCGGCTGCGATCAAAATGAACGATATCGTCATTTGCATAAATGCCAACATACGTGAGTTCTTTTTCGTAGTCGTGGAGATGGGCGTTAACCAAAAAATGAAAATGTGTCCCGTGGATTGCATCCATTTCTTTTGAATCTTTTAAGAGTTGATTGATTGCTTTTACGAGGTCCTGTCCACCCAGCAAAACTTCTTGTTTATGTAATTTGTAGTATTGTTTGGCGAAATTCTGATCTGAAAATCGCTGATAAGAAGCCTTTAAGTTGTGCATTTTTTCATAAAAATAATCAATGAGAACACTTTCATTGTTGGAACTTTTATGCGGAGTGTTATGTGCTTCTGCCTTTGGTCTAAGCATAGTGATACTGGTGGGTTTATAGGTGGATTTAATTTTACTGACAGAAAGATTTTTAGGATTATAAACTTGATTGACTTTTAAGATTCTAGCCATGAGAGATCACCTCCTCTACCAGTAATATCGGCATCGTGAAGGCATTTCTTTAGAGTCTAGACTTTAACTCTCAATTGTAATGCTAGGCATAATATGGGATAATAGAATTAATACGGACCTTGTGGGGGAATGATATGATTAATAAAATGGAGCAATTTATTGAAGAAATTGAAAAAGAAATATTAAATCGATCTTTTTTAAAAAAATACAATTTTGAAAGAAAACTCATTGATGAATTTTTATTGGGAGATCACTTTAATCAAATGGTCCATGAAATCATCGAAAATGAACAGTTTCATTCCAAAACAGTGTTTGAAATGCTGGAACCCTTAATCGAGCGCTCTTTTTATGGCACGCCACCAGAGCATTGGCTCAACTATTTTTACAACTATGCACTTAATTATTCATTCCCAGATGCAGTTACAATCAAATTGACCGCATCTTATAATAGAATTGCTGAATTGTACTTACGTGTTTTGAAAGTTGTGAGTCAATATCAGAAAAAATCAAATGATGGTACTTGGCAAAGCAGATACGCGATTGAACTGTTAACGGATGAAGAAGTGATAGATCTTGAAGAGTCAAAAGAGTTTTTAACTTTTAGAAAATATTTTAACAATGAATATGTATATGAGATGATGAAACTCAATCAAGAAGTGATTGGCTATACGACTCTGGATCATATTTGTGGCGTACACCATTTGGCGATGAGAATAGCACGTCAACTCAAATATGCAGGATTTCCAATTGACTTAGGACGAGTCTCAGGTGCTGCGGCAGGTCACGATATTGGAAAATTTGGCTGTAAACCCGAAGAAATGAAGCGTGTTGCTTATTTCCACTACTTTTATACAGGTGAGTGGTTTGAAAAAAGAGATATTGTATACATCAGAAATGTGGCCATCAATCATTCCACTTGGGACCTAGAATTGGAAGCCCTTCCAATTGAATCGCTCATTTTGATCTATAGTGATTTCAGAGTAAAAGCGGAACGCGTTAATGGGAAATCCGTGATGATGTATTTTAATTTGAAAGAATCCTTTGATGTCATTTTGGATAAGCTGGATAATGTGGATGCGACTAAGGAAAATCGATATCGAAAAGTGTACCGTAAACTGCTTGATTTCGAACATTTTTTAGTAGATTTGGGCATTCAAGTAGATCCCGATATAGATCAATTGTTAAAACCAGGTTGCGTCAATAAGCGTAAATATTTTTCATTGATGCAGGGGAAGGAAATTACTGAAAGTGTCATTCATTCCTCTATTGAACACAACATTAATCTGCTTTATCGTCTTAGGGATGAGGCTTCTCTTAACAAACTGCTAGAGCCCGTTCGAAACAGTCGAGATATGACAAGTTTAAGAGGGTATATTTCTATATTGGAAGAATATTACAATTATTTAACTCAGAAACAAAAACAAATTATGATCAACTTTTTATATGAAAAATTGATTTTGCCAGAAGAGGATATTAGAAAACAATGTGCCGAACTTATGGGGACTATAATTGCTTCATACGATGAAGAAATTAGAAAAGAAGTGCCACCAAGCATTACTTTTGTGGAAACAGAAGTGGATACAGTTCGGTTATTTGATATTTTTGTTGAACGATTTCTTTTGCCTGAAAATCAAATTATTGATAGACATAAAAAATATATCAGTTACAGCCTTAGGGATATGATTGATTCTTATTTTAGACACTTAAAAGTACAGGTCAGTCGAGAAAAAAGTATTGCCTTAATTGTGCAGTATTTTAAGGCTTTTGAGAAGGATGAGAAAATTAGATTTTACCTTATCAAAGCGGCGAGAATATTGCCTTTCAAAGAGTTTGATGAATTGCAGAAGGCCACTGTCTTAAAATTTGTTTCAAGACTGTTGATCAATGAAGATTTAAAATTGAGACTGAGGGCCTTTAATCTGATCTATACACTTATACCTTATGCAGACCTAGATTTGCTTAAAACCTGTGGCGTCTTTAAAATTTTTGAAAAACCGATTAAGACAATGGATAATCCCGCAGAGAATTATGCTCGGTTAAAGCTTGGAGAACATTTAAAACTGGAAGTAGCGATGATAGACCATTTGAAGGCGATTTGTTTAAGTGATCTACAGTATACTTCAAATATTTTTTTAAGTAATTTAAAATCGGCAACGCTTGATGTCGCAAAAAGATTTCAAATTGAATTGCTCATAAGAAACACATTGCTTTATGATTATGATAATTGCTTTTATATGGCAATGCATCTTTGTAATTTACTCAAAGTTAGTGCACTTGAATCGGTGAGGAATACAGCGGGTAGAATGTTGCTTGAGTTGATTTCGCATCTTAACTATGAACAAAAAAATGATATCGCAATAGAACTGATCAGAGCACTTGAGATGGAAAGTTATGAATTTACCAAGTATATTCCGCCGTATTTAGGAAAGCTTTTACTGCATATAAAACCTAAAGAGTTAGATGAAATTTTGGAGAGTTTTGAAAGGAAGATGAGCACGTCGAATGCGGGGTTAATCTCTCTGATTGAAAAAACCGTTGGCGTAGCAATAACCAAATATGCAGATTACAGATATGCCTTTAAAGAGGAATCAGAGGGACATCATAAACGTGTCCTCAGAATGTATGGCATCCTCTTTACTGGATTTGTTCATTCTTCGAGTCACGTTAATCAAATGGCTTTCAGTGTCATCGCTAAAGATATTTTTCAGGATGAATTTTTGAGTCTTAGAAAAAGAGAATTTCTCTATAAATTGATTATCAAAAAGATCATGTCGCTCATGGTCAACACAGATGAAGATTTGGATTTAATATTTTTCAACAATTCGGCTTGTTTAAAGTATATTTATCAGTTCGTTTCAGAGTTTCAACATGAATATGGAGATCTTGAACTCAAACCCAACAGAAAAATAGCTTTCTTTCCAGGCGCATTTGATCCCTTCACATTAAGCCATAAGCAAATTGCAATGGATATCAAGGCGAAAGGATTTGAGGTTTTGCTTTATGTGGATGAGTTTTCTTGGTCAAAACGGACGCAGCCAAATTTGATCCGAAGAAATATTATCAAAAAATCTGTCGCAAGTGAAATAGACATATATCCATTTCCGAGAGATATTTCTATTAATATTGCCAATAATGAAGACCTCGGTAAATTGGTGTCACTCTTCCCAGATTCCGAAATATATTTAGTGGTGGGCAGTGATGTGGTCATGAATGCATCTGCTTATAGCAATGGCAAAGTGAATAAAATATTTGAAATACCGCATGTGGTTTACGAACGTGGCGGAATGGAACTGCCACCAGAAGAAATAGATCACCTCAATGAAAAAATTAAAAAATTGCATCCGAATACGGTGAGAGTAATTTTACCTAAAGAGTATGAAAGTATCAGTTCAACACTCATTAGAGATTATATTGATGAAAAGAGAGATATTTCATCATTGATTGATCCACTTGCACAAAATTATATTTATGAAAAGGGTTTATACCAGAGAGAACCCATGTATAAGAGTGTCATGACGACGAAATCTTTAGTGCTTGAGCTCATAGAAGAACCCAATTTGATGGTCATCGAGTCACTGGCGAACATATCAGGCGTTGAATTTCCTGAAGCCTATCAAAAGTTAAAAGAAATTTCAGGTATGCTCAATTTTAGAATGCTCATTTTGAGAAGTTTAGAAAAAAATAATGAAATTGTGGCTTATTCTTTATTTCACTGGCTTAGAGCGACGAATATTCACAACGAATTTGAAGACCCTGCAATTATTAAGTACATTAGAGATGAATCTGTAGGGCGTATTATCGTAATCGATAGTATTGTAAAGAAGAAGAATTGTGAACTCAAGAACCTTGAGCAAATAATGTTGACTGAAACACTTGCAAATGCATTGTCTAGAGATTACACGTACTGTGTCTACAAGGAATCTATCAGGCATCAAATCAGTAGGGATGTTTCTGATATTCTTGCAAATCAAGGGTTTATCAACGTTTCATCATCTAAAACAAACGAATTGGTCTATGCGGTCGATATGTCTTCACCTTGTACGGTCAATTTGGATATTCACTCCATGTTTAAAGAACCATATAAGCATATTCCAGAAGTCATACAAGTGATGAATAAGACGAGGTTGAGACTTCAAAAGGCGTTTACGGAACTCTATCCTGGAAATCTTGTTCTCAACTTTGATAGGGCCATGATCTATGAGACTTTGATTAAAAAAGTGTGTGATGAGAACAATATGCCGACCACACCGCTTGTGCCAAAGCAAGTAGGCGAAGCAATGTGCGTTCCTTTTGGCGCTATTTTTAAACGATGGATTTTACCGAATACAGTGACCAAAACGTTGCATGCAGAAAAATATTTTTCGACAGATTTAACAGAGCATCTGATTATGGAATACCCTTTTTACCTTGATATTGCCAATCAAATAAAAATGATCAAATCCTTTAACAGACCTGTCATTTTGGTGGATGATTTGCTCAACAAAGGGTATCGGCTTAAAGCGCTTCAGCCACACTTTAAAGCACAAAAGGTAGACATACAGAAGTTTATTGTAGGCATTATGTCCGGGAGTGGTAAAGAAGTCGCAGAGCGGATGAATATTAATGTGGATGCAGCTTATTTTATTCCTAAAATTAAAGTATGGTTTTACGAGAGTAAGCTCTACCCTTTTATAGATGGAGATGCGATTTGGAGGGGGAGTATTCCCGAAAGTAATTTGATCAATTCGGTTAACCTTATATTACCCTATTCATCAGCCAATTACATTGTTGGTGCTTCAAAGGCTTCAATTTATAATCTTTCAGAAGTGGCATTGCTCAATTCTATTGATATTATGAGTGCGGTAGAACTTGCATATGAACGCCAAAATGATCGTTTGTTGACGATTGATCGTTTAGGAGAGGTGCTTAACACGCCAAGATATCCTGACAAGGGCAAGCATATTTTTTATTCTAATAATATTAGGCCATCAGAATATTTAAAGGATGATTTGGAGCAACTTAGAAAACTTAAATCGTTTTATCTGTAATAGAAAACAAAATTAGGAGTGAGATATGTATTATTATAAAATTGATGAACAGCAACTGGTTTCAGATGACCCCATTATGATTTTGAATGGATTTAAAATAGAAAGCTTGAATCACTTTAAGCGCACATTTTTAGTGTTTAATAAGCCGCACTATAAAGGCAAACAGTATTTTAAAATAACCCCCTCTTTTACATCATTGGAAGCATACGAGTCTGTGGAATGGCTTATGTGTCCACAAAAAAATCAAATCTCAGAGGAATTACGCATTCTCTCGGATCGTGAACTCTTAAGTGGCCTCAATATAAACACTTGGATTGAACAATTGAGCACAAAAGAGGTAGACCAGATTATTATAGGTTTCAAAGGCTTTATTGCTGAGGTAACCGCACTCGATACTGGAAAGAAGAGAATACACCTTTTGGGTCTTGGCGATGTAGGCAGCACACTTGCAATTGGGTTGAAACTGTTAGGTGGTGAACTGATTCATACGCTAGGCGTTTACGATATTAACGCACATCAACGCAGACGTTATGAGATGGAGCTTAACCAAATTATTGTAAATCCTGAGATTAAAGTGGAAGCCTTAAATATTGATGATCTTTTTCACTGCGATGTATTTGTGTTTTGTGCCTCAAAATATGTGCCCAAGGTTGGCGAGATCGTAGCGGACGTTCGTATGATTCAATTTGAAGAAAATTCTAAAATTATTGAAATCTATGCGAAGATGGCTAGAAGTTTAGGCTTTAAAGGTCTCTTTTGTGTGGTTTCAGACCCTGTGGATTTGCTTTGTCGTCGTGTATTTGAATCCTCTAATACAAATGAAAAAGGGGAATACGATGGTCTTGGGATGTCTGTTGAGCGCATCAGAGGGTTCGGATTAGGCGTTATGCATGGCAGAAGTTTTTATTATGCTAAGAAACTGGGGATTGAATATGCGACTAATGGGCGCGTGTTCGGACCGCATGGCAAAGATTTAATTTGCGTAAATCATATTACAAAATACGATCATGAAGCTTCTCTTAGACTCACAGAGAGCGTCATTCACGCCAATATTGATGTACGTGAAGAAGGTTTTAAACCTTATATTGCACCTGCAATATCATCAGGCGCAAAATCGATATTGGATGCAATATCAGGCAATTGGCATTATAGTGCAACTTGTATGGGAACAACTTTCTTTGGTGCCTTGAACAGGCAGACGATTGCAGGTATTGAGTACGAACAGAATACATTAGATGATCCATTGGGAAAACGCATTATGGCGTCCTATGAAAGGTTGGAATCGTTATGGCAGGAATTGAAATCTTAAGCTACTCTAAAAGGATGAAGCCCATTGTGACATTTTGTGAAGGTTTAGTAAGCCTAAAAAATGAACGGGATAACCACAAATGTTTACTGATTATTGAACTCGATGATATCGGCGAAAATGAAGCACTGGATCAGATGCTGAGAACTGAAATGAAAAAAAGGATAAAAGGTGATGCCACTTTTTTTAAGGACAAAATAGTGGCCTTGATTGTGAAATCACATAGTGAGCACTTCACTAAAACATTTGCAAAAAAATGTATTTATCATATTAACAACTTGGGTGGCACGTTCATTGGACATCCCCTTGTGGAAATAACAGAAGGTTATCAAAACTTTAGAACTTGGCAGAAGATTGATCCAAAGCCGCTTGAAAGGATCTGTTTTGAGCAAATTGATCAATTAGTGAAACGGCTTCATAGCTATCAACCGCTCAACAAGGATAAACTTCATGTCTTAGTTTTGCATGCAGGTTATAAAGAAATTTCAAACACCTTAATGCTATGGGACAATATTGCAAATGAATTAGAATTGTATAATCAAAAAAAGGCTGAGTCCGTATTGAGTATTGACACGCTTCATGTGGAAGAGGGTAAAATTTCAGACTGCTATGGTTGCAGTTTTGAAACTTGTATGTACTATGCACGTGAAAAAAGCTGTTTTTATGGTGGGTTTGTCGTAGAAGATCTATATCCTAAGCTTGAAAAAGCAGATATTGTGGTGTGGATTTGTCCCAATTACAACGATGCCATTTCTGCTAAGTTAATGGCGGTGATTAATAGGTTGACAGCTCTTTATAGAAATATGGGATTTCAGGATAAATATCTACTGAGTGTTATTGTCTCTGGAAATTCTGGGAGTGATTCTGTGGCGAGACAATTGATAGGCGCACTCAATATCAATAAAGGGTTTAGATTGCCAGCGGGATTTTCAATTATGGCGCTCGCAAATGATCCGGGTGATATCAAAAGTGCTTTTGATATCACTCACAAAGTTTCAAGTTATGTAAACACAGTCATTGCGTTAATTGAAGAAAATATTAAAAAAAATTAAAAAAAGATGTTTTCTTTTCTGTACAATGTGATATAATAAGGGTAACAAAACTAGATTTTGTTAGCGACAAAAACTGTTGTTAGTGAGTCAATCAAACGTTTTCAGAGGAGAGGGTGAGACCGCCAGGAAGATAATGTGAAGTTTTAGTTTTAAGTATCTTTTTAAGATTAGAAGATATGGGTTTAATGGAAAACGTAGACTTACGTTAACCTCTTACCATCAAGCCAATGTATAAAATCACAAGGATTTTAGAGTGTTAAAAGGTGGCTTTGAAAAAGGAAGGAAGAGACCGTTAAAGCCAAAAGTAGGAAACGCATTATAGGACGTTTTATATTCACAAATAAGCTGGAGCTAAAACATTAGCAATAGTGAGTTCTAGATTGTAAATGAATCTAGACGGTTATTTAAAGAAAGGGTGAGACCGCCAGAAATGACAATTGAAGAATCTATTTAAAAGCACTTCTCTAAAGAATGAAAAATGGAGAGGTGCTTTTATTTTTTTGCTGTTTTCAAAAAAAAGAAGTTGAATGATTGTAAAAACCATGTTAAGATATTGTTGAATTGTTAAACAAATAGACGATAAGACAAATGAACAATATAACCCTTGAGGAGATGTCCCCCCACTTCTCAAAGTGGGGGACATATTCCTAATTCAGTGGGCGTCCAAACGCCCACTGAATGCAATCCGATAGGATTGCAAAGGGGTTACGAAGGTAGCGAAGCGGACTGAGTATACGCTTTAATATTGTCTTAAAAATACAGTAAGGAAGGAATGTGAGAGATGGATATTAGACCAATAAGAACAGATAGACTTTCGGATAAAATAGTCAATCAAATGATCATGATGATGAGGGAAGGCCATCTGAAATCTGGAGATAAGTTACCAAATGAAGGTTTGCTTGCAGAGCAATTTGGTGTTAGTCGTGGCATTTTAAGAGAGGCATTGACTCAGTTACAGGCGCAAGGCTATATCAGACGTAAACCTAAAGATGGTACATACATTCAAGATGATATTCAAAGTATGCTTATGAATGATTCTGTGAATGAGCTTCTCAAGAAGACCACTTATAGTGATCTCTTAGATTTTAGAGAAACACTTGAACTCAAAATGGTAGAGAAAGTAATTGAAAGGGCCAGTGACGAAGAGATAGAAGATATTATTGAAGGTCTTGGCGTTGCTGATAACGAAGAAGTTCAACATGACATGGATCACTACTTTCACTATAAACTGGCGCAGGCATCAAAGAATATTTTCTTCATGAATTTTATTGATACTTACTATGATCTCATTTCTGAAATTGCTGTGAAGAGCAATAGAGATCAAGTGAGAAGAAATCAAATTGCAGAAGAACATCTTGCAATTGCTCAGGCAATTTCAAAACGAGATAAAGATGCCGCTAAAAATGCTGTTTTACATCATATGAAAATGGTGGATAAAACAGTCATCGGTGAGAAAGGAAAATAACATGAAAGATCATATCAAAATTTTATCACCTTGTGGCATTCTGGGATATGGTTTTCCTAAAGAGTCTTTTTGGAAGGGCATGGCAGACAGTCCTGATGCTATTGTGGTTGATGCAGGCTCAACGGATGCAGGTCCTCATAAATTAGGCGCCAACACCGCTATCGTCAGTAGGCAAGCTTGCAAAAAAGACCTTGAATATATGCTCGTTGCAGGCTATGAGCATAAAATCCCCGTTATTATTGGTTCAGCAGGTGGCAGTGGTGGCAAAGTGCATGTCAATTGGACTTTGGAAATTATTGATGAGATTTTAGAAGAAAAGTCATTAAAGCCTTCTAAAATAGCCGTTGTTTGGGCTGATATTCCCAAGGATTTAATAAAGGAAAAAATAAAGCTAGGTCAGGTGTCCCCTTTAGGAAGAACGGTCCCTGAATTAAAAGAGTCTATTTTGGATGAAACGCATGATGTGGTTGCGCAAATGGGAATTGAGCCCATACTTGAGGCGTTATCACAAAATGCAGATATCATCGTTTGTGGTAGGGCATATGATCCATCCCCGTTTGCAGCGGTGGGTGTCTATTATGGATTTGATGAAGCTTTATCTTACCATCTTGGAAAAGTGCTGGAATGTGGTGCGTTAAGTAGCGAACCCGGAACGACGAAAGATTGTATGATGGGTATTATTTACAAAGATCATTTTGAAGTTTATCCGACAAACCCCATGAGAAAATGTACCTCTGTCAGTGTGGCCGCGCATACGTTTTATGAAAAGGATCATCCCTTTTTACTTCATGGACCAGGTATTATGATGGATCTAGAATCTTGTGAATTCATTGAGTCTGGAGAAGGACATGTTAAGATTTATGGGTCAAAATTAACCCACACATCACCTTATAGAATTAAGCTTGAAGGGGCTAGAAAAGTAGCCTATCGAACTATTGTAATCGCTGGCGTAAGAGATCCAATTCTCATCGCAAAGATTGATGAAGTGGAGCAATGGGTTTGTGAAAGTGTTTCAGAACAGTATGGTGAAGTCGATAAGGCGCATTACCAAATCAATTTTTATAATTATGGGAAAAATGGTGTCATGGGACCTCTTGAACCTCACAATACGGCAGGCCATGAATTGGGGATTCTCTTTGAAGTTGTGGCGAGAACACAGGAATTGGCTTCAATGATTTGCAGTTCTGTCAGATCTACTTTTATGCATTTTGGATATGAAGGTCGAAAATCCACGGCAGGTAATTTAGCCTTTCCATTTGCACCAAGTGATATTGAATTCGGAGCGGTTTACGAGTTTTCAGTGTATCATCTTATGGATGTAGAGGATAGCAAGGCATTATTTCCAATAGAATACATCAATAAGGAGAGTGCTTAGATATGACGAAATTGGTGGAACTTGCAAAGGTTTTGCGCAGTAAAAATAGTGGTCCGTTTGAAATCACATTAGATATTTTATTTGAAGATGTAGAGGTCTATAAACGCGTGGCGTGTAGTGGGGTCATATCCTCAAAAGCGATTGCTGCACTTTACCAATTAGAAGAGGAAGAAATTACAAATATTGTTTTTTTCAAAAAAGCACTTGGCATAAAAATCACTTATAGCAGAAAAATTTCTTCTGGTACAGTTGGGGATCGAGATGTGTATGGCGCCCAACAGCATGCACCACTCATGGACCTATTAATTCCATAAGAGGAGTTGAAAATGAAATTGTTAAAACAAAAATTAATAACCCTCCAAATGAAAAAACAGCTCAAAAAAGATTGGATGCTCTATTTGATTTTGGCACCTACCTTAGCTTATTTTATCATTTTTAGATTATGGCCGATATTAGGGATGCGCTTGGCATTTTACAATTACAAGGCAAGAAGTCCGTGGACTTTTGCGGGATTAAAATATTTTACGATGATTGTAAAGTCGCCTGCATTTTCAGACATCGTGAAAAACACGTTAATGATCAGTTTTATGAAGTTTATTATTCTGTTTCCATTCTTTGTTTTATTTGCAATTTTGCTTAATGAGTTAAGAGTTTCGGGTTTTCGAAAATATGTCCAAGTGATTTCATACATGCCCCATTTTCTGTCGTGGGTGGTCATAGCTGGCATTTGGATTGCAGCACTTTCTGTTACAAATGGATCTGTAAATCAAATTCTAAATATCTTCAATCTACCCTCAATTGATTTCATGACAGATAAAACGAAAATTAGATGGATTTTGATGCTATCCGAGGCTTGGCGAAGCATTGGTTGGGATTCTATATTTTATTACACCGCTATTATTGGTATTTCACCAAGTCTTTTTGAAGCGGCTGAGATTGATGGTGCAAATCGAATCAATATCATCAAGCATATTATTTTACCCGCTTTAATCACTCCAATCATGACGATGTTCATTTTGAATTTAGGATTCTTTCTAAATGCGGGATTCGATCAAGTCCTTAACTTCTCAAATGATGCAGTTCTGAGTGTTGTGGATATTTTGGATACTTATATTTATAGAGTGGGGATTCAGAATGCACAGTACTCGTTATCTACGGCAGTGAGTTTAATTAAAGGTGTTGTGGGGGTATTTCTTGTACTTGGAACACATTTGATATCCAAAAAAGTGACGGGGAAAGGGGTGTGGTAACTTGAAGCGATTTAAAAAATTATCTCTTAGTCAAATTTTTTTAATGGTTGTTTTGGGGGCTATCACGCTTACGATGATTGTGCCACTCCTCAATATTCTAGCGAGATCTTTATCTGGACCTGAGGCTTCGGCAACTATGGGTGGGCTTGAGATATTGCCTAAAGATTTTGATTTGATCAATTATAAAATTGTGCTCAATCATCCAAAGCTGATGAGGGCATTTTGGAATTCTGTCTTTGTGACCGTTGTTGGGACTTTGATCAATATCCTGTTGACGACTTCGGCAGCCTATGTACTCACACGACCCAACTTGGTTTTTAAAAAAGCAATTATGATCTTTTTAATATTTATGATGCTCTTTGAACCTGGTTTGGTGCCAGAATATCTTGTGGTGACTAAATTAGGTCTTATGGGGAGTAAATGGTCAGTGATCTTGGTCTCGGCGGTGAATGTGTACTATTTAGTCATTATGATGCGTTACTTTGAAGAAATTCCAGAGTCCATTTTTGAGGCCGCAACGTTGGATGGTGCAGGACATTTACGAATGATGTTTTCCATTGTTTTTCCGCTTTCAAAAGCAGGAATGGCAACTATAACCATGTTTTATGCTGTTTTGAGATGGAATGAATACTTTAAAGCAAGTATTTACCTTATAAAAGCGAACGATACCTTATTCCAGGTAGTTCTGAGACAATTTGTTGTGCTCGGTGATACAACCTCTATCGTGGGGCAACAAAATCTCTTTAACTATAATGATCTTGCAAGAATTGATTACACTGCATTAAAAGGCGCTACAATAATTGTAGCCATTATTCCCATTTTATTGCTCTATCCGATCGTTTTGAAATATTATGCAAAAGATGCGATGGATGGAGGCGTTAAGGAATAAAACGGATGCATCCAAAAGTATGACTTGATTTAAGGAGGATTTAAGATGAAAAGATTGTTTAGTATGCTCTTGATTTTAGTTTTGATCTCATCAGCACTCGTGGGTTGTGGATCAAGTAATGAGAAGGCAACAGAACCTACAGCAGAACCTGCAACTGTAAATGCACCAGATTCAAATGCAGTGACCCCCGAGGTTAGTGGTATTGGCACGGTCGATGCACCTATTCATGTAACGTTCTTATGTAAGGATGTTGTCCCTTCCGAAGAAAATGTACAAAGTTTAGTGGCGGAAATTGAAAAGGGCATGGCGCTTGAAGGCAATTATATCGAGCTTGAAGTACTCGAAGCACCCGCTGGAAAATACGCTGATGTTGTGCCGATTGCATTCAGAACAGGACAGATCACGCCAGATATTATTTATTTTCAAGGGGGCGATTTGCCAATCGCACAGGAAGAGATGCTTGTGGATTTAACGGCGTATATTGAAAATTCAAAAAATGTAAAAAGCATCATGGAAATGCATCAGATTGAAAAAGTTAAGAATTATCCATATCTGCTTTGGTTAGCACCAGCAAGAGTTCAAATTCCTGTAATGAGAAGTGATTGGTTCAATCAACTGGAAAGTGGAAAAGCACTTTTAGAAAATCCGACATCAGATCAATATTATGCACTTTTCAAAGAAATTAAGGATAAAGGGATTGCTGAATATCCTGTGACTACGGACGGTGGTATTGCAAAACTGGACAGTGTTTTCAATCATGCGTTTGGTATAACAAGTACGATTATGAATGTGGATGGCAAGTTCGTATACGCTAAGGCAACTGAATCTGAAAAAAACAAACTTGCTTTTTATGCAAAACTTTATAAAGAGGGCTTGCTAGACAAAGAATATGTCACAAAACAGTGGGACACAATGGAACAGGCTTTTTATGAAGGCAAAGCTGCGTTTGTGGCAGGAACTGCTGGTGATGTTGTAAACGTTTACAACAACAAGATGATCCAAACCAATGGGGATTCAACAGAACTCATTGTATTGCCACCTGCTCAAGGTATTTCTCAAGCCTATCAATCCATTGATGTGACAAAAGAATCGCGTGGATTTGCCATTAATGCAGATTCTACCGTGAAAGATGCAGCTTGGGCGGTTTTAGACTTCATGGCGGGTACTGAAGGTCGAAAATTAGATAAATTAGGCCTTAAAGACGTTCATTATACTGAATCAAACGGTAAATATGTACTCACCGATAAATTCCCTGAATGGTGGGCAAAATTCTGGCCGACAATGAATGGATTAGACACATCGGTTGTGGCAGGTGACGTTTTAACAAAACCAGCAATTGACTCTCTTACAGCGGCAGATCAATACTATTACGGAGACATCAATGTCGTGTTGCCAAATGACTTGTTACCGCTTAAAGATGGTATGGACAAATTATACACGGAGTATTCTACAGATATTATTCGCGGTGTAAAAAGCGTTGACAGCTTTGACGAATTCGTTGAAAAATGGAATGCTGCTGGTGGCGATGAGATTGGTGTTTATTTACAAGAACAACTCAAGTAACATCCTCAAATGGAACTATTACACTAAATGGATTATGGTAAATGGGGTGCCTCTCTTTGAATTTTTAGAGAGAGGCGCTTCATAACGAAGAGGTGAATTATGATCCCTGAAAATTATCTTGAAAAAACCTATGCGGGATTTTTAGGTATGAATATTGGTATAAGATTAGGTGCACCTGTGGAACCCACAGCGTGGACAAGTGACAGAATTGAGCGTTTTTATGGTGACATTGTAGACTATGTTAAACCTTTTAAAAATTTTGCGGCAGATGATGATGTAAACGGTCCTGTTTACTTTTTAAGAGCTCTCAGAGATCGTGATCAAAAAAGGGCATTAACGCCCCAAGATGTTGCAGATGCATGGCTTAATTACACACGCGAAAATGTGGGCATGTTTTGGTGGGGTGGCTATGGCGTCAGTACTGAACATACGGCTTATTTGAACCTAAAGAGAGGCGTTAAGGCACCTCTTTCTGGCTCGGCAAGCACAAATGGACGCGTTATGTCAGAACAAATTGGCGGACAGATTTTTATTGACACATGGGGTCTCGTTTTCCCAAATCAAATTGAAAAAGCAGCTGAGTTTGCCAGTATCGCTGCCAGTGTTTCACATGATTTCAATGGGATATATGGCGCAGCTTTTATTGCAGCTTGTATTTCAAAAGCTTATGTGACTTCGGATGTACATGAGATTATAAAAGCAGGACTTTCTCAAATCCCAGAAGATTCCACTTATGCTCAGGTGGTCAATGCGGTCATCCAATTTCACAATGTGCATCCAGAAAATTTTAGATTGTGTTTGAAATTCTTACAAGAAAATTGGGGCTATGATAAATACACAGGTGTGTGTCACATCATTCCAAATGCAGGCGTGTGTGTGTTGTCCATGCTCTATGGTAAGACATTTGATAGAACTGTGGAAATTGCCACGATGTGTGGCTGGGATACGGACTGCAATGCAGGGAATGTTGGCACGATTTTAGGTGTTGCGGGTGGCCTTGATCCAATGGGCATGCACTATAGAAAACCCATTAATGATGCTGTGGTATTATCGGGCATCTCGGGCTATTTGAATATTTTAGACATACCAACATATGTGAAGGAAATCGCACTTATTGGCTATGAACAGTCAGGAGAAAAAGCACCAGAAGCACTTTTAGAGAGCTATAGAGAGGGCGAAATCTACTTTGATTTTGAACTCAGTGGTGCCACTCATAATTTTAGAGTTTCAAATCCAACATTTTGCAGTATAAGACATAGTGACGTGGTTGCTTATAAAGGGAAAGGCTCGTTAGAAATATTATTTGATAGAATGTCGAGAGGTCAAAGCTCTAAAATTTATTATAAACCTTTTTACAGACGTTCTGATTTTGATGATGAAAGATATATGCCTGTATTTTCACCAACTGCATATACAGGACAAACGGTTTCTATGATGGTGAGTTTAAAACAATTTGGTGGCGAGAGTGTCATTATCAATCCTTATGTTAGAAATACTGAAACCAAAGTAGATATTTTGCTCGGCGGCATCGTTTTAAAAGATGCATTATGGCAAGAAGTAAAATTTGTGATTCCAGACTTAGGAGGTGCAATGCTCGATGAGATCGGCCTGTTATTTGAAGCGAACTCACCCGCAAAGAACAAAGATTTTGGTTGTCTTTATATAGATGAATTTTCTGTTTCAGGTAAAGCGCATTATACGATTGACATCTCTAAGCAATCAGAAGAATTGGCATCCATTACACCGTTTGCCCATAATCATGGCGCATGGCAGATAGAGGATGGTCTCATGGAAGCCATGTGTCTGGATCATGCAGAGGCGATGACGGGAAACTATTATGCTCAAGATGTTTGCGTTAAAGGCAGTGTCAAACCTCATACAGGTCAGATGCATTTCATTTCTTTAAGAGTTCAAGGCGCGTTAAAGGGCTATTATGCAGGCTTTTATAAAGACGGTATTGCTATTTTAAAACACAATCATGAATTAGAAGTGCTTGCCTATATGGATTATGCGTGGCAATTTGAAAAACAGTATACGCTAGAATTTAGTGCAATTGGGGATCAACTTGTCTTCAAAGTCGATGGCAAGGAAAAGCTTATTTGTGCAGATCAAGCATTGAAATACGGCATGGTAGGATACGCACTTTATGAGTGTGGCAGATGTGGATTTGGCGATTTAGAAGTGGAAACTTTTTAAGGAGAATAAAATATGATTTCAATAACTGAAATAAAACAAAATAAAGCATTGGCGAAAAGCAAAGCAATTGGTTGTATTTGTGGTCTTGCCATTGGGGATTCTTTTGGAGATGCCTCTAGAATGCAAAGCAATAGAGAAAATTATGGCATTACAACTGATTTTAATAGTGGTGCAACGTGGAGTACTGATGATACAGAATTTGCTCTACTAACAGCTAAGACATTGATCGGTTGCAAAGGCAATTTGACCACTGAGGATGTGGTTAAGGCATGGTTTGAAGATGTCGTTGTTCAAGATGAGTTTAAAAGAGGTGGGGCAAGTGAAGTCTCCGCTGCCAATAACCTCAGAAGGGGAATAAGACCTCCAGAGTCGGGTAAATACAGTACATTCCATATGAGTGATGGTTCCGCTATGAGAATTGCACCTGTAGGTGTCATTTGCGCAGGGAATCCTAAAAAAGCCGCTGAAATGGCTGAAATTGACGCTTCTATCAGCCATTATGCAGACGGCATTTGGGGTGCTCAAGCGGTTGCAGCTGCGGTTTCTGTGGCGATGGTCGATGGTACAATGGATGAGATTATAGCGGCGGCAATGGCGGTTATTCCAAAAGATTCATGGCTTTATGCAGCGATGAATACAGCTTTTGAGATTGTGGAAAATGCAGAGGGTTCGATTATTGATGCGTGGATGCCACTTCATGATGCACTTAGAACAAGTACTTGGGCAACGACGGCTGAAGCGATTCCAGCAGCATTTGCGTGTCTCAAGATGGCACATAAAGATTTTAAAACAGGTGTTATTTTGGCGGGTAATTTTGCGAGAGATGCCGATACCATTGGTGCGGTAGCGGGTGCAATTTTAGGGGCTAAATATGGTGTGGAAGCCATTCCAGAGCATTGGGTTGAAAAAACGAGATTTCCTTCGGGAACTTGTCTGACGTTTACGAAGGGTGTCGATCTTGTTCAGATTGGCGAATCGTTAGCGGAACTCATTTAAAAGGGCATTTTAAAGATCTTAAAAGGGAGCTGTGTTAAAAACGGATAGAGGCGATTGAGTACATATTGTCGCTTTATTCTTAAAAAAGTTTTTAACAGAGCTTCTATTTTTTGTTTTATGGATGAGGCAGAACTGTGAATGTGAATGTCATTGACAGTTCAAAACTGAGCTTATTTCTTAATGAGTGCTTGCGTTACAAATAAATTGCATTGATCTTCATTGCGCATAGCCGTCAAAAGATTTTTACGGCTGTTAGGTACTTCTCTATAGAGATCTTTTAGCATTATAGCAACATCTTCTCGTTTAGTGTGCTTGTCCATAGGGCACGGACTCTTTAATACAGGAATGTGCTCTGAGTGGATAGTGCCCACAATTTGTGCTTCAGATGCATCTAAAAAAGGTCTGATCACATGGATATTTGTTCGCGAAAGATAAGATTTATATTCCAATGTATTCATTTTTCCTGAATAGAGCATATTTAAAAACAGTGTTGATAGCGCATCGTCTGCATGGTGTCCCAATGCCAAAAGGTTGAGATTTTTTTCATTCATAGCTTGAGCAAGTGCGCCGCGTCTCATATTTGCACAAAGTGCACAGGGATTTTTTTCATCACGAATTTCAAAGACGACCTTGGCAATATCCGTCTTTATGATGGTATAGGGCACCTCTATTTTAAGGCAAAAGGATTTTGCGGCCTCTAAGTCGAAATTGTTGAATCCCATATCCACTGTGAGTGCTTCCAAATGAAATTTAAAGGGACTATAGCATTGGTATCTTTTTAAAAGGAGCAGCAATGCCATACTATCTTTCCCGCCGGATAAACCCACTGCCACACGATCCCCTTCAGTGATTAAACCATAGGTTTCTATTGTTTTTCTCATAAAACCGGATAAACTTTTCATTTTCAATTGACCTCATTGATTATATTTAATTGCCACTGGCGTTTGAATTGCTTTCAGAATCCAATGAATATACATATTCCTCTTTATACGCTTTACTCCAATTGCCTTCTTTATCCATAACACGAAGGACAACATCATATTTACCTTCGGTATCAAAGACGGGATAGAAATTTTCTGATTCGTAGGTTTCTATGAGCTGATTATCATAATAAACAGTCCATTCACAGAGATCCATATTTTTTAGGTTTGAGCTGGTATTGACAAAGGCCACGCGGTTATCTTTTAAAACGTCAATTTTGTAACTTGCTTTCAGATCAGCATTACTGCTAAAAAATAATTTATTGGCAAAAAAGAGCATCAATAAAAGTGCTAAGGCTACTGCAATTGGAAGTATAAGTTTTTTCCAATTTCTAGGTTCCAAATCATCTTCAGTAAAGATATTTTCTAAGAGTGTATCGCTTTCTATATTCGTCTGTTCATCATCCCAAACAGGGAGTTTAGAGGTCTGTTTTAGACTTTCTTGAGGTGAGGTACTCTTATGAGCACGTCTGATTTCAGCAAAAGTAGCATCCATATCATCCATGGGATGAAGTGTTCGCGTATCTGTTGTGAGTATGATTTCTTCTGCAAAGAGCAATTTTGAAAGTTCGCTTCTAAGAAGTTCGCTTTCAGCAAAGGGATCTTCTTTGGCGGAGAGCACATCAAAAGGGGTGCTTACATCAACTGATGCTTTTGGTGGCGTTATGTCCGAATTCAAATCAGATACGGTCTGTATTTCAGGTATTTCATAAGTGGTCTCAGAAGACTTTGAGAGAGAACGCCCTTGATCATTTTGCGACAGAACAAGATGGTATTCATAAGCAATTTTAGTAAGGGTTTCAGATTTTTCATAGATAAAGAGATTCTTATAATCTTGCAATAGATCTGATATAGAGTAATAATGATGATTTCCAATTAAGAGATTATCTATAAATTGTTGATGAATCTCCGTTTCAGGCTTGACGAGTCTCTCCAATAATCGAGCACTTCTGAAGATGACATCTTTAAAACTGTGATGTGTAATGGTGGTATAATCAATTAATTCTCTGAAACAGATGACCCCATCATGAATCAAAAGTTGATTATCCTGAAGGAGCTGGTATTTAATAGAATTTGAAAATGTATCGTATTTATTGAGTGATTTGAGTAAGCTAAGGCCAAGATAAATACGATGATCATACAATGCTTCTGGCTCAGAGAGATACGATTCTAGCGGAATGCCCGGCGGTTGCTTTAATACGATGTGGAGCTCGTTTTGATCTTCAAAAACATGGATCACATTATATAAATGATCTGCAATTAATAAGCGCGTAGTGGTTAAAATGCTTGCAGGATTTTTGATAGAGATAAGATTTATTTCAGCAGACTCATCGTCTAGATAGCCTGTGGAAAATCGCTGGAATGAATCCTCTTGAATCAATTTTTCTACTCTAAAATTCGATAGATTCATGGGTTTGCCTCCAATATTGTAAACTCAAGTTTATTATATAATATAATGGGGGCATACAACAACAACATTTCAATAAAAAAAGAAGAAATACTCAAGATGTAGTGCAAAAATGATAAAAAAGCACTAAATATTCTTAAGAAGGCTAAATCTTATGGCTTGTTCGCAGGAATTGAATTATAATCTTAGTATAGAAAGAAAGTGAGTGATCTAAAATGATTCGATTGCTTCATATTGCGGATATACATTTAAATACAGGATTTGCGAGCAAGGAAAATGTTGTCAGAGAGCAACTTAAAGAAGGTCTTGTAAAATCTTTTGAAAGGGCCATTGGGTATGTCATTGAAGAAGATCTGGATGGTCTTATTTTGGCGGGCGATTTTCTAGACAATGATAAAATACCCTTCAAACTTGAGCAAACCATTTTAGCTTTGTTTGAAAAGTTATTTTATGCGGAAAAACATTTGTTCTATGCAACTGGGAATCACGATCCCATGAATACAACCCTTTTCTTGAAAAAATTCGATGAAGAACCTTTTTTTCACTATTTTGATAGTGATGAACCTAAGCATCTTCAGTTGACAATGCCATCAGGGGATATTCTTGAAGTCGTTGGATGCGGTCATAAATCTAAAAACGAAAAACGCAATTTGATTAAACAATTTCCACGGAAAATCAATGATCACATATGGCTGGGAATAGGTCATTCCAGTGTGCCATCTGCTTTTTCTGTGGGGTTAAAAGAACAATATATGGCAGCTTCGCTTGAAGATATAGAATCCCTAAAATACGACTACTTTGCTCTAGGACATATTCACATACAGCAATTGCTGTCTAATCGGATTGCTTATTCGGGCAATCTTCAAGGCCTTAATTATAAAGAAATCGGCGATAAGGGAGGGCTTCTCGTTGAACTTATGCATGATGACATTAGAGTAACGCCAAAGGTTTTTAATGAAATTCAGTGGGAAGCATTTGATTTTGAACTCACAGAGGCACTGACAACTTTATCCGAGCTTGAAACCGCACTTTTGACATTTGTTTCAGAACAGATCTCGGATATTGATAGAAGTTCTAATCGCTTGATCTTGAGAGTAAACCTTGAGGGCAGGACATCTTTGGCACATGGTTTAAAAGAAACTGAAAATTTGGATTATCTCAGCTCAGTGATTAAACGCAAAATTGGACTTTTAAGTGTAGATTTAAAACCACTTTCAGTGAGCACTTTAGTGGATAAACAGTTTCTGTTAAATGAAAAGACTGTTTTGTCTGAGGCGATTAGCATCTCAAAACATTTAAATGAAAACAAGGAATTGTTAGAACGTCTTTTGGAACTTCCAATTTTTAAGGCAACGATGACTTACACAGAAAAAATAGCTGAAATTAGGCGCATCTTGGAAGTCACTGAAGAGGATTTAATAGATTGTTTTGTAAGAGGCAAAATATGATTATAAAAAAAATACATTATAAAGCCTATGGAAAACTTAAAAATCAAGTCGTGTGCTTAAACGAAGGCTTAAATCTGATTTATGGCGAGAATGAGACAGGAAAGTCTACCATTTTCAATAGTTTATTAACGCTTTTATATGGTATTTCACCACAGTCCAAGGAACGTCATCCCTATGTCAATTGGGATACCAATGATTTGGATTTTTCTGTCTGGTTTGAAACTGAGGCTGAGTCGTATTTGATTAATAGGCGCCTTATGAGTTCTCCAAAGACGACGCTCACCAACTTGTCCAGAAATCTAATTGAAACCAGTAGAAATGATGCTCTTAAAATGACTTCTGGCGTTAGTGAGTCTTTATATGCATCTGTTTTTCATTTTACTTCAGATCATCTTTCAAATCTTGAAGATGAAACGTGGGAAAGCATTCAGGAAAATTTAATTTTTAATTACGGGATGGATTACCTTAGAAAAACAAGTGATATTTTAGCTGAACTTGAGGGTGAGATCAACCGCATTTGGCGAAGAGATAAGAGAGGAAATCCTTTAATTAATCAAAAACAGGCTGAAATTAGAGCGCTTATGAAACAACGCGTTGAGCTTGATGCACGCTATAATGAAATTTCAAAATTAAATACACAGATTGAAGATTATGTGGATAAAATACAGCGTGCGACACTCCAAAAAAAAGAGATCGAACGCGAGTATAAGGCAGTTCAAAGTTTGATTCCCATCAAAGAAAAAATTGAAAAGATTCAATTTTTGAAGACACAACTTATCAATTATGAATGGTATAAAGTCATTGATGAGAATGCTTATAATTTGTGCACCATGTTAAAAAAAGATGTCATTGAATTCGATGATGAAATTTTAGCACTTGAAAATGAAAAAAAGCAGTTGGAGAAGTCTGAGATTGTGCTCACAGAGGAATCGTTAGCAATCTTGGAAAATGGGGATCATGTCCATTACGCTAAAAGTCAGCTCATAAAATTAGAACAATTGGAAGGACAACTTCAAATTCTAACCACAGAGCTCAGTAAAAAAAGCGATTTGATTCATTATCAGTTCCAAATGATGTTTGATTTACCCTATGAACTTAACTTTGAAGCACGGCTTATAAAGCTCAATCCGCTTGAAATTAAAACAGAATTATACAAGTATATGGAGATTTCTAAAAGGCCGATTCTTCAAACGCATGATAAAAAGCGATTAATGGATTATTTGTTGATTGTCATCGGTGTAGGTCTGTTGATATTCGCATTTGCTCTACCAAGCCTAAGGATGCTTGGATTTTTGGGAACGACACTGTTGGGATTTACATTGAATCGTTTTATGACCAATAGAAATGTCAGTGGTACAGTCCATGAATTTGAGCACATTAAAGTGTACTTGACTTCTTTGTTTGAACCCATGCCTTTGCCAGAATATGTTTGGCAAGATGTATCGCTTGGTTTTGTATCTAAGCTGGAACAACTTTTAGCTTTAATTTTTGAACGCACTCAAATTGAGTTGCATATTAAGGCGTTAAAAAAAGAAGTGGGACAAATTGAAGCAGAGTTGAAAGACGCTTTGTCGTTTGTGGTATTAGATCATGTGCCAAATATTAAACTTTCCGTGCATATGATTAGCCTAAAACTTGATAAATTGATGGAGAAAGCTAAACAACAAGAACTCATAAGACATGAACTCAATGAACTCAATAAGCAGTTAGAATCTATAGCAACTAAAAGGCGTTCTAAAAATGATCGCCTATCTGAACTCGAAATGAATTTTTTGAATTTGGGTCAAGGCAATTTAGAGCAAGGTTTTAAAAATTATCACGATAACAATGAACTCATAAAAAGGATTAAAATATTTGAAGAGGAATTGACTTTTTCTGAAAAACTGGTAAAAGCTTATGAGCAATTCGAGTCGAAGACATTGATTAGTACGCTGTATTTAGAAGAAATAGATAAGACGATTTCTGAACTTGTGTGTGAAATTCAGGAGGCTTCTATTGAACAAAATAATTTGATAAAAGACATTTCGATCCTAAAGGAAAAGACTCAGATGGATGAAATTGAGAGTCAGCTGTTGCTTTTACAGGAAGAGGTTGAAGAGCTTATAGAAAAACGAAATCAATTAATGGTTTTGGATGAAGTGGTTAAATTTGCAGATGAGAAATTTAGAAGAGAAAATCAGCCAGATATTTTGCAAAGCGTTAGCGATTATATGAGGCGCATTACAAATGGAAAATATCAGGAAGTCTTGATTAGTGAACAAGAAGGTAAATTTGAACTTCAATTTTTAATGGATTCAGATATTTATCCAATTTCGAGGGCCTTTAGCAAGGGGACGATTCATCAGCTCTTCTTAGCTTTTAGATTGGCTGTTATTGATAGTTTGAATGAGGGACCAGACAAATTGCCCCTTGTACTGGATGAGGTTTTTATAAATTGGGATGATCAGAGAATGAAAGCCACTCGTCGTATTATTGAAGAAATGGCCAAAGAGCGTCAAGTGATTCTGCTTACATGCCACAAGCATCAATTGACACATTTTGAAAAAGTGAATATTATAAGGTTGGAAGAGTCCCTTTTAAAAACCGTGAATTGAGGATGGGTTTATGAATAAAGCTTTAATGGAACAACTGGAGCTTGAGAAGAGAAAAAGAGAGATCTTAAAAGAAGCTCAAAATAATAAAAAGCAAAAAGAAGATGCTGCGGAAAAGATATCTTCCTCTAAAGTAGAAAACAGATATGTCTATGAAGATTCTTTAGATCAAGAGTCTTCTCGAAAATTTGCTTGGGAGTATGAACTTGAGCGCTATAGAAGAGACAAGCTAAAAGATCGATTTTATCTCATAGGGATGGTCTGCGGCATTTTAGCTTTAATTTTGACGCTATATTTCAATGCTTCAGAGTGGCTATTGTGGTTTTGACACTCTAACGATACTTCTAGATATTCAAAAGGGCGTTTCCTATATTCGATTCTAATCGGTTAGGCGACACCCTTTTGAAATATTAAAGCAAGCTTGTCATCATGGGGGAATCTGGATAACAAAAATTTTTTTTGATAGGAACTTATTTTAATAGAATCCGTCTTAATGGTGATGAAGATTAAACGGTATGGGGATCCTTTTATTCAAAGAGAATAGATGTCAATAGGCTATCTTTAGACCTATAAAATCAAATTCTAATGAAATTTTAAGAAAAACAAACCCAAATAGGTGTGAAAGTTCACAGAGAAGACATATCAAAAAGATATGCTATCAAGGGTATGAAAAGGGACGCTGAAAGATTGAAATCTACTCATACTTAAGATACACTGATAAAAGGTTCTTCGACTTATTGGGAAACACAGTTGTGAAAAAATAGGTTGAGACACGGCATTAAAAAAAGCAAGCAAGAAAGGAAGGTGTTCATGAGAGACCTGATCATTGAAGTTAAAGACCTTAAAAAAGTCTATAAAATTGGCTCAGAGAAAGTCGTGGCACTCAATAAGATAAATCTATCTATTTACAAAGGCGAAATTTGTTGCATTTTAGGAACATCAGGTTCTGGAAAATCAACACTTTTAAATATGATGGCTGGACTGGAGAAGCCCACTAAGGGTTCTATTGAGATTAAAAAGGTCGCTATAGAAAAAATGAATGAGAAGCAACTGGCAAGATTTAGACAGAAGCATATTGGATTCATATTTCAGTCTTACAACTTACTTGGGGCGCTAACTGCCCTTGAAAATGTGGCAATGCCTCTAATTTTTAGAGGATTTTCAAAGGCGAATCGCGAAAAAATGGCCAGAAAGTATTTGGATATGGTAGGCTTAAATGAGCGCTACAAGCACAGACCTACGCAAATGAGTGGTGGACAACAACAGCGTGTTGGTATTGCAAGAGCATTTGTGGGAACTCCCGAGATTATATTTGCAGATGAGCCTACAGGCAATTTGGATACGAAGACATCCATTGAAGTCATGCATATCATGTGGAAAATGGCAAGGGAAAAGCAACAGACGATTGTCATTGTAACGCATGATCCAGAAGTGGCTCTATACGCAGATAAGGTCATTCATATAAGAGATGGTGACGTTCAGAAAATTGACAATCGTGAAAACGATGATGTCTATGAGAAATTTATTTTACCTTATGAAAATCAATATGATGAACATTTTGATGACTCCCATGAGTAATTCAAAAAACAAGGCATATTAAATAAAAAAAAGTAAAAAGGAAGGTTTTTAATTTATGAATAAGCGTATTTTTTTATTAGTCGTTATTTTGATACTCAATAGCATTTTTCCGTTTGGGATGGCAGGGACAGATTCTGATGAACCCAGAATCGTCATCATATATCCTGAAGAGATTCAGGTGATGCGAGCAGGAGAAAAAAATGTTTTGAGCATAGAAGTTCGAAATGAATCGTCTCATACAACGTTGGACATGACGATGAAAATTGCGGGGGAACATCCCTTTAGAAGTGATGTCAATAACTTTATAAAACAAGTGTATACATTAAATTCATACAAGAATACAAAAGTTGATTTTAATGTGGAAATAAGTCCTACGGCAAAAGCAAAACTCTATGAGTTTGATGTGGAGTTTGCGTATAAAAATGTCTATGGAAATGCTTTTTCCGAAGTGAGAAAGATGTACATCAAAGTTGAAAATGACAATAAAGAACCCATTCTTGGGGTTTATTCTGCAGAGACATCATATGATAAAGTAACACCAGGTGTAGAAGATGCAATAAAATTAAAATTCATAAACACAGGAACTATGTCTGCTAAAGATGTCAATGTTAAAATTTCAGGGTTCGGTCTTGAAAATTTAATGTTAAATAAAGATGTAGACACTAAAAAACTTACAGAAATTAAGGCTGGTGAGACTCAATTTTTATACTATAATATCATTTGTGCACCAAAGGCGAAAACAGGTGTATATCCATATAAGTTGAATTTGGAATACATCGATGAATATGGGGGAACCTATAAAAAAGAATTCGAAATTTATATAAGTGTAGAAGGCAATGACACATCAGGTGCAAAGTTGACCATACAAAATATAAAGGTTCCCGATGTCATTGTACCCAAGCAACCTTTTGAGGTGACGCTTGAACTTGTAAATGAAGGCAATGTTTTACTTGAAAAAGCAGAGGCTGGCATTGAATACCCCACTGATTTTACTTCACAAGGCACCTCAAAAAAAGTGGTTAAAAATTTAAAACCAGGCGCTAAGAGCATTGTGACGTTTTTGTTAATGGCTAAAAGTGATGCCAAATCAGATAGTTATAGTGGTTATATTAATGTAAAATTTCTCGCAGATGGCGATAGTGAAGAGAATGCTCAAACGATACAGGAATATGTAGGACTTGTGGTAGACGGTTCTTCTGGTTCCACAAAACCAAAACTGATCATTGAGAACTATGAATATGGCGGCGAACATGTTCTTGCAGGAGAGTCATACGATTTGAAACTTTTTATCAAAAATACGAGTACATCAAGTGATACAAAAAATATCAAAGTGACTTTAACCAGTGAAGAAAATGTCTTTACACCAATGGATTCGTCGAATTCATTCTTTATCACTAAAATTGGGGCTGGAGAAATCTACGAACACAATATTCAACTTAAAACTAAAATCGATGCGGCTGTAAAAATATATCCGTTGGCGATTAAAATGGTATATGAGGATGGCAAAGGAAATGCCTATGATGCACAGGAAAAGCCATTTGAAGAATCAGAATCATTGAGTATTGCAGTGGCACAGCCGGTTAGACTTGAAACTGCTGAACTCATTATTCCTTTTGAAAATTATGTAGGACAGCCATTCTATATTGAACAAGAATTTTACAACATGGGAAAATCTATTATGTACAATACTATGGTTAAACTCGAGGGTCCAGAAAGCAGCAGCAGCAGTTATTTTGTTGGTAATTTTGAAGCAGGACGTAGCGAATATTATAGTGCAGAAGCAATTGCAAACGAAGAAGGCACATTTGAAGGCAAACTCATTTATACTTTTGAAGATGCACTTGGGAATGTTTCGATTCATGAAGTACCGTTCAGTTATACCGTAGTTGCAGCACCCGTATTTGACGAATACGGCAATATGAATGGTGGTATGGGTGAAGAATTTCCAATGGAAGAACCACCATCAAGTTCACCTGTGTCTAAAATCATCATCGGTGTGGTGGCGTTGCTCCTACTTGTGGGTGTTTTCATTTTTAGAAAGAAGAGAAAAAAGAGAAAGTTAGCAATGGAGTTGGAGGCACTCGATGAGTAATCTAGACTTAGCGATCATGGGCATAAAAAACCTGCTAAGACGAAAAGCCAGAACTATCCTAACCGTTTTAGGTGTTATCATTGGTACAGCGGCTATTGTGGTCATGGTTTCTTTAGGACTGGGTATGACAAAAGCCTTTGAACAACAGCTTCAGGAATATGGAAGCCTGACGATGATTACAGTTCAAGCGAACAGAGAGATGGGGATGATTTCCACCTCATCAAGTTCGGCGTCAAGCTCTTCATCAAGTGATCAAGATAAAGTGGTATTAGATGATGCCACAATTGAGTCTATAGAGGCAATGGAACATGTGGATTTTGCCATAGGATTTAAACGGTTTGACTCCAAGATATTTGCAGGTCGATATGAGAGTTGGGCCAATATTAAGGCTGTTGATTTCAATAAACTTGAGCTTATAGATATTGAACTCAGCGAAGGGGTTTTACCCACTTTAGAGGGGCACAACGAAGTGCTCTTTGGATTTCAAGCAGCACAGCAATTTTATGATCCAAAATCAAGAAATCACAACGGGCAGCCACCACAAATTGATGTTTTCAACACAAAGATGGAAATGATTCCAACATCAAATTACGGTGAGAAAAAACCAAGAGGTTATGTTATCACGCCAACAGGGATCACTTCAGAAAAGAATTGGGATTACGCTTGGGACGTGTTCATGGATTATGGGACTTTCGAGAAACTAAAAACAGAATTTGAACGGAAAAATAAAAAAACCGATGACACTTCAACTCAGGACAAAAGTAGAAGAAAAAGCAAGCAAAAAGAAAATAAGTATGATGAGATGCAAATTAGCGTAGATGAAATTGATAATGTTCAAGTTATTCAAGACAATATTAAAGCGCTAGGATTTGAGGCTTATAGTTTAACAGATGCACTGGAGCAACAGAAAAAATCTTCTGGACTAATGCAGGCGGTGCTGGGCGGAATCGGCGCTGTATCTCTTTTTATCGCTGCAATTGGGATCACCAATACCATGGTCATGTCTATTTATGAGCGGACTAAAGAAATCGGTGTTATGAAAGTGATTGGTGCTGAGCTGAGAGATATTAAACGCTTATTTCTATTTGAAGCAGCGATGATTGGCTTTATGGGCGGTGTATTTGGTGTTCTCATAAGCTTTGGGGCTTCCTTCATAATCAATACGGTGCTTTCTGGTATGAATGGGGAGTCGGGGTATTATGGGCCTCAGATGTTATCGGATATACCTATGTGGCTGGCGTTATCTGCACTTGGATTTTCCACAGTGATTGGACTCCTTGCAGGATACTATCCCGCGGTGAGAGCGACAAAACTCAGTGCGCTTGAAGCGATTAGAACAGAATAAAATCATCAAAAAGATGTTTGGGCCAAGGCTTAGGCATCTTTTTACGGTATAGGCATTTATTCTTTTTAAGAGAACGTTTATAATGAGCATAGAATCAGTTAAAACGTATTTAATTCAGATAATATAATCAGGGAGCAAAATGAAATGATAAAACACAAAATAATTTATTACGGAATGACTTTTGTTTTGATGATCGTTTTAATGGTCAGTGGTATCCCACCTCTTCTTTCAGGATGGATCACACTTATAATCATGGTGACTTTATATATTTTATGGAGCATCGTTCGGCAGAAGAAGAGAGTCGATTTGCTTGAAGTTTTCTATGATCCTCAAGCTTTCATTTTGGCGACGCAGACACAACAAAAAGTCAACAAAAAAATGGCCGAACTACTCGAACACGATATCGCCTGTGGTCATATGGCCTTGGGAGAGTACGAGCAAGCTCTAGAGCTCTTTAAAAACTTAAAGCTTAAGAGATTTTTAAAATGGGATGTCACAAAGTATGCTTATTATCACAACTATTGTCTTTGTCTCTTCAATCTTGGCGCGATAGAAGAGGCTGAAAAGATATATGAGCAGCAAATAGCTCAAACTCCAGTGATTAATAAGAAACAACGCTTGTTATTAGAGCTTTTAATGGCCAGTTATTACTATTATAAAAAGGACTATAAAACTTCAAGAGAAATCGTGGAAGCCTTTTTAAAACAAGATAAAATAACGCCTTACCTAAAATTGAATGCACTCTATGATCTCGCACGCATCGAGGAGAGCGAAGGTCATCTAGAACTTGCTAGAGACTTATATCAGCGTGTTGCAAAGCATGGTGGACAGCTGAATATTGCTAAGCAATCTCGGGATAAGCTGGCTTTAGAAGTCGTCGATAGAGGAAACTTTAAATGTTAAAATGTATCCAAAGAAAGGAGCTGTGAGAGGTATTTGGCCAATCACGATATGAACTTATGAATAACCAATGTCATATAACGATCATGAAAAATGGGGCACAGGTGGATATAAATGAAGAGGTGCGTTACCTACAATCTCCAGTTTATGAAGTCATTCGAATTATTGAGGGGACCCCTTTATTTTTCCAAGAACATATGAAACGATTTCAAACTTCGCTTGAGCTTGTAAATTATGAATGCGCTTACAGCAGTGAAACCATTTTTGATCAAATCAAGAACCTCATTGAAACGACAGGTTTAAAAGACAATAATATAAGACTTGAATATGGTGTGACAGATTTGGGTATGATCCTAATGCTCTTTATGGTCAAATCAGAATATCCCAATAAATCATTCTATGAACAAGGTGTTAGAGTGAAAACAGCTTGTATTGTCAGAGGAAATCCTCATGCAAAGCTTGTCAATAAACATTATCTGGAACAGATCAGTGCATTGAAAGCAGTATCTGACGTTTACGAAATTATTCTTAAAAATGAAGCTGGAAAAATTGCTGAAGGCAGCAAATCCAATCTATTTTTTATAAAAGATCAAACGATTTACTCTGCAAAGGAAGCTGATATTTTAATGGGCATTACAAGGCTTGAGCTCATGGCAATATTTGAAAAATTAGATTTGACTTATATAGAACTAGATATTTACGAAGAAACACTAGAGCGTTATGAAGCTTGTTTCCTCTCTGGGACTTCAATAGGGGTTTTGCCGATTGAGTCCGTGAACGAAATGAAATACAATTCAACATCAAATCATGTTATTATAAAATTAATGGGCGCTTATAACACTGCTGTGAAAAACAATTTAGAAAATACGAGGAGGTTGTATTTATGACAAAAGTACATGAACGTTTTTTGAAATATGTGGCATTTGATACAAAATCAGACCCGGACTCTGAGACTTGTCCCTCTGCTGAAAAACAAAAAAAATTGGGAGCGTTTCTCGTCTCTGAAATGAAGGCAATGGGTATTTCAGATGTAGGAATGGACGAAAATGGCTATGTTTATGGTCAAGTACCTTCTAATTCTTCTAATGCTAAAGCACCAAGCTTAGCCCTTATAGCACATATGGATACATCACCAGATCTATCAGGTGCAAATATAAAGCCGCAAATTATCAAAAATTATGATGGTGGTACAATCGTTCTCAATGAGAGCCTTGATATTAAAATGTCTCCAAAAGAATTTGATCATTTGGCACATTATAAGGGACAAGATTTGATCGTGACGGATGGCACGACGCTCCTTGGAGCCGATAATAAAGCGGGTATTGCTGAGATTTTAACGTTATGTGAGAGATTGATTGAGCATGAGGAAATCCTTCATGGGCCTCTTAAAATAGCGTTCACACCAGATGAGGAAGTGGGTAGAGGCGCCGATTTATTTAACCTTGAAAAACTAAAGGCTGACTTTGGATATACTGTGGATGGTGGAGAACTAGGAGAGCTTGAGTTTGAAAATTTCAATGCAGCCACAGCAAAAGTAAAAATAAAAGGAACTAACATTCATCCCGGATCTGCCAAAGGCAAAATGGTGAATTCTATTTTGATTGGTATGGAGTTTAATCAAATGTTGCCATCTTTTGATGTGCCTTCATTTACGGAAAACTATGAAGGCTTTAATCATCTTAATGATTTTCAAGGCACAGTGGAAGAGACACATTTGCTTTACATCATAAGAGATCACGATCTTGAAAAATTTGAGGCGAAAAAAGCGATGTTTATGAAAATTACCGATTTTTTAAATCAAAAATACGGTTCAAATACAGTTGAAACCAAGTTGGTGGATTCCTATTTCAATATGAGAGAAAAAATTTTGCCTCATTTCCATTTGATAGAAACTGTAAAAACAGCTATGGAATCTTGTAATGTAGCCCCTCTTATTGTTCCGATTAGAGGGGGAACAGATGGTGCAAGGCTTTCTTACATGGGGCTTCCATGCCCTAATATTTGTACAGGAGGTCATAATTTTCATGGCAGATTTGAATACATTCCTGTTCAATCTATGGAGAAGACAGTGGATATATTAATTGAGATTGTAAAAAGCTATGAGAGATATCAAATGGAGGTATAAATGAAACATCGTTTTCAACGCTTTGAATTTCTGATAGGTGCAGAAAAACTCAAATCATTAAGTCAAAAACATGTGGTGGTATTTGGTGTTGGAGGCGTCGGCTCATTTGCAATTGAAGCGCTTGCCAGATCAGGCGTTGGAAAACTAACCCTTGTAGACTATGACACCGTTGATCTTACCAATATCAACAGACAAATACATGCAAACGATAAAACCGTTGGGAGAATCAAGGTTGAGGCAATGGCGGAGCGTCTTCATATCATTAATCCAGAGCTTAAGCTTGATGCTGTAAATCAAATGATCACCCCTGAAAATGCAGATGATTTTTTTGATGCGCGTCAGATCGATTATATTGTAGATGCCATAGATATGGTCACTTCGAAAATCGAACTCGTTCTTCAAGCTCAAAAAAGAAAAATTCCGATTATTGCTTCAATGGGGACCGGCAATAAACTGGATCCCACTCGGTTAAAAGTAACCGATATTTACAAGACAGAAATTTGTCCACTGGCAAGAGTGATGAGGAAAGAACTTAAGTCTAGAGGCGTAAAAAAGTTACAAGTGGTATTTACGGATGAAATGCCACTTATACCAGATTATTCAAGCCTTGATGAAATGCCCACGATAGGCCGGAAATGGCCTCCAGGGAGCAGTGCAGTTGTGCCTTCGAGTGCAGGCCTTATTCTGGCTTCTGTCGTGATTAATGACTTCTTAAATGAGGTTGAATTAGTTGACATAATGTGATAAAATTCTATTGTTACTGAGATTAAATCGCGAGCAAATAAAAAAATAACATTAATCCAATTTGTTTATTTGTATAAAAGAGGCGAAATAAACTGTGCATCATTTATTGAAAGGAAGTGTGCATGGTACAAATTCTGCGGAGGAAATTTATGACTAAAAAAGTATGGATTCAAGTAATGTTGGCGATGCTATTGTCTACACTCATGTCTGTTAGTTTTATGGACGGTACTATTCCACTCAATCAGACCACTTATAAAAAGGGAGACGATTCCGAGGATGTTAAGCTCATCCAGATTGCACTTGCACTGGATGGCTCTTATGATGGCACCGAATTTACGACAACATTTGGACCCAAGACTGAAAAGGCTGTTATTGTATTTCAAAATAAATATGGTCTTGATGCTGATGGGGTTATAGGGCGTTCTACGATTGATAAGATGACTTCTAAGGGGCTGTTTCCACTCTTGTCGAAACCTATGTACAAATTTGAAGATGAGCATAATGAAATCAAGTTTATACAGTATGCACTTATTCAAGAAGGGTTGTTAGAAATAGAATACCCAACCACTTATTTTGCGACTTTAACAGAGCGTGCTGTTAAGTCATTTCAGAAAAAATATAATTTGGAAGCAGATGGAATTGTTGGAGAAGCGACGATTGAAAAGTTCGCAGCGCTGGGATATGTTAAAAACAGGATTCAAAAAGAAGTTGCAAGCGAAAATGACAGTGATAGCGGAAGTGGTGCTGGTGTTGAAACCGCAGTGATTGTTGAGACTGTAAATACTCAAAATTTGAGCTATATTGGAAGTGTTCAACATACATCTTTCAAAAAAGGCGATAACAACAGTGATGTTGCACTGATTCAAAGTGCGCTTCATATGATGGGATATCTTGAAAGCGATGCATTTACAACCTTGTATGGCGATCAAACGATTGAAGCTGTTAAAAAACTACAGACAGCATCTGGTTTAGAAGCAGATGGCGTCATTGGAAGCTCTACTTTTGATATTTTCAAACGGTATGGCATATTAACAAATGCTGTTGCAGTGGTGTCCAGAGGGGATCAAAGAAATGGCGAATATTTAGATTGGTTCAAGGATGTTCTTCCTATGGCAGAATCTAAATACGGTGCAGACTATCGTGGAAAAATTAAAATTGTCATTGAAGATTATCAGACGGGTGTTAAGATCAATGCACTCTTTTCCTATGGTCACAATCATATGGACATAGAGCCGTTAACAAAAGAAGACACAGAAAAAATTAAAAAATTGTGGAATTATAAATACGATTGGACTATGAGACCGGTTCTTGTCTATTATCTAGATCATGTGGTTGCAGGATCACTTGCAGGGATGCCACATGCGGGATCTACATTAGATAGGATAGGCGATAATGGTATGTCTGGTGTCTGTGATTTGCATTTTAGGAACAGTAGAACACATGCAACTAATAAAATTGATGAAAGACATCAAAAGCAAGTCAGAATAGCGGCAGGCGTAAATTAGATAAGTTATAAAAAAGGGGATCTTACAAAATGATTTAACATTCATTTTGCAAGATCCCCTTTTTTATATTGCATGAGTGATACTTCACATTTAGATTACCAAGAAGCTTATTTCTTCAAGCGATCAGATGCTTTTGAATTTGAAGGGGCATCCTCAAAGTAATCCTCATCACTTTCATCGAAATCCTCATGATCACGATCTCTTGTAATCAAATATAGGCCGAAAAGCACGAGCCCAATGTAAAGCACCATATCAAAAGGAATATTTAAAACACTGTCGATCAGAAAAATGGCAGAAGTAATCACTAGAATAATCCCCATTTTAAAATTGTACTTGCGATTATGACCATAATAATACATTTGTAAAAAGCCAAGTCCAGGGCCCATGATGTAAAGTGGCCAGATGCGTCCAGAATATCGCCATGTAGCGAAATTTCCGATCATAAAGATCAATGAGTAAGTGATCAAGGTAGCACCTGTTAGAAGATTCCTTGAGCCACCGTGACCAGTGAAGTATTTTCGCTCTGCTTGAATCCCTAGGTATAAAATAATGAGAGGCCAAAGTTCCCAAATACTGAAGTGTATAAAATGATAGTGATCAAAGATAAGTAAAGCGCCTAAGATAATAAAAATAAGGCCTAAAAATCCGTTGCGTGTTTTCATGTTGTAATCCCTCCTAAAAATATTAGATGCAAATAAACAATGCTTAGATCAAGTTTTGACTTTTGACCCCCTAATTAACAATATCATAAATCCAATCTGAATATCAAAGCGTATACTCAGTCCGCTTCGCTACCTTCTTATCACTTGCACAATCCTATCGGATTGCATTTAGTGGGAGACATCTCCTCAAGGGTTATAATAACTAAGTGTCTTTATTATGCCTTAAAATGGTTAAGAATGCGTTAGAACATCATTAAAAGAGAATTAGCATTTAAGACGAACATACAATTTCATAACGGTTGACAGCAGATTGAGTTTTCATTATAATGAGAGTAATCTATAGACATAACATCTGGGAAAAAGAGGAGTAAACATTACGTATTTAGTAGAGAAAAGAATCCATCGGCTGTAAGGTTCTTTAAATGGCGCGTGTTGAAGGTAGCTTTGGAGATGAGTTTCTGAAAAAGAGTAAGAAATTCCGGTGAGAATCGTTAAATCTGTCGAGAGTTATGATGCAAGTCATAAAATTAGGGTGGTAACGCGGTCCATTCGTCCCTTTCAAGGGATGAGTGGCTTTTTTTGTGTCAAAAATACAAATTTGGAATGAGGGGATTCAGTATGAGTGATTTAATGATTAGACATGTGGAAATAAAAGATGCAGCCGATATTGTGGCAATTCGAAAGCAAGTAACGGTTGCTCAAAATACCCTAGGGTTGCCATATCAATCAGTCAAAAGAAGCGAACAGTTTTTAGAAACAGCACTTGCTGATCCAACCTGTTACATTTTAGTTGCAGAAGAAGATGAAAAAATTGTAGGCATTTGTTCTATAAAGGTTTTTGATAATCCAAAGATGAATCACGCTGCAACGCTTGGAATTATGGTACATGAAGCCTATCATGGAAAGGGTATCGGGAATGCAATGATGACTGAAATCTTAAAGCTTTCCGATGAATGGCTCATGCTTAAACGTGTTGAACTTGGCGTCTTAAGTGATAACGAAAAAGCGATAAAACTCTATGAGAAACATGGATTTGAAAAAGAAGGTACCAAAAAATATGCGATTAAGAAAAATGGTATTTATGCAGATGAAGTAATCATGGCGAGATATCGTTAAACTTAAAATAAGAAAATATAGAGGAGAAAAATATATGGATAGTAAATATAATCCGAAGGATTTTGAAGATCGAATTTATGATGAATGGATTGCAAAAAAAAGTTTTACGGCAAAGGTAAATCCCGAAAAGGAGCCATATACCATCGTATTGCCGCCACCAAACATTACAGGACAACTTCATATGGGACATGCACTTGATCAAACCCTTCAAGATGTTTTAATCAGATGGAAGAGATTGCAGGGCTATGAAGCGTTGTGGTTACCAGGTACGGATCATGCGAGTATTGCAACAGAAGTAAGAGTTCTGAAAAGTATTGAAGAAAAAGAAGGTATTACAAAAGATCAACTCGGTAGAGATGAATTTTTAAGACGTGCATGGGAATGGCGTGATGAATATGGCCGTATTATCGTCAATCAAATGAAAAAAATAGGGTCGTCGTGTGACTGGGATAAAGAGCGTTTTACAATGGATGAAGGGTGTAACAAAGCGGTTACAGAAGTCTTTATAAGACTTTACAATAAAGGTCTCATCTACAGAGGCAATCGTTTGATCAATTGGTGTCCTGATTGTAAGACGACATTATCAGATGCAGAAGTTGAGCATGAAGAGAAGCCAGGACATTTTTATCATATCAATTACAGCGTTAAAGACTCTGATGAAATGCTTGAAATTGCCACAACTCGACCAGAAACGATGATTGCAGATACAGGTGTTGCTGTAAATCCAAATGACGAAAGGTATAAACACCTCATTGGAAAGACTTGCATATTGCCACTTGTAGGGCGAGAACTGCCCATTATTGCGGATGATTATGTTGACCTTGAAGTTGGAACGGGGGCTTTAAAAGTGACGCCAGCTCATGATCCAAATGATTTTGAGATCGGTATGAGACATCATTTGGAGCAGATCAACATCTTTAATGAAGATGCAACGATGAATGAAAATACAGGTAAATATCAAGGCATGGATCGCTATACTTGTCGAAAAGAAATCGTTAAAGATCTTGAGGCAGAAGGTTGTCTTGTCATGGTAAAAGATCATGCACATAATGTAGGCACTTGTTACAGATGTCATACCGTAATAGAGCCAAGAGTATCAGATCAATGGTTTGTACAAATGGCACCACTCGCAGGACCTGCCATGGACGTCATCAAAGATAATACGCTCAAAATTGTACCAGATCGATTTACGAAAGTTTACATGCACTGGCTTGAAAATATCAGAGATTGGTGTATTTCCAGACAACTTTGGTGGGGGCATAGGATTCCAGCATTCTATTGTGAATCTTGTCCTGAAATGGTTGTTGCCACTGAAATGCCAGATGTCTGCCCAAAATGTGGTGGGACGCACTTTAGACAAGATGATGATGTGCTCGATACGTGGTTTAGTTCAGCACTGTGGCCTTTTTCAACACTTGGGTGGCCAGATAAAACCCCTGAACTCGACTACTTTTATCCAACCAATGTCCTTGTAACGGGATATGATATCATTTTCTTCTGGGTCATCAGGATGGTTTTCTCAGCACTGGATGAGATGGGTGAAGTGCCTTTTGAGCATGTGTTCTTACATGGTCTTGTCAGAGACGCTCAAGGTAGAAAAATGAGTAAATCACTAGGTAATGGCGTTGATCCGCTGGATATAATTGATCAATACGGTGCCGATGCGCTCAGGTTTATGCTTGCTACAGGCAATAGTCCTGGAAATGATTTGAAATTCCAGATCGAAAGGGTTGAATCGTCTCGGAATTTTGCGAACAAATTGTGGAATGCTTCGAGGTTTGTCATTACTGGGCTTGAGGAAAATGATTTGACACTTACAGGTGCCGAAGTCTTAACCCTTGCAGATAAATGGATTCTTTCAAGGTTAAATACAGTGACTCAAGATATCACAACAAGTCTCGATAAATTTGAGCTTGGACTTGCAGCGAATAAAATATACGAATTTACATGGAATGAATACTGTGACTGGTATATCGAACTTGCTAAGAAGAGACTTTATGGCGAGGATCAGATTGAAAAGCAAACCGTACAAAAAGTCTTGGTAACAGTTCTTAAAGATATTTTGAGATTATTACATCCTTTTATGCCCTTTATTACGGAAGAAATATGGATGCATATGCCAAGTACAAACACCTTGCTTGTAACAGATCAATGGCCAGTTCAAGATGAAAAATGGCTAGATGGTGCTTCTGAAAAGCAAATGGAACGCGTCATGGAGGCTATAAAAAATCTTAGAAATGTGAGAGCAGAGATGGACGTTGTGCCATCGCGTAAAGCAAAGTGTATGATCGTGGCATCTGATGCAGAAGTGGGTAATCAATTGCTTGAAAATGCAGCATATTTGATGACGCTTGCATCCTGTTCTGAAGTGACTTTAATTCATGATAAATCTGAAGTACCAGAAGATGCGGTTTCAACAGTGGTTTATGGTGCAGAGCTCTTTTTGCCACTTGCGGATCTCATTGACTTTGAAAAAGAAATGGAACGTCTCAAAAAAGAAAAAAGCAAGTTAGAATCCGAAGTGGATCGAGTGGCTAAAAAACTTTCCAATGAAGGGTTTGTAAAAAAGGCACCTCCTGAACTCCTTGAAGAAGAAAAGGCAAAACAATTAAAATTTGCTGAAATGTTAAATACTGTGAACGAGCGTATAGAAGCTATCGCAAAAAAACTTTAAATTTTTATCATGAGCATCATATAACGAAAATCGAGGCGTAAAAATGAAAATAAAGATGACAATTGATGAAGCACTGTCCTATATTCACGGGACTCATAAATTTGGTATAAAACTGGGGCTTGAAAATATTCGCTATTTGCTCGGTAAATTAGATAATCCTCAAAAACGACTTAAATTCGTACATGTTGCGGGTACAAATGGCAAAGGGTCAACGTGCTCTTTTATAGCAAATGTGTTGACTGAAGCTGGCTATAAAACAGGACTCTACACATCTCCCTATATTGAAATCTTCAATGAACGCATGAGAATTGATGGTATTTATATTTCGGATGATGAACTTGCAGAACTCGTAGGTGAGGTGAAGGTAGGGATCGAATCCATGGTAAGAGACGGCCGTAATCATCCGTCCGAATTTGAAGTGGTCACAGCAATTGCAATGCTCTATTATCAAAAACATCAATGTGATATTGTGGTTCTTGAGGTGGGGCTAGGGGGAAGTCTTGACGCAACCAATGTAATTGAAACGCCTTTGATATCTGTTATAACGCCTTTAGCTCTAGACCATACAGAGTATTTAGGAACAACACTAGCGCAAATAGCAGCGGTGAAAGGCGGCATAATCAAAGAAAATGGGGTTACCATTTGTCACCCGCAGTCAGTAGAAGCAATGGCTGTGATTCGCAAGATTTGTAAAGAAAAATGCAATGAACTTATAATGGCACCTGTTGATCAGGCTCAGATGGTTGAAGATATCATAGGCGGATTGACTTTTAGGTATGAAGGGATTCAATATACACTTAAAATGATCGCGCCATATCAAATGCAGAATGCGGTAGTGGCGATTGAAGTTCTAAAAGTGCTGAAAACAATTCATGGATTTAATTGGAAAGCAGAAACGCTTGTGAAGGGCATTAATACGACAAGGTGGATGGGGCGCTTAGAAGTCCTTAGAGAATCTCCATTAACGATTATTGATGGCGCTCATAATCCTCATGGGATAAAAGGGCTCCGTGATGCCATTCGAACACTGTTTCAGGGAGAGAAAATAACCGCAATTGTAGGGATACTAGAAGATAAGGATATCGAGGGCATGTTAAGTGAAATTTGTCCTTATATTCAAAGGGTTATTGTAACTAAACCTAATAATCCTAGAGCCATGTCAGCCGAGTGCCTTGCAGATAAGCTTAAAGCATATGATCACATAGAGATTCTCTATGTAGATGATCAAATTGAAAATGCTGTAAATTATGCAGAAGCTCATAAAGCGTCGTTAGGGATTATGATCTACTTTGGATCGCTTTATATGATTGGAGAAGTCCGCACAAAACTTCTCAAAATGATGCCATAAAATGAAAGACCAACCACAATTTTAATCGATATTTGTGGTTGGTCTTTTTCAATTGCTTTGTATTACTTGAATTCTGTGATAATGCGTATCCCCACATTAGAATTCTCACGTTCCTCACCGATATCTGTAAAGCCGTAATAGTCTGGGTCCGGCGATATATAGCTTTCATTTAGATTGCCCGTTATGGTGTATTCTATATCTGGATAGGGGGACTCAAGCGGCACCAAGAAAATGGTTTCATCATTTTGATAAGTGACCGCAATTGAAAAGGCTTGGTTTGGAGAAAGTTTTAGTGGCTTATCTAAGGTTAAAGTGTGATAACCTGGCAATGCAGCAGTACCAGATGCTATCTCTGTAAGCTCTAAATAAGTAGATTCAGGAACAGCTTTATTAGCATATGAAATCATAAATTTAACATCTTTTGAATTGGTATAAAAACCAATAGAAGTCAGATATTCAGAAACATTTTTTTGAGCAAGACTTGATTTAAAGACATTTAAGCCAGTTACTTGGTAAGTGTCTGAGTAGCCTTCAAAATGTGTAACCCCCGTATTGTCATAGTAATATTGTTTCTGATTTTCTTTGCGTTTTGAAATTGAAGTGATCAGTGTCGCTTTTTCGTTAATATGAACATCTTCATAAGAAACGTAGAATATACCTTGTTCTCCCCAATTATCACCCCAACTATTTTGTGCAATGAAGGCACCGTCAGTTTTGGGTTTAAAATTAAAATTATCTTTAGAATAAGAATCATCCCAACCGACGATGACGATATCGTGAGTAGGATCAGAGTCCGGATTGTAATTGTAAAAGCCGTAAGTCTTTTGGTTGTAATAAATTTTTTCGTCATTATAACCAATAGAAGATTGTGCTGCACCATATTTGTAAATGGCGTATTTAAGTTCATTTAAATTATTTTCAATTTCAATAAAATCCGAAATAACATATTCAGGTTTTAAATTGTTATTGACTTTGCCATCACCAAAGGTATCCGTTGGATCAACGATTGGTCCTATCCAGTTATTATAATAAGCGCTGGCAACACCAATGTAGCCCCCAGAATCATAATCGACTTTAATGGGCGCATTCAAAACCAAGTGATCTTCAGAAAAATCAAGGTAAACATGATGCTGTGTGGCAAGAGAGAGTTCAAAGAGTGTATTCGCAGCAAATGCCCAGCAAGTGCTTGAATTGCCTTGATCTCTAACAAAAAGTGATTTGACATCGGATCCTAAACTGTCGTATATATTAAACTTTTTAGGCAATTTAACCGAATAATCAAGTGCGTTGAGGACAACATCAGAAGTTACAATAAGAGGTGAACTTTCAATTGTTTCATCGCTCTTTAAAGTGTCCGTAAAAGTGGCGGGTTGCTTTGAAGTCGAACTGACATTGGAAACTTTTATGTTAAGACCTTTACGTGTATCAAATGCATATTGCCATCCAAAATCTTCCACGACAAAACGCCATGTAAGTGGAAAATAAGAAATACCCTTATAATTTAAAAGCGGATAGACCTCAGCGTCGTTTTTTATAATGACATTATTGACTTTAATAGGATACGAAGGGAGCTGCGCAGCAGTATCCCTTGAAACTGGGGCACTATCAAGATAGTTTACCGTGAATGCATTTGAATTGGCAGCAGCATAAGCAATTGTTAAGCCTTCTGCCATGGTGTAATTGAGCTTTAAACCAAGTCCTTTTGAAAATTCATATGTCATTGGAAAGTAGGTAATGTTATTGTAAACGATTAGCGGATACTCAAGCCTGCTATTATCAATTTCAAGAGCGTTAATTGTAATTGGAAACGTTGGTAAATTTATTTTAACGGTTTCGGTTTGAGCATAAGTTGGAAATTGTGTAAATATAAGGGAGCTAAATAAAACCAAACTCATTATTTTTTTACTAAAATTCATGGTGACCTCCATTTTGAAATATCAATCAAATTTAATGCTATTACTCTATTTTACCATAAGATAAACAAGAAAGCTGGACGAAAACTAATGATATATAATAAAAAAGATACAGATTAATCTGTATCATCCACTAAACGATTCATTATATCGCCATATAAATATTGAGCTTTTTTCTCCCAATTCTCACAAATCTGCTTCGCATGTTTATTGGAAACGACATTTACTTTAATATCCATTAAAGTATAAATACCTTCTTTAACGGTTAAATGGACAACGTAATCATTATCATCTTCTTTAAAATAGTCCGCAGTGACATTCGTTTTGATCACAAAAGACTTTTTTTTAGAATCGACACTGTCATTCATTTTTCTGCGCAGAGACTGAGAGACTCTATCCGAGAAGAGTTCAAGTATATTTTTACCACTTTCAGTGATGATATAGTAATTTTCGCCTTCACTTGTACTGTATTCTAACATGGAGGATTCAACTAAATCCGTTAGAAATTGCTGCAAATCAAAATAATTCATGATATCATGTTCTAAGATGAAATCCGTTAATTGTTGATTTGTAAGGGGGACGGAAAATTGATTAATCGTATATAAAATGATAATCTTAGATTTTAATTGTTGATCGGATGTTTGGTTAAGCAAGGTATGCCTCCTAAAATGATGTTACAAAAATTAGTATAGCACAAAATAGGCATATATCAAAACAAAAAACGTTTATATAACGAATGTTTCATTATATAATGGTAGTGTGACAAAAGGAGAAGACATCTAGGAGGTATTATGAAATCAATTAACAAATTAGTAATGGTTATGCTTTTAATAACACTTATATTAGTCGGTTGCACCACTGCTCAAACAGCTTCAACCGATTTAAAGACAGATTCAGGTGAGCAAAATCAATTGGACACAGAATCTGCAGAAGCATCTGAAATAGAAGATGTAGTAGTGCCAGAGGTAACAGAAGAAACGGTTGCAGCAGAAGAATTAGGTGAAGTCGAGGCAACTGAACCTGAAAATACGGATTCAGCTGCAAGTGAAGTGGATTATCAATTGGTTAAACCAGATGAGAGTAAAGAAATTATGGTGATCATGTATCATAATTTAGGTGAAAAGAATACCGATTATGGTAGAACGGTTGAAAGTTTTAAGCACGATTTAGAAAGATTGTATGATATGGGCTTTAGAACCATATCGATGCAAGATTATATTGAAAATAATATAACGACAGAATCGGGTTATACACCAGTTGTATTGACTTTTGATGATGGTCATATTACCAACTTTAATTATATTGAAAATGAGGGGCAATTGACAATCGATCCAGACTGTGTTGTAGGCATTGTGGATGAATTTTCAAAGACACATCCCGGATTTGGAAGAAACGCAATATTCTATCTCAATTATGGCAATGCTTTTGGTCAGTCAGAATACTTAGACCAGAAATTAACTTACTTGCTTGAAAACGGTTATGAAATTGGAAATCATACTTTTTCACATGAAGATTTGTCAACGCTTGACGCAAAAAGCATTCAAACTGCACTTGGAAAAAATGCCGCTTTATATCATGAACTAAACCCATTGGTCACTATGGATACCTTGGCATTGCCATTTGGAAAGCGTCCAGAAGGTGATAATCTTAGAGCCTATATTGATTCAGGCCAATATGAGGGCTATTATTATGAAAATAAGGCAATCTTAGCAGTGGGGTGGAAGCCTTATTATCCAATATATCATGTTCAGTATAATTATAGATATGTGAATAGAGTTCAGAGTGGTGATGGTGAAATGCAGTTGACATGGTGGTTAGATAATTATGTGAAGTCACCCTCTAAACGTTTTATCAGTGATGGTAATCCCGAACGGATTTCTGTTCCGGCAGAATATAGTGATCTAATTGATGCCGATAAAATAGGGGAGAAAGAACTTTACTTTTACGAACTAGAAGCAGAGTAATGACAAAAAGGAGGTCACTTTTGAAGTTTGATATTATTGCCATTATTTTTTTCTTTGTGATTTTGATTTCAATTCAGTATACGCTAAATCAGATTCTTTTGAATCTAAAAGATATCAATCGGAAATTAAATCGCATTCACAAAAATAAAATGGAATAGAAGCAAAATTCATTATAAATTAAAGAGCAAGCTCATTTTTTGGAGAATATCTACAAAAAAATTGATATTCACAAGGTATGGCATAAAAATACCAGCCATGGCGCTTCAGCGTTAATGGGCTGGTATTTTATATTAAAATTGCATTGAAATTATAAAGTTGAATGTGGTTTATAGCATTGAGAATAACAAGAAAATGTAATGGGCAGATATGCCTGCAATTAAGCCACCGATTGTATGTGAAAGAATCGCTTTAGAAGCTAATTTTCGAACATTAAGGGCATCCATCATACCCACATGAGTGCTCAAATAGCCGCTCCAACACATCCCCATCGCTGTGAAAACAGCAATATCATTCGGGCCTATAAGATCATGTGCAATGAAGTCTTTTACAAGTGCCATAGCGGCGCCGACAGAACCAAGAGACGTTATTGGAAATGCAATCGCTTCTGGACTCTTAAACCCAAAGAGTGGTGTTAAAATGGGGCTCAGCAATGCGCCAATTTTAGGAAACAATGCAACGCCTTCTTTTTTTGCCCCCGTATAAATAGCGATACCGTTTTCGTAACCCGCTGGACCAAAAGTGAAGATCATCACGAGAGTACAAATAATGACAACCCCTGGAATAATGGAAAGTCCCAATTCTACGCCTGTCTTTCCACCTTCTAATGTGGCGTCAAGAACACGCTCAAAAGTATTGCCGATTCGAACATCACGCAATAAATTGAGATCGTCAATAACAGGCTCTTTGTCTTTTTTTGGGGTTTGAATATTATAGTATTGCTTTGAAAATTTCATCATGATTCGAACGCTGACAATGCTGCCAATGATTGCACCTAAATTACCAATTAGAACAGGTGCTAGGTATTCTACGCCATCGCCTAATCCAAGCATATAGGTGGTTAAAATTAAACCCATACCAAATGCAGTCCCCAGATTACAGAGCGTTGGAAGTTGATAATCTTTAAAATACTTCTTAAAACCCGCGTCCTTTGCCAATGAAATAATGGCGGGATTATCCGACAGATAAGTGGTAATCATGCCTATTGAAGCCGCCCCTGGTAAATCATAAAGCGGTTTCATTATGGGCGAAATAATCTTATTAATAAGTGCAACAACCCCAAATTCTGATAACAAAGCCGCAAATGCGCCCGCAAGAACAGCAATCGCCATAATAAAAAACACAACATCAATTAATAAATAATGTGCTGTGTTCATTATGGTGTTGAACATCTTATCAATGCCCATCACCATTGAAAGATACCCAAAAAAAACACCTGAAATAATGAGAAAAACAAAAGTTTCAAGTGTAACCGCCTTTTTCTGTTTTGTATTATGCTCCATACTTTCCCCCTAAAACTTGATAGTTTAATTGTACTAAATTAGGCGGGACATAAGCAATCTATTTAGCGCGTCAAGAGGTTAAATAAATGTAATGAATCAAGGGCATAATACGAACTTGAAAAAAGTAGCGTGCTGGTATAAAATAGTGTTTATAATTGAAAAGTCTGGGAGGTACTAAATGAGTATTGAAAATAAGAGACGTGAAGTTTTACTATCGAAGGCAGTTATTGAAAACCGCGTTTCTGAACTTGGAGCAGAACTTACAAAAGCATATGAAAACAAGCATTTATTAGTCATCTCACTTTTAAAGGGAAGCTTTATATTTACTGCAGATTTAGTCAGAAAAATTGATTTACCTGTAAGAATAGAATTTATGACGACATCAAGTTATGAACATGGAGAAGAGACAACAGGTAAACTCAAGGTTGTTCAAGATATAAAGGTTGATTTAACAGAGTATGATGTGCTGGTTGTAGATGACATTACGGATTCGGCATTGACAATGACTGGTATTATTGAAATTTTAGGTGCACGAAATCCAAAGAGCATTAAGTCTTGTGTTTTATTAGATAAACCGTCAAGAAGAAAAACGCCTTATCAGCCTGATTATGTAGGATTTGAAATTCCAGACAAGTTTATTGTAGGCTACGGTCTTAACTATGGTGATTATTTTAGAAATATAGATCATGTGTTTGCATTTGTAGATTAATCCATGAAACAGAGAGCTATGCTAAAAACTTCTTTCGGGGATAGAGCCTTTACCACGCTGTGGGGCCCCTCCAATAAGTTATTAACATAGCTCTTGGTTATTTTATGCACTACTTTCGAAGATCCTCCAGTAGCTGAGTTTTTTCTTCAGTAGCTGCATCTTTCGCTTTAACGACTCTTGCCGGGGATCCTGCAACAACCATTCCTGCCGCGACGTCTTTCGTTACGATCGAACCCGCAGCCACAACAGCGCCTTTTCCAATCCTAACGCCCTCAAGAACGACTGCATTAGCACCGATGAGCACATCGTCTTCTATGATGACAGGCGTTGCACTAGGGGGTTCTAAAACACCCGCAATAACAGCACCTGCGCCCACATGGCAGTTTGCACCAATAGTTGCACGCGCACCGAGTACTGCATTCATGTCGATCATAGTACCACTTCCAATCTCACTGCCGATATTGATAACGGCGCCCATCATGATAACAGCTTGATCGCCAATTTTAACACGATCTCTAATGATGGCACCGGGTTCAATTCTAGCATTTACAGCTTTGATATCAAGCATTGGAATTGCAGAATTTCTGCGGTCATTTTCGAGCTCGTAAAATTCAATACTTGCTTTGTTGGCTTCGATTAATGCAACCACATCCGTGTGCTCACCAAAAATAACGTGCAAATTAGAATCTCCGAAAATCTTGACAGGAAAATCAACGGTATTGAGGTTCCCTTTAATATATGCCTTTACAGGTGTTATTTTTTTGGAATCCTTTATGAATTTGGCGATTTCATAAGGGTTTGTCATATCATATTGTGTCATTATATATCCTTTCTCATCATCATTTATTATAAGTTACCAAAAATATGAGTCATATCGTATAAACCAGGTGCTTGTGATTCTAAAAAAAGAGCCGCATTTACGGCACCTTTAGCAAATACTTTTTTGCTTTGTGCACTATGTGAAATCGTGATGACTTCATCAATGCCGGCAAATAGGACATCGTGATCCCCTACAATAGAGCCCCCTCTAACGGCATGAAGAGTCATTTCGCTTTCAGAGCGCTTGGTTTCATTGCCGTGACGGCCATAAAGTAGCGTCTTGGGTGACTTTAAGGCATCATTAATGCCCTCAGCAATCATTTTAGCAGTGCCACTTGGGGCATCTACTTTTTTATTGTGATGCTTTTCTATGATTTCGATATCAAAATCAGCTTCTAAGAGCGTTGCCGCTTTTTTTGCAAGTGCAATTAGCAAGTTAATGCCTAATGACATATTGCCAGATCTGAAAACGGGAATCACTTTAGACGCTTGTGCTATGAGTTCCTCAGTTTCGGCCGTTAATCCAGTCGTACAGATGACAATAGGTGTTTTATGCTGGGTAGCATATTGAATTAAGCTTGGTACCACAGAGTAGTGTGAAAAATCGATAATACAGTCTACGGTGACATCACAAGCTTCAATCGTTTCAAATATAGGAAACGGGGAAGTAGCCACAGAATGTCGATCGATACCTGCAACTACTTTCAAGGTATTATGATTTTCTAATACCTCAATTACATTGTGGCCCATGGCGCCATTTGCGCCAGTTAAAAGAATTCGAATCTGAATGACCTCCTTCGTAAATAACGGTTAAAAATAGTATAACCGATTTTAATCAATCATTGTTATCATTTTTCTAAAATAATAGGTGAACCAACAGCACATAAAAAGAGACAGAGAAACTGCCCCTGTCTCGAATAATCTTTTGATCATTTTAAAGTAAATGATACGTATTTAAAATTGATATGAGATGTTTTTTATGTTCTTCTTCGATTTCCGTTAAAGGTAATCTCAGAAGGCCTGCGTTCATACCCATTAGGTTTAGAGCTGCTTTTACTGGAATCGGATTTGTTTCGATGAAAAGTGATCTCACAAGCGGATTAATCTTAAACTGAATTTCAAGGGCGCGTTTTAAATCGCCTGACATATAGGCCATAACCAAATCATGTGTTTCTCTTGGTAAGATATTTGCGACAGTTGAGATAACACCTTTTCCTCCAAGTGAGAGAATCGGCACGATGTGATCGTCGTTACCTGCATAGAGCGCAAAATTTTCTGGTAAAAGGCTTGCCAGTTCAGTAATTTGAGAAATATCAGCGCTTGCTTCTTTTATGCCCACAATATTTTGATGTGCAGAAAGCGCTTTAATCGTACTTGGTGCTAAATTTACAGTCGTCCTAGAAGGGACATTATAGACAATAATCGGGATGTTTACTGCATCTGCAATTGCTTCAAAGTGAGCAATCATACCTTTTGCAGTGCCTTTGTTGTAATAAGGGGATACAACGAGAAGGCCTTGGACACCTGTTTTTTCAGCCATAATACTAAGCTGAATTGCCTTTTGAGTATTGTTTGAACCGGTACCCGCAATAACAGGAACCCTTCCTGCCACTGTTTTTACTGTAAATTCATAAAGTGCTTTTTTTTCATCATCCGATAGAGTTGCGGCTTCTCCGGTAGTGCCAGTAACAATGATTGCATCGGTATTATTTTGGATATGCCATTCGATAAGTCTTTTGAAGGCTTCAAAATCGATACCTTGGCCATTTAAAGGCGTAATAATAGCAACACCAGACCCAATAAATAATTCCATAAATACATACCTCTACATCATTTTTATAAGAGTCTCAGCAATCTGAATGGTGTTTGTTGCTGCTCCTTTTCTTATATTATCAGCTACGACCCAAAGATTCAAGCCATTATCGATACTTTCATCTCTACGAATTCGCCCGATATAGACGGGATCAGTGTCAGCAGCTGATTTAGCAAGTGGATAAACATTATTTGCAACATCATCTTGTAAGATGAGACCCTCAGCGTTTTTCATAAGTTCAAATACATCTGCAATTTCGAAAGGCTTAGAAAGTTCTACATTGATAGATTCGCTGTGACTGAAAAAAACAGGAACTCTCACAGCAGTGGCGGTTATTTTAAGAGAATCATCCCCTAAAATTTTCTTAGTTTCATTGATCATCTTCATTTCTTCCTTAGTGTAGCCGTTTTCTAAAAAGACATCAATATGTGGCAAGCAATTTTGAGCAATAGGATGTGCATAGCAACTCATAAGATCATTGCCTTTTAAGCCCTCTTCAAGATCCGTCATACCTTTAACACCAGAGCCTGAAACCGCTTGGTATGTTGAATACACAATACGCTTGATGCCGTATTGATCATATAATGGTTTTAAGGCAACCACTGCTTGAATCGTTGAACAATTTGGATTTGCGATAATGTTTTTGTGGTTCTTAAGTGCTTCTGGATTGACTTCGGGCACAACAAGTGGTACTTCTGGGTCCATACGCCATGCACTTGAATTGTCAATGACGATGACCCCCTTACTGGCTGCAATTGGTGCAAATTTCAAACTGATATCGCCACCAGCAGAAAAAAGTGCAATATCAATATCTTGGTCAAAAGAGGATTCTGTCAATTCTTGAACGACATATTCTTTTCCTTTTACCGTAACCGTTGTTCCAGCTGATCTCTTTGACGAGAAGCAAAATAAATTTTCATACGGAAAATCTCTTTCTTCAAGTACTTTCAGAAATGTTCGGCCCACCATGCCTGTGGCACCAACAACAGCTAAATTAATCTTCTTCATGGATACACCCCCTATTGAATACTGGTCGTATATATTATAAAATATAATGACGACGGGAAAAAAAGTTTTTCATCATAAATGATGCGAAAACATTGAAAAAACTAGACTTTGCAAAATAATTATATATATACTAACATTACGTCTATCTCGCGTCAACAGCAAAAATAGAATTTGCAAAATTGCTTTGTCCTAATTTTGCTTAAAATAAAATGATGAGGTGAAAAAATGCAGCTAGGTCAATTGGCATCAGAAGTCATAAAATTCAGAAGAGATCTACATAAAATTCCAGAAGCGGGTTTTGAAGAAGTCAAGACGACAAAATACCTTCAAATGGTTCTAAAATCACTCAATATTGACTTTGAAATTGTTATTGGAACAGGCATTCTGGCTTATATTAAAGGCAGTGACCCTAAGAAAACAATTGCTTTTAGAACGGATATAGATGGTCTTTCCGTAACAGAGGAGAGTTCGTGTGAGGCCAAATCAGAACACAAAGGCTATATGCACGCGTGCGGACATGACGGACATATGGCCATGATGTTGGGATTTGCAAAGTGGATTAGCGCTAATCCAAGTGAAATTTTAGATAATATTTTATTGATTTTTCAACCCGCTGAAGAGGGGCCAGGAGGTGCAGAACCGATTGTTAAAGGCGGCTATTTGGAAAAATATCAAGTTGATGAAATCTATGGGATCCACTTGTATCCTGCGGTACCCGAAGGTAAATTAGGTCTTAAGAGTGGCGCCATGATGGCTATGACTGGAGAATTGGATATTGATATTATAACAAAGAGCGCCCACGGTGCACAGCCGCACCAAGGGATTGATGCTGTTGTAATTGCAGCACAACTCATAAATGCTCTGCAATCAATCGTCTCTCGAAATATTTCGCCTATTAAATCCAGTGTGCTTACAATTGGTAGGTTAGAATCGGGCGAAAGAAGAAATGTAATCTCGGGATCAGCACGTTTGGAAGGTACCCTTAGAGCCTTTGATAAAGAAGTCTATGAGACTGTAAAAAAGAGAATTCTAGAATTGTTAGAAGGCTATAAAATAGCCTATAATATGGATTTTAAAATGGAGATAAGGGATTTATATCCACCGGTGATCAACGATGCTAGATTATTCGAGCAATTCGTCAGAATACAAGGGGAAGATCGGTGTCTCTTATTAGAAGAACAAATGATTAGCGAAGATTTTGCTTTTTATCAAGAGGCTGTTCCGGGTTTGTTTTATTTTGTTGGCACCTATAGTGAGGACAAAGGCCATGTTTATCCACTTCACAGTTCAAAATTTAATTTTGATGAGGATGTGTTGTTGAATGGGATCACATCGTACATCAAATTGATCAGGTACTATAACGAAAATCGATAATGATAAGGTTAGAGTGTCAAAAGTCAGTTTTGCATAATCCTCTACCCGATGCTGTATCGCGTACTTCTCGTAAACGACATCATAGGGTAGAGGGTTGCTCAACTTTTGACTTTTGACACTCTAACTAAGAATGGAGTATTCATGGAAAACCAAAACTTGAGATCACGACATTATAATATACTAGAAGCAAATGTGATTTTTTTTATTTTAGCAGGTGTTTTTTTAACAGTTGGCGCATATGTACAAAGCAAGGATGTTTTATCGGGTTTGTTAATTACAGAATATGGAATTGTTTTGGCCCCTATTTTATTGTACACACTGATTACTAAAAAAGATTTTAAAGCTATCTTTAGACTCAAAAAAGTACCCTTTAAACAAGCCCTTAAAATTATGGGGATCGCTATTTTGCTCTTGCCCACAATAGCGGTGGTCAATTTAATAACCATACTCATCATAGAAATCTTTAGTGACGCGATTGTATTTAATATTCCCACAGCTGAGACGGGCGTCCAATACCTTGGATTGATGTTTATTATCTCCATTACGGCAGGTATTTGTGAAGAGGGCTTTTTCAGAGGGATGGTATTAGATGCTTATGAAACAGAGCTTGGGAGAAAATGGGGTGCGTTATTTAGTGGGTTATTATTTGCAATATTTCACTTTAATCCACAAAATTTTTTTGGACCACTTGTACTTGGCATCATGTTTTCCTATTTGGTTCAAATGACAGGGTCGATATTTGCAGGTGTTATTGCACACGCAACAAATAATGGGATTGCGGTTTCCATGGGCTTTTTAGTAAACCTCTCAAGCGGGGATATGGATGTAATTTCGCAGAGCGATCAACTTTTTGAATCTACGGGGACCCTATTGATTGTTACTGTATTTTATGGTATTCTTGCTATTGGTTTTGCACTGCTCATCAGAAACTTGTTGAGAAGTTTAAAACAAGATTATGCGGCGTTTGAAGTTGGCGACCGTATTTCGGTCAATGAAAAAGCATATGAAATATTGGAAAAAATAGATGAGCAGTTGGTTATTAAAGAGATGGTATCAGAAAAGCTTTTAACGACAGATACAGTGCGTCTTAAGAATGTGGGCATTTCTTCTGAATACAAGCTCTGGGATAAGCGGCCCCTTCGTTTAAATATCCTAAAAATGCTGCCTGTACTAGGTGCGGTAATTGCGTATGGTTATATTATTTATTTAGCATATGTCAAAGGAGTTGGATAATGTCAAGCTATAGTGCTTTTGCAACGGTTTATGACCTTATGCAATATGATGTTGATTATACGTTTTGGGCAGATCAGTTGATAAAAAAAATAAGGCAGTTTAAATCGAATCCTAGAACAGGACTTGAACTTGCGTGTGGTACGGGAACACTTGCAATTGAATTCAGCAAGATGGGTTTTTTTATGGATGGGCTTGATATCTCGGATGAAATGCTTGCTATTGCTCACCAAAAAGCAAATCAGAACAATCAGAAAATTAGATTTTTATGTCAAGATATGATCTCTTTTCAGACTAAAAAACAGTATGATTTTGTATTTTCTATGTGTGATGGCATTAATTATATCGTAGAAAATAAGGATTTGAGTGAAACTTTTTTAGCGGTGAGTCAACATTTGAATGAAGCCGGTATTTTTATTTTTGATATCAGTTCACACCATAAATTATCGAAAGTGATTGGGGACCAAACCTTTGCAGAAACCTTCGATGAGACGGCATATATATGGGAGAATCATTATGATTCAGAAGCTTGCTTGCTTGAATTTGAATTGACACTTTTTAACCGAGTGGGTATGCTTTATGAACGACATGAGGAGTTTCATATGCAAAGAGCATATCGTACGGAAGAAATTCAATTGCTCTGTGAGCCCTATTTTGAAATCCTTGAAATTTTAGATGGGGATACTTTTGAAGCTATAAATAATTTATCTCAGAGGGTATGTTTTATATGCCGAAAGAAAGAATCCTAAAATAGGTGTAGTGAAATGATATAAAACAGGGAGGATAATATGGATCATTTAATAACAGGGATGTCCAATAATCGTGAAGTCAGAATCTATGTGGCAGAAACAACAGAGATGGTTGAGCAGGCCAGAGCGATTCATGATCTGTCGCCAATCTCTACTTCTGCACTGGGTAGAACAATCACGGCAGCAGCAATGATGGGCATGATGAGTAAAATAGAGAAAGAAAAATTGACCCTCCAAGTCAAAGGCAGTAATGATATTAAGTTGATTATTGCCGTTGCAGATATTCATGGTAATGTAAAAGGCTATATTTCACATCCACATGCGGAAAATAGATTTACGGAAGATGGCAAGTTAGCAGTAGCTGAGTCTATCGGGAAAGAGGGTGGACTGATTGTCATTAAAGATTTTGGTATGAAAGACCCTTATATTGCTCAAAGTGAAATGGTCTCTGGTGAAATTGCAGAAGATATTGCACATTATTTTGCGAAATCCGAACAACAACCCTCTGCTGTTGGCTTAGGGGTTGCGCTGAGTTTTGAAGGGCATGTGAAAAATGCGGGCGGCTTTATCGTTCAATTATTACCTGAGACCGCAGATTCAACGATTGAACAACTTGAAGCAAACTTAAGCGGTCTAAAGTCAGTAACTCAATTATTTGAGGAAGGCTTGACGATTCATCAAATTGCAGGACAGATTTTTGCAGGATTGGGCCTCGATGATCTTGAGGAATATCCACTAAACTTAAAATGTGACTGCACAAGAGATAAGATGGAAAAGGCACTTATCAGTCTTGGAAAAGTTGAACTTAAAGACTTGTTAGATGAAGACGGACAAGCGGAATTAAAGTGCCATTTTTGTAATCATGTTTATCATTTTGACAAAGTTGAACTTGAAAATTTATATAAGAATTCAAACTGAAGATAAGCCAAAGTCAATTTATGAGGAACAGTACTATGTAATCTTAGTACTGTTCTTTTAGATGTAATCCCTCAAAATCAAGTGAGTTGGTGAGATCAAGTGATTGTTGTAATTGCACCTCAGAAGGTACATTCAATGCTGGCACCCCATTTTCAAGAACAAGTTTTTTTTATTGAAATGCCAGAAATTCAAACCGTTTTATATCCCTTGAGAAGACATGCTGATATGGGCATTCACATGACCCCGAAGGGGCTTGTGATTGAACCTAGTATTTTTGATGCAATGAACCATAAACTCTTATCTATTGGCGTTTGTGCATCACAAATTTATAAAGGTGAAGCGGAACTCTCTCCACAGTATCCGAAGGATATTGCTTATAATTGTTTAGCGATAGGAAATTATTTTTTTTATCATGCTCAAGCGGATCCTAAAATCATAGCCCTATATAAAGCGAGTGGTTTTTCGATGATTTCCGTAAAGCAAGGATATGTTAAGTGCTCTACTTTAGGAGTTGGTCAAAATGCAGTTATCACTGAAGATCTCAATCTATATCGGGCTTTTACAGCTGCGAATATTGAAACCTTGCTAATACCTAAGGGAGATATTTTGCTTGAAGGTTTTGAATATGGTTTTATTGGTGGCACGGGTGGATTTTATAACAAAAGCTTATTTCTGAATGGAAGCTTGAAGCATCATTCAAATCAGCTTGAAATTCTAAATTTTATTAAAGAACAGGGCACAGATATCATAGAACTTCATGAGGAACAACTCAACGACTGTGGGTCTATATTCATATTTGATTCCTAACGGATCAAGAGAAATACTCAGTCCGCTTCGCTACCATCGTAACCCTCGCACAAGCCTATCGGCTTGCTCGTAGCGGAAGTTTGTACTTCCACTGATTTCAGAAGAAATCTCATCTATTTCTTCCCTTGGGTTAATTTAATTTTAGTGATTCCAAAATTCGAATGTGCTATACTCAAATAATTAAAACAATAAACCAACATAAACGAGAAAGCAAGGTGTCGTAAAATGTTATTAAAACTGCTAATTTTAGCTATGATTGGTGGCGTCATTGGTTGGATGACCAATGTAATCGCTATAAAATTACTCTTTAGACCTATTAATCCCATCAAAATTCCGCTTACACCTTTTAAAATCCAAGGTTTAATTCCAAAGCGGAAAGCAGAAATTTCAAAATCAATTGGTGAAATAGTAGATCAAGAATTGATCTCAATAGAGCAAATTTTGGATCATGTTATAGAAAATACCGACAAGGCACAAATTGTAGCTCTTGTTAAAGAAAAGGTTTTAACCATTGCTGAAGAAAAGATGCCGTCTATTATTCCCTCTATGTTCAAAAAAAGTATTCTTGCTAGTATTGGTGAAATAATTGATCAAAATGGCGAGCAAATGATTATTGAAATGACTGAGAAATTAAGTCATAAGGTCATTGAGAGTGTGGATGTTGCTAAGATCGTCGAAGACAAGCTCAATGCATATGATTTTGAAAAACTGGAAGAAATGACGCTTAAAATTGCTAAAACAGAGTTAAAATCCATAGAAGTTTTGGGCGGTATTATTGGTTTTTTCATTGGGATTTTTCAAGGCATTGTGGTACTCTTCATTTTAAAATAAAAAGACTTTTTATGAACATAATGATTGTTAGTGAATAGAAGACACACTTATTGACAAAGCGTAGAAATCAGAGTAGAATAATTTTAATATCAAGCAATGATGAAGGTCATTAATTTTAAAAAAACTTTAGAGAGAATTGTACACGGCTGAAATACAATTTAGAACTTTTTTAAAATGAAAACTCCCTTCTAGCTCTTGAACAGTAGGATTGATTTTAGATCAATATGAAAAATCAAGCGTTTAACCGCGTTAAAAGTTATTAAGTGGCATGGTAGAATCATTAGATTGATTAATCGTGACAATTAGGGTGGAACCGCGTGAATCTCTCGTCCCTAGCATTATTGCTAGGCACGGGAGTTTTTTTATTAAAATCATTAGTTCATGATAGGGTTGAGTGTCAAAATCCAAAAGTTGAACAACCAAAAAAGAATGGAGGAATAGAAAATGTCAATGATCAAATTAACTTTAAAAGATGGCTCAGTGCGTGAAGTTGAAAAGGGCATATCTGTGTATGAAGTCGCAAAACAAATTTCAGGTCGCCTAGCAAAAGAAGCAGTTGTAGGATCGGTGAATGGTCATACCGTAGATTTGAGTTTCGAAATAAGTGAAGATTCTGAACTCAGTATTTTTAAATTTGAAGATACAGAAGGTGCCCATGCATTTAGACATACAAGTTCGCACGTTTTGGCACAAGCTGTTAAACGTCTGTTTCCTGGAACAAAACTTGCGATAGGACCGGCAATTGAAAATGGTTTTTACTATGATTTTGATACAGATCATAAATTTGTACCTGAAGACCTTGAAAAAATTGAAGCAGAAATGAAAAATATTATCAAGGAAGATTTAAAACTGAGAAGGTTTGAACTTTCAAGAAGTGAAGCCATTGAGTTCATGAAAGGTAAAGGAGAGTCCTATAAAGTTGAACTCATCAACGATCTTCCAGAAGATGAAATTATCTCTTTTTATGAACAAGGTGATTTTGTAGATTTATGTGCGGGTTGTCATGTGATGAGCACTAAAGAAATAAAAAGTATCAAACTGTTAAGTTTAGCAGGTGCTTATTGGCGAGGCGATGAGAAAAATAAAATGCTTCAAAGAATTTACGGGACTTCTTTTCCCAAGGCATCTTTATTAGAAGAATATGTGACTATGCTCGAAGAAGCGAAAAAGAGAGATCATAGAAAGTTAGGCAAAGAACTCAAATTGTTTGCACTTATGGAAGAAGGTCCGGGATTTCCATTCTTCTTACCAAATGGCATGGTTGTGAAAAATAAACTGTTAGAATACTGGCGTGAAGTGCATGACAAGGCAAACTACGTTGAAGTGGAAACCCCTATTATTCTCAACAGAAAATTGTGGGAGACTTCAGGGCACTGGTTCCATTATAAAGACAATATGTATTCACTTTTAATTGATGAAGAGGATTATGCGATTAAACCAATGAACTGTCCTGGTGGCATGTTGGTTTACAAGACAGACCTTAGATCATATAAAGATTTTCCAATGAGAGTGGGAGAAATCGGCAGAGTTCATAGACATGAATTATCAGGGGCATTACATGGTCTCATGAGAGTAAGAGCTTTCACTCAAGATGATGCACATATCTTCATGTTACCTGAGCAGATTAAAGATGAAATAAAAGGGGTTTGTAACTTGATTGATGAGGTTTACAAAGCTTTTGGTTTCTCGTACCACGTGGAACTTTCCACAAGACCAGAAAAATCTATGGGGACTGATGAAGAGTGGGCACATGCTGAGACTTCATTGAGAGAGGCCCTTGAAGAACTTAATCTGGCATATAAATTGAATGAAGGCGATGGTGCTTTTTATGGTCCTAAAATCGACTTCCATTTAAGAGATTGTCTGGGCAGAACATGGCAATGTGGCACAATTCAACTTGACATGCAATTACCTCAAAGGTTTGAACTTTCTTATATTGGTAAAGACGGTGAAAAACATCAACCGATTGTTATTCACAGGGTTGCTTTTGGTAGTATCGAACGTTTCCTCGGTATCTTAATAGAAGAATTTGCAGGAAAATTTCCAACTTGGCTTGCACCAGTTCAAGTAAAAATCTTGCCAATAGCAGATAGACATGTTCCGTATGCTGAAGAAGTTAAAGCGTATTTGTCTGCTGCCGGTATTCGTGTCTCAATTGATGAGCGTGCAGAGAAAGTTGGCTACAAGATTAGAGAAGCGCAACTTGAAAAAAATCCTTACATGTTGATCTTAGGGGACAAGGACATTGAAAACAAAGGCGTATCTGTTCGTTCAAGAGATATAGGTGAGCTTGGAAGCATGGAAATTCAAAGCTTTGTGGATAAAGTGAGCGCAGAAATTAAATTGCGTTCTTTAACAACTGCTTTTGAAAAGGCAAGTGAAGCAGACCAATAATGAGTAGAGTATCAAGAGTCAAAAGTTGAGTAAATTTTTACCCTATGATGTACTTGCGGAAAGGTCGTGATACAGCATAGGTTAGAGGGTTCATGCGAAACTGGCTTTTGACACCCTAACTATAAGCACAAAAAACTTGTGAAAAATCATAAAACTCTTGACACATTTTAACCAACATGGTATAGTGATTAAGGTCATAAAACAACCAAGTAGAAGCCCGCTTCTCACCATATAACGCAGTGTTCATATGGTAAATAGTATCTTTTCATATAGAGTGTTTCATTCTATAGACTTAAAAAGTTGCTAACGGCGGATATTCTATCCGCCGTTATTTTATTTTTAAAATCGTTAGTCTTCGTCCAACAAAAAGCAGGAATTTTCAATCTGCGCTTTGCGGTTAGACGAGGACGGGTCAGACAAAACAAAAATCTGATGGACCATAACACTGTCAATTATAAAATCACAGAGATCTTGTGATTTAAGAGTAGAACTAGGAGGTGTATCTTATCAAAACAGCTGATATTAATGAAGAAATTCGTGACCGTGAAATAAGAGTTATTGGAGATGATGGCGAACAACTTGGCGTTATGCTTACGAAGGATGCATTGGCAATTGCACAAGAGAAGAAACTTGATCTTGTAAAAATTGCACCAAATGCAAATCCGCCTGTTTGTAGGATTATGGATTTCGGTAAGCATCGATACGAACAACAAAAACGTAATAAAGAAGCACGTAAAAAACAAAAAAGCGTTAGTATGAAAGAAGTTCGTTTGAGCCTAAATATCGAAAAACATGATTTGGAAACAAAAGCAAAAAATGCTATCAAATTCTTAGAAAAGGGTGACAAAGTCAAGGTTTCATTAAGATTCAAAGGCCGTGAGATGGGTTATACTCAATTAGGATATGAAGTATTTAACAAATTTGTCGCGGAAATTGATGAAGTTGGAGCTCCAGAAGCCCCAGCAAGGATTGAAGGTAGAAGTTTAGTTGCAACTCTTGCACCTAAAAAATAAATTCATATAAATTTGGAAGGAGGACTTTACAATGCCAAAGATGAAAACACATAGAGGCGCTGCTAAAAGAGTTAAAAAAACTGGAAGTGGCAAATTAAAAAGAAGTAAAGCTTTTACAAGCCATATCTTAACAAAAAAATCTTCTAAAAGAAAAAGAAGTTTAAGACAATCTACTACTGTTAGTGAATCAGATATGAAAAGAGTAAGAACATTATTACCTTATTTATAGGAAGAAGAAAGAAAAAGGAGGTTTAAAGAAATGGCTAGAGTTAAAAGAGCAATGAACGCAAGAAAAAAACATAAGAAAATTCTTAAATTAGCTAAAGGTTTTTACGGCCAAAAAAGCTTAGTATTTAAAGCAGCAAATCCAGCAGTTATGAGATCTTTAAGATCAGCATATGTTGGTAGAAAATTAAGAAAAAGAGATTTCAGAAAATTATGGATCGCTAGAATCAATGCAGCATCAAGAATCAATGGTTTAAGTTATTCTAAATTTATGAATGGTCTTAAAAAAGCAAATCTTGATATCAACAGAAAAATGTTGTCAGAAATGGCAATTCACAACCCTGAAGATTTCGCTAAATTAGTTTCTGTGGCTAAAGAAAAATTATAGAATTTTAAATAGATGAACCAAGTCCGTATGGACTTGGTTTTTTAAATGCATTTTTTAAGGACAACATGAAAAAATATACTTAAAAATCCAATTACCATAATGATCATCGCTGTATTATGTATTATTCCATCATTATATATAAAGCTGTTGCCATAATCATATGCAAATTAAATTTTTTTAAAGTGATCAGATAAACTTGACATTTACCCTTTAGATCTCTATAATGCATTTACCTTAAGGAATAACACTGTTTGATTAACTGATTAGTTAATCAGATGCGCGCATCAATGAAGGAGACACATGTTTATCAAAAGTATTAAAGCAACATTTATTAGGGACTGGATTACTCAGTTAAGAGCCTATCCTATGCACTTTTTTATTGGAAATGTTTTGACGGTTTTTTATACCGTGCTTGGGGCTTTTTTTATGTACCATCTCCTTTTTCAGGGGCATTTAAAAGAATCGTTTGAAGTGTACACCGGTACAACGGATTATATGACTTATGTGATTATTGGCAGCTTGGCATACGCTTTAGTGGTGAGAACCTTACTTAATGTGAGCCGCAGCCTTGTAACAGAGCTTAGACAAGGCACACTTGAAAGTTTGATGCTGGCACCTTTTAGTCGACTTGGGTATTTTATAGGCAATATGCTGCAACAAATGATTACCTCACTTGGAGAAGTGTTTCTATCCATGATTTTCTGTTTTATCTTTGGATTATCACTGTCATCTATAAATGGTGTCACGTTTGTGGTGAGTCTAGTGATTACACTTTATGCTTATTTTGGATTATCGCTTTGTTTAGGGGCGGTGATGCTCTACACAAGAGATACGTATATTTCTCAAAACACACTATTTTTATTTATATTTTTAGTCAGTGGTGTGATCTTTCCAGTTGAGTATTTACCACAAAGTTTAAATATAATTGGCGCTTGTTTGCCAGTGCGAGACAGCATCTTTGCACTCAGAGCTGCAGTGATGAATGGTGTTTCCATAGAGAGCTTATACACAACTTATGTAAGACTCTTTTTACTGGGTACAGGCTATTTTATAGTGGGTTATAGTGCAATTAGAAAAATAGAGCGCATAGCGCTTGAAAAAATATTCGGGTAGGTGTAGAAATGATTGAAGCGATTAATTTAAAGAAAACATATCATACAAAAGTGAAGAAAGGCCTCTTTAAAAGAGAAAAGGATATCGTCGAGGCTGTAAAAGGCATCAACCTAAGACTTGAGCAAGGTCAAATTATCGGGCTTTTGGGCATAAATGGTGCTGGGAAAACAACGACGATTAAAATGCTTTCAACGCTTATTAAATCAACCTCAGGAGAGATCTTTATTGATGGCGTAGAAATTAACGAAAATCCCTTGAAGATCAAGCAAAAGGTCAATATGATTGCTGGTGGAGAGCGCATGATCTATTGGAGACTCACCGGGAGAGAGAATCTTTGGTACTACGGTCAATTGTATGGTATTCCCGATAAAGTTTTAAAAGCGCGGATTGATCGCTTGATAACACTTGTAGGTCTTAATGAAAAACAAGATGTGCCTGTTGAGCGCTATTCGAAAGGGATGAAACAGAGGCTTCAAATCGCAAGAGGTCTTATTAATAATCCCGATTACTTGTTTATGGATGAGCCGACTTTAGGTCTTGATGCCCCCATTGCAAAGGAAATAAGGGCTTATATCAAAAAGCTTGCTGTGGAAGAGCAAAAGGGGATTCTTTTAACCTCTCACTATATCCATGAAGTCGAAGAATTGTGCGATTATATTTATATTTTGGATCATGGTGAAGTCATTCTTGAAGGCACTGCAAAGACGCTCTCAGAAAGTACTTTTGAAACAAAAATTACGGTTCTAGAACTTGCAGAAATAAATCCTGCAATTGAAGCAACTATTCAAAAATTTGCACTTGATGAAAAGGCGGTTATTCATGAGCAAACTCATGCGCATATAATGCGCTTTGAATCAAAGAATGAACTGACTGAGTCACTTGTAAAGTTAATTCATTCAGAAAAATTGCCGCTATCAAAACTCTATGTGGAAGCACCAAAACTTGAAGATACCATCATAGAGATCTCTAGGCGGGTGAGCATATGAAGCGATTTATGAAAGTCGTCAGAGCAGAGGCTAGGAAACAATTTAAAAATAAAATTCACAATATTTGGGTCGTATTCTCAATGCTGATTTGGCCAGTGCTTGCATTTGCAGCGGCTTATTTTCAATTTAAGCCTTTCGCATTTGAGGCAATAACAGAAAAAGTAAGTTATCTTAACGATGAAAGCATTATGACCTATCTTATGATTGGCTATTTTGCAATGGTATTTTTCAGATCTTTTGTTCAATCGGCATGGGAATTTTCATCAGAGCGTATTTATGGAACTTTGGAGCTCATTTATTTATCTCCAGCAAATCGAATTGCGGTGATTTTAGGGAATGCCATTGCATCCCTATTGATTAATGTGTGGATGTTCGTTCTGTTCATGACCGGTATTTATGTCCTTTTTAATCATGTGCCGCTTATGAATGTCCCTGTTTTAGTATTGGCACTTATAATGATGGTTTTAATGTCTATTCTTTGGGGGATGCTTTTAAATGCACTGTTCTTGTTTACTCGAGACTCGGGGATGCTTTTCACGGTACTTGAAGAACCCATGGAACTCTTTGCAGGTGTTAAGATTCCAGTGGAGCTCTTTCCACTATGGGCGAAAGGTATTGGCTTAGCATTTCCACTCACATATGTGATCAGATTATTGAGGGAAGTTGTGTTTTTAGGGCGCAGTTTATTGGAAGTCAGTTCGCTGTTCTATACTTGTATATTCATTTGTACTATAATGTTTGTGGCGACTGTTTTTATATTAAAATGGGGCGAAAAACACAATGCTATCACAGGTGATATGGCATTATTTTAGGAGTTAATGATGAAAATATCAAGAACGCATTATGGAGATTGGGCAATAGATTTTGTATATGCACCCTATTTTGAAATGTTATGCAGTCTGCATGTCTTATTTCATGCGGATCATCACAAAGCAAGACAGAAGTGGGCTGTAGAAACCAAACAAAAAATGAGTCCGAGCCTCTATAACCGTTTGGCTTATTTCGATATCGTTACGGATGGTTGGATGGGCGCTATGGAATTTAGATATCTTGATGAAGCTTATAATGATTTTAATGTCGTGAGTGGTATTCGGAAACTGGAGGCTATTCCAAATCTAGAATTTGCTCATCTCATGTTAAATCGAACCGTATCCCTCTCTGATATTCGAAAAATTTTAGTCCTTAAGAAATGTCATATGGACACTCTGAACCAAGAACAAATAGAGTTCATGCTGGATGTGGAAAATTATAAAGATGATTTTATATCCGCACTCAAAACATATTTCTATTTACATTTTCAAGAGGTTCAAATAGAAACTGAGGCCTTTATGATTGGCACGCTTAAGGCGCATAAAAAATTAAGTGAATCAATGGATTTTCTAAAGTATTTGGAACTTTTGCATCCGAGGATTGAAGCGACCGCCACGCATTTGCGGCTTTATAAATTTAAGACATTCGATTTTAATTATGAATCCATTAAAAGAGTCGAAATTGGCATTAGTACTTTTATTGATCCACATCTATTAGTGGGTTATGAAGCAGATTTTTTAAGCTTAACCATTAGAGCGAAAATGGAACATATGAATGATGAGGTTCATGATGATTTAGTCATACTCATAAAAGCATTAGGCGATAAAACGCGGCTTAAAATGCTTAAATGTCTTTATGAAAAACCTTGGAGTACTCAAGCACTTGCAGAAAAATTGGCAATCAGTGAAGCCGGTATCTCCAAGCAGTTAAAAATTTTAAATCAAGCATGTCTTGTTAGAAAAATAAGGCAAGGCAATTTCATTTTATATTATATCAATACTGAAATGATTGATAGAATTCCCATGAATGTGTATCAATATTTAGATGAAAAATAGAAAATAAAAGACAAAAATTGTCCCGTGTATCTTGTATACAAAATCTAATTGTCATATAATAAAGCTATAAATAAATTTAAGGAGTATTGAAAATGGCATTTTTAGATAAGATAGTAGAAATCGCTAAAAGCGATGTTCAAACGATTGTGTTACCAGAAGCGTTTGACCCAAGAACCATAGAAGCAACTCATAAAGTTTTAGAAAAAGGGATTGCGAAGATTATTTTAATCGGCGATGAGGCAGAAATAAAGGCGTCAGCAGGCGAGTGGAATGTGGATGGTGCTGAGTTTATCAATCCTAAAACTTTTAAAGATATGGACAAATTGGCGATTAAGCTTTCAGAGCTTAGAAAAAGCAAAGGCATGACTGAAGATCAAGCGAGAGAAATCTTGACGACTAATGTACTTTACCTTGGTGTAATGCTTGTAAAAATGGGTTATGCAGGTGGTATGGTTGCTGGTGCTGCAAATGCAACTGGCGATGTTTTAAGACCTGCACTTCAAATTTTAAAAACAGCTCCAGGTATTAAACTGGCATCTGGTGCATTTATCATGGAAGTTCCTGATTGTGAGTATGGTGAAGATGGCATTTTCATCTTTAGTGACTGTGCTTTAAATCCAAATCCAAATGCAGAAGAACTCGCACACATCGCAATTAGTTCTGCAAATACTTTTAAAGCTTTAGTTCATGCAGAGCCTCATGTGAGTATTTTATCATTTTCTTCAAAAGGATCTGCTAAGCATCCTGATGTGGATAAAGTAATTGAAGCGACTAAAATTGCAAAGGCATTAGCACCAGAAATAAGTTTAGATGGTGAATTACAATTTGATGCGTCAATTGATGCGGCAATTGGCAAGAAAAAAGCACCGGATTCAACAGTAGCAGGTCGAGCTAATGTCATCATTTTCCCTGATCTTGATGCGGGTAATATTGGTTATAAACTTGTTCAAAGACTTGCTAAAGCAAATGCTTATGGTCCTGTAATTCAGGGGCTCTCAATGCCAGTAAACGATTTATCAAGAGGCTGTTTTGCTGATGATATCGTTGGAACAGTTGCATTGACAGCGTTGCAAGCTCAAATGCAAAACAAATAATTTCAAATAAAGACGTCATAAGATTGCGCTTTAAAATGATTTTTTTCATTTTGAGGCGCTTTTTTAGAGTATAACCCTTGGGGATTCGATAGAATTGCAAGGTTTACAAAGCTAGCGAATCGGACTGAGGATACGCTTTGATATGGATTTACAAATTGTTAACAGATGGAATGCGCAATCTCAATTGACGCCCCGATTGGGTGGGGGTATAATGAGTAAGAAATCCATTGAGAGGTGAATGAAATGAGCAAAAAAGTAGCTGTAATAGATCAAGGCAGATGTGATCGTTCTCCATTTTGTCCTGTTAAGAGAGTATGCCCCGTAAATGCGGTAAAAGGGAGTATGTTTTCAGCGCCTTCGGTGAGTGCTGAAGATTGTATCGGATGTGGGAAATGTATTTCCTATTGCCCAATGGGTGCAGTGCAAATGGTGACTTTATAAACAACCCTAATTTGATATTACCCTATGTTCTATGGATAGACTAGATTGTATACTGCTTCATTTGAAGCTTGTTGTTGATCTAGTCTAGTCATCAACCACCACTTCAAGTGGTGGTTTGAAATTAGCCCTATAAGGGCTGTTTACTTGCACGCCTTAAAGGCGGGTGTCGCAAGCTTTACTACCAACAGCCTCTAAAAGAGGCTATCTTCTTTTTGTTTCTTCAATTTTTGCTTCCTCTTGTTGTTCTTGAATATAACGTTTTATGGCTTCTTCTGTAATGTTTCCTACTGTTGATACATAGTAGCCTCTTGCCCAAAATTTCCTATCCCATTTGCTTCCATGCTCTGAATGTTTATCAAATATCATGAGCGCACTTTTACCTTTTAGGTATCCCACAAACTCTGATACAGATAGCTTAGGCGGGATACTAACACATAGATGCACATGGTCTGAACATACTGCTCCTTCTATTATTTCTACTTTTTTATATTCACATAACTTCTTCAATATTTCTCTTATATCTGCCTTTGTTTGTCCGAACATCACCTTTCTTCTATACTTAGGTATAAAAACTATGTGGTATTGGCATTTCCACTTACAGTGTGATAAACTTGAATTGTCCATTGGGACCGCCTCCTATGTTTTGATATGGCTTACGACACCATTATCATTGTAACATAGGAGGCTTTATTATAATCGACGTAACACTTCTGTTTACTCTATTCTCCCCAGCATAGCTGGGGGATTAATATTGTCATTTAAAACTTAAAATCATATTTTAAGCTTTTATTGCTTTTGCACCCTTTTCAAGCGCTGCTCTATTGACATCAAGTAAATGCGCTTTACCTTCGCCAAAGATCTTATTAAGCGCTTTCATAACAGAGTCAACTTCCACTGTTTTAGTAAGTTCAAGATAAGCACCTAACATAACCATGTTAGCGACTCTTGAATTGCCAAGCTCACCCGCAATCTCGTTTGCAGGCACATAATATGCAACAATATCTGATCTTGTCGCTTTTTTCTCAATCAGTGAACTGTTAATTAAAATATTGCCCTTTGCTGCAATATCGTTTTCAAATTTATCCAAAGAAGGTAAATTCATTACAATTGCAGTTGTTGCATCATTTGTTATAACAGGTGATCCGATTGTTCTTTCAGAAACCATAACACTACAGTTCGCTGTTCCACCGCGCATTTCTGGACCATATGAAGGTAACCAAGAAACTTCTTTGCCTTCAAGCATGCCTGCATATGAAATCAACTGACCTATAAGCATAACACCTTGTCCACCAAAACCAGCGCAAATAACTTTTTCATTTAACATCTCTATTTTACCTCCTCTGGTCTTCTGAAGTTGCCTAATGGATAGTAAGGGATCAAATTGTCTTGTAACCATTTTAGCGCGTCTATTGGTGTAAATCCCCAGTTTGTTGGGCATGTTGACAAAACTTCAACGATTGAGAATCCTTTCCCAGCTAATTGACACTCAAATGCTTCTTTAATGGCTTTTTTTGCTTTTCTGATATTCGCAGGTGAGTCAACAGAAACCCTTTCAACAAATGCAGCACCATGAATTGTAGATAACATCTCGGATACGCGTAAAGGCATTCCAGAATGTTCTACAGTTCTTCCAAGCGGTGCAGTTGTCGCTTTTTGACCGATTAAAGTCGTCGGTGCCATTTGACCACCAGTCATACCATAAATCGCATTATTTACAAAAATAGTCGTAATTTTTTCACCTCTATGTGCCACATGAACGATCTCAGCAGTACCGATTGAAGCTAAGTCCCCATCTCCTTGGTATGTGAATACCACTTTATCCGGATGAACTCTTTTGATTCCAGTTGCAACAGCTGGTGCTCTACCATGAGAAGCCTCTTGCATATCACAATTAAAATATTCGTACGCAAGAACTGAACAGCCAACGGGTGCCACGCCGATTGTTTCGCCTAATACATCTAATTCCTCTAAAACTTCTGCTACCAATCTATGAATGATGCCATGAGTACAACCTGGGCAATAATGTGTTTGCTTATCTGTTAATCCTTTAGTTTTTTGAAATACAACTGACATTATTTTGCACCTCCAACTAATTCTTTAACTTTGTCCATTACAGCTTCTGGCGTTGGAATCATACCACCACATCTGCCATAGAAGCTCACTGGCCATCTGCCATTAGAGGCAATTTTAATATCATCTACCATTTGACCCATTGACATTTCAACAGACAATAACGACTTACAATCTGCTGGCACTTCATCAAATGCTTTTTCTGGGAAAGGCCATAATGTGATCGGTCTAATAAGACCCACATGGACACCTTGCTCTTTTAAATCTATAATGGCGTTTCTTACAATTCTTGAAGTTGTGCCGTAGGCAACGATTACAACTTCTGCATTTTCCATATTGTAAGTTTCGTATTTGACTTCATTTGCTTTCATTAAATCATATTTTGCTTGAAGTTTATGATTGTGTTTTTCAAGTTCTGCGGGATCCAGTGCAAGTGAATTAATGATATTTGGCTTTCTAGCCCCTTTTGTACCCACTGTTGACCAATCTTTATTGGGTAACTCAAATCTAGATTTGCTCTCTTTGAATTCGATTGGCTCCATCATTTGACCGATCATGCCATCGCCCACCATCATAACGGGGTTTCTGTAATAATCCGCTGCATCAAACGCCTCTTGCATTAAATCTACCATTTCCTGTAGATTTGCGGGTGCATAAACCAATAATTTATAATCGCCATTACCACCACCACGTGTTACTTGGTTATAGTCAGACTGAGCGGGTTGAATACCGCCAAGGCCAGGACCACCACGTACAATATTGACGATAACACAGGGAAGTTCAGCGCCTGCTATATACGTAATACCTTCTTGCTTGAGTGCAATACCAGGTGAAGACGAAGATGTCATCACACGAGCACCAGCACCCGCTGCGCCGTATACCATATTAATTGCAGCCACTTCACTTTCAGCTTGTAAGAAAACACCGCCTACTTTTGGCATTTCTCTTGACATATACTCTGGTAATTCATTTTGAGGTGTAATTGGATATCCGAAGAAATATTTACAGCCCGCTTTAATTGCAGCAGCTCCAATTGCCTCATTACCTTTCATTAATACCTTAGCCATTTAGCTTAACCTCCTACTAGTTACTAGAATCTTTCAACTGTGATAACAGAATCAGGACAGATCATTGCACAGTTTGCACATCCGATACATTTTTCTACTTCAATTACTGTTGCTGGGTGATAACCTTTGACATTAATTTTCTTCGTGTCCAATGTGACGATTTTCACAGGACATGCTGTTGTGCATAGACCACAGCCTTTACAAATATCTTCGTTGAACGTAACTTTACCTTTAGCCGCCACTATCTCCAACCTCCATTTCTAATATTGCGTGAAAGTCTCAAATTCACATCCATTCTTCCCTCATAATCATTTGAATCGGGAAAATTTCTCCTTCAATGTCGTCTGGTAATTGGCGGGTAACCTTTTCCAAGGAACTGACATATTTGATAGGAATATTGAGTTTATTTGACACTTCCACAACTAATGCTTGACCTTTTAAAACATCTTCAACAGATGTATCTCTTAATAGGTGTGTGTTGTTTATCAGACCCGTCACCTTGACACCTACGGTGTCTTCAATCGTTCTAATATGGTGCATAACACCCATCAAGTCTTGCGTTTGTTCTCTATATGCATTGACTACACAAAACATATCATATTGACCTTCTTCAAAATAAGTTTTAAATCTTGCAAGCACACGGGCACCTATGGCATCACCACCGACATCCAGTATAACTTGTTCATGCTCAGTTTGAAGAGGTGTTAAAATACTCGCAGATACCATTGGAATATCAAGATTTGCGTGATGACCTCTGGCCCCACTGATCACTTTAATGCCATTTTCCTCTAGCATTTCTGCTTTTTCTCTCGAACGGAAATAAGGATTTACAATATCTAAATCACACAAGGTTACATTTTCACATTCATTCTTGAGTGCTAAAGCATAATTCACTGCAAATTCTGTTTTACCACTACCATAGTGCCCTATAATGATGCGAATCCTCTTATCCTTTTTAAGCTCCATTTTCATTTCACCAGACCACTTCTCTCTATTCTATTTTCATTTGTTACCTTGCGTTTCCTTGCGTGTTTCCTTGCGTACCACGTACAAAAGGGAACACAAAGGAGAACACAAAGGAGAACAAAAGGGAACAAAATAGTGAACATACTATATATATTTCTGTGCTTCTTCTTCGCCTCTTAATACTCTAAGACCCCCTAGAGCAAGTGCACTCATTTCATCTTCCCCAGGATAAATAACCACCTCTGTTATGAAACTAACACTTTCTTTAATCCAGTTGGTAAGCACTTCTCCATAGGCAAGACCACCTGTCAAAATGATGGCATCTACTTTACCTTTTAGAACAGCTGCACAACTGCCAATCTCCTTAGAAACCTGATAAGCCATCGCTTTGAATATAAGCTCTGCTTTTTTGTCGCCCTCTTCTATCATTTTCATGACTTCACGACCATCATTTGATCCAAGATAAGCAACCAATCCACCTTTGCCTTTGATCATTTTTTTGATATCCGCGTGTGTGTATTTTCCTGAGAAACAAAGTTTAGCTAAATCGCCCACGGGTAATCCACCTGTTCTTTCTGGTGAAAAGGGGCCTTCGCCATCAAGTGCATTGTTAACATCAATAACGCTACCTTTTTCATGAGCACCTACAGAGATTCCTCCGCCAAGATGCGCAACAATGATATTAACGTCCTCATATTTTTTATGATTTTCATCTGCGTATCTTCTTGCTACAGCCTTTTGATTGAGCGCATGAAAAATCGATTTTCTTTCGATTTCGGGCATACCTGAAATTCTTGCCACAGCTTTCATCTCATCCACAACAACTGGATCAACAATAAATGCCGGAATGTTGAGTTGTCCTGCGATTTCATTTGCAATAATTCCGCCTAAGTTAGATGCATGTTCACCTAAAACGCCCACTTTTAAATCCTCAAGCATTTGTGCATCCACTTCATAGGTGCCACCTTTAATGGGTTTTAATAAGCCCCCACGACCTACGACAGCATTTAATTTCGTCAGATTGATGCCATTGTCATTTAACGTATTCAAAATGACATCTTTTCTAAAATCATATTGATCAAATATTTTATCAAAAGGCTCAATTTCTTCGTTTGAATGTCTGATTGTCGTTTCGAACACTTCTTTTTCATTATCATAAATTGCAATTTTAGTAGATGTTGATCCTGGATTAATTGCCAGTATTCTAAATGATTCCATTTTTTATCTCTCCTATCTTAACCCTATGTCTTGTTTGCCATGCGCTCATCCAAATGTCCCATTTGTGCGTGAACACTATTTAGATTCACACTAGATTGCTGTCATTAAAACACCCAAAGCGATTGAATTTAATTTAGATTCATCTGAATCCGCTCTAGAAGTTAATACAATGGGTGCCTTCGCGCCCACAATGATTCCCGCTGATTTTGCATTTGCAAGAAAGTTAAGGGCTTTATAAAGTATATTGTTTGCTTCAATTGTTGGCCCAACGATAATATCCACATCGCCTGCCATCGGATCTTTAATGCCTTTAATTTTAGCCGCCTCTTTTGAGACTGCATTATCAAGCGCAAATGGACCACCTACTTTACACCCTGTTATTTCGCCTTCTTGGTTCATTCTTACAAGTTCTCCAGCATCAACAGTTGCGGGCATAGCCGGATTCACTTTTTCCTTTGCTGCAATAATCCCTACATTAGGAATCTCAATTTCAAGGGCTCTTGTAACAACCAATGCATTTTCTATGATTTGTTTTTTCGTTTTAAGATCTGGTGCAATGTTCATCGCCGCATCTGTCACTGTCAAAATCTTGTGATAAGTTGGAATATCAAATACCGCTACATGGCTTAAAACATTTCCAGTTCGAAGACCCACTTCTTTGTTTAAGACCGCTTTTAAGATAACCGCAGTATCTACCAACCCCTTCATAACCAGATCCGCTTTTCCCGTTGATACAAGCTCAACCGCTTTTAACGAAGCCGCTGCTAAATCTTCTATATGAATTAATTCAAACTCAGATAAATCTAACCCGATTTCTTTCGATATGGCTTGAATCTTAGGGACATCGCCTACTAAAATACCCTTTATAATGCCTTTTTCATACGCTACTTTAATCGCTCTTAACACGTCATCATCTTGCGCACATGCCACTGAAACAATTTTGGGACCTTTAGAAATCGCTATATTTAATAATTCATCAAAATTCTTAATCATTGATTATGACCTCTTTTTCATATATTTTTGCATTTTCCTCACCATTGAGTACACGCTGAACGCCTTCATTTAATGCTTCCATCTCATCTTCACCTGGTTTTATAATAACAGGTGCTATAAATGCCACATGTTCTTTAATATAATCCGTTAAATATTTAGAATATGCCACACCCCCAGTGAGTACGATGGCATCAATTTTACCTTGGAGAACCGTTGCCATAGCACCAATTTCTTTAGCAATCTGATACCCCATTGCTTCAAAGACTAATTTGGCATTCTCATCGCCAGATTCAATCCGTTTTAGCACTTCTCTTGCATCATTAGTGCCAAGATATGCGGTCATGCCGCCTTTTCCTCTAAGTTTTTTCTTGAGTGATCCAAAGGTATAGGCGCCTGAAAAGCAAAGTTTTGCCACATCTCCCACAGGCAATCCGCCAGTTCTCTCTGGTGAAAAGGGTCCCATTTCATTGGCATTATTCGCATCAAGCATTCTGCCCTTTAGTAAAGGCACTACCGATATACCGCCACCCAGATGTGCAATCACAAGGTTTAAATCTTCCACTTTAACCCGTTTATCATTTGCAACACTGTGTGCAATCGCTTTAATATTAAGTGCGTGTACAAGCGACTTGCGTACAATTTGAGGCATTCCAGATACTCTTGCCACATCTTCAAACTCATCAACTGCAACGGGATCTACTATATAAGCTTCAATTTGCTCTGACTTGGCGATTGCACCCGCAATCATGCCGCCTAGATTTGAAGCATGTTCACCTTGAATACCAACAATGAGATCTTGGATCATTGGCTCTGTTACTTTATAAGTGCCACTTGGCATTGGTCTGAGCAATCCACCCCGTCCTACAACAGCCGCTAATTTAGAAGGGGCATAATTTTCGTCTACAAGCCATTTTACAATCATATCTTTTCTGTACTCATATTGGTCTGTTATTTTCTCATATTTTTCAAGTTCTGAAGTCTCATGTGTTAAATTTTCTTGAGCTTTTCTCTCATACCCCTCATAAACCGCAATTTTCGTTGACGTTGAGCCTGGATTAATCACTAAGACATATTTTCTTTCCAAATTGACACCTCCAACTAATTTTAATTAATCTATCACTTATAAATGACGCAAGGATGATGCCAATATAATCATTTTGGCAATTGTCCTAGTGAATTTATATTCAACCGTTGAAAGACGCTCTACAAGTGTATTTCAAATATTCATCTATTAGGCTTCCCTTTCCCCCTAACGAAAAAAAAGACTGATTTATAATCAATCCGTCTAATGATGCAATAATTAACATGCAGTGTTTTGCACCTAACTCTTCAAAATGCAAAATATTGCATGAATTAATTTGTTCTATTTATCCATATCAAGCCCGCGATTTAACTTATTGAGTTTATAATATAATGTTCTTAATGATATCCCAAGCACTTTTGCTGTCGCTTCACGATTACCGTTGTTATTTTCAAGCACTGTTTCTATATGAAATTTTTCAAATGCCAAAACACGGTATTCTAAAGTATTATCCGATCCAAGCAATTCAATCTTTTGAACAACCTCTCCAAGATTATAATTGACATTTGGAATGCCCATATTGAGTTGAGGCAAATGAAGTGCCGTTAATAAATATTCATGCATTCTAATATTAATCATGGCTCTGCCGACAAAATTTTCAAGCTCCCTGACATTTCCAGGCCAATCATATGATTTGATAATTTCAAGAACGGCATCAGAAACACGCTCAACATTGCGCCCATATTCTTGATTGAATCTATTAATTAGATGTTTGACCAATACACCCACATCATCAAGTCTCTCCCTTAGAGCAGGGATGTAGATTGGCACTACATTTAAGCGATAATACAAATCCTGTCTAAAAAGATGTTCTTTAATGGCTTTTTCGAGATCCACATTTGTTGCCGTAATCACTCTGACATCTATCGGGATTGGTTTCGTACTGCCCACTTTTAAAATTTCCTTTTCTTGAAGTACTCTTAAAAGTTTAGCTTGTGTATTTAGTGATAATTCCCCAATTTCATCTAAAAAAATGGTTCCCCCATTGGCTTTTTCAAAGAGACCAATTTTACCGCCCTTCGACGCACCTGTAAACGCACCTTCTTCATATCCAAACAATTCACTTTCCAGTAGATTTTCGTTAATTGCAGCGCAATTGACCCTTACAAATTGCGCATACTTTCTATTGGAGGCATTGTGTATTGCATGTGCAAAAAGTTCTTTTCCAGTGCCACTCTCACCTCTTAAAATAACAGTTGCGGGCGTCTCTGCCGCAATTTTCGCTTTTTCTATCGCATTGTTCAAAATCTCACTGCCACCCATAATATCATCAAAAGTGTATTTCGCTTCAAGGTTTCGAATAATCTTTTTAGCTTGATCTAATTGTCTATAGATTTCATTTACTTCCGTTAAATCATGTATAATTGCCACAGAACCTTTTACAATACCCTTCACAATAATAGGAGCTGCCTCAGCGATAACATCCTTTCTCTTCGGCCCAACTTTAAGTGTCTTTCCTCGAACAGGTTTTCCGGTTCTAAGCACTTCCAAATGAACACTCTCACCTTCAGCTAAGTCAACTGTACAATCCTTTCCAATAATATCATCGTTTGTATAGCCCGTCATCCGCGTATATGCTGGATTTATAAGAATACCTACGCCATCAGAATCCACAACTGAAATTGCATCTTGAGTCGCATTAATTGTGGCCTCAAGAGTCTCCCTAATTTGATTGAGATTTGTTATTTGTTCTGCAAGTTCAATCATTTCAGAAATGTCTCTAAATATTGCAACAGCACCTATAATATCGCCATCATCACTTAATATAGGCATTCTATTCGTAATGATTGTGACATCATTTAATTGCTGTTTTTGATTGAGTTCAGATATCCCCGTCTCAAGAATCACCGGTAATCGCGTATTTTCTACGATAATTTGAACGGGTTGTCCAATGGCATCTGAAGCACTTATCTTCGTCAATCGCTCAGCAGATTTGTTGAAAAGTGTAATCAAATTATGCTTATCAATTGCAATCATTGCATCATGAGTTGAATCTAATATTTTTTCGAGTTCTTTTTTCACTGTTCACCTCAAATTAATACATTCTACTTTATAGCAGCGATGTCTTTATCCAATCCCATTATATCACTAAATGACATCACATCATAAAAAAGCTCTAAGACATCTCCTCTTGACAATATCTTAAAGCTTCATAAATATTTAGACTATTTTATAGCTCTTCATCACATAAAAATCAATTAGATCCTGGCGTTCCGACATTCCCTGAATTTCCAGTCGCACCATTATTCCCAGTTGTTCCAGGATTAGTCGCTTGATCGATAACATTGACATCAATATACACTGGATCAATAACAATATCATTGAAATTATCCTGATCGGAGATAATAACCTTTAATTTATAAGCACCTTGTTTATCCACATTACTGAAATTCAAATATAAGTGTATATCAGCTTTTGCAAGTGTTTTTATAACCGATTCAATTTCTCTAATCTTGACCGTTACCATTTGTTCACTTTCAGCTAGATCCGTCATAAAATTTTCTTGTAAATTTACGATTGGAAGATCCTTTGCTGCGAATGTAAATTCTTTTGTCTGTAGCGCTTCAATTTCTATTTCAACTTGAATCGGACCATTTGCAGTCGTTGCTTTGACACCCTCCGGTAAAATCAAGTCCTTTTCAATGATGAAAGTTGCATCTTCGTCACCTTTTAGCACGATTTTTTCTGGACTAATCACATCAATTGTATTTATTTTATTAACATCCCCTTGAATACTAATGCTTTCGGGGATCGTTTTATACGAGACAACTTCATAGCCCTCCATCGGAGTTCCTTCCACAGTCACGTTCAGATCAACTGTTTTAGTTTTACCAAGCTTTAGCGAGACATTGGAATAGTTATTGTCTAGAGTAATACCGTTCACAATTTCACCATCATAATTATAAGGCACCAGCGAAATGTCCTTCGTTAGATCTGATGTTAAATTACTTACATTAATTACACCGCCCAGATATGCAACCGTGTTAACAACGCTCTCTGGTCCACTCACTTTAATCTCATCAGGATTAACCATTAGTGCATCTTGATAAATAGAAGTAGCATAGTCTCCATTTAAAGTTACTTTTACAGGTTTTGGAAGAGAAACGATTTGATCCACCGTAAGTACAATATCACTTGGCAAAATTGTATTGATCATAACCGCTTCAGAATTAATAGTTTTATTAATCGAAAGCGTATTTATACCCTTTTTGACACCTCTCATGTCCGCCCATAAATAGATAGAATTTGAATTCAAATTAATTACATTATTGCGTCTTCCAACGACTTCAACATTCACAAAGTAATCATGTTGGTTCATAATTTTCAAATTGTTTTGATCCAATTCCTGAAGATTTATAAGCTGAATCGGCACATTTTCAAATGTCTTTGTAATCTCAGGATCGACTTGATCCATCACATAAACCCAAAATAATATCGCAAGAACTAATGAAAATAATTTTATACCTGTATTATGTGAAAGATTTACTGTAAAAAAAGCTCTCGGTAAATTTCTGATCCATCTGATTCCACTAAGCAACGAAGATGACAGTGATTTTAAGGGCTTATTAGGCATCTTTACCACCTCCAGCTTTTATTTCTTTTTCTTGACTCAAAGTTGTAATCATAAGCTCTTTTAATGTTTTCGTATCTAAAAACCGTTGCAATTTACCTTCAACTGCCATTGAGATATGCCCTGTCTCTTCTGATACAATTACAATCATTGCATCAGAACTTTCTGTCATGCCCATAGCCGCTCTATGTCGCGTTCCAAGTTCCTTACTGATGTACTTGTTTGCAGACAATGGCAGTAAACAGCCCGCGGCCATTAACCTATTATTTTTAATCACAACAGCACCATCATGTAAGGGTGATTTAGGATAAAAAATATTCATTAAAAGATCTGCTGAAATCTGTGCGTCTGTTACCGTTCCTGTTTCAATGATATCATTGATGCCTGTTGTTCTTTCAATTACGATTAATGCACCTATTTTTTTCCTAGACATTACACCTGCCGCATCAACAATTTCATTAATTGACTTATTGAGATCATCTAATGTATTTTTTCTGTTAGTCATCATAAAGATTTGACTACGCCCCAAGTGCTCTAAAGCCTTTCGCATCTCTGGTTGAAACAGAATAACCAGTGCAATCAATCCAATTGTAAAAGTACTCTGTAAGATATAGTTTACAGCATACAATTTGGCCCATTCGCTTAATTTAGATACAATTAAAATTATTAAAAAACCTTTAACGAGCTGTTCAGCCCTTGTTTCTTTTATAAATCCCAAGAGCTTATAAAATACAAATGCAATAATCAATATATCGATTATATATGTGATTCGTATTTCTGAGATCAAATCAAGAATGTAGGTCATGATAGTTTGAATAAATTCCATGTATGCCCCCGTATAAAATTAATGTTCACTTATTATCAGTATACTATTTATTTTAAACTAATCCTATATGGAATTATATTCTTAATATATTTGTAATTCTTTTTTATAAAACGCCTCTATTTAAACGTTTTTTTGGGACTTTTTACTCATATCAAATAATAGTTCATAGATATTTAGGATCTCATTTAAATGTCTATAGCCTTCAAGTTTATCCATCAAATTCTGCTTAATTTGAATTTCTCTACTAATTTGATCTATCGGTTGAGCATAGGTTTTTTTTAGCCTGCCAATTTCATCAGTAATTTCAAATCTTTTTTCTAACAGCATAACCATTTGTCCATCTATATTATCCAGTTGATTCCTCAATGCCTCTATTTCCATTTCAAATAACACAATATGCCTCCTTGTAACTTCAATGATCTATTCTATTTCAAAAGTCTCTATACTTATTTCTTGAGATACTCATTTATAAATATACTTATCCCTTAAGATACTCATCTCTTAAGATATTCATCTCTTAAGATATTCATCTCTTAAGATGCTCATAATAATCTCATCATAAAATTGTCCATTTCTATAAATTGCCTTTCTCAATCGACCCTCTTGAACAAATTCGTTTTTTATATACGATTTTACCGCACGCTCATTGAAGCTGAAAACTCTCAATTCTACTCGATCAACACTTATTTGATTAAAAATAAAAGATAAAAGCAGAGCCATCGCTTCTGTCCCAAACCCTTTTCCCTTAAATTTATCATCTCCAATAAAAATACCTATATTGCAACTTCTATTATTCCAATCAATTGAATTGATACCACAACCGCCAATGTATAAATCATCCTCAACATTACATATTGCAAAATTATAGGCATCACTTCGTTTCCTTTGAGATTCATACCAGTCAGTTTCGTTATCGCGATTCATTGGATATGGAATTCCAACGCTTAAATTATAAAATGTATCTTCGTTATTCATGTATTGCCATGCTAATTCTACATCTCCACGCTCAATAGATCTTAGATAAACTCTTTTCCCTTTCATCATTACCTCCATATGTTTTAGATGAAATTTTATCACTCTAAAAATCAAAAGTCAACTACAACTATGTAACCATCAAAATTGCATGAAAATTGCATAAAAAAACAGCGATGAAATACTTCATCACTGCTTTTTAATGGTGCCCGGAGGCGGAATCGAACCACCGACACGGGGATTTTCAGTCCCCTGCTCTACCGACTGAGCTATCCGGGCATGGTGGGCATAAGTGGACTCGAACCACCGACCTCACGCTTATCAGGCGTGCGCTCTAACCAGCTGAGCTATACGCCCCAATTTTAGGATTTAGTAATTGGCGGAGAGGGTGGGATTCGAACCCACGTGGGCTCACACCCTAACGGTTTTCAAGACCGCCCCGTTATGACCGCTTCGGTACCTCTCCAGAATTGTTACTAAAATTGGTGCGTCCAAAGGGACTCGAACCCCTAACCCCCGCCTTAGAAGGGCGGTGCTCTATCCAGTTGAGCTATGAACGCAAATTTGGAGCGGAAGACGAGATTCGAACTCGCGACCCTCGCCTTGGCAAGGCGATGCTCTACCACTGAGCCACTTCCGCATGTTATTGGTGGAGGGAGAAGGATTCGAACCTTCGAAATCGCTGATAACGGATTTACAGTCCGTCCCCTTTGGCCACTCGGGAACCCCTCCAGAAAATATGGAGCCGGTGATGGGACTCGAACCCGCGACCTACTGATTACAAGTCAGTTGCTCTACCAATTGAGCTACACCGGCATTTGGTACATTTCTACATCAATATTCCTATCAATGTACACATGAACGATCAACATTCATGCAACTTACAAACAATTGATTAATAAATCAAAATGTTTAATGGCGACCTAGAAGGGACTCGAACCCTCGACCTCCAGCGTGACAGGCTGGCGTTCTAACCAACTGAACTACTAGGCCATATGGTGGGAGTTATAGGGATCGAACCTATGACCCTCTGCTTGTAAGGCAGATGCTCTCCCAGCTGAGCTAAACTCCCATATGTCCGTTTTAAAGTTTCGGACAAACTAATGGTGACCCCTAGGGGAATCGAACCCCTGTTACCGCCGTGAAAGGGCGGTGTCTTGACCGCTTGACCAAGGGGCCATGTGGTTGCGGAGACAGGATTTGAACCTGTGACCTTTGGGTTATGAGCCCAACGAGCTGCCAACTGCTCCACTCCGCGATATTTTTTATACTTTTGTTTTAAAAAAATTGGTGCCGAAGACCGGAATCGAACCGGTACGATCGGTAAGGATCGCAGGATTTTAAGTCCTGTGCGTCTGCCAGTTCCGCCACTCCGGCTAAATGGCTCCAAGAGAGGGATTCGAACCCTCAGCCTATCGGTTAACAGCCGAGTGCTCCACCGTTGAGCTATCTTGGAACATAAACCAGCAACGTTCTACTCTCCCAGGCAGCTGCCCGCCAAGTACCATCGACGCTGGAGGACTTTACTTCTGTGTTCGGTATGGGAACAGGTGTAGCCCCTCCGCCTTCATCACTGGATTTATGTTTTCATTTACATAAGCAAGAATAATGTTATCACATATCTTTGTTTATGTCAACAGATATTTAATTGAGCTTAAGCACTCCGACATGCCTCCTGCATTTACTGCGTAAAGGCTATGTCGGCTTGAGATTCTTGCAAGCAAGAACTCAATGTTTGCACACTCAAAATTGCATATATCAGATTAACCGATTTGTTATTTTGTGGTCTTAAACCTTGCTCGTTTTCACAAGTGAAAACTTGTCATTGGTCAAGTCCTCGATCTATTAGTACCTGTCAGCTGAATACATTACTGTACTTACACCTCAGGCCTATTACCATATTATCTACATGGGATCTTACTCCATAAAGGATGGGAAATCTCATCTTGAGGGGGGCTTCGCGCTTAGATGCCTTCAGCGCTTATCCCTTCCAAACTTAGCTACTCAGCAGTGCTCTTGGCAGAACAACTGATACACCAGAGGTTTGTCCATCCCGGTCCTCTCGTACTAAGGACAGCTCCTCTCAAATTTCCTACGCCCACAGCAGATAGGGACCGAACTGTCTCACGACGTTCTGAACCCAGCTCGCGTGCCTCTTTAATGGGCGAACAGCCCAACCCTTGGGACCTACTTCAGCCCCAGGATGAGACGAGCCGACATCGAGGTGCCAAACCTCCCCGTCGATGTGGACTCTTGGGGGAGATAAGCCTGTTATCCCCGGGGTAGCTTTTATCCGTTGAGCGATGGCCCTTCCATGCGGTGCCACCGGATCACTAAGCTCGACTTTCGTCCCTGCTCGAGGTGTCCCTCTCGCAGTCAAGCTCCCTTTTGCCTTTACACTCTTCGCGCGATTTCCAACCGCGCTGAGGGAACCTTTAGGCGCCTCCGTTACTCTTTAGGAGGCGACCGCCCCAGTCAAACTGCCCGCCTGACATTGTCCTAGAACAGGGTTACTGTCCATAGTTAGAATAACGTTATATCAAGAGTGGTATCCCAACAGTGACTCCATGAAGACTGGCGTCCTCACTTCTATGTCTCCCACCTATCCTGTACATGATATACCATTATCCAGTGCCAAGCTGCAGTAAAGCTCCACGGGGTCTTTCCGTCTTGCTGCGGGTAACCGGCATCTTTACCGGTACTACAATTTCACCGAGTCTATTGTTGAGACAGCGTCCAAATCGTTACGCCTTTCGTGCGGGTCGGAACTTACCCGACAAGGAATTTCGCTACCTTAGGACCGTTATAGTTACGGCCGCCGTTTACTGGGGCTTCAGTTCTGTGCTTCACTTACGCTAACACTTCCCCTTAACCTTCCAGCACCGGGCAGGCGTCAGCCCCTATACAT
>NZ_BDHH01000005.1 GCF_001748365.1 Fusibacter sp. 3D3 | reverse complement strand
AAAAGACACCTTTGTAGCTCTTTCTAAGTACAGAAAGCGGGAATATATAGAGGAGTATGTGCGTTCATCAAAGCAACATGCAGATAGTATGGGGATCAGAGTTTGGGATGCGGATACACTCCGAGGAAGGATGTTTGTACAATTTATATCGCTTTGTTACTACGAATACCTTAGTGAGACTGTACGAACGATGAAGTTATCTCTTGGTGTGCCAAATGGAAATCACGACCACGATCTTAAACAAAACCTTGATCAGGAGAAAAAGCTTAAAAGCTGGCTTGATAACACGCCAATTTATCTACAGCTACAGTGGTTTGATGCTATAGAGGGAATTGAAATATCCTCAGCATTACAATCAAAACGTTGGACTACCGAGATGACAATAAGGGATAACCTGTTTATTCAGAGGCTTGGGCTCAAATCGGGATTTTAATTTGAGTACAGCTTATCTAACTTTTAGGTTAATATATCTAATCTCATTTTCATACTTCCAAGATTGATCTTTTGACAAAAAGTTTCTAATATTTTTATCAGATATTTCTTTTTCTATAATTACTTTATTACTGCCATTTTGTAGTAAGGTTTTTGAAACCTTTTTAATATCTTGATTCATTGATTGTTGTTCTCCAATATAAAGTATGGGGCGTAAAAATTTTTCATTTATAATTTCAAACTCTAAGCAAATTCCATAGTGGTTATTAGCGTAATGAGCCCACATAGGTGAACAATTATAATCTTCAGAAGTAAATGAAGCTATTAATATGTTGCTTTTTAACGCCTCATAAATACTTTTATCTAAATAATTACTAGGTTCCATAAAATAATACTGTGATTCGTATGGATCATTTAACATAGTATATTTACTTGTAAATATTTTGTCATTTTGTAAACTCTCAATTTTCTTTTTATCAAGTCCTTTTATAGAATTGTTTGAAAACCCAATAAATTTATAAATTTTGCTATTAATCATTTTAGTTTCATTACTCCAATTATTTTTGTAAAATCTTTTGGCTAACGTTTCCGCTATTTCCGAAGTCACCGTTCTCGCTGGGCGCTTGGCGGCATTCTTGCCCTAAAAAAAATAAGTCTCTTTTGCAAGAATGATGACAAGCGCACAGTGAGAATTGGCGCGATCGTTGCTTCCTTTCGCAACGATTGTGACGATAGGTGATTTTGGAAATAGACGTGTTAGACGCTGTCGCATGCTCTTAGTCTCCATTTGGTATCGTGCATTAATGGTGGGGCGCCTTAGAGTCACACCATTATCTTGCCCTTAATCACAATGGACCAAACCGTCTTTTCTGATCTTTTCAAAATGAATTATAACAGTTTGAATATGGCATACTTTAATCAAATATATTCGTCTGTTTTGATTATACTTCCTAATGTGTTCGTGCGATGGCGGCTAACGTTCCCGCGGTTACCGAAGTCACTCCTTTTCACCCTTAGGCGAAAAGTGGCGTAGTCCTTGCCTTGCAAGGGCTATGTCATCAGAGTGATTTAGGTAACCGGCGTGTTGGACGAAACCGCTACCGCGGTGACTTTTTAAATCTTTTTGCCCTAGACATATAGTGCTTTCTTTAGATATTCTTATTCTGAATCTAAAAGAAAAGGCGCTATTTTTTATGTCTAAATTATTATCTAAAATGCAAATGGATATGGAACTCAGAGGTTTAAGTCCAAAGACTGTCACTGTCTATCTCAAAGGGGTTAAGAAGATTTCGAAATTTCACAACTTGCCACCTGAGAATCTCTCCTATGATCATGTTCGCGAATTTTTACATGATGCAATTACCAGTAGAAAGCTCAGTCGATCTTATGTAAATTCAAACTACAGTGCCATTAAATTCTTCTTCGAAACTACTCTTGGTCCTGAATGGAATATGGTCGATATTCCTAGAGTGAAACAACCGTCTAAGCTTCCAATTGCTTTAACACCTGCACAGATTCACGCACTTTTTGACTCTGTCACAAATCTTAAGCATAAAACCATGCTTGTAGTCTGTTACTCTTCGGGTTTGCGCGTTGGGGAACTTATGAACCTCAAAGTCTCTGATATTCATTCAGATACGATGCGCATTCGCGTCAGAGATGGCAAAGGCCTCAAAGAACGCTACACGCTTCTTTCGAAAAGTGCTCTTGATCTTTTAAGAATTTACTACAAGCAATATTACCCTAAAGATTACCTTTTTCAAAGCTTCTCAAAAGGCAAACCATTGACGACGCGGAACATTCAAATGGTGTTTAGGACCAAGTGTGATCTCTTGGGATTTCCTAAAGAAGCCACGATTCACAGTTTAAGACACAGCTTTCAGGCACATCTGCTTCTTGCCGGAACCAATGTTGTCGTTATTCAAAAACTGCTTGGTCATTCTAAGCTTTCAACGACCACTGTCTACCTTCATTTAACTACCGCTGACGTGACTAAAGCCATTAGTCCGTTTGATAGTTTGGAGGTTTTTAATGCCTAATCTYCAAGATATTTTTGTGCGTTTCTTTGAGGACTATTGTCAAACCCACAMTCCCTCATATGATCAATATAAAGTCATGAATGCTCTCATGGCTTGTCGTACTTCTAAACTGGGGGGACATCATAATGTTTGCACAAATTGTGGTGAAACTTCTATTGCTTATAATTCTTGTCGTAATCGTCATTGCCCACTTTGTCAGTCTTTCAAAAGAGAAAAATGGCGTGTTGATCGCAACTCTGAACTTTTAAATGTCCACTACTTCCATGTGGTTTTTACTGTCCCTGAAGAACTCAATCCAATTTTCTTTGCCAATCAAGCTTTGATGTACAATTTGATCATGAAGTCTGCTTCTAAAACGCTCTTGTCTCTAGCTGCCGATAAAAAGCATCTAGGAGCTCAAATTGGTCTAACTGGTATTCTCCACACATGGGGTCAAACACTTTCTTATCACCCGCATGTTCACTTTATTGTACCCGGTGGGGGGCTTTGTACTAAAACCATGCGCTTTAAAAAAACCCGAAAAAATTATCTAATTCATGTTAAAATACTCAGTCGTGTTTTTAAAGGCATTTTTATGAAAGCCTTGAAAAAACTTTTTTACGAAGGTCAATTACAAGGTTGGAATACAAATGAATGTGCATCCGCTTTGGACTTTCAAAATAGAATTGATGCTGCCTATTCAAAAGCTTTTGTAGTTTACGCCAAAGAAAACTTTGACTCACCTACTCACGTGGTTAACTACTTATGTCAGTATACTCATCGTGTGGCCATTTCCAATCACCGCATCCTCAAAGTCACTGATGATCACGTCACTTTTAGATATAAAGACAATAAAGACTCCGGAAAAACCAAACAAATGACACTTACTGGCACAGAATTCATACGCCGGTTTTTAATGCATGTACTGCCTTCTGGCTTTGTGAAAATTAGACATTATGGCATTCTCGCTGCTAGAAACAGGCCCACAAAGCTTGCTCACTGCCAGCGCATTATGAAGATTATTCCTTCTAAAAAATCCAGTGATTATACTGCACTTGAGTTTCTAGTCAAATTTATGCGCCTTGATTTTTCTAGGTGTTCAAAATGCCCTTTAGAACCTTCTAATTGTGATACTGTCATGCAAGAGGCTACACCACATATTGGTGCAGGTTAAGCTTTTGAAACTTAATAGATTCTTACACGTCCAAATGATTGAATGTACTTTCATGGGGAGGGGGAATCTATGTCATTGTATCAATTTTTCTATGGATTCACAATCTCATTTTTACCTTTTGTAAGGCGTTTATTCAAAATCTGTTCTAAAAAACCTAAAGAGCAGATCATTGGATACCCAAAGATAATGGTGACGCGGCTTCGCCCAACACAATGTTCCTAAATCACATTTTATGCCTCCTTGAGGCTTATTTTTTTGTGTGATTTAGAAACATTACTTTATGTTATGAGAAGTTTTTTATATGCTAAAATTTCTATATACTTCTTCATTTTTTAATCTTTTTCCAATATAAACCCATTCAGTCAAACTATCTGTTTTATATTCCATAATTTGTTCTTTTAAAAAAGCTTTAAATAACCCTTTAGGTTTTGATGAAAAAACTTTAGTATAAGCATTACCGTTCTTAATTTCAATCAGATACTCAATTTGTTCTCTATGCTGAGTCAAGTAACTGATTTCGATAGAACTAATATTTTGTTCATAACAAACTGGCATCTTCATTGTATATTTTATATTTGGTTGAATTGTGGTAAGTATAAATACATCATCATCTATTTTTAAAACAGGTATACTAGAATTTATTGATTCTACAAATTCATCCTTCAATGCGTCCACGGACACTTTAATGTTAATACTAATTTTAACATCATATATAATTTGTGGACCATTGTTTAATAATCTTAAAAATTGTCCATTCTCAATATATTTTTCAAATATTTTATACCTTACAAAACAATTATTTGCCTCTTTAAAACTATCATTGAATATTTTACTGAGTTCTGAGTAATTACTTGTGTCCATAATTTTAGGATAACCTTTATCTTTTAACGACTCTAGCTTTAATCCACATGATTTTACAATTTCATAGTCTAGTATGACCCTAGCTGACAAACGTTTCTCTATCCTAAGTATTCTAAAGTTAAAAGCTATATTTATCAATGCAATTAACAAAGTGCTAAATATTCCAATATATGTTGAATTTTCTTTCAATATTTCAATTCCATCCTTTGTTAAAGCATATATCTCCATACATTATTCTCCTTAAAAAATTTTTCATAACGTTTCCGCTATTTCCGAAGTCACCGTTCTCGCTGGGCGCTTGGCGACATTCTTGCCCTAAAAAAAAATAAGTCTCTTTTGCAAGAATGATGACAAGCGCACAGTGAGAATTGGCGCGATCGTTGCTTCCTTTCGCAACGATTGTGACGATAGGTGATTTTGGAAATAGACGTGTTAGACGCTGTCGCATGCTCTTAGTCTCAATTTGGTATCGTGCATTAATGGTGGGGCGCCTTAGAGTCACACCATTATCTTGCCCTTGATCACAATGGACCAAACCGTCTTTTCTGATCTTTTCAAAATGAGTTATAACAGTTTGAATATGGCATACTTTGATCAAATATATTCGTCTGTTTTGATTATACTTCCTAATGTGTTCGTGCGATGGCGGCTAACGTCTCGGGGATTCTCGAAGTGCCTTGGTCTCGGCGTTCGCTTGGCGACGTTCTTGATCCAAGTTCACAAGAACGGTGACAAGCGATTAGCTGAGAATTGGCGTGACTCTTGCCTCAGGCTTGCATTAGGCATGCCAATAAAGGCATTTTGAGAATCCTCTGTTATACGATGCCGCATGCACTTAGTCTTTAAAATACATCGCGCATTAATGGCGGGGCGCCTTAGGGTCTCGCCATTATCGCACCTTTAGATTACTATTAACCAATACTTCTTTTTTCTTTTATAATCGTGATGATTTTTAGACAATTATACGGTATGTCTTAGTATCATCTATTTGCTCATATTAAATTTTCAACTTTCTTTGTGCGGTTTCGTGATAACGTYTCGGGGATTCTCGAAGTGCCTTGGTCTCGGCGTTCGCTTGGCGACGTTTTTGATCCAAGTTCACAAAAACGGTGACAAGCGATTAGCKGAGAATTGGCGTGACTCTTGCCTCAGGCTTGCATGAGGCATGCCAATAAAGGCATTTTGAGAATCCTCTGTTATACGATGCCGCATGCACTTAGTCTTTAAAATACATCGTGCTTTAAYGGCGGGGCACCTTAGGGTCTCGCCRTTATCTTTCCTCTGATCACATTTACCCAATACTTCTTTTTTCTTTTATAATCGTGATGATTTTTAGACARTTATACRGTATGTCTTAGTATCATCTATTTGMTCATATTAAATTTTCAACTTTCTTTGTGCGGTTTCGTGATAACGTCTCGGGGATTCTCGAAGTGCCTTGGTCTCGGCGTTCGCTTGGCGACGTTCTTGATCCAAGTTCACAAGAACGGTGACAAGCGATTAGCTGAGAATTGGCGTGACTCTTGCCTCAGGCTTGCATKAGGCATGCCAATAAAGGCATTTTGAGAATCCTCTGTTATACGATGCCGCATGCACTTAGTCTTTAAAATACATCGCGCATTAATGGCGGGGCGCCTTAGGGTCTCGCCATTATCGCACCTTTAGATTACTATTAACCAATACTTCTTTTTTCTTTTATAATCGTGATGATTTTTAGACAATTATACGGTATGTCTTAGTATCATCTATTTGCTCATATTAAATTTTCAACTTTCTTTGTGCGGTTTCGTGATAACGTTCCCGCGATTACCGAAGTCACTCCTTTTCCCTTAGGAAAAGTGGCGCTGACCTTGCCTCGCAAGGGCTGTGTCATCAGAGTGATTTAGGTAATCGGCGTGTTATAAGACGTTATTTTATGTTTTTCAATATTTGCTTACACAACTTTAATCTTTTATTATGAAGTTTTTCTTTTCCAATACTTTCAAAGCCGTCAATGATTGTAGTCATTAATTCACTCTCCCCAAATGGTGGTCGAAGTTTAATTAACTCGTCAATATCAACTCCACAACCAATATCATTAAAATGTTTAAAGTATTTATTTCTATTATTATTTAAGGATACATTCAAACTATATAAACTATAAAAAGACTCAAACATGTTCTCTTCATAACCATCAGTTACTTCCAGTCTATGAAACAAATTATTAGTATTTTGATTCAAATTATCATACTCTTTATATAGAGCTTGATAAGCCTTAATTAATGTACTTATAGTCATTTCTACTTCACTCAGAACCTCGTATGGAATTTCAGGGGTTAACAGATTTTTGATTTCATCATATATATCATCCATTGACCATATACCTATCGCGATATTGTCTCTTTCATTATTTGCATCCCCAACTACTTCTAATAGTTTAGGAGGAATTCCTTTTCTGTCTGACTTTAAAACAAAAATCCACTCATCAATGGATTTCCATTCTCCATCATTCTTCCTTTTTTCAAACCCTTTTAAATCACTTCGAAATTTGCTAATGGCTTTATCTTGCAGATTATTCATAGTCTCAGGCGCAAATATAGCAAATGCAACTTTATCATTCAATATACCATCAACTTTCATATCTCCCTGTTTACCATAATTCTGAGTTTGCTGATATTTTCTCTTGTATTTCTTTTTCATTATTTTTGAGAACATATCTTCAAATGCTTTACCATCAAGATTTTTAAGTTTTTTGTACATATTATTTATTTCGCTCATTTGAGTACCTCCTAATAAAATAATTTCTTATAACGTTTCCGCTATTTCCGAAGTCACCGTTCTCGCTGGGCGCTTGGCGGCATTCTTGCCCTAAAAAAAATAAGTCTCTTTTGCAAGAATGATGACAAGCGCACAGTGAGAATTGGCGCGATCGTTGCTTCTTTTCGCAACGATTGTGACGATAGGTGATTTTGGAAATAGACGTGTTAGACGCTGTCGCATGCTCTTAGTCTCAATTTGGTATCGTGCATTAATGGTGGGGCGCCTTAGAGTCACACCATTATCTTCCCCTTAATCACAATGGACCAAACCGTCTTTTCTGATCTTTTCAAAATGAGTTATAACAGTTTGAATATGGCATACTTTGATCAAATATATTCGTCTGTTTTGATTATACTTCCTAATGTGTTCGTGCGATGGCGGCTAACGTTCCCGCTATTTCCGAAGTCACCGTTCTCGCTGGGCGCTTGGCGACATTCTTGCCCTAAAAAAAATGAGTCACTTTTGCAAGAATGATGACAAGCGCACAGTGAGAATTGGCGCAATCGTTGCTCCCTTTCGCAACGATTGTGACGATAGGTGATTTTGGAAATAGGCGTGTTAGCCGTTGCCACATGCTCTTAGTCTCAATTTGGTATCGTGCATTAATGGTGGGGCGCCTTAGAGTCACGCCATTATCTTACCTTTGATCTCAATGGACCAAACCGTCTTTTCTGATCTTTTCTATATTAGTCACAAGATTTTGCTGATTACACTGTATATCTCATTTTTTTCACTTGCTCATATTTACATCCTAATGTGTTCGTGTGGTTGCGGCTAACGTCTCGGGGATTCTCGAAGTGCCTTGGTCTCGGCGTTCGCTTGGCGACGTTTTTGATCCAAGTTCACAAAAACGGTGACAAGCGATTAGCTGAGAATTGGCGTGACTCTTGCCTCAGGCTTGCATGAGGCATGCCAATAAAGGCATTTTGAGAATCCTCTGTTATACGATGCCGCATGCACTTAGTCTTTAAAATACATCGTGCTTTAATGGCGGGGCACCTTAGGGTCTCGCCATTATCTTTCCTCTGATCACATTTACCCAATACTTCTTTTTTCTTTTATAATCGTGATGATTCTTAGACAATTATAAAATATGCCTTAGTATCATCTACTTGCTCATATTAAATTTTCAACTTTCTTTGTGCGGTTTCGTGATAACGTTCGTATTCCCGACCCTAAATGCAAAATAACTGCACCTAGAGTGGGGTTTGCGTGAAAACATTTCGGGAAAACTACTCCAATCGGTCTAGAGGATTTATTATCTTCTGTAGCGACGCAGTAGATACATGCGTATAAATCTCAGTCGTCTTAGTACTAGAATGTCCCAAAAGTTCCTGTATATATCTGATATCCACACCCGAATCAAGCAGATGCGTTGCAAACGAATGCCTTAAACTGTGAAAAGTCACATACTTGTGAATATCAGCCTTCTCCGCCGAAGCATGGAACACCTTCTGTAAAGTTCTCTCCGACAATCCTTTACTTCTATCGGCATTCTCAAAGACAAAGTGCTTCGGCCTGTAAACCCTATAATAATCCGTCAATTGCTCAAGCATTTTGATCGACAGCGTACTGATGCGATCTTTGCGCCCCTTTCCTTGCTTTACATTCACAAGCATCCGATCACTATCAATATCCTGCAAAGTGATATGAATGACCTCACTAACCCTAAGACCACATGAATAAGCCAACATAAAAGCCGTTTTATGCTTGATATTTGTCGTAACCTCGAACAATCGCTTCACTTCCTGTTGGCTCATAACCTTTGGTAACTTGCGTTCTTTTTTAGGCCGAAGTAACTTCAAAAACGCTTCTTCTCTCACATTCGTATTAACCTTAAGATACAACTTAATCGCATTGATGGCTTGATTGCAATATGAATGACTGCATTTTTTCTCTTCAATTAACGTCATGACATAACCATTGGCTGTATCAATCGAAAAAACTTCAGTAGAATAGGAGACATACCGCTTAATATGATTGATATACGTTTTGATTGTCTTTGGGCTATAACCCTTTTGAACCAAGTGACGTCTCACCTTTTCAAGCGCATCCTCTTCATTAAGCCCTTTTGTCTTTATCAATCCCTCATTTTTACCAACATGCCAGGGCTTATCCACCGCTACAGTACTGTCGCCATTCATATACTTTCCTAAAAAATGACCTTTTCTTTTGACTTTAGAATCAAGTTCATCTTTAAGCGCCATCAAAGCTTCATATTTATGAAGCGGAAAAGTCCATAAATATAACTCTGGATTCCATTTTCCCAATCCGATTTTTTTTAGCTGATCAACAATTTCGGATTCATATCTAAATTCAACCTTCACAATACCATTTTCAATCCAAACTTTCATACAATCCTCCTTTATTATAGCAATTCCTGTTTCTAAACCAAAGTATTTTTTACAAAAAGTACAAAATTTATTTACGATTAACCTACTCTTCAATATTAAAAAATGAGTCCTACACCTCATAAGCAGACATAAGGTATATAACCCTTGTGGTGATGTCCCTTACCTTTTAAAGTGGGGGTTCATATTCCTAATTCAGAAACTCCCGCTGAATGCAATCCGATAGGATTGCAAGGGGGTTACGAAGATAGCAAAACGGGCTAAAATATACATTATTAGTCTTTAATTGCATTATATGTATTCATATTATATACCATTTTTTTCCTGATTGGAATGCTCAAAAAAAATAAACCTCCTCAGAGGTTCTAATGCGTGTCTATTTTATAGACACCTCAAGCCTGAATATCTAAAACAATCTCAGAACTTTGAATTTGATTTTTTCCCATGCGTTTTGCATGATAGAGGAGCTTATCCACCTCATTGATGAAAAAATGATGTTGATTCATCTCAACTACAGGTCTATATGCACCAACACCTAAAGAAATGGTAATTTGAATTTCTACCTGATCATACTTAAAAATATTGCCTTCAATACACATTCTGACTTTCTCAGAAATCATAATGGCATCTTCTAGTGACGTATTGGCAAATACAAGCGCAAACTCTTCCCCACCATATCTAGAAATGAAATCTGTTTTTCTAAGCGTGTTCTTGATGAGATCGGCAGTGTCCCTTAAAAGATAATCCCCAACCAAATGACCATACGTATCATTGACTATTTTAAAATTATCAATATCAATGAGCACCAAACTGACCACCTCCCCAGTGACTTTAGAACGGTTGATCAACGCCTTATAGTAGAGATAAAACGATTTGTAATTATTCAGATTTGTAAGATGATCTGTATACGCCATTTTTTTTAATTCTGCATTTTTCTGAATCAGTTCTTGTCTTTGAATTTCCTTTTCTTCATAAATAAAATGGATATGTTCAAGTGTATTTTGAATGATGTAGTTGACCATGATATAAATGAGCGTCGTAACCAAAAAATCAATTAAAACATCGCGTTTGAGCCCTACGAGCACAAGGGTACCCGCGTGTAAGCCGATCGTATACATCAAAACAAAATACTTATTTTCGCTGACCGCTCTTAAAACATGCAATATCAGGAACACATACAAAATATGCGAAAAAATAGGTGTAATATCACTGAAAAGAACGATCCCAAGACCATAAATCAGCCCCTCAATAAAGATAAATCTTTTGCGCTTCAATATTGAGATTGAAGCATTCACTTTAAGACTTTCGCTTACATATAGCCCAAAGAACACAAGCAAATAAAAGCCATACCCCATAAAGTAAGCATAAAAGGCAGGTGTCTTTAAATCCTTATCCAACATTCTAAAACAAAATAGCATAATGATATAGATTATAATTTGAACACTTAGATAAAATTCCTCTAAATACTTATCATAATCAGATTTAAGTCTAAGCATTTGAACACCAACCATAACTCGGATCATGAAAATCTTGATTGGCTTTTAAATCTTCCCATTTTGGCCAGAGGTTCACAATTGCATTCACAATTACAGGATCAAACTGTCCGCCACTACACCTTTCAATCTCTTCTCTACAAGCCTTCATCGATACTTTATGACGATACAAGCGTTGTGATGTCATAGCATCAATCGCATCACTAACTGCCAGAATTCGAGATTCAAGAGGAATCTGGTCACCCTTTAACCCGTCTGGATAACCACTCCCATCATAGGCTTCGTGATGATGTCGAACAATGATGGCAATGTCCTCAAGCTCTTTTGATTTCTTGATAATTTCATAGCCCATTTCACTGTGCTTTTTCATCATTTCATACTCTATAAAAGTCAACTTCCCCGTTTTATTCAAAATAGCATCCGATATGCCGATCTTGCCAATATCATGTAGATGCCCTGCGATGTGTATTTTATCGAGTCGTTCACCTGTGAAGCCCATAGAAAATGCAATATCACTTGCCATCTGAGCCACACGATCAGAATGCCCCTTAGTGTACACATCTTTTGCTTCCAGTGCACTAACAAGGCATTCAATAATATCATGATAATATTTATATTTAGTTTCTTCAAACATAGTCAACCTCAAATTTTCGTTTTGTAACGATATTGATTATCATTCGCAGTATACAATATTGTGATTCTAATGTCAATATTACATTACGTTTATCTTATCCGATTTTACACATTGCATTTATCTTAACCGGTTTACAAGTCTTTTGGATAAGTTTACACGCTCCACTTTAAACAAAAAAAACCGCCCCCAAAAACAAACAGTCGTGAGCGGTATTACAGATGTCAAACAGGATTTCTGTTCCAAAAGCAATCCTGTTGATTTTACAGATGAAGATATACGGGGCATCATCATGGCCATTTATTAAGTCAAGTCTGGATTACTATCTAAAGCTATTTCTAACGCTTTAATCGCATTTAGGCGGTCGCATTCGCTCATTTTCTCTTTCTTGAGATCATCCCACGGATATACAGCGCCGTTGATCATTCGCGTTACGAGTTTGCCCGATGCTTCAGAATTGCCCTTTAAATGAGGGGCATCTAAAATGCCGACTTTCACCGCGTGTGCCAAATTGTATGGGTCCGTCAGAGGATCGTAATCATCGCCTTGCGCCTTATCCTTTGCAAGATCTGTGATCGCATCTAAAATCAACTGGACCTCACGGTTGAGAACCTCTATACGATTGAGTATTTCTAAATCCCCCATAAAATCGGGTTGCCCTAAGAGCGCATTTTTAATGACACCTTGCACAATTTCGCAGCTTTCAATGACTTCATTTGCCTCTGCCGCATGATCACCTTCACAGAACCCGACGACATGTATGATATCTGGTTTTAACATAAGCGCCAGCATCGTTGAAGCCGCCAGTTGACCTTTAGCGATGTTCAGATTTGGAGACATGTGTAATAGTCCAGCTCTCACTTGGCGATAAGACTTAAAATGTGCATCATGCAGACCTTCTATCCATTGGATTTTGCAGAGCATTTTTGCAAGATCCATCTTTCCAGATGTGCCAGGAGGTGTGTTGAGCATATACTGAGCGATATAGCTGTTCACGCCGAGTTTTTTGGCATTATAGGCTGCTAAATAAGCCATCGCCACTGCTATGCTGTCATGAGATTCTCTCAAGCTCCAGTGATGTGATTCGTTTACTTCTAGGGGAATCTTTCGCTCAGCATACCATTTCATAGCTTCTTGATTTTCGCGAATTGCATTTTCAAGACTTCTTTTAGACCGACCGTCTAAATGGCTATACCACATTAAGGGCACAGCACCCCATTCATTGGATAATGTTCGGGTTGAGAGCTCTGCCCATTGAATTAGATCCCTTGTGCCACTGTAAATGCGCATGAGCGGATAATTTCCAAATTGGCTACTCCCCTTTAATTTTATCAAATCTTCTGCCGTTCTAACCGGTACGCCACCAGAACCCTCTAACTCAACATTCATCTCTGATGGCCTAAAAAAGGATTCTTGTGCATTTTGATCTGGTGCGATAGAAATGATATCCAGAACACCTGATTTTGATATGGTTTCTATGCCCTTAATTGTTTCAGATAAATTGGGTAGCCCAAAGTGATGTCTCAAAAGAGGCACAGGCCTGCTGATTTTAATGCGATCTATTAAGTTTTGAGCGTTTTCAGACGGCTTGTATTCACCCTCCTCATCTCGAAATACCCGCATCACTTCACTTGCTCTCTCTAACCCATTAAAGGTATAGTGAAATACGCCCAGTGCTCGCATCACTTTACAAACTGGCTCAGTACCTCCAAAGACCATGATCGCATCCTTTTTTTGGATTAAGGGGATCAGTGCTTTGACTAAGGTCTCTCCCACTTGAGGCGTCAACCGATAGCCTATTGAAATGACATCTGGGTTAAGCCGGTTAATCTCTGCCGCAAAATAATCAAGCTCAACAGCAGGCCCTAAAAAATGAGTTTCACATCCAATAGATTCCGCCAGTTTTAAAAAATTCATAACCCCAGCAACATGTACACAGTTGCCAAGAGCTCCCGCAACAACAACTCTTTTCTCCTGTCCATTTTCTTTTATCATTTTTTCCTCCATGGCAATCTACCTATTCCCTAACAATATAAATTGTCTCAAAGCCTTTAAATCCATGTCTTCAATGCCCATGTCCTTTAGACCTCTTCCGGTTTGTAAATAGTCTACCTGATGCAATTGTGACCCCAAAAGGATGATCGCATCTATGGTGGGGGTTTCAACCTCACCCAGTTTTCCAAGCATGGCAATCGGTACGAGGCTCATGGGAATATCCTCAGAAATATAACGATGATAAACGGTTTTGGGTGCTTTGATTCCATCATAACCTCTGTTGCTTCTAATGGCTTCAAAGAGTGTTCTGCCGACGGCATCATAAGCTGTATAAAGCCATTCCCTCGCAGTCATGGCTCTAAAGCCCAAGGATTCAGCAACAGCCACACGCTCAGCATCCATTTTTTCCAAAATAATGGCCACTGAGGGCGTAATGCCTTCTGTATAATAATCGAAGTCACCATTCGTGCTTTCTATTCGACCTGCATTCAAAACCGTCACTGCGGGATGAAAAATAGCGCCGATGTTATCAAGACTCGTTTTCATGACATTATCGCCTGAGACAAATTGTGGCAAAGCCCTTCTGAGCTTTTTTACAACATTTGGCGTCATATGTGCTGGAATCGCAGCTATGGGAATGCTATTTTTAACTCTGAAAATCTGCGTTTGAGCTGGATTGACAGATCGACTTGCATAGAGTAGCGTTTGTGTTTCGCATACCGTAATTTCTTTTTCACACCCTAAATTTCGAATCGTATTGAGCACTTGAAGCGCGCCACCCGTCCTTCCCGGATTTAAAATAACGATCTGATCTGCCTCTAAGTGTGGTGCCAGTTGTTCTGCAATATATTGATGTCCGTTGGCCGGAATGACCACCATGATTATCGTGCGTCCTTCTATAGCTTCTTTAATATCATTTGTCACAATTTTAAGAGGCGCAAACCCCCTTGGTATGGTTTCGCAACTTGTGATGATCTCTATGCCTCCGAGTTGTTGAATCGATCTCAGTCTTTCCTTACCCCTGTTGTATAGGCTCACATCAAATCCCATCAAGGATAGATGTCCCGCCATGGCTGTGCCGCCATGACCTGCTCCTAAAACAGCAAATTTGATTTCATTTTCCATTTTTGTCACTTCCTATTCATTTTTTTTAACAAAAAACGACTATCTGGATAGATAATCGCTCATAAGCAAAAAAACCTCCTTCCCTTCGAAGCTTCCGAGGTTAGCTGACGGATTCGGACAGAAAGGAAATTGCCCTACTAAACTTTCGTTTAGATTCACCCCTAATAATTGGTTCCCCCGTATTCCATGTATGCGTACATGGAAATTCAGCAATAGTATATTCAGTTGACCTATAAATGAAATGCATAAATTTTATTTATAAAAATTTTGTTTGTAAATATAAATGGTCTAACTTGATTATAATAATAAAAATCATTCTCTGTCAAGGCGAAAACAAGAACTTAACATTCACGTCAATCGGCTAGCTTAATCAGACCCTATCTTTATTCAATGAAACCCTTTTCTTTCAAGTATTTGACCGCAATTTCTTTATGATCCTCATGATTGATGTCCACTTCACAATTTAACATTTGAATGGTTTCAATATCGATTTGTCCCGACAATTTAGTGAGGATGGCTTTGATCTCAATTTATTGTGCACTACCTTCTAACAAAATCTTACCGATGAGTTCACTGCCCAAGTGATATGAAGGTCCCTCGCCAATGGTTGCCACGATATAGGCTTCTTGACCATAGCTGTGGATGAACACCGTTTTGCCATTTTCAAGTTCTATGTTCATCGTTAAGCCTGCGATCATTTCCACATAAGCCGTATCCATGATAAAACTTTCATTAAAAGCCGTTTCTATTGCCTTAATTTCTTCTTCTGTAAAAGTTCTGTCCACCACATTGCCTTCAAGATCTCTCAATGTGATTGATTTGATGTCTTTTATGGCTTTAGCCTCTTGTATTGCCTTTGCTGCCTCTTCTGTCATCTTTGGGCTTGTCCCTGATGCGGGATCCGTTGTAGGTTCTGCTATGGGTTCTGTTGTGGGTTCAGCCACAGGCTCTGACACTGGCAAGTTTTGCGCATCTGTATTTGGATCTGAAGAGGGTTCTTCATCTTTCTTTGCACAGCCTGTCAATCCCATGAGACCAACGCTTATAATAATACATCCGATTAGTAAACTTTTTTTCATAGATTTGCTCCTTTTATAGGGGTTAAATTTAAATGTCTATAGACTTCAAAAAGACTATAGGGTTAAGACGCATAAAATATCAAAAAGTTCCATTACAATCCATAAGGATTCAAAAAATGCGCATAAAGTCATAGACAACAGAACCTTTTTCGTGTTAGATTAAAGAAAACCCATGGAGGATTCAATGAAAAAAGGATTTGATTCAGAAAAGTATCTTGAAGAACAATCGAAATTTATTCTCGAGCGTGTGCATAATTTCGACAAGCTCTACCTTGAATTTGGGGGTAAACTCATCTACGATATGCATGCCAAACGCGTACTGCCCGGTTTTGATGAAAACGTCAAAATTAAATTGTTGCAAAAATTAAAAGACAAACTCGAAGTCATCATTTGCTTTTATGCAGGTGACATTGAGCGCAATAAAATCCGTGGCGATTTTGGCATCTCTTATGATATGGACGTTTTAAAACTCATCGATGACCTCAGAGGCAATGGTCTTGAAATCAACAGTGTGGTGATCACGCGATATGAAAACCAACCCGCAGCAACCGTCTTCATCAATAAACTAAAGCATATGGGCATCAAAGTGTATAAGCATAGACCTACGAAGGGTTATCCTACCGAAGTCGATACCATCGTCAGCGACGAAGGCTATGGCCAAAATCCCTATATCGAAACCACTAAACCCATTGTCGTCGTAACGGCTCCAGGTCCTGGTAGTGGTAAACTTGCAACTTGCTTAAGTCAACTTTATCATGAAAACAAACAGGGACGTAAAGCAGGTTACTCTAAATTTGAAACCTTCCCCGTGTGGAACATGCCTCTAAAGCATCCTCTCAACATCGCTTACGAAGCTGCAACCGTGGATTTAAAAGACGTCAATATGGTGGATCCCTTCCACCTAGAGACCTATGGCGAGGTGACGGTGAATTACAACAGAGATGTGGAGACCTTCCCCGTTTTAAAACGCATTATAGAAAGAATTACAGACACAGAATCTATGTATCAATCCCCAACAGATATGGGGGTCAATCGAATTGCCTTTGGCATCACTGACGATGAAATCATCAAAGAAGCCTCACGACAAGAAATCATCCGTCGTTACTTTAAAACAGGGTGTGAATACAAAAAAGGGCTCTGTGATTTAGATACCTTTAATCACTCAAAGATGATCATGGAAGAGCTTCAGCTCAAACCCAACCATCGCATTGTGGTGGAGCCTGCCAGAGCTTATTCCAAGGCATTGGCTGAAAAATATGCTGTCGATACGATTGTCCCTACCATGGCGCTGGCACTTCATAACGGTGATATCGTTACGGGTAAAAACAATCAAGTCATGGATGCCGCAGCTGCCTGTATCCTGAACGCACTTAAAAAATATACGGGCATATCTGATGACATGCACTTACTGTCACCTGCTATACTCAACCCGATCATTAAATTGAAAACCGAATCCCTTGGCGATAAAACAGCCCTTTTGGATTTAGAAGAAGTTTTAATCGCACTCTCAATCAGTGCTGCTTTTAACCCAATCGCTCAAGTGGCACTAGATGCACTTGAGAGCATCAGAGACTGTCAAGCACATGCAACCGTTATCCTGCATAGTAATAACGAAGCCACACTTAGAAACCTCGGAATTGATCTCACAAGTGATCCAGAATTTTCATCTACAAGCCTTTTTTATGGCAACTAAAATGCCAGAGCTAAAAGCCCATAGATAAAGATTTATAGATAATGGCATCCCCCTGAAATATAATAAGCGCCATAGGCACACGCCCTGAAAATAGCGTATGTCTATAGCGCTTTATCTGTTTAATAAAGCCCATAACATCCAACCCATAAGACTACAGAAATACAAGCTCTGATAAGATGATGCTTAACAAGAGGTTTGCCATAAAGTTTATACCCGTTCATGACCGCTGAGATATGAACAGAGATTAATCCCAAGCCCAATATAAGTGCCCTCATCATCAAAGTCATTTCCTTGTTGACAAATGCAAAAATAACAACTGCACCTCCAACGAACATCAGTGCACTGGAAAGCCTTCCAAGCCTCTTCTGTGGAAACATCAACGCCCCTGTAAACAGCATAATTAGACCATAGAAAACACCCAATACCATTAACCCAATCTTCATCTCGTTCTCCCTCTTCGCTAAATCTCAAGTGCCTTTAAAATAGATGTCACCATTATTTCATATTCTTCTAAGAGATTCAACCCTTTTACATCCTCTAAATCCTCTAAATCCTCTAAATCCTCTTCAGTCGCCAAATAAGCACTCAACCCCTCTTCCTTTAAAAGCATATACTGTATCGGCGCAACGATTTGAATTGCCATGTACTTGAGTTCACGATTGTTTAAAGTGGGCTTAATTTCACTGAGCAAGGTCAAAAGCGTCTCTGGCGTGCTGAACCTGTTGCTTAAAAGTTCCTCTCTAATCAAATAGGTAGCGTAGGGCTTGTACTGGCAAACCACCAGCGCCATAGCCTTTAAAAAGGCTCTCAACTTTAACTCCGGTGGATCATTGACATCTGCAAACGATTGAAAAGCCTGCATTGCTGCATCATCAATAATCGTCGAAATGGCTGCCACAATGAGATTTAGTTTGTTGCCAAAATGGTAATGAATCAACCCTGTTGCCACATGCGCTTCATAAGCAATTTGCCGCACCGTTAAAGATTCAAGTTCAAAATCATCTTCTAGAAGCGCTCGAACGGATTGAATTAAATGGTTCTTTATCTCTGAATTCTCTGGCTTTATAGACATGGTCACTCCTTTACTGAACTACTCAACACTTTTAAAAAGCTTATCTGCAGCCTCAATGATTTCTTCTCGGTGACCAAAGAGCATATGCCCTCCCATTTCAAAGGATAATAACTGTGACCCTTTGATTTGTTCATGCGTATACGCTGCATAGCGAAAGGGTTGAAGCGTATCATCCTCAGCATGAACAACTAATGTGGGCACTTTTATCTCCCAGATGGGATAATCTTCAGGTAAGAGACTTTTAAACTGAATATTGGCATTGTAGATCCCCGCCTTTCTAAGTGAGATTGGACTCATACTCCCAAAGAACTCTGTTGCCATGATCTTTTCATCATCCGTCATCTGCGCTTGAACCGCTTTGGAGACCCCCAGCACGCTGGAAAGCTGTGATGACATATGTTCTGTGATCATCCAAAATAGAAAGTCATGCTCAAAAATCGTCCCAAATACTGCGGCTTGAACTGGCGTTTGCTCAGGTGGCGTTTGGCTCTTAGCCGCAATCATCGTAAGGGACTTTGTATACTCTGGATAAAAGATACTGAACTTTAGAGCAGAGGGCCCGCCATCGGATACACCCACCACATTGACCTGCTCGATACCAAGTGCGTCTAAAAGTGCCTTATAAAGTGCCGCTTGATGATCAGGCGTGGCATCCTCTGGCAAAGGCGTATTGACATAGCCAAATCTTGATATTGCAATGATTTTACAATTCTCAGGCAAAAGATAATCTGCAAGTAAAAGCCCTTGATCATAACCCCCGCCAGCACCGTGTATCATCAATACAGGATATCCCTCTCCACGAATGGCATATTCGATGGTCCCTACTTCTGTGACCATCATCTGACTGCCCTCATTTAACTTTTGAATTTGACTTGCCTTAACTTTTGAAAATTGATGATAAGCATACCCTAAATATAAAAGGCCTAATCCTAAAGCTATTAAAATAACAATGCCTATTTTTTGCATAAATGGTTTCATTTTTTCTCCTCTCTTGAACATGTTCAGCTAATCCTAGTGTACTGATTAAACCTTATAAAATCAATAGCCCTAGCGTTCAAATCGAAGCCTTTGCAATTCAACAGGTTAGGCGATTGGTTTAATCATTTTTATGTATCTCGTGTATTGTGAATCCAAAAATGCTAAAATGACAGTATTAAAAATACCCTTAATCGAGGTGCTCAATTTGTCAAACTACAATTTACTGCTTATAGAAGATGATCCTGATATCTGTGAAATATTAAGCCATTACCTCATCAAAGAAGGCTATGCAGTTGAACTTGCAACGGATGGCGAACTCGGTCTTGATAAAGCCCTCCACAACCACTACGATTTACTACTTTTGGACCTAACACTTCCCAAATTGCCCGGAATAGAAGTTCTAAAACAGCTCAGAGAAAAAAATCAAATGCCAATCCTTATTGTTTCCGCTAGAGATACAGATCTTGATAAAGCTTTGGGATTAGGATTTGGGGCCGATGATTATATAGCCAAGCCCTTTTCCTTGATTGAAGTTTCGGCTAGAATCAGTGCTGCAATCAGGCGTGCAACGCGTTATAGTGGTCTGAGTACACCTTTAGAGCTTCAACCCAATACAAACAAACCCTCCAATTTTATAGAAATAGGTATTCTTAAAATGGACTTTGATAATTATACCGTCTATAAGAATAACCAATTTATTAAACTCACAAACAAGGAATTTGGTATCTTAAGACTTTTAGCCACCAACCGCAAACGCGTCTATTCAAAAGCGCAACTCTATGAACAGGTTTGGAAAGAAAACTATTACGGCGATGAAAACGTGATTAACGTCCAAATTCGAAGATTACGAGAAAAAATTGAAGATAATCCCTCTGACCCTAAATACATCGTGACCATTTGGGGTATCGGTTATAAATTTGGTGAATTATCATGATGACAGCGCTTATCTTTTTGTCGATTCTATGGATAGCAACGCTCATCGTAGCGCTAAGGCAGTATAGCCAAAGAAAATCTATTGAAAAAGACCTCCTGTATATTACTTCTAAACTGGAAATGATTATGGAGGGGGATGAAATGATCCGACTCTTTACAGATAATCCAACGGTCATAGAACTTCAAAAGCAAATCAATCAAAATTTAGAGATCATTAGACGCATCAGAGCCAATGAGCATCATAATGAAGCCAACATGAAACGCATGCTCTCTAATGTCTCTCACGACTTAAAGACCCCATTGACTGTTATTTCAGGATATCTTGAAATGCTTTTAAAAGATGAAAATTTAGAGATCCGAGAACAAAAACGGATTTTAGAACGTGTTCACTCAAAATCCATTGAAATCATAAACATTGTCAACTATTTCTTTGATCTAGCCAAAATTGAATCCGAGGACTACCCCATCCCATTAGTGCCGGTTGATCTTCACGAAATCTGTAAACAAAACATTTTACACTTTTACTCTTTATTTCAAAAAAACAACCTTGAAGTCTCCATTGACATTCCGGATACACCTAACGTCATCCATTCAAATGTAGATGCCTTAAATCGCATTCTGAACAATCTGATTTCTAATGCCATCCGTTATGGTTATGAAGGCGGTATTGTTGGCATCAAGGTTAAAACAGACGATTCCTTTGTAACCCTCACGATATGGGACAAGGGTAAAGGGATAAAAGAACAGCATTTAAATCAGGTTTTTGAACGCCTTTATACATTAGAGGATTCCAGAAATAAAAACTATCAGAGCAGTGGTATTGGCCTCACGATTACAAAGCGCTTAGTGGAGAGGCTTGGCGGCGAGATTTTACTTAAGAGTGTGCCCTATGAGTTGACACAATTCATGATTAAACTTAAGAAATAAGTAAGAAACACGTAAGAGAAATGAATGATCCCTATCCTATCATTATAGGTGAACGTACGACACAATATTAAGTGAGGTTACAAATGAATACCATTCTTAAAACACATAACTTGACAAAAGCCTTTAATGGCATCGAAGTCATTTCAAATGTGAATATGACCATTAAAAAAGGTGAAATTTACGGTTTTTTAGGCCCAAATGGCGCTGGAAAAACCACGCTTATGAAACTCATCATGAATCTGCTCAAACCTACGTCAGGCAGAATTGAACTCTTTGGCGAAGCATTGACCTATGATTCATATGAATTTCTTAAGCGGATTGGCAGCATTATTGAAAATCCAGTCTTCTACGATTGGCTAACAGGATACGAAAATTTAGAATTGCATTGTCAATACATGGGCTATCATCAAGACAAATCTATCGAAGAAGCCCTACAACGGGTTGCCTTGACGGACATTAAAAAGAAGAAAGTAAAAGAGTACTCGCTGGGTATGAAACAAAGACTTGCCATCGCACGTGCCCTCGTCACAAGACCTGAACTCTTAATTTTAGACGAGCCTATAAATGGCCTTGATCCCGTGGGCATTAAGGATATGCGAAATCTTTTTCACAAATTAAGCAAAGAATACGGTGTTACTATACTCATCTCCAGTCATATTATCTCTGAAATCGAACAAATTGCAGATAAAATTGGGATTATAAAAAAGGGCCGACTGATACAAGAAATCAAACTAGAAGACACCCGTATTGAAAATAAGGCTTGTTTTGAACTGATTGTGGATGATAGTCAGAAAGCTTCTCTGATATTGCTGGATACGTTGAACATTGAAAACTTTAAAGTTCTAGATCACAATACCATCCGCATCTATAATTTTGAGCATTCTCAGACTCAAATCATGAATGCACTCATTCAAAACGGTATTCAGCTTGAGTCCTTTCAAAAGAAAATGGATTCTTTGGAAGATTACTTTCTAAAAAACGTCGCAGGAGGTGAAATCATTGCTTAAATTGATGAAACTCGAATCTCAAAAATACAATATAAAGCGTTATATTTTTAAATCTATTGTCATCACTTTGATCCTACTTTCCATATTGCTATTGATCTTCTTTGCGGACCAAAAAGAAAGCGAAGTGGTTTTTAAAGATATCAACCAAACCTATATGATTACTAAAACGCTGGTGAATATAGTTTTCCTTATTTTGGCATCTGTCATGTTAGGCCGGATCGTTATCGGCGAATATGATAAACAGACCATTTCCCTTTTATTCTCTTACCCTATAAGTCGAAAAAAATTAATGCTATCCAAGATTTTACTCATTGGGATATTTATCGCATTTGCCATAATCCTCTCTACAACGTTCTTAATGTCCACTTTATATATAGTGAGTCATATTTACTATGAAATGCCCTTTAACTTAACACCACAAATCTATTTGCCATTAATGCTCAACATGATCATTAACAGTATTGCATATACTTGTCTGAGTAGTATCTGTCTCTATTTTGGCCTTAAAAAAAATTCAAGCACAAAAACAATTATCGTTGGTGTGATCATCGCATTGCTCTTAGGATCAAACATTGGAGATTTCACACTTGGAAATATCATTTTAGTGCCTATATGTTTTGCAGTTGTCGGTCTCCTATTTACAAAAACGCTCATAAAAAATATTGAACAAAACGATATTTAGATTCATGCAATTTAGATTCATGTGATTTCGGTTTCACTCCAGTAGGTTTTCACTCTACGTTCTAATCTATATTATGATAAGACCACCACATCTAATGCACCTGTCTCAGGGTGCATGAGCATGCCGTGGATTCTGACATCTTTCGGCATGAGGGGATGATTTCGAAGCTGATTGACACTCTCATGAATTGCATCTTCTGGAGACTCAAAGCCCTCTAACCACTTGTCGATATCTATACCCGAATACTTGAGCATTTCCAGTGTTGAAACTTCAATGCCACGTTCAATCGCTTTATCTAACAGCGCTTTGCCATCTAAATGACACATGCCACAGCCGTAATGCCCAATGATGAGGACATCCTCAACACCAAATTCATAGACTGCAACGATAATACTTCTTACAATACTGCCAAAAGGATGCATAATCGTTGCCCCTGCATTTTTAATAAGCTTTGCATCTCCATTTTTAATGTTCAGAGCCTTTGGCAAAAGTTCTGTAAGTCGCGTGTCCATACAGGACAAAATCACAATCTTTTTTTCTGGTATACCAGAAGTTATCAACGTCTTGTAAGCCTCATTCAAGACAAATTCTTTATTATAAGCTAAAATTTCTTCTATTCTGCTTTTCATAAATCCACATCCTTTTGTATAAATATTTAAAACTAATTATACAAATTCTCAGAGAAATGTCAACTTCTATCTGAAATTATTAAAAATCAGATACAATATGAACTTGATTCCTGTAAAAATACACCAGAAGTTTGTCATAACTATTATTTTTTTATAGTAATTTTAACAAAAATAATCTATTATTTCTAAAAAAAAGGGTATATAATGTGTGAAACCAGACACATAAGGAGGCAAATTCATGAAAGTCATTGTAATTGGAAATGGCGCTGCTGGCATTTCAGCAGTGGAAAGCTTAATCGAAAATCAAGTTGATACCCACTATGATATAAAAATCATTACCAATGAAGACGCATCTATCTATTATAGACCCATGTTATCCGATTATATTTCGCAGTCCGCTCTGCCGAATCGGTTCTTTCTTCACCCCTTTGCATGGTATGAAGAAAATAAAATCGAACTCATTCACGGCATTCCCGTCGTTGAAATTTTAAAAGCAAAAAAACAAATCAAACTTCAAGATGACCGTTTCTTGCCCTATGATAAGCTTATTATCGCGACAGGCAGTTATAATTTCATCCCACCACTTGAAGGCGTCGCTCTGCCAGAAGTCAAATCGCTTAGAACCTTAAAAGATGCAGAGTTCATCAAAAAGATGGTCAAACCCTCTAAGCATGCCGTTGTCATCGGTGGTGGCCTGCTTGGATTAGAACTCGGCTGGCAAATGATTAAGCTTGGGCTCAAGGTCACCGTGATCGAAATGATGGAACGCCTCTTGCCGAGACAACTGGATGCTGAAGCCTCTGGTCTGTTTTTAGAAAAAGTGGAAGCTACAGGCATGCAGATCATAACAGGTGTCGGGACAGATTCAATTCTAGGGGATCATCATGTTGAAGGCATAAGGCTTTCAAATGGGAAAACCATCACTTGTGATTATGTCTTCATTTCCATCGGAATTAAAGCCGATATTGCTTTAGCGGAGCAAGCTGGACTTGAAGTTGGCAAAGGGATCACTGTAAATGCTCAAATGCAAACCAGTGACGCAAATATTTATGCTGCTGGTGATTGTGCTGAATACGACGGCATCAATTATGGCATATGGCCCGAAGCTGTGTTACAAGGCAAAACAGCAGGGCTAAACATAGCAAATCAAAAAACTTCTTACGAGACCTTGGTTCCGTTCAATATCTACCATGGTATGAATATGCGCCTTTTTTCGATTGGTGATGTGGGCAGTCTTGGAGAAAAGGCCTATGAGATCATCCGTTTTGAATATGATGATCATTTTGAAAAAATCTTCTTTAAAGAGGGCATTATTACAGGTGGTATTTTAATCGGCAATATATCAAAGTCAGCTAAACTCAAAAGTGCACTTTTCCACAAGTTGACCAAAGAGGCTTTTTTAGAGTCACTTAAATCTTAATCTCATACAAAAATCCTCCTACGATGTTTCTTCAACATGGATAGGAGGATTTCCTTTGTAAATGATCTCTATGATTATACCGTTTTGAAATGTGAACTGCCTTTAATTCGATCTGAAATTTGTTGCATGAGTGAAATGATCTGATGGCTAATTTCATCCGCTTCTTTATAGATTGAAAGCGCCTTTGAACGCTCATTGCGCTCGATGGCTTTTACAATTTCACCACCGCTTTTATGAAGTTTATGATGTAATACATCTATGGCTTGCCAGTCCTTTATGATCCTTGGTTCATCCACAATAACAGAATGATAAAAGTGACCAAACGCACATTTTTTGTCATCGATTTGAAGTGGCAGTAACGTTTCGTTTTGCACGATCTCTTTTAAGGTCTTCATCCAGTTTTGATGTGCAATGATTGCTTTGTCGACTTCTTGAGAAACCTTGGTCAATTGGATCGCATTCTTCCCCCCATGTAAAGCGCCAAGAGAAGATTTGACCACTTTTGAGAGTGCATCATCAATTAAAGCAATATTTTGGGCTAAAGTCTCACTGCTGGATGCGTCTTCTAAAATAGATTTGGTCATAACGCTGAGCGTTTCTGCATCTTGACTTGATGTTTCCATGGCCTGTGTGATTTCATCTGCAGAACTTTTGATATTTTTTACAGCGTCATGTACGACATTTACCGTTTTAATAGTGGTTTTTAGCATACTGACATTTTGATCCATTGTATTTGAAATCACATCGATTTGCTGGCTCATATCACCTGTTGATCTCAGCGTATTATTCATACTTTCAATGCCTTCACCAGCAGTTACCTTGATCGCATCCACGAAACCACGCATCCTGCCTAAGCTGTCCTTTGTGGTTTCTGCAAGTTTCCTTATTTCTTCTGCAACAACTGCAAATCCTCTGCCATGTTCTCCAGCACGTGCCGCCTCAATAGATGCATTTAATGCTAAGAGATTCGTCTGAGCGGCAATATTGTCCACATCTGCAACAATATTATTGATTTGATTTGTCATTTCAACCAATTGTTCAATTTGGATTTTCATCTGGTTGGCATCATTCATGACTTCTTCTTTAAGCTCGACCACAGTATTAATCTGTACAACCCCTTGTTCGTTACTGGATTGAAGTTCTCTAGATTGTTGACTGAGGTGCTCCAGTTTATCGGTGACATCTGATATGGTTTCGTTGACAGTGATCATGCTTGCTGTGGTCTCTTCCACAATTGCAAGGTTGGACTCACTTACATTTGAAAGTTCGGACGCAAATACCTTTAGTTTTTTAGAAGAATGAGACATATTTACATCAAATCCACTGATCTCTGTGGTAATGCTCAATAGCTTTTGCGCATTTTCACCAAATACTTTCTCATTTTGAAACAACTTTTTGAAAGTGGTCATGATGTCTTTATGAATGTGATATTCTATTACAGGTTCTTCATGGACATCGCCATCCATATATTGATCCACATACTTTAAAATACAAACTGCTTCTTCACAAGGTTTTTTCTTAAACAATCTCAGTTTTTTTGACATAGGTCTCCCTCTTCTTAATTTGATTTAAATCACATTGATTTATAAAGTGTACTTAAGTTGATACAAGTATACCTTTTTATTATTCTTTCAACAACACCTTTCGATACTAGATGCTATATTTTACGTGTCCTTTACAAAATCAAATTGATGCGCCCCTCTTCAAAAGTTCAGCGTCAATCGAAATAGTAGCCTTCAACAACGCTCTCTTTTTTTATGGAACCCAGTTCTTTCGGAATGATCACATAACCGTCCGATCCTGAAAGTAATGTGATCATTCCAGACTTACCCGGTGTTGGATGTGCCAGAATACCTGCTTCAGTTTCTTCAAGCGTCACCATTTGGTAGGTGTCTCGCCCTTGAGCAGCATAAATATCACCTGTGAGTTTAACAGTGATCTTATGATCTTTTCTAACTTCATAACCCCATGTCTTCATAATCTCTCCTGCGATGAGTTTAAAAACCACAATTGCTGAAACTGGATGTCCAGGTAATCCAATGATGGGCTTATTCGTATGCTTTGCCACTATAGTAGGCTTTCCCGGTTTAATCGCCATACCACTGATGAGAACGCCTTCTGATGCAATTTCACTGAGCAAGTCATAAGTATAATCCTTTTCGCCCACTGAACTCCCACCCGATATCGCCACCAAATCTGCTTTTTCAAGTGCGGATTCGATTTCATATTTAATGCGCGCATAATCATCTTTTAAGATTAGCGTTTCTAAAACTTCAAACCCCATATCTTCTGCGATTGCCGTTAAGGTATATCCATTTATCTCTCTGATTTTACCGTACGAAAGGGTTTCATCCAGTGTGATCAGTTCATCCCCTGTGGATATAAAACAAACTTTAGGCTTTTTCAATACCTCGACCTCTTGATGTCCCAAAGAAGCCAAAACGCCGATGTGCTGTGGCTTAAGCCGCGTACCTTTTTTAAGGACCACCTGTCCTGGCTTCATATCATCGCCAATTTCTATAATAAAGTCTCTGGAATCCGCCGCTTTATTGAATTGAACCCCTGTAGGCGTTAAGACTTCAGTCTCTTCTATCATCACCATGGTATCAGTGCCCTTGGGAATCACGCCACCAGTGGGCACATAGACACACTCACCTGCACTCAGTTCTATGTTTAAGGCCTCACCCATGTCCACTTTGCCCACCAGGGTACACTGGCAAGGTCTATCCATGAATTTAACTGCATAACCGTCCACTGTGGACTTTGGAAATTCAGGTATGAGCACATCGCTGATCAGAGCCTCCGCCAGAATGCGATGAGAAGCCTCTTTTAACTTAACGCGTTCTGTGCCCCCTATTTTATTATCAAATGTCCCGCGAATGACTGACAAGACATGTTCAATCGGATTTAATTCTATCTTCTTCATAAAAAACTCCCCCCATTATAAGCGCTTAGCACTTTATGATACATCTCTTCATGGTCTATATCCCAAAAGAAACTTGATCTTTCAACAAAATGTGGAATCACATGCACATCAGCTGCCCTGATGATGCTGCGACCGCCTTGATCGCCTCTAATCTGCTTTAACGCATCAAACCAAGCTGCGCCAAAGAGCACAGGTGTACCGCGTCCCTCTGTTCCAACGGGTGTTATAATTGTTTTTGGATTCACGCTCATTCTAAAGACCTCAATCATTTGATTGATGTTTTCTACATCGATCAGCGGTTGATCCCCCATGAAAAAAAAACAGCCTTCGGCATCATCCCGTATCTTGGATAAACCCTTTATCATAGAAGTGCTTTGACCTTCAAAATAAGCGTTGTTCTCATGACATTGAACAGGGTAAGCCTCCAGCACTTTAGAAAGGCGATTATAATCTCTACCGCCTATGACGATCACTTCAGAAAGTTCTGTTTGGAGTAACGTTTTGATGACTGTTTCAATTACAGTGGTCTCATCTATCGGCAATAAAATCTTGTTTTTTTGCATTCTTGTAGAAGCGCCAGCCGCTAAAACAACGCCAGAGATTGAAGGCTTTATCATCATGCCTCACCTTCCGATCGACTTAAGTAAGCAGCATAGGTCCAATGCTTTTCTAAGGAAACCACAAAAAAACCCTCAATGCTTGGGCTTATGTCAAACAACTTTTCAGTTATATTTTCAAAATCATGTGGCAGTGTCGCGCAATCCGCTTGATTCAAAAATGCGATGACATCACAGCCTTTAGGCACTGCTTTTAAAAAACCGGTCTCCCCGCTAAAGAGTGCCACTAGATCCTCAATTTGAAGCATCTCTCCTTGTTTTTTGCCCGTCAGTTTTAAAAAGTGATCTAGCCTATGGACAGATTCTTCAGAAATTGGCACGTTGAGTCCCTTAAGTCCCATGACGGCAATAGTCACATCAGAACACTGAGGCAAGACGGGTTCATGCGGCCCATAAGCTTTTAGAGGTCTACGTCTAGAACCATCTGCTTCTACCAATATTAGATCATACAAAGAGGCGGCCGCAATTTGGTCCACAAGTGTTTCAGACACCCCTTTTAATTTAATCACTGGGCTTTCATCAATATCAAAACCCTCTCCTACCTCATTTTGAAATAATCCCGTCACCGGCTTTGAGGTTGCTGATAGCTCCGCTACTGTCAGCGTCTCCAGTGTCGCTAACTTTTCTAAAAGCGCATGCGCTGGAAGTTCTCCCTGATAAATGAGGTGATCCAATTCACAAGTGGGTTTAAACATCATGGTCGTGGTGGTCACTAAAATTTTGAACTCCGATTTCAATGCATTCACAAGGTAATAGATCAAACTGGTTTTACCCCCTGCACCTACCACCGAGACGACGAGCGTTTTGTGTTGAACTTTAGCAGCATTCAGCTTCATCCGCACCAAGGCTTCTATCGTCATCCCTGAAATAAAATCATTGCCACTCCTTTTTTTTATAGTGCACATATTGGACTCCCTATCTGGATTTTAGACCGATTAATACAGCTTCTAATACACCACCAGCAATGTTCCGCCCTTTATCACTGATCGTAAAGCAATAATGTGTATTCCCCCTTGGATCAATATCTCCGATCTTAAGCCCTTCTGTGATTTTTACAGATTCATGGATCAAGCCTCTGAGCACACCATCGAGTTTTGCCTTGACGGGCTTGCCTGCTATGGTCATGATCACCTCGCCCGCACGCACAAGGTCGCCTATTTTTTTATCACATTTCATAAGACCCGCGCAAGGTGCACGTAAAACCCGTTCATGCGTGTAACCGCCAATATCCCCTGGAATATGCGTGTTTTCTTTTGCCCAGCCACTAAAGATCAATCTTCCCAGATCATGTCCTCTGCTGGTTTCAATCACCGTATGCGCATGAACACCCGCTTCGATATTAGGCCCTAAACCGATGACTACTTGAGCATACGCTTTGGTATAGTTGACCTCTTTTTTAGACACTGTCGCATCCACAAATACATCCGGTTTAAAAAAATCGATCATTTCAGATTCCAAAGTGGTCATTACAGGGATTTTGCCCTGGGCCAGCAGCGTTTTAATTTCATCAACCGACTTAATCCAAACCGCCTCAATCTCTTCCACGACATAAGGATTTTCATAAATTGCATTTGAAAAAGAAACCGTCCGCCTGACCATTTTAGGGGTTTCAAGTTCAGAAACCACAACTTCAAAGCCACTTCTATATAATTTTTGAATGACAGCTGATGCAAGATCTCCACCGCCTCTAACCAGTACCCTATGGGGCATTCTATGCGCCTCCTTTTTCAATCTGTTTCATAAAAGGCCCTTGCTTTCCGAATTGAATAGCTTGAATTTCTGCCATTATAGACAGCGCAATTTCAGAAGGGGTTTCCCCACCGATATCAAGGCCAATAGGCGCATGAACAGCACTGAGCTTTTCTTCGGACACGCCTTCTGCTCTAAGCGTTTGAAAGCAATAATTGACTTTAGATTTACTGCCGATCATGCCGATATAACCTGCATTGTGATTCAAAACGCCTCTTAAGACCTCTAGATCATGTGTGTGACCGTGCGTCACAATGACCACACTGGTGCTTGGCACGATTTCAAGATCAGCCAATAGGGTCTGCATTTCACCTGAGAGAATGACATCAGCAGATTCAAACCGGGCCACATTGGCATATTCGTCTCGTTCGTCAACGATCGTCACATGATACTCTAACAGCTTGGCCATTTTAGAAAGCACCATGCCAATATGACCTGCCCCAAAGATGATCAATGATTTTCCCACTGAAAAGACCTTTATGAAAACCGTCACAGCGCCACCACATGCCATTCCAAGTGCGTTTTCAGTCTCTTTGAGTGTGAGTTCATATGAAAAGGCAGAAGAAGTTTGATTTTTTAGACAAGCCATTGCATCCTGCTTTGCGCTTTCCTCCACACCCCCGCCCCCTATGGTGCCTGCAAGGAGTGTCCCTTTGTGATCCACAAGCATCATACTCCCTTTATCACGTGGGCCACTTCCAACTTTATGGGTCACCGTCACAAGTGCAACAGCTTCTCTATGGTCTATGGCATTTAATAATCTTTTTATGACTGCTGATTCCATATAGGCCTCCTCATATTGAAAATTACAAGTTTATCCGTCAAGACTGGCCTATCCAAGCGGATAGACCAGTCTATTTTAAATTCAGTTCTACTATTATCATAACCTCATAAGACGCCCTCTTCAATCAATTCTTTGATTTTTTCATCATCAAAATTCAAATAGGTCTTCAAAATAACAGCGCTGTGCTCTCCTAGCAAAGGTGCTGCCGTCTGGATACAGCCTGGTGTCTCACTGAGTTTTATAGCCACGCCGGGCATTTTAAGTTTACCTGCAACAGGATGTTCTACCTCAACGATCATTTCTCTTGCGATGATTTGTTCATCTTCAAGCACTTGATCCACATAATTGATGGGTCCATTTGGAACACCCGCTTTGTCCAAGAGCAATTGCCATTCATGTGTGGTTTTCTCCATCATCTTACTTGCGATAATAGGTCTTAATAACTCATAATGCTTATTTCTCTGTGGATTTGTGGCAAATGCTTCTTGAAGGGCAATCTCATTGAGATTACAGACTTCACAGAATTTAAGCCAAAGTGAATCATTGCCCACTGCAACGACTAGTTTAGAGTCTTGAGTGTCAAAGGGTTCAAAGGGTACGATGGAAGTATGACGGTTTCCAGCGGGTTTTGGCACTTCATTCGTGACCACATATCTTGCGATGGCATTTTCAAGCATGGCCACTTGACAATCCAACATAGCCACATCTACTTTTTGTCCAATGCCCTTTTCATTTCGGCAGTTAAGTGCCGATAGCACACCGATTGCTGTAAACAATCCTGCAGCGATATCGCCAATAGAAGGGCCTACTCTTGTGGGCTCACCATCCTTGGCACCTGTGATACTCATGATGCCTCCCATCGCTTGGACGACACCATCGTACGCAGGTCTTTGACTGTATGGCCCCGTGTGCCCAAATCCTGAAGATGCCGCATAGATAATTTTGGGATTAACCGTTTTGAGCACCTCATAACCGAGGCCTAACTTCTCCATCGTCCCTGGTCTAAAGTTTTCTATGATCACATCCACTTCTTTTACCAGTGCTTTAAGAATCTCCTTGCCTTCTGGCTTTTTAAGATCGAGCGTAATACTTTTCTTATTGCGATTCAAACTCATAAAATAGGCACTTTCGCCATTTTGGTAGGGGCCAAAATGTCTTGAATCGTCTCCCTTTATTGGTGCTTCCACCTTGATGATTTCAGCGCCTAAATCGCCTAGGATCATCGTGCAATAAGGCCCAGCTAAAACACGTGTCAAATCTAATATTTTTAATCCTTGAAGTGGTCCCATATACTTTCCTCCAATAATGTGAATCATTGTCCGTCGAAACTTCGTTTCGCCTGACCCGTTCTCGTCTAACCGCTTAGAGCAGGTTGAACATTCCTGCCTCTAAGCTGGACGAGAACTAATGTGAATCATTGTCCGCCAAAACTTCGTTTTGCCTGACCCGTTCTCGTCTAACCGCTTAGAGCAGGTTGAACATTCCTGCCTCTAAGCTGGACGAGAACTAATGATTTAAAGCTCACCCGTGTTATGCACTGGGTGCACTAGGTGAGCCTTTGATTTAGTTTATGCCATACTATGATACGCCCATAAGGCCGCTATTTTATTCTTGTTCGTCAAATGCAACGATTCTACAGAATGCTGATTCACCGCCTTGGAATTTCCAAGGGAAACAACCGATGATGCATCTCTTATTTAAAACTTCATCGATTTGTCCGCCCAAGTTTTCCGCATGAATGATTTCATCTGGTTTAGGGAAAACGTGAATGTGCATTGCCTGATAAGTTTGAGGCCATTCATAAATTTCGTTGAGCTCTTTGCCATATTTTGCTTTCATATAGGCATCACAAGCTTTAGCTTCACCCGGTTCCCAATCTCTGATTTTAGTATTCATCGGATGATCTGCCGAACCACAGTCCACACCAATCCATTTGATCTCCATTTTCTTAACCCAATCTGGGAAATCCATAGAAGGCCCTGGATGTCTCAACATATACCTTCTCTCATCTGCTGTGGGTTGATCCCAACCGTATTTATGATAGCCTGTGTTGATGATCAAAACATCACCCTTTTTAACTTCAACACGGTCCATGATATCTTGAGGGGTATAGATGCTAAAATCCTCTGAAATATCTGATAAATCCACGATGACACCAGGACCACATAGCTTTTCCAGTTCAAGAGAGGCAATATCTCTACCAGATGTATCAAAGTGTAAAGGACCATCTAAATGTGTGCCCACATGGTTAGATGTTGTGATCAGTTGCCCATTTGCCCCATTTGGCGACAATCTTTTAAAGAATTTGACCTGTAGTGGCTCATAAGTTGGCCAAGGGGGTGTTAAGTGACTCGTATTTTGTGTTAAATCATACATTTTTACTTTATTCCAGAAATCCATAGTAATCCTCCTTAAGATTTGGGACGCTACACCTTACAGATGCCTTATACCCTTTTTTAGATTTGACTATTCAAGTAACCCTTCTTTTGCCATTTGCGTTACAAAAGCTTCAAGTGCATCTTCAAAGCACTTCATTGGGGGTCTCACAAGACCAGCACCCACTTGTCCTACACCTGCATCTTTATGCGCAATACCCGTGTTGATAATCGGTAAAATCTGTGTTTCAATGACCTTTTGAAGTTCAATACCCGTTGGTGTGCCTCTAAAATTCATCGTCGGCATCTTATAAGCATCATTTTCTTGTTCAGTGATTTCATACATACTTGTGGTGAAGTTAATCGCATCTTGAGGCGTACCCCCTACGAATTGAACGATGGCAGGTGCAGTCGCCATGGCGAAGCCACCAATACCACTTGTTTCAGTGATAACCGAGTCCCCTATATCTGGATTGGCATCTTCTTTGGTATACCCTGGGAAGAACAAGCCATCTATGATTTCAGCAGGTGCACTGAACCACTGATCTCCTAGACCAGAAACGCGAATGCCGAATTCAGTGCCATTTCTAGCCATGGTGTAAATAAGCGTTGAATGCGGGATATTGCCTACTGGGTCCATGGTTGATTTTGCAGCTGGCATGGTTAAATTTAAAAAGAAGTGATCGTTAGAATGCATAAACTTAAGGACTTCAGATTTTGCTTCATTGCTAAAATCCGTTAAGACCACATAAGGTGCAATCTCTCTGATAAACAGCGAGGTGCCCGCTTTATTTCTATTGTGACCTTCATCACCCATTTGAACCACTTGAGCGATCATGGACTTAAGATCAATAGGACCTCTTAACTTAACAGCCGCCTTAAGCACAGGTGCAAGTGTATTTTCCATCCACTTAAGTCTGGTGATGACCTCTTCACTGAAAGCGCCATACCGAAGTACTTTTCCAAGCCCTTCATTTAGCGTACAGTACGCATAATTGTCAAACGCTTTATTTTGAATAATCCAAACAGGCATTGACGCCGTCACAACACCAGCCATTGGTCCTACAGTTTGGTGGTGATGGCATGAATCAAATTTGATCTCACCTGATGCTGCAAGTTTAGTAGCTTCTTCTTCATTACTTGCTAGGCCTTCATAAATAAGACCTCCAATGACAGCCCCTTTTAAGGGTCCACTCATATTTTCCCATTTGATTGGGGGTCCTGCGTGCAGGATTGTTTTCTTATCCATATTTGGAATATCTTTTAGCGCAACCCCTATTCCCATTAGTGTTGGTCTTGCTTTTTGAAGATTTTCCATCGCTTGTTGATTGGCTTTTCGGATCAATTCTTGCACTTTATCATCTCCTTTACTTATTCGATTTTAAACGATTGAGCAGGTCTATCATCTTAGGATTTCCACCTGCACGAGGTCGCCAGTTCATATGAATCACAGCTACATCTTGTTCTTTTAAATCTTTATAAAAAGATTCAAGTCCCATGTTGATGACTTTTAAATCTTTTTGGAAAAGTTGATTGATCTTATGCATGTTTCATACCTCCTAACGCGGTTAAAAGTTTGTGAACAAATCTCACGGCTTGAGCATTTGAAGGGAGTACCAAGATGCCTTCCTGCTCAAGTGTTGCTTTAGAAACACTTAGGATTTGAGGATCACCTTCTGTGCCTGTTATAGAAGCCACCACAACAAACTTTTCATCATAAGATGCTCTAAGTGCATTAACAGACTGTGCCGCCTCTAGTGCCGGATTTTCATGTGAGCCATAACCGATGACCACATCCATTAAAACCACAGCCACCGTTTCATCTATATCGGTTTTAAAGCGATCTGTACGTGTGGAAGGATCAATCATCGGATGAGGTCTTCCCACTGTAAATTGATCTTCTCCTAAATCCAAACACACATGTCCTTTGAGATTATTCAAATTTTGGAGCTCATATTCTGGTGAAAGCGGGATATTGGAGTAGATTCCCCCAAAAGTATTGCCCAGTAATTTCATGGCTTCATCAGCCAAGGTTCCGCCTGTATAAAGCGCTCTTAAATTGGTTTGCGTTGGTTTTATCCCCTCTAAACTTTTTTGTACGAGTTCATCTATTACAGATTCATCCTCTGTAAAACCTATAAAATCAACGGGTTCCATGCCATTTGCAAGTGCAACCGCTTTTCGGGCTGTATCTTCAAGTGTTAAACACGCATAGGCACCAGCGTTTTTAATGGTTTCTTGGTTGCCTCCTATAAAGTCCACAACAACAGGCTTTGAAGTCAATTTGACCTTCTGAAGGATTTTTTCTGCCACTTCTGGTGCTGGTGGTTTAGAAATAAGAACGATGACTTTGGTCTCTGGATCTTCAATCAAAGCATCGATGCTTTGAAGCATCATAAGACCTCCAATTTCTGATTTTAAATCTCGTCCCCCTGTCCCAATCACTTGCGAACAGCCCGATCCCAATTGATCGATAAGTGCGGTCACTTCTTGCGTCCCCGTACCGGATGCGCCGACCACACCGATAGGGCCTTTTTTGACCACATTTGCAAAAGCAAGGGGTATCCCATTGATGATGGCAGTGCCACAATCCGGTCCCATCATGAGTAGTTCCTTAGATACCGCTTTTTGCTTCATCCTAAGTTCTGCTTCTATGGAGACATTATCTGAGAAGAGCATGACATTGAGATCATGGTCCAGTGCATTTAAAACCTCTTCTTCAGCATATTGACCTGCGATTGAAACAATCACGAGATTGGCCTCTTTAAAATGCTCGACAGCAGAATTCAGTGTTGCTGGCCTATAATCGCTCCCTGCCGCCGTCTTCTTAGCCGTGAGCAGACGCTCCACGGATTCAATCACTTCTTTCATGCTTTCATCTGAATCCACTTCTGCGGCAATATAAAAATCATTTGGCGAAATAGCATCCAGCAATGTATGCTTTAGACCAATGTTGACCGTCAGTTCCTTGTTGAGGTCAGTACCCATACCCACAATCGCGTCCCCTACCCCTTCGATGTTTTTTATCTCTTTTGAAATGAGCATCAAAGTTACGGAGTCATAGTAAGCGTTTTTGCGAATCTCATATTGTATCATTATTCTTCACACTCCTTTACTGGTATAGGTTCAATCGGTTTTAAACGATTTAGCCTTATTGAATTCATGCAATAGACACCGAATAAGAAGTCACTTCCAGAGGATGCCCCATGCTTTAATACGGTCTCAATCCGCAGATGCATTGGGACCTGATCTTTAAAGAAAATACTTCTAATGAGATTGCGATACCCTTCGGAGACCATACCTCTAGAAGCAAATTTAAGCATTTGCTCACTGACACTGGTAGTTTTGCCCACACATATTTCATAAACATCTTTTGAAAATACAAGGACTTGATCCTCTCTAAGAGATGCCTCTTTCATGGATTCTTCATAGACTAGACTGACTAATATTCCCGCCAACAGATCATCGGATGAAGGCGTGAGTCCTGGCCCAAATCCAACAAAGTTAGGCATGAGGGTCAACGCCTCGTCATAATGCCTATCGTTGAGTGCCTTAAGCAGTTGGTAAAGCCTGATTTGTATGAAATCACAGTACTCATTGAGCGCTGGTGAATCCTTGTTCAAAAGTTGAACGCCCTCGTTGAAGGTTAAATAATGTATCAAGGGTGATAAGCCAATCGTCAAATCCTCTTCTACGAGTTTTTGCTTAATGTCTTCAACGCACCGTTTTTGTGCCTCAATAGAATGTCTTTCGCCTTGAATTGAAATTTCAGGATGCCAGACTTTTGATTTTTCAATCGACAGCCATTTGTTATTATTTTTAAAGAGAATGCCCTTGCTTGAAAGCTCCACAGGGTCGTCTTGATAAAAGCCTTTCATTTCACGAGGTTGAGCAGAGATCAGCGCACTCATGGGTTCTATATCTTTTCCAGCAGTGAGAATGGAGATCAATTCGCCGTTTGCCGTCTGAATGTTGAGGGCATCTTTGAAAACAGAATGTATCTTGCCCTCTGATTTTCTGCAACTCTCAAGATAGGCTTTGAGGTCCCTTGATAGCAATTGTGCTTCCATAAATCATCATCCTTTTATTCCGAACTCTGGGCTCAGAACATCTAGTATTTTCAGTGCGATATGGATATTGAGGGTGACGTTGGGATCATTAAAATCAATATTGCCAATCTCTTTAATCCGCTGCATTCTATAGATTACAGTGTTATAATGCGTATACATTTCCTCAGATACTTTTTTGAGGTTACAACCACAGGCAAAATACATTTTTAAAGTCTGAAGGAGATCGGCATCTTTCTCTTTGTCGTACGCCACTATAGGCCCTAATGTCTCCATGAAAAACTGATACAATTCGGGTTGAATCGCTTCATTGGATAGGATTCTATAAATCCCCAAATCATCAAAATGCATTATTTTTTCATATAAATCTAAGGCAGGCTTTTGTACAGCGTGTTCACTTAAGTTGAGTTTTTGAATGGCCCTATGTGCTTCACGATAACTGTTGTGAAGCTCTTTATAATTGCCATACGTTCTGCCAATGCCTATTGAAATTTTATGATGAATGTTTTCAAGCTTTGAAAAATCCAATAAATCCTGTGAAAATCGAATCAGCTCTTGCTTCATTTGCGATTCATCGCGTAAATAGTCAAATCCCAATAGGAAGATGATCCGATCGCTTTTATTGCCATAGATGAGTTCACCCTTGTAGTGACGGTGTAATCTTTCCACAACACTGATCAATTTAGAATTCAGTTGCTTTAAAATTTTAGAATTATTAGGGGTATATTTCACATCTGTTGCGGTCTCATTAATCGTGACCAAAACGACCCCATAAATGTTGTTTTTATTAAAATCAAAGTAAGTTGCCTTCTCGATGGCTCTTAGATGATGCCCCTCTTGATCCGATAAAAGTTCTTCTATAAATTCAATCTTGTGCTTATTTTCATTTTCATATACAGATAGCTTTTTAGCAGAGTTCAGTGCAATAAGTGAAACTGCCGCCTCTATCATAAACAAGGTTGTATCTGCAATATTTTTATTGATATTCCAGATGATGACGTGCCCATAGAGCACATCAGCTGAAAAGATGGGAATCATCAATCTATCCACAATTTCATCTTCGAAATGATCTTCAAAGTGCTCAATCCCAAAATCACGAATGACTTTATTGTGCTTGGTAATTCGATTCAAAACGAGTTCTTCCACTAAGGGTTCAATTATTTTCTTTTGATCTGCGTTGGTGACAATAACATAGTCCTTAAAAATATCTTCTGTTATAGCAATCGGTGCATCTACAACCTCATGAATCATTTTTGCAATTTCAAAGAGGTCTCCACCTCTTAACATAATCTCTTTTAATCGGTTGTTAAAATCATCAATTTGTATCAGTAAATTCGTTTGTTTATTCACAACACTGGTCAAAATGGTCGTTATAATATCACCAAAGGAAATCCCCTGTGGTATGTTGATAATGGGGAATGCCAACTTATTAGCTGTATCAATAACACTACTTGGCAATTCATCTACGTACCTTTTTGTTTTTATACCAATCCCTGCAACACCAATCTCTTTCATAATCGGGATGAGTTCATTTAATTTCATAATATCATCTTTAATCGAGTACGCCGTGGTCAATAAAAATTCGCCTGGCTTAACCCAGTTGATAATATCTGGCACTTCCATTACATTTACCTTTGTAATGTAGTGTTCCAGCCCCATTTTACCGCCTATGATTTCCGCATCTTTAAACAAATCCAGCTGTAAAATTTCACTTATTTTAACGCCAATATTATTTTGCATGACAGATCACCTCTAATACCATTATACTCAATATTCAGATTATTTGATCTGTATTTTTTTAGTGTTTAACAATAATAAATATGTGATTTTATTCGAAATGTTTGTTTCCATTTAACAAATTCTTTTGAAAAGTAAACCGGTAAAAGAAGAGCGCCTCTACCGGCTTAGTGATTAACGAGATTTAAAATATCAAAGTTTTGCTTAAAAACTATTCAATTTATTCTGGTAAAATAACATTTAAAACAATACCAGCGATTGCTGCAAGTGCCATACCTTCTATATTGACTGTGAATGCCCCCATTTGAATAGGCAAAACGGCTCCGCCTAAACCTAAAACCACAATAACAGCTGCAATGATCAAGTTTCTAGCTTTCGTGAAATCCACTTGATGCTCAACAAGTGTTCTTGCTCCAATAGAGGCGATCATACCGAATAAGATAATGGAAATCCCCCCTATAATCGCGCCTGGAATGGTTGAAATCAAAGCACCCAGTTTTGGGATAAGCCCTAAACAAATTGCCATAACCGCTGCTATTCTCATAATTTTAGGATCCCACGCTCTTGTGAGCGCTAAGACGCCAGTATTTTCAGAATAAGTGGTATTTGCAGGGCCACCAAACATGGCTGAAACCGCAGTTGCAATACCATCTCCCATTAAGGTTCTGGTGAGTCCAGGGTCTTTCATAAAATCTTTTTCCACAGTTGCGCCTATTGCTAAAATATCACCCACATGCTCTACCATGGTTGCAAGTGCAATAGGTGCCACAGTCAAAACCGCATCCAAATTGAATTTTGCCAATTTAAATGCTGGAACACCGAGCATGGCTGCATCTTTTACCGAAGAGAAGTCAACTCTACCCAAAATGACTGCGATGAGATAAGTGCCAATGAGACCAATAATAACCGGAATTACTTTTAAGAAGCCCTTTGCATAAACGCTGACTCCTGTTACAATACAAAATGCAATAAAGGCCAGTAACCAATCCGTTTGTGCCATGCTAATGGCAGTTGGCGCAAGTTTAAGACCAATAACCATAATAATCGGTCCAGTGACCACCGGCGGGAAAAATTTGATGACTTTGTCCGAACCAAACACGTGCATGAGTCCTGCTAAGATCAGATAGACAAAGCCTGCTACTACAATGCCACCCCTTGCATACTCGAGTCCATAGGTTCCTGCAACTGCAAGCATCGGTGCGATAAATGCAAATGAAGATCCTAAGAATGCAGGGACTTTGCCCTTTGTGATAAAGTGGAAAATAAGCGTGCCAACCCCTGCTAGTAACAGTGAAACAGAAATATCAAGTCCCGTGATAATGGGTACTAATACAGTTGCACCAAACATCGTAAAGGTATGCTGCAAACCTAATGTCAGCATCTTAGGCATCCCCAACTCAGTAACATCTGTAATCGCATGAACATTTTTTTGCGATTCCATATAACCCCTCCTATTTGTTTTTAGATGCGGCTTCTCGTTAATCTATTTTGCTTGCATTGCCGCGAGCACCTTTTCAGCTGTCATAGGCATTGTATTGAGTCGAATACCAGTCGCATCATAAATGGCATTCGCAATTGCTGGAGCAGATGGCACCATTGCAGGTTCTGCAACCCCCCTTGCGCCAAATGGTCCAGTTTCCTCTGGATTTTCAACAAACTTAATGATCATTTCTGGCATATCGTCTGCCGTCGGTATCTTGTAATCTACAAAGGATGGATTGAGCACCTTGCCCTCTTTGAGCATGAGCTCCTCAAATAAAGCAGTCCCTAGCCCCTGTACGATTGCACCTTCTATTTGACCTTCCAGTAGTTGAGGATTGACAACCCGTCCTACATCGAAGCAAGAAGCAACTTTAAGTACTTTTGTTTGACCCGTTTCCAAATCGACTTCCACTTCTACCCCTTGAACCCCATAGGTCCAAAATACAACAGGATGATCGCCAAGGCCGGTTTTCTTATCTGCATTTCTGATGTTCGGCGGAATAAAGGAACCTCTGCCGATAATTGGCCCGTGAATCGCCGAACCGTCCTCAAAATTCAGACCAAGTGCAAGTTCCGAAATAGACACTTTTTTATCTGGATAAATCTTAGAGACCACATAACCATCTCGAAGCTCTAAATCCCTTTTAAAAATCCCCAGTTTTATTTGGGATAAATCCAACAATTGATCCATAGCGTCATGACAAGCTTCATAGACAGCACGCCCCGCTGAATAGGTAATTCTAGAAGCAACGGTTTGCCATTCATATGGAGTATGATCCGTGTCACCCGTTTTAATCGTGATTTTTTCTGGCGAAATAGACAACACTTCTGCGGCAATTTGCGTCATGACCGTATCCGACCCCTGTCCAATATCTTGAGCACTTACAAGTAAGTGGGCTGTACCATCTTCATTGAGTTTGATGATTGCCGAAGACGCGGCGTTGTTCGGCATAGAGGGTGCCTTCCAACCACATGCGATCCCCTTGCCACGCACTTTGGTTGGTGAAGAGGGTTCGCTCCTTTCATAAAACTTAATATCTTCAACCACTTGGTCTAGACACTCCATAAGACCTGATACCGTCACCACCTCACCAGTCCCTGTTGTGCCACCTGGTTTCATGCCATTAATTTTCCTGATCTCAACAGGCGTAATGCCTAATTTTTCTGCAATAATATCTAGATTTTGTTCTATGCCAAAGTGAATCTCACTCATGCCAAAACCGCGATAAGGACCACCCACAGGATGATTCGTATAGACACAGTAAGAATCCGTCCAAACATTGTCGATATCATAAGGGCCTGCTGATGCATAACCCGCTGCTTTTGCGATGTTTACGCCATACTCGGTATAAGCACCCCCATCCCAAATAAACTCATTTTGAACTGCGAGTATTTTCCCTTCTTTATTGACAGCCGTTTTGATGGCGGCATGCAAGCCTTGTCTCACATAGGCATTTTCAAATTCATCTTGTCTCGAATAAGTGAGTTTCACCGGTCTGCCCTTAGCATGCATCGCAAATGGGATGATAATGCCCTCAAGTGTGGTTCCCGCCTTGGAGCCAAAGCCACCGCCCACTGCGGGTGAAAGCACTCTCAATTTGTTAAGTGGAATGTCAAATGCCGCAGATAAAGCCTGTCTTACTGCATATGGTGATTGACAACTTGCCCACACCGTCAAATAACCATCCGCATCCATCTGCGCAATTGCGGTGTGCGTTTCAATAGGCACATGTTGAACATGGGGGACATAGAAATTATTTTCAACAACAAATTCAGCCTCTTTGAAGATTTCTGGCGCATCGCCTTTTCGCAGTTTATAATGATTCGAGATATTCGTTCCTGGCTTCGGAAAAAATACTGGCGCCCAATGATAGTCTCCCAAGTCTGGATGTACAAGTGGCGCCTCTGGCTTCATGCCCTCTTTCGCGTTGGTCACAGCTGGTAAAACCTCGTATTCAACTTCGATCAAATCCACCGCATTTTGAGCGATTTCTTCGGTTTCTGCACATACTGCGGCTACACCTTCGCCACGATAACGTGCCTTCCCCACTGCTAAAAAGTTTTTATCTTCTAGGTAAAGTCCTCCCCTTCTTTCGAACTGGTCCCCAGTGATGATCTCTTTTACGCCTTTTAATGCCCTCGCCTTTTCGACATTGATGCTAATGATGTTAGCATGGGCATGCGGACTCCTTTTCACTGCTGCATAGAGCATTCTAGACAGCTTAATATCATCTACATATTTTAACGTTCCCGTTACTTTTTTAACGCCATCAACCCTTTTGACACTCTTACCGACGAACTTCAAATGCAACACCCCCTATGCTTTATTTTGATCTGCGACACTTTGAATCGCTTCGATAATTTTTTTATAGCCTGTACACCGGCAAAGGTTTCCACTGATGCCCGCCTTGATTTCTGTTTCTGTTGGATGTGGATTTTCATTTAAAAGCGCTTTTGCGGTCATGATCATGCCTGGTGTACAATAACCGCATTGGAGCGCTGCATTTTCAATAAAAGCACTTTGAAGTGGATCGAGTTCATTCTGGTCACCCGAAAGACCTTCTATCGTTAAGAGGTCACACCCCTCTGCTTCAACTGCAAGGACAAGACAAGCATTGACCGCTCTACCGTCCATAATCACTGTACAAGCGCCACATTCGCCGGCGCCACACCCCTCTTTTGCACCTGTGAGATCAAAATCTTCGCGAATCATTTTAAGCAGCGTTTTATTGACCTCCACCTCATGCTCTATACTTTCACCATTTAGTGTAAAATGAATTTCTGTCTTCATGTGTATCCCCCCTATAACCATTCTGATAATGCATGTTTTAAAATCAAATGCACAAGTTCTTGCCGATAGGCTTTTGAGGCTCTTATATCGCTAATAGGTGATACCTCATTCACGGCAACTTCACAGGCACTTTGGATAACGTCTTCTGTCAAATCATGTGCATCTAGATAAGCTTCGGTTTTATAAAGTCTTATCGGTGTAGGTGCCACGGCCCCCATACTCACTCTATAGCCATCCTTGCCTCTAAATACAGTGCCACAGACAGTGGATAGGTCAACTTCTTTACGTCTAGACATTTTTTCGAAGATGCCTTTAGCGTCTTTATTGGTATTAAAGGAAATACTGGTCACAATCTCGTTTTGTTTTAACACCGTTTTACGGACAAAGACAAAAAAGTCCTTAAGGGGTATTCGCTTGACGCCCGCCTCACCATAAATTTCAACTTCTGCATCCAATGCCAGTAGAGGTGTGGCTGTGTCCGCAAGTGGTGAAGCATTACAGATGTTGCCGATACAAGTTGCACGATTTCGAACTTGCTTTGAGCCAACCGACAATGCCGCCTGTGCTAAAAAGGGCACTCTTTCTCTAATAACAGGATGTGAACCCACATCATTTAATAAAACACAGGCCCCAATGGTGATTTCCGAATCCGTCACTTTGATTTTCCTGAGCATTTCTATATGTTTTATATCAATCACAGCTTTAGGGCTGGAATGACCTTCTCTCATGCGCACGATTAAATCCGTGCCACCATTTAGTAAAGTGGCTTCCTCTCCATAAGTATTCAATAACGCTAAAGCTTCTTTCAAAGATGTTGGTCGAAAATATTCAAATGGCTTCATCATTCATCCCTCCACAAATTCCTTTAATTAACCCGTTATCTCATTATAATCTTTTTTAGGCCAAACACTCTTTATAACAATTGACTAAATTTTCAGACTATTTGACTCTTGCATTTAGTACCCATTAACAATTAAAATACGCATAAGCCCCTTTTAAATGGGTAAATATCATAGGTAAAGGGGGATTAGAATGCAAGCCAGTAATCACTTTAGATATAATGCTTATGATATGAAACAATTTCAGGATTTGTTAAACGCATCCCAAGTGCTCAAGCACTACGAACAAATTGGCATGCGTTATTTTCAGGATTTCCAAGAGTTCATGTTCATGATATTCCTACTCTCTTATAAAATCGTCCTTACTGAACCGATCTCTGAATTAAACTCAGTCGCAATCTCGTGAGAGCGCATGCTGTATTTAAGGGTCGTACAACCTGTGTTGAAGACGACCTCATTGCGCTTCAATTCGCTTTTTGGCAAAACATTGATGATATTTTAATCGTCAAAGATACCATCTTTACCATTTTAGATCAACCGCGAAAAGATGCTCAAAAATATCATGCCTTCTTAGATTCCATTATGGATGAACTCGATCAAAATATCGATAGTGGCAGAGATTTTCCAAGTTTCGATATACATCGCCTCTATACCCAATCCCTCACGGACGTGATGAAGTTGCTCGAGCAAATACAAACAGACTATCCACGATTTGATGCGCTAGAACCCATTATGACCTGCTACAAGCAGATCGAAAAAACTTATGAAAGACTTCTCACCGAGCAAAATGCTTTGCGTTAAAAAAAGATGCAATTATGTCAAATTTGATATATAATTTATAATCAAATAACAAGTTCCACGTATAACGCAAATCCAGTCACACTTGGGGGAAAAGGAGCGGCTCATGAAAATCGGTTTTCTTGGCTCAAAGGTCAGGATAGAAGATATCCGAAAAATATTCAACACACTTTTTACAAATATCACGCCTGTATTTATTATAGATAATTTTGTCTATTATCAAGAACATGTTGAACATGAAATTAAAGCATTAAAATCCACTATAGATGGGTTTATATTTTTAGGGGAACTGCAATACGAGCATTACAGTTATATTTTATCCCCAGAAGTGCCTTGCGCTTACTTAAAAAAGGATTGGTCTTCCCTTCAAATTGCATTTTTGAAAGCCTCTTTAAGAAACTTGGATTTTAGAAATGTCAGCATTGACAGTTATACCAGTTCTGAACTTCAACAACTCTTTATGGACCTTGACATTTCACCCTCCGAAAACAAGACGCATTTTATTACGCGCAGACGTTTTGATCAAGCCTATGTCTCAAAAGTATATGAAGAACACCTTTTGCTTTATAAAACAAATGTCGTAAAGGGCTGTGTCACGGCATTACACCCCGTTCACACGCTATTGGTAAATGCTGAAATTCCTTGCATTTATGTCAAACCCAGCACTGAAATCATCATCAAAACAGTAAACACAATCATCGAGCAAAGTAATATTCGTAAAAATACAATTGGACACACCGCTATTTTGATCATTAAAATAATCCCCAAAAAAGAATATTCCTATGTCCGCAAAGATGAATACTTGTACATGCATGAAAAAATAAAGGTGGCAGAAGAAATCTATTATTTTGCCAGAAATACCAAAGCAGCGGTTGTGAGTGAATCCAACGATAAGTTTATCATTTTAATGAATAAATCGGATCTATTCGAATATACGCAGGGATTCCAGTGCTTTTATCTTGTAAACTCCATCAATGTCAATACAAATTGTAATGTCAACATAGGTATTGGCTATGGATTTGACCCCAGCGAAGCCAAACATAACGCAAATATTGCCATAGACCGCCTTGACGACTCAAATCCAAATCTCGTCTATATTGTGCCCTATGAAAACTCAGTGATTGGCCCCTTAGAGTTTTTACATGCGGATTTCTCTTCTGAACAAAGAGTCGAAGAAAAATTGATTTTAGAGATTTCAGCCAAGACCGGCATCTCGCAAACATTGCTCTACGATTTGTATATCCTCATGGAGAAGCAAAAGAAAAACAGCTTTACGTCACCCGAAATTTCTAAGAATCTAGCCATTTCGCAGCGCAGTTCAAACCGACTCCTGTTAAAACTTGAGGAATCCAAATATGCAATCCATGCGGGCAAACAGTTAACAGGTAAATCAGGTCGTCCAAGTGATATATACGAAATCACTTTAACTAAAACGAATGTTTTGTAGTGCTTAAACCACAAATAAAAGGAGCAGTAAGCCGTGAGTTATTCAAAAATTATATCAGAAATTCTCATACTCATCATATACGTCATCATCGGCTTCTATGCCAAAAAAAGAAATTTTTTCACAGATGCAGGGATTCAAGACATCAGTAAAATTGTTGTCAATATCGCCATGCCACTCTTGGTGATCTCAGCCATCAATATCGAATATAAAGTGGCCTATGTTCATAATATGATTGCCATTGCCCTTTGTTCGTTTCTTTACTTATCAAGCGTTTCTTTGTTCAGTGCAAAACTTGCACCCTATATTACAAAAAAAACAGATCATGCCAAGTCCATTAGATATGCAATGACTTTTGGCAATACTGTTTTTCTGGGTTACCCGATGAGCTATGCGCTCTTTGGTGAACTTGGCATGCTCTATACTTCTGTCTATGTCGCTATGCAAAATATTTTTCAGTGGACCGTCGGCGTTCATATTTTTAAACAAGAAAAATTCGAACTCAAATCGCTCAAACGACTTCTGAATCCAGGTTTGATCGCCATTTGCCTCGGCATGGCGATGTTCTTTCTCGGCATTAAGACCCCTGCCTATTTACAGCGTGTCATTAAAGGCGTTGGCGCTATCTCCGTACCACTTGCGCTGATGGTCATTGGCGCGACACTTGCTGAATACGAATTAAAAGAAATTCTCAGAGATCGTGAAGCACAAGTCGTTTCGATCATAAAATCTGTTGTTTTTCCAACACTGTTTCTCACCGTGTTGCTTTTTATACCGATTGCTCCAATGCTTAAAGCTATTTTAATCATACAAACGGCAGCCCCTGTCCAAGCATCGGCTGCCTTGTTTGCAAAAAACTTTGGTGGCGAATCCGGTATCGTTGCAAAGTGCGTTGCCATTACAACACTCCTCTGCACCCTTACGATCCCACTTTTTTTGATGCTAATTCGGTGAAATTAAGGTACATACCTTTGAGATTAAACTTTATCCAACACATTAAACCAAAAATGATTTTACCTTTTCTGACTCAAGAATGGCATCTGTGATGAGTACAATGCGTTCGATTGCAGAATCCACAAGCGCATATTCCCTATTGGTGTGATTCCATTCACCCTTAACGCCCATACTGCAGAGGCAAGGTACTCCAGCAATTGTGATAAAAGCTGCATCTGATGAGCCCCCAATATGAATGGCTTCTGTTTCACCCAATCCATTTTTAACAGAAATAGCGTTTACAAACTCATACGCTCTTTGATTGAGCTTGTTCGAAAACGGTGGGAACCCTCCATCGATAAAAAGTTCACCTGTTGTGCCTTGTATTTTACTTGTCTGTGCAATTTGCTTGAGGTCTTCGATAAGCGTCTCTTTGATGTCCACATCATTATATCTGACATCAATTTCAATTTCAGCATAATCCGGCACTGCATTGGCCACGGTGCCACCTTTGATGGTGCCAACAGAAAAAGTCACATCCTTATACTTGTTATTCAAAGCTTGTATTTCCAGAATCTTATATGCCATTTCATGAATTGCGTTAATGCCATCGCTAAAGTTAGCGCCTGCATGAGCCGATTTGCCTTTTGTAGCAACTCTACAAGCGATTCTACCCTTTCTCGCTACAGTAATGCTGTTGCCAATCAGTCCAGTCTCCATGTTAAAAGCCAGCTTGCAGCCCTTGCTCTCCTCTAGCATCAACTGCCCCTGATTAGAATGTTCGTGACCGTGTTCCTCATCTCCACTGATTATAATTTTAATGGGTTTTGTATAATGCAACGCTTTAAGCAGTTTGAGAATATAAAAAATGAGATTAACGCCACCTTTCATATCGAGCACACCTGGACCAAATGCCTTTCCGTCTTCTACTCTAAAAGGATTTTCTTTTATAAATCCCTCTTTAAAAACGGTGTCCATATGACCTGTTAGTAAAATACATTCACTGAGGTCACCTTCTCCATATTCGCCGATCAGTAAAGGTCCTACTTTATCAAATTCGATCACTTTAGTCCTTACACCTAGAATTTCAAGCTCACTTCTTATAAAATCGCACACCAAACTGACCCCTTCACGATTGTGTGTAAAGCTTTCAATTTCAACGATTTCTTTCCAAGTTTTAAGTACGGATGCGCTATCAATTTTACAAGACTGCATTGCTTCTAAAATAACTGGATTCATGCTGCCACCTCTTTCTTCATATTTAAGATCATTATATTAACAATCAAATTGACATAATAGTGACTAAAATCTGTCTGTAATCTAAATACGTTTTTTAAAAAGCATTTGAATTTCAATCAAAAACAATTTTGGACATATTATAGCTCATTTTAAGTCTTTCGCTTATCTGTTAATATTTCGTTAACAATTATCGGCGTTTTGTTAATAACTAATGGGGTTTTGTTAACAATTGTCATCACGATAATAAAACTATGAAAAGGAGAAATATTATGGCTAATGCTACTCAAAAATCGAAAAGAAAATTTAAGATGCCTGATACGTATGTCTTATTGGTATTTTTTATTCTCTGTGCTGCTGTGTTAACGTATATTTTACCAGCAGGAACTTATGAAATGGTTCCAGACACAAAAACACTTGATCCGAATTCATTTCACTTCATCGACAGCACACCTGTAAATCCTTTTGCTGCTATTTTAGCAATTTCAACAGGTATGACAAATGCAGCATCTATCATCTTTACTGTTTTTTTAGTTTCGGGGGCATTTAAAATCATCAATGATACGGGTTCAATCGACTCTGCAATTGATGCACTTTCACAGCGTTTAAAAACTAAAGTTATTATACTCATTCCTATTATCATGATTGCAATGTCAATTCTCGGGTACCTTGGCATTATCGTCAATCAAACCATCGTCTTTATTCCTATTGGTTTACTCATTGCCAGAAAGCTTAAAATGGATCCAATTGTAGGTTTATCCATGATGTATCTGGCGACTTATGCGGGTTTCATCGGTTCTGGTATGGATCCATTTACAGTCGTTGTCGCTCAGAAGATTTCTGGATTACCGCTTTTATCTGGTATTGGCTACAGAACTTTCATCTTTGTCTGCTTACTTGCATCTGCAATTATTTATCTTATGATCTATGCTAAAAAAGTCATGGCTGATCCAACGAAGTCTATTCTGGGTACCCATTATGAATGGGCTGTTGAAGAGCATCACACCGCGGCTTTCAGTGCAAAACACAAACTTATTCTAGCCGCACTTTTCTTAACTTTTGCATTTTATATCTACGGTGCTCAAAACCTAAAATGGGGCATGGGTGAGCTTAATACAGTCACGATTTTACTTGCTATCTTTAGTGGTTTAGTCAGTGGCATGAAAACCGAACAAATGAGCAAATCATTTGTTGATGGCTGTAAGATGGCTGTTTTTTCAGCATTGCTCATTGGCTTTGCAACAGCTATTTCAGTGGTGCTTTCACAAGGTAACATTATCCACACGATTATCTATTACTGTTCAATGCCACTTAGCCATTTATCTGCATACTTCTCTGCACTTTTCATGTTCTTCTTTAACTGGGGCTTTAACTTCTTTGTGCCATCAGGTAGCGGACAAGCAGCAGTGGTTATGCCAATCCTAGCACCTCTTAGTGATGTTATTGGCCTCTCTAAGCAAGTTACCGTTTCCGCTTACAAATACGGCGATGGTATTACGAACTTAATCATCCCAACTTCAGGCACTTTAATGGGCTTCATCGGGCTCGCAAAAATACCTTATGAAAAATGGCTCAAATTCATCATGCCATTGATTGGTATTTGGACCGCAATTGCGGCTGCAGCTGTGCTCATTGGCGTTGCAACAGGATTCTAATCAAGATTGCAAACCACACACAATTAGATAAATTACCCAAAGAGATGACTGTGCAAACCCAAAAGCACAGTCATCTCTTTGTCAAAGAAAATATCAAATAGAGGAGGTATTTTTATGGAACAAGCTCTGAAAGGCATTAAAGTATTGGACCTTACGCGGGTATTAGCGGGCCCCTATTGCACCATGATTCTTGCGGATATGGGTGCTGATGTCATTAAAGTTGAAGCCCCTATTAAAGGCGATGATTCGAGACAATTTGGCCCATATGTCAACGGCGAAAGTGCTTACTTTATGAGCATTAACCGCAACAAAAGAAGCATCACACTCAATTTAAAGCAACCCGAAGCCCAAAAAGAGTTCTTTAAACTCATCAAATCCGTGGATGTGATCACTGAGAATTTTAAGCCCGGCACTATGGAAAAATTGGGACTTGGTTATGAGGTCCTCAAAGCTATTAATCCACAAATCATTTATGCTGCAACTTCTGGATTTGGTCATACTGGCCCATACAGTGCACGACCTGCATATGATGGCGTCGTTCAGGCGATGGGCGGCATTATGAGTATAACTGGCCAAAAGGGGGGCAAACCGACTCGTGTAGGGCCATCTGTGGGCGATATCATGGCGGGCATGTTCACCGCCATCGGTATACTTGGAGCACTCCACTACAGAACTGAAAACGGCATTGGACAAAAGATTGATGTCAGCATGTTGGATTGCCAAGTTGCGGTACTGGAAAATGCCATTTCGAGGTATATGGCAACAGGTATCTCTCCAAAGCCTGAAGGCAATCGCCACGCTTCAATTGTGCCTTTCGAACCCTTCGATACCGAGGATGGCGAAATCATGATCGCAGTCGGCAATGATTCCATCTGGCATAAATTCTGTACTCAGATTCAAAGAGCCGATTTGATCTCACATGAACTATTTGCCTCCAATCCGTTGCGGTCAGAAAACTACGAATTGCTTAGCCCTATTATTAAAGCCATCATAAAGACTAAAAAGACTTTAGAATGGCAAGCTATTTTTGATGAAAATGGCATTCCAAATGGCCCAATCAACAACATAGAAAGCGTTGTAAATGATCCACAGGTGAACCACAGAGAGATGATTCTGGAAATGGACCATCCGATTGCCCATAAAGTAAAGATTCCTGGCATTCCTATTAAAATGAGCGTTACACAAGGTGCCGTCTATAAGGCTTCCCCTGTTCTTGGCGAAGATACTGAATCTATCTTGAAGACTATGAACGGGCTGACCGACGAAGAAATAGAGACATTAAAAACACTTGGTGCCATCTAATTTCATTTCCATCACATCGTTTGAACTAAATTAAAGGCTGTTACACTGGACTATTTTGTGTAATAGCCTTTGATTATTTCAAAGCATACCTTCCCCCTATAATTGCGGTAGTTTTCTATGAGAACCATTTGTCTCTAACCCATATGCAATTTCCACTAAGATCGGCTCACTAAAGGGTCTCCCTAAAATCTCCATACCAATAGGAACACCTATTTTAGCCGTTTCTGTTACTGCCGAAAACCCGGCGGGGACACAGATAGAAGGAAACCCCGTAACCGAGGCTAAGACGCCATTGCGTTCATCTTGTGAGCCGCCTACCTTGCAAGTTAATTGCTTCTGATGCGGATAGATCAGTGCATCCAAATCATAATCTGCCATAATATGCATCAATTGTTGTTTGATTTTTTCTCTTTCTAAAATGCGTTGACTGTACTCGGGCATTGTCGTGGAAAGTTCAGAAGCTTTCAAAAGATTCTCTTTAATGCCAGGATGAAATAATCCAGAGTTTAAAACCTCTGCCATAGAATGGACCCTAGCACTTCTTGGCAATGTTTTCAAATAGAGGTTTAGGTGATCTTTTAAGTCATACAAATGAACGCTTACATTATTAACCAAATAGTCTGAATCTATGATTTCGTTCACTTCTACCATTGTGGCACCCTTTTCGCTCATTTCTTGAATCACTTGGTGGACAGCTTGATTGATTTCTTGATGTACGGCTTGCTTTCCAAAAAAATGATTTAAAATCCCGATGCGCTTTGCGGTTAACCCCTCTTTTATGAGATGTGATTTAAGGTCTACTTTAAAGTGTGTATGCCCCCAAGCAGTGACTTCATCTTCAACATCATAGCCCCTGATCACCTCTAAAAGTCTCACTGCGTCCTCTACAGTTCTCGCCATAGGACCCGCAGTATCTTGGGTGTACGAATAAGGAATAATCCCACTCCTACTGACATAACCAAGGGTTGGTCTAATCCCCACAAGACTATTCGCTGAAGATGGCGACCTCACTGAATTAATCGTATCCGTGCCTATGCCCACAAGCCCAAAATTTGCAGCAAGTGCCGCACCAGTACCACCACTTGATCCCCCAGGTGTCCTTGTGAGGTCATAGGGATTTAAAGTCTGTCCTAAGATTGAGCTCAAGGTTTCACCCCATATGGCAAACTCATGTAAATTTGACTTGGCAATAATGATCGCCCCTGCTGCTCTTAAACGCTGAGCAATATAGGCATCCGTCTCGGGTATGACCCCCTCAAGGCTTTTACTCCCAGCAGTCGTTGGCAAATCCACTGTATTGACATTATCCTTTAAAATCACGGGCACACCTTGAAGCGGCCTAATAATTCCAGATTGCCTCGTCTCCAGATCAAGTCGATCCGCTTCAATAAGTGCATCTGGATTCACCATGATTATAGCGTTGAGTTTTGGGCCCTTCTGATCAAATGCCTCTATTCGATCTAAATAAAACTGCACCATTTCTCTAATCGTCATGTGACCTTCAATAAGCTCATGGTGATACTGGCTTATCGTTATTTCTAGAAAGCGATTCTCAACCATCGTCATCCCCCATTTCGTAATATTAATCCTAAAGAAAGAAATTAGACAAATTCAAAATATTCCCTTCATATATCTACAACAAATTTAAGGACTTCATTTTGTTATGAGATTACAAGCCGCATTTACTGTTTCAAATTTTAGATCTATTTTGATCCAAATATATTATTTAATTGTTACTATAAGGGTATCATAAGAATAATATAACTCAAAGGAGAGCGCTATGACTCATAAAATCCCCCCATTAGAGGATCATAAATTTGATCTAGATTTTCTCTCAAAAGATTCAAAGCCAATAGCTCATCTGAAGAAAACTTACAAGATCATCATAGCGGATGATGATGAAGATATTCATACTTTAACAGAGCTCTTACTGAAAGATTTCGTTTTTGAAGATGAAGGGCTCTTTTTCATTCATACGTATTCTGCCGATGAGACGATTAGAAACATGGACCGTCATCCAGATGCCGCCGTCATATTATTGGATGTCGTTATGGAAGAAATGGACTCTGGTCTAAAAGTAATTGATTATATTAGAAAAGTTCAAAAGAACAGACTGATCCGAATTGTTCTAAGGACAGGACAACCGGGGTATGCGCCTGAAGAAAATTTGATCAGAGATTACGATATCAACGATTATAAATTAAAAACAGAGTTGACTAAGCAAAAAATGTACACCACACTTTATGCTTGTCTAAGATCTTATAGAGACCTCATGCATATTGAGCGCAACAAAAGTTCCCTAGAAGAACTTGTGAAAATCAGCGGTGACTTATTTAAGAAAAAATCTCTTATAGATTTTTTGGAGTCTATTTTCATACAAATCTCTATTTTTCAAAAGTATACCTTGCATCTAATGCCAAACTCAAAAATAGAGAAAAACGGCTTGATCTTTACTGCTAATGGCATCATATTAATCGGCATTGGTAAATTTAAAATTTATGAAACCCATTTGATCGACGAGATCAAAGGCCTTATTGGTATAGAAGATGTGCTCCACGAGTTACCTGAAACCAATAAAAATGTCATCTACTTAAAGAAGGGATTGCTCTTTTACAATAAAGGGATTTCATCGCTTAGAGACTACGTCTATATTGAACTTGATAAAGAGCGCTATGACAAAGCACTCATCGAATTGCTCATTAACAATTACGCCTTGGCACTTGAAAACTATCAGCTTAATGAGCTCCTTGTCAAAAGTCACGAGGATGTGATCTTCACCCTCACCGAAACTATAGAAAGACATTCAAATGAAACCTCAAATCACGTCAAGCGGGTCTCTGTATTCATGAAATTATTGGCAAAACACTATGATGTGCCAGAATCTGAATGGGATTTGCTCAGAATTTCAAGTGTACTTCATGATATTGGAAAAATAGGAATCCCAGACTCTATATTGAAAAAGCCAGGAAAACTCTCCTATCAAGAATTTGAAATTATTAAGACTCATACAGAAATTGGCTATCGCATTTTGGGAACCAATAACCATCCCATCTTTGAAAAAGCAGCTGATATTGCCTATTATCATCACGAAAAATTTGATGGCACTGGCTATCCTTTAGGGTTATCTGGCACGAATATTCCCCTTTATGCAAGGATGATGGCAATCATTGACGTATTTGATGCACTGGTCAGCAAAAGATGCTATAAAGAGGCCATTCCAATCGACGAGGTTTTCAAAATCATGCGCTCAGAATCTGGAAAACACTTTGACCCGATTCTTCTTGGACTCTTCTTAAATGAAAAAGAAGCAATCATAAAGGTGCTCGAAGAATATGTTGATTAAAGAAGAACCCCCACTCAAAGAAGTGGAGGTTCTTCTTCATAAATCAATGAAAGTGTATTAAGGGGGATCTCAATGACGAACCGAGTATACTGATCCACTTTACTTTCAAGTGTAATTTTCCCTAAAAGTGATTGTGTAATGATGTTATAAATCACATTCATACCCAGACCACTATTCCCATTTTGTCTGTTTGTTGTGAAGAAGGGTTCAAAGATTTTTTTCATGTGCTCACGTTCTATGCCCCGACCATTATCTTCATAAATAAGGATAAGAACCTCTGGTTTTAATTGACATTCGATCTGAATCAACCCATTCATTCTATCTTTAAAACCATGCTCTATGGAATTCATAATAAGATTGGTCATGATTTGAGAATAAGCTCCAGGAAAACTGTTCAATTCGATCTCTTCATCACATTTTAAACGGATACGATGCTGTTGCCTTTTGTAGACCCCTCTTAAACTCAAAATAACGTCTTCAATAGTCTCTTTCAAGTTAAAGTTGACCCGAACCTCATTGCTTTGATTCACAGCAATCTTTTTGAAACTCTTCACAAGTTCAGCCGCACGATTTAAATTATTACTGAGCAGATAAGTCGCTTCTCCAATGCTCTCAAAGTATTCAATTAAGTCTGCTTTCGTCATCTTGCCAAGTTCAATGAGTTTCAAATTTTTTTTATTGAGCAATTCTATATGCGATGCTGTGGAAATACCCACGCCAAGCGGGGTATTGATTTCATGCGCAACACCTGCCACTAAATTGCCCAGAGAGGCTGCCTTTTCTGTTTGAATAATATACTGATACTGTTGTTCCAATTCCTTATTCTTTTCACGGATCTTTTCTTCAAGTACGACATTTTCATTTCTAAAGGTTGTGATGATACTTTGAAAGGAATTACAAATCGCGCCCATCTCATCTTCTCGATTTAAATGACTCTGGGGAATATTTTTAGAATAATCCCCAGAGGCTATGTCGCCTGCAAAAGCAACGAGGAGTTTGTAAGGCTTTGTATGGCGTCTAACCATCAGATGAATACTGCCAACCGCAAGCATAAATGCAATCACCATCAAAAAAACAATCCAAAAATAAATGCCGTATAAAGCTGCATTAATACTGGCTCGATCTAGCAAAGTGATTACTTGCCATTTATTGTTATCCATACTATAGCTCATCAAATAATAGGATTTGCCTTCATATAGGATAGGAACAAGCTCCTGTTTCGGCGAAAATATTGAATCCACATAAGCATTCAAAGGGTCTGTTTCATCATATAGGGAGGCGTTCATGACTTGATCTGGATTTTCATGATAAATGTATTCACCCTCGTGTGTTACCAAGAACGATTTATCCGCCTCTGACAAGGCTACATTCTTAAAGATCTCTGGTATGGAATCCAGCATGATATCCACGACTACGAAGCCATAAACTTCAGCCCCTTCTCTAAGGGCAAGAATAGATGAGATGACTGTTTTGCGCGTCTCCCATTCCACATAGGGCGGCGTAAAGGCCACCGTACTTGAATTAATCGCCACAGTATACCAAGGGCGTTTGGTGACTTCATAATCCGCATCAGGTGCTACGCCTGAACTGTCTAAATAAAAGTTTGCCTGCTCGTTGGCGACCCAAGCCAAAAAATGTACGGTATTGCTTTCTTTTATTTTAATTAAATAATCATAGACATCCGTATAATAAGGGCTACTTCTTATAGCCTCACGTGTTTTAACGGTTTTAAGATAGGCGGTTATATCAGGGTTTAATGCCATCTGCTTCGTGTAGAGTTGCGCATTTTCAAATATATTGGCAACATCCTTCGAAATAGACTCTGATTGTATATAAGTTTTTTCAAGCAAATTCATTTTGACTGTTTGAGTCATAAAACTAAAACTGCTCAATCCGATTATACAAAAAACCACCAATAAGATAATGGCTATAAAAAAAGAAAGTGTATTGGCCAAACTTCTTCTAATCCACTTCACTTGATTTCCCCCCATTCACCTGACTCTTTCAATTATACCCGTCCGCGAATGATTCTAACGCCAATGCCTATTCAAAAATTTTGGGAATCTCTTCATTTAAGAAAGCTTGAAGCATAACTTGATAAAATATGCCAAACGTCATGATATCGCCCACCTTATAGGCCTGTTTTACATCCGTCATATCGACAATCAAATGATCACTGCTACTGCCATAGATAAACACATCTGGATCTGTCGGAATCAGTTTATCATGATCCGAAACATCTTGACGACCAAGTGCCAATATTGCGCGTTTTCTAATGCCTTTATCCACATAAGTCGGTGTGTATCCAAAAGCATCTACAGAAATAACCCCAAAAGGATAAGTCGGTTTTTCTTTAATCTCAATGATTTCCGCTTTGATGAACATCGTATCCGCATATAAAGATTCAATTTTCAGCTTATGGTATACAGGTAAATCTTTATTGAGCAATAAACCTTCTCCTAATCTTAAATGATTAATACGACTTGGCATCGTCTCCCCAAAGACAAGTGGCAGAGAACTGGTTGCGCTTCCTGAAATATACTTTAATTTTCTACCAATTTGTTTTTCAACGACTTCTGCAACTTCTATCAACGCATTCATCTTATCCACTGTCGGCTTAATAGAACCATAACAGCCTAAATTCGTACCAACACCTACAAGTTTTAGAGTTGTCCATTGAGATTCAATTTTATCAACCATCTCTTTCAATTTTACAGGCTCCAAAATACCCTCTCTAAGGTCGCCTAACTCGATCATCAAAATAATTTGATGTGTTTTTTTATGCATTTGACATGCATTATGAATTGCCTCAAGTACACTTTCTTCTGAATTTAAACTCACATCAACATATTTTACAAGTTCATTGACTTCAGATATCATCGGAATTCTAAGCAGCCACATCTCACACTCAAAAGCCTCTCTCTTTAACGCTTTAAGATGAGAAATTCTAGAGCTTCCAAGACTTTCGCATCCCCCTTCAATCATGAGTTTTGCGATTTCTTTATGCCCATTACAGCCTTTTATAACCCCTGTAACTTTTATATGACTGTCTTCACATTTTTCTAAAATATTATGCATATTATGCAGCATATGATCTTTCTTTATACTGATACATGGATATTGATTCATATGGATTCCCCCTCTCTGTTTTAATTATTATAATGTAAATAGCATGGGATTGAAATGAATATTCTTCAAAATTCTATAATGTTCACAAATCATCAAAATAGCTACATCTTATAAGAAATAGCCTTATAAAATGTAGCTATAAGATTAGAGCGTTATAAACCCGTTACGTAATCCCTCTCACCCATCAGAATTTAAATTTATTGATCATGTCATCTAAATTTTCGATCAACTCAATATTGGATTTCAATATTTCATTTACAGACACCGTTTTTTGAGAAACTTCTTTGGTAATATTGAGGATGTTCTCAACTTCATCCGCCTCTTGTTCTGTTGCAAGCTGAACCTCTTTTACATTTTCCGCAATGGTTTCCATAGAACTCGTTAGCTCTTCAGATATCGCACTGAGTTCCATCATAATACTGTTAAATTCAGAGGCATCATTGCTGTATTGATCCCCAATTTTATTGAGTTTATCATAATCCAATAAGACTGTTTTATCAATAAAACTCAACATTTCACTTGAATCATCAATTAAAATGCCTACGGATTTTTGAATAAAATCAACTGTGACCTTAATATTCTCGACTAGACTTGCAGAAGCCTCTGCCAATTTACCCACTTCACCTGCAACTACTGCAAAACCTTTGCCAGCATCCCCAGCTCTTGCAGCTTCGATTGAAGCATTAAGTGCAAGCATATTCGTCTGTGCAGTGATTTTAAGGATACTTTCAAGTAATTCATTGATTTTATTGACTTCTTTTGCATTTACCATCGCCTCTTCTATACGCACTTTGACCGAAGAGTACATTTTAGAGGCATTTGCACTTGCTTTTTCAGAATCAGTTTTAATGGCACTTGCACGGTGATTGATTTCACTCACGCGCTGTGCACCCTCAGTTGCTTTATTGGCCACAACTTCGATGGCGTCTTTTGCTTCATCAAGCGTCTCACTCACGTGCTCAGTTGCAGCGGACGTCTGTCTTATGACAGCAGAAATATCCGTTGTAGATTGAAGTGCGGAACCAGAACTGCCCTTCAAATAATTCATATTTTCTGATATTTTTTCAGAGTCACCACTGATTTCTTTTGAAGTCATAATCATGCTCTTCAAAAGTGCTTCTAATCCCTGACTGACTTTGTCGAATGCTTCACCAATTTCTCCAAATTCATCTTTTGAATGGATGTTCATCTTTTCAGAAAAATCCAGTATTTTGTATTGATCCGTTCTGAGCACAATGGTTCTCAATGTTTTATTAATCGGAATTACAATGATACTCACGATCACAATTGAAAATAAAATAATAATCGTAGAGATGATAATCACTTGTAAATAAATGGCCCGTTGAATCGCAACTAAATCATCCACATAGATTCCAGTGCCAACAATCCATCCCCACGGCTTATAGCCACTAACAAGCGAAATTTTCGGTTGTGGCGCATCAACTCCTGGCTTTGGCCACTGATACCTTACAATGCCTTCTCCATCTGATTTTACAACAGATACCATTTCTTGAAATAGATACTTTCCATCCGGATCTTGTAATCCAGAAATATCCGTTTGATTGAGTTCTGGTTTAATGGGATGCATCAACATGATGTGATTCATGTCATTGACCCAAAAATACTCCACTTCATCATATCGCATATTTTCAATTGCCCTCAAAGCTTCTTTCTGAGCTTCCTCCTCGGTGATTTCCCCCGCTTCAAAACGCTTATATTGAAGACTGATCTCTGATAGCGGCAAGTCCACCAAATCTTCCAATTTAGAGATTGTACGCTCTTCGATAATAGCATTTGTCTTTGGTAAAATATACAACAAGATAAGAGCCGTGAAAATAATAATGATAAATGCCGCCAACATAATAATCTTGTATTTGAGCTTCATATTTTTTAAGAACATATCATCGCCCCCCTTTAGTGATAAATACCCAAAAAAGAAGACTTAAACATATAACCCACTCACTATTGAGAATTTTTTTAATATTTTACCATATATCGTCTTTGCATTCTGTGGACAAGATTGTAATCTATGAAATTCCTATGAAACTCTCATATGATCAGACTCAACATAGGTTATTTTCTTAGGCACCAATAAATGACGCAGATTATGCACCCCTACCACTTCCACAAGAATGGAAATATTCGGTCCTGATTTCTGACTTAAAACCATTTGATAGATTAATTCAAAAAATCTTTTTTGCATTTTCTTCCGCTCATTTGCCGTGTCTGCTTGTACAATATCATATATTGCACCGATCAATTCGTCATCCGTGCCTTTAAAAGTCGTGATTAATCCAACAAATGTTCTAATCCAATTTTTCTCATATCCCTCTAAACTTGAGTAAAAAGAAGCATTGAAATTTTCATTGATGCTGATTTTACGCTCATGATGCCAAGTTTGAATCCAGTAAGCAGCTTTTTCACATTTCACTTTGAAAGTTTCTATATCTTGATCAATCGTTCTTGAAAATAAGCGATACAAAACCGATATATTAAAATTGACAAGCGGCAAAGTTGAAGCAATTAATGAAAACTTGGGTTCTCTATCCAAAGTAGAATCTATTGCATTAGAAAGCGTCATGATTGTATGGAGCAACTCATCCTCAATTAGGTTTTCTTTAAATCTTTTTAGATGCCTTTCAAACTCTGTATAAAGACGGATCACATCATCATCTAATCCTATGTCAAAAGCATCCGTATTTTTATATTTTGCAAATAAATATAAAATGATTTCTTTCGGATATACTTTTAAAAGTTCATCCGGTGTGATCAAATGACCTGTGGCGCTAGACATTTTTGAAGAATTTCCCTTGAGTCCAATAAATTCATACGGCATATAATAAGGCGGTGCATAATTGAATATTTGCCTTGAGATCATAGATGAAACGGTAAAACTGCCATTTTCAGAAGAGTGATCTCTACCACCTGGTTCGAATACAACGCCCTCTTTACGCCATCTCATTGGCCAATCAATTTTCCAATTCAATTTGATGCGATTAAAAGATTCCAGTTCAGTAATTTCATGATGTCCACAAGAGCAATGATATTCTAATGTATCATATGCCTCATCGTACACCATCCTGAGCACATCGTCTTTGCCACAATTTCTACAATATAACGTAATCGGATAATAGCGTTCTCTTGAAACTTCATTCCATTCCTGTGTTTTAAATTGAATTTGAATGTCATAGATTTCTCGTCTTCTATTCAAGACTTCTCTGATTTCGTCAACATATCGTCCACTTTGATACATCTCACTTTGATATATAAATTCAGGGATTATGCCGAAGGCGTCTAATGTTGCTTTAAATTGGTCTTCATAGTGAGCTGCATAAGATTCATGACAACCAAATGGATCTGGGACTTCTGAATAAGGTTTCCCAATGTACTCAGAATATGCTTCTGACACCCCAGCAGGCACTTTTCTAAAGCGATCATAGTCATCCCATGAAAAAACAAAACGTGTTTTCTGCCCTAAACACTCTAAAGCTTTTACAACAAAATACGTGGTGAGTATTTCTCTAAAATTGCCGATATGCACCTGCCCTGACGGACTGATCCCAGATGCGCAAACAAAGGTTTCTAAATTCGGATTTTTCTCAATAAGTTTTTGTGCAGTTTCCATTGCCCAATGCATAAATATACCTCCTTAGTGTATATTGCGAAATCTAACGATTTAAATAAAAAAAACTCCCGACCTCAAGACCTAAGTCTTGAGGACGAGAGTTAAACTTCGTGGTACCACCCCAATTTATCGTATAAAAAAAACGACCTTTCAAGTACGGCACAAAATGCGAATACTCTAGCTCTATAACGGAAGCAACCGTTGTACTATCCCCTAGCAATTAGGTTCGATACAAAGCTCTGAGGCTTTATTCATCAAATTAAACATTTCTCCTTCTCAGCAAACGGAGTTCTCTGTAAAACTTTAATTTAACTACTCTTCTCTTCACAGCTTTTGAATTATGAATTAAATGTATTATATACGAATACAATGTATATCGTCAACCCCCAATTCAAATTTTTTTATTTTATTTTTAATCATACACTTTGTACTGTTGATGTTTAATACAGTACACATCAATAGTTACACAACAATATCTGCTATTTCATACCTAACCATTTCGCTAAAATCAGCAACACTCATATTGAGTTGCATACCGATTTTTCCAGCACTAAACGTGATCTCATCTAGCAAGAGGACCGTTTCATCTACTACCGTTTTATAATTTTTTTTCATGCCGATGGGCGAACATCCGCCTTTAATATAGCCCGTTATCTTCAAAATATTTTTAACGGGAATCATTTCAATGGATTTCTCTGAAACCGCTTTTGAAGCTTTTTTCAAATCAAGCGTCTTGTCCACAGGAATCATAAAAACATAGTTCTGTCCACTTTTTCCAACTGTCACCAACGTTTTAAAAACACGCTCACAAGGCTTATTGACCTTATCTGCCACAGTGATCCCATCTATAAAACCATCTTCTGTATCATAACTCAAAGTAGTAAAAAAAATGCCTTGTACCTCACATAACCTCACTGCATTTGTCTTTTCCACGTGACCACCTCTTTCATCATACATTAAGGTACTATTCTATATTCAACGTGTGTGAAATCGAATTCTCCTCTAAATCTTTATATGCTACTGAGCCTGCGCCTTTTATAGGTTCTCAACTGGTGAATATGTCTTTAGAATGTTATAATAGTGTCTAGGGTAAGGGGTACTCACTTTTGGCTTTTCACATACTCACGATCCAATATCTGATTTACCGGAGGTCACATGAAAGCAAAAAATGGCAAAAAATACATTTTAGGTTTACTCATCGTCATCATTATGATTTCGGGATTCCTATATGTGAAATACACCACATTTACATCCAGTTCAATCACCCATCTCCAAATTATTGAAGGCTCACAAACTGTTCTGGATCAATTTGATTTTGGCAACACTACCCTATATACGGCTTATGATCAGCGCAAAGAAACAGAAGACATCAGAAATGTGAACTATGATTCAGAAAACCCACTCTTTTTACGCTTAATAAATCAACTCAATAACAAGATCACGTATGAAATTATGAACATCAATGAAAAGGGCTTTATCCTCAAAAACAGTAAAGACGCAACTTACATCTTGGTACCTCATTCCACTTTGATTTCAAGTTCAAAGGCCTTAATCCAATACTATCCAGAACTTATGCCAAGCAATCTTACTTTGAATCAAACGCCATTAACCTCAACCACTTTAAATACTTGGTCTTATTTCTCCTATGACAGCAGATGGATTTCGCTATCTGAAGCCGAATGGGATCATACAGAAGCGCATCAAATGAACCTATTTGATTTACAAGGTGAAAATATCCACTTAGATTTTAAATCTGATAAGCCCTATACACTCGGCATGTTAAAAATCATCGATTCCAATGATGATCAAATTATATATGAAGATGAACTCGAAAGCAACATGCTCTTTATCCCAGAATACGATGGCACCTTTATTTATCATCTTCAATTGATTTACAACGACAACACATCTTATAAAGGCGATCTTACGACAGAATTCACGGTTAAGGTTGATCGTCCCATAAAAGTGACCCTTATAAAAGATCAGATTGAGCAAGGCGATTACACGATTCTTTCAATACAATATGCTTCAGAGCAAGACCATTTTACCATAGAACAATTGCCTTATGAGATCCTTTTTTTCAAGTCAAATCACAATTTGAAAGCCATACTCTATGCCGATTATAGAACCAAAATTGGTAAATATCCCTTTGTTGTTAAATCAACAACTCGCGACACAAGCTGGCCATTCGAATATGAAATTGTACCTCGCAAATTTCATATTCAACACCTTATAATAGATGAAACCATTGCAAAAACCACTAAAAACGATAATGCTAATGCTGAGTTTGCTGAGAAATACACGCCTTTAAGAAAACAATCATCTGATGAGGATTTCACAACAGGTGACTATCTAATCCCCACCACTGGGCGACTTTCGACAGAATACGGCGAAACACGATACGTCAACGGTTCCCCAACCTCATATAGGCATTCGGGACTTGATATTGCTGCGCCAAGAGGTACCCCTGTATATGCCACAAATTCTGGAAAAGTACTTTTAGCAACGCCATTGATCTTAACGGGCAACACCATCTTGATTGATCATGGGCAAGGCATCTTCAGTACTTATTTTCACCTCGACAAACTCACCATTACAGAAGGTCAAATGGTCACAAAAGGCGCTTTAATTGGAGAAGTTGGCACAACTGGTTTTTCAACAGGACCCCATCTTCATTTCATCATTTCATACTATGAACACAATCTTGAACCCGGTTACTTTTTAGTAAACGAACCTATCACCTATAGCAATTACAAGACTTTTATAAAATAATAAATGCCATGGACTGCTTCATATGACAACACGGTCATAAGCTAATCCATGGCATTCTTACTGATTTGATTGAATAAATCAATATCCCACGTATCCTTGATAAATAAAGTGCGATTGAGTTCCAAATTTACATCTTCAACCTCTAAATAATTTTTTTGCCCCTGTAGATTGAGCACTTTAACACTTGGTCGACTTGGACTCGCATGTCTAAACTGAGTTACAACACCAATCCTGCCATCTGATAAGACGACACCGGACCCAGGTGGAAACATGCATATATTACTCGTCAATATTCGATAAATTTTAGGGTCAATTTTAAAAACGGATTCTGTCATTAAATGTTCTAAAGCTTTATAAATGGGCATTTTAGACCGGTAAATTCTATTGGTTGTCATTGCATCGTACATATCGCAAACCGTTACAATCTTCACATACTCTGGGATTTCAATGCCCTTTAGCCCTAATGGATACCCTGATCCATCTAGCTTTTCATGATGAAGTCTGATAATCTGCTTGGAAAGAAAGGGAATTTGAGGTACGGTTTCTGTAATTTCATATCCAAACTGTGCATGCTTCTCAACTTCAATGCGCTCCTCTACTGTAAGTGAACTCGGTTTGTTGATCAGTATGGGACTAATTTTCATTTTACCAATATCGTGTAATAATGCACCTAAGGCAATATGTTTGATATCCTCTTTCTTATACGCTAGTGCTCTTGCCGTTAAAATGGATAAGATGGCCACATTTACATTGTGTTTATAAGTGTACTCATCCGTTTGAAGCAAATCCACCACAGTGTATAAGATCTGGTCTGCCTGCTCCAAAGTTTCTATTAAAAGCGCTAAGACCTCTTCTACCAGTTTTAAATTCTCGTTGGGAATAACCGATTTGATGCCTAATTTTTCTTGATACATCACATCATCAAAAACTTTTTTTATACTCGCAACGGATTTATTCATCTCTCGCTCTGATAAGATGCCCTCTTCTTTAATATTATTTTTAAGAGCGTTCATAACATAAACAACATCAACATTATGGCTCAACAATTTTGAAAGGACATCATTATTGATGACCGTTCCTTTTTTAATGAGCATTGTGCCATGTTCTGAATAAACGGGTTTAATGATTTCATTTCCTAGTATTGATGAACTTACGTGAGTTGTCTGCATGATTCGCTCCAATAAATATTTGACAATTTTACCACATTCTGTGAAAAAACGATATATATCTCAATACATGTTGTATGATCCCTATTTTAAGTTCTCCTGAGCGCTATCCTATAATTATATCGGCACAACTTTAATATTTCTTAGTATGATCACTCTTTTTTTAAAATTTTCTCAGAATCATATTTGAGCCCTCTTCGATGTCTCAAACCGATTTTCGCTGACACCTTTCAGCGGTAAAACATTCCGCTTCAAGTCTTTCGGCTCAAATCTTATGATCTACAATCATTGTCCGTCAAAACTTTGTTTTTCCAGACGCGTCCTCGTCTAACCGCTTAGAGCAGGCTGAACATTCCTGCTCTAAGCTGGACGAAGACTAATGATTTTAATCATTGTCCGTCAAAACTTTGTTTTGTCTGACACGTCCTCGTCTAACCGCTTAGAGCAGGCTGAACATTCCTGCTCTAAGCTGGACGAAGACTAATGATATATAGAATCCCACTGGACAATACGTGCAGTGGGACCTTGGATTCTATTCTATCGTAAAAACGGTGATCTTTGGAATATTGCCAAACCGATATCGCATCTTTGTATTGCCAAGGCCAGTATTGACGTATAGCAATGAATTTCTTGCGTTATCAATCTCATAATACCCATTTGTATATATTTTTGCCAGTGGTGGTGTGATGATGGGCGCCATAAAAGGCAAACGCAGTTGGCCACCATGACTATGCCCTGACAGGATTAAGTCAAAAGGTTTATCTTTTTCATATTCGTATAAATCCGGTTCATGTATAATTAAAACGTTATAATGCAGAGCCTCTATTTGATTCTCAATAAAATCAAACTGGGGTTTCCCGAGCATACCATCATCAATCCCAAAAAAATCAAAAATTCTGCCATCTGCCGTCTTATAAGAAAGCTTTTCGTTTATTAAAACGACAAAACCCGCTTCTGCCATAAAATCTTCGTATATGGCTTTGCCCCCACCTCCAAAATCATGATTTCCAAAAATAGCAATTTTTAATGCCCCGTTATCCAGTTTTCGAAGTATTTCTAATGCTTCATCTTTCGATTCATATGCTCTAGGCACATCAAATAAATCACCCGTAAAAATGATGATGTCTGGTTTTTCTGCGTTAATGCGTTCTACGGCTTTTCCGAATTGCTCTAACGAATAGAAAGGCCCCAACTGAGTATCTGTAAATTGAACGATCTTCAATGCGGAAAAAGATTGATTTTTAAGCGCGACGGGGTCCAAACCATAAACCAACGCCTTATTTTCCGTTATCAGTAAATTGGGTTCAACAAATGATGCATATAAGAAAAGCATCAAAAGTAAAAGCACAACAATTAATCCCTTTTTCATCTATATAGCCTTTTTCAAATAGGGTTTTATAGCACTTAATATTTTTGCTCTGACCTCTTCTTTGACAATGCCATCATCACCAAGAGCACTTTCATTTAAATCGACCCTTATCTTTGGACAAAGGTCAAAAATTTCAAACCAAGTTTCATAATTTCTCTTGAGATCCACAAGATAATCTCTTGGTATAAGGTCACCTTCCGTAGATCTTCCACGACGATTGATTCTGTGAAGGGCGGTATCGACGCTCACATCAATATAGATGAGTACCTCTGGCACATGGATGTGCATAAGCATATTGTGAAGCAAATCTTTATAAATTGTAAACTCATCAGGGGTCATTTGACCACGATCGTGAATGGTCTTTGCGAATATTTCATCGCCATAGATAGATCGATCTAAAATAGCTCGATCTCCCATGGCTTCAATCCGTTTAATATCTTTAAAGCGATCATTGAGAAACATCACTTGAATGATGGCACTCCACCTTGATTGATCCTCATAAAACAAGTCGAGCATTCTTTGTGCCAAGCTGTCCTTGCCGTCATCTTTTAATTCTTCAAATACAGGTAAATTCAAAGCTTCACTTAAAAATTTTCCCACAGTACTCTTACCCGCACCAATGATGCCATCTATTACTATTGCCATGTTTTTATTGTTGCCTCCATTTTTATATTGATCTCTGACCACAGATGTAAAATTCATTTTGACTCCTAATGTGCATTCTTTATTTCATACATTAAATCTTGTGCACGCTGTTTAAGACTCTTGTTATTTGTTTTTACTCTAACCCCTTGAAGGATATAATTTCGAGCATTTTTTATATTGCCAAATTCAAAACTCAACATTGCAAGTTTCAAAGAAAGTTTAATTTCATCATCTGGATCAAGTGTTGACGTTGAATTATACCACGCATCCTCTAGATAATTCAAGAGGATTTCGCGTGCCTGTTTTGCCGTTTCAAAATCGTTGACATCCTCTAATAGCCAAGCATAGGATTGCCAAAGTCTAGCCTTCACAAAGCTCGATTTCGTAACCATGTCCAGAATGACATTCATCTGATAAATATCTGCAAAGACTTGTTGAATATTGTTTTTAACGAGCATCAAATCATGATTCATCTTATGCCTCGGCAAAGATATTTTGAGCTCATTTCGCACCAGATTATTGATTTTAAAAAATTCAGATCCAAAGTTTGTATAATGACAATGTGGACAACGCCAGAGTTGATACCAAAGATCGTCAATATCTTTATAGATATGTCTAAAGTCTTTTGTCACATGATCTATTTCGAGTTGAGAAAACCGAATTTGATTCATTTTAAACTTGATCTCACAAACTGGACAGGTTACATCTTTGTCAAAAAGATATTTATAATGCTCTGTAGGTAATATCTTATGATAACTTCTCTCTGCTTTTATTTCAACATGAGTTTCCTTTTTTAAAATTTTCACTTCTTTTTTGACACTATAAAATTGATCCGCTTGATTTTGGTTTAAAAGTTTGTCATTTATAACTTCAAGTTCCTCCGTTAAAAGAGACAGCATTTCGATGGTCTTAAGTGGATTTGACGCTACAAAAACATCTAAATACTGAAGCGGCACATATAGAATTTCTGTTTTTTCATTACATTTCGCATCAAACTCAGCAGGTAATTGATTTAAAGTTCTCTCAAGCTCTAAATACCCGCCTTCTCGCACTTGTTTATAGACAAGAGACCCTTCTTTAGACAAACTAACAGAACCCGTTTTTACAATAAAGAGACCTTCTTGTATAAGTCCCTGTTTATAAATTACATCGGATTCATTAAATTTAATGGTTTCAAACATATCAGCATCCCTTCTCGCCACAACGCGATCGTGTACACTCAATCCTACCTGCCAAAGTTTTCAACATATTAATCGCATACTTGGGTTCTAGCATTATAAATTGACCGAAGTTGGCTTTGTCAATTCTAAGTGCTAATATGGGGGCTTGTGCAATAATGGTAGCAGATCTTTTATGCTCGTGTATCACCGCCATCTCGCCAAAGACTGCACCTGTATTAAGTGTTGCAAGTACAATCATTCGACCATCTATATCACTTGTTCTACAGGCGATTACCGAACCACTCAACAGGATATAGATCGCATCTCCAGGCTCTCCTTCAAAAAAAATAATGTCATCTTGCTTAAACTGCACTACACTGCCTATTTTACGCAAAGCATCATTCATAACTTTCCCTCGCATTTTTGTGTTTAATCACTGAGATCACTAAGAAATTTAATATGAGCATCACCAGAACAATCCACAATATATTTTTGATGCCAATATAAATGGAGATGTATGTACCAATTGCAGGTGACACCATCCATCCTAAGCTGCCCACCAAACCTTGAAGACCAAAAAGAGATCCGCGATACTCTGGCACAGTTAATTCAGCTGTCATGGAAGTAATCAAGGGTTCTATCCCGCCTATTAATAAAAATAATACCCCATATAGTCCAATAAAAGCATAAAGTGAATGGCTTAAATTCAAAATTATAGCAACGCCAATGGCTAGTCCCATCAATAGAGAAATTAAGTTGAATTTATTGTATCGATCGCCTAATCGGCTAATGGAAAGTGCCGCTATAGTCGTCATAAAGCCTACAAATCCATTGACATAGCCTGTGATAGCCGCTGCACCCTCTTTTGTATGTCTGAGCTCTTGAATATACAGCGGAATAAACGGCGAAAAAACCGTACGCGTAATACGATGGAAAAAGAGCATTAAAAGCATCAATAAGATACTCACCGTCAGAATTTGACCATAGGGTAAAACACGTTTTTTCTCACTAGAGTCTGTGTGCCCTTTTAAAACCCTTGTTTGGAGTGATGACTTATCTTCAACGAGCCAGTATGTGATAAAAAAAGCACCGACTAACATCAACACAGCTCCTGAAAAAAAACTGATCCGATAGCCAAACTGTTCGGCAACAAATCCACCCATTACCGGACCTAAAGAATAGCCTATAAAAGTGGACGAAGATAGAAAACCAAGCGCATAAGAAAGTCTATTATTAGGCGTATTTGCCGCAACAAACGTAGAGGATGCCGTTATTGTTCCAGTAAAAAGACCTTGCAAAAATCTAAGAATTAGAAGCTGCCACACTTGACTGACCATACCCATGAGCCCTATGATAAAGAACGCTGTAAACATTGCCCTTTGTATCATCATTTTTCTACCATAACGATCTGAAAGCATCCCCCATACGGGTGCCATAATCGCCATGGTCACCGCTGGTGCAGCACTGAGAAGTCCTGTATACAACTTTAACGTCGTCGGATCTGTCACCCCTAGATCTTGTATATAGAAAGGCATAAAAGGCAGGCCAAATCCAAAACTTGTCAAAGAAATAATCTGAGCAATCCATAAAATGTAAAGATTTGATTTCCATTGTTCCATTTTTCCACCTCAAAAAATTTAACTTACCCCTGCTTATTGGATTGTACCGCCCCCAACAAGGCTCTTTCCTTCATAGAAAACAACAGCTTGCCCTGGCGTAATCGCCCTTTGGGGTGTATCAAAAACAACTTTGATTTCGTCTTTCGAAATCGGATAGAGTGTACATTTAGCGGGTTTGGCACTATATCTAATCTTTGCTTCGCAAACATATGGCACTTCTAATTGATCAAAAGGGATGAAATTAACGGTATCTGCCATTAGTGTATCCCTGAAAACGGCGTCGTCTTCCCCAAGTACCACTTGATTCCGATCTGCATCTAAAGAAATCACATACATGGGTTTTCCAAAAGTGACTCCAAGCCCTTTTCTCTGTCCTACTGTGAAATTGACCACGCCTAAGTGAGTGCCCAATACGTTGCCTTTTAAATCAACAAAATTGCCTTTTTTATCTTGAATATCACTGTTGCGCTTTAAAAAACCCACATAATCTTGATCGGGTATAAAACAGATTTCTTGACTGTCCGATTTCTCAGAGATTTGAACATCAAATTGTGAAGCGATCTGTCTTACCACTTCTTTGGATTCAAATTCACCAAGTGGCATTAAAATGTGTTTTAATTGATCCTGCGTTAAATTGTAAATCGCATAAGTCTGATCTTTTTGAATCGCATTTGATTGTTCGACGAGATAGCGCTCTACTGACGCATCATAAAAAATCTTTGCATAATGACCTGTTGCCACATAATAAGCCCCTAATTGATGTGCTTTTTCAAGCAGCGCATCAAATTTCACAAACTTGTTACATGCAATACATGGATTTGGCGTCCTGCCGTGCTTGTATTCTTCAATAAAATAGTCCACAACCGTTTCCTTAAACACTGTTTTAAAATCTAGAGCATAAAAGGGTATGCCTATTTGTGCACATACTCTTCTGGCATCTTCAACCGAGGAAAGACTGCAGCATCCCCCGTCTTTTAAAAAATGCGCTTCACTTAGAAAATCATCCTGCCACAATCTCATATTGACACCAATGACCTCGTATCCCATTTTTTTAAGTTGGTAGGCTGCCACAGTACTATCCACGCCACCGCTCATGCCAACGATTACTTTCTGCTTATCTAAATGCTGCTTGTTCATATGACAATTCCTTTCTTATTTTAAACAAGGGCTTTCAGAGCGCTTGCAAATTGATCAATATCCTCTTCTGTTGTAAAATGTCCCAAAGAAACCCGAATACAACGCTTTGCTTCTTTTTCTTTGAGGCCAAGTGCCAATAACACATGTGAAGCCGAAACCGCTCCAGAACTGCATGCCGAACCCGTGGATACAGCAAATCCCATCATATCAAGATTGATCACAGCACTATCGGCATCCATTTTGGGGAACCTGAAATTGACAATACCAGGATGATTATCTGGGTTCATCGCATTTATTTGAATACCACCTTCTAAGCTTAACAACGCTCTTATCAAATGCGTCTTTAGGGTATCTAGATACTCTATATGTGCCTCTCTATCTTTATACGCAAGCTCACAAGCTTTCCCAAATCCGAATAGATAGGGTATGTTTTCAGAAAAAATCAGTTCACTTGAGTAGTCACTATAGGGAAAGCCTAATTTGAGAGTCCCTCGTAGTCCCCCTTCGCTTGACTTGACGTATAGCCCTCCAATACCTTTGGGACCATATAATTTATGCGCAGAAAAACTCATGGCATCTACCGGCAAATCGGAAACATTAAAGACTTCATTATAAACTGCCTGAACGCCATCTACATGGAAAAAAATATGCCGTTCCTCTAAATAGCGACCCATTTTCTCTATGGGCTGTCTGGTCCCAATTTCATTGTTATAAAACAGGGTTGAAACAAATCCCGTACGCTCATTTACGCGCCTATAGAATTCATCTAACCGGATTGTACCATTAGAGTCTACCTTCAAATAACTCACCTCAAAGCCACTGCGTTCTAATTGTTTGAAAACATTTAAGACCGAGGGATGTTCAATTTCTGAAGTCATTATATGTTTTTTATCCTCTGGTAACAGCTTCACAATTGTATTGATAAGAACATTATTGCTCTCTGAGCCACAAGCTGTCAGATATAAATTGCTATGTTCACAGCCGATCAGAGTTGCGATATTGGCCTTTGCCTTTCGCATTTCACTTAACGACAGCTCTAATGGCGATTTGTTTCTATACGCATCTACAATCACATCGGCAACCTCATCTCTAATCGGTGTTGTCGCTGCATAATCTAGAAAAATTTTTTTTTTCATGCCATGACCTCTCGAACTCTCAATTTTCTCTACAATACTTTACTTCCTTAATTATTATACACTAAAATATCCAATGAAAAAACAGATGCTGGCGAGACATCTGTTTTTTCTGTGAGGTATTTAAATAAAGTTTACGTTTGGGGTTCCCATCATATGGGAGGTAATAAAGCTGAACAGTAAAGGTTTACATTGAGTATAAGGATGTTGCTGCTTGATAACGATTACCATTATCGTTATCTGTGAATTTATAATACCACATCCCATTATTTTTGTAAATACCTATTGAAAATTATTCTCATTTATTTACGGATGAAAATGATATTGCTTTTCAACAAGCCATATATGCTCCTCTTCCGACCACTTCATCAAAGTTAAATTATCGATATAACTGTCAAATTTCTCATGCACGTTTTCAAGATAACGCGTAATCACATCAAATTTTTTACTAATTCTTCTGCTGGCAAGCGTACAGTGAAAGACATGAGGTGTCACCAACTCTTCTTTGCTTGCGAAAAGCGTTTGTGCTTTTTCAATATACTGTATTAAAGTCTTCTCTGCTTCAAGTGCCATGTCAATTTCAAGATAAATGACATTATCTCTAAAAGAACCAATGCCTCCTACCACTACAGGTATTCTCTTATGCGTTTTAGCATAAAGCTCTGTGTATTTAATCAATGCTGTAACATCTTCACACTCAAATGGGGGCACCAACGTCATATGGGCACTTATTTTTTGGGGTTGGATGGAAAACTTCTCATTTAAATCTGCAACCATTTCACTATGATATTCTTTTATCGGATTGTTAAAGAGATTGACGACTAAATATTTGCTCATTTAAGCCTCCTGTTATTTTTTTATATTATATCATAATGCGTGTAATTTGAATAAAATTTCATGGCAAGGGTATATAGTTCCAAAGTAGAAAATATTTTATAAATACAATCAATATCAAATGAGGTGCACACTATGAATATCTTAATTGTTGAAGACAATAAATATCAACTCGAAAATTTAAAAAAAATGGTGATGGAAGGCTTAGGAGATCATGCAGGCAATATCTATTGTGCTTCTGATATATCTACTGCGAAACGCGTTTTTGAAGAAGATCATATTGATTTTTTTATGCTTGATATTTCTCTCGGATATGAAAACGGTTTGGAACTCGCTGATATGATCCACAATACAAAATCATATGAAGAAGCTTGTATTGCTGTAATTTCAGCTCATAAGAAATATGAAAGCAAAGCAACTGACGTATCTAAATGTCATGTTTTTATTGAAAAACCTTATCGGAAAGAAGAAATCATAGAACTTGTGAACCGCGCATTAATACACCATTTAGAAAAAATATAGAGCATAAAGGAGAGGATTGGATTGAAGCAATTTAAAATCCGCTATAAGCTACTGCTACTGGTTTTCGCTGTTGTCTTTATCTTTGCATTATTAATCGCAACTTACTTAATACCGACATCAATACATACCATTGATGAACGGACTGAAGATAAACTTAAAAGTTTAGTGGATATTCCCTACAGCATCATTGAAGCAAATTACAACTTATATATCGAAGGTTCTATTTCAGAACAGGATGCTCAAAAACAGGCTATGGATACTATCCGCAACATTCGTTTCTCTGAGGACGATTATTTTTGGATTAACGATTATGAGGCCAACATGCTCATGCATCCCGTCAGTCTCGCTTTAGAAGGTCAAGATTTAAGTCAACTGGAAGATACCAACGGTCTCCGATTTGTCAGTCAATTTGTAGAGATCGTAACCCACTCTGATGAGGGGGTTTTGGAATACTGGTGGAACAAACCCGGTAAAGAAGAACCTCAACCCAAACTTGCTTATGTAAAAGGTTTTGAAAAATGGCATTGGATTGTGGGGACAGGAATCTATGTAGACGATATCCAAGCTGTTAAAACAGCTTTTCTATTTAAAGTCATCTTGATTTCAACTTTAATTATTCTATTGGCTTTGATATTAACGCTTTATTTTTCTAATAAAATAGCGATCTCCATCGTTAAATTAACGCGATATGCTCAAGCAGTTTCCCAAGGGAACTGGGATAACATGATCGAAAAAAACAGTAACGATGAACTTGGTGAGCTCACTGATGCCTTTAATTTGATCATTTCGACCATTCAAAATGCTCTAAAACAAATCAATATCACAAACGAAAAAATATTAAAGGGACATTTGGATTCGCAAATTGACTCAAGCTCCGCTAGTGGCAATTGGAAACAGCTTTTAGAAAGTTTTAATACTTTGACGAGTACGCTTGAAGGGCATATTAGAAATGTTCCAGCTGTTTTAATGACTATCGATACCCAGTTTAATGTCCTTTATATGAACAATTCTGCACTCACTTTACTTGGAACAGATCTTGATGCCGTTCGGAAATCACATTGCTATGATCTTTTTAAAACAGATGACTGTCAAACTCATAACTGTGCTTGCTCCCGTTCGATTCAGCTTCAAACAAATGTCGTGTCGGAAACAATCGCAAGAGCAAATGGCACTATAATGGACATAAAATATGAAGGCATTCCTATTTTTGATCATCAGAACAAAGTGGTTGGTGCATTTGAAATGATTATCGATCAAACAGCCGTCAAAACTTCTGAAAGACTTCAAACCGAGCAAATTAGAATTGAGGCAGAACGTTCTAAAATTCAAGAAGAAAGTGCAATATATCAAAAAAATGAAGTCACTAAACTGATTACTCAATTAAAGCAAGTCTCCGAAGGACACCTTGAAGTCAACCCTAATATTGAAGTGCCCTCAGACAATACTCAAGAGATCTATAATGATTTCAATGAAATTTATGCGCATTTAAATTTCACTGTGGACAGTATTAAATCTTATATCGTGGAGATGTCCACGATACTCAGTCAGATGTCACAAAAAAATATGAAAGTTGCTATTGATCGAGAATATTTAGGCGATTTTAATGAAATCAAGGCCTCAATCAATCATATTATCCGTGTGTTTAATGAAGTCCTTACAGAAATCAGCAGTTCAGCCAAAGAGGTCTCTGTCGGGTCAGAACATGTGGCGCAGTCATCACAAGATATTTCACATGGTGCTTATGAACAATCTCAGTCCATTGATGAAATTACCACTTCCATGAATAAAATCGCAAGACAAACTTCTATTTCTGCTGAAAATGCTTCAAAAGCAAATACGGTTTCTATTGCCATTCAAAAAGATGCCATGCTTGGCAATAAGCAAATGGCAGAAATGCTCATCGCTATGAAAGAGATCAGTGCCGCTTCCTCAGGTATTGCAAAGATCATTAAAGTCATCGATGAAATCGCTTTTCAAACCAACTTGCTTGCTCTAAATGCAGCTGTTGAAGCCGCCAGAGCAGGTGAGCATGGAAAGGGATTTGCCATCGTCGCCGATGAAGTGCGCAATCTTTCTGGAAGAACTTCCACTGCAGCGAAAGAAACAGAGGCTCTCATTGAAAACAGTCTCGCCAAAGTTAAAACAGGCTCTGATATTGCAAAATCCACTGCAAGTGCACTTGGTAACATTGTTTCTGGTATATCAAATGCAGCTGATATTATTTCTGATATTGCAGCCTTAACCAATGAACAGGCAACCCATATCACCCAGATTAACACCGAGTTGAGCCAAATCGCTTCAGTAACACAGCGGAATTCAGCAACCAGCGAGGAAGGGGCCGCTGCAAGTGAGGAAATGGCTTCACAAGCAGAGGTTTTGCTTGACATGGTCAATCAATTTGCACTTAAATGATTAAAATGAGCTGTTGCAAATCTAAAAATTTTAGATGCGCAATGGCTCTTTTTTTATTATAACCCTTGAGGAGATGTCCCCCACTTCTCTAAGTGGGGGTTCATATGCCTAATTCAGAAACGCCCACTAAATGTGCAAGTGTTTCGAAGGTAGCGAAGCGGACTGAGTATACGCTTTGATATTACGAGATCATTAGCGTGTCAAAAGTTGATCTAACAATAGATTGTTTAATCTCTCGTTTTCTTTTATAATAAACGTAGGTTGGGAGGTGAAGGTGTGGAGACCATTATAGATCAATTAAAGCAGTGGCTTATTTTGTCGTTATCTGATCTACTCAAGATCAAAAAATACATCGCACAAAAATACATAAAGTCTACTCAAAAGGAACGTGCTGAAATTCTCTCAAACACAGTCCACCAAGTTCTTGATAAACATTTAAGTGGCGTCGATCAAGCACATAAAAATGCACTCAAATACTCTATTTTGTCTAGCACCATAGGTCAAAAAAAATACGATATTTCTAAATATGATATTTTTAAATCTATTTTTGAACTCGACTTACCCCCTTCTGACCAGATCACACTTGCTTCTGATTGGATTGATCAAAGCACAGACCTCAATTTAGATGCAAGTGATATTTTAGAGTTTGTGATCGCCTACTCTGAGGCAAATGATCAGCATTATATACCTGAGAGACTCACCGATACCTATCGTGAATTGCCCTCTAAAACCGCTCTTAAAAATCTGAAAAAGCATCCTATTCTTGATTTTATGCAACATTTTTTCTTCAATCCAGAATTTGTTATTACGCTTTTTATTTTGTCCATCATTGCAATTACGCTGGGCTCTGCAATTGTGCTCTCAGAACCTGAGCCACAAGAAATCAATCGCACGCTTCAAATCGTACGCACTTTAAACCCAAGAAGCAATTCATTCGCTTCGCAACATTTGTTTTTAATGAAAACCGTCAGTGTTAGACATGGGGTCGATCGCTCTGACGTTTTGATTGAATATGAACAGCTCAAGACGGATAAGCCTCCATACAGTTATGAAGCCTTTAACTTTATGACGTTAAAGAGCTACCTCCTAAATATTAGGCAAAGCTATCTAGGAGAGTCTCCTTATTTAAACGAAGTGATTCATATTTCAAAATTAAATGATATTGACCCCCTTTTGCTCATTTCTATAATTGGGCAAGAGCAAAATTTTATCCCCAATACCCATTTGGATAAAGATCAGATTATCAACAATCCCTATAATGTTTTTTACAGTTGGAAAGTATACAATACAACACTTTCCGATAGCACACAAATTGCAATCAACACCATTAAAAACAGTTTTGAACGCAAAAATATAAAAGATATGGATGATATCGAGTGGCTCAATCAAACCTATGCGGAAGATCAAAATTGGCACAAAGGAGTCAAAGAGATCTATACCTTCTTAAATGATCTCTGTAGACAGTGACCTATTATTTCTTTTTTTGAATTTTTAACGGTTTTCATGACTTGCCCCTTCTATCTTAGAGTCAAGTGTCATTCGCATTGTTGGATAGGCTAATGAAATGTTTTCGGATTCATTTATGATACTTAGAATATCTTCCCATATCTCTTCTTTGGTGCTACGTCTTTGTTGAGGCGCACAGAGATACCGAATGGTCAACTGTACACCACTCTCTTTTACGTCCGTATAGACGATGGGTGTCAAGTTTTTGTAAAGAATCATGTATTTTTTGGATGCCAATTTAACTTTCTTCTCAACTTCTTCACTTAGATGTGACGTATGCTTTTCCGCAATTTCTAAAAATACTTTTTTTGCAACTTGCCAGTCACTTTCAAAGGTGAGTAGAATACTGATTTCATTCCAGATATATTCAAACCCAATTGTATAATTTGCCAAATGGTCTGTGAATACTTTGTAATTCGGAACGTGAATGATTCTGCCAGTACTTTGGTCTTCTTGAATCCAATTTCCAATTTCCATCATGGAAAACTGAAATAATCTCTGATCGATGACATCACCCTTGACGCCAGCGATCTCAATTCGATCCCCCACCGTAAAAGGTCTTTTTACGGTTATAAAGATCCAAGCGGCCATATTGACGACTAAGTCTTTAAGTGCAACTGCAAGGCCAGCTGAAATCAAACCAAAGTAAGTTGAAAAACTCTGCCCAAACTTTAGCCATATGGCGCCAATCATGATCGTCGAAAGCGCGAATATGACATAATTGATAATGCGTCTCACCCTATAGAAACTCGTACTGTCTATAATTCTTTGATGCAGAATTTTAAGCAATACCTTTTTTATCAAATAGGCGATGATCATAATTGTCAATGTCATTAAAATCTCACCTGTATATTTACCATCCAATTTAAAAATCATGCGATCCCTCCTCTTGTCTCCATTTTACCATATTCGAGCCTTGTTAATATAAATACTTCTATTTTTACCGAATAATCTATTAGATTCGGGGTATCAACTTACTATTATATCTAAGGAGTGTGATGTCAATGCCTTATAGAGGTACAAATGCTAAACGACAAGTTGTTCATGCTAAAAGTAAAAACACTTTGAGAGATGGCGCTAAAGACCATTATCATTTTGAGAAAAAAGAGCTTGAACATGAACTCTCACAAAATAAAATTGCAATCCAAAAACTACTCAACGATGGCTATAGATACGAGCGCGCTGTAGAGGAAGGCCCTAAAACGATTGTTCATTTTATCAATAACGACCAGCATCGCGTTGAGGTCTGTTTTGATTATTCTGAAAATGTCACATCGTTAAAAGACTTGTACGTTAATTGATCTTCATATAATCATTGTATAATCATTAGAAAAGGACATTTCCATGAGGGTAAATGTCCTTTTGTTTTCTACGCTTCTATTGTCTATAAATCCAATCCTCAATCCGTTCCAGATAAGCTATCAAAGCCAATCCCTTCACCCCATACAGTGTTCACAGGTAAGACACTTACAAATGCCTTTGAGTCCGTTTGGGAAATCATATCCCGAATAAGAAACGATTCTCTTGGAGAACAAATGGTCACCAGTTTGATCCGACTTAAATTGGTGTATCCCCCTACAATATTATACTTGGATATGCCTCTATTTAAATGGTTTAAAATATAAGCTTCAATTTCAGATTCTTTTTCACTAATAATCTCAAGCTTAACCACCTTTGAAGAGAAACCATAAAGCACCGTTTCCACAGCTTTCATAGAGACAACTTGAGTCAATAAGGCATAGAGTGCAATTCTTGTATCAAATACAAATGCCGCAAATATGAGAACACTCACATCAAGGGCTGCAATAATAATGGAAATTGACATAAATCTAAAAAGTTTTTTGTTTATAATTTTAGCAATGGTATCTGTGCCACCAGATGAAAATCCGCCTTTAAGAATTAAACCCGTTGCAGATCCAGCCATAAGGCCATAATATACAGATGCTAAAAAAAGATCGTTCTGAATAAAGTTAAAAGAAAATCGACTAAACAATATCAGCACGATAGGAAACGACAATGAAAACACGACAATTTTTCGCGCTTCTTTCTTCCCTAAAGTCAAGTAGGTCGCTACCAGTACAAGGAGCGACATGACGTAGTAAATATACATATATGAAATGCCGAGAAGGCGCTCCATCACCAATGAAAAGCCCGTAATACCACCTGTTATAATACCGTTTGGTTTTAGTATAGATGTAATTGCAATTGCCAAAATGATAGAACCTGTTACGACATACGCGATATCTTGAATCTGTTTTGCTTTTTTATTTCTTTTGAGTTCCATGTCCAGCGCCTACTTTCATGTGCCCAAAGTCTATTGCTTGAGCACTCTAATATATGCCTACGCTATTTGCGATGGCAGAAGTTTATTATAGCACATCCGTCACCGGATATTTCTTACATTTCATTTACACATAGGAAAACAAATTGTTGCTAAATGATGTCTTTTTTTCGTGACAAAAGACCATTAGATGGGCTAATCATAATGGTCTTTTGTCTGAGATTTTCATGTAGGATGTTTACCACTTAGTGGATCATCTAGATTATATCAATATAACACTTGCCGAACATCAGATACATGCTAATTTTATGTTAAATCTTTGTTTTTTGTCTCCGAAAATGAATCATACAATCCTGTAATATCTGTTGACAAAGTTTTCAAAAGCTTTATACTAGCTATGAATGACATAATTGTCATATCTCGATATGAAGACAAGAAGGTTTAACCATGAAAAAAGGCATAAAAATTATTATCCTATTACTGATTATGATCAGTGCACTCTTTGTTGGATTTGGTGCATTCTACCAAGATCGAATCAATGTGCTTGTATTTGGTGTTGAAGGCACGAGAACCGATACTATGATTTTATTATCTATTGATACTGCAACGAACAATGTCAGCGCTGTCTCTATTCCACGTGATACTTATTTTCCCACAGAAGGGCATAATAAATTGGGTCAAAAAAAATTAAATGCGCGATATGGCTTCAAGGATGTGGGAGGTGCTGAAGGGTTAACCACCGCTATAGAAGAACTTATGGGGATCCAAATTGATCACTACATCAAAGTCGATTATGAGGGTGTTACTGCCATTGTAAACTTACTTGGAGATGTTGAAGTCGATGTTCCAATTCGAATGCAATACGATGACCCCTATGCCACGCCACCTCTTCATATTGACTTTGAGCCTGGACTTCAAAAAATCTCTGGCGAAAATGCTCTAGGTTACCTAAGGTTCAGAAAATCTAACGATGGCAAAGTGAGAGAAGGCGATATTCAAAGAATCGTACGTCAGCAAGCCTTTTTAAAGAGTGCTGCAAAAGAAGCGCTCACGTTTAAACTGCCTTTTATTGCATCAAAGGCACTGGACTACGTGGAAACGAATTTAACGACTAAAGATGTTTTATTATACACGTCCTCACTTATGGGCGCCTCAATGGATGATGTCCATTTCTATACATTACCCATGAAATCCACAGGTACAGGAAAAGACGGTTTAAGCTATTTTTATCATGATTCATCTGCAACTTTTGAACTCATGAAAAGGATATATGATGGTTCTCTTGCTGAACAAGAGGCTCTCGAAAGAGAATCTCAGGAGGCTGTAAATTAATACGTTTTTATTTATTCACGAATATACTCTACAATGCACTGATTTCTGCCGTTCTCTATTTCAAATTTAACTAAAGCTTTATTTTCAGCGATTGCTCTCATGCTAATACAATTCTCGCAAATTTTATTTTGTTTCCAAAAGTCAAAGCACTTATTTTGCGTCATCACATGAAATTCTTCTGGGCGAAAAGTGTATGTAATTTCATTATCAGAAGGATCAACGACTCTCACATAGTCAAAAAGAGTTTTCAAAAATTCAATTTTGTCCATTTTTTCCTCCTTATAAATTTTTAAAGCTTGTTAATACTTATACCACAATATTGATATTTAAATCTTTATATAGCTGCTCAATAGAAAATGGAGACTAAAAAAAGCGAAAACGCTTAAGCAGTCTCCACTTTTTAGATTCGATTTCACTTGACGGATGTTTTTATGTGACTTGATTAGTGAAACATATCACTTGACAACCCATTTTCAAGGCCTTCAAGTTCACTGGCAATAGTCTCTTCATCAAACCCATAAAAAGTCATTTCATACAAACAGATGGCTATGATGCTTTCATCTGTAATCTGTAGCGTTTCATCTACATTTATTGGCGCATTTACCCACTCTTCCCATTTAGCAAAACCAAGTGCAAAATGTAATTCTTGTTTCTCATCATGTCCCGAAACCACGACATAGGCTTCTTCATCAATACCTTCTTCAAAATCTTCTGATTGACTTGGATCTACGAGTCCAATCCTAATATCAAATTTATCAAAAGGGATGAGCCTTAAAGTTTCAATCAAATCATAAACTGCTTCATAAGATTCTATTTCATTATCCGTTTCTGGATAGAGAATTAAAAGTTCATTTAAAACAGCATCTTTAGTTGTGTTCATCATTAATGTTTTTAAATTCATATATGCCTTCCTTTGTATACATTAACCCACTGTTCTCATTATCATTTATTTTCAGAGGGTTTGTCAATGAAAATCACAAAAATATCACAATTCTATGGTACAATATGGTGTACAATATGGTTAATTTAAGACTCTGGAGGTTATCATGAAATATAAAATTGGATTTATTGGCGCTGGTAACATGGCTAAAGCGATTATCAAAGGATTGCTAAACGCCTCTATTGTAACTGAAAATGAAATTTTAGCCAGTGCCTCTTCACAAAGTAGCATTGATCAAATAAAGGCATCTCTCCAAATTCAAACCACCTTAGACAACACCCAAATTGCAAAAGAATGCGAATATGTTATTTTAGCAGTTAAACCCTATATGGTGGAGACCATTCTTGGCGAAATTTGTGAATCCTTTTCATCAGATCAAGTGGTCATATCCATTGCAGCAGGGGTAACACTGGATCAATTGACCAACTGGACGCACCAAAAACTGCGCATATACCGGGCAATGCCCAACACGCCTGCAAATGTAAATGCAGGTATGACTTCACTTTGCACAGATGTGTCAAAGGCGGATCCTTCATATGCCTATGTTATTTCACTTTTTGAAGCCATTGGAAAATGTGAAGTTATTAAAGAATCTCTTATTCACGCTGCTATTGCAATCCATGGGTCTTCTCCAGCATATGTGTATATGATGATTGAAGCCATGGGCGATGCTGGCGTTCTCTTGGGATTGCCAAGAGGTCAAGCCTATAAAATGGCTGCTCAAAGTATATACGGTGCCGCTCTTATGGCTCTTGAAACAGGCCTACATCCTGGTGTTCTAAAAGATCAAGTAACCTCTCCTGGGGGCACTACCATTGAAGCGGTGGCCTCACTTGAAAAAACAGGCTTTAGATCTGATTTAATAGAAGCAATGGTAACTTGTGCATCAAAATCTGTTCAAATGTCAGCAAAGAAATGAGAGGTGTCATGTGTTTAAATTAATAGCAGATTCAACATGCGATCTTTCAGAGATGATATGCAAACAGTATGATATCGGCATTGCGCCACTGAGTATTACTATAGATGGTCATACTTATAAGGATCGAATCGACATTGATTCGGATACTTTTTTTGCAAAGATTGCAGATTATAAAGCACCACCGATAACGGCTATGCCATCACCTGCACTTTTCCTTCAACTCTTTGAAGACGCTTATATACAAGGCAAAAAAGAAATTCTATGCATTTGTATGTCTCGAAAAACCAGCGGCTCCTATCAATCTGCTCTCATTGCAAAAGATTATTTTATAGATGCTCACGAGGTCATAGATTATAAGATCCACATTGTGGATTCCACCTCTATGAGTCATGGCAGTGGATGGCTTATCCTAAAATCAGCACGTTTATTGAATTCTGATAAAACCTTTGAAGAGGTCGTTGAATTTGTGGAAGCCTACAAAAGAAATGTAAAACACCTTCTATCTGTGGATGACCTCGATAATCTTGTGAGAAGTGGTCGTCTGAAACCCACCAGCGCCTTTATCGGTAAAATGTTGAAGGTAAAACCGATTATGTCCATGCGCGATGGTGAGGGTGCCATTGTCGGCAAGGAAAGAGGTCGAAAAAAAGTCCTTCAGCATTATATTGACGCCTTCAAAGAACGTGTTAATCTCGAACTCACCGACTTTGTTATCGTAGGCTATACCTCTGATAAACTCTATGCAGAAAATTTAGTGCAACTTATAAAAAGTGAAACTGCTTTCCAAGGCGAAATCTTGCTACTTCAGATGGGTGTCGCTGTGGGAACTCATGTTGGCCTTGGCGGTTTATCCTTTTATTTCCTTGAAAAACCACATATTCACGATGGTTTGTTTACTAATAATTTTAGACACTTCAAAGATCAAGTTGAAGAATCCGCTCACAAATTACTGCACAACAACAAATAGCAATATGCCATTAAAAAGGCATAGTCTGAGAAGCATCGAAATGTCTTCTTACACTATGCCTTCTTCAACCGCTGATGGATACAGATCATTCAGTATAACGTCCAAAATTGTTATTCATCTTTTTTAACAATTTAAGGAAAATTTCCTTTTCCGTATCTTCAAATCCCTCAAATGCAACAGCATTAATTTCAGCTGATATCTCCTTATAAACAGGCTCAAAAGCATGGCCTTTATCTGTTAGAACAATATAAACAACACGCCTATCCTCTTTAGAAAACTGTTTTTGAATGTATTTTCTTTCAATGAGTCTATTCACTAAAACGGTCACTGTAGATTTGTCTTTATTGACCAAGTGGCTTATTTCACTCATTTTAAGCCGTCCACCATGCTCATAAAGTGCAGTGAAAATATTTCCATAAGATGGGACCAAATCATCAATTTGATTTTCTTTCAATTTCGCTTCAATAAATTTTTGCATTTTCTTTTTTGTTTTGCTTATAAAATAAACGATGTACTTGTCATTCATAGCTTTCAATATTCCTTTCACTTCATTCGGGTCATAAAAATAATGGCTTATCTTATCGGCCCTTTTCTCTATTATACTTTATCATGAGTTTATTTTCAATTTGTTTGACATAAAACTATTTTAATGGTATATTTGAAAAAAACATTAGTTTTACATAAAACTATCATCAACTCATTCGGGAGGTCTCTATGCAATACAAAGCACTTTATATAACAGAACTTGATGGTGTGTTCACGAAAGAAATCAAGCACCTTGAATCTCAGGAACTCAAACCAGATCATGTCAGAATTAAAGTTCTTTTTTCTTCTTTAAATTATAAAGATGCCCTCTCTTCAACAGGCAACAAGGGTGTCACACGCAATTATCCACATGTTCCAGGGATTGATGCCGCTGGGATCATTGAAGAGAGCAGATCAAGTCTTTTTAATAATTCTGATGAGGTCATCGTAACCGGCTATGATCTCGGCATGAATACGGATGGCGGCTTTGGCGCATTTATTGATGTGCCTGCGCATTGGGTCGTTAAGAAACCGTCAAATCTATCCCTGAAAGATGCCATGCTCTATGGTACAGCTGGATTTACCGCTGCCCTTTCAGTTAAAAAGATTGTCGATCATGGTGTTAAACCTGAATCTGGTAAAATTTTAGTTACTGGGGCTACTGGTGGCGTTGGCAGTATTGCCATGGGATTATTAAGTCACTTGGGTTATCAAGTTGTGGCTGTAACGGGAAAAGAACAGCTCAAAGATCAACTTATTCAAAACGGCGCCTGTGAAGTCCTTCATAGAGATGCCTTAACACAGCTCGGTGCGAAGATGCTTGCTAAACCGATGTGGATTGCAGCTGTTGATACTGTTGGCGGCGATTTTCTTGCATCCGCTGTGAAATCTACCGATTATGCGGGTTGTGTCACCTGTTGTGGCAATGTGGCATCACCCGATTTAATGCTCAATGTGTACCCTTTTATTTTAAGAGGTGTCACACTTTATGGGATTGATTCCGTTCAGTGTGACATGACCCTACGAACTAAAATTTGGGATCTTTTATCAGAAGAATGGGCCATTACAGAAAAATTCAAATTTGTCGAGACCATCACATTATCCGAAATTGAAAGTAGAATAGAGATGATGCTAGAGGGCAAACACTCGGGTCGAACTATTTTAGAACATCATCACGAAAAATAACAATTAAAAGGCGCTATTGCAAATCTAAAACTTCAGATGAGCAATAACGCCTTTTTATTTGTTCATAGGGATACTTCTTAAAATATCGAGTCTAATATCTTGTAATAATTTAGAGGTGACCACTTCATATGTTTCATTCAGTAAAATGGCCTCTATAAAAAAACCAACTAGATGTTGGTTCATCATCATTTCTTCCATGACACCGCTAAAATAAAGTTTCCCCTCTAAATTGATCAGTGAATCATAAAGTGCATTGACATCACCTTCGTCAAGTAAGCGCCCTCTTTGGTAATTTTCACAATACTCAATTGTTCGATTGATAACCTTTAAAGGTACTTTCAGCTTTAAATCCATTAAGATCGCCCTAGCGACACGCTTATTTTGTTTTCTGACAAGATCCAAATTCTTATTAAAAGCATGTCGAGATCGATTGCCAAATATACGGCAAGGCAAAGGTCTCGCCTGATAAATGCTACACAGGTTTTCATCACTTAAAAAAGGACATTTTTTAGGCATAATCCATTCGCTAAAATAGTATTTTATCAGGTTCATTTTTATATTTTCAGGTATTACAATTTCACCATTTTCTTTTTCATAATATTGATGTAGAATATTCAACGCCTCAACCATTGATATATTTACTGACTCATGACAGCATTTTGTACACCCTTGACATTGGCCAGAAGGTACAGCCTCATAAATTTTGTTTAAGCTATCAAATATATTATTTTCAACACAGTATTTTATACGATTATCCGTTCTCATGGCATTTTCTCTTTTCTTAAAAAATTCGATGGTTTGATAAGCGCAGTGCCACAAATAAAGCTGGTGCGCCTGCTGTAGCCCATAATAAAGTTGCAAAATATCGGATAAAACTCATGCTTGGTGCCTCTGGAAGAATCATTTTCAGCCCCACAAATACAATCAAAAGGCCTGTCATGCCAATGATGTATTTTATGATTTGTCGATCTAAAGGGCCTCTTGCATCAAAATTCACAAAGTTCTCTTCTACCCAATAACCTATGATATACCCAAGCAAAATGGCCACACCCTTATAGTAGCTCTCTGTTTTAAAAGCAAATAAAGAGGCGCTCGCGATTGCTAAAATAATAAAATAGGGCAAAAAATCACTGTAACGATATGCACGCTCATGTATCCATTCAGAACTTTTTACAATGACCATAGCAACAATAACCGCTGCAATGACATCTTTTGGCCAGTGTACCCCTAAATATAATCTAGAAATTGCAACTGCAACAACCAAAAACAAACCTAAAATAGTCATCATTTTATCTTTATAAATGCGCATCATTGAAAAAACAAATGTCGCAAGGGTTTGTGTATGGCCACTTGGAAACGATGCCCCTATGGCCGTATGGATACGCAAACTTCTTATCCCCTCAACACCAATGGGTCTTGCCGCATTAAAGATTTCTTTCAACATCCCATTTATGGCGACTGAAAGTGTAACCGCTATTAATAGGCGTCTAGAATTCACTTTATCTATACACCAATAAATCAGACTTAATAAAACAATATAAGTATACGATTCACCCAATACGGTTATAGCTTCAAATAGATGATCCAAAAATGGTGAACTAAACGTTTGTATCCAGATTATTAACTTAATTTCAAACGGCATATGATTCTCCTTCTTCGCTTACTATCCCTATTGTAACAAATGCAGTAGGACATAACAACCAAGTTTGCCTTTAAATAAAGCCCCTCGAGGGTTTTAAGCTTTCTTAATATATGTGATAATACTGACTTTTCGTGGTATATTATTTAGAACCCAACATTCATAACAAAAACAATCTTTGTACTTATATAGAATTAAGGAGGGTATCTTATGAAAATAATTCGAAAATATATAGAAGACACATCACGGTTTAAAAAGATTTCAGATGCACTCTTTGTGTTAGCTTTATCCATAAGTTCATATACACTTTGGACGACTTATACGACCAAGGTATCAAATGTATGTCCAATCAATGCCAATCAAGATATGTACTATCTTTCAATTGGATTGTTAATGGTTGCTTTTGTCATCACTTTTTTTGAAAAAAAGACGAAATAATTAGAGTGTCAACAGTCAAAAGTTTCGCACGAATCCTTACCCTATGATGCGCTTACGAAAAGTACGCGATACGGCATCGGTAGAGGATTCGTGCGAAAATGGTTTTTGACACTCCGACCATAAAGATTCAAAAACCGCAATTTCGAATTCGTCTGATCTATAAATACTTCAACTTCTAGCGCATTACATCAAAGCGTATACTCAGTCCGCTGCGCTACCTTCGTAACACTTGCACAATCCTATCAGATTGCATTCAGTGGGCGTTTCTGAATTAGGAATATGAACCCCCACTTAGAGAAGTGGGAAACATCTCCTCAAGGGTTAAAATCATTCATAATCCCAAATTGAAGCTTTCTCAATAAATGATTTAAAGAATCGATTTCATCATTTGTCAGTGATTTCATCATTTTTTCACTAAATTCTTTATGTAAAAATTTAACTTCATCGAAAAGAGATTCCCCCTTAGGTGTTAATGTCGCTTTAATAGAACGCTTATCTTCATGACTTCTTTTCTTTGAAACCAAACCTTCATTCTCCATGCGCTCAATCAAAGTCGTCATGTTCGCTTTAGTAACAAGCATTTGTTCTCCAATTTCAGAAAGCGCCATGCCCTCCTTTTTATTACTCAAAAGTAATAGAACAAAAAACTTAGGTTCTGAAATATTGTACGCCTCAAATAACTTGGTATAAACGACTCTCATGATCCCCTCTGTTTTGAGGATATTAATGATCATTTGACCCGATGACAATTCAACAAATGAGTACGCATCCACATATTTCTTTAAATTTTCCACATCAACTTTTATCAAGATTTATGCCTCCAAGTATTTTTTTGTCCCCAATTTATCGGTTGCACTCTATAAACGGGTCCACCTTGCTAAGAGCATTATAACCAAAAAAAGGGAGCTATACAAGGTTTAATAATGATATGTCTCCTTAAAAAGTATTCTCTTGCTCTAAATTAACTTTCATTTTAAGTGTTTATTTGTTCAAATTATAGGTGTGATTCTTGTCAAATCATGCTAAAATTAAATATGAACCTAAAATACAGAACTTACAGGGGGCTTATATGATTAAATTGATTATTGGACAACCAGGTATAGGTAAAACAAAAGAAATGATTGATCATGCAAATGCAGCTGTTAAGACTTCAAAGGGCAATATTGTTTTTATTGGTGAGTCAGATGAAAGCATTCTTGAAATTCATCACAGTATCAGATATATCAACATTTCAGAATTTCCTATTAATTCATCTGATGAATTCGTCGCATTTTTACACGGTTTAATGAGCACCAATTACGATATTGAAAGTATGTATTTAGATGGTATTTTAAATATTTATATTCTGACACCAGAAGAAATATGTGATTGGCTGGAAAAAATTAAACTCATTGCAGACCGTTTCAATCTTCACTTTGAGATCAGTTTGAGTATTACAGGACATATTCCCGATTGTTTTTCGCCTTATCTGTAAATTTGAAAGTGAGTTAGAGTGGTCAAAAGTAAAACAACCCTCTTACAAAAGTGTACAAGCTATAAAAAGTATTTTATTTACAGTAAAACGAGCCAATGAAATTAATTCATGGCTCGTTTTTTATTAGAGAACGCATTCGTTTTCGTCCAGCAAAGCGCAGGCATTTTACTCTAACGTTGTAAGTCACACTCGTAAATTCTAGAGCTTTCGCCCCAAGGGTGATAGCCCTCTGCAAGATAATTAAATCCGTATTTTTCATAAAATCCAACATGATGTGTACATAAATATAGATTTGAAAAACCCGCTTCATTTGCGTCTTCTTTGGCTTTATCGAGCAGAAGTTTTCCATAGGCATTTCCTCTGTATTCTTTTTCAATATATACAGCACAAACCCAAGGATACAAATCCATTCGACTGATAAAATCGTTTGTTATAAGTCCAGCACAACCCACTATTTTATCTTGATCTCCTAGCAATAAATACCATTGTGGCAATGGTCTTTGCGCTAAAATACTGTTGGAAATACAATCTTCATAAATCTTCATGGTGGCTTCATTTGCCCATCTCTTTTGAAAATATTGAATTGCAATATCTTTATAAGATGGATTTTCTCTTATAGATATGATTTTCATATGACATTTTCCTCCTAGATTAGAATACAGGGTTAGAGTTTCAAAAACCAAAAGTTGAGCAACCGTCTACCCTATGATGCGTTTACGGAAAGTACGCGACACAGCTTACGGGTGATGGTTCCTGCGAAACTGTTCTTTGACACTCTAACTATAATTGATAATGTCTACCTATCATTATATCACTAACCTTGTCTGTTATGCCACCTTCTCCATCAATTCTTCAAATCAAAAACCATACCTCAGATTGTCTTACTTCTTTGATAGGGCACTGGCCACTGAATATCCTCGTGAAGGTCCTGGGATGCCTTTAATGCCCAATATGGATTTCTTAATAATTCTTGCCCTAGAAAAAACAAATCAATTCTATCGTTTTGGAGCATTTCTTCAGTCATAAGTGCATTCGTCAGTAATCCACCACCAATGACAGGCAGTTGAGTCTCCAATCGAATTGTCTCAATTCATTGATCAAATAGCCATGGGCCCCATGTAACTCAATAACATCAAATCCAGCTTTTAAAGCTCTCTCAGCACCTTTTTTAAAGGCCTCTATAACGGTGTCAATTGCCTTTTGATTCATCTCACTAGGACGCTGATAGGCTTCACTGAACGCGATTGAACTTGGTGCAATGCTATCTTCTGTTGGCACTTCACATTTTCGACCTGCATGTGCTAACTGAATTCCAATTAGGGCACCCTGAATTTTACATTCATCCACTATATTTTTTAACCGTTTAACATGGGCATCATCCCAGATTCCTAAATCTCTATCTGAAATTCTACCTCTCTTTTCAACTGCTGTGGCCTCCATTAATATAAGTCCTACGCCCCCAATAGCACGTGTCGTATAATGAATATAATGCCAAACATTTTAGAACCCCTCAGAATCACTTGTGGTCAAAAAATGAAGGTGCCCTATTCGTAGGAACACCTTCATTTTGCTTTTTAATTTGATTAATATGCCATTTTTAATTTCTGATTTAAATCATCAGAGATCGTTTGAGACATTGGGTACAACAATTCTGTCTTCTCTGCTGAACCAAATACGTCTTCTCTTTTATCTTCAATAATTTTTAAAATTCTAGAGGCCGCTTCTGTTGTAATCGGATATTGATCATCCTCTATGATAGACTGATAAAAATGCACAAGCTCTTGTGTTGGATAATAATCCATTCCCAACAAACCATTAGATAGACTTGGATTTACCGTATTCCAAATACCTACCGAAAGCTGAATGCGTATGTCTTCAAACATCTCTGGTTGATCCTTTTTAATTTGCTTTCCAAAAGTTTGTAAGTAGTCTTCATAAGCATACATTCTCGCTTTTAAGGTCTCTAAATCCACCGCTAAATATTCCTCTGTGGTTAAAGGCTGTTTGAGGTCTTCTGACATAAGGGATAAATAGCCTCTATATTGTTCTGACAAATGCCCTTCATACACAGATAACAATTCGGAATAATCCAGTTGTGGATAGAAAGAACCCTCACCACTGTCTAATGCATAACCCGATTCTAAAGTTTTTTGGACTAAAGCTTTGTAGGATTCTGTTTGCAATTTATCGACCAGTTTTAATTTATCACTGCCATAAACGATATAACTTGCTTGATCCGAAAGCGCAGCTATGAGCTCCGCATGTATGCCGGCCATGTCATCGCTATAATATAAATCGATTTCGTCAGTAAGATGTTCCCTTAAATAAGCTTGATGCATTACAAAGAGGGCATCAATTTCGGTTTGATCAAAATCATTTATATAATTGGTGAGCACTGTTTTATACTCCACCATTCTACCTTCTTTTAATAAAGACATAAGCGCTTCTTTTTCGGTTTCTTTATCAATCGGACTCGCCTCAACTTTTTCTGGACTAATGGCTTCCGTTTCTGGATTTGTCCCCTGAACCGTTTCTTGTGGCACCGACGGATTCGTATTTTGCACCTCATCGTTTGCTTTAGGTTGACACCCTGTCATCAAAAGTGTAAATACCGTAATCCCTATAATCATTTTTCTCTTCATCGTTTATGTTAGGTCTACTTATTGACCTATCCTCCTTATCTTATGAGTTGAATCCATTTTAATGGTACTTCATCATTATAAAGCTAATATATGTATTAGATGTGTCCATAAGATTTCAATTACATTAAAATATCTTTAGAATTGCTTTGTAATTTATATACAAAGTAATCTGAATTTAAAGAAATATTACCGCTGTACCCAACCCCTTCAGCAACTTGTTGAGCGTTATGTCAACCTATTCGACGGACCCCTTGTAAAGTTCTTATAAAATAATGATTAAATTTACTGAATTTTTCTTTAAATTTGATATAATGATTCTATCCATAATATGGACTTTTTTGGGGCTACTATTAAACAATATGGGAGGCAAAACATGAAAAGAAAACTGTCGATTTTATTGACACTGATCTTAGTACTTGCTACAGTGCCATTTGCAGCTTTTGGAGCAAATGAGGAAGTCATCAACATTTCAATCTTAGGTACTAGTGATTTACACGGTCGTATTTATCCTTATGAGTATGCGACAGATTCAAACGACTCAGACGCAGGTCTCGCTAAAATTGCAACTGTGGTTAAAACACTTAAAGCAGAAAATCCAAATTCTATTCTATTTGACTGTGGCGATACAGTTCAGGATAATAGCGCGGAATTATTCAACGATCTACCGGTCCATCCAATGATACAAGCAATGAATATGATTGGCTACGATGCTTGGGTTCTTGGCAATCACGAATTCAATTTTAGCATGGATTTCTTAAACAAAAACATAGCGGGCTTTGAGGGTAAAGTTTTAGCCGCTAATATTTATAAAAAAGAGACTAACGAGCGCTTTGTTGCACCTTATGAAATTTTTGATATTCAAGGGGTTAAAGTGGCAGTGGTTGGCATGATGCCTCCAAATGTCCCTATTTGGGAAGCAAGCACACCAGAACATTTTGCAGGTTTAGAATTTACAAATGTTTTGGACGAAACCGGTAAAGCACTTAAAGAGCTTGAAGGTAAATACGATGTCCTTGTTGGCGCTTATCACATTGGACCTGAAGGCGAACACGGCTATGATGGTATAGAACTCGTTGCAGAAAAATACCCTCAATTTAGTGTCATCTTTGGGGGTCATGCCCACAGCAAATATACAAACGAAATTAATGGTGTCAAATTAATTGAACCGGGTAGCTATGGCTGGGCCGTTTCAAAGGCAGATATTTCACTTACAAAAGAAAACGGCAAATGGAGCGTCAAAACAGTTGAAGTTGAAAATGTCGAAACCGCTAAAGCAGATGCTGATCCTGAAATTTTAACTGCTTTCAAATTTGTTGATGAGCGTTCACTCGAAGAAGCAAACAAAGTCGTGGGACAAATATCCGCTGATTTTATCAAGAATCCTGACTATTATACGGGTAAGAGTGAGGTAACAACACTTCCAACAGCTCAAATTATGGATACATCCGTTATTGATTTAATCAATGAAGTTCAAATGTACTATTCAAAAGCTGATATTAGTAGTGCTGCACTCTTTAATTTTGGTTCTAATCTCAAACAAGGCGTATTTAAGAAGAAAGATGTTGCATTTATCTACAAATATGACAATACCTTAATGGGCGTTAATATTACAGGTGAAAATTTACTCAAATATATGGAGTGGTCAGCAAACTACTTTAACACCTATAAGGAAGGCGATTTAACCATCAGTTTTAATCCTGATGTCAGAGGCTATAATTATGATATGTTTAGCGGTATCACATATGAGATTGATCTTTCTAATCCATCGGGTTCAAGAATCGTCAATGCTAAAATTAACGGTGCCTCTGTGGATTTAAACAAGGTCTACAAACTTGCTGTAAACAATTATCGTTTTGGTACTTTAATCAGTTTAGACCTTGTAAAAATGGAAGATAAATATTATGACTCCTACGAAGCAATGCAAGATAAAGGTCGCGTAAGAGATCTCATCATCGCTTACACACAAGATGTAAAAAATGGAAAACTTGATCCAGCAATTGATAACAACTGGAAAATCATCGGCACAGATATCGCAAATTCCCCTTATCTTGGACTCGTAAATGAAATGATTAAAAACGGCACGCTCACTTTACCTGCTTCCGAAGACGGAAGAACACTAAATGTCAAAGCCATTAATGTGCAAGATTTAATCAATAGTGGCCTCATTAGCGTTAAAGGCAGTGTCTATAAAGTACAGTCTGGTGATGTCCTTTGGAAAATCGCAAAAAAATATCACACCACTTGGCAAGCACTTCAAGAACTCAATCAACTTAAAAATCCAAATTTAATCATGCCAGGTCAAATGTTAAATGTACCTGCAAATTAATTAAAGTTAAAGTGTCCAATACAATTAAACTGTTCTAAGAATTTAGAGTATTATAAAAAAAAGGTTGAGATTGCAATTGCAATTTCAACCTTTTTTATAGGCCACAAAGTTTTAATTCACTCTCAAATTATACGAACACGCTTAGCCGTCTGTAAAGGCACTTCAAAATCCCAACGAAGAATTTGCCTCAATTTTTAAAATGCCAAGCCTCACTGTGTTCAAAAATATAAAGCAAATCACCATCAATCTTGCCTTCTTCTACCATTTTGCCAAGTATAAAGAATGCTTTATCCGCCGGCATCCCCTTCTTATAAGGCCTATCTGTAGCTGTTAAAGCATCATAGATATCAATAATCGTTAAAATTCTGACTTCCATAGGGATTTCAGCCTCTTTTAAACCTCTAGAATACCCAGTACCATCGAGCATCTCATGATGATTAATCGCCCAATAAGGGACCTCATTGAGGTCTTTTGGAAATTTAATTTTGGAAAGCATTTTTTCTGTGGTAACCACATGATTCTCCATAATCTCGCGTTCCCCATCTGTTAAAGTCCCCTTTTGAATCATTAAAAATTCAAATTCTCTCTGATTTAAAAGGCTTTCTTCAACCGCTTCAAATCGATACTCATAAATCTTAACGATTTCACTTTGCATCTTTGCATCCATAAAGGTACTCGGCTCATTTGCTTTTATGATCAGGGCTGTGGCTTCTTCAATAAATTCTTTCTCCAATACCCAAAGTGCTTTAGCCGATTGCTTCTCCGTTTCTGTCCGTTCACAATTTGCCAAGGTTTTATAATAGCGCTGATCCACCAGTGCTTTAATTAATTTTATCCTATTTTCTACAAATTCGATGTCTGTAGATAAACGTGTTGGCTTATTCATAACGCTTTCAGGTACTGTTATCTTTCCAATATCATGAAGCCAAGCTGCCATAACAAGCGTTCGAATATGTGCTTCATCAAATATAAAATCACCATAGGGGCCTTCTTTATAATCATTGACCGCTCTTGCAAACCGCTCCGTAAAAATAGCGACATTTCTAGAATGATTTGCATTGTATGGCGTTCTTTCATCAATTGCAGTTACCAATACCGCAACAAAAGAATCAAACAGAGTCCGTATTTCATCCACATATTGCATATTTTCCAGTGCTATGCCTGCTTGTGAAGAAAGCGTCATGACGATTTCTTCTATGTCATGACTAAAGGGGACCAGTTCATTATTTTCCACAGCATTTATGAGTTGAACAACACCGATAACATCATCATCACGATTGATTAAGGGCACGACGAGCATGGACTTTGTAATATAACCAACCGACTTATCAAACTCTTTCGGTCCAGTAAAATCAAACAGTTCCGTGTGATACACATCCGGAATATTTACTGGTTTTTTATGAATAGCTGTATAAGGCGCAATATGGGTTTCTACCAGTTCAAGGGGTTTGAAATTAATAGGTTCTCCCCCACCACCCAAAAAAATTTTCAAAGTCTCATTTTGCATAATTTTATGATACAATTTGCCATCATCAATAATATAGAGCGTGCCGCCATCTGCTTTTGCAATTTTACGCGTTTCATTTAATATCAGCTCTAGTAATTTGTTATAATCCTTTTCTGCAGTGAGTGCTTTTCCAACTTTGATTAATTTCTCATAATTTTCTTTGAGTATAAGCGCATTTGGCATTATATCCGTCTTTAAATTCATCTCTTTAACTCCTACAGGCTCTAAAAATAAGGGATTCATCTTCTTTCGCTAAAAATACAGTTGGATGCTTTGCTTTGATGTCCTTTTCTAGAGCATCATTTTGGAGATCCTCACGATAAGGCAGATAATGTGTAATATACGTTTTTTTTACTCCAGCATCCTCTGACAAGAGTATACACTCTTCCATTGTGCTATGGCCCCAACCGATTTTATTGCTGCCCACAGCGCCATAATACTCTTCATTGGTAAGTGCAGCATCCATGACCAATACATCAACATCTTTAACAAATTTCAAGAGTTTTTCTCGCTCTGATTCATATGATGAAAATGCCTTGCTCAATTCTATATCTGTTAAAAGCACAATAGATATACCGTTATAAGTTATTTTATAGCCTAGTGCTCCTCCTGGATGCATGAGCAATATAGTCTCTACTTTAATGTTCTTAATGTAAAAGGTTCCGTATTCAGGAATTTCTTCGATATCTAATTTATCTTGTACTTTTGACCACATAATCGGACAAAAGGGAGGATTGAACAATAATCTCAAGACTTCCTTTAATGAATAATGTTCAGGTTTCATCCCTTTTACATGTACTTTATCATTTTTGGCATAGAGTGTAGAAAAAAAAGGTAGACCCAAAACATGATCCCAATGATAATGTGTAAAGAGGATGTGGATATCAAAGTCATTAAAGGGTTTTTCAACTTTTGTAATGCCACTTCCCGCATCCAAAAAAATAATCTGATCTTCAATGATAATTTGAATACAACTTGTATTACCGCCATATTTTACACTTTGAGTATTGGAAAGATTATACGAACCTCTCACCCCCAAAAATTTAACTTCCATTTGCTTGTCTGTCATCGCCTACAATTCCCTCCACTTGATAGATTTGAATCAGAGTTTCCTTGCCCTTGACTTTAATACCGCCTAAAGGCGTTGCAAGAATCTGATCTTTCACATGTTCGTAAGTGCTCTCGCTAATCAAGATTTGACCTGCCTTCGCATTGGCTTCTAGCCTCGCTGATGTGTTCACTGTATCTCCAATTGCAGTGTAATCCATACGCTTTTTGGAGCCAATATTGCCCACAACTGCATACCCTGTATTAACGCCAATACCAAAGTCTACAATCTTGTCATATTTCTCAAACAGCTCTTGCTTTAATTTTTGAGCGCCCATTTTCATGTCCCAAGCTGTTTTTACTGCACAGAGCGCATGCGCTTCAAGTTCAAGAGGTGCATTGTAAATCGCCATCGTCGCATCGCCTATAAATTTGTCTAAAGTGCCTGCATTTTTAAAGATCGACTGTTCACAGAGTTCTAAGTAGCTGTTCAAAATTTCTACAATTTGTTCGGGTTCTGCTTTCTCCGAAAGTGGTGTAAAACCTCTAATATCAACGAACAGCACAGAAATATAGCGTCTCTCACCACCTAGATTTATATTGTCCGAATCCTCTAAGATCTTATCGACAACTTGTGGAGCCACATATCGACCGAAGATATTTCTGATCTTTTTCTTTTCATAAAGTTGCTCTAGATAATGATAAGCCAGTGCTGAAACATACATAATCATCATCGCTAAAATCGGATAAAACACCTTCAAGATATAGCCCATTTGATACACTTGATGACATAATATCAAGTAGACAATTATGATGGCCGCATTTGAAATTAACCCCTTAGCAGGCGATAATTTATTAGATAAAAAATAGGCTAAAATCCCCATGAAAACGATCATTAGCACATTAAAAAAGCTTGGAACGGGTTTTTTAAAACTATCTTCTAGTAAATTTTGAAGGATATTCGCATGTATTTCGATTCCAAACATGGGTTGCTCTTTCACAACAGGTGTCACATATTCATCTTGAAGGCCATTGGCATAAGGTCCAATTAAAACAATTTTATCTTCAAAATAACTCGCAGGAAAACCCTCACTGTAAACTAAAAAATATGGAATACTGTCATATTTTCTTGGAATCCCTTTATAATCAATATAGAGATCCTCAGTGTCATGATTGTATTTTTGGAGTACACTTTCTAAGTTTTCTTTCGTCTGGTCATCCATACCGGCATTTTGAGCATACAGTTTTAAGAGCGCATATGCAAAATTTGGCTCTTCCTCATAGGACTCCGTTTCGAGAACAAAACGTTTTGCAAACATGTTAATTTTTCTAACGACACGGTCTGCATCAAGAAAGGTATTGATGTGACCTTGCGTCGACACATCAAGAAGCTCATCAAACTGACTGATGACAATGTCACTCCCTTGTTTATACCCTTTAATTTTGGGCGTATACACAATCTGCTTTGCCAATACCACATTGCCTGCTTCTTTTATCGCACGTGCAAGTTCAAAGTCAGACGCTTCATTTGAATAGGAATCAAACATAAGGTCCACCCCGATTGCAGCTGGATTGCCTTGTGATATAAAATCAATTAAATCTGCGTGCATTGAGCGATCAAAAGGCCATTGCCCTAGGGCGTTTATTGTGGCATCGTCTATTGCTATGATGACAATATTATCATTGGTCTCTTGCGGCTTTTGATAAAAAGCGTCATAGATACTATTTTCATAGTTATCAAAAAAATGAACGCCATAACTCAGTAAAACCACTGAAATTATACTAGTGATTAATATAAGCTTCCGTCTCATACTGCCTCCAAGTTTTTATTACGTTTTTGATACATTCATTATAGCATCTATACCCAATAATGTGTTCATTTCTACAGAAAACAAATTCGCGATCCAAAAAAAAGAGTTCTACTCAACCCTTATCCTCAAGGTTAAATAGAACTGCTTTTAATCCCTATTTTTAATATTTTATTGTACGGTTTGACCAAAATAATTGACAATGCCACGTGCTAAACTATCCACTAACAAAGATTGAGATTTTTGATCCATCAGCCATTCATATTCCACAGGATTACAAACAAATCCCGTTTCAATCAGAACCGAAGGTGCCCAAGTTCCCCGCGTCACATAGAAATTCTTCATATTAGCGCCTCTGTCTTTTCTCCCCAAATCAAACAAAATTTGATTTAGCAACGTATCTGATAACGCTTTAGCGACAGGATCTTTATAAAAAACTGAAAAACCGAAGACTTTAGAAATATCTTTCGTATCCTCTAAACTATCTGCATGAATGGATAGAAAGAGGTCTGGTTTTACCTTTAATGAAAATGCTAAACGTTCTTTAAGAGACATATCCACATCAGATTCTCTTGTCATTTTCACGATGGCACCTAGAGATTCTAATTTAGCTTTTAAAGCAAATGCGGTATTCAAATTGATTGTTTTTTCGGTGAATATATCCCCAAGAAGACCCCGAGCACCCATATCGCTACCACCATGACCTGGATCAAGCAATATGGTATAGTTGGCAAGTGGCAAACTGGATACAGCAGATTCATTTTTCGCCTTATTTCTAAGTAGAATTAAATCAAAGCCTTTAGCTGTTTTCTCCATATAGTATCCTTTTAAACTTGGCGTTTCGATTTTAAGGTTGGTCTTACCCTCTGCGAAATTTGTTTCTATAATGCTATTTTGAAGTGAAAGTGCATTCTTGTTCTCAATTGAACTTAAAGCAAGCGATACCGACTCCCCATCGTACGCGGCAATTCCAGCACCACCACCAGAAGTTTCAATCACAATACGATCGAAAGCGTCGGTAGATTGATAGTCCATTTTAGTCAATTTAATAATTTGTGGCTCATTTGCCTTAGAAATCGTTACAGCACTTTTGCTGGTCCAAAGACCTGAAGCAAGTCTTACGTAGTTGCCTGACATGCCAGTGATCTGATCCGTCATGCCTTCTACCATATTAGCAGCAACCCCGTTTCCAGATACTGGTGTTTTGTAGAGGTCGATATAAGTGTCCACCACAACGCCTGTATAAATTGAGTTCTTTGAAATCAAGACTAGATTTTCGGGTGCAGAAGCTTCATCTTTGTAACTGCCAAATTTCATCGTATAAACGGGCACGCCTAAATCTTGCTCATAGACGCCTTGATTAAGCGCTGGAAAAGTGTACTCATAACTGTAAGTTGTCGCATAAACTTTACCATCTGGACTCTGAGTCACTTTAGGCACCATCAAATAACTTTGACCATTAAAAGCAACTTTTACTTCTGCTCCAATTGGCGCCTTACAGATTAAAGTGATCTTTTCTCCTGCCATTCTCATTTCTTTCTCTCTTGGAAGCGTTGTACTATCCGAAATCTGATAAGTACTCATCGGTGTTATACTCCCGCTTGAACTTGTTTTCGTAATTGTTCTTGTGTAACTTTTACTGCCCTGTTTGAAAGTAAATGTATTTACACCCTCTTTTAAAGTTACATAAATACCAAAATAACCATTTAAAGTTCTATCCGCTACTTCTTTGTCATTCAAAAACAAAGGCAGCGTCGCATTTGAAGCCCCTGATAAATAATAATTTGAAGCTGTTGTTTTGATATTGTCACTTGGTCTAGACAAGATAAAAGTGTTGGTCACTGGTGTTACTGGTTTGATAACAATTGGTGCATTGGTTGGTGCATTGGTTGGTGCATTTGCCGTTGAATTTTTAGTGGCATTATTTGAAGCATAATAAGTCTTTAAAAGCGTTCCTAGGCTTGGCTGGTTGATAAAAGCGGTATTGTTATAAAAAATACTGCCCTCTACTTGATCCAATGTTTGATTTAAATCAAGCTGTCTCCTAATTTCATCCACGCCATACCACGCACTTTTAGAATCGCTATTGCCAGTTCTGTAAGCCCCATGGCCGATATACAGTTTTACTGAAGACTCCTTACAGACGTCATTCCACCATTTTGCTAGAATCTCATAATCCGCAATCGTATAGCCAATGTTCCAATAAAGCTGCGGCGCGATATAATCTATAATTTCTTTTTCAACCCATCCTTTTGTATCTGCATAATGTGCATAATAAGATTGAAGTCCTTTTGTATCACTTCCAAGTGCATTGTCCTTTTTATTGGCCCATATGCCAAACGGGCTGATCCCAAATTCAACCTCTGGTTTTATCGCTTTGATGGTTTGGTGCACATCCTCAATCAAAAGATCGACATTATGACGTCTAAAATCTCCTACATCACTAAATCCAGTCCCGTATTGGTTAAATGTACTTGCATCATCAAAGTCTGTCCCTGGATAAAAGTAGTCATCAAAATGTATGCCATCTATACTATAATTGCTTATAAGCTCTGCTACACCGTCTACGATGAGATCTCTAGCTGCAGGAATACCAGGATCATAATATATATTACCATCATTGTATTTCACCGTCCATTCTGGATGTAATCTTGCTGGATTGGATTGTGAGAGACTGTTATAATCATGGCTTGCTTCATTTTTAGTCTTTTTAGTCACTCTAAATGGATTAATCCATGCATGTAGTTCTAAGTTGCGTTTATGCGCTTCCTCTATCCAAAATTCCAAAGGATCAAAATTATTTTCAGGAGCAGTTCCCTGAATACCCGTTAAATATTTTGACCAAGGAAATAGTGCCGACTTGTAAAAAGCATCTCCTGTCGGTCTCACCTGTAATATCACCGCATTCAATCCATTTGCCTGTGCACGATCTAAAATCGTAATGGCCTCTGTCTTTAACGCTTCGACATTGGTCGTCCCTTTTTTCGGATAATCAATATTGAGTACTGTTGCTACCCAAACGCCTCTAAATTCTTCTTCCGTAAGATTGCTTGAAGACGTCTCATCCGCATAAATCTGAATGGTCTGTCCAAAAATCATCGTCGTCAATAGCAGAATTGATACCATCAATTTCATTGTCTTCTTCATATGCTGTCCCCGCTCCTCTGATTGAGTTCATTAAATTTTCATTTTAATTCTACACTATTATAACTGATAAATCTGCATCGTTATCACCTTTTAACGAGAATGTAATTCTTCAGTAACAAACCCATTTTCGCTAAGTGATCTATGTAAAAAAGAACCCTCTGATTATTGGTCATTGAGTTCCATTTTTGCATTATTAAATCTCCAGATGCCTTTACAAACACTTTTCTAGTGCCAGTGCAAGTTGAGAGGGACAGGATGTACTTTTATTGCCACACTTTACATCCTTAAGCCTCTCAATCACGTCTGTCACTGGCATCCCTTTGATCATATTGCTTAAACCTATTGCATTTCCAGGACATCCGCCTACAAATTCAACATGTCCAACCAATCCATCTTCAATATTAAAAATAATTTCTCTAGCACATACACCAGAGGTTGCAACTTTATACATTTTTCTGCCTCCTATTAATGATTCTCTATTATTATAGCGTATTGATAGAGAATATCAATTAATAAAATTATACAATAACGCGTCTATAAGTATTTTTGCCTTCGCTCTTGGCGATATAGAGTGCATTGTCTGCATAACTTATAAAAGAACGCATTTGGAGATCAGCACAGTCTCCATTTTCGATGAAGACAGCACCAATTGAGGCACTCACAGTTAAATGTGGATCTAAGGTATACATCTTCGAAGATTTTTGACAGATTTCTTCCAAAATACTGTCCACAACCTCTAACTCAATGCCCATGAACAGCACGCTAAATTCATCCCCGCCATAACGATAAGAATAGCCTAAATTGCCCACGACATCTTTAAGAAGATCACCAAATTGCTGTAGACACAAATCACCTTCTTGATGTCCAAAAGCATCGTTTAACGCCTTAAAATTATCAAGGTCAATCATGGCAAATACCAAATTTTGTTTAAGATCAATCGCCTCTTTATAAAGTGATGGCAAAAACTCGTTAAAAGCTTGTCGGTTGTAAATGCCTGTAAGAGAATCAATGAAAGAAAGCTCATTGAGTTTTTCGATCATATGATTGAGCTCATTTCTCTGCTTATTGTTGATGAGTGCTATGGCTAAATGTGCCGAGAGCATTTCAATCAGTTCAAGATCATAGGTGTTATAGGCATGCTCTTTAAGCGCTTGAATATTAATCAGTCCAATCATTTCATCTTCTATCATCAATGGCCATATGACTATCGATTTTGAATAGTTGCCCTTTTTAATATAATCCTCTCTGCTTAGTTTAATTGCCGCATAATGTGTTTTAATATAATCAAAATCATCTGCATTGTGTATGATGACAGGCATAAGATTGTTTTTAGCCCATACACTAAAGGATTTATCATTGTCATAATCAATCTGACTCGTTCCTAAATAAACATCATTTTCATATTTGGCAATATAGGTGATTTTCCTTTCCTCAGCCTCTAATAATCCAATTGTAAAAGTATCTATCTCAAAAATATTCTTGAGTTCAATGTACAAATCCTTCACCAAATCATTTAAATTATGAACGGCGTTAATTTTCTTGAGGATGTTATTGACAACTTTCATATTTTCGATAGACTGCGTTAGCATATTATTTTTAATTTCCAATCTCATGAGAGATTCTTGAGCGTTGAGCAAATTGAGTTGATATTGATTTAGGCGTTCTTTGTTTTTATTGTTGTGTTCAAAGTACAAGTTAATGGCGTTAAAAGCAAGCTCCCATTCCGACAGCGCTCTGTAACACTCAGAAAGATAGCTGTAGTATTCTGAATATATAAAATCCCAATGATTGATTTTAGCGAGTTCTAAAGAACGCTTTATAAAAGGCACACACGCTTCATACTTTTGGTGATCCATTAAAAAACTCATATAATCGGATGATATTTTGGGATAATAAAACAACTGGCTATCTTTAATTTGATTATCAATAGCCTTTTTATAAAAAATTTCTACATCTTCATAGGCATGTAGCAATTCGAAATACTTGGCTTTAAGGTAATCCACGTAAGAGAGATAGCTAAAATATTTTCTATTATTTAGGACTTCTTCACACCATAAAATATAGTTAAACGCCTTTTCAGGCGATTTGAGCTGTAGGTAAGCTTCAGCATAATTTGCCAGTATGAGATAAGCTTTGTCATAGTCTAGAAGAGCAATACCTTCATTTACTTTATCCAGATATTCCAGTGCTTTTTCGGGTTGATGTATCCCCAGATATGCATCTGCAATATTGCCATGAATAATTGGCAATAAATCCAGCCTGACCTGATATCGATTGATAATGTTTTTTGCATTTGAAAGATGTTCAATTGCAGCCACATGATTACCAATGATATTTTGTGCAACACCGAGGTTATTCAAAACAGGAGGGCGTAAAGCTTCAAGTCCCTCATAAAAAGTATAACTCAAAGCCATAATATATTGACTAATGCCATCGTTGACATTGCCCTTTTCCACATCGACAATCCCAAGATACAGATGTGCTTTAGAGATCCCAAAGTAGTCATTTTCTTTTGTGGAAAAGGCCATTAATGCATCAATCAACGATAAGGTTTTAGAATCAATCCGATGTAGATTCAAATTAATTTGATTTGTCATTTCTTCTATTTGTTGTCTGATCTTATGCATACACTTTCCACTCCCCTAAAACAATTTACCCTTATGATACCCCAAAATGAAGTTATTTATACCCTTTAAATTAATTTAGGATAGCGAAATAACAAAAGATATGTTAACATACTCTTATAAATTGAAGGGAGCCCAATATGTTTATCCTAAAACTCATACTCACTATGGTCATTATTTTAATCCTCGTCTCCAAAAAAGTAAACATCGGTATATCGCTGCTTTTGGGATCTCTGTCGTTCATCTTACTCAACAAGGCTTCTGTTTTGATGTTCTTAAAAGTTGTTTTTCAGACGCTCACAGATCTGGAGGCTTTAAATTTAGCGCTTGCAATTGGTTTTATAACCATCTTAGGTTATCTCATGGACCGTTATCAACTTATGAACCGTATGATTCAATCCCTAGAAAATCTTCTTGGTAGCGTCAAGGCCACAATAGTGCTCGCACCTGCACTTATTGGCACTTTGCTCGTATCAGGGGGGGCTCTGATGTCTTGTCCAGTTGTGAATTCTTTAGGCGAACGCATCGAAATGTCAAATGTACATCGTGCCGCAAGCAATCTTGTCTTTAGGCATTCTCTATATTTTGTATTTCCACTTTCAACCACTATGATTATCGCAGCACAGATCGGGGGGTATGACCTATTTGAATTTATAAAGCTCCAATTTCCACTTGCGATTGTTTTTAGCTTAATGGGCTACTTTTTATATGTCAGACCCTATTCTTCAAAAGCACTTTTGAACACTCAAATAGAGGGCATTGATATGCACTTTAAATCTCCTAAACTATTTTTTCAGTTGATCAATTTTTGTCTTTACGCCTCACCCATAATCGTCAGTTTATTGTCGACATTAATTTTAAATTTGCCTTTTTCAATAGCTTGTATTCTAGGTATTCTAACGACTTTGCTGGTTCATTTTACAGATAAACATCGGCTAGATGATGATGAAACGCTTCTAATCTCTCTTAAAAAAGGCGTTAAACCATTGATGGTTTTATCTGTTTTTGGCATTATGGTCTTTAAAAACACACTGGGTCTTTTCCCTGATTTATACGACCAAATGGCCTCAATCGTCTCTATGGGAATTCCAATTGAACTCATCATTATCTTATGTACGGGATTGTTATCTTTTACCTTGGCCTCAATTCAGCCAAGCGTCGCCATTTTATATCCACTCATTTTACCTATGGCAATCGACGAACAGACAAAGCTGAGACTGGCGATGTTTATTTATACCACTGGATTTGTATTCTACTATATTTCACCACTACATCTTTGTCAGGTTTTAACCGTTGAGTATTTCAACGTTGATACCAAATCCCTTTACAAGCAATACCGCTTGATATTACCCGTTGTTTTTGCAGTAATGATCGGCATCTATTTGGTCTCTGCATAAGGCGTTAGAGTATCCAAAGTCAAAAGTTGAGCCCCTTTTAACCATAGATAAGCGCATGAATTACTCCTCTTGTGTCACAGCACCTGAACCCTCAACTCGTTTTTGAACAAAAGTGGTCTCTAGTTTGGACTTTATAAATGAAATCGTTGAGAGTTCATCCGCTGTCATAAGTGCATTAACGGCTTCATATGCCTCTTTATCGTTATCAGCCGCAACAACTTGAGTTAACGTCACATTTAGGGCGTTCTTAAAATCAAAGAGCTGTCTTCCGTTTCTGTAAAACTGTGTGTTTTTTATCGATATTTGATTCACATCTTTAAAAACAAGACCACAGGCTTGACAGTCCGAAATGAGTGAATTGGAAAGGCTCAATCCTGTCACATCCTCTAAATTGAGTCCATTGTAACCGCATCCAAACAAAATGACTTTGTTGATTTCTATTTGCTTTGAAGCTTTAACAGAAAGGACATCTCCGATACAATACGTCCTTAAATGCCCTAGTCTTATCCCCTCCATTTGAATATTTTCACAGCCATCGTATACGAGCACTTCCAGATAGCTGTCCGCAAGGATATCAACGATCCCAGACTCTGATAAAACTGTCATATTTTCAACATTCTTAATTCTGAGGGTTCCCTCTTCTACCTGTACATATGCGTTTTCAATCTCTACCTGATATGGAATTTCATAAAGTCCCGGTTTTAAATAAATCGTTTTATTGGGTCCAATAGCAGACAAAAAAGCTTCCGTGTTAGAAACGGTAACCACTTCTGATGCCTTGGGATTTAACAAAATACGCTTTTTACCCTCTGTGATATCAGAGAACATCTCCATTTGCATAAACTTTAACGCAAAAGTGTCACTCATAGGTGAGTAGCCCAGTTCAGTCAAATAACGATCCAATTCTTGACTGTAGGCATTGGCAGTCATCTTTAAAATTTTTACCACATTAATTAATATCGGTGTATAAGAAGATTTTGGATTTTCTTGAATATAGGCTTTGTAACTTTCTAAATATGCCTCTGTGATATAGCCGTCTTTATAATTATAGTCTTCTGAAAAATAACCATTTGGCAGTATATAGAGCTCAAAGAGATAATCCGCCAAGTATTTAGCCTCTTCAAAATCTTTAAGGTCTCTATGGGCCTGATAATCTGCATCAAATGCTTTTATTGCATGAGCAAGTTCCTCAGCAGATACCGTCAAATAACCCTCTGATTGTATCGGAAAAACGGTATATTGGCGCTTTTTAAAGGCCACATAATCTTTAGAAATTGGGTCTACAACATTTACCGCTTGATCTAAAAAGTCAGCACTTGTTGAAAAGTAGGGATGACCCTCTTCGTACTTAATGCTCATGCCATTCTCAATAAAATAAGCGCCCACTGCGCGATATTCCCCTTTAAGTTGAGGATTAACCCTTGTTTTTTCTTTATGCTCATCGAAAACAAAGAGGGCCTCCAATTTTGCGTTATCATAGAGTTCAAGTTGTTCAATCCATACATGTCCATAGTCATAACAGTTAAGTTCATAAAATGCTATAAATTGTCTTACGAGTTCAAGTGGATTTTGAGTATAGGTGACGCTATTTCTAAGCATCTCTTTAGCCCTACTTATGTTGCCCATGTTCCCTACTTGCAATTGGTTTAAATAATCTTTATAACTTTGGTACAACTCATTATCATTAAAATGCCCCCGCCTCATTTTTTGTTTAAAAATCGAATCCGAAATTAAATCCTTAAAATAAGTGTTCGGATAAATTTTAGAGATTAACTCTGAAGGTTTGTTGTACCTAGATACAAATGTATTGGGCGTATCTGAGGACTTTTGAGTTAACTGGAGTTCCAGTTCATAATCACTGTAAAGGCGCTTTTCTTTAACAATCCCTTGACCTGCTTTAAAAACATACTCTAATGTGTATTGCTGCGCCACTGGAATATTTTGATTGTCTATGAATTTATAGCGCACTGTTATTTCATCGTTTTCTATCTTTTCTACGGTTGCTTCCACTGCCAACATGCCTAAATCTGGCTCAATCATGGATGTCTTCCATTTAGAGCCTTCCAAAATATCATTTTTCAAAAGAATCATTTCATTTTGATCGTCATAATACAGCGCATAATGCGTATCCGTCACTTCATAAGCCTTATAAAAAGAGTAATCCTCAGAAACTTCTTCAGACAAAGCCTCCGTTTCACCCTCAAAAAAGTATAATTTGCCGATATTTGGAGATAAAATCTCGTCAATTCTCACACAAGATTCATATCGATTTAAACCATCGACCCCTTTATAATACAAAGTTTCATTAAGCTCATAACGCACAAATTCATTGAGATTTACCCCGCTGCTCTGAATGATATCGCCTGCATTAGGTATCGTTTTAGCTTCATTTTCTGTGTTCTTCTTTGAGCAACCTGTAGCGCTTAAGCTGATAAATAAGATGAGTATAAGGTACAATAAACATTTTTTATGAAACTGCGTTAATATCATGATTTCCCCTCCTATCTATGATCTATATTCTATGTAACGACACAAAAAGAGCGCATCCGCTCTCTTCATGTTGAGGACAATATATCCGTCCCATTTTTTATAAGTTGATTTTATGCTCTAACAAGTAGCCTGTCATCGCAAAGAGCAGTGCACTCATCACTAAAACATAACCCATGGATATATTCAGTGCCATGTGAATATTGGAAACATAATTGACATGGCTTATGCTCGCATTGAATAAGTCCATACTATTGCCCACAAGACTAGTGACTAAATTTAGAACCTGACCTTTGATTAATATGATGCCGATAAAGATCCCAAATGTGATGGCGCCCTTAAAGCGAACATCTGTAAAAATACTTTTAAAAAGTGCAAAAGAAAGAAATATTGTTAATGCAAATTCCACAATAGAAAGGATCCCTACTAAAATGCCTTTGATAACCATCCAAATCTCATTGGCGTCTAAATTTCCAAACTCATAGATAAACCCAAAATCAGTAACACCCATTATTTTGCCATTGGCAACTACGATCGCTAGATAAATCAACCCAATAAAAAAACCTTCACAAAGTGCAAATATGACCTTTGAACCCAAAATCTGATAACCGTTAAAGGGCGTCATAAACAACATATAGCCTTCTTGCTTAAACATATCTTGTCTCAGCAATGTGATGATGTCCACAAGATATAACATACCAAATCCAAATGTTAAAAAAGCTACAAATATACCGAATATTTCGTTATTAGCAAAATATCGCATGGATTCATCCATTTGATAATATTTAAATAAAGCATATGCCTCTCCTAAAATCACCATAAGGCAAGCCACTAAGAATACTGTTTTTTTACGGGTAAATTCAAACTTTAATAATTTAAGCATGTGCAAAAACCTCCCTATAGATATCTTCAATTGATTTGCCTCTTTCAAATCGCAAATCTTCAGCACGGCCTTGTAAAACCAATCGCCCATTGCCTAAAAATATAACTTCATCTAGAATCTGTTCAATTTCAGTCACCAAGTGTGTTGAAACGATCATCACGCTATTTTCATCAAACTGCTCAATGATACATTCCTTAATTTTAGTTCTTGAAATTGGATCCAATCCATTTAGAGGCTCATCTAGCATAATTACTTCTGCATCTCTGCAAATCGTCAATGAAATTTTAAGACGTGCTCTTTGCCCTGTGGATAGACTTGACACTTTTTGGTTGAGATCAAGTTCCATAAAGGTCATTAAATCCAGTGCCTTATTCATATCAAAATCAGCGTACATATCATTATAAAAAGCTAAGCTATCTTTAACTTTCATCCACCCGTACACAAAATTTTCGGTTGGCATATAAGCGACTTTAGATCTTGTCTCATGAGACGGTTTATTACCACAAACTGTTATCTCTCCCGATGATTGTTTATGTAAATCCGCAATGATTTTCATCAAAGTGGTTTTACCACTGCCATTGGGGCCAAGGACGCCATATATTTTACCCGATTCAAACTTTAGTGTGATTTCTTCAAGTGCCACCTTATTCATATATTTTTTATTTAAATTAATGCAATTAATTAATATTGACATCTTGTTGGTCCTCCTTCTCAAATTGGCGATTAATCTTTTCTATGATGTTTTCTTTGTTATAATTGAGTTTGACCATGCCTTCAACAAATGTTTTGACCATATCACTCACGAGTGCTTCTTTCATCACTAAAATCATCTCCTCTTCTTCTGTTACAAAAGTGCCAAGCCCTCTTTTTGTCAGGCAGACTTCTTCAGTCTCAAGTTCTTTATAAACTCTTTGTATCGTATTTGGATTTACTTTTAATTTGATTGCCAAATCTCTTGTAGATAATAGCTTTTGACCGCTTGGAATTTTTCCAGAGACAATATCATGTTTAATCATGTTTATGATTTGTTGATAGATCGGTAGATCGTTATTAAATTCCATACCACAACCTCCTTGTTAATTTATCATATAATTCACGCGTGTATTAATGTGATAGTACACCGAACCACGTATAAATACAAGGCATTTAATGCAATTTTAATGTAACCCTTATCATTCTACAAAAAAGAAATGTCTTTTGTGTGACCAAAAGACATTTCTTAAAAAAAAATTAGAACATTGATTTTGTAGCGACAATATTGACGCCCGTATTTAAAATATTTTCGACGATTATTTCTCCTGATTTTACAGGTAATTCAATTTCAAGTGTTTTAATGACATTCATGGCGTCTGAAACAATTGTCTTAGGAAGGGGGGCATCTGAGTTCACAGGCAACCTTTCTACTCTGAATCCTCTTAACCTTACACTTGTGGGTAACATACATTGTTGATCAAACTTATAGTTTTTTATGTATTCATACCCACGACTACATCGACTACCGTACACATTCTTAATTTGTTCTCCCCATTTGGAGTATTCAATGGACATGTTGCAGTGAACTGGGCACAAATTACACACCAGTTCTTTTACATTAGAATCATTCATAGCCAATCTCCTTATGATATTTGTCTTGGATTTAGCCAAAACCTTGACTATGAATATAATATCCACTTCCTAACAGTTCTAAACATTTTTTTGGATCATTTCCTGTAATTCTACAAGTATTTTTTCAGATAAGGAAGGTCGGTTCCAGAAAGGAGAATTCCATTGCCACTTTCCCATACCCGTATTATGAAATGCAAGCAGCTCAAGCTTTTGTCTATACGTGGATTTTGTAAGGCATTCCAGTTTTAAAACAAGAGATTTTTGATCATTATAATCTGGCACAATGACTTGCCTTATCCAATAGGGCTTATGAATGGCTTTAATGAACTCTAAGAACTCAAGCGTTTTTGAAAGTGCTCCACCCGTTAGTGCCGTATAAGCTTCTGATTCTGCATGTTTGACATCTAAAATAATAAGGTCTACCACTTCAAGCAATACTTTTACGTCCTGATTAAGGATACAACCTGATGTATCAAGCGCCACATGAATCCCTTCCGCCTTTAAGCGCTTGCATAAAGGCTCTAATTTTCTAGCCTGTAAAAGCGGTTCGCCACCTGAAAAGGTAACGCCACCGCCATTTTTATAATAAGGTTTCATTTTCATGATCAAAGCCATCAGTTCATCTTGTTGCATCCAATTTTCAGTCTGGTCTTGCCAAGATTCAGGATTATGACAGTAGTGGCATCTCAGTGGACACCCTTTTAAAAAGATGACGGTCCTGATGCCTGGTCCATCCAAAGTGCCCATACTTTCTATATGAAATACATTTAATGCAGGTGTCATAGGGCCATGCCTTTTTAAATTCATTAACCCCTCCTCAAAGACTCTTATGAAAAGTTCTATTGATAACTTCCAGCTGTTGTGCCCTGCTCAACCTATGAAAATGAACCGCATATCCAGATACCCTAATCGTAAGATTCGGATACAATCCTGGATTTTGCATTGCCTCAATCAGCTTATTGCGATCCAAAACATTTACATTTAAATGATGTGCCCTCTGATAGAAGTACCCATCAAGGATATTTACTAAATTGGATTTTTGAAGTTCAAAAATCGTGCCTAAAGAGGATGGCGTTATGGAAAACGTACACGATATACCATCTCGACAAGCCTCATAAGGTATTTTAGCGACCGAGTTCAGTGAAGCAAGTGCCCCTTTCTGATCTCGATTGTGCATTGGGTTTGCTCCAGGTGCGAAAGGTTCCCCTTTTTTTCTACCATCGGGTGTACTGCCCGTTTTTTTACCATATACGACATTTGAAGTTATGGTTAAAACCGACAAACTATGCGTCGCATTTCTATAGGTGGGATGCTTTCTCAATTTTTCTATGAAACTTTCCGTCAGCTTGACGGCTATGGCATCCACGCGATCATCGTCATTGCCATAACAAGGAAACGCACCTTCTGTGATAAAGTCTTCAATGAAACCATGTGCGTTTAAAACAGGTTTTACCATTGCGTACTTAATCGCCGATAAAGAATCCGCCACCACTGAAAGACCCGCTATCCCGCACGCCATGAAACGATGCACCTCGGTATCGTGAAGCGCCATCTGCGTTTTTTCATAAGCGTATTTATCATGCATAAAGTGAATGATATTAAGGGTATTCACATATTGCTCACAAATCCATTCTAAATAGTGATCAAACCGTTGCCATACTTTATCAAAATCCAAAATTTTATCATTCATAACCGTATCTTTTGGCCCTATAAGCTCAAAATTATTTTCATCGTGCCCACCATTTAGTGCCATGAGTAATGTCTTGGCCAGGTTACATCTGGCACCAAAAAATTGCATCTCTTTCCCGAGCTTCATGGCCGACACACAGCACGCGATGCCGTAATCATCCCCGTAAACAGGTCTCATGATGTCATCGTTTTCGTATTGAATGGCATCTGTTAAGATGCTGAGTTTCGCACAATATTTTTTAAAGGCCTCAGGCAATTGTTCGGACCATAAAACAGTCATATTGGGCTCAGGTGCTGGCCCGAGATTAGTGAGTGTATGCAAAAATCTAAAAGAGTTTTTGGTCACAAGTGATTGTCCATCAACACGGATACCACCAAGTGCTTCTGTTATCCAAAGCGGATCTCCCGCAAAAAGTTGATTGTAATCTGGCGTTCTAAGCTGTCTTGCCAATCTCAATTTGATGACAAAATCATCTATAATCTCTTGAATCTGAATTTCAGAGTAAAGGCCATTTCTCAAATCTCTCTCCGCATAGATGTCAATAAAAGAACTTACCCGCCCAAGGGACATAGCGGCACCATTTTGCTCTTTTATTGCAGCAAGGTAACCATAATATAGCCATTGAACCGCTTCTCTTGTATTCTTTGCGGGTTTTCTAATGTCGTGGCCATACGCCTTTGCCATCTCAATCAGTTTCTTTAAAAAATCGATTTGCTTATACAGCTCTTCTACTTGTCTGATATTTTCTTCTGTCATTGGCCTTTGTGCATAACACTTTTTATCGGCTGTTTTTTGTGCGATGAGGTAGTCAATCCCATAGAGTGCAATCCTTCTATAATCCCCAATAATCCGACCACGTCCATAAGCATCTGGAAGTCCAGTGATCACACCACTGCGCCTAAGCGTTTTCATTTCTTCTGTATAGACTCTAAACACGCCTTCATTATGCGTGGTTTTATAGTCAAATTGTGATATGACTTCTGATGAAAGGCTTTTGCCATAGGCTTCACACGCTTGAGTTGCCATTCGAATACCGCCAAAGGGATTAACGCCTCTTTTTAAGGGTTCATCTGTTTGCAGCCCTACGATGATCTCCTTTTCCTTTTGAATATAACCGGGTTCATAACTCAAAAGAGAGGAAACACGATCCACATCGATGTCTAAAACACCCTCTCGACTGGCTTCCAATTCTAGAAGCTTTTCAACGGTTTCCAATACATTTAAAGTGCGTTCCGTACAGCCTTCTAAAAAGCTTTCATCTCCAGTATAAGGGGTGATGTTCTGCATTATAAAATCTCTAACATCTACCTCTTGGGTCCAATTGCCGTCAGCAAAGCCCTCATACTCAATCCTCAATGATGCTTCATTCATTTTATCTGCTTTCATTGCTCAGCGCTCCTTTTATAATAAACTTACCAAGGTGCTGATTTTTTGCATACAAAAACCGACACACCTAGGCTGTAAGCGCCCAGGCGGTCGGCTAATCATTATAATACTCTCAATCCCTCGTGGTTTTCCACTGACTCCGCCAGTTTTGAGATATTCAAATTATAATAGATCTCAAAAGATCTGTAAAGACTTATTTAGAAATTAATGCTTTTGCACGCGTCACAATGTTTTCACTCGTAAAACCAAAAGCTTCAAATAGGACATCCCCTGGTGCTGATAGACCAAAGCCCTCCATCCCGATGACATCACATGCATATTTATGCCATCCAAAAGTGGTGGCAGCTTCAACCGCAAGCTTTGGAACCCCTTTTAAAAGCACTTCTGCTTGATATGATTTTGGCGCCGCATCAAACAATTCTTGACATGGCATAGAGACTACTCTCGAATCAATGCCTTCTGCTTTTAATTTAGACTGCGCTTCAATACAAAGTGATACTTCCGAACCTGTGGCAATTAAAACCACTTGAGCTTCTTTTTCTTCTTTAGAAATAACATAGGCACCTCTTAGGGCTTCTTTAGAAGAACCTTCGAGTGCTGGTAAGTTTTGTCTTGATAGAATAAGTGCCGTAGGGGTCTTTGTACTCTTCATTGCAGTGTACCATGCCGCACTGACTTCTCTTGCATCCGCTGGTCTGATCACATTTAAATTTGGAATTGATCTGAGCATAGCAAGTTGCTCAATGGGTTGGTGCGTAGGACCATCTTCCCCAACACCGATACTATCATGTGTCAAAATATAAGTCACAGGAAGTCCCATCAATGCCGCAAGTCTAATGGCAGGCTTCATATAATCTGAAAATACGAAGAAAGTTGCCGCATAAGATTTTAAGCCACCATGCGCTTGAATCCCATTACAAATCGCGGTCATCGCATGTTCTCTAACACCAAAATGTAAATTTGATCCCGCATAATGGGTTGCAAAGAAACTTTCTCTATTCTTCATATCTGAATTATTTGAAGGCGATAAATCTGCGGATCCACCAAATAAGTTAGGCACTCTATCCGCTAAATTGTTGAGCACCTTACCAGAAGAACTTCTTGAAGCAGTTGTTTCATTATATGCCCAAAACGCCTCTGATTCGAGGTAATCATTAGGTGTGGCACCACTCATCCAAAGCTCATACTCGCTCGCGAGTTCAGGAAATTCTTTTTTATAATTTTCAAAAAGTGTATTCCAAGTTGTCTCAGATTTAGAGAGCTCTTTTGTAAGTTCTGCCATATGATCCGTTACTTCTGCTGGAACCTCAAAAGCATTTTCACAAGGCCAATTCAAGAATGTTTTCATCTCTGAAATGCCGTCACCGCCAAGTGGAGAGCCATGAACCTTATGAGAGCCTTGTTTTGAAGGACAACCATAGCCGATAATCGTCTTAACAATGATGATTGATGGTTTTTCAAGTTCTGCTTTAGCCGCATTAATTGCCTTTTCGATTGCAATCGTGTCATTACCATCCTCAACGATTTGAACATGCCAATGCATAGCCTCAAATCGCTTCGCCACATCTTCCGTGAAAGCGATTTCAGTACTGCCTTCAATCGAAATTTTATTGGAATCATACATGAGTACAAGTTTGCCGAGTTTCAATGTGCCTGCAAGTGATGCGGCTTCTGAAGAGATACCCTCCATTAAACAACCGTCACCTGAAATCGCATAGGTGTAATGATCTACCACTTCAAAACCCGGTCTATTAAACTTAGCAGCAAGATGTGCTTCTGCCATTGCAAAACCAACAGCATTGGCAATGCCTTGACCTAAAGGACCCGTCGAAATTTCAACACCTGCAGTATGCCCGAATTCTGGATGTCCAGGTGTCAAGCTGTTAAATTGTCTAAAGTTCTTGAGTTCATCCATAGGAAGACCGTAGTTAAATAAATGTAATAAGGAATACATCAGCATTGAGCCATGACCTGCTGAGAGTACAAATCGATCTCTATTGTGCCAATGAGGATTGCTTGGACTGTGTTTTAATGCTTTTGCCCATAAAGTATATGCCATCGGTGCTGCTCCAAGTGGAAGTCCAGGGTGACCGGAATTTGCAGCTTGAATTGCCTCCGCTGACAAAACTCTTATCGCATTAATCGTCAAATTTTCTACCATAATTAAACCAACCTTTCTAAAATTCTTATCATAAACATTATATAGTGTAACCCTTTGAATAACAATAACAGAGTTCTACTTTTGTCATTTGTTCATAAAAATTAATAAATACGTCCCATTTTGCTTAAAAAAATGCTGAAGTTCATAAATTAAGGGCGTTCTCAAATGTTTAAGCTTGAATTTCGCTTATCCATCTAAACCCGCCCCTATTAGACCCTATACTTTTAATGATTAAGCTTGAAAATTAACTGTTTTTGCTGGAATTATGGTCGAAATTGCATGTTTATAGATCATTTGTTGTTTACCTTCGCTATCCAAAACGATCGTATAGCTGTCAAAGCCTTTAACTAAACCTCTTATTTGATAGCCACTGATTAAAAAAATGGTAATGTGAGTCTGATCTTTTCTACATTGGTTCAAAAAAACATCTTGTAAATTAATAGCACTCTTCATGGTTCCCCCTCCTTCTATTCTATAGTTTCATATGGTTGATAAAATCGTCTTTACCACTGCCTCTTTTGATGAGAACGCCTCTAGGTCGATCCACCTAATATCCTCATAACGTTTAAACCACGTCATTTGCCTCTTGGCATATCTTCGGGAATTTTGTTTGAGTAGAGAAATCATGGTATCTAAGTCGTAAAGACCATTTAAATATGCGAGCACCTCTTTGTATCCTATACCCTGCATGGATTGAAAACTATCATCCAATCCTAATTTTTTTAGAGTTTTCACTTCCTCTATAAGACCAGCTTCAAGCATCATGTCCACACGCTGATTGATGCGTGCGTAGAGCTTTAGGCGATTTCTCGTCAGTCCAATCAAAATTACTTCATAATCTTCCGTTCTGACAGGGTCCAAAGTAAAATCGCCAACGGTTTTTCCAGTCACTTTATGGATTTCAAGTGCTCTAATAACACGTCTCAGATTATTGGGATGGATCTTCTCTGCAGCATTTAAATCCACCTGTTTCAATAATTCATGTAAAGCATTATTGCCTTCAAGTTCAGCCTTTTTTTCAAGTGATTGCCTGTAATTTTCATCTGATGCATTTTCGCCAAAATGCATTTCGTAGAGCAATGCATTCACATAGAGGCCTGTCCCGCCTGTGATAACTGGTATTTTGCCCTCAGCATGCAGTTTTGAAATAATGGCCTTTGCATCTCGCTTGTATTCACTGACTGAATAATTCTGATTCGGTTCAATGAAATCAATGAGATGATGTTTGATCCCCTGCATTTCCGCATCTGTGGGCTTTGCTGATCCAATGTTAAGTTTTTTATAAAGCTGCACTGAATCACATGAAATAATTTCAGTATCAAGCGCTTTAGCCACCTCAATTGAGATATCTGTCTTGCCAACAGCTGTCGGCCCCACTATCACCAATATTTTTTTCATGATTTCTCCTACCCCTATAAGTTGAATCCATTTTAATCGACTTTAAATTCACGTAATCACCTTTACTTTCGGCGATTAAAATTCATTCTCCTCTCAAAATTCAATTCAATACCTATATCATATATTTTTAATGTACAAACTTCAACCTTGAGTCTATTACTTTTTTAAAGAATACGCTTAAATTTTTTCTCAATCTCTGATTTGCTAAAACTGATCATGATCGGTCTCCCATGTGGACAAGTATAAGGCTCATTAAGACCTTTTAATTGTGTCAATAAAGACTCTATTTCTAAGTTGGACAGCTTGTCATATGCTTTTACTGCTGATTTACACGCTCTACTCATGAGTTTTTCAAGCACAAGGTCATCCATTTTATGTGATAAGCCTTCCATGATTTCAACGAGTATAGCACTGGCTGTTTCAACGTTAAACATATTCGGAATTGCTCTGACAATGATGCTCTTATCTCCAAAGATAGAAACTTCATATCCCAATCGATTGAAGTAGGCCTGATATGCATTAAATTCATGCATGCTCAAATGATCCAGTTCTATAATTTCGGGAAGCAATAAGCCTTGAGAAATCATCTTACCACGCTTATAGGCATCCACAAAGCGTTCATACAGAATTTTTTCGTGTGCTGCATGTTGATCGATTAAATAGAGCTGATTGCTTTTTTCATAGAGCAAGTAAGCATCTATAAACGTCCCAATGTAATTAAGCTCATCATAGATGGATGCCGTCTGTACCGGCTTATCAAAAAAACGAATTTCATCTGCAAATTCGATAAGTGGTTCAAGCGAAACTTTTGAAAAATCAATTGCTTGATAAGCATGCTCATGCGTGGATTCCTTTGAAATAAAAGCCTCCTCCGTCTTTTCGTTTGGCCCTTTTTCAGAGGATAAATATGTCGCGTTTGTGGACTCTTTATACACGTTTTGTTCACGTTTTTGGGCAACGGGAGGCTCAAGACTACCAAGATACTCAATATCATCAATAGGCTCAATATCACTGATAGACTCAATATCACCAAGAGAGTCCATCGCGTCATGCGTTTCAGTTCTTTTCAAACTCACCTCAGGTACTTGATTTTGCAGATTGAATGCCTTTTTAAGAGCCGTATAGATAAATTGCTTTAAAACGCCATCGTCATGAAATTTGATTTCTGTCTTAGCCGGATGTATGTTGACATCAATTTTATCTGGATCAATCTCAAGAAATAGAAAACAAACAGGGTATCGATTATGCATTAAGTAAGGTTTATACGCCAAATTAATGGCATCCTTAATCACATCACTCTTAACATATCGACCATTTACGAAAACAATTTGTTGCTGTCTTGTGCCCTTGGTGTAGTCAAAAGTGGAGATATAGCCCTTCAGTTTTAAGAAGTCAAATTCATCTTTAATCTCAAATAGATGCTTGATCAACATGCGATCATAAATTGAAAAAATCGTATTTTCAAGTTTTTCATCACCAGGTGTTTTGAACACCATTTGATCATCTGTAGTATATTTAAACGCAATCTCTGGATGAGATAGAGCCAAATTGCCCATGATCTCAGTAATATGCTTGGTTTCGACAGAATCACTTTTTAAGAATTTTAAACGCGCTGGCGTATTGTAAAACAAATCTCTGACCACGACGCTTGTGCCACGCTTAGCGCCCATTTCACTCTTCCCGATGATTGCGCCACCAGAAGCTTCTACTTTGATGCCGTAATCGTCATTTTCTTGCATGGTGATTACTTCCACATTTGCAACTGCACAAATGCTTGCAAGTGCCTCACCTCTAAAGCCCAGCGATAAAGTCCTATAGAGATCGTCAATTTTACGGATTTTGCTCGTGGCATGCCTTTCAAACATCAAGTCTACATCATCGCGATGTATGCCACTGCCGTTGTCCACAACTCTTATGAGCTTTTTGCCGCCTTTTTTGATATCCACTATGATTTCAGTGGCACCGGCATCCACCGCATTTTCAACCAGTTCTTTGACCACCATTGCGGGTTTCTCTACCACTTCTCCGGCTGCAATTTTACTAGAGGTTATTTCATCGAGTCTCAATATTCGATTTGTATTCGATTTATTCATTTGATCACTTCCTGTTTTTAAACTGATGGACGATTTGATAGAGTGTATTCATGGACTCTATAGGCGTTAGTTGCTCAACGTCTATATTTTCAAGGTATTTAAACAGAGCCTCATCTATTGCATAAGCACTTTTCAGGGGACTTAGTTGTGCTCTCACCTCTATTTGACCCTCTTTTGAGTCGCCATTATGACCATCTTTTGTATTAACATTTGAATCGTCTTTAAAATCACTTGTCCTATCGACAGCATTCAAATTATGAATATTGTTGTTGATATCATTGACTTCCAGTTTGGCTAAAATTTCTTTTGCCCTCTCAATCACGGGTTTTGGTACGCCAGCGAGCTTGGCCACTTGTATCCCAAAACTTTGATTTGCGCCACCGCGTTCAATTTTTCGGAGGAATAAAATATCATCTTTTGCTTCTTTAACCGATATTCTAAAGTTACAGACACCATGAAGCTTGCCTTCAAGTTCCGTCAGTTCGTGATAATGTGTGGCAAACAAAGCCTTCGTCTTGAGCTTTGAAATATACTCCACTACGCTCCATGCGATGCTGAGACCATCATAAGTACTTGTGCCTCTACCAATTTCATCTAGTATGATCAAGGCTCTTGGAGATGCATTGTTGAGTATGTTTGCAAGTTCATTCATCTCCACCATAAAAGTACTCTGACCTTGTGAGAGGTCATCTGAAGCGCCAACTCTTGTGAAAATGCGATCCACGATACCGATCTCAGCTTTATCCGCTGGTACAAAACAACCGATTTGAGCCATCAAGGTGATCAACGCAACTTGTCTTAAGTAAGTAGATTTACCCGCCATATTAGGACCCGTAATAATATAAAACTGATGTGCATCTTGATCGAGTAGGGTATCATTTGGGATGAACAATTCATCGTTAAAGATGCGCTCGATTACAGGATGACGTCCATTTTTGATGTTGATCACTTGCTTTTTAGATATTTTGGGCATCACATAGCCATAGCGATAGCTGACCTCTGCAAAGGATACCAGTGCATCCAGTGATGCCACAGCATACGCGGTCTTCTGAATGCGCTTGATCTCGACCATAATTTCTTGTTTAAGCGCACTGAAAAGTTCACTCTCAAGTCTCCCGATCTTTTCTTCCGCATGCAAAACGGTTTCTTCGATCTCTTTGAGCTCTGGTGTGATATACCTTTCCGCATTTGCAAGTGTCTGCTTTCTAATGTAATGTTCTGGAGCAAGTTTTGCACTCCCTCTTGAAATTTCAATATAGTAACCGAACACTTTATTAAAACCGATTTTGAGTGTCTTAATGCCTGTTCTTTCTTTTTCCTTATTTTCGATATCTAAAATCCACTGTTTCCCGTTGAGTACCGCATCTCTAAGCTTTTCAAGTTCTGCGTTGTATGTCGTCTTTATCACACCACCATCTTTTAAGGTGTATGGCGGCTCCTCTACGATGGCACCTTCAATCAACTGATAAATGTCTTCAAGGCTATCTATATCATCATAGATCGTCTTCAGGAGGCCTTCTTCCATGGCTTCAAGTCTTATCTTGATTTCAGGTATAACAAAGAGTGAATTTTTAAGGGCTACGAGATCCCTCGGATTGATATTGCCATAGACGAGTTTACTGGTTAAGCGTTCAAGATCATAAATTTGCTTCATATATTCTCTTAAATCACTTCTAAGCAATAAGTCTTCCACTAAAACCGCAACGGTTTGATGTCTCATTTTAATGGCTTCAATTTGAATTAAGGGCTCTTCTATCCACGCCTTTAATTTCCTTGCGCCCATAGCGGTTGCGGTCTTATCCAAAACCCAGAGCAAAGACCCTTTTTTCTCCTTGCTTCTCATGGTTTCCACCAGTTCCAAGTTGCGGCGCGTGTATTTATCTAAAATCATAAAATTGGAATCGTGATAAATTTCGATTTTATGAAGATGATTTAAAGGCGTCTTCGCCGTTTCCTCAATATAGGAAAGCAATGCACCTGTGGCCGAAAGTGCCACGGGAAAATCATTCAGACCTATACTTTCCACTGAAAATACTTTAAAGATCCTTGAAATGACTTTATGCGCGTTTTCATCGCCAAATGCGTGTGCATAATAAGGTGATAAGATCATATCTTGATCGATCAATGCCTTCTCAAGGGCCTTGTCAATTCCAGTTTGTATATTAATGATGATCTCACTGGGCTCTATTTTTAGGATTTCGTCAATAAGACGTTCTACTTCTAATATTTCTGTTGTTTTAAAAGTCCCTGTGGTGATATCACAATAAGCGAGCCCAAATTTCTGGTCATTAACCGAAATAGCAGCAATATAGTTATTTTCTGTGGCATCAAGCATGTCTGGATCAATGACCGTTCCAGGTGTTATAACTCTGATGACTTCTCTTTTGACAATCCCCTTTGCAAGTGCAGGGTCCTCTACTTGTTCGCATATGGCTACTTTAAACCCTTTTTCAACAAGCTTTTTGAGATAGACGTCCATTGCATGATAAGGAATCCCACATAATGGCGCGCGTTCTTCAAGGCCACAGTTTCTGCCTGTCAAAGTAATTTCAAGTGCTTTTGATGCAACGACAGCATCGTCAAAAAACATTTCATAAAAATCGCCTAAGCGATAAAATAAAATGTAGTCTTCATATTGTTCTTTGATTTCAAAATATTGACGCATCATTGGCGTCAATTTCTCTTTATTGATTGTGCTCATGTGTTGCGCCCCCTACTCACGTTCTACAGATGTTTTAAATTATGCTTTTTACTCGCCTGCTTGCTTTTGCACTTTGTTTATCCGTTATCTGATCACTTCAACGAGTTCGCCAAATATTGAAAATCGCCTTGGCTGAGTCGCTTTGACTCTCACAAGCTTACCCGTGAGTGAAAGATCGCCCTCAAAGTTAACCGTAACATGTTGACGCGTTCTACCCATTAAAATCTGATCTGTTGATTTAGAAGCGCCTTCCACAAGAACTTCTAGGATTTCATCTTGGTAACTTTTAATTTTTTCATTAACCATCGGGTTAAACATTTCTAGCAGTTCCGTCATTCGGCGGTGTTTTTCGGCTTCATCGATCTGAGGTTCTATCAACGCTGCTGGTGTCCCCGTACGCTTAGAGTAAATATAGGTGAACGCTGAATCGAATTTGACTTCTTTCATTAAAGATAACGTCTCTTCGAAGTCTTCTTTTGTCTCACCAGGAAAACCAATGATTAAATCAGTGGAAATAGACACCTCTGGCATCAATTTTCGAGCTTTATCTACAATTCCAAGATACTGTTCTCTCGTATACTTACGATTCATCGCTTTTAAGATCCGATTACTGCCTGCTTGAATTGGCAAATGTAAATACTCGCAAATATGCTCGCATTCAGCCATGGTTTCTAGCAATTTATCGGAGATATCTTTAGGATGTGAGGTCATAAAGCGAATGCGCTCAATCCCTTCGATATCGTTTACTTTTCTCATTAAGTCTGCAAAATCCATTGGACTTTCAAGCGTTTTGCCATAGGAGTTTACGTTTTGGCCCAGTAAGATAACCTCTTTCACGCCACCATCAACAAGCCCTTTTATTTCATCAAGAATATCTTCTGGCACTCTAGAACGCTCTCGACCTCTTGTATAGGGTACGATGCAATACGCACAAAAATTGTCACATCCATACATGATATTGACATAAGCTTTGATGTCTTTTTTGCGATTTATGGCAAGCCCCTCTATCACATCCCCTTCATTTGCCCACACTTCAACCACTTGTTTATGAGAGGAAAGCGTTTCTTCAAGGAGCGATGGGAAGTTATGAAGATTATGCGTTCCAAATACGAGATCCACGTATTTATATTGTTTCTTGATAGCTTCAACCACATGCGGTTGCTGCATCATACAGCCACAAACCGCTAGGACTAAGTCCTTTTTCGTTTCTTTTAAATGTTTGATGCGTCCTAAGTTGCCATAAACTTTAAACTCTGCATTTTCACGGACACAGCACGTATTGAAAATGACCAAATCCGCTTGATCGATCTTCTTGACGACGCTATAGCCCATATCTTGAATCATGGCATCTAGTTTTTCAGAGTCATGCTCATTCATCTGACAACCGTAGGTGACTATAATAGCCTTCTTCTGCTTACCTTCTTCTCTATGAAATTGATCGTTGATCTCTCTAATATTACGAATCACTTCATCATTTTTATTTAACAGTTCCTCTACAGAAACCAAATTAAGTGTTTCCCTTTTTGACATTTCAATCCTCCTAAAAATCGTTCCCTATTATTATAACAGATTTCAATTCTCAATTAAACTTTGTGGATTTTTGTTTACAATTAAGCCCCAATCCCCATGCTATAGGCCAGCGTCCTCGCTACGCTGCGGATGACCTGTCGCATGGGGATTGGGGCTTTTGTGGTTTTTAGGACCAAGATCTTACAATAAAATATTTTATTGACATATTGGCATGTGATATTAAAAGCACCGTTCTATGTAGATTATTGATCATAAATTCTTTCTCACACAACAGCCCCCATCTCAATGATGCAGGTTATCCGCAGCAATGCAAGGGCGCTGACCGGAATCATTGAGACAGGGGCAATAGTATAACCCTTGGGGAGATGTCCTCCACTTCTCAAAGTGGGGGTTCATATTCCTAATTCAGAAACTCCCACTGAATGCAATCCTAACGGATTGCGTAAGGGTTACGAAGGTAGCGTAGCGGACTGAGTATACGCTTTGATTGCGCTTTACCAATTTAGCTCTAACCCCACTCCCACTTCTCGCACAGGGATGAACTTATGAATTTCTGATTTTACAGCAAACGACGTACAGTGACAAGGGTATAAATGCTCAATATTATTGCGCTTCAAATAACGGATGGTGCCTTGTACTTGTTCATTCACCTCAAATAAGTGAAACCCACCTATCACACCGAGCACTCTATTGTCTTCGGTTACATTTTTGGCATATTCTATAATATTACAAATGCCGCTATGGGAACACCCTGTGATAATGAATATACCTTGGGCACTTTTATAAACAAGTGCTGTATCATCGAGCACATAGTCATCGAATGAATTGCCATCCACTATTTGTGTCCCAATGCATTGACTCTTTTCAAAATGATTCGTCTGTGGAATTTCACCTAAAAAAGTGATGTTTGGACTCACTTTAATGGGCTTCTGTGACAGGATAAGATTACATTTCTCACTGAGTTCTTGCTTGAGTATTGGCGAGCAGATCTTCAAGCCTTCAAAAGATTTTTCATTGAAAGCATCTGGATGCGCAATAACGGTCACTGCTTCCCTTTTTTCGCATTCAAAAAAGAACTTTAAACCTCTGGTATGATCATCATGTCCATGCGAAATGACAATGGACTCAATCTCATTTAAATCGATGCCAAATGCCTCTGCATTCTTTAAAAATAAATCGGAATAGCCAACATCCAATAGTAATTTTATCCCTTCATCCTCAATATAATAAGATACTGCCGGTTCTCCGCAGTAGTAGGCATCAATATACGTATTATTATCTACCAATACTTTTAGTTTCATCTTGCACCTCACTCATCTCTAATTTTACATCATAGGGTAGAGGGTTGCTCAACTTTTGGATTTGACACCCTAACCCTATCTCTTTTATATGAGTATACCATATTTTAAGCCAAAGCTCATTGAAGACTAAATCAAAGCGTATACTCAGCTCACTGTGCTACCTTCGTAACCAAAATCCACATTTTATTTCAAGATTTTCTGGTACATACTCAGTCCACTACGCTACCTTCGTAACACTTGCACAATCCTATCGGATTGCATTCAGTGGGCGTTTCTGAATTAGGAAGATGAACCCCCACTTTGAAAAGCGGGGGACATCTTCCCAAGGAATCAAAGCGTATACTCAGTCCGCTTCGCTACCTTCGTAACACTTGCACAATCCTATCGGATTGCATTCAGTGGGAGTTTCTGAATTAGGAATATGAACCCCCACTTTGAAAAGCGGGGGACATCTTCCCAAGGATTATATAAAACAAAAACCTTCAATTGTCTAAATGGACAATTGAAGGCCTTGTACTATACTGGAAATTTTCAACTAAATCTTTGACTTTAGCGCTTTATTCTGAAACAGAAATTGTGAAGTTTCTCACCACAGTTGCCTTACCCAATTCCCGAGTAACCACTACCACAGCAAGAGGTGTTGTTGTAAGAATATCATAATCTGCGCCACTTGTATAAGGTGAATCATTAATCCGGATCATCGATACGGCAGAACCAGAATCCGTAACTGTAATTTTAATTGCAGAGGCTGTTGTTGCGACCCATCCGGTTACAGCCCCCGTTGTATCTGTTCCTCCAGCTACTGGAATTGAAACGTTGGTGACACCACCCACTGGATTTGGACTGCCAACTGCAAGTGTAATGGCACTTGGCGATGTTGCCTGAACTGCATTTTCTGCAACTGATATCATAAAGGTTCTTGTTACTGTTGTCTTGCCTGTTTCAGTCGTTGTAACGACAACCGTTAAGGATGAAACTGAAGTTCCAATCACGTAATCCGCACCACTTGTGTGTGGGCTGCTGTTAATTGTAATCACTGAAGCCGCAGGATTGACATCTGTAACCGTAAATTTGATTCTATCAGCATTCATAAAGGACCAATCATTAACTGCACCTGTTGTATCTGTTCCCCCTGCAACTGGAATTGACACATTTGTGACACCACCTACTGGATTATCTTTACCAACTTCAAGTGTGATGGCACTTGGGGTTGTAGCATCTACTGCAGGTGCTGCTGAAACTGTAAACATTTCATTGTCTGGATTATAACCTGTTTTGGCAAATCTTACTTTATAAACACCCTCAAAGGTACCTGTGATTGGTGTTAATAAGAATTCATGATCAGGTAAATTGCTATCATAGTCAGAGCCCACTTGGAAGTTGATAGTGATGAGATTACCCGCACCATCAAATAATTGGATATCATCTGCACTTAAATTTTCAAGCAACGTTGATATCTCCTGGTCTTCAACTGTGACCCAAATTTGGTCTTTATCATACATAAATGCGCTAACATCTGAGTCATGATCCGCCCAATTTCCGAAATTAAACACATTGCTTTGAGCTATAACAGTAGGATTGAGAGGGTCCCCTGTATAGAGTTTAAAATTACAATTATAAGTGTTTAAATCACCAAAATTGCCAAGTATCGCCATGGTCACAGAATTAGAAGTCTGACTGATTAACCCATAATGTCCAAAACGACTAGAATCCACATTGTTAAAAACATCAAAAGAATAAGTTGTAGCCCCAAATACAATCGTATTTGGCATTGTAATAGATGTAAAATTTTGATTAAAAGTTACTGTAAACGTATCTTTTGTTGTGGTAACACTGCTTACGGCTGGCGTACTTGACGCTGCTGTAACCGTCACCACACAAATTGCAGATAAAGTCGTGTTCGATACAGAAGTTGCAATGACATTGGTCGTTCCTGGAGCAACAGGTGTCACCACGCCGCCTGAGACGGTTGCAACACCAGTATCACTGGATGACCAAGTAACAGATTGATTCGTCGCATTGGTTGGCGTCACTGCGGCTGTTACAGTGCCTGTACTACCACCGACAGTTAAAGCCATCGTCGTTGGCGAAACAACAACGCCAGTCACACTTACAGTGGGACTATCATCGCCACCACTGCTGCCACCACCACTGCTACCACTACCACTTGGTGTCGCTGGTGTAGAAGGCGTTCCAGGTGTCACTTCAACCACCTCTTTTGGTGCTGTTTCAAAAGTAACATTTTCAACACTAACTTCTGCCGAAGTTATAGTCCCTTTTCCTGTGATCCTTATCTCTGAGTCAATCTTCATTTTTGTTACAACCGTATTTTCACCTAAGTTTATATTAGAATTTTTTGCTGAAGCCGAAACAGTCATCTCTCCAATAGTGGTTTCACCCTGGGTTGAGACTGCAACTTCTGATGCATTTACTTGAACGCTCTCGAAACTACCTTCTAACACAACGCCTTGACCTGCTGCATTTTCAGAAATAACAACCTTAAGGCCATCTACATTAGTGGCAACCACACGGACCTTTCCACTGGAAGTCTTTTGGACTGTGACGCTTTTATATTGACCCCCATTAATGTGAATACTGTTCGCCCCACCACCTCTAATAAACGTTTCGCCATCTACTGTTAAATTGTTTAATGTAACATCTCCAGAACCCACTTCTTCTGAGACAATCAAATTGCCCGTTATGTGTAAATTCTGAAGTATTACGCCATCTGCTTTGATAACGACATTGTTCTCTATCGTTTCTAATCCTGTTGCAGGTCCATATGTACCCGCTTGATCATAGACAACATGAGCTTCTGCTAGTGTATTATTAAGCGCCACAACAGCTTCGCCTCTTCTGATAATATCATTAGGTCTAAAAGTGCCATCTGGATAGCCCTTCATATAACCCGCTGTAACGACAGCGCCTACATACGCTTTACTCCAATCAGCAATACTAGAAACATCAGAAAAACCACTTACGGATTGTGAGTTCAAGGTTAGTCCTCTAGCCTTGGCGATCATAATAGCGGCTTCTTGTCTCGTAATAGGGTTATTCGGTGCGATGGTCTTATCTGGATAACCACTGATATAGCCAGCTGATATAGCCCTTGCCACAGCATCATAATACCAATCTGATGCTTTTACGTCCTTAAAATCAATTGCTCTGCCTTGAGTAAAATAAAATGCTTTATTAACCAAAGCCATAAACTCAGCTCTGCTAATGTTAGCGTCGGGTTTAAATGTGTTGTCTGGATAACCACTTGCCAAACCACTCGCTAACCATGCCTTGATTTCATTTTCAGCCCAGTGTCCAGTTATATCATTTGGACCTGCAAAAGATACAACTGGAATCATGGTTGCCAACAAAATCAATGTCGTCAATAACGCAATTAATTTGTTCCCCCGTTTTTTCTTCTTCATTAAAAGACCTCCTTGTTATATTGTTTTTTATCCACCCACGAGATAATATGAGTATCATAATAGTTCCTTATACCCATTATTTATAAAAAATCACTTCGGGTTCACCATTGTATTTTTTTATTATCAAACTATTATTGTCTCTTTTGGCACATAAAAAAACCTCCGACTGAAAAATACAATCGGAGGTTTAATCCTTAAAATAAATCTTTAATTAGAAATTTTTACTCGCTACCTTCAAAATCATGGTGATACAGTTATCGTGAAGTTTCTTACGACTGTTGCTTTACCATTTTCTCTGGTAACAGTAACAATTGAAAGATTAGAGATTGAAGCTACCGTATAATCCACACCACTGTAGTAATTAACGCCATTGATCTGAATATTTGTAGTTTCACTTCCACTTCCACTTGCTGTAACGGTAAATTTGATTTTATCATTTGTACCCGTCACCCAACCTGTTATTGCACCTGTTGTATCTGTACCACCAGCTGCTGGAATTGCTACGTTTGTAACGCCTCCTACTGGATTCATACTGCCAACGGCTAAGGTAATCGCACTTGGAGTAGTTGCCTGAACTGGATTTTCAGTCACTGAAATATTAAAAGTTCTAATTGCAGGCGTTTTTCCAGTTTCTGTTGTTGTAACCACTACGGTTAGTGCTGATGTGCTTGTTGCAATTACATGATCCACGCCACTTGTATAGTCTGAACCATTAATCTGAATTGTAGATGATGTAGAAGGTGCGTTTGTCACCGTAAACTTTATTCTATCCGCATTCATATATGACCAATCGGTAACTGCACCTGTGTTATCTGTGCCACCAGCCACTGGAATCGCCACGTCTGTAACGGCACCAACTGGATTTGCGCTACCAACTGCAAGTGTGATCGCACTTGGCGAAGTCGCCAAAGCTGCTGGTGAGACACTTATAATGAAGGTTCTTGTTGCTGTAATTTTGCCAGTTTCGGTGGTTGTCACAACTACAGTCACATTTGATGTAGAAAGCACTTTATAGTCTGCGCCACTCGTATATGGCGTTCCATTAATTGTGATGTTCGATGTTGCTAAACCGACATTCGTTACTGTAAATTTGATTTTGTCTGCTGTTGCTGCTACCCAATCTACAATAGCACCTGTGTTGTCTGTTGCACCCTCTGCTGGAATCGATACATTTGTAATGTTTCCAACCGAGTCTTCACTGCCGCCCTTTGCTAAGGTTACTGCACTAGGAGCAGTTGCTAAAACTGCTGGCGCTGAAGTAACGCTGACGATAAAAGTTCTTACCACAGTTGTTTTACCAGTTTCACTCGTTGTCACAACTATAGATGCACTTGATGTAGAGAGCACAGTATAGTCTGCTCCACTTGTATATGGCGTTCCATTAATTGTGATGCTAGATGTTGCTAAGCCACCATTAGTCACTGTGAACTTGATTTTGTCAGCCGTTCCTGCTGCCCAACCTGCTATAAAACCAGTCGTATCGGTTCCGTTCGCTGCTGGGATGACGACATTGTTAACGCCTCCAACTGGATTCAAACTCCCAACTGCCAATGTTACTGCAGTTGGTATTGCTGCCTGCTCGGTCACTGTTACCACACAGATCGCTGACATACTTGTATTCGCCACTGATGTAGCGACAACATTTGTTGTGCCTACAGCAACTGGTGTAACAACACCGTTGACCACAGTTGCCACTGAGAGATTACTAGAAGTCCATGTTAAAGATTTGTTCGTTGCATTAGTAGGGCTCACTGTTGCAGTAACTGTTCCAGTACTCCCCCCTACGACAAGTCCCATAGTTGTTGGTAAAACGCTGACACCACTAACATTAACGGTGTCATCACCATCATTGCCACCACTTCCGCCACTGCTACCACCACCGCTGCTCGGTGTTGAAGGCGTTACCGGTGTATTGAAATCAACTCTTACAACACCGTCTGTTGGCTGTGTTTCAAAAGTCACACCATCTACGCTGACCTCTGCTTTTATGATTTTACCTTTGCCTGTTATGTGAATCTTTGTGTTTATTTTCATCATTTTAACGACTGTGTTCACACCTAAATCAACTTTTGCGCCGATCGCTGTGCTTGATATCGTCATTTCGTCAATTGTGGTTTCCCCTTGCGTTTTTACAGTCACATTAGGTGCATTGATCTGTACTTTCTTAAAAGTGCCTTCTAATACAACTGTCTGACCTGCAGCACTTTCAGAAATCACAACTTCCAGATCATTTATATTTTTTGCAACAATACGTACATTGCCACTAGAAGTTTTTTGAACGATAACTTTATTATATTTACCGCCATTGATGTAAATACTATTCACACCACCACCTCTGACATATGTTGCACCATCTACAGTGACATTATTTAATGTTACGCTGCCAGTACCCACTGCTTCTGATATGATCAGATCGCCTGTTATATGCATGTTCTGTAGCGTTACGCCATCACTTTTAATAATAACCGTGTTCGCGACATTTTCTATGCCTGTTGCCGGTCCATAGATACCAGACGCATCATATGCTGTATAAGAAGCTGACATTGCATTGTTTAATGCCACAAGAGCTTCTGCTCTTTTAATAATATCCGTTGGTCTAAAAGTCCCATCTGGATAACCGCTCATTAGCCCTGCATTGACAACAGCACCAACATAACTTCTACTCCAATTCGCTATTGATGACGCATCGCTAAAGTTGTTAATATTCAGCGAAGTCAATTCTAATCCTTTTACTTTAGCAATAATGATTGCTGCTTCTTGTCTCGTAATAGATCGATTTGGGCCCATAGTGTTATCTGGATACCCCTTAATATAACCTGCTGCTACAGCTTTTTTTACCGAACTGTAGTACCAATCCGAAACAGATACATCACTAAAGTTAATCGAATTCTCTTGTGTAAAATAAAATACTTTGTTTACTAAAGTCATAAATTCAGCTCTAGTAATCATCTCATCTGGTCTGAATGTACCATCTGGATAGCCACTAGCAAATCCACTTGTTGTCCACTCTTCAAGTGTCGTTTGTGCCCAATGTTTTTGAATATCACTTGGTCCAGCAAATGATAATACAGGAATCATTGTTACCAGCAGGATAAGCGTGGTCGACAATGAAACCACCTTATTTCTCCATTTTTTTCTTGTCATTTAAAACCTCCTACTTCATTTGTATTCATAATACATTTTGATTTATACTCTGAAAAATTATGAGATGGCTTGAAATCTCAAACCGACTTTTGTTAGCAACTTATGAGGTTATGTATCACTATCAAGTCAATTAGTGACAATCCTTGCTCTTCCGCGTGTAACCGATTTCCACAAATTAAACCGCTCTGCTCCGTATCGGGCGGAAAAGTAATGATAAAAATTAGCAATCTGACCGCAACTTTACTATTGAGTTCAAAATGTTAAATGCAAATTTATTATACCAAACTATGTTTTTTCATCTTTTTGATTTTTTACCATATTAAAATATAATGCGCATATTATTCCATCGCCTCATATCTTACTATAGCACTCGGTTAACTAAATTGATATAGCTGTTTGTATTACAAATCCAATACATTGTTGTCGTAAATCTAATAATCCAAAAAAAACACATTTTAAATTTAACCCTCTTCATAAGAAATCAGGTTAAACTCAAAATGTGTGTGGCCTCTTAATACTCAACTTCTTTATACTTTAACTCAGATGCGCTTACGCAACATCTCCAGCAGAGTCAAGTTCGTTTGGTGCATAGTAAATGGCTTCATCAAATTCATTTTCAGTTTTAGCGACGATCAGTGTACAAACTGCATCTCCAGTGATGTTAATAACAGTTCTACACATATCTAAAATTCTATCAATTCCTAAAATCAAACCAATTGCTTCAACAGGCAATCCTACTTGTACAAGCACCATGGAAAGCATAACCAGACCGACCCCAGGAACGCCCGCAGTACCAATAGATGCAATCGTCGCTGTTAAAATTACGGTTGCAAAATCGCCTAAGCCTAAAGGAATCCCGTAAAGTTGTGCTATAAACACGGTTGCAACGCCTTGCATAATTGCAGTCCCATCCATATTGATCGTCGCACCCAGTGGTAATGTAAAAGAGGCAAGTTCTTTCTTAACACCTAATCTCTTCTCAACCGTTTCTATGGTTACAGGCAGTGTTGCGTTGCTTGAAGAGGTTGAAAAAGCAACTGCCATAGCAGGTGCAAAATTCTTGAAGAATTGAATTGGACTCAGCTTAGTGGTCGCATATAGAAGACCTTGATAAGTGATTAAGCCATGAATTACAAGTGCCCCTAAAACACACAACATGTAGACCAGTAAGGAGCCAATCGCATCAAATCCAAAAGTCGCCATCGTCTTGCCCACCAACGCAAATACGCCATAGGGTGCAAATTTCATAATCAACATAACCATTTGAAGAATGACTTCATTGACTTGTTCTAAAAGATCTTTAACCATTTTTGCTTTATCACCTATAATCGTAATTGCCGTCCCTGTTAGAAGTGCAAATATAATGATTTGAAGCATATTGCCTTTTGCCATAGCATCGATGGGATTTGTCGGCACCATATCGATCAATACATTAACAAATGCAGGGCTTGCAGCCGCCTCATAAGTCAGTTCCTGTGAAGTCATTTGCATGAAGGAACCTGGCTTGACGATCGTCCCGACAATAATTGCAATTGTAATCGCAATCGCAGTTGTCAATAAATAAAATCCAACTGTTTTACCACCAATTCTGCCAAGCTTTTTAATGTCACCCATTTGTGCCGCGCCAAGTGTAAGTGATACAAAAACAAGTGGAACTACCATCATTTTAATGAGTGCAATAAAAACCGAACCCAATAAAACAAATCCAAAACCCACAACGTAATCTTTTACGATTACATTGTCCCCAAGCGGATTTAAAACTAATCCGACAACAACCCCCAGTAACATTGCAATTAGAATTTTTTTTGTTAAACTTGTACCTTTCATGTTTTTCCCCCTTTTTAATAATTCAAAATAAATACAGTTCACTCCAGAATACACTCTATTTATATCTGCGAGACTACACTTTCCTACAAAATGTTACACAAACATACAAAATTTATTTCTATTTTGTAACATAGCCCTTGAAGAGATGTCCCTCACTTCTCAAAGTGGGGGACATCTTCCGAGTTCAGAAACTCTCACGGAATGCAATCCAATAGGCGGGTTGCGAGGGGTGCGAAGGTTGCGAAGCGAACTGAATATACGCATTGATAAAGGCTATATCAATATTCAAGCAACTGCGTTTGCCTTAAATCAACATAGCCTTCTTCATTCTAATAGTGCTCTATTTATTCATTTCGATGATCAATCCCGCAATGAACTTTTTGATATTGATCTTTCCAGGATCTTTTGAACGGTGTTTTAGATATTCCATTTCTTTTCGAACTTCTCTGAATTCAAACAGAGTATTTGCATAGCGGTCAAAATAAATATTTTCATAGTCATCTAGTCCGATTTCACCAATGGTCTCAAGTGCTTGTCCAATCGTCCTTCTAATACGTTGCTCAATCGTCTTTTCATTGACGATTTCGCCCTTTTCTCTCTCATACTTATCACTGACATACGTGTACAGTTCCGACAGACGATAATCTAACACTTTTTTTCTTATCCCATCATCAAGTCCAAGAATGAATTCAACCACATGGAGAATATCTTTAGTCCCCGCATCGCTAATCACACCCAAATGAGACAATATCTCTTTTGCGCTGGCGAGCGGATCTTGCTCTAATCGATTCATTTCGAATATTGGATCCCCATTTAAAGACTGCATATTTTTAAAGGCAGATTGAAAGGAATCAATCACCTTTTTCATTTTTAACTTTTCGTCAATGCGTTTTACCACATTGATCACTTCAATCACATTGATGGGCTTATTTATATAGAACTCTATCCCACTGTTGTAAGCCTTAGAAACCATATCTTTTGCGTGAACTTCACTGATCATTATAAAAGGAAGATCTTTAAATTTAGGTTTTAATTGGGTCACCAATGTGATGCCATCAATTTTAGGCAATAGTAAATCCACAATTACAATATCAGGTCTTAGCTTTACGATTTCATTAACTGCATTTGCACCAGTGGTGTCCTTGCCAATCACATCACCCAATTTCTGATTGACAATAATTTTTGAGAGTATACTGATAACACTTATATCATCATCAATTAAATAAAAATTATAATTCATAATCACCTCGGCTACTCACTTTACTCGTGGATTTCTGTATCTTCGCGATCATTTACCAATCGAACTCTAGGCATTCTAATATTGAAATTAGTGCTAACACCCTTTTGTGATTCAACGGTCAATTTGCCATTTAAAATTTCTTCAATAAGATATTTAGCATGTGTTAATCCGATACCAGAAGACATGATTCCATTGATTTCATTATATTTTGTCGAAAATCCAGGCTCAAAAATAAGATTTAAATCGACTTCTTCTATGCCAACACCCTCATCATATACGCTCATAAATATAAAATCATCTTGTAGATTTTCATAAATACTGATTAAACCCGTACGTTCAATTGCTTCAATGGCATTGACCACAAGGTTGTTTAAAACGGATATCAGTGTAAAATATTCACTTGTTTTAAAATTATAAAATCTATTGATTTGAAAATCTATTTTTTTGCCTTTGGATTCTGCTAACTTTCGATTCGTCTCGATGACAATATTTAGAATTTCAAAGAAATGCATTTGAAAACTTGAAGTTTCCTCTATGCTCTTTTCTATACCAGCGATCACTCTCGTATAATCCTTTTTGATCTCATGAATATCTTTTGCAACAGATAAGATTGCAGTTTTTTCGTCACTGTTATCGATTCTCTCATAAATTTCAAAACTTCGTCTCATAGCATCTTCAATATCATTTTTAGATTTCCTAAGGAAAAAGAGTTCAGTTTTTAAGCTGGACATGAGCACAATCTTCTCAACAAATTTTTGGTGATTCTGTCTGTCCTTCATATGTTGCAAATAATAACCTGAAATATAAATCATAATCGTTGTGAAAATCGTCCTAAACAAGCCAATCATAATGATGGTATAAATCACTTGTTCAAAATTTGCATTTTGCCATTCTTGCCTAATGACAACTTCAATAATATTGGGAATACTATCACAAATCCAAATGCTCAAGAAGAGCGCCAAAGGATTTTTGAGAAAACTTCTTACATCTAATAACACAAAAAAGATGCTGTAGAAGACATAGAAAAAAACCACCGGATAGTAAATCTGAAACGCCTCTAAAAAAGTGCCATTTTGATTGAACACAAAAACAGAACTTCTTACAAGAAACATCAAAACGCCTACGAGATTAATCGTGGAAAGTGGGTTAATTTCTTTGAATGTCAATATGAGGATATTTAAAACAACCACTGCAAAGGTAAGTCTAAACTCCGTTCCAAACGGCGTGAAATATATTTGTCCCATAAAAGTAGTAAAAACAGCCACTAAGACGAGCTTTTCATTATTTCTTGATTTTTGATTGATCAAGCGTCTATCACATCCCTGTTATAATCATTAAACTCATTTTATCACAGTATGTTCAAAATATAAATCAAACGCGTATTTAAATGACTATGATCACTTAAACACGCGTCGTGTTGGTTTGAAACGCATTCCTATTGATAGTTAGAGCGTCAAAATTCAGTTATTTATTGTTCACAAAATACTTTAAGTCTTTTTAATCCCTCTTCAATATTAACCATACTTGTGGCATAAGAAAGTCTAATGTAATCATCCACCCCAAATGCAATTCCAGGGATAACCGCTATATTGGCATCATCCAATAAAACCGATGCCAAATCGATGGAGTTTTTTATATCAATACCCTTTATTTTTTTACCGATAAAATAAGCCATATTGACCATGACATAAAACGCACCTTCTGGTTCAACGCATGTGACGTTTTGGATAGCACTAATGGTTTTAACCATGAATTGACGTCTTTCGTCAAATGCTTTTCTCATCACTTCTATTGGTTCTTGATTTCCATTAAGTGCTTCAATACTTGCATACTGCGCGATTGTATTGGGATTAGAAGTAGCATGAGACTGAATATTGCTCATAATTTTAGCGATTTCCACGGTACTTGCTGTGTATCCAATACGCCATCCCGTCATTGCATAGGCTTTACTCAATCCGTTGACAACGATAGTTCTCTCCTTAAAGCTTTCTGAAAGCGCTGCAATTGAATAATGTCTTTTCCCATATATTAATTTTTCATAAATCTCATCTGATATAATATAAAGATCATTTTGCTCTGCAAAAACACCAATTTCTACAAGCTCTTCTTTTGAATAAACTGCACCCGTTGGATTGTTGGGACTATTGATAATAATCGCCTTTGTCTTCTTGGTAACTGCTTTTTCAAGCTGATCTACAGTCACCTTAAATAAATTCGAAGCTTCTGCTTCAACTAAAACGGGCTCACCATCAGCCATTTTTACAAGTTCATAGTAACTTACCCAATACGGCGAAGGAATGATCACCTCGTCCCCTGGATTCAAAAGCGTCTGTAACGCATTGAAAAGTGAATGTTTGGCACCTGATGAAACCACAATTTGTTCAGGATTATAGTCAAGTTCATTGTCTCTTTTGAGTTTATCACAAATCGCTTTTTTCAGTTCCAGTAATCCTGATGCTGCTGTATAGCCATTGCCGCCTTTTTCAATCTGTTTAATCGCTGCAGTTCTGATATACTCAGGTGTATTAAAATCGGGTTCTCCCGCACCAAAACTAACGATATCGACACCACTCTCTTTTAATTGTTTCGCTTTAGCTGTAATGGCTAAAGTCATCGAAGCTGAAATACCACTATTTTTTTTAGACAAAGATTTCATAAATTTGACCTCCAATAATCTCTGAATTCATGTTTATTATAGCAACTCTTTTATGAGATGTACACGCATATTATTAAGCTTTTATTATTTTCCCTATTTTTTTATTAAGTTTTTAGGCCTTTCATATTTAAAAACAAATCATCTACTTAAGTGCTCCATTTGCGGCTCATGTACACATTTGAAATTTGAACCATCAAATTTGTAAATATGCAATTTTGCATTCCCGGCCACATGATACTCTTTGATCTTTTCAATTTGGTCACCATTAAAAATCAATTTCATCATCATCAATGTAATCCCATGCGTGACAATCATCACGCGTTTAACGTGATTCATTTCAAAATGTTGCTCTAGTAAATCTTTTATGAAAGCATTGACACGTTCATAGAGCATATAGTAATTCTCGCCATCTTCTATCACAAATTTTTCAGGTTCATAATAATATTGCTTATACGCATCTGGATACTTTTCTTCTATCTCTTTGATAAACATACCTTGCCATGGTCCGAGCCCAATTTCTTTTAAGCGATCATCGCACATGATATGAGCTGTATAATCCGTTGCAATTTCAAGCGTCTTAAGCGCACGATCCGAAGGTGAAGCATAATAGGCATCAAACTCAAGCGCATCAATTTCTTTGCCCAGATAATAAGCACTCTGAATACCCTTTTCAGTTAATGGTGAATTTAGCCACCCCTGCATTCTTCCAAGAACATTCCATTCTGTCTGTCCATGCCTTGCCATATAAATTTCCAGCATTTAAGCCTCCTCGTATCTCATCTGATGGTTAGGATGAAAAAAAGTTCAGCAATAGACTTTTTCACTCAAACCGTGTAATCTCTACTATTTTATACGATATCTTTATAGCATTACAAGGCTAATTCAAAAAAAAATAAAAGCCATACCTTTAATCTTTAAAGAAATGTTGCCTCCAAAAGATTGTGTATGGCTCTCGTGTCATCAATGGACTCATTAATATTCGTCGTACCAGTCATTCTGTTCACTTTCTTCAGCATTAGACAATGCATAGCAAAGCTCTTCTGGCGTGCATAAATTGTGCTTAATAGCGCCCAATCTCAAGGACGCATAAAGTTGCGCTTTGGTTGCATCCACATAAGGATTGACAAACCACGTGCCGATGCCAAACAGCAGAGAACCTAATATATACCATCCCAAGAAGGATAAGTCCAGTACAAACATATCCCATTTTTGACCATTTGTCATTTCTACACTGAGTTCAATAGCCCTATTACTGTCAATATTGGGATTGTCGGCCAAAATGTAAGGTACCATTGAATACGCATAAGCTTTTATAATACCTGGTATAATGAATAGTAAAAGCCATAGAAAATTATAAACGTCTTTTATGAACATGGTTACAACAATGTTCAGGTAATAGTCCGAGTTAAATCCAAAGCCAACTTCCTTAAAAGCAACCTCACGTTCAGTACCTCTTAAGAAGTAGTTACGCCCGCCAACCTCAAGAATATAGCCTAAAAAGACCCTCAGCACGACAACTACAATTACAATCATTACCATGGCAAATGAAAAGGCAGGTAACCACGAAGTAAATCCGCCAATGTCAAAATTTCCATTGTTAAAATACTGATTTGATGAAATAGAAAAATTTGCATTATGATCCTTTGATCCCGATCCGATTCCTATTCTACTCTAATACCCTTTATAAAGCATTTGAAAGCTATTAAAAAAAGGTTAAAACTTAGAATATTATTATTCTATTTATTTGTCTAGAGTGTTAAGATTAAAGTATTATATAACACTAAGGGGATACAGATATTATGAATCTAGAGAACAATCCAAAAAATCTGAATCAAATTTTGAGAGAAAACACGTCTATATTGATCCGTGAGCACTTCCAGTATAATGCGTTGAAGGATGCCTCTGATACTCTATTTGATTTGTTTGAAAAAGTAAGTCAATTGGATGTCAATGATCACACTCATAATGAAGCGATCTATTTGGATAGCGGTAAAGCCATTGGCTCCTATTGGGCAGGCAGATGCATGACAGAATTTATGCGAACGAGGCTATTTTTAATGGGCATACAGGATGGCATCAAAGCACTTCAAAATCAATTTCCAAACGAGACCATACATATTTTATATGCGGGAACTGGTCCCTTTGGCACATTGGTCACACCCTTGACCACGCTTTTTACAGCATCTGAAATTCAGGTCACTGGTTTAGAAATTAATAAAGAAAGCATCCAATGTTTTCGAAATATTATTGCCGCTTTCCACATTGAAGCCTATTTTCAGGATATTATACAATGTGATGCAACGCAGTACCAAAAAAAATCGAGTCAAATTGTACACATGATCATTACTGAAACGATGCTCAATGGCCTCCAAAAAGAACCTCAAGTTGCCATTACGCGAAACTTGGTACCGCAAATGCACCCCAACGGCATCCTTATTCCCCAAAATATATCCGTTTCACTTAATCTTGTCGACAAAAGGGCAGAGATGGATCGACTTTTTTTAGAAAACACGGTTTCCAAACCTTTTTTTTTACAAGTTGCCAGTTTAATTGAGCTCAATCAAAACAATTGCACCTATGATCACATTTATCACAACATTGAAGTCAATTTGAAGGGACCTATCGAAACACGCTTTAATGGGATCAGTCTTTTTACAACCATTCAAGTATTTGATCATCATGTCATCGAGTACAATGCATGTTCTTTAACCCTGCCTATAAATTTAAAGACATTGACGCCTGCCACACTACTAGAAAACAAACTTGTTTTCAATTATAAATTTGGTGAGCACCCAAAATTTGAATACAAAATTAACGCATTTTCTATGAATTTGAACACACATGATCTTGGTTTAATGGATTACACAAAAGCATACACACTTCAAGAGCATTTATTGCTTGAAGTCCAGAATGGCTCCGATGATCATTTGTTACTGCTTGAGCATCCCAAAGTTATAACACTAGGCTTAAATGCGAATGACAATAACATACTCATCCCTCAGGCAGAACTTGATGCACTTGGTTTCCAAGTTATAAAGACGCGTCGAGGTGGTGATGTTACTTACCATGGGCCTGGCCAATTGGTGGGTTATACTATTTTTAACATCAAAAAAAATCACGGAGGCAGTGTTAAGAAATTTGTCTATAAATTAGAGCAACTCTTTATCCAATTGCTACAGGATCATTATAATATTCCAGCTAAAAGAGATCCCATTAATTCAGGGGTCTTTGTTGGTAATTCTAAAATTCTTGCACTTGGTCTTTCTGTAAAAAAGGGCGTCACCATGCATGGCTTCGCCCTTAATGTCAACACCCATCTTGAGGATTTTGATGTAATTGTCCCTTGTGGTCTCAAAAATCACACCGTGACCAGTATCAATCAACAGTGCCATGGCATAATCGATATGTCCATTCTCAAAACTCAAATTATTCAAGCTTTTCTATCAGAATTCAATTACAATCAAATCATCAACGAAAAATAAATCTAAAAATAGGATTCACTGAAATGAATTTCATTTCGATGAATCCTATTCTAATGATCGCAAAACGATGCAAACGCCTTTCAGATGTCTTTTTAAGCTAAAATGTTGAGTTTACTCTTTTGTGATTCCATTTGCAATTTTTGAGTAGATAACTGATACTGTTTTAAATAATCCTGCTTTTTAAAATCAGATATTTGAGTCAGCAAATCCTCTTCAAGATTTGCTCTGGAAGCAACTGTATTCTCTTGTGCTATATCATTAGAGCGAACCGTTGATTCTAATCCTGTCGTTTTGCTGCCCATTTTAGAACGTGCAGCGCTCACTTTTTCCAGTGCTTGATCGATCTTACTGAGATCAAAATCTCCAGTTACATTAAAATCTGAGATGCCCAAACTTTCTAAACTGGTATTTTGAAGCTGCATAGACGTTCCTTGATTGCCTGTTTGAACATTAAGTTTACGATCTTGACCCAATAATTTTATAGTATTAAATTCCGTGTTCTTAAGGGTATCCTTTATTGAACTTTTTAGGCCTTCGATTTGAGATTGGATGGCATTCTTGTCATCCACTGTCAATATCCCGTTTTGGGCTTGAATTGCAAGCTGCTTGATTTCCTGTAGCGGATCCGATACAGATTGAAGTGCACCATCGGCTGTTTTCAGAGCATCTACCACAGTTTGAGCATTTTCAGATCCTTGATTTAATGCGTTAATTTGAGAAGTCATCTTCTGTTCAATACTAATGTTTGCAGGTTTATTTTGAGCGCCCTGAATCATTGGATTAAACGAATTCGAATCTATTTTCATAACATCACCACACTTTCAAAAAAAATTAAAGCTTTAGTCAATGAATACCCATTTGCGATTATGTCAACCATTTTTTATTTTTTTAAAAGAATTTCTCTAGGCAAAATTATATTTCATTTCAAGCAAATCTCAGACTGCGGATTGGCTCAACAGAGAAGCATATGTTTGAAAACTCTCTCTCTTATTTCCATTTACGCCTTCAACAGATTCTGCTGTCAACATTGAATTTAATACGGCTTCTTCCGTAGACTCAATGACAGCTCTAAAAGCAATATCCATTTGATTTTCCTGAATAAAGGTGTATGACATGAGCTCTGAAGCTGTTGTTATCCCAATTCTATTTGCGGTGGAAAAACCAATGACGATCTCACCACTGCCATGTCCGATATAAGAACCCAGTCTTGCAAGTCCACTAACCGCACGTTTACAAATACGTTTAAGTTGCCTGTCAGATACCGGTAAATCTGTGGCAACAATAATCATACACGATCCTTTATCCACAGCCTCTTCATTAATAGCCGCTCGTCTCAAAGAGTCGATGCAACTTCCAATTTGATTATGGTCTACGATTAAATCTGTTAATATGCCATGATTCGATAATACCAAGACGCCAAGTGTATACTGCGCCTTGCCAATGCTGAAGCATCTTGATGATGAGCCAATGCCGCCTTTCAATTGATGACAAGACATCCCTCTGCCTGCACCTATAGCGCCCTCTGAAAAGTCAATTTCAGCATTCTTGATAGCATCAAGTACATGGTAAGCTTGAACAGATTTATGTGTAATATCATTGAGATAACTGTCGTTGCATTCACCCACAATTGGATTTATCGATTTAATTTCAGATTCACTCGATGCAAGCATATAATCTATCAAAGCATCTTGAACACGCCCCACTGCTAGTGTATTGGTCAATGCTATAGGTGTTTCTAAGGTTCCCAGCTCATCCACTTGTATTAAGCCAGTTGTCTTTCCAAAGCCATTAATCACATGTGATGCAGCTATCATTTTATGTTTAAACATATCCTCTGCCGACGGCAAAATAACGGTTACACCCGTTTGAGAGGCACCACTTTGAATCGTAGAATGTCCCACACGAATACCCGCTACATCTGTGATTTTATTGAGAGCGCCTCTCTTAAGCGAACCTATTTTCAGACCTATTTCATGTGCTCTATTTGGGTAATCGGATAAAAACAAAAGTCGGTTCAGACTGTATATGACTTGTTTCTTATCAGAGATGACACCCATCAGACTGAAATTATAACGCTCCACACTCTTAATAGATGCTTTGTTTTGAGCATGAATAATGCTTTCAACGGTGGAGAGCATCAATACTTTAAATGCAAAGTTCAAAACAAGTTTAAGGCCCTCATGCATATAACCGTTCTTTTGATTAGATTCGATAATCTCATAACCAAGCTCACCTTTATTCGCATCATAGTTAATATTCCATAGACATAAAGTCCCAATAATTGCTTTTGTCTCTTTGAGTTCGATACCCCAAAAATACCATTGATGATCTTCATATCCCGCTATGATCTTATCTATAAATTGTTCTGTCTCTTCATAGGTTTCATCAATCTTACGATCGATATATTTAGAAATCTCCCTCGAATGCCGAATCTCATACAGGGCACTAATATCTTCTTTTTTTAACGCGCGTAATCTTATACGATGACCTTCAAGAACCAAATCATCAGGTGAATTTTGTTTTATCAAACATTCTAACAGCATTTTGTCCTCCAGCTTTAACGATTTTACTCTAAACGATTTTTAGATATAACGGACTAATGCTCACAATTAAGTCATTAAAATTTTAAGCATGCGCTCCGTATTGTTTAAAAATTGCTTTGTAACATTATAATGCTCTGTATCTTCATATTTAACACAATCGTAATTCTGATCAACAGAATATATACACGCATTGGGATACGCCATTAAAATTGGCGAGTGCGTGGCAATTATAAATTGTGAATCTTCCAGAACCAAATCATGCATTCTTGAAAGTAAAGCCATTTGCCGATTTGGTGAAAGTGCCGCCTCAGGTTCATCTAAGATATAGAGTCCTTTGCCGCTTAGTCTGTTCATAAATAAGGTTAGAAATGACTCACCATGAGATTGTTGATGTAAAGATTTCCCTCCATAGGATTGAATTAATTTAGACGCATTACCGTAATCTCGATCTAATTCATCAATATAGGATGCAACATTATAGAAACTTTCTGCTCTCAGAAAAAAGCCATCTTTAGGAGATTTGGCGCTTTTTACAAGTCGAATTTCATTAAACAAAGGAGAATGAGAATTTTCAGTGGCAAAATTAAAATTCTTAGTGCCACCTTCAGGATTATATCCAAATGCAACTGCAATAGCTTCCAGTATAGTTGATTTCCCACTACCGTTTTCACCAATTAGAAAAGTGACATTCGGATGAAATTCAATAGTATTTAAGCTCTCAACTGCTGGCAAGTTATAGGGATATTCATTTCTTCCAGTTACATCACTTTTGTTTTTATAAACTTCACGAAGATATTGTTCTTTTGATTTTAACAATTGTCGATCTCCTTCTTCTCAAGTATCTTATTTCAAAGGTGATTTCTACTTGCAATTTCTGATTTACACGATTCAAATCGCATTTAAGGTTTAAGAACCGAATTGATTTGCGATTCATTTGAAAGTCCAATTTCAATCATATGATCGATGAATCTCTCAAAGATATTCAAAATATTCTCAAGCGTATCGATATCTTTGATCACCCCTGTGGCTTGATAAAGAAGAATACTTTCATCTTTACTGTTTAGACATTTATCTTTTAGTTTAATTTCAAGGGTAATTGGCTTTCCAAAAAATAGAAGTTGTTTTAATTTATAATCGCTTAACAACTGCCTTATCTTTATTTCATCATTGCTTTTAACCACAAAGCGTTGATCAAATTCATCATCTCCAATTAAAATATCTTGCATGCCTAACATTTTACTCAAACTACTGAAAAAACCTTCATGATAAAGTTTAAAACTCAATCTAGTTGGATTCTTAAAAATACTTCTGATCCGTGTATTCATTATTGGTGTAGACCCCACCATAGTCGTATATCGATCCAGTACAATACTTGTATTTTTATATTGAAAAATGACGTTTTCATGTTTTGTAAAAGTTGATTTTCCATAAGTGCCGTTTCTTTTTTTACTGAGCTCTTCCCATGCGCTTTTTTTATTTCTCATCAGAGTACCTTTTAAGCCTTTCTTTATCAATTGCTTTCCACTATTTTCAATTGTTCTGTAACATATGCCCACAAATGAGGTTGTATTTCTGGATAGGTTAATGCCTCTGGTAATGTATCAAAACACTTAAAACACTCAATTTCATAATCAAAATTTAATTTCAGATGTTCAATTTCAGCATAATACAGCCAGCCATAACTCTTGGTGCCCTCTCGTGTAACACTGTAATCACTTATGGGAACAAGTGTGAATTGATCTGCTGTACTCTCTTCCATAAGTTCTCTTTTAGCCGCGTCATCTGGTGACTCACCAGCTTCTATATGTCCGCCAGGGATTTCCCACGTAGATCGATCTCTGTGTTTAACATAAAGCCATTGGTTATTGTATCTAGAGACAATAACCACATACAGTGACATACTCCCACCACTTAAGAAGTGGGGGCTTCTCGTTCGAGTAGCCTAACGGCTACAGCATAAGCGAGCTATCCCCGTGCGTCCCACGGTTCTAGAAGTTCGTTTACGCTAATAATATGCGCATACCTTCATTTTTGATATTTATACTTGCATTGTAATCCCTGTCCATTGTCATTCCGCAATCTTCGCAATGATATGTGCGCTCTGAAAGCAAAAGGGTATTTTTTACTTTTCCACACTCGCTACACATTTTGGAACTTGGAAACCACTTGTCGATTTTAATCAGTTGTTTACCTTGTTCCATCAACTTGTAATCAAGCATAGACACGAACATCCCAAACCCATTATCCATAACACTTTTACCAAAATTCAACGCTTGTGACATCCCCTTCATGTTCAAATCTTCAATACACACAGCATCAACAGCATTGGTTATCTGCTTTGACTGCTTGTGTAAAAAATCCTTACGTTGGTTGGTCACTTTCTCATGAATTTTTGCTACTTTTATCCTTTGCTTGTTACGATTTTTACTTCCTTTTTGACACAAGGATAGCTTTCTTTGTTCACGCTTAAGCTTGTCGAGTGATTTTCTATAATATCTAGGGTACTCTGCTGATATGCCATCAGATGACACAAAAAGCTCTTTCAYGGAAAAATCTAACCCTAACAATGTTTTAGGTTGAACGGCTTTTATCTCTTGTTCATATTCAAACAAAACACTGGCAAAATATTTTCCAGTTGGAGTCTTGCTCACAGTTACAGATTTAAGTTTATAATCTTTATTTGTACATTAGCAAGAGCAAGACTATCTACTTCCTTAAGCCATTCATATTCCTTTTTGTATTGTGCTGGAGTATTGTTTAGCTTTTGCTTCATTTTCTCGTAATGCTCAATTTTATCACTCAGCATCTTGTTGTATATGAAGCGTACACAGCCGAACGTCTTAGCTATTAGCACTTCCTGTTCTGAATTTGGATATATTCTGAATTTGAACGCTTTATTCAATGCTTTTCACCTTGACTTTCTATATATTTCTTAATGACTTCAATGGGTGCACCACCAGTTGTAAGTAAACAATAACTTCTTGACCCAAAATATTCCTTCCAGAGCTTCTTGAGAATTGATTGAAATTCCTTTTTGAGTAGCCTTGAACTTGCACTCTTATAAGCGTTAATAAACTTTGATAATTCACTATTTGGGTGCGCTTTGAACAATATATGGATATGATCACTGTCATGATTCCACTCTAACAATGATCAAAGCGTATACTCAGTCCGCTTCGCTACCTTCGTAACACTTGCACAATCCTATCGGATTGCATTCAGTGGGCGTTTGGACTCCCACTGAATTAGGAATATGAACCCCCACTTTAAGAAGTGGGGGACATCTCCTCAAGGGTTAAATGCGATGATATTTTTTCGCAATTTAAAAATTTAATTTCCATATGATCAATCAGAATCACTCCCTGTAAATGGAAAGATTCCAGCCTCCTTATTGTTATTTTACCGCCAATTCATAATGTTAAGATCATCATAACTTTTTGAACAGAGAATAACCATTAAAAAACCATTAAATTCACAGATTACTTTAGGCTAGAAAAAGAGCGTATCTCTGGTAAAGATACGCTCCAATCGGGGTTTTTAAGGATTTTATTTTTCATTTTTAAAGGCCATAATCTATTTTCAAAACGGACATGCTCAGTGTCCATTGAAAATATAACAGGATATTTCTTTTATTGGTTTCTTCCAAAAGTTTACGAGCGTTCAATGAGCAGTGAAGTGCCCATACCGCCACCGATACAAAGAGTTGCAAGCCCTTTTTTAGAATCTCTTTTTTGCATTTCATGCAAAAGTGTAACAAGAATTCGAGCGCCACTGGCACCCACTGGATGTCCTAAAGCAATGGCACCACCATTGACATTTACGATTTCAGGATTAATTTTCAAATCCTTTACAACCGCTAAAGATTGAGCGGCAAATGCTTCATTTGCTTCAACGAGTTCAATGTCTTCAACCTTCCAACCTGCATCTTTTAAAGCCGCTAAAGTTGCAGGTACAGGACCGTATCCCATAATTGAAGGGTCAACACCCTTTGTCCCATAGCCTTTGATAACTGCTAGATATTCAAGTCCAAGTGCTTCTGCCTTTTCTTTACTCATGACGATGAGCATCGCTGCACCATCATTGATACCAGAGGCGTTTCCAGCCGTTACTGTACCTTCTTTTTTAAACGCTGGTTTTAACTTTTGAAGTGCCTCGTAAGTCGCTCCATATCTTATAAATTCATCATCTTCTACAAGTATTGGCTCTCCTCTTTTAGAGGGAACTTCAACTGTGACGATTTCATCTTTAAACCGACCTGACGTTTGAGCTACTTCCGCTTTATTTTGACTTGCCACAGCAAATTGATCTTGCATTGCCTTCGTTAACGACCATTGCTCAGCAATATTTTCTGCAGTAATACCCATATGGTAATTATTAAAGGCATCTGTTAAAGCGTCTTTTATCATATGATCTATCATTTCATAATGGCCCATTTTTTGACCCCATCGATTTGAGGGCGATAAATAAGGTGCATTTGACATGCTTTCAGTACCACCGCACAGGATTACATCAGCGCCACCCGAAGCAATAATTTGCGCAGCTAAGCTGACACTTCTAAGCCCAGAGCCGCATAAGATATTAATCGACATAGCAGGAACTTCAACTGGGATACCTGCATGAATAGAGACCTGTCTCGCAACGTTTTGGCCACAACCCGCACTTAAAATATTGCCCACAAGCACTTCATCAATTTGATTTGGCAATATACCAGCACGTTTAATGGCTTCTTTTGCTGCTATAGTGCCTAGATCAACAGCACTTAGTGTTTTTAATGCACCACCATAAGCACCCACAGGGGTTCTCACAGCAGATAAAATTACAACTTCTCTCATTTAATACCTCCAAAATTATAAGTTTAGCCCCATTGGGCCTTCATTAAAAATTCGACTGTCCATCTCCTTCAAATTCTTTGAAATGGCAGGTTCAAAATGCATTTGATCGATAATGTCTTTCTGAAGGTCAACTCCGGGTGCAATTTCAGTTAAAGTTAACCCTTTTTCTGATAGTTCAAAGACAGCCCTCTCCGTGACATAAATCACAGGTTGCCCAATCTCATAAGCATATTCACCTGAGAAAGTAATCTGTTCCACTTCGTTTAAAAATTTCTTGGAACTACCTTCTTTTAAGATCGTCAATTTACCTGCTTTAACTTCTAATTCTAAGCCCCCTGCAGTGAATGTCCCACAATAAACCACTTTTTTTGCATTTTGAGAAATGTTGATGAAGCCACCACATCCGGCTACTTTAGGTCCAAATTTAGAAACATTGACATTGCCTTTTTGATCACATTGCGCCAATCCTAAAAATGTCACATCCAAACCACCACCATCATAAAAATCAAACTGATAGGGTTGATCTATAATCATATCCGGATTAATCGCCGCGCCAAAACTCAAGCCGCCTGCTGGTATCCCACCAATAGTGCCTGCCTCTGTTGTCAATATTAAACCATGAATGTTTTCTTCATTAGCCACCATGGAGACACCTTCTGGTATGCCTATACCGAGGTTCATAATGGCATTTTCTTTGAGCTCCATTGCAGCTCTTCTCGCAATCACTTTGCGCTCATTAAGTGCCATTGGTGGAATGCTTTGAACAGGCACTTTTATATCTTGACTATACGCAGGATTAAACTGCTCTGCAAAAGTTTGCATGTGCTCGTGTTGTTCTGCTTCTACGATTGCATCCACATAAATTCCAGGAATTTTGACCATTTTCGAATTGATTGAGCCATCTTTAATAATCTTTTCCACTTGAAGGATTACCTTGCCACCAGAATTCTTAACGGCCTGTGCCATGGAAAGCATTTCAAGGCTTAAACATTCCTTTTCAAAGGTGCAGTTTCCAAAACTGTCTGCATAAGTGCCTCTAATAAAGGCAACATCTATAGGAAACGCTTTATAAAAAAGCCAATCCTCGTTATCAATACTCATGAGTTCTACAAGTTCTTCTTTTGTTCTATCATTAATTTTGCCGCCCTCTAATCGCGGATCTACAAAAGTTTTCAGACCCACCTTGGATATAACACCTGGTTTACCACCCGCAATTGCTCGAAACAAGTGCGAGATAACCCCTTGTGGAAAATTATAGGCATCGATTTGTTCATCTAGTGCTAATTTGCCAAGTTTTGGCGCTAGTCCCCAGTGCCCACCGACTACTTTTTTCACAAGACCTACATGTCCAAAGTGATTTAAACCTCGATCTTTACCATCGCCTTGCCCTGCTGCATAAACCAAAGTTAAATCCTTTGGATGTCCATTTTTTATAAATGCATCTTCAACACCTCTGCTCAGTGCTTCAGGGTGCATATTACCCACGAATCCTCCGGTAACTACTGTTGAACCATCTTGGATGAGCGCAATTGCGTCTTCAAGTGATATCACTTTATTCATGCGATCCTCCTTATACGATTCCAGTTATTAAATAAAATACGGAAACAATTGCTACTGCGATAAGTGGTATTACTACGGTCAATGCCGCTATATCCAAATAACTTTCTTTGTGATTTAATTTACAAACTGATAATAACGTAATAACTGCACCACAATGTGGCAAGCTGTCCAGTCCGCCCGAAGCCATAAGCATAATTCTATGAAGCGCCTGTGGATCAATCCCCATTGCTAAGAAATCTTTTGCCAGTACTTCAAGTGCAATCGCGGTACCTCCAGATGACGACCCCACAATACCCGCGAGTAATGTTGTAGAAATTGCCACTTTAAAAATAGATGGAATTGTAAATGCAACGATACCGAGTTTAACCGTTGTAAATGCAGCAAGAGACTTAATCACACCACCATAACCTACTTCAGAACCTGTATTGAAGATCGGAAGCAATGAACCAATTGCACCTTCAAATATAACTTTATTTGTATTCACAAGGTATTTTCTAAGTGTAACTAAAATAAATACGATTGAAAGTGAAAGCCCTAAAACAACTGGCCAAGTTCCATTAATCGCTGATCCAACCGCTTCATAAGATGCGATAATTGCAGGATTTGCAAAATATACTTTTGTAAAGATAAAGTTTAATACAAACACCAAAGCAATTGGTGTAATCGAAATACCAAAGCTAGGCAAATCATTGCCTACTTCATGCAAGCCTTCATTTTCATGATTTCCATAGCCTTCACCAGCTGCAGCAGCTTGGGCGGCTCTTCTGTTAAGCCACCATAAGCCACCGAAGAACATAATTGCACTACCCATCAAGCCTAAGATTGGACCCGCATAGATATCAGTCCCAAAGTATACAGTCGGCATTGTATTAATATATTGAGGTGAACCTGGTAATCCAGTCATTGTAAATGTAAATGCTCCAAGCGCTATTGCAGCTGGTAATAATCTCTTAGGAACATCAGCTTCTCTTAAGAGCATTGCACCAATAGGATACATCGCAAATACAACAACGAATAACGAAACACCACCATAAGTTAAAAGTGAAGTCGCAACGATAACAGCTGCAATTGCATGTTTCTTACCAAACTTATTAGAAATATAATGTGCAATTGAGGTCGCCGCACCAGTAACCCCCATCAATTTACCAAAGATTGCACCTGCTAAAAATACAGGAAAATAAGCTTGGATATAACCAGCCGCAGCTGGCATGAAAATATTAGATAGAGCATGTAACGCTGGTATTTCACCTGACAGAAGTGCTGCCAACATCGCCAAAATTGGTGCTAGTACAAGTACAGTCACACCGCGATATGCGAAGTACATAAGAGAAAATAACGTCAATAATATCGCTAATACACCTAACATCTTTGTCCCCCTAAATTTTAATAGAAAATTTAATTTCCAACGATTAATTGAATCAACTCATAAAATGTGTACACAAATGCCACTATGGCAATTGCATAGAGGCTATAAAATAGCCCTAGTGTGAAGTGTTTGTTTTTTTCATATGCATCTACATGCTTAGAATGCATTTTTTCTTTAAGATGATCTTTTGAGTCTTTAATCACATGCAGAACAAACATTGCAAGCATTCCTATTAGTCCCAATAAAATCATCAAATACAGTAATCCTAAATGTACACCTGAGACTTTTTCAATGATGGAAATGATTGCACTCATGAAAACCATCGGTATAAAAAATTGATCCCATTTGAAGACACGGTATTCATTTTGATAAGTCTCTGAAATCAGAATTCTCACTAACAAAACCACCAAATGCATATATTTATAGCTTTGTGGGTAATAAATTTGCTGTCCGATCGTAAACAACAAAAGGCTTTGATAGATCAAATTGAAAACGAATGGTTTTTTTAGATTGCACATCATTTGCGATAAGTCTCCCATAGAAAATTCACCTCCACTTTATATAATCGCAAAACACGTGCCAAAACTTTAAGCACATAAAAATGCATATTTGTTCAGAATTGTACATAATGAGTGCAATAAACGAATCTCTTATTCATAATATTCATAAAAAATTAAGAAAAGTGTAAATCAACCTTTACGCTTTTTCGGAAGCATCACATCATTTGTCAAGTTTTAATGACACAATAACGGAAGTCCTCAATTTTGTAAATATTTCTTTACACTTTTTCGATTTCAAATACTTATTTAGCTTTATTTAAGATCATATTTTTCTAGTTTTGTATGGAGCGCCATCCTTGAAATACCTAAATCTTCAGCGGTTTTAGTCTTATTCCCTTTGAAATAGATCAATCTTTCAAGCAATATTTTTTTTTCATAAATTTCCATCATCTGCTTGAGTGGTTCACCCGTATAATCCAATTCGGTTGTCTTTAAAAAGGCTGGCAAGTGGTACGGTTGAATGAAATCATCACCTTCCATGATGTTATATGCCCGTTCAATAATATTTCTAAGCTCACGTATATTGCCTTGCCATTGGTAATTTGAAAGTAAAAACTGCGCCTTTTCAGAGACCCCTCTCACCTTTCCATGATCCTGTTGGTTGAGTTGATCGATAAAATGCTTACTCAGTAGCATGACATCCTCTTTGCGGTCTCTGAGGGGCGGTATCGTCAAATTAATCACATTAAGCCGATAATAAAGGTCTTCTCTAAATTGTTTTGCTTCAACCATCTCTTTTAAATTTCTATTTGTGGCTGCGATCACCCTGACATCAATTTGTTTGGGTCTGTTGGACCCGACGCGTTCCACTTCACCTTCTTGTAAGACTCTCAGTATTTTAGCCTGCATTTGCAAAGGCATATCCCCAATTTCATCCAAAAATATTGTCCCGAGATCCGCCAATTCGAATTTGCCGATACGCCCATTCTTATCTGCACCCGTAAAGGCCCCCTTCTCATATCCAAAGAGTTCTGATTCTAATAACTGCTCTGGTATTGCTGCACAATTTACAGAAATAAAGGGCATGTCATGCCGATTGCTCGCTTGATGAATGGCATGAGCAAACAACTCCTTACCCGTTCCACTTTCGCCCTGTATGAGTACATTTGATTTCGTGTGCGCTATTTTTTTGGCCTGATGTTTCAATTTATTCATTTGATCATTGGAGGTAATAATTTGTTCAAAAGTATATTTTGCTTTATGAATACTGCTGATTTCTGACCTTAAATTTCGGAGTTCTTGTTCTATTCGAGTGTATTTTTTGTTGATGTTATGAAGCTCTGACACATTTCTAAAAATAACCTTTCCAATTGCGCCTGCTTGCTTTCCATCCACATAATAAGGAATTCTAGTGGCTACCATATAATCCCCTCTGATCTCTTGGAAATCATTGATTTCAGGAACACCTGTCTGTGCGACGATATGCATGCGCGTGTTGGGAATCACTTGAGTGACATGTTTACCAATCACTTCATCATCTTCAAGTCCTAAAAAACGTTTATAGGCATTGGAGATCATCGTGATGTTACCCTTTAAGTCCACAACTAAGATGCCATCATAGGCAAGTTCTAAAATCGACTTTAAAATAACCATTTCACTTCGATCTGCTTCTAGTTTTTCATTCAACGCTTCGTACTTGGTTACATCATCAAATATGGCAATTGCACCAACTGGCTTGCCTTTTTCAAATACAGGAATTCTTGAAGTGATGCAATGCTTACCATTTACCTCAATGCTTACGTTTCGATCTATCGTCAGCGTTTTGAATGTATCCATTAGTTTAGATTCCTGATAAACCTCCAAAATCGGTCTATCCAAAGCCTTCTCAAGTGGGATATTTAAGAGCTGAATCGCCCTATCATTGATGTTCTTCACTCTGCCTTCATGATCCACTAAAATGATGGCATTCTTAATTTCTTCGAATACATTTTGATTTTCTAAAACACAGTTAAAAAAATTATTCAAAATAATCCCTCATTTCCGGTTATTAGGTTTTGTTTCCTACTACTTATGTTACGCAAATTTGATACCAAAGTTAATTCTATTATAAAGGAAATCTCATAAAAAAAGAATCGCCCATTTGAACGATTCATTGGATATCAAAATATTTTTAGTAAATCTTACTCATATATGCTTTTAGAGTGTTTTTCTAAATCTAATAAAAAACAACACTTATAACATTGACTATCCTACATAATAAGATATAATATTATTGGCATACGCCATTTTAAGGAGGCAGAATTATGGAAAAAGAAAGTCCAAATCAATTTAGTAATATTAAAAATATCATAGGTATTTTGAGCGGTAAGGGCGGCGTTGGAAAATCATCGGTTACAGCACTTACTGCAATTACGTTAAGAGAACAAGGCTATCGCGTCGGCATTTTAGATGCTGATATAACAGGCCCATCTATCCCAAAAGTTTTCGGTGTCAATCAGAGAAAAGCTTTGGGAACGCCAAATGGTATAGAACCTGTTATTTCATCTACCGGTATAAAAATTATGAGTGTCAATCTTATTCTTGAAAACGAAGATGAACCCGTTGTATGGAGAGGTCCCATTATCTCAAATGCGGTAAAACAATTTTATACAGAAGTAATCTGGGGTGATCTTGATTATTTGTTAATTGACTTGCCACCAGGCACCGGAGATGTTCCCCTAACCGTTATGCAATCTTTGGCTATCGATGGCATTATAATTGTCTCAACACCTCAAGATCTTGTTAAAATGGTCGTTAATAAATCAATAAAAATGGTTAAAATGCTCCACACACCCATTATCGGCGTGATAGAGAACATGAGTTATTTCATTTGTCCCTCTTGTGATGAAAAACACAAGATCTTTGGGCAAAGTAAAGTTAGAAATACAGCAAAAGAGATGGGTGTTCATTTCATTTCTGAAATTCCAATAGACCCTCTGCTCGTTGAACTCTCAGATGAAGGTAAAATTGAGCTCTATACCAAACACAATTTCACTTTTTCTGATGCCTATCAAAAAGAAATCAATAAAGCATTAGCTCAGTTCGAGGCAGGCAAGGTTATCGTACCTTCTGCATTTAAGATGGTCTAATAATATATGAACTCCAAAGAGTCCTACGCGTTGGGGCTCTTTTTATTATCTTTTGTAATAGAAAAACGTCTTACTAGATTCAAAATTATACCGTTGCGGCTGAATAATTTGTTCAGTACTCCCCACAAAGAAATAACCATCATTCACAAGCGCATCATAGAATTTTTTATACATCTCATCCTTAGCTTCTTCTGTGAAATAAATCATAACGTTTCTACAGATAATCATATCAAAACCTTTTGGATAGGGATCACTTAATAAATTCATTTTCTTAAACTCTACACACCGCTTGATTTCATCCTTAATCCTATAAGACTTCCCTACTATTTCAAAATATTTATCGACGTATTGTTTGGGTACATTTTTAATACTCTTCTCCGAGTAAATGCCCATTTGAGCTTTAGAAAGCGCTTCATCATCAAAGTCAACTGCATAAATTTTTATATCTTTAAGTGGCATAAACTCACTGAGACACATGACGAGCGAATAAGGCTCTTCTCCAGTTGAACAAGCTGCTGACCAAATCTTAGGTCTTTTATTTCTCTTTAGAATTGCCGGAAATACATCTTCTCGTAATGTTTCCCATTGACTTGGATTTCTATAAAACTCGGATACATTTATGGTCAAATAAGTGATAAATTCATCGAATGAATCTTTATCCGTATCTATTAACTTAAAATAAGAATCAAAGTCACCAAGACCATGTCTAGTAATTAAAGATTCAATACGTCTTTTCATTTGTCTTTCTTTATACAGCGTTAAGTCTAGTTTTGTTTTATTAAAAACACGTTCTTTAAACTTTTCATAGCCTTCCATATAAATCTCCTTTTGAAAATATATTATCGTGTTTATTTATAGCCATATATATGGTTTTAAATCATAAACAAGACACAAGATAATCAAATTCTAATTTTGTCTGATCATCTGCCCTAAATAACTTTACTAAAAAAGCCGATGAATTTTAATTCATCGGCTTTGTGTTTTATTCCTGCTCAGTTTCTTCCTGAATCGGATCATTTACTGCTTTCATAGAAAGTTTAACTTTCTTTTCATCAGCAATGTACTCTAATATTCTCACTTCAACCGTTTGATTAATTTTAAGAACATCACTTGGCTTCTCAACATGCTCTTTAGCAATATGAGATACATGAACCAATCCTTCAATACCAGGTTCAAGTTCAACAAACGCACCAAAATCCGTAAGATTTACAACTTTACCTTCATAGATACCATCCACTTCATATTTATCAGCAAATGTTGCCCAAGGTTCTTGACTAAGTTGTTTAATACTCAATGAGATTTTATTTTCGTCTTTATTGGCATCAATAATTTTTACCTCTATTGTATCGCCTACATTAACAAAATCATTTACAGGTTTAATTCTACCCCAGCTCATTTCTGTTACGTGAACAAGTCCATCCATGCCACCGATATCAACAAAAGCACCAAAGTTTGTAATTCTTTTTACTTCGCCTTTTACAATGCTGCCAATTTCAATCGTTTTCCAGAATTGCTCTCTTGAAGCTTGTTTTTCTAGCACAGCAAACTCTTTATGAGAGAAAACAGCTCTTCTTTTTTGCTTATTAATTTCAATAACCTTTACTTTGAGTTCTTGACCAATATAAGGTCTTAAATTCTTAACAAATCTGTCAGATAATTGAGAAGCCGGAACGAATCCTCTAATTTCTTTAAAGAATGCAATCAATCCGCCGTTTACAGCATCTGCAATCTTAACCGTGATTTCAGCGTCTTTTTCATGTAACGCTTCAAGCTCACCCCAATCTTTGTCTACATTTACTTTTCTAAGTGATAATAAAATGTTACCTTCACCATTATCATGGTTTATGATGAATACGTCTAGCTCTTGTCCGACTTTAAAATTGTTTTCAATATCAAAGTTTGGATCTGCAGACACTTCATTTCTAGGAATTACGCCGTCAGATTTATAACCGATGTTTACAATTACAACATCAGTATTAACTTGAATTATGCTTCCTTTAACAACTGACCCTCTTCTTGGAATTCTCAATGATTCTTCGATTTGCTCCATCATCTCAGCCATTGAATTATGATTTTCCATCAAAAAATACCTCGCCTTCATTTTCTATTTTAAGAATGACCGATTCAACAATCCAGTCTGGTGTTGAAGCACCCGCTGCAATACCAATTTTTGTATTGCTTTTAAACATGGATACATCTACTAAATCATCCTTAGTTTCAATGTGAATCGTCGTAGCATTCCTACTACATATTTCTGCTAACTTTCTTGTATTCGAACTGTGCTTTCCACCAATTACAATCATAAATTCCACAGTTTTAGAGAGTTCAATACAAGCCTTTTGTCTCTGTTCAGTTGCTAAACATATCGTATTTTGAATAACTGCATTAGATAGTTTCTCACTGAATAAAGTCGACATTTGTTCCCACAAACTCAACTTGAATGTGGTTTGTGCTACAATACAAAATAGTTCATCGGATGGATGCATATCTTCTACATCATGTAATGTATTAACAATTGTAGCACTTTCATCACACCATCCATTAATACCAAGAACCTCTGGATGATTTTGATCTCCGACAATAATTATATTATAACCTTTTAAATAGTAAGATGAAACTGTATTTTGAATTTTTTTAACATACGGACAAGTTGCGTCATGGATCTCAAATCCTTGTGCCTCTGCTAAATCATATACAGACTTTGGTGCGCCATGTGAACGAATCACTAAACGATCTCCATCCATTCTATTATCCATGAAATTCGCAAGTTTTTCAATGGCTTTTATACCTTTTTCTTCATAATATTCAGTTACTTGATTATTATGAATGATAGGACCGAGTGTAAATATCCTTTTTTCGCCCTTATTGGCTTCAATAAGGTCATCTAATATCTGAATAGCCCGTTTAACGCCATAACAGAAACCAGAATGTTTTGCGATTTGAATGATCATTTCGCCTCCAAATATTCTGAGTCAATAAATATTCTACACATTAAAATTCATTATATCATTTCTTATGAAAATTTACAAGTTTTCTGATTTATCAATTCCTATTGATTTATAAATGTTGCTTATAATATTTTGAGATAACCTTTCAAGCGTTTCAGAATCCACTTTTTGGTCGTAATAAGCTTCCAAAACCACAGGCTTATGAAATGTAACCCTTATCCTTGAGAACAATTTAAAAGTTGAATCAATTGTAATCGGTAAAATAGGCGTTTTAGTCCTAATTGCAAGCATTGCTACACCAGCCTTGACGGGTAAAGGCTCTGTGCCTTTATTTCGAGTGCCCTCAGGAAAAAGCGCTAGATTATCGTTTTGCTTCAAAACGGTTAACGCGATTTTAATGGCTTTGATGTCGTTGCCATCACGATCAACTGGAAATACGCCAACTTTATCAAGAACCCAGCTCACTATTTTATACTTAAAATTTTCTTTTTTGGACATAAAACGTGCTTGAAGTGGCAAAACACCCCCCAGTAAAAAGGGATCGTGAAGACTTGAATGATTCCCGCAAATGACATAGTTCTGTTGACCGTCTATATTTTCCTTGCCTATCAGTTCAAGCTTATAAAAAATTTTATAATAAAGAAGTGCGCCCTTACTACAAATTGCATAAAAAGTATTCATGATCTACTCCTAAGTTTATTTAAGCTCAACTTGATCTTTTTTGACATCCTCTAGAATATACTGCACAACATTTTCAATCGTTAAAGCTGTTGTATCAATACACTTAGCATCTTTTGCTTGTACAAGGGGTGCGGTTTCACGCTCTTGGTCTATTTTATCTCTTGCTTCAATCTCAGCCATCATCTCTTCGATGGTGTTATCAAAGCCTTTTGCCTTTAAATCCAAAATTCTTCTCTTGGCTCTTTCCTTGATTGCCGCCACAAGAAAATATTTATAGGCCGCATTGGGCAAAACATGTGTTGCAATGTCTCTCCCATCCATGACAACCGACTGATTTCCAGCTATTTTTTGTTGTAAAGCCACCATTTGAGCCCTTACATAGGCATCTTTTGCGACATACGAAACATTTTGAGTGACTGCTGGTGTTCGAATGGCTTCTGTACAGTCAACGCCATTTACGCGAATACGATCCACTGTTATTTGCAAATCAAGTTGATCTACTAGAACCCTTAATGCCTGCGAATCGTTAAGATCAATATGTTTATTTAGAGCTTCAAGAGTAACCGCTCTATACATTGCACCCGTATCTAAATAGGTAATATTCAGCCTCTCGGCAACAATCTTTGCCACTGTACTCTTCCCAGATCCAGCTGGACCATCAATGGCTATCTGAATAATTTGCATGTGCATACCTCAATTATAGTTAGAGTTTCAAAAGTCTAACCCATTATTTAATCTTATGATCTATTTAAAAAACAAATACCACCTAGCTATGGTGGTATTTACTTTAAAATTATATCGCATATCTAATTAAATATCAATCCATGAAATTATTTGATATTATAGACGCCGTAATCATCCCAAATGCGTTCAAGCTTTTCAAGATTTTTTTCAACGCCTTCTTTGCGTATACTGACACCGATGATTAATGCGTTTATCAAACTCATAGGTGCTACAAATGAATCAATAAATGTATTCATGTTGTACTTTGCAATTAAACAGTATTTAACTTTTTCATAAAGGGGTGAATTCATGCCATCCGTTATGCCTATAATGGTTGCTCTATTCTTGATTGCATAATTCACACAATCATAAGTTCTCTTTGAATAGCGCGGAAAAGAAAGTACAACCATAACATCATCCTTTGATAAATTCAAAAGTTGATCGTACACATCTTGTGCGGATTCTTGTATGATATGAATTTCGGGCAATATAAAATTTAAATAAAATCCTAAATAGTTGGCTAACACAGATGAACTTCTAAGACCGAGTATATAGACTTTTTTTGCATTGATAATTTCATGAATCACCTTATCAATGAGATCATAATCAAATTGATCGATCGTCTGTCTGATATGATCCATATCATTGATCATAATTTTAGTTAAATACTCCGCTTCTTGATGTTCCTTGGAGAGCTCAAAGCGCTGAACTGTTGTAAGCTTCGTCTTAATGGTCTCCTGAAGTTCTTTCTGTAACTGAGGGTAACCCTCGTACCCTATAGCATTGGCAAAACGAACCACTGTTGATTCGCTAATGTTTACGTTTTTACCAAGGGTCGATGCAGTCATAAAAGCTACTTTATCGTAGTTTTCTAAAATATAATCTGCAATCTTTTTGTGGCTTTTACTAAGTGTTAAATATTTTTGCCTAATGCGTCCTAATAAGTCTGAATTACTCATCAAATCACCTTTTACATTTGATTTGCCAGCTCATACCCCTTCTGTAAAGCTAATTTATTCAACTCTTCAGTTCCCTTTGGAACCCTAGATAGAATAGCAGCTTCAAGACTTTCTGCACTTACAATACCGGTTAACCCAACAATCAAACCCAATGCAACGATGTTTGCAACAATCTCTTTACCAACAGCAACTCTAGCTGTTTCTATGATTGGAACACTGATAATTCTCTTTGCTTTAAGGCCTTTAGGCAGTTCAATTGAATCGTCAACAATGATAGTTCCTTCTTCAGAAATATCTTTAATATATTTGTCACATGCAATTTGTGTTAATGCCAATGACATATTCGGTAATGTAACCTTTGGAAAATCTATTACGCTATCACTTATGATAACTTCTGCTTTACTTGCTCCGCCCCTAGCTTCTGGACCATAGCTCTGAGTTTGAATGGCATTTTTATTATCTCTTAATGCTGCCTCTGCTAATATTATACCCGCAGTTATGAGTCCTTGTCCACCAGAACCCGATAATCTTAACTCTAATTGACTATTCATCTCACATATCTCCTTTAATTATACACTATTTTTTAAGTCTTTCGATAATGCCATCGTAAAGTGCTGTGTATTCAGGTTCGACTTTGTTGACGAATTCACCCATTAAGAATTTGCCTTCTAACTTTTCAGGTGGTAATTTTTCTGCTACCTTGCGATCCACAAAACTGTCTTTCAGGAAGTTCATCATATCCACAACAGAGCCTTTTTTGTTTTTTCGACCGTAGTAGGTTGGGCAAATCGAAATTGCTTCAACAAGTGAAAAACCTTTATGTTGTATAGCAGCTTCAATAAATTTTTGCATTTGATTTGCATGATAAACGGTTGTTTTAGCCGTATAAGTTGCGCCTGCACCACCAGCCAATTGAGTGATATCAAAAGGTCTGTCGATATTGCCATAAGGCGCTGTAGTGCCTTTTTCATGCGTTGGTGTTGTTGGAGAATACTGCCCGCCTGTCATACCATAAATGTTATTATTAAAACAAATTGTTGTGATATTGATATTTCTTCTCGCAGCGTGGATTAAATGGTTACCGCCAATCGCTGATAAATCTCCATCTCCTGCCACAACAATTACTTCGAGTTCAGGATTCGCAAGTTTCACACCTGTTGCAAATCCAAGCGCTCTACCATGTGTTGTATGAAGTGTGTTAAAATCCATATATCCAGGCGCTCTTGATGAGCATCCAATTCCAGAAACAATACATACTTTATCTTTATCAAGTCCTAAGGTCTCGATTGCTCTTCCCATTGCTGCCATTATGATGCCATGACCACATCCAGGACACCAAATGTGTGGAAACTTATCCACTCTAAAATAGTTCTCTACTAATGGGCTATTCATTATAATACCTCCCTAAAAGATAGGATTAACTCTTCTGGTGTAATGATCTCACCGTTTGCTTTTCCATAGAATCTCACCGGACATTTACCGCCAACAGATCTTTCAACCTCAAGTTTCAATTGTCCAAAGTTCAGTTCTGTTACTAAAATATCTTTGACATTTGCCCCAATTTCCTTAATACGCGCTTCTGGGAAAGGCCAGATTGTAATAGGTCTAAACAGTCCCACTTTAACGCCTTCATTGCGAAGTTGCTTAACGACTGCTTTTGCAGTTCTAGCAGTACCGCCGTATGCAAATATAACATATTCAGCATCTTCCATAAACATTTCTTCGTAATCAATAATATCGTCGAGGTTGTCGTCTATCTTTGCCATTAATCTCTTAATTAATACGTCTGCATTTGCTGTACTGTTACTTGGGAAACCTGTTTCATCATGCATTAATCCTGTCACATGATATCTAAAGCCTTCACCAAATGCTGCCATTTTAGGAACAAGATCACCTTCTTCAACTTTGTAAGCTTTGTAATCAGATCCCACTTCTGGTTTTATTCTATTATAAACTTCAATTTCAGATTGCTCTGGAATTTCGATTTTTTCTCTCATATGTCCTGTAATTTCATCGGTTAATAAAATGACAGGCGTTCTGTATTTTTCTGCTAAATTAAAAGCTCTCACCGTTAAGTCAAATGTTTCTCTTACAGAATCTGGTGTTAAACAAATAACAGGATGATCTCCATGTGTACCCCATTTAGCTTGCATAACATCACCTTGTGCTGGAGATGTCGGAAGACCTGTTGAAGGACCCCCTCTTTGTACGTTTACAATCACGAGTGGAATTTCAGCTAATGCTGCATAACCTATGTTCTCTTGTTTCAATGAAAATCCAGGACCAGATGTTGCAGTCATTGCTTTAACGCCTGTTAAAGAAGCGCCTATTGCTGCGGCTATGCCTGCGATTTCATCTTCCATCTGAATAAACTTACCACCAATTTGTGGGAGTCTCTCTGCTGATAATTCTGCAATCTCAGTTGATGGCGTTATTGGATATCCAGAATAAAATTTCATACCAGCCATTAATGCGCCTTCTACACACGCTTCGTTTCCTTGAAGAAATTTCACTTTCTTAGCCATTATGCCTTACCTCCTAAAAAAATTGCAAAATCAGGACATCTCATTTCACACATCCTACACTTGATACAATTTTCACGATCTAACATACTCACTTTACCATTTTCATTAAATCCTAATACTTTTTTAGGACAAAAGGCGATACAGATACCGCAGCCTTTACACCAAGCTTCATTAATCTTAATTTCAAAATTTTCTTTATTGTCAGCCATTGGAAAACCTCCTTTTACTCTCTAAATTAATCATATCACAGTTAATACGTTTTGCAAGTGCAATTTCATTTTTAGCTTGATTTTTTTGAAAAATGCAACTCAAGTTGCATATTGTATAATTGACTATTCGTATTTCGGTATACATCCATATTGTATGCAAAAAAAAGCCTCATTTCTGAGACTTTTTTTCCACAATCCACATGACTGGTGGTTTATTGAGTTGATTTATAAAAGCCATTTTCAACACATCAAATTCGCCTTGCGGCAACTCCGCTAAAAAAGGCTCTATATGCCTAAATTCCAATTCGCCTTGTTCATGACCTCGATAGCATAAAATCAAGATTAGACCACCACATTTGATGCATTGCAACGCTGAAACCAAACTTTTCAGAGTCGACTCAAAATGTGTGGTTATCTTTTTATCGCCTTTTGGCAAATAACCCAGATTATAAATAACCAAATCCACTTGCTCACCAGATTCTAAAAAGTAAAAATTTTCATGTGAGCACTGTTTTAGAATCAAAGTATCACTTTCAGTATAACCATTTGATTCTAAAACACGTCTTGTAGACTCTATGGCTTCTCTTTGAATGTCGATAGCATAAAGTCTACCGGTTTCGGTAATGCTCTGTTTCAAAAAAAGAGCATCATTGCCGTTGCCGCAAGTGGCATCAACAATAGTCATGCCAGATTTTATATAATCTCTAAGTATAATCTTATAAGCATTGACAACATTTCCGAGATACTTCATGCATTACCTCGAGAACTCTTGCAGGGTTTATTAAAAAATTCTGGTAATTCAGCCTTGAACACTAACTTTTCATCCGCCTTCATTGCGATATCCAACCCTTCAGCCACAAAAAAACCATTGGTGCTTTCATCCGATTTGATATAAACTTGCGTTACTTTTTTATGATCTAAATGATTGAGCATCGCTCTAAAAAGACCATCACCAAGTTTAAAACCTCGATCTTCGTTTCTTACAAATAGATAAATCATTTCCGCTCTATCAGCTTCTGTCATTTCATAGCCTGCAAGACCACAAATACGCTCTCCATCCTCTACAACATAGCAATGATCAATTTTGAGCTTTAGTTGTTCAAATTTCATTTGAGTTTCTTTGAGCATTCGATCAACAGACCTCATATCACTTTGCTTCATCATTCTGATCTGAATCATGACTGACCTCCTCTAATCCAACATATTGACTTTGAAAAGCATTAAAAGCATCAAACTCATTTATCGGTGGTAATTCTTTAAGGGTTTTATATCCAAAACTCTTTAAAAAGATATCTGTTGTGCCATAAATTTGTGGTCTTCCTATTTTTTCAAGTTTTCCAACCACTTCAATCAATTGGCGTTCCATTAAATGCTGTAAGGGACCATCTGAACTCACGCCTCTTATTTGTTCAATATCGAGCTTCGTTATGGGCTGTTTATAGGCAACAATTGCAAGCACCTCCAAAGCTGAATTGGATAAACCTTTACTCTTTGAGGTTTGGCATAAACTTTCTATATATGAATAGTTCTCCTTTAACGTGCAAAACTGATAATGACTGTTTGTCTCCAAAATTTGAATGCCTCTGCCTTCTGTTTCATATTTTAGCATTAAATCTTCCAGAAGCTTTCTTGTAATGGCAATTTTGAGATCAAGCTGCTTCGAAATCTTCGTAATACTGAGGGGTTCACCCCACACAAAAAGCATGGATTCGATTGCAGATTGATATTTTTTATAATCGTCAATGATCTGATTACTCATCTAGAGCTATTTCCTTCCTGAACTTAATAGATTCAAATTACAGTTAGAGTGTCAAAAGTCAAAAATTGAACAACACTCTAACCCATCACGGGATCTTCGTGAACAATTTCCTGTTCAACATATATTCTCTTTGTAATTTTGATTTCTTGAAATAACCCCTCTTGCTCAATGGTTATCTCTTTGAGTTTCAATAATTCTAATACCGCTAAAAAGGTTACGACCACTTCTTCTTTTGTCAATGCTTCATCAAACAGCTCCGAAAAAATAAAATAATCACTACTTTTTAACCGTTTTCTAATCCTTTTGAGTTTTTCTTCAACCGTGAAAGCATCTCTTTTTATGCCCTTAAAAAAGCCTTTCCTGTGCGCATCAAATCGATCAATTTTAGACATAAGTCTACGAATTGCCTCGGTTAAAAGGTCGCTTTCAAGGTTACTATTTAATTCTTCTAAAGACAGCTGCTTAACATATTGCCCCAGTTCCTCCTGATCTTTAAAAATAACTTCATCAAGCGTACCCTCAGTAGCTCTTAATTTTTCAGCCGCTTCTTTAAATCGTTTATACTCAATGAGTCTTTTCACAAGCTCTTTTCTAGGATCCATCTCTGAATACTCATAATATTCCATTGGATCATTTTTTTCAGGCAAAAGCATCCTTGATTTAATTTCAATCAAAGTTGCAGCCATGACCAAGAACTCGGTGGATCGGTCTAAATCCATTTCTTTTATAATTTCCAAATACTGAGATGTAATCTTTACGATGGGAATATCATAAATATCAATTTCATCTTTAGAAATCAAATGAAGCAATAGGTCAAGAGGGCCTTCAAAAGCTTCTGTTTGCACATCAATACTCATTTTTTATACTCTCAATATACTTTATTTCATCCTCAAGGCTCAGCTCAATTCGATGATTTAGTTTATGCGCTAAAAGGGCATCCATCAAAACACGCATCTGATGATTTTGGGGAATTCCAATTTGAATTAAATCGTTTCCTGTTAAATTTAGTTTAAAACACATTAGGCCTCCATAACGCATCATCAGTGTTTTGTGCTGTTTTGCCATAAGGTTGATCGTCTCAATTCTTTTATTATACAATAGTTTATAAAGATTATAGTCATTAATTTCCGAATTCAGTGAAAAAGCTTCTAAAGTCCTATTATACTCCTCATGGCATTTTTTGATCTGCTCATCAACACCATATAACCAGTCCATATGATTCTCAAATCTCGACATCAAAACGATTCTTTTAACTTCACTTGAATTGCATGGGGTGACTATGATTTCACTTGACTTGATGATTTGCCACTTATACGCAATCAAAGTTTCTAGATTGACTTGCCACTTAGAATCTATAAATAACTTTGAAAATTCCATCTGAATCCTAGACAGAGACAATTTTGAAATTGAATCTGAGTTAATACCCGCAAGAAGTGCCTTTAAAGTGGCTTCTTCTACCTGAAAGCCAAGTTGATTCTTTATCTTCACGGTTCTAAAAATCCTAGAAGGATCCTCTTCAAAACTTTTTGAGTGTAACACTCTAAGAATGCCCTTACTCAAATCCGTATAAAAAAGGGGATGACAAGCACAGACATGTGTCTTGAGGTATTGAATCGCTCTAGGTGTAATTTGATTCGCTTCAAGAGACTGCATTAACACCTGATAAAGTGTCTCATTTAGCTTAACATATGCCGTATTTATTGTAAAATCTCTACGCACAATATCCCATTTAAGGGTTGAAGGCTCGTATTCATAGCGCTCTAGTGCCAAGTTGTAAATTTCGCGGCGCATCGTCGCTATATCGAAATGGATGTGATCCGTACTTTCAAATCGCATGGTCTGGAACTCCGAGCAGAGTACAGCATCATGTGACTTTTGTATGAACTCATAAAGCGGCACAATATCACCTTGAAATGTAAAATCCAGATCAGTTGACCTTCTATTCAACAAAAGATCACGTATGAACCCACCTACTAAGTATATTTGAGTAGAAGATTGTTTCTGATAATTAAGGAGTAACTTTAAAAGTTCACACGCCGTCATCTGTTTTACCTCTCTCGTATATATTATAAAGCATTTTTTTGAATTTTAAAACAGGGCTTAAATGTAGTCTACTATACGTTCCTTTCTGTACGTGGTACGCCACGAAACACTGTACGTGGTACGCCACAAAACAAAGCATGAAACAAAAAAAAGTTTGGTATCAAAAGCATCTTAAATTAAAGCTTTTAGACCAAACTTTTTAAAATATAAAAACAAATTTCTCTGCATATTTCTTAAGCATGCACAGTGCACTATAGCATCCGCTTACTCAATAATTTCATAAATATATTTAATCGGCTCTGGTTCAATACCACTGAACACAAAAGCAGCTCTGACCATTTTCTCAGCTTCAATCGTTTTTTCTTCATTTGTGTGAAGAATGCATAAAACATCGCCAAGATTTACATGATCTCCAATTTTTTTCTTCAAAGTAATCCCTGCTGCATAATCTATTGGATCTTCTTTTTTCTTTCTGCCTGCCCCAAGCATCATAGCAGAAATGCCTACTTTTTCTGCATCAAAACCGCTGACATAACCCTCTAGGTCTGCTTTTACTTCCACATGTTTTGACGCAACTGGCAATCGCTCTGGATGTTCGATCAGATCTGGATTACCCCCTTGAATTTCAACAAATGTTTTAAGTTTTTCAATGGCTGCACCAGATTTGATCAATGTTTCAAAATAAGCATGGGCTTCTTCCACAGTTTTATAGGCACCCCCTAAAACAGCCATGTATGAAGCAATTGTCATCGCCACTTCAGTTTCATCTTCAGCACCATTGCCCTTTAAAACCTCTATCGCTTCACGCACCTCGTTTGCGTTGCCTACCTCATGCCCAAGTGGTTGATCCATATTCGTGATGATCGCCACCGTTTTTCTACCGAGGCGGCTGCCTATATCAACCATAGTATGTGCTAAAATTCTTGCATCTTCAAGTGATTTCATAAAAGCACCTGAACCTACTTTAACATCCAGCACAATGGCATCTGCACCTGAAGCAATTTTCTTACTCATAATGGAACTTGCAATCAAGGGTATACTATCGATGGTACCCGTTACGTCTCTAAGGGCATATATCTTTTTATCTGCTGGTGTTAAATCACCGGATTGACCAACAATAGCCATTTTATGTTCATTGACATTCTTGATAAACGCTTCACTGGTAAGTTCAATTTTAAACCCTTCAATGGATTCAAGTTTATCTACCGTACCCCCTGTATGTCCTAAGCCTCTGCCTGACATTTTAGCCACTGGAATGCCACACGAAGCAACGAGCGGCGTCACAATTAAACTGATTTTATCACCAACGCCACCAGTAGAATGTTTATCCACTTTGATGCCCTCAATTGCAGATAAATCAACCGTATCTCCTGATCTAACAAATGCATCTGTTAAATAAGAGGTCTCCTCCTTATCCATGCCCTGAAAATAAATTGCCATGAGCATCGCTGACATTTGATAATCAGGAACTTCCCCCTTGGTATAGCCAAAGATTATAAAATCAATTTCATCTTTTGTGAGTTTTTCACCGTATTTCTTTTTATTAATTAAATCTACAATTCTCATGTAACCCTCCAGTTAAGCGATCTCAACAATTTTCTTAACAAGCTCTACAAATATTTTCTTCACTCGATTCGCAGTTTCGACAACTTCTTGGTGGTTCAATGCGGTAGTTTGTATGCCAGCCGCCATATTGGTGATACATGAGATGCCTGTCACTTTAAGCGATGCATGTGCAGCCACCAATGCCTCAGGGGCAGTTGACATGCCCACGGCATCTCCACCTAGAATTGCTGCTAATTTTACTTCTGCAGGTGTTTCATACGCAGGACCTGTATTATAGAAATAAACGCCTTCTTTTAGAGCAATCCCAAGAGAGGCAGCCTCTTTGAGAACACGTTCATTGAAAGCTTTATCGTATATGTTGGAGGCATCTGGAAACCTTGATCCCAATTCATTCTCATTTTTCCCCATAAGTGGGCTTGCACCCGTCATATTAATATGATCCGTAATCAACATCAAATCTCCAGCTTTAAAGCTTTTATTGACACCACCAGCTGCATTTGTTAGGATGATATGTTCGACCCCGATTGCTTTCATAACACGTACTGGAAAAGTGATTTCCTTCATACTGTAACCTTCATAGTAGTGAAATCGCCCTTGCATTGCAATAACTGTTTTACCACAAAGCTTACCCACTACAAACTGTCCAGCATGCCCCTCAACCGTAGAGACTGGAAAATGAGGAATCTCATTGTATTTAATGTATACTGGCGATTCAATTTCATCCGCTAAAGTGCCAAGACCCGATCCTAAGACCAACCCGATCACAGGTTTTTCGCTTAACTTAGACTGAATATAATTTTGTGCTTCACTAATTTTAAACAATAATTTTTCCATTTATAACTCCTTTTATAATGATTTATGCCCTTTTTATTGATTTATCTTTCACCATGCTTATTTGATTTTCGACACGCTCACTTCATTTCAAAATTAACGCTTTAAAACTTTCACCATGCGGTGTTTGTGGAATGCCAAGCATATCTGAGACGGTCGCTGCAATATCCGCAAAAGTATTGAGCGTTCCAATATTGACATTCTCTCTTATCGACTTTCCTGCAACAAGTACTGGAATATATTCACGCGTATGATCTGTGCCTTTATAAGCAGGATCGTTCCCGTGATCTGCTAAGAAAATGATGACATCCTCATCGTGCATCGCTTCTAATAGCTCAGGAATTCTTGCATCAAATGCTTCTAAAGCTTCTTTGTACCCTTTTATATCTCTTCTGTGTCCAAATTTAGCATCAAAATCAACGAGATTTGTAAATAAAATGCCTTTAAAATCTTGTTTCAAATATTTTAGCGTCTGCTCCACACCGTCCATATTGTCTTTAGTATGAACATCTTCTGTAATGCCTTCACCGTCAAATATATCCACGATCTTACCGACTGCCTTTACCTCTAGACCATGCTCTTTAGCCATATCTAAAACCGTTTTATTAAAAGGCTTCAAAGAATAATCTCTACGATTTGAAGTTCTTTCAAAATGTCCTGGCGTCCCAACAAAGGGTCTTGCAATTACTCTTGCCACTTGATCTTCACCCATGAGCATGTCTCGTGCAATTTGACACATTTCGTAGAGTTCCTCTAACGGTATAATCTCTTCATGCGCTGCAATTTGAAAAACACTGTCCGCTGAAGTATAGACGATTGGATTGCCTGTCTTCATATGAGTTTCACCGAGTTCATCCAAAATAACAGTTCCCGAAGCCGGTTTATTGCACATTATTTTTCGGCCTGTCTTTGCTTCAAATTCACGAATCACATAATCAGGAAATCCATTTGGATAAGTCTTAAAAGGTTGATCTATCAAAAGACCTGCGATCTCCCAATGACCAGTAGTTGTGTCTTTCCCATTAGAAGCTTCGAGTGAGCGTCCGTAAGCCCCTATAGGTGAGGGGTCAGCTTCAATTGAATCTACACCTTCTATATTGCCAATGCCGAGTCTCTTTAAATTAGGAATCTTAAAATTGTCCGTGCTACCGGCAATATGACCTAATGTATTCACATCAACATCTCCGTATTGCTCCGAATCTGGAAGCGCTCCGATCCCGACACTATCAAGTACAAATAATATTACTCTGTTAATCATCGTTAACCTCCTCAAAATTACATTTGCTAATGCTCTTCAACAACTTAGCATAAAACAAGAGCCAGTTAGGCTCTTGGGTGTGTTTTTTCATAAACGTTTCTGATCTTAGAATTTGACATTTCGAGATATATTTGAGTCGTGGAAACATCCGAATGCCCTAACATCTCTTGAACCGCCTTTATATCTGCGCCATTTTGAATAAGATGAAGTGCAAATGAATGTCTCAAGGTATGAGGGGTTATACTCTTTCTGATATCGAGTGCCTCAGTATACCGCTTAACCACTTTCCAAAATCCTTGTCTCGTAATGCGTTTGCCATAATAATTGACAAACAATGCTTCCTCGTCTTCAGTAACAATCTTACTTCGCCCGTCTTTAATATAAACCTCAACTGCTTTTGATGCAAGTGAGCCAAGCGGTACAACCCTTGATTTTCCATTATTCTTGCATCTTATATAGCCCATGTTTGTATTAATATCCGACAAATTAAGTGACACAAGCTCAGAAACACGTATTCCAGTTGCATAGAGCAACTCGATCATCGCTTTATCCCGTTTGCCTATTGATGTTCTTAAATCTGGTTTTGCAATGAGTTTTTCAACTTCAATCAAAGTGAGCACATTTGGCATTTTTCTTTCAGCTTTGGGTGCTTCTATGTCTAAAGTTGGATTATGGCTTATATACCCCTTATTGTGTAAATACGAATAAAAAGTGCGCAGCGAGGCCACATTTCTTTGGATCGTGGAATTGGCTTTCCCTTGCTTCTTGAGATAGCTTACATATGCAATGGCATCCACTTGACTAATTTGTAAATAATCCCCCAACTGTTGTTCCTCGATAAAAATGCCAAAATAACGCAAGTCTCGCTTATAAGCCTCTAGTGTATTTGCAGATAAATTTTTATGATCTGTTAAATAGACTTCAAATTCTGTTATATAACCGCTCATTTCCCCAAAACTCCTTATTTTATTGTATCGGAATGTACTCTTATTTAAAAGTAAAATCCCCTTCTTTTGTATAAACTACACAACTTAATACTTTGATTTCTCTTTAGTCTGTTTTTTTATAACATACATAGCCTCATCCGCTTCATGCAGAAACTCACTTGGATTTCTATGTTTTGAGGGTTGATACTGAGAAAAACCTGCACTAGCACTGGCACTAAACCTATAAACGTTCTGCAGATTGACTTGTAAAAATTCATCATTGATACGTTGCCAAACCTTTTTCGCCTGCTGCACACCGCACCTTGAAAATATAACCATAAATTCGTCTCCCCCAAGACGTGCTATCACATCAAATTCTCTTAAATTGGATTGAATGGTATCCACGATAACTTTTATGAGCTTATCCCCTTCTTTGTGACCATAACGATCGTTGACCACTTTTAAATCATTGACATCCACGTATGCAATCGTCAATTCCAAGCCTTGTAAAGAAGCACGTGTCATCTCTGCTTTCAGATAACTAATTCCAGCTTCACGACTAAGCACACCTGTCATCTGGTCAATTTCTGCTTTATATTTATAACGCTCCAGATTGTTATCCACTATAAAATTGCGATTAATGAGCAATACCATCGTCAGAGAGATGACTGTAATAAAGAGGTAGGTGACAAGCATATAGAGATTAAGATTAGAAGTCCCTGGCTTATTGATTACCCCAGTCAAAGCAATCTCAATCAAACTTGAAAAAGTGACACGCTGATAAGCTAAAATAGCAGTGAAAATAAGGAAATTGCTGATCACCAATCGACGTTCAACGCGCTTGTTAATCGAAACCATATTTCTAAAAACTTTCATAATCAACTGATAAAATTTTAAAATGAAGAAAAAGAGGACAAAGTAGAGCCCTACAATCGGAAAATATTGCTCTAAAAAAAGAAGTCTAAAGTCAAAAATCCTATTATAAGTCAAAAATCCAATATTAACGGTTATTAAGGATGCTATTGTTTGAAGCAGAAAGAGGAGTACCACAGTAACCGCACTTATAAAACTGGAAAGCTTATATAGCATCATGAGCATTAAAATGATCGAACCATAGAGCACCAATATATGTAATAATTGAGTGCCATCATAATAAAACATAAAAGCACTCAAATAGACCACGGTTATCACATGCTTGAATCGTGGTTGTTTGTTAAATTTAGGTGCAATGATTACCAAACCATAATAAGAGATCAAAGCACTTATTACAGCAAATAGTAAGCTCAAAAAAACTGCCATAGTAAAACCCCATCTTTCGAATTGATGACCTCATATTGACTCTATTTTTTAAGCAATTTTGCTTTCTCAATCATTTCTTTGGCATGATGAGTTGTTGCCGTTGTCATTTCAACACCACCTACTAATCGTCCAATCTCATCAACAATCGCATTTTGGCTAATTTCTTTTATTGTTGTCATTGTGCTCTGAGCTTTTGATTCTTTTTCAATCAATAAATGATGATCAGAAAAAACTGCGATTTGAGGTAAATGTGTGATGCATATAATCTGGCTCATCTTGGATAATCTCGATAATTTTTCACCAACTACATTTGCAGTTACTCCACTGATACCTGTGTCAATTTCATCAAATATCAATGTTGGGATATTGTCCAGATGTCCTAAGACTATTTTGATACCTAACATCAACCTAGAGAGTTCTCCTCCTGATACGACCTTTTTAAGAGGTTTAAAGGGCTGCCCCAGATTTGTAGAAATCAAAAAATCAACCTCATCATATCCATTTTCATTGACTTTTGCCACGACTTCAAGTTCAATTTTAAAGCGTGTATCTTTCATATTGAGCTCAACCAATTCATTTTGAAGAGCCTTTTCAAGATTTCTTGCACTTTTTTCTCTTAAACCTGTCAAAATTTTTGCTTGTTCATTATAAGTCAAAAGAGATGCTTCTCTTTGTTTTTCAAGCGTCAAGATTTTGCTCTCAATAGATTCAAAGTGATCCAGTTCATCTACAATTTCTCTTTCAAAACGCAAAATTTCAGCTATAGATTGCCCATATTTTGTCTTCAAAGAATTGATAACATCCAACCTTTTTTCAATAAATGAAAATCTTTCTGGATCAAATTCTAAATGTTCTTTATAACCCTCAACATCCTTGGAAAGATCATCCAGTGCATAAAACACATCTCTTAATCTACCCGAAAAATCTAAAATTTGGTCATCAAAGGTTTCAAGTTTTCTAAAATCGTTTGAAAGTATTGAAAGCTTGTTGACAATGCCCTCATCAAGGTCATCCTTCATCCATGCAGTGGCCTTCTCAAAACTCATTTTTAAAGACTCAATATTCGATAGATATTCAAATTCTCTTTCAAGAGATACATCTTCATCGCCCTTTAATCCTGCGCTTGAAATCTCATTCAATTGAAATGTTAAAAAATCAATCTTTTTGGCTTTTTCAAAATCGTCTACTTTCAAAGCGTCTAATTCATCATCTAATGCTGCGATTATTTTATAGGTTTCTCTAAGTGATGACCTCACCTTTTCAAGCTTATCGCCACCATAAGCATCTATCAAATTAAGTTGATTAGATTTCATTAATAGTTTTTGATTTTCATTTTGACCATGAAGGTCAATCAAACACTCCGTCACTTCTTTTAATATATTCAGTGGCGTCACTTGCCCGTTAATCCTAGAAATGCTCTTGCCTTTGGCTTGTATCTCCCTTGCAATGATAACAATTTCATCATCTGTGGGGATATCATACGCCATGAGCAATGCGTTCACAACATCATTCGTGTAAAAACTCGCCTTAATAGAAGCCTTCTCTGCGCCTATTCTAACAGCATCTTTATTCGCTGCTTGTCCTAAAATAAGTCGAATAGCACCTAAAATCATGGACTTACCAGCACCAGTTTCACCCGTTATGATATTCAGACCTGATAGAAAATCCACGGTTACATCTTCTATAAGTATGAAATCTTTGATTTTTAATTCAAATATCATATCGCCTCCGGTAAACTATTCTATAATAAATCTTTAAATTGCTTAATTACCTTTTGCACTTGACTTTCTTCTCTAACCACTAAAAATATCGTATCATCTCCCGCAATCGTGCCAACGATTTCTTTAATATTTAAAGCATCAATAGAGACTGCAGCAGCATTTGCTGACCCAACAAGCGTCTTAATAATAACGATGTTACCTGCAAAATCTACCGAAATAACTGAATTTCGATAAATCTTAAGAAATCGATCGTTTACAGCACCCTCTTTTTCTCTAATGGATGCGTACTTGTACCGGCCATCTTTAGTCAATACCTTTATCAATCTCATTTCTTTAATATCTCTTGAAACCGTAGCTTGAGTAACTTGAAAGCCTGAAGCTCTTAGCTCAACAGCTAACTCATCTTGTGTTTCCACATCCTTAGCCTCAATAATTTCCAAAATCTTTGATTGCCTCGAATATTTCATAGTGCCTCCCTAATGATCATATTTCCACAGCTAATATTCTTATTATATTACAAAAAAATCCTTTAGTAAAATATAACCCTTATAAGTTTTTAGTGGGGGATAAAAGGACAATCCACATTTGCCTAAAAAACAGACCAAATAATATTGCCTAAAATACCCGCTAGTACAATATAGTAAATGGGATGTTTTTTATATCTGTAAATCAGCCACATAAAAAATAGAAATAGAGCAACTGATTTGAGTTCAAGTCCATTAAGAACATTTGAAATATGTCCTTGATCACTGTAAAGTGATACAAGTGCAACTTGAAGAATTGCAGTGGCAAGTAATCCGATAACCGCCGCTTTTAAACCGATCAAGGTTGCCTTCACAACAGGATGTTCATTAAAATGATTTAAAAAGCGGGCGACAATTAAAGCCATTAAAAAAGCGGGTAAAATAACGGCTATGGAAGCCAGTAGAGCACCTGTAATTCCATATTGCTGATAACCAATAAAGGTTGCCATGTTAATTGCTATGGGCCCTGGTGTCGACTGAGCAATGGCAATTAAATTTGCGAACGCCGCATTGGTAAGCCAGCCGTTTTCAATTGCAACTGTGCTCAGAAGAGGAATCATCGCAAGTCCCCCACCATAAGTAAATGTACCAATTTTGACAAATTCCCATATTAATCTTATAAGCCCCATGCTAACTCACCTTACCTCTGTAGATAATTGCGCCTATAATTCCTGCTATGATAATCGTAATAATAGGTGATCCCTCATAGAACATGACAAATACAAACCCCGATAGAGCAATAAAAAGAGTCACGTAGTCCTCAATTGAGCTTTTAACCATTCGGACCATCGAATGACAAAGCAATGCTAACACAACAATTCGAATCCCCTTAAAGGCATTTTGAACAATGACCAAAGATTCAATCTGATTGAATACTGCTGCCACCCCTAATATAATCAGTATTGACGGTGTAATCACGCCTAAAACACATGAGATGGCCCCCAGTATTCCCCCAAGCTTATAGCCAACAAACACAGCCGTGTTTGAAGCAATAACACCCGGTAGAGATTGTGCCACTGAATAGCTTTCCAAAACTTCATCCATAGTCATCCATTTTTGATCTATTACAATTTCTCGCTCAATAATCGGGAGCATTGCATAACCCCCACCTATTGTGAGTAACCCCACTTTAAAAAAGGCAACATATAATTGTCGCCACTTTTTCAAATCCATTTTATGGTCTCCTACTCTATAATCAGGGCACTATGTGCTTCCTGAACAAGTGCCATTGTATCAAACAAAAATTGATTTTGTCTTTCAGCCGTTCTTCTTGCATGCGCTAAGAATTCTATATTCCCTTTAGGCCCTTTGATTGGAGAATAAGTCAGCTCAGTCACTGCTAAATATTGGTCTGCACAGAATGCCATCAATTCCTCTAAAACTCTGCTGTGAATTTTAGAATCTCTCACCACACCACTTTTTCGAACTGCTTCTTTCCCCGCTTCAAACTGAGGTTTTATTAAAAAAACGATTTCTGCATCTATTTTGAGAAGCATCACCGCAACTGGAAGTACTAATTTAAGAGAGATAAAGGACACATCCACACTTACAAAATCCAGTTCGGTTTTAAGCGTTTCCATGGTCAAATAACGCACATTTGTACGCTCCAGATTTACAACTCTTGGATCATTTCTAAGTTTCCAATCCAATTGTCCATAACCGACATCCACAGCAAAAACTTTTTGGGCTCCATTTTGAAGCATGCAATCTGTAAAGCCACCTGTTGAAGCCCCTATATCCATACAGATTTTATCTTTTAGATTGATATCATACATTTTAATAGCTTTTTCAAGCTTTAAACCGCCACGGCTTACATAGGGCAATACATTCTCCCGAACTTCTATTTCAGCCTCTATATCAATCTGTGTTCCTGGCTTATCTACCTTTTGACCATTGACATAAACGACCCCTGCCATAATGACGCGTTTTGCTTTTTCTCTTGATTCTACCATTTTTCGTTCTGATAAGAGTACATCAATCCGCTCTTTAGCCATTTAAAACCTCACTTACTTTTTTTACAATCCCCTCTTTATCTAATCCTAAACTCTTCATCAATGCATCGGTATCACCATGGGGCACAAAGACATCTGGAATACCTAACTTATAAAATTGAATACGCTTGAGTATATCCGGGTTTTGCTCAACACATCTCGATATAATTTGATCTCCAAAACCACCTCTTATGGTATGATCTTCAAGTGTAAACACAAACTCAATATCCATTAAAAGCGCTTCTAATTTCTCGACATCCAAAGGCTTGATTTGAGAGACATTAATTACTCTTGCATGAAGTGCCTCAGCACAATCCATAGCAGTTTGAACCATTTTACCTGTTGCGATGAGTGCCACCTTATCACCTGGATGCATCAATTCTGGGAAAAAGGTCAAATCAGATTTCCTTTTTTCTCCAAGTTGATAAGCTTTGCCTCTTGGATAGCGTATCGCTATAGGCCCTTCATTATAAGTAAGTGCAAATTGCATCATATCTTCGAGTTCAAATTGATCTTTAGGGGATAAAACCATCATGCCTGGCATCTGTGATAAAAAACTGATATCGAAAATACCATGATGCGTCTCGCCATCGTTCCCCACCAAACCCGCGCGATCAATACAAAGTACAACAGGCGCCTTTTGAATACAAACATCATGTAAAATTTGGTCATAAGCTCTTTGTAAAAAAGTCGAGTATATTGCCACATAGGGTTTTATCCCTTCCAGTGCCATTCCCGCTGCCATGGTAACCGCATGTTGTTCAGCAATGGCAACATCGAATAACCGCATTGGAAATTTTATTTCAAATTCATTTAAGCCCGTGCCATCTGCCATTGCAGCCGTTATAGCAACCACGTTTTGGTTTTCAGTTGCCAACTGTATGAGCTTATCCCCAAAGACTTTTGAGTAATCATTTTTAACTTTGACTTCAATGCACTTTTCAGGATCAAATTGACCAACGCTATGATACTTATTGGGATCACTTTCCGCAAAGGCATAGCCTTTCCCCTTTTGCGTTAAAACATGAATTAAAACGGGTCCCTTCACGTGTTTGATCATTTGAAAAGTTTCAATGAGTTCTTTTAAATCATGACCGTTGATTGGTCCGATGTAGGTGAGTCCAATCTCTTCAAAAAATAGGCCGCCATCTACTACAAAATATTTTAAACTGTCCTTCAGTTTTCCGATGAAATCAATCATATTGCCACCAATATTCGGAATTTTAGACAGCGTTGCTTTCGTATCCGTTTTAACTTTTGAATAAGTTTCTGTCGTTCTTAGCCTGCTCAATGCTTTTGAAAGGCCACCTACATTTTCAGATATAGACATTTCATTATCATTGAGAACAACTTTCATATTGGTCTTGGCATGTCCCAAATAATTCAAAGCTTCAAGCGCCATACCACCCGTTAATGCACCATCTCCAATAACAGAGACGACTTCATGATGCTCATTTTTGATATCTCTAGCTGTGGCAAATCCAATACCCGCAGAAATAGAAGTACTGCTATGACCGGCCTCAAAGATATCGTGTTCTGATTCCTTACGCTTTAAAAAGCCACTTAAGCCCTCAAATTGTCTTAAGGATTTAAAATCATCTTTGCGTCCTGTCAAAATTTTATGAACATAAGCTTGGTGACCAACATCCCACAGCAATTTGTCATCAGGACTGTCAAACACATAATGCAATGCAACAGTCAGTTCCACAACACCTAAATTAGAGGATAAATGGCCTCCAGTTTCAGATATGTTCTTCACCAAAAAAGCTCTGATTTCATGGCACAATACAACGAGTTCTTCAAATGACAATTGTTTTAATGCCTCGGGGGTTTGAATGCCCTCCAGTATCTTATACATTTCTGTCCCTTCTTCCTTGGAGCATGGCTTTATATGTTCCAATAGAAAATACACTTCTTGAAACATAAATAACCTTCCCAGTAAAATCAACGACTTCTTTTGCCCTTGTTATTGCGATTTCTTTGCCAATGGCTTTTCCACCCACTGTCAATGCAGCAACAATGCCACTGATGCCCACTGATAAATAAGGGTAAAATGCCGCAGGTATCTGGTATTCGTTAATCGCACCTATGATAATGCCAATTGTTGATCCACTGATTATACCCGCAATATCTCCAATGACATCATTACAAAAGTTAGAGACCTTTGAGGCATTTTTGATCAACAGAATAGAGTATTTTGCACTCTTTATTTGGGCAGATGCCATAGAATGAAAAGGTTTTTCATTCGCAGCCGCCACAGCGATACCAATGGCATCAAAAAAAATGCCGATGAAAATAATAATCATCAGCATCAAAAATGCCGAAAAGACATTTACATTGCGCATGAGCGCTTCAGATACCACTGAAAAAATCACAGCAAGGGTAAACGTCATTATAAATGTTCTAATAATCCAACGATAATTAATTTTTTTAATTGATTTCAAAGCATTTCACCTATCTGTGTTGACTCATTTTTTTCAAAGCGATACTTAGTCCGCTTCGCTACCTTCGTAATCCTTGCGCAATCCTATCGGATTGCATTCAGTGGGAATTTAGACTCCCGCTGAATTAGGAATATGAACCGCCACTTTAAAAAGTGGAGGACGTCTTCCTAAAATTTATATTAACTTACTACAAATTGTGAATAAAGCTTAGAGGTAATCAAAAAGGTTAATTCTGCGGCTTAGGTCTAGTAGGATTTCCCATAAGTTTACTGTTATGTCGCCAAAACAGCGGTTTCCCTTCAAATTCTTATTTATACCGTTTCCAGTTATAAGACTAGACTACCACTTAGTCCACACTCCAATCCCTTTTCGATCTATAAAATAACAGCCTAGGAGATTTCCTCAACAGGCAAACTAATCCCTAGCCTCTTTTGCAACACCGGTTTTGATTAGCAATAGAACCGTCCTATTGGCCAATAGAAAGATCCCTGAACTACCGTCCACCGCCATCACTCAAGGCAGGCTACACTACACATAACCTTTCGACCAAATGTAGGTTTAATCTTGCACATAGCAAGTCTCCACAGATTGAGGGTCATTTCCCGCATGCCATTGCAGAATGCCCCCATATCCTTACTCCCAGCACCAACCCGAAACTGGGCGTTTCAAGCAAGAACCAGGAACTTCATCGATGTGCCCTTTAGCGGATTTTTAGCCCCGCCTTCAGAATTAGAAGCTCTGACTAGAATACTGCACCTCTAAGCTAACTCTATCATAAATAAGAATTAAGCTAACTTACTAAGTTGGCAATTATAACGCCTAAAATCGCGCCAACAGCGACTTCAGTCGGTTTGTGCCCCACGAGTTCCTTCAAGCGTTCTTCTTGTAAATGCTTGAACTCATAAAGATCTTTAATAATATCATTTAATAATTTGGCCTGTTTTCCGACAGACCGTCTTACACCAGAAGCATCATACATCACAATAAATGACATAATAAGCGCAAGCGCATATAGGGGGGTATCAAAACCCATAGTAAGCCCTATGGAAGTTGAAGCTGCCATGATCGTAGAAGTATGTGAACTCGGCATGCCGCCTGATCCGTGAAACCGTTCAAACTTAAATTCTCTCTCAATAAGAAGTGTAATCAACACTTTTAAGGTCTGAGCAACAAACCACGCCAAAAGTGAAGCATAGAGCACTTTGTTTTGGGCTAATTGATTTATACTTTCCATTTCCCACCTATTTCTGATTTATTATTTAGTCTTAAGCCTTAATGTGGTCTCAATTGATTTAACAGCTTACTTAACATTATAAAACGTTTATCTCATTTTGTCGATAAACGTCTCTCTTTACAATTAATAATCTCTATTAACTAGAAACTTGACTGTGTCAATTAAAAATTCACTTTGTATAGGAAGTGCTTTTATGCCATTTAAAATTTCATACTCTAATTGCTTGATTCTCAATTGAGTGTTTTCTAGGCCTAGAAGCATCGGATAAGTCCGTTTATCATTTTTTATATCCATTTGTGTTCTTTTCCCTAATTTTTCTGCAGAACCAATCAAGTCTAACAAATCATCTACAACTTGGAATAGAAGGCCCATCTTATCTGCAATTCTTGCCACAGCATCAATCGCCTCTGAGCTTGCCCCACCTAAAATGGCACCACTCTTCATCGCTGCAATAATCAGTTTCCCTGTTTTATGATGGTTTATAAAATCAAGCGTTTCCACGTCCATATCATCACTTTGATATTTAATATCTGCCACTTGACCCAAAATCATCCCTTGGCTTCCAGATGCTTTTAAGATTTCTGACATCGCCCGTATTGCATCAGATGAATCGTTTTTTTGGGTCACGCGATCAAGCATGACTTCATAGGCTTTATTAAGCAATCCATCCCCTGCAAGGACAGCCATATCATAGCCGTAGACCACATGATTTGTCGGCTTGCCTCTTCTTAAATCGTCGTCATCCATACACGGTAAATCATCGTGGATAAGCGAATAAGTATGGATCATTTCAATGCCTACTGCGAAATCTATGGCATCTTCATAAGTACCACCAAAAGCTAAACACATCTCTATCAATAAAAGCGGTCGAATGCGCTTGCCTCCAGCCTTTAAGCTGTATAGCATCGCCTCATTGATAAGCCTTTGAGCTTGTGAGGTCCCCTCAAAATAAGCATCTAAACAATGCTCAAATTGAGCTATTTTTTCTTGATTATAGTCCATGCGATCTCCTACCGATTGATTCTTTTATGACTTTTTAAAATCATTTATATGAATTTCTTTTACAGTGTAATCCTCTTCTAAAATCATTTTAATGCGCGTTTCCGTTTCTTTTAATATCTCAAAACATTCTCGATATACTTTTATGCCTTCTTCAAAATGCTTAAGCATATCCTCTAAATTGTCATCACCATGCTCTAATGAATTAGAAATCTCATTTAATTGCATTATCTTTTGTTCAAAATTATTTTTTTTTGTGTTTGCCATTTTGATCACTCCTTTTCCATTGTACCAAATCTCTCTCTGATTACAACTGTTTTGCCCCTGATTTAAGTCATTTTTAATCTTTTAAGATTTCTTCAATTATCGCTTTGAGTTTGCCATCACTTAAAGTGACTTCAACTTGTTCTTTAGTTTTAATATCATCGATCGATTTTATAAGCTTGCCTTCTTTTCTGACTATACTATACCCTCTTTGCATTGTGGATAACGGACTGAGTGCATTTATTTTACTGCCTAAATGCTCTAATTCTACGGACATCGTTTTAACCTTGAACTTCATAATTTGAACCATTTGATTTTTTAAATGCTCTATTGCATTCAGTTCGCTTTCAATTCGATGATTCAATTTCATCGAAAGGCGCTCTGGCGAAGTTGATTCAAGCGACAAACGGCTTTTCTCAAGCTTCCGCATCACGGTCTGCTGCATTGCCTTCAACTGCTGGTTTAAAAACAATTCCATTTCAGTTTTAGATTTAATGGCAATTTCAGCTGCTGCTGAAGGTGTTGCTGCTCTAAAATCTGCGACAAAATCGGCAATTGTGAAATCCGTTTCGTGTCCAACTCCAGATATAATCGGAATCCGAGATTTAAATATAGCTCTGGCTACTTCCACCTCATTAAAGGACCAAAGTTCCTCGATGGACCCGCCACCTCTTGAAATTATAATCAGATCCACTGGTGATCGGTTATTAAAGAATTCAATAGCGGCTACAATTTCACTGGCCGAAAACTCGCCTTGAACCCTCACTGGAAAGATTAAGAGTTCGGCTAGATTTGAGCGCCTACTCGCAACGGCTATGATATCTTGTATCGCAGCACCTGTTGGAGAAGTGATGATCCCAATTTTTTGTGGTAAGTTTGGCAACTCTTTTTTATGTCTTTGATCAAATAAACCTTCTTGCTCTAACTCTTTTTTTAAGGCTTCAAATTGGATGTGCAGTGCACCAAGACCAACAAAAGTCATAGATTGTGCATACATTTGATATCTGCCATCGCGTTCATAAATACTGATAGCACCTTTTAAATGTACTTTTTCACCGTTTTTAGGAATTCGTTCCAACAGCTGCACGTATTGAGCAAACATCATGCAACTCATCTTGCTCTCTTCATCCTTAATCGAAAAGTAAGCATGACCGCTTGAATGAAGTGTAAAATTGGAGATTTCACCTTCTATAAGGACCTGATTTAAAATCGGATCTGCACCGATGATCTTTTTTAAATATCTTGTGATTTCTGTTACCGAAAAAGCTCTCATCTTAAGCATCTATAAAACCACCTTCGCTAACATTTTTTGTATGCCAAGCAAAGCGACACCATAAGCATTATCTCTTGAATATTCAGGTTTAGCAAAATACAATTGGCTATAATGTTGATTTAAATAAGCTCTGATAATATGATTGGATGCCACACCACCCGATATAATCACCGCTTTGTCTTGATCCAAATCTCTTAAACAATTTTCAATGATGTGCGCTATTGTATTAAAAAGCATTTTCGAGATTTCTTCATGAGACATTGTGCCAATCAAACTTTTAAAATAATTTTCTAGTCCAGAAATATTAAATCCAAAACGATTTGTCTCAGCACTTTTGGCCTTCAAGGGCACAGTCTTATATTGTGTCATAGGGCTATTTCTAGCCATTTCATCCATTCTCTTACCACAGGGAAAAGCAAGTCCCATTTCAACGCCAATCCGATCGATTAGCTGTCCAAAATTAAGATCTAAAGTTTCGCCCATCAGTTCTATTTTAAAAGCTTGATTGGCGTAATTTACTCTTAAAAATTCCGTGGTGCCTCCGGATAGATGCAATCCATAAAAGCAATCTGGAATGGATACAATGTCGCTGGTTGAAAGTGCTGCCATCAAATGTCCTTCTTGATGCGAAAACATAAAAATCGGAATTCTAAGTGCATTTGCTAAGTTCCGCGCAAACAAAACACCTGCATTGAACACAGGCATATAAGAACCTTCTACATTTCTAGGTGCATCGCTCACAGCTATTGCTTTCAAATTTTTGACATCAAAAATAGCGGTAAGCACTTCAAAGCTATCCGCTAGTTGATGTACATGTTGATAAAAGCCATCTGACTGTCTTAGTCCCTTTAAGCCCTCTTTTACTTTAAGCAATTCATTTTTCTCAAAGTGTATTTTTCCCGTTTCCATTTCCACAAGCACCATCGATGTTGTATAGCAGCTTGTATCGATTCCTAATATCATCACTTACTCCGGATTGATAAAATGCTTTAGCAAGCCATTTATAAATTTCCCCGATTTTTCATCGACATATTTTTTGGACATATTAATGGCTTCGTTGACCGTTACTTTGTCTGGAATATCGGGCATGAGCTTAAGTTCTGTAACTGCAATTCTCAAAATGGCAAGATCGATCTTGCTCAACCTTTCCAATGTCCATTTCTTTAATAAAGGCGTAATCTCGCCATCAATAAAATCTTTTTTTTCAATAAAAAGACCAAGGGCCACATCCACATACTTTTTATCAATCTCTTCTTCGTACTGCTCAATCATTCGCTCCGCAAAGACTTTATCAAACGTATTGTGTATATCCATTTGATAGAGAACTTCCATAGCGATTTCACGGCTTCTACTCCTATTCATAAATGCCTCCTATACATCAAATAATGTGAAGCACAGCTTCACATTATTTTGTCACGACTTCATATTGTCTTTCTCAATTTTTGTATTAATGCCTTCAATGCTTACGTTAACGGCTGCAACTTGAAGCCCTGTCATGGATTCAATTGCAAGTTTGACATTTTCCTGAACCTCTTTTGCCACTTCGTGAATCTTCGTGCCATAATCCACAATCACACTGAGATCTACATGTACAATGTTATCATTCATATTGACTTGTATGCCTTTATTAAAGTTCTTTTTACCAATCAATTCAAGAACATCATCTTGGAATGTACCATTAAGTGCTTTAATGCCTTTTATTTCAGAAGCTGCAATCGTTGAAATAACGCCGATTACATCATCCGCTATATTTACTTTCCCGTGCTTATATGAATCAATAATTGTATTCTCAGCCATATCATTGCCTCCTATTCAAAACATCTTATATTTTAAGATATCCATTTTCTACGTGTAATCCATTATATCAAAGTTAGTGCGTTAATACAAATCTTCATCTAGATATTCTATTAATTCTTCAATAAGCAGATCTACTTTAGTTAAAACACTGCCTTCGCTTCTTAAAGGATAAGGATACTTTTTGACCTAGCGGTCAAAACCACTGCGCTCAACGTGATTTTCGCTTTGCGAAAACACTGCCTTCGCTTCGTTAGTTTAAAAGATTAGGGACGGGGTATTTACGAATGTAAATACTGCCCGTCCCCGATATCTGTTCCACTGTGGTTATTTACGCTTTTTCTTCTGTCTTCGCTTCTTTGCAACAATCACATGCGTCATCGTCACAACAATCACATTCATCCGAAAATTCGATGATTAGTCCACAACTTGGACATTCTACTTCTTCACCTTTGTCGATCAATTGATCATCAACAAAAATAATTTCCCCACAATCAGGACACTCGATTTCCTCAAAGTCATCTTCAAGTTCGTATATGTCTTCCTCGAGTTCAGCAAGGTCTTCATCAACTGCTTCGATGTAATCATCAAGTTCCATAACAGATTCGCTGATTTCGTCTAATTCCTCATAGACTTCTTCCATTTCTTCTGCGAATTCTTCTAAAATGTTGATGATGTTTAGCAATAATTTGCCCTCTTTAGTTGAATCACTCATTTCCATACCTTCAGCTAATCCTTTAAGATATGATACTCTTTCATACATATAGCTCATGTGCTTTCCCTCCTTCAGTGGGTGTAATTTTTATTAAAACAGCTTGCGCTGGTTTAAACATTATGCTCTGGATAAGTACTCGCCAGTTCTTGTATCAATTTTAATTTTATCGCCTTCGTTGACAAATGAAGGTACATTGATTTCTGCGCCTGTCTCAACGACTGCTTTCTTAGTCACATTTGTTGCAGTATCCCCTTTAACACCTGGTTCTGACTCTGTTACTAAAAGGATGACAAAGTTAGGCGGTTCTACTTGGAAACAATTTCCTTTATAAAATTTAAGTGTTGCGTTGTCATTTTCTTTGATGTACAAAATTGCATCTTCAACTTGTTCAGCAGATAATGGAATTTGATCATAAGTTTCATTGTCCATGAAATAGTATAATTCGCCTTCATTGTACAAATATTGCATTTCTTTAGTTTCAATATGAGCTCTAGGGAATTTTTCAGATGGATTAAACGCTTGTTCTCTAATGACGCCATTTAACAAACTCTTGTATTTCGTTCTAACGAAAGCTGCACCTTTACCCGGCTTAACATGTTGAAAATCAACCACTACAAACGGTTCACCATTTATCTCAAATGTTACACCTTTTCTAAATTCACTTGCAGAAATCATTTCCTACCTCCAAAATAATATTATATTATATTAAATTATATTTCTATAAGATGTTCTGGCGCTTTCGTTAAACGCTCATAGCCATCTACAGTTACCAAAACCATATCCTCAATTCGGACACCGCCATAGTGTTCAATATAAACACCCGGTTCAAGCGCTAAGGCCATCCCAGATTTGATCACATCAAAACTATCTTCTGTAATTCTTGGAAATTCATGAACCTCAAGACCAATACCATGACCCAGTCCATGTGAGAAGTATGCGCCATATCCCTTCTCTTTAAAAAAATCTCTTGCAATTGCGTCGAGTCTAGCACATTCTAGTTCGGGCTTTATTGCAGCGATTGTTTTGGCTTGCGATTGCCAAACGAGATCATACAATCTGCGTTGCTTCTCACTTGCACTACCGACAACTACAGTTCTCGTAATATCGGAACAATATCCATTATATATACAACCATAATCCAATGTCAAGAAGTCTCCATCTTCTATGATTTTATCAGATGCAACGCCATGTGGCAATGCCGATCTCGCCCCTGATGCAACAATAGTTTTAAACGATGCATTTTCAGCGCCTCTAGATCTCATAAGCCTTTCAATTTCATGAGATATTGCTCTTTCGCTTTGACCTATTTTAATAAAATTTAGGATTTCCTCGAAAACAGATTCGGCAATCTGTGCAGCTATTCTTATGGTCTCCATTTCTTTTGAAGTCTTAATGCGTCTATGAGCCATAATTAAATGCTTAATAGGAATCAATTTTACACCACCGTAATGTTCATCCATAAAATCGTATTGATCAAAAGTCAGATGTAAAGACTCAAATCCCAGCTGCCTTACCCCGTTTATCAGCAAAAGGTTATAAAGTGTTCGACTGCCTTGAATGGGCACAATTTCATAATCGTTAATCAAAGTTTTAGCTTCCGTTAAATACCTTGAATCCACTAAGAGATACTGTTTTTTTACGGTCATCAATACCATGCTGCTCGTCCCTGTGAACCCCGACAAATAGCGAATGTTTATGGGATCGGTAAACAGAAAGGCATCGATGCCCAAATCCTTAATCTGTTCTCTAAGATCGGCTCTTGTCATAATCGGCTTCTTTCCACTATTCGGTTTCTAGGATTACACATAAGGTCCATTACTCCTTTTTATATGTGAGTTCTTGTCTTTTAACAAATTCAATATCATGAGCGTATTTATAGACTACTGACCGTCTTATTTTCCCCGCTTTATAGAGTTCAAATAAGCTGTTATCCATATAGGTCATAAAGTGCTTTCGCCCTGAAATAAGCGCATGTGTGAGTTCCTTGAGTTGATCATTCATGATGTGCGATTTAATTGCAGCATTCGGTAGCAAAAATTCATATGCAAGTAATTGATTAGCTTCCTCTATATCAGGAACCAGCTGCTGCGCAATAATGCCCAATAAAGTGGATGTTAATTTGTATTTTCGAATTTCTGACTTCTCAGGTGAAGTTGAAGCAATGATCTTCTCAATGGTCGATCTGGAATTATTAGCAGGCACACCTGCAATTACAAGCTTTCCAGACTCTGCTATTTGAAGTGCTAAATCTATAACCCGCTCATCTGACAACTCTGAAATCATCAAAATATCAGGATCATGCTTCATCGCACCAAGAACGCCCTCATATAGGTCTAAACAATCTGTCCCAACGTCTCTTTGAGAAATAATAGCATTATGGTGCTTAAATAGATATTCTATCGGTGCCTCAACTGTAATAATGTGCGTCTTTAACGTATCATTAATCCGTTTAATCATCGCGGCGATGGTTGTTGATTTTCCAGATCCTGAGGCGCCACTTACCAGCAATAACCCCTTTTGATAATTTAAAAGTTCGATAAAAGCACTCGGAATTCCTAATGTTTCTATTTCTGGAATAATTAATCTCAATATTCTAAAAGTAATACTTGCGGTTCCTCTTTGCATGATGATATTAATTCTAAATCGGCCTAGCTCGTGAACAGAATAACTAAAGCTAATCTCACCTTTCGATTTAAGGCGTTCACGTTGTTCTTCGGTACAAATGGCATCTATGATACTGTTGATTTCCAAATGATCCACAACTGCCTGATGCTCTATTTGTTCGAGTTTCCCATTTTTCCTAATTACAGGCAAGGCGCCTGGCACCAGATGGATGTCAGATGCTTGCCGCTCCAGAGCGTATTCCAAAAATGCTATATAATCCATTATAATGCCTCCAGTAATCAAGCCTATCAGAAAATGATCAAAGCGAGTACGCGCTCCTCTTCCTTTAGGGTAAAAAAATACATGTGTTAAAAATCAGTTTCGCATAAATCATCTACCTATGCTGTATTGCGTACTTGCCGTAAACGACATCATAGGGGAGAGGGTTGCTCCGCTTTTGATTTTTGACACTCTAACTCTATTTTTCTATTTAAATATTGATCAAAATTGATCAATTTACCTTCATAAGGTTGATTCATGTGTATACTGGTCAACAAGTAATCCGCAGTGGCAATGTTGGTTGCAATTGGGATGTTATAAAGCGTTGCAATCCTTAAAAGCGCTTTGACATCAGGATCATGAGGATGCATACTCAAAGGATCCCAGAAGAAAATCATAAAATTGATTTCACCCTCTACAATCTTACTGCCAATTTGTTGGTCCCCACCAAGCGGACCACTTTTGACACCTCTAACAGGGAGTTCTGTTGCCTCACTAATCATTTTAGCCGTAGTTCCAGTTCCGTATAAAAAATGCTTGCTCAGCGAGTCTTTATTTTCATCACACCAATTGATCATATCTTTTTTTCTAGAATCATGTGCAATCAAAGCGATATGCTTTACCGCAGGGATTAAATGACTCATTTTTTTCTCTGACATAACAGACTCCTTCCTATTAGAAAAAAAACAGTGGTGATCGCCACTGCTAAATGCGTTTGTTCTTTTCTTGAATAATTGCAGTGACTTTTGTGGTCATAATATCAATGGCAACTTTATTATACCCACCTTCAGGTATGATAATATCCGCATATTTTTTGGTAGGTTCAATAAATTGCTCATGGGCAGGTTTGACTGTTTTTAGATACTGTTCAATAACAGAGTCAAGCGTTCTACCTCTTTCGTTGATATCTCTTGTAATACGCCTAATGATGCGAACATCTGCATCTGTATCGACAAATATTTTAATGTCCATCAAATCTCTCAATCGTTTATCTTCAAGAATCATGATGCCTTCTACAATAATAATATCTCTAGGACATACTTTTATAGATTCGATTTCTCGATTGTGCTTTGAAAAATTATAAATTGGTTTTTGAATGACTTTATGATTGCATAAACTATGAATGTGCTCAATTAATAAGTCCGTATCAAAAGCGAGTGGGTGATCATAGTTGGTTTTAACGCGTTCGTCATATGTGAGATCGCTCTGATCTTTGTAATAAGCATCTTGCTCGATAATCAAAATGTTTTCATCTGGCAACGATTGGAAAATTGACTTTGCAACGGTGCTCTTTCCTGAGCCCGTTCCACCTGAAACACCGATAACGATTGGCTTACTCATGGAGATCCTCCTTCGCTTTTCTTAATATATAATAAGGCTCAACCGCCAATGCCATAGGCATCCTAATAATTTGTTGAGCATGAGGTGCCTTTTCAACCGACTCGCCTTTGTCATTTAGAATTTGTTCAACAGTCTGTTCAGCTTGAAAATAGTTCGGTCCAATGATTTCAATTTGATCGCCTACGCTAAAATGATTCCTTTGTTCAATGATCGCCATTTTAGTTTCTGGATCATATGACTTCACCACACCTATAAAATCGTATGCTCTTATATAAGAACTCGAAGTGTACAGTTGATCCTTTTCAGTGGGTTTATTTTGATAAAAGCCTTTAGTAAACTCGCGATGAGATGCCTTTTTTATTTCATCAAACCATTCTGGATTATATTTATAGCCTTCTGGATCCCTATAATAAGCATCAATCGCTTCTCTATAAGCGCGGACTATATTGGCAACATAGTAGACCGTTTTCATTCTACCCTCAATTTTAAGGCTGTTGAGACCAGAATTTATAAGTTCGGGGATATGTTCTATCATACATAAATCTTTAGAATTAAAGAAAAATGTCCCCTTATCCGTTTCCTCTATGGGGATATATTCCCCAGGACGGTTCACTTCAACCAATTGATATTCCCATCTACAAGGTTGTGAGCACGCACCTCTGTTGGCATCCCTGTTATTAAGATAGTTACTTAAAAGACATCGACCAGAATACGAGATACACATCGCCCCATGTATGAACGATTCTAGTTCAAGCGTAGGAGGTGTTTTAGCTCTAATTTCAGCAATCTCAGCGAAGGATAATTCCCTTGCTAAAATCACACGTTTAATCCCTTGATCATGCCAAAAATTCGCACTCATGTAATTTGTATTATTGGCTTGAGTACTTAAGTGCACTTCAAGCTCAGGTGCATATTGTTTAACGAACATAAAAGTTCCTGGATCTGATAAAATAACCGCATCAAGACCCAAATCTTTAATTTCATCAATATACAATTCCAAATCATTAATATCTTCATTATGCGGAATAATATTGAGTGTCAAAAAGACTCTTCGACCATATGAATGCGCAAACTCAACGCCTTCCTTCATCTGTTCAATAGAAAAATTTTTAGCTGCAGCTCTAAGTCCAAATGTTTGACCACCGATATAAACGGCATCTGCACCATAGATGATGGCGAATTTAAGTTTATCTAAATCGCCTGCTGGTGCTAATAACTCAACTCTACTCATTTAAAATTCCCTTCTTATAACTTATCGCAAGGCCATCCCCCATTGTGAGGACAGTCGTTTCAAGATTAGGATGTGTTGTGATGAACTCCAGGTACTTTCTCATGCGCTTAACAATGGTAATCTTACGCTTTACTATATAATCATCCGTAGCAACCATGCCTTTATATAAAACATTGTCTGAAACAATAATGCCGTTTTTAGACAATAAATCATATGCTGTTTCAAAAAAAGTTTGATAATGGCCTTTGGCCGCATCGATAAAGATCATATCATATGGACCCTCAAGCGTTTTAATCACGTCTTTGGCATCACCAAGATGAATTGATAAGGAAACCTCTGGAACACTTTTATTCAAATCTTCAAATGTTTCTCTTGCTTTTTCAGCCATGATTGCGTTGAGCTCTATGGTGTCTATATGACCCCTTTTCATGTGACTTGCAAATACCGAAGCAGAATAGCCAATGGCAGTGCCAATTTCTAAAATACGCGTTGGTTTTGCAATCTCTAACAAAACTGACATATACTGAGCTATTTCTGGATGTATAATAGGCACGTTGTGAAGTTTGGCAAATTGTTCCAATACTTTTAAAAGACCTGTGTGCTCTGGCAATAAGCTTCTGACATAACATTCCACATGTTGATCCACTATTTTAGCGTTCATCAGTTTCCCTTACCTTTTTCTTTATCTCGATTATGCCCCTCTAGTGTTTCATTAAAATAATGAGAACCGTCATTTTTTTCAGTGGTAACAAAATAGAGATACTTTGTATCTGCTGGATATAGTGCTGCAATGATGGCTAATTCTCCAGGAGAGGCTATAGGTGCTGGTGTCAATCCTGTATGCTGATAGGTGTTAAAAGGGGACACGATTTCTAGATCATCATAAGTCAAGCGGTCCTTACGTTCTTTCAAAACATATTGTATCGTTGCACAAGATTGTAACATCATCTTCTGATCAATTCTGTTATGAAAAACACTTGAAACAACTGAACGTTCATCTGCCAGTTTCGTTTCCCTTTCAATAATGGACGCAAGTGTAACCACTTCGTCAACACTCATGTTCAACGCTTGAGCTCTATCATAGTATTCTTGTTTAAAGATCTCATTAAATCGATTTAACATTTTTTCGACGATTTCTTTTTCACCAGTACCCCGCTTGAGAATATACGTGTCTGGGAACAAGTATCCTTCAAGATGATAACTGCGATCTACATTTTCTAAAAAAGAATAATCAAAAGATTCTTCTTCTAAAACTTTTATAAAAGTCTCCCGATCTACAATCCCCTCTTCAACCAGTTTATCGACAATCTGTCTGGTCTCAAATCCCTCTGGAATTGTGAATTTAATATTGTCTTCATAAACCTCGCCATTTGCAATTTTTTTTATGATTGCCTCTGTTGACATGGCTTGTGAAAGCATATAATCGCCTGCTTTCATTTTTCCATCGAGCTCAAGTGTTTTTGCCTTTGATTTAAAAGCATTGACATTCTGTATCAACTCATGCTCAAGAAGCAAATTTGCGATACTCGTCGTTGAAGCGCCCTTTGGAACGGTGACTAAAATCTCATCCGTGTTTTCAAGATTAACGGGTTCATTGTATGCTTCCAAAAATGTAGCACATCCTGGCAACAGTAAAACCATTGCCAAGAGTGCTATTATATAAAACTTTTTCATAGTGACCTCTTTTTATAAAATATTATAAATAGAACGCTTTACACAACAAAAACTTTAAGTTAACTTGATTCTTAAACTTCCATGAAAATCGGTAAAATCATTGGAGAGCGCTTTGTACTTTGATAAATATATTGACTTAAAGCATCTCTTACAGAGGATTTTAAACTTGCCCAATCCTTGATATTTTTACTTAAGCATTTCGCGAGCTCGGCCTCGACCACTTTGCTTGCACCATCCATTAAGGTTTCGGATTCTCTCACATAAACAAATCCTCTAGAGATTAAATCAGGGCCATTGACGAGTTCACCTGTAGCACTTGATAATGCAACCACAATGATAATCAAACCATCTTCGGACAGATGCTTACGATCTCTTAATACGATGTTTCCAACATCGCCAACACCAAGTCCATCGATAAACACACGACCCGCTGGCACCGACTTACCAATTTTAGCTGTTTTGGATGTAAACTCTAGAACGCCACCATTGCTCAAAATGAAGATGTTATTAGGACTCATTCCCAATTCCAGCGCTAATTTTTTATGTCTATCCAAATGAACATATTCACCATGAACAGGCATAAAGTATTTTGGCTTGACGAGAGAATGCATGAGCTTTAGCTCCTCTTGCTTCGCATGCCCCGAAACATGAACATCTGCAAGCGATTCGTAAATCATAGTGGCACCTTTTTTCGTCAGTTGATTGATAATTTTTCCAATGCTTTTTTCGTTACCAGGGATTGGCGATGACGACAGGATCACCAAATCTCCAGGAACGATTTCCATGCTTCTATGTTCGGAATTCGCCATTCTTACAAGAGCACTCATCGGCTCCCCTTGTGAACCCGTGGTAATCACGACAATTTCATTTTCTGGATAACGATCAATGTCTTTGATATCAATAATGATATCTTCTGGTAACTTTAAATAGCCCAGTTCCGTCGCGACACTAGAAACATTCAACATACTTCTACCCGAAAATGCAACACGTCTATTGTTCAAATAAGCTGCATTGATAATTTGTTGAAGCCTATGAATATTAGATGAGAACGATGCGACGATTATCCTTGCCGTTGCATGCTTGAATATGTTCTCAAAAGTCTCCCCCACAGTGCTTTCACTCATGGTGTAACCTTCTCTTACAACGTTTGTACTATCCGCAAGAAGTGCTAAAACACCATCATCACCAAGTCTTGCAAATCTAGCCAAATCCATTTTTTGACCATCAATTGGTGTAAAGTCAATTTTAAAATCGCCAGTGTGTACAATTTTACCGTATGGGGTCGTAATTGCATACGCAACAGCATCTGCAATACTATGACAAACCCTTATTGGTTCAACTTCAAATACACCCAACTTTATGATTTGTCCTGGTACAATTGTAACGAGCTTCACATCATTAAGGCGGTGCTCCTTAAGCTTGTTTTCAACAAGTCCCAGTGTCAATCTGGTCCCATAAACAGGCACTTTAATTTCTCTTAAGACATAAGGTAGTGCACCAATATGATCTTCGTGACCATGTGTTAGAACAATTCCTTTTATTTTAGACAAATTCTTTTTAAGATACGTAATATCTGGAATAACAACATCTATCCCAAGCAATTCATCCTCTGGAAATGCCAACCCACTATCAATAATGAAGATATCCTCTTCATACTGAACTACAGTCATATTTTTGCCAATTTCGTTAAGACCTCCAAGCGGGATAATCTTTAAAAGGGGCTCATCTGATACTGGCCCTTCTACGACTGGCGCTACTTGCGGTGTCGGCGTTTTCTTTTTTTGAAAATTATTGCGATTTTGTTGTGGTCTTTGCTGAGGATTCTGTTGAACCACCTGCTGTGGTACTTGCTGAGGCGTTTGTTTTGGTTTTACACCCTCATTTACGGCGCCATTACTCTGAGTTTCTTTTTTCACAGGTGCTTTTTTTGCAGGCGCCTTTCTTGCAGGCTGCTGCTTGATGGCTTGTTGCTTTTCAACCGCTTCATTTGAATTTACATTTGTACTTTCAGTTCCATTTTTATTTACATTTTTTTGATTTGTCATAATTTCACCTCTCCAATTTTTCTGTGATATGACAAAGGCCGATCCATGAGATTTTATATACGAAAAATAAACCCTGTATCAAACAAGGTTTTTACATTTACTACATAAGCCATAGAATTTCAATTTATGATCCACAATCTTAAAATCATACTCTTTTTCTATTTTAGCTTCAAGTTGATCTAGTAAATCGCCTTCTACTTCAATTACCGCACCACAGCTTGAACATATCAAATGATGGTGATGATGTGAACCATCATCACAGTACAATTCGTACCTTACGCAACCGTCCTCTAGATTCAAAGAGGATACTACTTCTAGCTCATCTAACATCTGTAATGTTCTGTATACTGTAGCAAGTCCCATTTCCGGATTCCTTTGTTTAACGATATCATATATTTCTTCTGTATTAAGATGTTTTCCTTTATTTTCTTCAATGGCATTGATAATAGCAAGACGTTGCGGCGTAAGTTTATATCCGGACTCTTTTAATTTTATTTTATATGCTTCTTGACATGAATTCATTTTAACACCTCAATACTTTTTTTAAATTTTAACATACAGGAAACGATACGACAACTTACTCTTCCTCGTCGTCTTCGTCGTCGTCATCATCATCCATTTCATCCATTAATTCATTGTAGGCTTGAATAACCGATTCAAGCTCTTCTTCATCCGAGATCGTCTCAAAGATGAATTCAGCATCTTCTTCAGTCACTTTAAAAATGAGTACTTCATCTTCATCTTCCACGTTTGAAAGGATGGCATACTCTTGTTCATCAAGTTCTAAAGTTGCGATGATGTTAAATTTCACTGCTTTACCATTGTCGTCAAATAATTCGACAATATCTTCATGATTATGATCATGCGTGTCTACTACTTCGAACAAGTTTTCTTCTTTTTTCATTCTACACCTCTATTCGTTCTTAATATTTATCCTTAACACGGGCTATGCGCTTGGCCATATCCGTGTACAGTTCTATTTTTCAATTCATTCGGTTCTTGAAAGACTGTCAAGGTATCCTTGCAGAATTAACTGTGCTGCAATTTTATCGATTACAGTTTTACGTTTTTGTCTACTGACATCCGCTTGAATTAGCATTTTTTGGGCACCAATCGTCGTCAGACGTTCATCCCAAAATATAATCTCTATATCACGACTAATACGATCTGAATATTTGATTTTTTTTTCAAGTTTTTTGATGAAATCCTGCGTTTTTTCACCTTGTGGTCCTAACGTGCCATTCATGTTTTTGGGAAGCCCAGAAACAACTCTTGTGACTTCATATTCTAAGATCAAATCCACCAGCCTATCGATATCTTGCTTTATGCTCTGTCTGAAGATTGTCTCTTTACCCTGTGCTGTTATTTTAAGCGAATCGCTTATGGCTACACCAATAGTTCTATCGCCAACATCTAGTCCCATATATCTCATTAATACATATCCTCCAGTATAACCGAATATCTTCAAAATAACAATAGCATTTAAAAAATCAGGGCGCCCGGCTCAGAAGATCATTTTCTCTGAGGGGGGGCCCATTGGAAAGCTACCAAAGCAAAGTTTGGCACCTTACATATCTGTTTTTCAATTTGTAGTTAGGGTTTCAAAATTTTATTACTTTTTAACACATTCCATATAATGTGTTAAAAGTTCTTCCAGGATTTCATCTCTTTCCACTTTTTTAATCATTGTCCTTGCATCATTGAAAGTTGTGATATAAGTTGGATCGCCAGAAAGCAAATAGCCCACCAGTTGATTTACGGGATTGTAACCTTTCTCTTCAAGTGCTTTAAACACATAGAGTAAAATATCTTTTTGATTGCCTTGCTCTAAATAATCTTCAACGCTGAACTTCATCGTGTTTTTCATGTAAAAACCCCCTTCTCCAAGTACTTATATCCATTATATACCCGATTTATGACAATAACTCATAAACTTTCTTAAGTGCCTCTTTAACTTTTTCAGGATGCTTGCCACCAGCTTGTGCCATGTTCGGTTTGCCACCGCCACCGCCACCTGCTACCTTTGCAGTTTCTCTGATGAGATTGCCCGCATGAGCGCCAAGTTTAATCGCCTCGTCCGAAACCATTGCTAAAAATTCGACTTTATCGGTTTCAACATTTGCAAGGACAACAACACTATTTTCCAATTTCATTTTGATTTGATCTGCTAAATTTCTAAGTGTATTCATATCCACGCCTGTAAAATCAGCAGTTACAATGTGCATGCCTCTTACGACTTGGGCACTTTTAAGAAGTTGTTCCAAATCACTTGTCACCAATTTATTTTTGAGCTTTTCATTTTCTCTCTGCATTTGCTTCATCTCTAGAAGCAAACTTTCAGCCTTGTGTTCCAAATCATTCTGATTTGTCTTAAGCATATCAGAGAGTTTTTGAATTTTACCATCAAGTTGTGTTAACATTTTATAAACATTTTCGCCAGTGATTGCTTCTATCCTTCTAACACCAGCCGCTACACCTGTCTCACTAACGATTTTAAACAGACCTGCTTCTGCGGTATTTTTAAGATGTGTGCCACCGCAAAGCTCAACGCTAAAGTCCCCCATGGTTACCACGCGCACCCGATCACCATATTTTTCGCCAAAGAGTGCCATAGCCCCTTTTTCTTTAGCTTCATTAACGCTCATATTTTCGGTTTGAATAGGAAGTCTTTTTAAAATTTGCTCATTCACACGCATTTCTATTTTCATGAGATCTTCATATGCAATGGCTTCAAAGTGTGAAAAGTCGAATCTCAACCGCTCAGGCGAAACCATAGAACCCGCCTGTTCCACATGTGTACCCAGTACTTCTCTGAGCGCTTTATGCAAAAGATGTGTCATAGAGTGATTCCTTGCAGTCGCAAGTCTTCTATGCATATCAACAGATGCAAGTACCGTGTCACCCACTCTAATCGTGCCTTTATTTACTTTAACGTGATGTGCAATGAGTTTACCTACACTTTTTCTGGTCTCCTCTACATCTGCTTCAAATGCATCTGTGGATAACTTGCCCATATCGAACACTTGTCCCCCACCTTCAGGGTAAAACGGTGTTTGATCAAGAACAATGCTCACTTCCATGCCTTCAAAAGCTTCATCCAAAAGCGTCTCGCCCACAATAGCCAAAATTTTAGATTTCACTTCTGTTTGGTCATAACCAACGAATTCGCTTGACATATCCTTTGGTAATTGACCGAGTGCGTCTTGTGCCCAACCGAGTTCATCGCCTGATCCTCTCGCAGTTCTCGCACGTTCTTTTTGCATCATCATTTGCGCCTTAAAAGCTTCTTCATCTACAGTCATTTGATACTCTTCCAAAATTTCAAGCGTCAACTCAAGCGGAAAACCGTAAGTGTCATATAATCTAAACGCTTTTTCGCCACTGAGTACTTTTTGATCTTCAACTTTCATAGACGCCATATACTCTGTCAAAATGGTAAGTCCTTGATCTATAGTGGTTTGAAAACGCTCTTCTTCCACTGCAATAATTTTTTTAATGTAGTCTTTTCTAGTCGACAAGTTTGGATAACTTTCGCCATATGCAGCCACCACCGCATCCACGAGTTCAGTGAGAATATTACCTGTCATACCGAGCATTTTAGCATGTCTTGCTGCCCTTCTGAGCAATCGTCTCAAAACATAGCCTCTTCCCTCGTTATTAGGCATGATGCCATCACCTACCATAAACGTTACCGCTTTCACATGATCTGTAATAATACGAATGGAAATATCTTGTTTTCTATCAGCGCCATAGTCCACGTCACACTTTGAAATAACTGCATCTCTAATCTGTTTAATCGTGTCCACTTCGAAAATTGTATCTACATCTTGCATAATGCAAGCGATTCTTTCAAGGCCCATACCGGTATCAATATTCGGTTTTTCAAGCAAATTGTAATGACCTTGCTCGTCCTTATCATATTGTGTAAAGACATGATTCCAAAATTCTAAAAAGCGTTCACAGTCGCACCCTGGTTTACAGTCTGGATCGCTGCAGCCAAATTCAGGTCCCCTGTCAAAATAAATTTCTGAACATGGACCACAAGGACCCGTTCCTATTTCCCAAAAGTTATCTGCCTTTCCCAGTCTTGTAATCTTATTTTCTGGAATGCCGATCACATCTCGCCAAATCGCAAAAGCTTCATCGTCTTCAAGATAAACAGATGGCCAAAGTTTATCCACAGGAAGTTCAAGCACTTCTGTGATAAATTCCCATCCAAATTTAATAGAGCCTTCTTTAAAGTAATCCCCAAAAGAAAAGTTGCCAAGCATTTCAAAAAAAGTAGCGTGTCGAGCCGTTATCCCCACATTTTCGATATCACCTGTCCTAATACACTTTTGACAAGTTGCCATTCGCGGCTGTGGAGGAATTTCTGTCCCCATAAAGTATTTTTTTAAAGGTTGCATCCCTGCATTCACAAGCAGCAAACTCTTATCGCCTTGTGGCACCAGCGAATAGCTCGATGTAACGTAATGATCTTTAGACGCATAAAAATCTAAAAAAGCTTTTCTGATCTCATTTAATCCCATAGATTTCATTGGTATATCCTCCCAAAACAGTCCTTTTCTAAATTTGTTACAAAAAAACAAAAAAACCTTCAAAAGCTGTAGGGACGACAATATCGCGGTACCACCCTACTTAAAGATGCCAAGGCATCGATCACTCTTAAAGGTAAACTGCAAAATAACGATTGCAAATCGCAAACATCTACTATTAATTCAATATTTGAGCTCAGAAGCTGCTTCGATCACGATGAATTCATTTCAGCATTAGAATTCTCTCTAAGGATGTGATTTACTCCTCTTCGTCATAGCGATTTTATATTCTCAATATTAATAGTTTATCACAGTTTTTTTAAAAATAAAGTCTTTTTTAAAATTCTATATTCACAACATCATGATGATCGTGCTCTTCATTCGGGTCAAAATCTTTTAAAGCTTCAAAATGCAAATCATTTTTAGTAGCATAGTCATAAATTGCCGCTTTTAAAGCTTGTTCCGCCAAAACAGAACAATGAATTTTCACAGGTGGGAGCCCACCAAGTTCATCGACCACTTGCTTGTTCGTAAGCGCTAGAGCTTCTTCAATCGTTTTCCCCATGATGAGCTCAGTTGCTACGGAAGATGCTGCAATTGCAGATCCACATCCAAAAGTTTTAAATTTCACATCTTCTATAACGTCACCATTAACCTTGATGTAAATACGCATAATATCGCCACACTTCACGTTGCCAACTTCACCAACACCATCCGCATTCTCAATCTCGCCAACATTTCTAGGATTCATGAAATGATCCATAACCTTTTCTGTATACATACTACTTTCCTCCCGCAACTCTATCATATAAGGGTGACATCATTCTCAGTTTATGAACCACTTCTTTTAACGATTCAATCGCATAATCCACATCTTCTTCTGTGGTGAAATCACCCATAGATAACCTCAAAGAACCATGCGCAATTTCATGTGGCAATCCAATCGCCAAAAGCACATGAGAGGGATCAAGAGATCCAGATGTACATGCAGAGCCGCTTGAACCTGCAATGCCCTTTGCATTGAGCATCAACAAGAGACCTTCTCCTTCGATGAATTCAAAACAAACACTGACATTTCCAGGATGTCTCTGCGTTGGATGTCCATTATATCTTGAATAATCTATATTTTCTATGATGCCTTTTGCAAGTCTATCTCTTAACCCAGACAATCTTTTAATGTGCTCATCCAGCTGAGCCTCTGCAAGTTCCGCTGCTTTTGCAAAACCTACAATACCTACAACGTTCTCAGTACCCGCTCTACGGTTGCGTTCTTGTGCGCCGCCTTCAATAATATTTTGAATTTTAATGCCCTTTCGGATATACAAAGCGCCCACGCCTTTGGGCCCATATATTTTATGGCTTGAAACACTCATCAAATCTATATTGAATGTATCGACGTCTATTTTAACATTGCCATAAGCCTGAACAGCGTCTGTATGAAAAATCACTTTATGCTTTCTTGCAATTTCACCAATGCTTTTAACGTCTTGCATCGTACCAATTTCGTTGTTGATAAACATGATCGAAATCATAACCGTTTTCTCGGTAATAGCAGCTTCAAGCGCCTCTAAACTGATAAGACCTTTATCATCTACCTCTAAATAAGTCACTTCAAAACCTTCTTTTTCAAGCGCATTACAAGTATGCAAAATGCCGTGATGTTCAATCGTCGTTGTGATCAAGTGATTGCCTTTGGCTTTGTTTGCACGCATAACACCCTTTAGTGCCCAGTTGTCTGATTCAGAACCACCCGCTGTAAAGTAAAGTGTCTCCGGTGTGGTCCCCATGGTTGCCGCAATAGTCGCTCTTGCAGATTCCAGCGCACGTTTAGCCTCTTGACCAAAGCCGTGTATGCTTGAAGCATTTCCAAAATTTTCTGTAAAGTACGGCATCATCGCATCTAAAACTTCTTGCTTTACTGGAGTTGTTGCTGAATAGTCCATATAGATCCTTTTCATAAGAACCCTCCTCATAAACGTAATATTTCAATTATTGGTTACTTTCTCGCCAGAGTAAAAGCCTATTTATTACTATCTACATTCACAAATAGTCTCAATGATGAGGCTATCTTGATTTTGTTCATAATCGTCGAGCATGTGTTGTAATGTAATTGAATTTACAACACTTGTAATACTTTCATAAATTTTCTCATAAATGACCTTTGTAACACAGTAGTGAGAGTGATCACAAGCATCCCCATCATCGTCCTCAACCACACAGTCTGTAGGCGCAAGAGGACCTTCTAAGGTCGTTAATATGATCCCCACGGTAATTTCATTTGCGGGTCTGGCAAGCATATAGCCACCTTGAGCGCCTCGTATACTAGTCACAAGGCCTGCTTTTCGAAGCGGCGATATCAATTGTTCTAAATAATTCACTGAAATGGCTTGTCTCTCCGAAATGCTCGTTAGAGATATAGGGCCTTCTCCATAATGCATGGCTAGATCAAACATTGCCTTAAGACCATATCGTCCTCTCGTTGATAGTTTCAAAATTATCCTCTCCTTCAATTCCTAGTCATTTACTATGAAATCCCTTTAATTATAATATATCCGATTAATTGAGTCAACTTTAAAGCCATAATTTCTTATGAATTAATTGTTAACATTTTATCGAAATGTGCCGATAATGGTTATAAAGCTATAAAGAATGAGGTGTTAAAATGTCAGAACGCATGAATGAGCTCTACAACTTAACTCAAAAGGCCCAAAAAATGGAACTTATTAATGAAGAAATTGCGCTTGGAATTTATCAAGAAATCTTTGCTAATTATACCCCAAAGATTTCAAAAACCTATGAAAGTGGTATCAGGCTTTTAGAAAAAAGACACCGCTATGATGAAGCCCTCGTTATTTGCACGCGTGCAATTGAATTGATCAAAGCAGATCAAATTTCTGGAACGCTTGAACGCTTTGAATCTATAAAAGAGCGTTTAGAGCGCAAAATGAAAGAACTTAATCCAGAACCTGTAGCGTCCGAGAAAAAGCCCCTAAAAATCAACTACAAATTCATACTTATTTGCTTTTTCATCTTTGTCGCTGGCGTATATCTTTTTAGGCTTTCTAATCCCTATACTGAAATTGAAGTCAACCTAGAAGGTAAACAGGCCCTAGAAGGTGCCGACCAAGTATTTGATACTTCAAAATCTGGCGAAACAAATTCAGATGAAGTAAAGTATCCCATTACAGAGGGCATGATTGAAATCGCATCCATTGAAGGCCTTAAAAATCATGACGTCACCAATATCAGCATTGTACCTCAAAGCGAAACGATTGGCATTGGCATTCTCGTCACTGCTGGAACAAGTGAAAAGCGCTGTAAAAATATTGCAATTGACATTATAAAAACACTTTCAGGTGCCGCTTCCGCATCCTATTCAGAGATTAAAGGTCCTGGTATTGGTTCACTTGGTGAAATTTATGATTATTATGAACTCGTCATTTCTGTTGGCACTGGGGCAAATGAAGATGAAATCATCGCAAGAGGCACTAAAAATAAGGATTCTGCCGATATTTATTGGCGCAACTCAGAAAAGTAATCAAAATTTTTTATTATTGAAATGGACTCAAAATTCAATAATCTGCTCTTGCCACACGGCATTTGAGTCCAAATAGCGCTCAGCATAGGTAACTCGGTCTTCCCGATCCACTAATATAACGGTTTGATAGAGCGTCCCATAAGTTTCCAAATCTATAAAAATGGACGAAAGACTACGTTCTAAAGCAATATCAATCCCCGTATGAGGTAAATTCATCTCTATTGCCGAGATAAATGAGCTTATACTTGGGATGTTGATTGAGCGCAAATAAGATTGTACACATCTCTTACCTGCTTTCCATTGTGGGCATGACCATCTTTTCACTTAATGCTTCTGCAATTGGACTGCCTTTTAACACGGTCACAAGCTTCAAAGCAAATTCAAGCGCAACGCCAACACCTCTACCTGTGATCAATTTGCCATCTTGTACGACGGGTTCGTCTACCTGAATACACTGATCTAGTTTCTTCAAAAAGTTTGGATAAGCAGTCACTTTTCTTTTGTCAATTAGGCCCCAATCATAGAGCACCGAAGGCGCTGCACAGATTGCTGCAATATAGACATGCTCTTCGAATCCTTTTTTGACAAGTGCTTCTAAATCGCGATTTGCTTTGAGATTATCAATGCCAGGAACACCACCTGGTAAAACCAACATTTCAACTTTTTCAGTTGGATTTAGCAATTCAATCTCAGTATCCATTTTAATCGTGATGCCGTGTCCACCAGTGATCTCACGACCGTTTATGCCAACCATTTTCACGTCTATATCTGCTCGCCGTAAAACATCCACCGTTGCAAGTGCTTCTACTTCTTCAAATCCTGTTGCAAAAAAAATGTAAACCATCTCTTATACCTCCATATTCTAGCGCTCATAGCGTACACTCAGTCCGCTGCGCTCTTCGTAACCCTTGCGCAATCCGTTCCCGCGATTACCGAAGTTCATCCTTTTCACCCTTAGGGGGAAAGTGGCGTAGTCCTTGCATCGCAAGGAATATGACATCAGATGGATTTCCTGTAATCGACGTGTTAGACGACGTTAATTTATTGTATCTAAACGGTGGTTCTTAATATCCTGAATTGTCTTATAGACCATCACTACTTTTTCAAACAACATCCAGCAATCATAAACAAATTCTAATAAAAATAATTCATCAGTTAAAATACCTGAAGTATTAAATATTTCAATTTTATGCTCATAAGGAATGTAATTCCATGATTCATGACCTATTGCATTTCTTACTTTATTGTCAAACTTTGGCATCAAACTATCAAATCCTACATTTAAATCTAAAAATTTCTGTTTATCTCCCTTAGAGAGACGTGAAAACTGATTAAAAGTATTAATACTCTTATTTTTAATTAATATTTCAGTTGGAAATTGACAATAATTATCTCTTTCTAATATATTATTTAGCAATATAATTGTATCGTATACAGATAGTAAATTTTCGTAAACCGTCAAATAAATATTCTTAATATCAGTGAAATCAGTGGTCGTCAAAGTATATTCTTTATATATAGCATCGTGCGATGATTCGTTAATGTAACATAAAAGAGTCGATGGCAAAAATAAGTAATAATTATTTATAATTGAGTTTAAACTTCTGAACAATCTTAAATCACAATCTTTTAACCTTTCAACCGTGCAATGCTCTGTTAGAAATTTATTATACGCGATTTTTTTTTCGATTCTTAAAATCTTCATAAGCCTTAAATTCTCTTTATTATAGTTCGTAATTGTCTTGTCTTTTAAAAAAGCAGAATAAATATTTATATTATAAGTATATAAATGCTCTAAAAGTGTCTTATCAGTATGAATATAACTAGAATCAAGATCAAGACGATCTTTTAATTGTTGAGACAAATATTGAATATTATTGTTATAATATAGATCGTTAATCCTTTGATAAATATGCAATTCATTTTCATAAACTTCAATGCCTCTTAAAAAACATTTTCTAAAACTCTCATAATTTTCAGGTCCAATATATTGAATTGATCTAATAAAAGGAGTCATTCCCGGTTTAACATTTCTTTGTTTAGTAATCTTATATGTCAAAAGTTCAGATGAAGTTTCTGCAATAAAATCATAATCATCTCCTTCAACCCTAGTCGCATTTTTAGTAGTCATATCAATAGTAATATTTTCTTGATCAGTAATTAAATCGAACTTCAAAATGGTTTTACATTCTGGACATACAATACTGACTGGTGCTTGTTTAATATGTCCAACTTGCCATTTCAAATCTACTATTGAATTACATACATCACATTTCATGTATATGTTAGTTACCATAATGCCCCCCTAATAAATTAATGTTGTCTAACGTTTCCGCGATTACCGAAGTCACTCTCTTTTAACACCTTAGCGGAAAAAGTGTCACAGCACTTGCCACACAAGGGCTGTGACATAAGAGTGATTTAGGTAATAGGCGTGTTAGCTGTTGGAACTAGAGTTGATAAGATCAGTTTCAATTTCACAAATTTCTTTCTCTAAAACACTAATTTTATTTACTAATTTTGAGTGAATTTTTAGTACCCTTTTCTCTAAGAAATCATCAAATTGATTAAAGAATTTAATTGGATTAAACTCTTTTCTAAACAGAATATTATGAGAAGTAACAATAATTGGTGTAAGACCTAAAAACAAGTAAAACTTCCAACTATAAGTTCCTGAATCATTCAATATTTGATTTTTAAACCCTATAAAGTAGTAAAAAAACAAAACAAATATCGTTAATATTTTAATAATCTTCTTGTAAATTATAACTCGATTTTTTATATCCCGTAGTTTAGTTTTATCAATGCCTAAAGCTGTTTTTTTCTCATTTAGGAGCTTCTTTAGAATGGCAGTACTTTTTTGTATTACATCACTTTTTTCATTTATTTCTGATTTCATATTCGCTATTTCTTTATTTAAAATTTCAATACGATTTCGTTTAACTTCCTCTTCCTCAATAAATTTATTAATTGAATCTTCTGTAATTAGAGACAGCGCATCATTAATTCTTGATTTGGTGATCTCTTCTGGTTTCATAACATAGGATTTCAGATGAATAAGTCTTGCAATTGCAAGTTCTTCACTTAATTTTCCGGAATTTGCTTCTTTCTTTAACTCAAAAAACTTATCTGAGACTTTACATCTTATAATTGTTGATAAGATAGTCTGTGATTTTGAAATAACATTAAAAGATTTTGGATAGTTCAAATTTCCGAAACCTTTATTCAATACATACCATAACTCCTCGGTTATTCTGAATAAATTAATTGCATATTTATATATTTCTTTACTTTTAACTCTTCTATCTTTTGCAATTTTAAGAGTTTCTGTTGTCCCAGTTAAAAAAATATATTCACATTCTCTTAAATTGATCGATCCATTTCTTTTTCTTAATATTGCTATATAATTTAATATTTTTAACGTATTGTCAATATCATTAAAATCAGTTGATAATTCCCTTATTAATTCCTCACTAATTAAATTGAATTTTTGATTTTCTTCACAATAAAAATCTTGATATTCAGCTTCATAAATATTGTGTTTTTCTAGAGTAATAAAAAAATCCGTTTTCTTTTCAAGAATATCGCTTGGCATACCACACCCATTTAAAATTGAATTCATGGCAACATTTGACGGGTCAATCTGCTCATCTCCATCAAGTAGATATTTAGCTTTTGTAAAAAATCCATCTATTTCTCTTTTTACTTCTTCAAAATATTTCAATTTTATTGCGGTTCCGCCAACCTTTTCATTTATTTCAGAAACTAATTTTAGAAAATCTTCTAAAAATATTTTATATAATTCACCATTATAACCAGCTAAATGAAACAATATTTCAACATCACAAAAAATCACAAGCTCATTTTTCCAACAGTTTGCATCAAAATAATCACTCTCATGTTTCAATCCGCTATATAAAATTACTCCTTCTTTTATTTTTTCCAAATTACTCGAAAAATCAAGTTTTGTAGAATTGCTGATTATAAATGCTGAAACATATTCGTTATATTCGTTATCATTAACCTCATTAAGTAGAAATGAACAAAATGAAGCTTGTAAATTGTGCTTCCTCTTCGCAGTTATTTTAATATTTTTTTGCTCTTCTACAAACTTTATTAATGCATCAATGATTGTATTTGTCTCAATTTGGCTTTCCTGAAATTGTACATCTACCTCACTTGTCAAATTAACATCCACATTTTGAACATAGCATTTTCCATCTATTCTTTGGATACTACTCATTTTAGAAATTGTTGAATTAACAATTGCAACTGGTATTTCAAATTCAAATGTTTCATTTAACAAATTTGAAATTTCTATCAATTTGAAATTATGTAGACGTTTATCATGTATTATATAATTGATGAATGTCTCAATTATTTGATAGTAATCTTTCTTTGAGTTATATAATTCTCGAAATACTGCTAATGAAGATAAAAGTTTTGTTTGATTTCTTTGAGTGTTCATTTCATAGTCCCCCTTCTAGTTCTTTCAGCTAACTTGCGGATTGTCGGTATCTCCCAATACTCAGTCCGCTGCGCTACCTTCGTAACCCTTGCGCAATCCTTGCGGATTGTCGGTATCTCCCAATACTCAGTCCGCTGCGCTACCTTCGTAACCCTTGCGCAATCCTTGCGGATTGTCGGTATCTCCCAATACTCAGTCCGCTGCGCTACCTTCGTAACCCTTGCGCAATCCTTGCGGATTGTCGGTATCTCCCAATACTCAGTCCGCTGCGCTACCTTCGTAACCCTTGCGCAATCCTTGCGGATTGCATTCAGCGGGAGTTTCACTCCCGCTGAATTAGGAATATGTTCTCCCACTTTTTAAAAAGTGGGAGAACATATTCCCAAGGGTTATATTAACATTATAATATATTTAACAGAAATCATGAGACATTTTTGTGGTGATTGCGTATAATTAGGGTAACAGTAGAAAAATGGAGGTAAATATTATGTTTAAATTTGCTAAAAAAATGGAAGAAGAAAGACAATATTATGAAGATCTGCTTACTAGATCAGAACAAAAACAAACTGCCAGCCTTATAGTGGGCTTTGCTGTTGGCGCTGTTGCAGGCTATTGTGCTAAAAAATATGTTTTGCCAAAGCTTGCTAAAATTGAGTATAAAGAAAGATTTTCAGAAGAAACCGATTTTTTAAAAGAGCGCTTTAGCGATTTAAAACATTCATTTCTCTCATTAAAAGATAAGCTGCCATTTGGAGACTGCTGTGATCATCTCTGTTGTTGCGGTGAGGATGATGAATGTGATGATGAATGCTGTTGTGAAGAAAGTAAGGCTGAAGAAATATCATCTAAAGCTGTTGACGCCGTTAAAGGTGCTCAAGAAGCCATCCATGACAAAGTAAAAGAAACTTTTAATGAATAATCGTGCAAAGAGTTGTCGCATAAAACGACAACTCTTTTTTTGAGCTTTAATACATAAAATGTTTTATTTTGAAAACTTAGTGCGCTCAAGGTATGCCTTAATAACCGCTTCATGTCCCAAATCAGTCGGTCTATAATAACGCTTTTCTTTGATCTCATCTGGTAAATATTGTTGTTTGATATAATGACCTTCAAATGCATGTGGATACTGATATTTTGGATAAGCCGAGTCCCCACTGTAGTTGCGCTCTAGTTTTAAAGAGGTTCCGTCTTTGAGATAATAAGGTATTCTGCCTGTATCGTGATTGGCGATATCTTCAAGCACTTCGTCTATGCCAAGATATGCTGCGTTTGATTTAGGGGCTGTCGCCACATAAGTTGCAGCTTGAGCCAGTAAAATACGCCCCTCTGGCATGCCTATAAAGTCCACAGCTTGAGCTGCATTGTTGGCCACCACAAGCGCCATCGGGTCTGCGTTTCCCACATCTTCTGCTGCACAGATCACGATTCTCCTTGCAATAAATCTTGGATTCTCCCCCCCGTAAATCATCTTGCCCAGATAGTAAAGTGCCGCATCTGGATCAGAACCTCGCATACTCTTAATAAAGGCAGAGACAATATCATAATGATTGTCTCCATTTTTATCATAATCCATATATTTCATTTGAAGACATTCTTCAATCACTTCTGGTGTGATATTGACTTTTCCGAGCAAATCATCTTGCGAAAATACCGCAAGCTCCAAAACATTCAAAGCCCTTCTCGCATCTCCAGCCGCCATCTCTGCTATATACTGCTTTGTTTCATCCGAAATAGCGATGTCATACATCCCAAGTCCGTTTTCCATATCCGAAAGCGCCTTGTTGATGATATTCAAAATACTCTCACTGTCCAATTTTTCAAGTTTAAAAACAGATGATCTGGAAATCAAAGCACTGTTCACCTCAAAATAAGGATTTTCAGTGGTTGCACCGATCAATATAACCGTACCATCTTCCACAAAAGGCAAAAGTGCATCCTGCTGGCTTTTGTTAAATCTATGAATTTCATCAATAAATAAAATTGTCCGTTTGCCATAAAGGGATAAATTATCCTTGGCCATCTGCACCGTATCTCTGATGTCCTTAACCCCTGAAGTTACCGCATTTAAGCTGATAAATTCCGATTCCGTCTTTTTTGCGATAATTTTTGCAAGCGAAGTCTTACCACTCCCAGGGGGCCCATAAAGCAGTATAGAACTCAATCGATCCGATTGAATCAGCTTTGAAAGAAGTCGCCCTTCACCAATAATCTTCTCTTGCCCAAAAAAAGCATCCAGCGTTTCAGGTTTCATCCGTTCTGCCAGCGGCGCTTGTTTTTCAAGTTTTGCCTTTGCCATTAAATCAAATAAATCCATCCTTAAACCACCTTCTCCAAAGTCCACTTCACAATCTCATTAAATGTCATTTTAAGCGGTTCTATTGCTTTGTTTTTAAAAGCATTTTGCCAATCTAGATAGAAAGTTCTGATTTCATCGTTTAATTCAATCTCAAGGGGGTTCAAATATTCTGCCACGAGTTGCTGCATTATGATGAGCAAACGATAGCTCAGTTCATCTTGTAACAATTTGGCGGCACCCTCTAAGCATTTTAGCATGGACTCATAATAAGCGACTAGAGTCTCCTTTTCCATATTTTGAACGCCATACTGATTGATCATCATTTGAAGATCATGAGGCGTAACCGTTTTGAGTCGTGTCATCATTTGATACGCTTGAAATTGTATTGTTGAAAATAAAATAGCAGGATTCGCTGAAAAATTTATAAATTCAGAACCCAGTGGATTCTTTGAAAGTCCTGGTACTTGTGCCACATAAGTCCCAATTCCCCTCTTTACTTCAAGGACATTGCGACTCTCAAGTGTTTTGATCGCTTCCCTCAACGTCGCTCTTGATATATTGAGTTCTTCTGATAACTGTAACTCATTGGGCATCTTGTCTCCTGGCTTAAATAAGCCTTTAACGATTAAATCCACTATATTTTCGACTATTTTCTCTGAAAGAAGTTTTTTTTGATACATCATATGCGCTCTCCTGAAATTACGCTTTAAAATTATAAAGCGGTCTAATGATTTCTACTACATCAACGGTATCTTCAATATATTTTAAAATCAGATCCAGCGGTTTATAAGCCATCGGACTTTCATCCAATGTTTTCTCTGTAATGCTGCTACTATAAATGCCCTGCATCTCATTTTTAAACTCTGTAAGCGATAAGTTTTCAATAGCCATCCTTCTGCTGAGTAACCGTCCTGCACCATGAGGTGCGGAATAATTGTAGTCTGCATTGCCTTTCCCAATTGCAATTATAGAACCGTCTCTCATGTTTATAGGGATCACCAATTGCTCACCTTTCTGCGCGCTAACCGCGCCCTTTCGAATCATAAAATCATCAAAATGAATATAGTTATGCACGGTTTCAAAGTGCACTAATGTTTCTAGAGGCTGCTTCAGATGTTCACAAATCTTTTGAGCGATTATGCTTCGATTTAAAGAAGCGTACTTTTGAGCAAATTTCATATCTTGAAGATAATTCTCTCGATCATGTCCTTCCAGAAAAGCCAACTGATTAGACACATGATACGGTTCCATTTTCTTTTCGAATTCTAAAAGAATTGCCTTTTCTAATGCTTTGTTCTTTTGTTTTCGAATGCGTTTTAGAGCCTGATCTTTTTCAGATTTAAGTTTCTTTTTAACATGCTCACAATAATGTATGGCCTTTTTTTGATAAAAGGAGGCTACTTGGTGTCCAAAGTTTCGGCTACCTGTATGGATCACTAAATATTTCTCACCTTCTGAATTGACATTGATTTCAATAAAGTGATTACCGCCACCCAAAGTGCCTAGTGAAAGCAAATGCTTACGCGCATCCGAACAGGTTAATTTAGAAAGTCGTTCCACTTCCAATTTAAAATCGTCCTCAAAAGTCGTTGATAATTGTGCGTTGATTTCAAATCCACTTGGAATATGCGCCCTAATGTACTGATCTAAAAGTTTAAAGTCAATCTCCATTTGCCCTAAAGCAACAAGCATCATACCACAACCGATATCCACACCGATGAGGCTTGGTACAATCTCGTTGGGCACTTGAGCTGTAAAGCCTATGACACACCCTTTACCCGAATGACAATCTGGCATAATCCGTATCTTTTGATCCTTAAAAATGAACAAATCACAGACGCTTTTCACTTGCCTTTTAGCATCTTCTTCTATTGCGTCACAAAAGACCAGTGCTTTATTGTATTTGCCGTTAATTTCAATCATCTCATCACGTCCTAAGTCAGTGCTGGAATTCTCCTAATTTTCAATCATCTCAATCATTTAATCCAATTGTAACATGAATATATTCGATTATCAAAATATCAGTGCACAAAATTTCTAAAGTTCTTCTATATATTGCCGATATATCTATTGCAAGGATGCCAATGATTTCAAGGAGGAATAATTATGGATATTCAGGTTAAATCTTACGAATACTCAAAAATAGAAAGCACGAGTGCTTCTATTTCAAAATCATCAACAGGTGATTCTAAGGCTCAAATTAATTCATCCAAAACAGAGCAAGCTGTTTATAAGGAACAATCTCTTTATATTGAAGATACACTAGAGATTGGCACTCCCCCACCTAAAGCTGAGGCGACTTATAAATTCGATGCTAAAAAAATTGCAGAAATGAAAAATGAAATGTCTTTAAAAAGCGATTCTTTTAAAAGCATGGTTCGAGATATGCTCGAAAAACAGGGTTTAAATGCAGATGTTATTTTGGCAAGAATGGATCAAGGTGAAAAAGTTCAAGTTAAGGTCGATGACGAAACCAAAGCTAAGGCAAAAGAAAACATTTCCGAAGACGGTTTTTGGGGTGTTAAAGAAACTTCTAAACGCATCTTAGATTTTGCAAAAGCAATCAGTAACAGTGACCCTTCTAAAATCGAAATGTTAAAAGATGCTTTTAAAGCCAGTTATGAGGAAGTTAAAGAACTTTTCGGTGGCAAACTGCCAGAAATCAGTCAAAAAACTTATGACGCTGTAATGAAAGGCTTCGACGATTGGGCAAATGGTGATACAGACACCACTGAGCAGACAGAAACTTAAATACTTTAAAAATAAATAAACATTATAAAGCGATACGCATAACCTTCAAAATTATGTGTATCGCTTTCTTTATGTGCATTGAATCACTCAGACACCTCTGGTTTAATCATGAAGAGATCATTTGTCTTTTCTTTGACAAGGAGTATCACGGAGATATGATAAGCGCCATTGCGAAGTGTCATTTCGGATACGCCACCGATGCATTTTACAACAATGCTCACAAATTTTCCGAATTCATTCACAAAATGAGTGAGACCCTGCGTTTCTTCACATATAATTTTGAAAACCATAATGTGCTTACCATTTGTCAGATCAGCTTTAAGAACAAAACGATCCATTTGGGAATCGCTATGCTTGATATTCTCTATGATCTCACCAATGACACCTGTGATCTGCTTGAAATTATCATAATATGAGTCACGTCGACTCTCTTTGTGAATTTCTATAATCTCACCAAGCTGGTAATTCTTATTGAAAAATTCTGCGAGATCATCCAGATCAAATGCACGTAGTGAAAACTTAGAATAATCAAAGACTTTATTGAGGAAATTCATTCTTGTATTCATGTGCTGCAAATGCATGGCAATCAAATGTTCTTTTTCATATTGCTTAGTGCTATCAGTGACCCCCTCAGTGGTAATATAGGCGTCTAAATCCTTGGACAGCTTTCTCACATCCTCAGAAGTCAGCAGGTGATGATAATTTATGGTTTTAATCATTTCTTCATAAAGTTTTAAAAAGTAGTCTACTTTTTCATAGCCTTCTGTAAGTAATTTTTGGTAGAGTTCATTTTTTTTCTCAAGCGAGCGCTCTTTAGTTTCTTTAGAGTGTCTTTCATGATAAAGCTCTATGGCTTCTCTGATGTAAACCTTCAATTCTGTATCCAGATCCCAGGGTTTCGTCAAAAATTTATAGATATCCACCTTGTTGATTGTCACCAAAATTTGCGGGAGCTGTGTGTAACCGCTCAATACGATTTTCACCGTATCTGGGCTCATTTTATGGATAAATTGAAGTAATTCAAGGCCGTTCATCCCTGGCATTCTCATGTCCGTCACCACAACAGCAATCTCTTCTTTTGCGAATAACTCAATGGCTTTTTGCCCTGAATCTATAAAGAACTTTTCATAGGGCTCTGTTCTTAGACCTCTATTAAGCGCCTTCAATATTTCGACTTCATCATCTACGATAAGGACTTTGTATTTACTATAATCTACCATTTTGTCCTCCTGCTATTCATTCTCATATTTAACAATAATGGGCTTTAAATACTCTAAATCAATTTTCAATATATCTAGGGCTTCCAGAAAACTAGATCTCAGTATCTCATATTCACCTTTTTCAATCATGGATGCCAAAGTAACTAACGCTACCAATTCCTTATGAATGATATGCTCGTCAGAAGGTCTATGATGGTACATGCACACCTCAATTAATTCTATAGGGAAGGCCCACCAATTTAAAAAATAACCGCCCACAACGGCATGATCTATCTTAAAATTCACTTTTTCTTGGGCCATAATTTGATCATCACTAATATCTGCCGATAATATCTCCGAAGAATAAGCCTCCTCAAATATTTGAAGCATAATGATTTTCCCAATATCATGTATCAAGCCAGCTGTGCCCACAATTGGCGGTACTTTCTTTTTGTAATACTTCTCATGCAAATCGTGAAAGATATTATTGGTCCTCGCCGAATGCTGCCAAACGGATTCGCCTTTTTTAATCAGAGGTTCTTTCATCTGTGAAATTTCATAAGATAAAATAATCTGCTTCAAGTTATTTAAGCCAATATACATCACTGCCTGCTGTAAATTGCCTGTTTTCGCTTGATAAAATGCTGAATTGGCAAGCCTCAGTATATTCGATGTAATCGCTAAATCTTCTTCTATTATGCCACAAATTTCTTCAATACTCTTGTCTTTTTGAATCAACATATTCACGCGGTCAAAAAGTCTTGGAAGTGTCTTAATATTTTCAAAATTTTGAACTTTATCAAATAAATTCACTTGCTCAAACTCATCTTCTAGTGAAAACATCTTTTTTATACTGCCAATGATCTCATCATTATTCCACGGTTTATAAAAGTATTGCTTTGCAAGGTTTTTACTAACCGCCTCCGTGATGCTATCCACAGAAGCGTAACCGCTAAGCGCTACTCTTATTGTCCTCGGCGAAGCCTCTTTAAACACTTTTAAAACTCTAATGCCATCGAAATTTGGCATCTTGATGTCCGTGACCAACATGTCGATAAAGTCCAGTTCTAAGTAGATATTAATGGCTTCAGTGATACCATCCGCATAATAACATTCATATTCAAGATTTCTGAAAAGTCTTTTTAAAGACCTTAAAATATTGGTTTCATCATCTATGAATAATATTTTTCTCATCCCTTTACCTCCACACTTTCAAGTCATATATTCATAAATTCATCAACTGTATCCACATCCACTTTACGTATTGGTATTTTTATTTTAAATGTGGTTCCAAGACCATATTCAGAGATGAAACTAATCTCACCACCATGCTTATTTGTTATTATATCATACGCAATGCTCATGCCTAGTCCTGTTCCCAGCCCCACTTCTTTTGTGGTGAAAAAAGGCATGAAAATTTGTTCTTGATCGCTGGTTTTTATGCCCATACCATTATCCATAATTTCACAATATATATACTTTTCGTCACTTCGAGTCGTCACTTTGATAAGCCCTTTAAAATTTTTGCCCTTTTCTTTAATGGCATGGACTGCATTGATCAAGATATTGAGCAACACTTGATTGATCTCGCCAGCGATTGCATAGGTTAAAGGCACATACTGCATATCCTTAATGACTTCTGCATCGTATTTAATTTCATTATTTGCGATCATTAAAGTCTCTTCAAGACCTTCATTTATATTAAATTCCGTAAAAGACATCATATGATCCACTCTAGAAAACTTTCTAAGACCGGATACGATTTTTTCAACGCGTTCAAGACCAACACTCGTATCTTGAAATAAGCCCTCATAGTCCTCTAAAATATATTTGTAATCACTTGCCTCAATATAATTTTCGATTTCCTCAAAAAAAAGCTTAGCGGATGGCGTGACATCATCTTCTTCACAGTTTTTTTTAAAATCACTAAATTCACTTTTAAGTCTAATGAGCAATTTCGTGATTTCTCTAAAATAATCGTCTAACATTTTAAAATTACTCTTAACAAATCCAAGCGGATTATTGATTTCATGTGCGACCCCTGCTGCAAGTTGCCCGATACCCACTAATTTTTCTTGATTTAAGATTTTGACTTGGGCTTGATTGATCTCTTTAATCTTTTGCGTCAATTGGTAATTCATATCTAAAATGAGCGATTCACAATTATAAGCCTCCGTAATTTCTTCGATCTGACATATGAACAAGGTGTGCTCTTCAGCAAGTTGCATCTTTAACAAAATTTCAAATTGCTGTTCTTTCTCATCATTTTTTGTCTGGTGTTCAATCAAAGCGACTTCTTTCTTCATACTTCTCATCAGGAAGATTTCTTTTTTTAAAAGTGCTTTCCACCCTAAATCTCTATTGATGATCTCACTAAAGGCTTTATTATGAACAAGCAAATCTCCATTTGAAGTAAGTATTGCGAACGCTATCTTAAGTTGAGCACAAGATTCAAAGAAACTTGCTACAATAGAGTTTTCTGTTAAAAAATGCTGTTGGTCGTCTGTCCAGATCCAATTAGATAAACTCATCCTCGTATCCTCCTAGATATTCTAAGAAACATATACCCTGAATTGAGATGACAAACCAGTTATCCGACTTAAATCAAAAAAGAATAAAAATCTGTAGCCCTTTAAATATAGAGGATATACAGATTTTTTTCGCATATTAATTTATATTATTGTAAGCATCAATTGCTTATAAAATGACCTTCTTAATGTATTCAGAAGTACACGCTTTAAGCATTGCCCCATAGTCTAATCTAAACTGAACGACCTGTCCCACAGCATAGGTTTCTCCAGTAGCGGTTAAATCCATAATCATATGGTCACTGGATGCCCCTATAATCTCTATGCGCTCATCCAAAGGGGTGAGCCCTTCAGGATTGACATCTTGTCTACCGATTGCTGCAATTGCACGCAACATTTTACCTTTATCCACAAAGGTCGGTTTGTTTCCAAAAGCATCCATACCAATCTTGCCTGTTGGAATGGAATCCTTCGTTTTGAGTTCAATAATTTCAGCTTCAAGAATAAACGCATCTTCATGAGCCCCTTTAATGATATCCCCATAAGCGGTTTCTCTTCCGAGCACAATCGCTTCACCAATTCTAAGATTATTGATTTTAGAAGGCATTTCACCGTTATCTAACAAAAATAGACTACTTGAATTGCCACCAGATATAACCTTTAACGCGAGATCAAACTCTTTTTCAATGTGCGCTGCAATAGACACGAGATCACCCAAATTATCGGGTCCTGGTATTACACCACCATAACAGGTTAAATTGACGCCAATCCCCTCTAACGTAATATGCTTCATGTCCATAATGGCTTTTACAGTTTTATCAACATCTGCTTTTAAGATGCCCTCTCTCAGATCTCCTAAGTCGATCATTAGAATAACACGATGTTTTTTAGTCGCTTTATCAGCTGCATGATCAAGTGCTTTTAGGGTTTCAATTTCTGAATTCAAACTGATATCACATAGCGCAACCACACGCTCTGCCTCAGATTGCATGGGCAATCTCAATAAGACTTTATCACAATTCAAATCGATCATTTTTTCAAAGTTTTCAAGCCTTGAATCCGCTATTGCCTTTGCACCACCTTCTATTGAAGCTTGCGCTACAGAAGGCATACCACAATACACTTTGGATACAGCATATAAATCAATATCTAATTGTGACGCTTTTTCTGCTATAAGTGCCGTATTTTCTTTTATCTTTTGACGATTTATAACAAGTCTTGGATACATTTTACACCTCATCCTTTATTCTAAGAGATTTTTTTAATAGCAGTAATGCAGATGCCTTATGTTCTTTTGAAAGGACACCTAGAGAAGCCATAATATAATCATGATCAATTAAGATTTGGGCTTCTTTTTTCGGTAAAAGTTTATCCCCAAGATCATTTTTGGTGATTTCCGCAAGTAATGCCATGCGACTCGGCAATCGTGTACAGGCGCCACCAGTGCCTATGATAAACTTCACACTGGTTAAATCTTTGCCCTCAGCATAAGTTTTTTTACCGCCGCCCGCAAATAAGGTTCTAAAACCCCCTGCATGTCGATTGGCTGATACTATGATGGCTTCTTTTGTAAGCCTTTCAACAAATGCAAATTGTTCTGGCGTTTTAGGAATTGGCACGTGTTCAGCCACAAGGATTTTTATGGTTTCTTCATCCATATTCAACTCTTTTGAAAGATTTTCAATGCCAATCATCTCTACAATATGGGTCATGTTGATGTATACGCCCAAATCACCCTCAACCGTTCTTTTTGCCATAGGTTCAGGTGCAATCAAAATCCTTGATATCTCATCACTGTCTTCTGTAACAGAATGGATATCAGTCGTTGCACCCCCTACATCCACAGTTATGAGGTCTCCAATGTCTTCTCTTAGCATTTTAGAGGCTTCCATCACAGCACCTGGCGTGGGAATAATCGACCCTGAAACCATCTCTCTGATATGTTCCATGCCAGGAGCGTGTACAATGTGTTCTTCAAAGATGTCTTGGAGAACACGTCTTGTGGGTTCAACATTCAGTTGATCTATTTTGGGATAGACATTTTCAACAATATAAAGCTGATTTTGCTTGCCCATTTCTTCAAAAATTAATTTAATTTCTTCTTGATTTTCAATATTTCCAGCATATAGAATAGGCACATCCAGATCCATTTTGGCTATGAGTTCTGCATTATAGATCGCGGTATCTCGCTCTCCATAATCTACGCCTCCTGCAATCAAAATAATATTAGGCTTTACGTCCTTTATTCTCTGAAGATCGGTTCGCCTAAGCTTGCCCGCTGTAACCATATGAATATTGGCACCAGCACCCAGTGCTGCTTCTTTAGCCGCCTTTGCTGTCATGTCATAAACAAGACCATGCACAGTCATTTTAAGCCCACCTGCAGCACTACTGGTTGCCAAAAGTTTATTGTATTCCACTTGATCCGTTTTTAAAGATAGAGTCAAAGCCTCAATTGCCTTATGAAGGCCTATGGTCACATCACCTTCCAGCACTGTCGTTGGCGATTGGCCCTGTCCGATGAACTCAGGGAAAGGTGTGTCTATCCCATTAAAAGCGTTAATGACTGTGGTTGTACTGCCAATTTCAGCAACAAGTAAGTCAATTCTCATTTTTTCACCACCATTTCGAAGACTATTAATTTATAGGCAGAAAGAGGGCGGTTCGCAAACAGCCCTCTTTCTTGAATTGACGATTATTCGCCTCTTAATGCTTTTGCTCTTTTGACGATGAATGTCGCCACATTGACCCCTCTGTCATAGCGTCCAAAACCTTCATCCATACCATTTTGTCTCGCAATTTCAGGTGTTACCTGAGTCCCGCCAGCACAGATGATGAATTTATCTCTGACGCCTTTTTCAACTGCATATTCATGAATACGCTTCATGTTTTTGTAGTGAACATCATCATGAGAGATAATCGTTGAAGCTAAGATCACATTTGCATTGAGTTCAATCGCTGCATCCACAAGTTTTTCGATAGGTACACTTGTCCCTAGATACTCAACTTCCATACCGTATTTTTCAATCCCGCCATGTTTGATGTCGATGACTTCTCTAAGACCAACAGAATGCTCATCTTGGCCCACAGTTCCAGCAACAATTTTAACTGGATTTGAATCAATCATAGCTCTAATTTCATCATCGCTCAATACCTCTGGTTCTGGTGGAATCACCACAGTTCTCATGTCGAGATCCATATCGAGAACCCCTTTAAGCTGAACTCTAGTGCCTTCAGATGGATGCATTTGTTCGATGTGAATCACTTCAACATCTTTTAAATTCATCTTTTTACCAAATTCGATTGCCGCATATTGTGCAGGACGCAGTGCAAGTGGTAAAAGGATTTCGATTTGAACAACACCGTCACCTAGCCACTGAACTTCTGGTTTAACAAATGGAGATTCCCCGTGCTCGCCTCTGTATTTTTCAGTTTCTTCCATACGCTTGTTGACGTTATCCGTCTCATCGAGCTCATCAATAAAGATAATTTTTTCTGGTTTTTCAAAGGTACAACCATCGATCAATTTTGCAGGATCTTTCTCAGCGGTTGCATCGTATTGAGCAACATTATTGTTGCCATAATGTGCTGTAACCGGTGCAAAATAATCAGCTTCTCTTTCATATACAGAACCTGAACCAACGCCACCATCAATCTTACGACCGATACCATCACCATTTCTTTCTGGATACATGCCTGAATCCACAAAGAATCCTTTTTCAACAGCGTTAAAATAACCCTCATTTGCTAAGATTTCTTCGATATATAAAACAGCTCTCTCTTTAAGTTCTCTCGCTTTTTCTCTAAGATAACCCTCTGATTTAAGCTCTACCATTTCCATCAAACTATCAAGGCCTGTTAAAGTTTGCTTTGCAGTTTCACAAGCTTCAATATTGTACATATGCCATGGCACATTTCTGCCTTCATCAGGTGTGATTGTAGATTGAATATCCGCTGAAGTCAATCTAGAAATAAGCATATTCATCACGTGTGTCACAGTCGCTTCTCTTGAAGAAGAAGTGATGTATTTCGTATTCATTTGAGCTCTCATCTTATACTCAGTAAATAAGTCTCTAAGGGCAACTGCGTAAGGCAAATCAAGTTTCATACAAGGTGCTGGCGTAGAGGTAGGCGGCACAGTCGATAGAGAAATATTGGCTTTAGGCATCCCTACTTTATAGGAGTAAAGTGCATTGATCCCATGTTGAACCATTAATTCTGGCATAACTTTCCATGCATCTCTAGCTGTTGCGTTTGCGTTATGAGCGCCATCGATTTGAACCATATCTGCCCATGCCATTACTTTTTTAGATTCAGCGGCATCCACAAATGATCTCACCATGTTGATGTTCCTGTAGAGTACGTTGTATTGTGGATCTTGATGTGCGCCATTTACGCCTTCTTCTGCAAGCATAACGGCAACATCTGGACCCGCAACGCCTGATACATATGAGTGATAGTTGATGGGTCTGCCGACTTCTTCTTCGATTAAGTCAAGTGCTTTTCGATGTGCTCTCACTTGCTTTCTAGAAATTGGAATACCGCCAATTCCTTGTGGTGTGCCTTCTATAAGACCATCAAAGTGAGATTGACCAGCAGTTCTGATAACCATAATATGGTCAGCACCATGCCATGCAGCCATTCTCATACGTCTAATATCATCTTCGAAACGGCCAGAAGCAATTTCAGTGGTGATTGTGTTATTCGGTTGTGGATCTATATTGCCAAAATATTGCGATGCAGGACCAGCAATGTAGTTTTTAAGAGGTGTTGACATATCACTGTATTCAAAAGGACCGTAGACTTGTTTTTCACTTTTTGCTCTCCAAACCCAGCCTCTTCTTTTAGGCACATAATGCTCAAGATCTTTTAAAATTTCTTTTACATCCATTTTTTGGTTGATATCTAATTTTTGCATTATTTTGCCCCTCCTTTGAACATCGTCACAGCGTCATCCCAGTGCTTGCCTTCGATTAACTCAAGGCCCGCTGTTCTGATATCGATATTATTAGATTTAGCCACTTTATAAACCACATGTCCAACGCCATGGCCCATTAAACCTCTGTCAATCGCACCATCTACTAAAGGTTGTGCTTCAAGGCTTGAAAATCCCATTCTAAGGAGTACCGATCTCTCCACCGCTGGTGATGTGTGTGTTTTCGCTAAGTCCAGTAACGGGTCAACAACTTCCTCAAGTAAATTCCAGAAACGTTCCTTGAGTTGCTCATCTGTAAGATCCGCAAGGTGCGCTCTTCTAGATTGAAAGTCATCTTCTCTCTTTAAAAAACCTTTCATTGAATGATCCTCCTTATTTTCTATCTCCGCATGAGATTTAAAATTTAATATCAAGTTCCTTTAACGTCTCTGTTACAAAAGCCTCATCCATACCCGTTTCATCTACTAAAAATGCAATATCTGCTTTTGAAACAGAAGTGACATTATTGTTTTGAACTGCGTTTTTGACCACTGATTTGCGTATTTTCTCCATGTCAAGGTCAATCGCTTTAATCATGCTTGGATGCTTGGGTAATATGATGTTAACGCCAGGGATTTGGTCCTTTGGATTGCCAAATTTGATTTCAATCCCATTGTCTCTTGCAAAAGAAAGTTGAGGTTGAATATGTTTACCAGCACCTGTGTACTCTGTTTCTTGAACAATGATGACTTGATCTTCATCCATTTCACGTGCAATACTAAAAGCAGCTGCAAGTGAAGTGTTGCCTGCTGGACCTCTTTCTAATCCTTCTATCTGTGCAAGCGCTTCTGTCATGTAAAAGACTTCGCCTTGCGTCACCGTCACATAACGATCCATGTAACGCATAGGTCTAGCTGCTGATCTCGGCACATCTGAACGGTCTGGATAAGTTGCAAATGGCAATCCAAATCCCGTGTGACCCGTTGTAAATGACTTTTTATTAAATTGGCCATCGCTTGCCATATGAAGCCCTGATAAATCCACAGATGCACCCACAACAACCGTATCCGTTGCACCAGCCTTGATTAGGCCTCTCGCTGTTCCAGTGAGATTTCCGCCACCTGCATTGGTACAGACGACTACATCGGGGTCTTTACCCACTCGCTCGCGCATTTGCATTGAAAGTTCATAACCTAAAGTCTCAACGCCTGCTATACCAAAAGGTGTATAAAGGGATGCATTAAAATAGCCTGTTTCTTCAAGCAACAAAAGAAAATGATAAAACAATTCTGGCCCAACTGTAAGTTGTACGACTTCAGCACCGTATGCCTCACACTTACGTGCTTTTTCCACAATTTCGGGTTGTCCCAAGCCTTTAGAATCAAAGGTCTCTTGGACGATGATGCACTTTAAACCTTGCATCGCTGCTTGTGATGCAACAGCAGCACCATAGTTACCACTAGTTGCCGCAATGACACCTTTATAGCCTAACTTTTTAGCGTGATGAACTGCATTTGCTGCTCGCCTTGCTTTAAAGCTTCCAGAAGGGTTTCCACCTTCATCTTTGATAAATATACGCGCGCCCTTGCCCTTTTCCGAACATTTTCTAGCAAGTGCAGTCAAATTTTTAAGTTCAAATATTGGGGTGTTGCCAACACCCGTTTCCCCTTGAATTTTTTGCATTTCTTCAAGTGTATAACCTGTCTCACGCATCATTTTTTCATAGTCAAAGCCAATACCATCGTTTTCAAAAGTCGCATAGTCAATACCAATCGCTTTTTTCATGATTTCATTTTTCCGGCTCATCACGGCTTGATAGGTATTATCTTTCATCTGCGTCACCTCCAAAAAGGATGTCTTTTAAATCGATCCCTATTTGTAATAATTCCGGTATAAAATTACCGAATGAATGTGAATAAGTCGGATTGACTTCAACAATTTTACCTGTTTCCAATCGACCTGTAATGGTTTTAACCGTCACTTCTTCACCTAATTCTGAATCCGACTGCGCAAAGCCTTTAACCCACATTTCCAGTGGCACTTTTTTAGTGTCCTCTGGTACTTGAGGTGCTCTTTGCTCACAGGTTAATATAATTCTATGAACTTTGACCCAATCGCCTTTTTTTATCTGCATTTCGGGCACCACCTTTCTATTTAAATCCTATTTGAGCCATCTTTGATGTCTCAAACCGATTTTCGCTGACACCTTTCAGCGGCCACACATTCCGCTTCAAGTCTTTCGGCTCAAATCTTATGATTATCACTGTCCGCCAAAACTTTGTTTTGTCTGACCCGTTCTCGTCTAACCGCTTAGAGCAGGGTGAACACTCCTGACTCTAAGCTGGACGAAAACTAGTGATTTAAATCATATTTGAGCCATCTTTGATGCCTCAAACCGATTTTCGCTGACACCTTTCAGCGGCCACACATTCCGCTTCAAGTCTTTCGGCTCAAATCTTATGATTTTATCATTTTTCTCATATCGCCCATGATTGCTCTTGGTACTGGTAAATCAAGCATTGTTTTTAAACCTGGATCTGCGTTGATCACTTGAGGAATCATATTGACACACATAGCGATTGTACCAAGGCCACCTTCAACCTCTGGCTTAATGCTCATGTTAACTTCTGGTGTGCCTTTGAGTGTCACATAGTCACCAGTGAAAGTACCTTCCATTTCTGGCTCGATTTGTTGAGGGTGAATCATATCAATTTTGACCTCACCGTTTACAAAGCCTTGACCTGTCATGTTGACACCCGCAACATGACCTGCAGCAGCAAAACCATATGGCGATTTACGATCAACAGTTGTCACAATTGGTTTCATTTGAGTTTCATATTTTTCAACATCCCAGCCGATTGCATCCCCGATCATTCTAATGGATTCAGCAAACCCAACATGACCCGCAAGCGAACCATCTGCTACGCCAGCGTTGAATGCATCAACTGTGATACCGACGCCTTGTTCTTCCATAACAGCAGGCCCAAAGGGTGATAAGCTGTTAACGCGTTTTGCTTCAATGTGCGTCACATCCGTCATACAACCTGTTAAAATGACCACTAATAAGTCCATGATCAAACCTGGATTGATACCAGTCCCTAAGATTGACACACCGTTATCTTTTGCTATTTTATCGAGCTCAGCTGCGAGTTCTGGATTTTGAGATTGTGGATAAGACATTTCTTCCGCTGTGGAAATCACATTAATTTTTTTCTCAAGAACGAATTTTAACCTTGGGAACGCCTTAGCTGTAAATGAATCTGTCGCACATAGACATATATCACAAGATTTTTCAGTTAAAACTTCTTCAATATTGGGATTGACGATTACAGATGCTCTATCGCCCCTATCAACGCCTATGATTTCGTATATGTCTTTACCTACTCGATCTTCGTGTCTATCACAAACGCCAACGATTTCAACACCTGTTTTAGTTGCTAACATTTTTGCCATGCCGCTTCCCATTGCTCCGAAGCCCCAAATTGCTACTTTTACATTTTCATTTCTCATCAGAAACCACCTCCGTATAGTATTTAACATTACGTCAATAATTAAACGCAAGTATCATGCCAAATGTATATTTTTTTAAACAAATCACTCAAACACGTTGAAAAATCACAATGTTTTAATATTCGTACACTGTATAATCAGATAATTAAATCAAAAAGTCCCACTCTTTTTTTGCATTTATTGTGCATTTTGAGCAAAATATTTTGCACATATGCTTTAAAAGTTGCTATTCCAATTAGAGAAAGCAAAATATTTTGCTTTCTCTAAGATTTAGACGCAAAATATTTTGCTGCTATTTTATTAACTTTCTACTTTAAAGAAATCTCTAAATGGTTTATAATCTCATAAAGCGAGGTAATCTTATGAAAACAATCATTAAAGACCCACAAATCAAAAAGTTTTGTTATTATGGCTTTTTTAAAGACTTAAAATTCTTTGAACCCTATCTGATTATCTATTTATCCTCCATTGGATTATCATATCTTCAAATTGGTGGCCTATATGCCTTTAGAGAAGTCATCATTTATATCTTTGAAATTCCATCTGGCATAATCGCAGATACTTATGGTAAAAAATTGGAACTCATGATCTGCTTTGTTTTTTATATGATTTCATTTTCACTATTCTTTATAAGTAGTCACATTTATATGATCTCTTTGGCAATGCTCTTCTTCGCCCTTGGAGAAGCCTTTAGATCAGGGACACATAAAGCCATGATTTTTAGCTATCTAGAACAAAAAAATTGGTTTGAATATAAAACCTTTGTCTATGGGCGAACGCGGTCGTTTTCACTAATCGGGGGCGCGCTCTCTTCAATATTGTCTATTCTGTTCTATCTTTACACGGGCAATTTAAAAACGTTATTTGCAATCTCAATTTTACCTTATGTACTCGATTTTATGTTGATTGCATCTTATCCTAACAGTCTAAACGAACGCCATAAGGTCACTTTTTCTCTTTTAGACTTTGCCAAAGAGAATAAAAGACAACTGGAACGCTTTTTTAAGTCTAAAAAGCTGATCATTTTGACTTTAAACTCTGCTTCCTTGGATGCTATCTTTAAAAGTGTTGGGGATTATATTCAGCCCATTCTACAATTGCTCATTATTGCTACTTTTAAGGCAACGGATACAACTCTTGTGATCTACTTAGGCATTGTTTACGCCGTAATGGGTTTGTCCAGTGCTGTGGGCTCCCGAAATGTATACAAACTACTTGAGCGCTATTCAAAAGTACATCTTTTGGATCATTTTTATAAAATGATGATCTTCCTCTTTTTAGGGATCGCTCTTTCCACCTACTTTGAATTGCAAATTATCTTAGTATTACTCTTTGTGATCTCTAACATTCTAATAGATTCAAGACGTCCGGTCTTTGTTGATCTCATCGGTGATCATCTAGAGAAAGACCAACGCGCCACTGTTTTATCCATAGAAAGCCAACTGAAATCTTTCATCGTGATCTGTGTAGCCCCTCTTTCAGGCGCCATTGCCGATCAGTTTGGATTCACCTCTGTCTTTATATTTTTAAGTGTGCTCATGCTTATTTTGATGCCAATCTTTTCGGTTACAAAATTGTTTAATAAATAAAGAACTGGCAATCAAGCCTTCAAAAATTTTTTTTGAAGTGCTTAATCACCAGTTCTTCTACATTTAAACAACCTCTATATGAACTGCTAGCAAGGTAATATCATATAATTGGATTCACCTTTTTTCTTAACATTTTTCTTGATTTTAGCAAGTTGTTCGCTGAGTTTTTCAGAAGTTGAGTACACGGATAAATCACCATATATCCCAGAGACTGATAAAGAAGTTAAAGGCAATTCTCTAAAGACGCCAAAGCGGTCTTCAGAATGTATTTTTCCGATTACCAAGTGCTCCTCTTTAAAAAAGAGTGCCTTGTCGCATTCGAATTTTGAAATAATCATCTTGCACAAGTTGACATAGGCATCCATTTCGCCGTTGACCACTAAAATGAAATCATCCCCGCCCACATGTCCTAAAAAATTCGAATAGGGAAACCGTTCTTTTACCAGGTCTTTAAGCATGTCTGCCAAATAGCGAATCATGACATCGCCCTTTTCAAATCCATAAACATCATTGTAAATTTTAAATTCATTGATATCCACATATAAAATGAGCGAACTGCTTTTGTAGGAAACCAAATCTACCAAAACCCTATTAATGATTGGATTTCCTGGAAGTCCTGAAAGTGGATTATGTTCTTTCCCGTTATTTTTTTCATACATGAGTGCATATTCCATGATTTTTTTCATGTTGACAAGCCCAAAGTATTGATTCCCTTTAACGACAATAACATCATCGAACAATCGATCATCAGATCTTTCCATGGCTTTTTTTGCCACTACGTTAATCGGTGTGAAGTAGTCCACCACCAAAGCGTGTTCGTACATGATTTTGGATATAGGTCGGTTTGAAAAAACCGCATAGCCATATTTTCCAGACATCGCTGCGTCTAAATCATGCTTCATAACAATCCCTTTTGGAATGCCGTTGTCACAAATACAAACACTCTGCCTGCTCGTATTTTCCAAAAAACTCTTGATGGTAACACAATGCGTCATGGACTCGTATGTGATTTGGTCACTCTCACCCACCAAGGTTGAAATATAGTGATATTCTGAAGAAAAAGCATTCATATTATTGGCGATTTGGTTATAATCTTTTATGCGCTTCATTAAATCTTCATCTGCAAAAGTCAACGCTCTATCCGGTTGTTTTAGATAAAATCCCTGCGCTGCATGTACACCTAATAGTATTAAAGTCTTGAGTTCTTCTTTTGTCTCTATGCCTTCAGCGATCACTTTTATATTCGTTGTAATCGAAGTATCCACAAAAGCTTTGATCAGAGACTGTTTAAAAGCATCTTTGTCAATATTGCGGATGAGGTCCATATCTATTTTAATAAAGTGTGGTCTCACTTCATTGATGGTCTTAAGACCGGAATAACCCGCACCCACATCATCAATTGCAATTTGATACCCCTGTATTCTATAATTTTCTAAAACCTGTTGAAAAGACTCATAATCACTAATTGAAGTCCTCTCTGTTATTTCAAAGACAATAGAATTTTCTGAAAGTCCATTCTGCGCCAAATATTCTTTCGTGAGACCTGACTTAAACTCATTTGATTTCATAATATCAGGGTCCACATTTATAAACAAAAGTTGATTTTTCTTTAATAATTTAGCCCTTTCAATTGCCTTTTGTCTAAACAACATTTCAAGTTCCCATATTTTACCCAATTCATGTGCGGTCTCAATTAATTTTAGCGGAGAATAAAGCATCGTATTTTCTGGTCCACGCGACAAAGCTTCATACCCTAAAACCTCACCACTTTTCAGACTAAAAATAGGTTGGTATAACGTCGTGATACTTTCATTTTCAAGTATTTCTAAAAAAACAGACGCCTTATCTCTTTCCACCTCTGTATATTCTGTTATATCCATCACTGGCAAACTCATGAACAATCCCTCTCTTTCGTTTCAACCATAACATTTGAATTTTAAATCCGCGTTAAGATTAAATCAAACTTGAGTAAAAACAGATATTATTGGTTAGGGTGTCAAATCCAAAAGTCGAGCACCCCTCTAACCTATTTTATCGCAAAAAAAAGAGCCCCTTCGGCTCAATCTAGTGAAATGTCATATATTTTAATTTTATATTGAAGATTTTGTCTTGAAATATTCAGATGCTTTGCCGCTTTAGAAACATTGCTGTAATAGTGCTTCAGCGTTTTCTCGAGAATATCCCTTTCGATATATTGCAAATGCATATTGAGATCGTCAACTGCCATCAAATCTTCCTGAATATATTTGCTTTTCAGAAGAAGGACTTCCGAAACATGTGAGGGCATATGTTCCTTTGTAATCACGTGTTCATCCGTTATAAGATTCATAGCAGATTCTATAAAATTTTTAAGTTCTCTTATATTACCAGCCCAGTTGTAAACCTTAAATGCATTTTGAAGCTCTTCTGTGACCATCCAAACATCTTTTCCCAGTTTTTCATTGTATTCTCTGATAAAATAATCCACCAGAAAGGGAATATCGTCTTTACGTTCATTCAGACTTGGAATTCTCAGATTGATGACATTAATCCGATAGTATAGGTCTTTACGCATATGACCATTTTCAATGAGTATTTCAGGGGCTTCATTGGTAGCCGCAATAATCCGAACATCAATTGGGATATCTTTATTGCCGCCGACACGCCTGACGTAATTTTCCTGTAATACCCTGAGCAGTTTAGCTTGCAACGACATACTCATACTGTTGATTTCATCCAGAAAAAGAGTGCCGCCATCCGCTTGTTCAAAGAGTCCTGGTCTATCTTGAGCCCCTGTAAAAGAACCTTTCGCTGTACCAAAGAGCAAACTCTCAAGTAGAGAATCCGGTATTGCCGCACAATTTTGCGCGATAAAAGGCAAATCTTGCCTTGTACTTGCAAAATGAATACTCTGAGCGAACAGTTCCTTACCCGTCCCAGTATCCCCGTATATGAGCACACTCGAACTGGAATTAGAGGCCCTCTTTGCAATTTTTATGGCCTCTTGATATTTTTCATTTTTGCCAATCAATTCATCGAAATGATATTGTCTGATGCCCAATTCTTTTTTGACTGGTTTTATCAGTTTCTGTTGTAACTCTATGATCTGTTCTGTCATATCTGTGACAGCCGTTAGATTTTTAGCAATTTCCACAGCCCCTATAAGCACATCCTCTTCAAATATCGGATAGGTGGTATTAATCGTTGAAATACGCTTACCTTTAAAGTTGAGATAGTTTTGTTCTCGATTGAAAATGGGCATTCTTGTGTTGAGTACAGTGAGCAATGTCGAATTTTCTTTTGTCCAATCGGGGAAAATATCCAGTAAATGGCGCCCGATAACTTGATTTTCCTTAAGACCTTCAATTTCTTCCATCGCCTTGTTGTATACAATCGAAAAACCATTGAAGTCGACAATGTGGATGCCCTCTTCAATGGTATCTAATATATTTTGACTCGCTCTGAATAACATTTGATCTAAATTCATAAAAGCCCCCATTTTCAACCATTATACAAACTTATAAGGGTTGTATGTCTTTGTGATTCTTTTGTACAATCATTTCAATATGTGCCGTGTACTTTTGACTTTGAAGAAATCTCTTATCGTTTCTTTTGATGATCAAAAAAGTGCCTGTCATCAATACCAAGCCCAAAAGCGCCGATGGCACCTCAATGTTTTCAAGACCCATCAGTCCAAAAAGGGGTTGCCCTAAAAATAAGCCTACTAAAAGTGCCACAAGCGGAATGATATACATGATAAAAGCAGCTCTGAGCACACTGTCTGTCCCCATTGTGACTTCAACCAAATCGCCTTCTTCGCCATGAACATCATTAAGTGCAATTAAGTGAACATCTTTTTGGTCATCACCCAAATGACAAGCACCGCAATTCCCACACGCAGTGTGTCTCATCAATTTAACTTTGGAATACTTGCCCATCTCTTTTACAATAATACCTGTACGATTCATAATATCATGCCCTTTCTTAGCAAATCTATACTTTAATTATAGGCCATCTAAAACAAAGCGTCAATGAGAAGAACTCTCATTAACGCTTTGCCATAGATTAGGACCTTTATTTCTTTTCAACAGGTGTTATTTTGAGGAACAACTCATTGAGCTGTTTTTCCTCAGCAAATCCGGGTGCATTTGTAAGTGGACATCTCGCATCTTGTGTCTTAGGAAATGCAATGACGTCTCTGATATTCTCTGTGCCTACGATGAGCATCACCATACGATCAAGACCATATGCAAGTCCACCATGCGGTGGTGCACCATATTTAAAGGCATCGATAAAGAAGCCAAATTTTTCGTTTGCATCTTCTTCTGTAAAACCAAGCGCTTTAAACATGCGCTCTTGAACTTTAGGATCATGAATCCTAATAGAACCGCCGCCGATTTCATAGCCATTTAAAACGATATCATAGGCTTTTGCTCTACAATGCGCTGGATCAGATTCTAATTTGTCGATATCTTCATCTTTAGGCGATGTGAACGGATGATGTTTCGCCATATAACGATTTTCTTCTTCGTCATATTCAAAGAGTGGAAAATCTGTCACCCATAAGAATTCATATTTTGAACGATCAATAATTTCCAATTTTTTAGCCACTTCACATCGAAGTGCCCCTAATGCATCAAATACAACATTTGGTTTATCGGCAACGAAAACCAACAAATCGCCCTCTTCGCCATTCATCTTTTGGATAATTTCAGCGCGCATTTCTGGCGTTAAGAATTTAGAGATCGGTGAAGTCACTTCACCCCCAGCAAGTTTAATCCATGCCAAACCTTTAGCACCATAAGTCTTAACGAAATCTTCTAACTTTCCAATTTCTTTCCTAGAGATATGATCGGCTTGACCTTTGAAGTTAATCCCTCTGACATCGCCACCGTTTTCAACCGTATCTTTAAAGACTTTAAAATCAGCCTCTTTGACAATTGCATTGATGCACTTGAGTTCGAATCCAAATCTCAGATCGGGTTTATCAGAACCAAAACGCGTCATAGCTTCATTATAAGTCAATCTTTTAAGCGGTAAAGACACCTCAACATCTGCAACCTCTTTAAAAATGCGTTTTAAAAGCCTTTCGTTCATCCCCATAACATCATCTTCATCCACAAATGACATTTCAATATCAATCTGTGTGAACTCTGGTTGACGATCAGCTCTCAAGTCTTCATCTCTAAAACACTTTGTGATTTGATAATATCTATCGAATCCAGAAACCATGAGCAATTGCTTGAACAATTGTGGGGACTGAGGTAATGCATAAAATTTATTGGGATTTACACGGCTTGGCACCAAGTAATCCCTTGCACCTTCTGGTGTTGGTTTAGTAAGCATAGGGGTTTCCACATCTATAAAGCCATTCTCATCAAAAAAACGTCTAGCAACCGTAGTCACTTTGTGTCTTGTGATAAAGCTCTTTTGCATTTTAGGCTTTCTAAGATCTAAATAACGATACTTGAGTCTCAATCTCTCGCCAGCATCATCATTGTCATCCACATGAATTGGCGGTACTTCAGATTCGCATAAAATCTTAAGATCAGATGCAAAGACTTCAATTTGACCCGTTGGCAACTGATCATTGACAGACTGTCTCTTTTCGACTTTACCCGTCACAGCAAGCACGTATTCATTTCGAATTGAAGATGCTTTTTCAAAGGCCTCTGCTGAAACATCTGCATCAAAGATAATTTGACAGATGCCTTCTCTATCTCTTAAATCCACAAAGATCAATCCACCGAGATTTCTTCTTTTTTGTACCCAACCCATTAAGGTCACCGTTTCACCTATATTGGCTTCACGTAAAGCACCGCTATAATGTGACCTTTTTAATCCGTTTAATGCCTCGCCCATGTCTTCCTCCAATATCTATTCCACAGCTTTAATTTGAGCTGCTATTTTTTTAATTTCATCCATTTTATAATCCACTTGAGTGCCCGTTTTCATCTCTTTAAGTGCAAAAGCTTTTTTACGGACTTCCTCTTCACCCAAAACGATTACATAGGGAACCTCTATTTTATTGGCATACTTAAATTGTGCTTTCATCGAGCGCTCTAAATGATCCAGTTCCACCTTGATCCCTTCATTTCTCAAAGCCTGAGCGAGCATCAAAGCAGGTGCTTTTGCAGTTTCACCTAAGTTGAGGATAAACAAATCCACATAATTGGGCTTCGGAATTTCAACACGCGTTTGCTCCATAGTCAATAATAGACGTTCCATGCCCATGCCAAATCCCACACCAGGTGTTTCAGGGCCGCCGACTTCCTCTATAAGGCCATCATATCGGCCGCCACCACATACAGTCGCTTGAGAACCAATATCTCTTGAGATGAACTCAAAAGCTGTTTTGGTATAATAGTCAAGCCCCCTTACGATGCCAGAATCCACTATAAACTCAATTTTCATGCCCGTGAGCATATTCTGAACTTCACTAAAATGGGACTCGCAGGATTCACAAAGGTAGTCAAGCATCACGGGCGCCCCTTGAACTTCTTCTTGGCAAGATGGATTCTTACAATCCAAAATTCTCATCGGATTTTTAGAGAAGCGGTCATTACAAGTTTCACATAAACGTGGTAATTTCGGCTCTAAAAAAGCACTTAAAGCTTTGTCGTAAACAGGTCTACAGGCTTTACACCCAATACTGTTAATTCTGAGTTCCACCGCTTTAAGACCCATACGTTCAATAAAAGTAGCCCCTAAAGCGATCACCTCGGCATCTGAAATCGCACTTACAGAACCAAAGATTTCGATTCCGAATTGATGAAATGCTCTCATTCTACCTGCTTGTGGTCTCTCATGTCTAAAACAAGGGGTCACATAATAGTACTTGTGCATACTGCCCTGTCCATGCAGCTTATTCTCAACGAATGCTCTGACCACAGGTGCAGTGCCTTCAGGTTTTAAAGTCATGCCTTCTTTTTCCAAGTAACGATTGAAACTTGCAACGGATTGCTCATCCCCTTGGATCTCTCTGATCTTCACATTGGGAATCACATTAAACATTTCCTTTTGAACAATATCCGTGGTTTCACCTACACCTCTTTTAAAGAGTTTGGTATATTCAAAAGCTGGCGTACGGATTTCCTCAAAGCCGAATTCAGCACAAATCGTTCTAAATGCATTTTCGATATGATGCCATTTATACACCTCACTTGGTAATATATCATTGGTTCCTCTTGGTTTTGAAATCACAATAAACGCCTCCTCTCATTCAATTTTTATATAATAACCCTATGGATTCACTGATCCTCTCAATACTTCTTTGCCAGCACTTCTTCAAAGCGCGTAATATAGTCTTCAACGCCCTTGAAATTGGCAACGCGTTCAAATCTATTTTCCTCTGGAAAACAAATCTTCGAGACAGCACCAGCCCCTAAGGCCATTATCGTATGTCTCTCTTCCATGATTCTCATATTGTAAAGCGACTCATAGCCCCGCTTAGCATACCCCACATTTTCAAGATGTCCTATCATTTTTTTCTGTCTGTACATATAATAAGGGGTGTAACCACTGCCTCTGAGTGCAGACTCCGATTCATGCATCATGGTTTCCACCGTATGATCATGTGAGAGTTCAAAATTTTCTAAGGACTCATTGAGTCGCGACGCACGTTTAACCGCCAAGGTGTGAATCGTGATGTTTTCGGGATCAAGCTTTAAAGTCTCTTTAATGGTATGTCTTGCCAATTCAATATCTTCTTCAGGAAGTCCCATAATTAAATCCATGTTGATACTTCTAAAACCTATGGTTTTAGCCAGTTGCATAACCTTTTGAATATCTGAAACCACATGATTTCTACCAATCAATTTTAAAGTCTTATCATTCATGGTTTGAGGATTGATGCAAATACGATCTACACCGTATTTTTTCAAAACCCTGAGTTTGGTTTCATCAATGGTATCTGGTCGACCCGCTTCCACGGTGAATTCTTTCACCAGACTCAAATCGGTAGCGTTTTGTATCGTTTCCAAAAGCAACGCCATTTGCGTTGAATCAAGGCTAGTCGGTGTACCTCCACCAATGTAGATACAGTCAATGATTTGATTCTTTTTATGGATGAGCTCAAATGTCACCTTGATTTCTTCAAGTAACTTGTCTAAATAAAGGGGCACCAATTTCGCTTTTTTCTCCAGCGAATTCGAAGGAAATGAACAATAAAGACATCTTGTTGGACAAAACGGAATACAAATATAAATAGAAATCTTATCGTTTTCAACTGGAAACAAATAGGGTCTTTCCTTCTGTGCAATTTCAAGGAGTAAATCAATCTTCTCATCTGTTATGAGATAAAGTTCACTTAATTGTATTCTGATTTCAGATGTGCTGTACCCTTGATCCATGAGTTCATGTACAATTTTAACAGGTCTAATGCCAACAAGAATCCCCCATTTAGACATGGGTTCATAATACTTGACCATCAACTCATATAAAGCCCTTTTCATCTTGCGTTTGAAATGGGCTTTAATGGTTTTCAGTTCAATGAATTCATTGTGATTACCCGTTTGCATTTCAAATCGAAGCCTTATTTCAGATTCCAAATCCATGAATGTATAGGGTTCGCCATCCGCTATATTCATAAATTCATCGCAATCAAATTTATCTACAATTAAGCCATAATCTCCTTTTAAAAGGCACTCATGGTATACTGCTTCATCATCGGTAAAAGATAAATGGGATTTTAACACAAAAATCTCAAGTAAGTTTTCAAGATCATAAAAATACTTTCGATTTTTTACAAGCACCATCAAATTTTTCATTTATACAACATCCTTACTTCCTATAAAAATGGATTTTTCTTTCTTTCAAATCCAATTGTTGTACTCGCACCATGTCCCGGATAAACCGTGACATCATCTTCTAAAACAAGTAATTTTTCTTTGATTACACGGATCATTTGTCTATGGTTCCCACCATACAAATCAGTTCTACCAATAGAACCATAAAATAGCGTATCCCCTGAAAATAATATTTTCGCCTCACTAAAATAAAGACAAATCCCACCCTTTGTATGGCCTGGAGTATGAATCACCTCACACTTGTGTCTGCCTATAACCAATTTGGTATCGTCCCCAATCGTCTCATCTGCTTTAAAAGCAATATCAGGTCCATTCATGTTGAGCGTTAAATTAAGCGACGCATCCTCTAAAAGTTCAGCATCATCATGATGGATCAAAACCTTTGATGCCGTTAACTTTCTAAGTTGCTCAACTGCCCCTATATGATCACCATGCCCATGCGTTAATACGATATATTTTACCTTTAACGCTTTATTTTCAATCTTTTTAAAGATTCGATCTGCTTCTCCACCTGGATCTATTACCATAGCTTCTTTCGTCTCTTGATCTGCTACGATATAGCAATTAGCCGCATAAGAGCCTACAGCAAGTCTTTCAAGTATCATTTTGCCTCCTAAAGTGTTCTCTAAAATGTTCTCTGTGAATCTATGATTATTGTTACAGGGCCATCATTTTGAATATCCACAATCATATGCGCGCCAAAGACCCCTTTTTGAACATGAATACCCTTTCCTTTTACCGATTCAACAAAAGATTCATATAAACGATTGGCTTCTTCTGGTTTAGCGGCACTGCTAAAACTAGGTCTTTTGCCTTTTCTCACGTCACCATAAAGCGTAAATTGAGAAATACAAAGCATATCGCCACCGACATCTATAAGAGATAAATTCATTTTATCATCAGAATCTTCAAAAATACGTAGCCCACAAATTTTTTCTACCATATAGTCTACGTCCTTCATGGTATCGCCTTCACCGACACCTAAGAGGACATTTAAACCTTTTTTGACATTACCTACAATGACGCCATCAACCTCCACAGACGAAAAGTTGACCCGTTGTATAACAGCTCTCATGTCCAGCTCCTTAATTTATGACGTAACCCGTTTTACTTCAATAACATCCGTCAACATTTTTATCTTTCGAATAAACTTGTTGAGCTCTTCAATATCTGAAATTTCCATAGAAATATTGATAATCACAATGCCATTTTTGTCAATTTTAGCGCTAATGCCCGTCATCATCATGTTCAGATCATGCATCATCGTCGTAATTTCCGATAACAGTCCCTTTCGATCTATTGAAATTACTTGAACACTGGTTAGGTATGCAGACTCCTTAGAACCTGCCCATTCCACTTCAATAAATCTGTTTTTAGAATCATCTGTTTTCTCAAAGTTTTCACAATCGGCTCTGTGGATTGTAACACCTCTACCACGTGTTATATAACCAATAATTTCATCTCCAGGAACTGGACTACAACATTTTGCAAACCGAATGAGAATATCGTCTATGCCTTTAACCGAAACGCCTGTCTCATTCTTCTTTTCTTCTTTCTTCTTAGAATGTTCATCCGCTTTTTCAATTTCAGGCATCTTCTTCGCTTGTTCTTCTTTTTGTTCTTTAATATATTTTTCTCTAATTTTAGGCACCACTTGATTGGTCAATATACCACCATATCCGATGGCATTGTACATATCATCAAGTGATTTCAAACTAAGCCTTCGCATGATTTCAGCCAAATAGTCCTCGTTGAGCACTATTTTTATTGGTACATTTTGCTTGCGCAGTTCACCCAAGATCATCTCATGACCTTTTTCAATATTCTCTTCACGGCGCTCTTTCTTAAACCATTGCTTAATGCGTTGTTTGGCTTGAGTGCTCTTTACAAATTTGAGCCAATCTCGAGAAGGGCCAACGGCATTTTTACTCGTCAATATTTCCACGCGTTGACCGTTTTGGAGTTGGTAGTTAATGGGCACGATTCTGCCGTTTACTTTAGCACCAACACATTTGTTACCCACCTCAGAGTGAATTTTGTAGGCGAAATCTATGGGGGTTGAACCCACAGGTAAATCTACAACAGCACCATCAGGTGTAAAAACAAAGACTTCAGTATTGAAAAGATCAAACTTTAATGATTTCATGAATTCACTAGGATCTTTAAGATCACTTTGCCATTCCATCATCTGTCTAAACCAAGAGATTTTCTTTTCCATTTCAGTATTCGCTGCATTAGAACCTTCTTTATACTTCCAATGTGCGGCAATACCAATTTCAGCAATTCGATGCATATCACGCGTTCTTATTTGAATTTCAAAGGGTTCACCATTCCCCATTAAAGTCGTATGAATAGACTGGTAGAGGTTCGGTTTAGGCATGGCAATATAATCCTTAAACCTGCCTGGAATAGGCGTCCAAAGCGTATGAACAGCTCCCAAAGCACTGTAACAATCCTTGATGTCATCACAAATAATACGGATTGCCGTAATATCGTATATCTCATCAAATTCTTTATGTTGATATTTCATTTTTTTATAAATACTATAGAAGTTCTTTGGCCTACCATAGATCTCAAAATTTATATTGAGATCCGTAAGTGATTTATTGAGTTTAGTCAAATAATCATTAATAATCGATTCACGTTCAGTTCTTTTTTTATCTACCTTTTTAACTAGATCCATGTACCCTTCAGGATCTAAATACTTCAAACTCAAATCTTCAAGTTCCCATTTGATTTTAAAAATCCCGAGTCTATTGGCTATAGGTGCAAAGATTTCAAGTGTTTCTTCTGCTTTTTCCCTTTGTTTTTCAGGGGGCATATTACCAAGTGTTCTTATGTTATGAAGTCTATCTGCTAGTTTTATCAAGATCACTCGAATATCACTCGACATGGCCAAAAACATCTTTCTCAAATTCTCAACTTGACGTTCCTGTTTTGTTTCATAGTTGATGACAGCCAATTTAGTGACCCCGTCTACTAACAGCGCCACATCATCACCAAATTCTTTTTTTACGTCTTCAAGTTTCACCGTAGTGTCTTCGACAGTGTCATGCAACAAAGCCGCAATGATCGTTTCTTCATCCATTTCAAGCTCAGCTAAAATAAGAGAAACATTTGCAGGATGACTGAAAAACGGCGTTGTGCCATCTTTACGCATCTGACCTTCATGGGCTGTTTCTCCAAATCGATAGGCTTTTGCAATTCTATCTAAATTCACATAGGGCGCAAATTGTTTCACCCTTGCCAAATATCCGTCTAAGTTCATAAGCACACCATTATTTCTTTCTACATTGAGCAATATTTGAGTCATCATCCGATGCCTCAGACCGATTTCCACTGACGATCTTCAACGGTTAAACATTCCACTTCAAATCTTTCGGCTCAAATCTTATTATCTATAATAATAGTCCGCATAGGATTACCTTGCGAACTACTTATATATATTGTAACGATTACGGTTTAAATTTACAACTCTTTTTTACGACTCAAAAGGAATAACTGAAAATACATCATAACCTGCAAGTATTTCTCTACCATTTAAAAAGCAAAGTTCCATGAGAAATGCAAGTCCCACAACTTTTCCACCAAGCTTTTCAACGAGTTCACAGACTGCCTTTGCAGTGCCACCAGTTGCAAGTAAATCATCTACGACTAAAACGCGATCCCCTGGTTTAATGGCATCTTTGTGAATTTCTAAAGTATCCATACCATATTCGAGTTCATACTGATGTGCTATGGTTTCATAAGGCAATTTGCCAGGCTTTCGAATAGGGACAAAACCCTTTCTCGTCAATACAGACATAGGCGCTCCCAAGAGAAATCCGCGCGCCTCAGGCCCCACTATAATATCATATTCAACCCCGGCAAGCATTTCGATACAAGCATCTATTGCGCTCGCATAAGCATCACCATCTGATAGTAATGTCGTAATATCCTTAAAACTAATCCCAGGTTTCGGGAAATCTTCAACCACTCTAATTTTAGATTTAAACGTCATCTAACTGCCTCCTGCTCATGAGCCTCTCTATGAGGTTCCCATATTTTTTTATAAAGCGGCAAAGCTTCTAAATCAATCCGCTCCTTAGGTTTGGATAAGATACTGAGCATTATGGTACCACTTTTCTCAGAATATTGAATCAATCTCATATCCTCTAACAAATCCAAACAAATTAAACACTTTGGCATGCTTAAGTTCAACTGATGTGCCATTTTCTTGAGTTCAAACTGGGCCATTGAACCTATATTCTTATAGAAATGCATCAAATCATTTCTGCTGGGAATATGAATGGACAAGTTCCAGTTTTCATCTAATATAACCGCATCTGCAATCTGACTTGCCGTGCTTTCATAAGGCATAAATACAATGTCGATGTGACCTTGTACGCACTCCTTGAAATCCAGTTCGTTAAAATGTAATGCATACGCATAAAAATTGCGTCCGAAAAAATAATCCTTTAATCGAATCATGCCCTCTATGGAGTATACGAAGAGTGTCTTTTTTTGAGGGGCAAGGAATATTATATCAAAATCTGATTCACTTGTAAATTTACAGATATCCCTTTTTGGCGTCCCCGCCTCTATGAAGTTAGAAACTGCTTTCACCATTTTAAGTTCTAATAAATCATTCATAGGCATGTGAGGTTTTACAACATCCTTAACCATAAACTGGATTGTTTCAACGCCCATGAAATGATTGATTTCTAAATTTAACAGCAAATGTATTTTATCTTGTTTCCTTAAGTAACGACTTAAATGTGCATTGTTGAATGATAATGCATCATAGACTCTAACGCCGTCATTGACGATCATTTTAAGGTGAGCTTGTTCTTTGCCTATACACTTAAAATCTTCTAAGGTTAAATTTTCAAATGTAAATTGGGGCTTGGGATTAGCAAGTCCAAAGGGTTTCAGCGCATCAATTTCCTCTATGAGCTTATGATTGACCATCTGGGGCTTCAAAATGCCATCTGCCTTGCGCTTACGCGTGAGCATTTCAAACGAAATATGGGCTTCACTGTATTCTAAAAGACCTTGCTTAAGTAAGGCCACATGTTCTGCCTTTAGAGTGAGCCCAGCAGCCTGTTCATGTCCCCCAAATTTTTCGTATAAATTTTTAAACTGACTGAGCACATCGAATATACTGATGCCATCCACACTTCTAGCAGACCCTTTAGCGACGCCGTCTTCCACATTAAGGATTACTACTGGCCTTGAAAACCGATCACAAAGTTTAGACGCAACAATACCGATAATTCCAGTATGCCACGACTCACCAACGACAAGCAAAATCTTCTCTCGTTCGAGATCTATATGCGTTTTAATAAAATCAATCGCTTCTTCTAAAATCAATCTTTCTCTGGATTGCCTTTCCGCGTTGAGTTCACTTAAATCTCTAGCAATTGCCTCCGCCCTTTGATGATCTTCTGTCAAAAGCATCTCAACCGCAATTTTAGGATCGCCAATTCGGCCAGAAGCATTTATCCTCGGCGCAATGATAAAGCCAATATGGCCTGCGTTGATTTCCTTGCCTTCAAGGTTAGCTTCTTTGATCAGGGCTCTAATGCCTGGTATTTGTGACGATTTCATTTGTTCAAGACCCAATTTTGTGAAAATTCGGTTTTCATCTCTCAAGGGCACGATATCTGCAATCGTCCCCAGCGCAACAACATCCATAACAGAAGGGATAAACGCCATAAAAGAATCCGTCATCAAAGCTTGAACAAGTTTTAAAGCAACGCCACATCCACAAAGCATATCAAAAGGATAACCCTCTATTTTGGGGTTAATGATCGCAAACGCATCAGGCAGTACCTCTTGACATTCATGATGATCCGTCACAATCACATCAATGCCAAGCGTTTTGGCATACGCCACCTCATCCACTGCTGTTATACCACTGTCCACAGTAATGATCAACGTGCCCTCTGTCTCATGGATGAGCTCAATACCTTTCCTGCTGATCCCATAGCCCTCGTCGTGACGGTCTGGTATATAGTAAGAGACTTCTATTCCAATATATTTAAAATATCGACACATTACAGTGATACTCGTGATGCCATCCACATCGTAATCCCCGTAAATCCATATTTTTTCTTTCCCATTAATCGCCTGCTTGATTCTATTCACAGCGATGTCCATATCCTTCAATAAAAATGGATCGTGTAGATCTTCCAGTTTAGGTGAAAAAAAAGTATTCACTTGTTCTGCAGTGGTCATCCCACGATCCAATAACAATTTTGTAATAAGAGGTTCTGTATTAAAAATTTGACTGTACTGCTTTATCTGGTCATCATCAATATCAATCGAATGCCATATTGAACTTTGAAAAATCATTTAGTCACCGTTTTCTACATCGTTATTTTGTAAATTTCCAATATTTTGTGCGCTTTCGATATTTTTTACACTTTCAACGTTTTGTGCATAATCTTGAGCCCTTAGGACTTCATTTGCTCTTAATTCTTTGATTAAAGCTTCGCTAAGAGATACTTTTTCTTCAAGCTCTTTCGAATAAGCTTCTTTTTGAACCAATTGCTTTTCAAGTTCCGTATTTTTTTTATTCAAATCTTTAATTTGTTTATGCGTTTTCAATTTCTTAAAGGCATCAAAAAACCAGATAACCAATGCCCCAATTAAAGCCGAAGCGATAATGACAATCGCTAGCGATAAGTCCACTTTAGCAAAAAAGAAGCTCACCGTAACAACAGATGCATTAAAAAGTGCAAATGCTGCAATGAAAATGGCAAAAATAAGCGTTAACACGACATTTAATTGCATATAATCCTCCTTTACAAACATGTTCTTCTTTCCTTAGGTTAAAAAAGCGTTATAATCAAACCCACCTGTTTAGTTGAAAGTTTTGATCATAACGCTTAAGATGACGTTTGTGGTTCTATAGATGTTGAATGTAATTAATTTGCTGCATAAGAACCTTTGTGTGCAATTTTATTTCTAAGGATTGCCCACACTGGACTCGCAATAAAGATTGAAGAATAAGTCCCCACTGCTATACCCGTCATAAGTGGTAATGCAAATTCCTTAATAGATTCAACGCCTAAAAAGTAAAGTGAACCAATCACAAGCAAAGTCGTAAGCGAAGTATTAATAGATCTTGTAAGCGTTTGGTTAATCGATACATCTGCAACTTCAAAATGAGACTTGCCTTTGGACTTTTTAACATTCTCTCTTACTCTATCGAAAACAACAATTGTATCATTGATTGAGTACCCCACGATGGTCAATATTGCCGCAATAAACGAAGAATTCACTGTCAATCTGAAAATCGCATAGATTGAAATCAAGACTAAAATGTCATGAATTAATGCGATAATAGCAGCAATACCAAATATAGGCTCAAACCTAAACGAAATATAGATGAGCATAAAAATGGATGCAACGAAAATTGCCATTAAAGCTCTATTTCTAATCTCTGATCCAATAGAAGCTCCAAATTGTTCTGCACTTCTAAAGTCTGTATCTTGTAAATTATATTTGGTCTTTAAAACTTCAAAAATTGCAGAACGTTCATCATTTGATAAAGATGCTTTTGTTTTAATAATAACTTCAAGTTTTTCTTCACCTGCATGAACAATCTCTGGTGAGAGGTCAAATTCTTTTATGACCTCACTCACTTCGCTGACGCTAACCGTTTGATTCAAGTTAACTTGCATCATTGTACCGCCAGTGAAGTCAATTCCAAAATTAAGCCCCTTCGTCAGCATGATTATAAGACCTACTAAGATGACAGCACCTGAAATGCCAAACCATAATTTATATTTTGGTGTAAATTTAATTGCTCTCATTTCAGCTACCCCCTTGATCCATAGAGTTTTTTACGATCTGTGAAACCAAGTGATAGTTTCAGTAACGTTTTAGTGACAACAACTGCTGTAAACATACTTGCAATGATACCAATCATAAGCGTAACGGCAAAACCTTTGATCGGACCTTCACCAAATATAAATAGGATAACAGCTGCAATAAAAGTCGTCACATTTGAATCAATAATGGTTCTCATCGCTCTGTGGAACCCACTGTCGATAGATGCTCTAAGCGATTTTCCAACCAACATCTCTTCTTTTAATCTTTCAAAGATAATGACGTTGGCATCCACTGCCATACCAAGAGACAAAACAATACCTGCAATTCCTGGTAAAGTCAACGTCGCATTAAAGCCAATCATGACGTATAAAACGATTGTTGCGTATAATACAAGTGCTATAGATGCGATCAAGCCTGGTATACGATAATATACAAGCATAAAGATAACCACTAAGATCAAGCCAATTTTTGCAGCGTTAATCGCTGATTTAAGGGAATCCAGTCCTAATGTTGGTCCAATTACTGAAGTTTGAATTTCTTGTAATTGAACTGGAAGTGCACCACCTCTAATAAGGGTTGCAAGTTCATTCGCAGCATCAAGTGTAAAATTGCCTTCGATTATTGCACTATCATCTGTTAAGATTTTGCTAACCGATGGTGCTGAAATCACTTTACCATCCAATAAGATCGCAATTTGTCCTGATTGAGTACCCTCTTGCGTCGCCGCTCTTGTCCCTGCTGTAAACAAATCGGTTCCCGTCGAATTAAATTTTAAAGCAACTACGGGTTGATTGTAGGTGTTGCTTGAAACATAAGCATCTGCAATGTTCTCACCTGTCAATACGGTTTCAGATTCAAACATATCACTTGTCATGCCTGCATACGCTGGTGTAGTTCCAATAACTCTGGCAAATTCAAGTTGAGCGGTCTGACCAATCATATTGATCGCCTCTTGAGCATTGCTCACGCCAGGCAATTCTATTCTGATTCGATTATCCCCTTGAATTGTAATAACGGGTTCCGTTAATCCAAGTTCGTTGACACGTCTTCCGATAACCTGCTTAGTCTGTTCCATCGTTTTGGTTAATGCTGCTCCTGTTTCTTCCGTCATTGCTTCGTAAACGACCACGACGCCACCTTTGATATCAAGGCCTAATTTAATTGAATCATTGACTGATCCCAAAGTGTAACTGCCGATAGTTAACCCATTTATCGCCACAAATGCAAGACCTGCTATGAGTGCAACAACTAGGAAAAACAAGATCGTATTTTTTCCTTTCATCTAGCTTCCTCCCTACTTTGATTTATGATGTTGTGACAATTCCACATATCCTATAGCAGATTGCTCAATATGTTCAATTTCTTCATTCGATAAAGTTCTCACGATTTTACCTGGAGATCCAACGACTAATGAATTGCTCGGAATTCTCTTGTTTGGTGGAATCAAAGCGCCTGCTCCAATGATACAATTTTTTTCTATATATGCACCATCTAGAACGATTGCTCCCATGCCAATCAACACATGATCTTCTACGGTACACCCGTGAACGATTGCGCCATGACCGATTGTGACATACGGTCCAATCGAAACAGGGAAACCCTGACTGGTGTGGATGACGACTTGATCTTGAACATTTGTATAATTTCCAATAAAAATAGGTTCGACGTCACCCCTAACTACTGTATTATACCAAATGTTTGCACTTTCTTCTACTATTACTTCTCCTATAATATCAGCACTTTCCGCAATAAAGCAACTACGCTGAATTTGAGGTATATGTGACTTAAACACTTTAATCATAATGTGCCCTTTTCTTGATTGAGTTTGCCATAAATGTAAATCGAACATTCAATGCGTTTTTTCTCAAGTTCACACCCTAAATCATAGGGTACATAAATATCTTTGTTAAAGTTATAAGCGTTCGCATGACATCCACCGCTGCAATAAAACTTCGCCCAACACTCACGGCATTTCTGTTTATTATAGACATGGGCATTTTTAAATTCCTTTGTAAGTCCAAAGTCCAATAGCCCCGCCATGACATTACCCATCTTAAAGTGTTCATCCCCAACGAATTGATGACATGGATAGATATCTCCCACCGGTGTGATCGCAAGATACTCTGATCCTGCACCGCAACCTGTAAGGCGTTTCACCACACAAGGGCCTTGTTTCATGTCAATTGCAAAGTGGAAAAACGAAAATTCTCTTTCAGTACCTTTTCTTTCTATTATAGCATTGGCAAGTTCTTCATATTGCTGATTGATCACTTCAATATCCGCTTCAGAAAGCGCATAATGATCCTCTGGATGTGCTACAACGGGCTCAACTGATGTGGACTTAAATCCCAAATCGGCCAAATGCAAGACATCTTTAGCGAAATCTTTATTGTACTTTGTAAAAGTACCTCTCACATAATAAGCTTTATCTTGACGACTTTCCACCATTTTTTTAAATTTAGGAACGATGGCATCATATGTGCCTCCCCCAGAGATCGTATATCTCATCTTATCATTGGTTTCTTTTCTACCATCGATGCTGAGGACAACATTATCCATCTGCTCGTTGATGTATTTTATAATGTCATCATTAAGCAGTGTTCCGTTTGTGGTAATTGTAAATCTAAAGTGCTTTTTATGGGCTTCTTCTAAACTTCTGCCATACTCAACCAGCTGCTTCACCACTTCAAAATTCATAAGCGGTTCACCACCAAAGAAATCCACTTCTAGATTTCTACGATTGCCCGAGTATTGAACCAATAAATCCAAAGCTTTCTTACCAACTTCAAACGACATCATCGAACGATCGCCTTTAAAATCACCCTGAGAAGCAAAGCAATAAGCACATCTTATATTACAATCATGTGCAATGTGAAGACACATGGCCTTAATCACAGGACTTCTATTTTGAAATTCAATAGAACTGACATATTGGTCATCTGTGAACAACATCTCTTGTTCTATCAATTCGTCTATTTCATCTATCGTTTCTTTAATCATCTCTTCTGGGTAGCGGTCCATTAAATTTTTAACGACATTCACTGGAGATGTCTTAGGATAATATTCGAGCACATCGAATACGATTTCATCCACTACATGTACCGCACCACTATTCACATCAAGGACAAAATAAAGATCGCCTTGTTTAAACTTATGAATCATTAAATCCTCCATTTCTAGAGCTCGCCCAAAGGCATGAAGAAAAGCAGCTTCAAGCTGCTTTCTAAACTGAAGCTATTATTTATTTTCACATTCTTGATTTCCAACTGTACAAGAAGTTTTACACGCTGATTGGCAAGACGTTTGGCATTCTCCGCAACCACCATGTGCAGCAGAGCTTTTTAATGTACCGCTGTTTAAAGTTTTGATATGTTTCATCTCATTTCCTCCCTTAACTTTTCATTGACTTAATTTGTCAATTCTTTGTGAAAAGAAAACACAAATCATTATACCATACTTTTTTTAGGATGAAAAGAAATAAAGTGACGATCAATCGCCTTCTCTGCACCATGCAGCAAAATGCACACTATCTCTAAATACTCTGATATTGTGCTGATCTAATAGCTTTCTAGTAGCTCTATTAACAATCTCTTTATCACTGTATATTTTATCCGATAAGACGTTTGTTATTTTTCCATGCCCTTTAAAATCCTCAAAAGTTGATTCCAAAATCTGATTTTCCACCTTGTGAACCACCTTGTTTGGTCCAGTGCATATGCCATGATGGCATTTGGATCCCTCCATGACCTGAATATGATCGCTTGCTTTGATCTCATCTTCATGAATCTCAACGGATTCATACTGAAGATTAAAAACATCTGCTTCGTTCTCTTTGAACACATCACTCTTGTGCTCCAACTCTTCCGTCAAATCCACAGCAAGGTCTTTTAATACACCTAAAACACTTTTTTTCTCTTGTAATACGATTTTGGCAAAGTTCTTAAAATTCATTTCATTCCTCCTCTTATTTTTTTGAACCTATTTTCAAACTGAAATCTTTTCGCTATATGTAATTGCTCTGTATTTATTCAAGCATCTCCATAAAAGCATACTTAGAATTCCAGTGAACATCTTGTATAAATGCTCTGAGTCCTATGATATCCTTTTTCTGCATCAATTCTATGATTTGAAAATGTTCTTCATTTGTTTTCTTCAAAGCACGTTGGTATTCATCTTGATCAGCACCTGTATAAGCTTGTTTAATAAATGCTTTTTTAAGATTCCCAATCATCTTATTCAAATCCTCATTGTCACTGGCATCAATGATCATTTGATGAAATTCATGTTGAAGCTGATAATAGCCCTCATAATTTTGAACTTCTATCAATTGATTCATTTTTACAGTCATTTGTTCCAGCTTTTCAAAATCTATTGCGCGCTCTTTTTGAATACAAGTTGTAGCAGCCAGTGCTTCTAATGCGCCTATAATTTCATATATATTATGCACTCTTGATAGTGAAATGGCTTTAACCATAAAGCCCCTTCTTGGAAGTTGTTCAATATAACCATCCAAAGTCAATTGTAACAGCGCTTCACGGACTGGGGTTCTAGACACTTCTAGGGATTCACATATGCTACTTTCATTAATGCGCTCTCCAGGTTTTAATGCCTCTTCTCTAATTTGATTTGAAATATATTCGTAGACATGATCCTTTAAAGACCTATAATTCAACATTTAATTCCTCCTATATAGGTGCGCAAAATCTTTAGCATATATATTGTATCTCTTTTTTGTAAGTCTATCAATATTTACCTTTGGTGAAGACACGGCTATCGCATGAAAATCTACCATAATCAAGGCTTTTATTCAAAGTCTTAAAAAAATAGCATTGCGCTATTGGATTATGTGGCATGACTTATGTTTTAATGCAGAGCTCAATCCTTTTTACAGTTTTGAGGGCACAACTAATAAACCGTTTGTATCACTACAGCCGACTTACCCTACGAATGGTATAACTCAGCCTTTTTTCTACAGCTCAGATACTACTTTCGTTAGAAAAGACTCATCTATTGATGCTTTATAACGCTTCAACTTTAAACTGGTCTTCTTTTTCGTGATGGTCTCTTGTTTTAAAATATTCATGGCTATCTTCTTCAACATGGATTGATTTGCAGCACCGTTATTCATTCTTACTCGGCTATGATCTTCTCTAAAAACAACATCAAGTATCCAATGACAACTTTCTACACCCCAATGTGATCTCACGGCCTTTGCAAACACTTCACATGGTCCTTCTTCTGGTGTTTTTAAACTGGATATGAAATAGCTCACTTCTACGCTTTCTTTTCCTTTTGTGGTCACTGTGCGCCTTACCATACCTATGCTTGATAAGTTTTTCCATTTGTCTTTTTCTACATACCATTCTATATCGTTTGTCTGATAATACTCTCTTTTTTCAATTCTTCCATGACCTTTTTCTAGAGTTGTTTTTCTACTTACTGGGTAATCTCTAAAATTGGATTCAATTGCATCTTCAAAATAACTTTTTACTTCTTCATTAAAATTACCTTGATTCCCTTTTAATGAGAGTACATAATCTGCTTCTTTTCCTATTATTTTTTCGACTATCTTTTTTTGTGTACCCATAGCGTCTATTGTGATTATGCTATCCTTTATAAATAGCAAATCCAACAGTTCGGGGATTGCTGTAATTTCATTACTCTTTTCTTCTGTTTTCAATTGTCCTAGCAAAAGATCATTTTCTTCTACCCACGCATTTACCAGATGGATTGCCTTTCTATCTTCTGTATGTGATCCCCTTGATGTTTTTCCATCTACAGCGATTATTCTGCCAGCGGATTCATTCGATAGCTTGCTTGTCCAGCTTATAAAGGCTCTATTAAAAGAATCACTATCCAAATTTTCAAATACGCGTTTATACGTATCATGAGAAGGTACGCCATTCTCTAAATCCACATATTTTTTAAACCATTCTTTTTTTGCCTCTACAAAGGATTCTACTTCTATCCAGGTATTCGCATTTGCAATCGTTGCAATCACTGTTGTAAAGATTATTTCTATCAGCTTATGTTTTACTTTCCACTCTTGTCTAAAATCGCTTACATTTTCAAATGCACTTTTAAACATTGTTTTGTCCATATGAATTCTCCTCCAGAGTTTTTTTCCTCTAGTATTGAATTCGACATTACTTCTTTAATTCCTTTTTGTAATTATTACCATTTATTCCTTCTGCATTTTCGCATTCACTTTTCCTAAAATACTCTACATTTTTTTCATGCGATAGCCGTGTAGGCAACCTTAGACCAAGAGTCCTCGGCTGTGCCTGCGGAYTGGTCCTCGGATGCCTAGATTACGCTATATGGGGTGGTGAGAAAWGATTTTGAAGGCTGTGTTTAACAGAAGGCTTACATTTTCATGTTTCTTCTATTCTCCTATATCTGCAAAAAAGCAAAGAGATCTGATTATTAGATAATCAGATCTCTTTGTAACCAGCAACGTTTCGCTCCATCTAGGCAACCTTAGACCAAGAGTCCTCGGCTGTGCCTGCGGACTGGTCCTCGGATGCCTAGATTACGCTATATGGGGTGGTGAGAAAAGATTTTGAAGGCTGTGTTTAACAGAAGGCTTACATTTTCATGTTTCTTCTATTCTCCTATATCTGCAAAAAAGCAAAGAGATCTGATTATTAGATAATCAGATCTCTTTGTAACCAGCAACGTTTCGCTCCATCTAGGCAACCTTAGACCAAGAGTCCTCGGCTATGCCTGCGGATTGGTCCTCGGATGCCTAGATTACGCTATATAGGGGTGGTGAGAAATGATTTTGAAGGCTGTGTTTAACAGAAGGCTTACATTTTCATGTTTCTTCTACTCTCATACTATCTGCAAAAAAGCAAAAAGACCTGATTATTAGATAATCAGATCTCTTTGTAACCAGCAACGTTTCGCTCCATCTAGGCAACCTTAGACCAAGAGTCCTCGGCTATGCCTGCGGATTGGTCCTCGGATGCCTAGATTACGCTATATGGGGTGGTGAGAAATGATTTTGAAGGCTGTGTTTAACAGAAGGCTTACATTTTCATGTTTCTTCTATTCTCCTATATCTGCAAAAAAGCAAAGAGATCTGATTATTAGATAATCAGATCTCTTTGTAACCAGCAACGTTTCGCTCCATCTAGGCAACCTTAGACCAAGAGTCCTCGGCTATGCCTGCGGATTGGTCCTCGGATGCCTAGATTACGCTATATGGGGTGGTGAGAAATGATTTTGAAGGCTGTGTTTAACAGAAAGCTTACATTTTCATGTTTCTTCTACTCTCATACTATCTGCAAAAAAGCAAAAAGACCTGATTATTAGATAATCAGATCTCTTTGTAACCAGCAACGTTCTACTCTCCCAGGCAGCTGCCCGCCAAGTACCATCGACGCTGGAGGACTTTACTTCTGTGTTCGGTATGGGAACAGGTGTAGCCCCTCCGCCTTCATCACTGGATTATCTCGTATTAAATTAAGTTCACAAGCACTCCGACACGCCTCCTGCATTTACTGCGTAAAGGCTATGTCGGCTTGAGATTCTTGCAAGCAAGAACTCAATGTTTGCACACTCAAAATTGCATATATCAGATTAACCGATTTGTTCTTTTGTGGTCTTAAACCTTGCTCGTTTTCACAAGTGAAAACTTGTCATTGGTCAAG
>NZ_BDHH01000004.1 GCF_001748365.1 Fusibacter sp. 3D3 | reverse complement strand
TTTTCATGGACACCAACGGCATCCCCATTACCTACGATCTTTATTCAGGCAATACCAATGACTGTCTCACCTACAGACCCACTTTTTCTAGAATGAAAAAAGAGTTTGATTTAGGAAAAGTCATCGTGGTTGCTGACAAAGGGATGTCCACAGGTGACAACATTCAGTACACACTTTCAGCAAACGATGGCTTTGTTTTTAGTTACTCCGCTAGAGGCGCCAACAAAGCTTTAAAAGACTATATTTTAGATGAAGAGGGCTATGTTTTTAAAGGGGATGACTATAAGTGGAAGGAACGCATTTACCCGACTGAAATTTGGGTTACCATGACTTCTGGAAAAAAGCAAAAGAAAACCATCGATGCCAAGCAAGTGGTTTTCTATAGCGAAAAATATGCGAAGAAAGCTAGGATGGAACGCGCTAAAGCCATTGAAAAAGCTAAGAAGCTTATAAAAACACCTTCAAACTATAATCGCTCTACATCCTATGGGGCTGCTGGATATGTGAAGAACCTTAGTTTTGTAAAAGATACTGGCGAAATTGCTGATATAACTGCTTTAAGCCTTGATGAGGAGAAAATAAAAGCGCAAGAGGCTCTTGATGGCTACTACGTGCTCATCACAAGCGAATACAAGAAGAGTGCCAGTGAAGTGATTGAAATCTACAGAGGCCTTTGGAAGATAGAAGAATCCTTTAAGGTTACCAAAAGTGATCTTGAAACGAGACCTGTATATGTTTCAACACAAGACCACATCAAAGCACATTTCTTAACATGCTTCATAGCTTTGGTGCTTGCTAGGATTTTAGAGTTTAAAATGGATGGCAAACACACCATCACACGCATCATCGACAGTTTAAGCAAATGTACATGTACAAATGTAGATCAAAACTATTACTTGTTTGATTATTACGATGAAGTTTTAAAGGATATCGGAGACGTGACAAATGTTGATTTTTCAACGAAGATAAGAACACTTCAACAGATTAAAAAAAATATTTCAGAAACCAAAACGAGATAGATTTACGCTACAAAAAAACGCAAAAAAAGAAACCCTTGAATCCCACTGTTTGCAATGGGATCAAGGGTGTTTTTTTGTTGTTTTGCTGCAAAAGTCAAGATTCAATTAACGAAATTGTACCATATTCAGATGGGTGAATCAAGAGGCAAATTCATAGATCGCTCGCGAGTTTGCTGTTATTCCTATATCTATAAACTCATGTATATAACCCTTGAGGAGATGTCCCCCACTTCTTAAAGTGGGGGTTCGCCTGATCCAGTGGGAGGTTGGACTCCCACTGGATGCAATCCGATAGGATTGCAAGGATTACGAAGGGAGCGAAGCGGACTGAGTATACGCTTTGATAACCGCAATTTTTTACAATTAAAACAAGTACATTTCCATTAGAATCAAATTAACGTCTCAAATAAACAATTTCTCAACACATCTATTGATAGAAAGGACACACTATGGAAAACCAAAATCTATTTCAAACTTTTTCAAAAGGTCACCTTGTACTGCCCAATTCAAAAGTTGAATTTGATAAGCTCCAGTGGCATGCACACAAACAATTTCAAGGTGTAAGCTTAAAGCACATTATCACTTCTGAACAAACAGATGGTCTCTTTAGTTATCACCTTGTGAAAATTGAGCCCTTTATGAAAATCGGCATGCACGTCCATGAATCACAACTTGAAACACACGAGATCATCTCTGGCACAGGCATTTGCCTAAATCAAACCACCGAAATGTCGTATGCTCCTGGCGTTATCTCTATCTTTAACAAGGGCGAACAACATGAAGTCATAGCGGATGCTGATGGTCTTTATCTGTTTGCAAAATTTATGCCTGCTCTGGTTTAGAATCTAGCACTTCAAGTTCTATACAAGCATGCTTATAATCTGTCGGCGTGAGCTTCAATATTTTCTTAAAGTATTTTGTGAAATGGCTTTGATCAAAAAAGCCCATATTAGCTGCCACCTCAGAAATTGATTTTGTCTCTAATAATTGCTTTTGTGCCATTCGAATTTGCCTTTGAATCTTAAAATTGTGTGGTGTTAATCCAAATTCTGCGCTAAATTTTTTTACGAAATGAAATTTGCTCAAAAATGCGGATTCAGCTAAATTATCAAGACTCAAGGGTTTTGTTGCATGATCACAAATAAGCACCTTCACATGATCCAGTTCTCTCTTTTTATGGGTGGCTGGATTTGTGTTTTGCAACCTATATATTGCTTCAATATGATTTAGAATCCGCTCCATATTGACATTCATTAACAAGTCCATTAATTTTGGCCATTGTTTCATCTGATGAACGATCTTTTTAGCCTCTTCCACAGGATATGTATTAAAAAAAGTTTCTTCTATAGAAAAAGCAATTAGAGTAAAAGACTTTAAAGCCTTTATAGCATGTTTTTGGTCGGGCTCAATAACAAATGTATCTTGAGCTTCAAGCGTATAGGTCTTTGTTCCCTTCTCAAGCCGTATTTCTCCCTTCACCATAAACCCAATCACATAATGTAAGGTATGGTTATGACTTTTATAATGTTCATTCGATGCCTCAATACTAATAATCTCTATACCTGATGCCTTATTCATGTAAAATTTGATACTCATTAAACCTCAACTCTCTTCCATATACATATAAACTTACATCACCATAATAGTTTATCAATTCTATAACTATCCTATCAAACTAATTCAAAATAGGACACCTTTTTTTACTTTCATTCATGTTTTTTTACCCGATTAAGAGGTGGCATTTTCGCGCTATTTATGATATGATGTCGTTGGTTGCATTTGCGTTATTTTTTTATCAGAATAAATTTGCAAACTTCGACAACTATTTGACAACTAAATGTTATTATTGGTCCTTTAAATAGGATAAAAGGGAATAGAGGTTAAAAGCCTCAGCAGCCCCCGCTACTGTATGGGAGTACAACGTTTCAAAGCCACTGTGAATTATAAATTCATGGGAAGGTGAAACTGTAGAGTGATCCCCGAGCCAGGAGACCTACCAGTGATATTGAATGATCAAAGCTTCGGAGGGAAGTTTGCGCATTAGTGATGTTCCATTGGCTCGCCTCAGTAAAATGAGTCAAAAACAAGCATAGTCGCACACCTCTTCTGGTGTGCTTTTTTAATTTAAAAATAAGGGAGTATGAAAAGATGAAGAAAAATGCTGTTTTAATCATTGCTCACGGAAGCAAAGTAAAAGAAACCGATGATATTATGAAAAAATATCAACAGGCGTTAGTCGCTAAAATGCCTGATACTCAAATTGAATATTGTTATCTTCAATTGATGAATCCTTCTATTGAAGAGGTGGTTAAGTCTCTCTATGAATCAGGCGTCAGAAACATAAAAGCTTTCCCTTTTTTCATATTCAATGGCAATCATATAAAGGAAGACATTCCAGAAGTACTAGATGCCATTAGAGCTGAGTATCCAGAACTTCAAATCACTTTCCTTGAAAATATCGGCTACGATGAAAAAGTCCTTGAGCTCATTATTGAAAGAGTCAGCTTATGAAATTTGAATACAAAAAGGACCCTATGGGCATAGAGCGCGAAAGCTTCGAAATCATAGATGGTATCATTGCGAGCGCTTCTAAAATCTATCCTTCTGGTGATCCGCTCATTCAAAACATCTATAGGCGTGTCATTCACACCAGTGCGGATTTTGACTATTTAGACAATCTCAAAATTGAAGATGATTTTATAACTGCGTTTTCACAGGTGATTGCAAATGAAAACTCAGCACATGTAACGGTTTATACAGACACCAACATGGTGCTTTCAGGCATCAATAAAACAGCTTTTAATCAAACAGGCTGGCAACTCAAGTGCTTCGTTGCAAATGAGGAAGCTCAGACACTCGCCAAAGCACAAGGCATCACGCGTTCGATGGCCTCTATTCAGTTGGCGCTTAAAGAACCGGGCAAAAAAATATTTGTATTTGGAAATGCGCCCACAGCTATTTTCCAAGTTCTTGATCTTCAAGATGAATTCAAGGAAAGTCTAATCGGTATTATCGGTGTGCCGGTGGGTTTCGTAGGTGCTGAAGAATCTAAACTTGCACTTTACAATTCCACGATTCCTTGCATAACCGCCCTTGGCAGAAAAGGCGGCAGTAATGTAGCTGCATCCATTGTCAACGCACTGATCTACCATTTTAAAGAAAGAGCGTAGAAAATGAACACACCCTCTAAAATTGATTTTACAAAAACAACTGATCGCGTGTTGAGTTCAGAAGGTAAACGCCTAAAAATGGGTTATACCACCGGCGCATGTGCCACTGCTGCTGCAAAGGCGGCACTTTTAGTGATGCTCTCGCCAGATCAAAAAACGCGCTTACTCAATGAAGGTATTGAAATCTTAAACACGGAAGGCACATCACTCACCTTGCCTATTGCTGACATTGTCCTTCATGAAAAAGACTCTTGTTCCTGTACGATCATCAAAGACGCAGGCGATGATTACGATGTCACCAGCGGTTTAGAGATTATCGCAGATGTTAAACTTATCAAAACATTTAATTATATCAAAATAGAGGGCGGCGAAGGTGTTGGCAGAGTCACAAAACCAGGGCTTCAATGTCCTGTAGGCAGTGCTGCGATCAATCCAACACCACTTCAGATGCTCAAAGATAATTTAAATGCTATAAAACCAAATCATCTCGGCGTAGAAGTCCTCATTCGTGTGCCAGAAGGCCTTGAAATTTCTAAGAAAACCTTTAATGAACGTCTAGGGGTACAAGGCGGCATTTCCATCATCGGCACAACCGGTATCGTAAAGCCCATGAGTGAAGATGCTTTTATGGCTTCTATTCATGCAGAAATAAAGCAGAAATATACACTATGTCCCGACCTATTAGTCTTAGTCCCTGGGAAGCATGGTGAAAATTTTTGCTTTAATGCACTGAACAAACACAATTTGAATATAAACCGTGATCAAATCGTTCAAATGAGTAACTTTGTTGGATTTTCACTTCAATCGGCAGTCTCGCTTGGTTTTAAAAAAATTCTGCTCGTTGGACATGTGGGGAAACTCGTTAAAATCGCCGGTGGCATCTTTAACACACATTCCAAAGTGGCAGATGCGAAATCTGAAATCATCTGCTGTCAACTTGCACTTGACCGCGCACCACTTGAGCTAATCGAGGCTTGCTTTAACGCCAATACAACAGATGAAATTTCCGATCTCTTATATGAGACTGTTTATTTAAAAAGCTTCCAAACGTTGACCCAAAGAGCAAAATCTAAATGCGAAGTCTATATCCATGATGCAGCTCAAATAGACATTATCATGTATGATATGAAAAGCAGAGTGTTAGGAGATACACATGATTAAAATTATCGGCATAGGCCCTGGTGATTCAAAGTATTTAACGCAACAGTGCTTGGTTGCCCTCTCAAAAAGTCCCTGTGTTATCGGTACACAAAGGCAACTCGAAACCATAGCGCCTTTCAGTTACGGCACTCTGCTTGTTTATAACGGCAAACTTTCTCATCTGGAAGAATTGATGCATAATGCCCTTAAAGCACATGATCATGTAGCGCTTGTAGCATCTGGAGACCCTAGCTTTTATGGCATTAGCCAATGGGGATTCCGCACTTTTAAAGACGTGGCCATCGAAATCGTAAACGGTATTGGCAGTTATCAAATTCTTTTTTCAAAAACAGGTTATCCCATGCATGATATCTTCCTCACCAGTCTACATGGCAGGACACTTGATGCGCATGAACTGATCGCCTATAAACGACTTTGCCTTTTAACGGATAACACACACACGCCCTATGAAATCGCAAAATGCATCTTAGAACAAGGCAAAAATCCCATGATGATCATTGGGGAATCGCTCTCTTATGAAAATGAAATCATCACAACTTTACGCGCAAGTGATGTGGAAAATAGAGATTATGAAATGAATGTGGTGATCATAGATTATGAAAGATAATAACTTTGTAAGGGGCAAAAACCCCATGACTAAAATGGAAATTCGAAATACCATTATCAGTTATCTTGAATGTGAAGAAGCTTCTTATGTACTGGACATCGGTGCGGGTACAGGTTCTGTAAGCGTTCAAATCGCAAAGCAGTTTCCACATCTCACCGTGGATGCCATTGAAATGACTGAAAGTGGTATTAAGCTCATAGAAGAAAATGCACAGAATCATGCACTGACGACTGTGACTGCCATACTTGGAAAAGCACCCCTTGAACACCTGCCTTCTAAAAAATACGACAGAGTCTATATCGGCGGTTCTGGTTCAAACCTCACCGAGATCATGACATGGCTTGAAAAAAGCCACATGGAAGCGGGAACCATTGTGGTGTTTTCTGTGATCACACTGGAAAGCTTAAATGCGATTATGTCCTATTTAGAATCGCATGAACAATACTCTCAGCTGGAAGGTTCTATGATTCAAGCCAGTCGCCTTGAACCCCTTGGCAGATATCATTACTTTGCACCACTCAATCCATGCTATGTAATCAAATGCACTTATGGAGGTAAAAATGTCTAAATTTTATGGTATCGGTGTTGGCCCTGGAGATCCAGAGTTACTCACCTTAAAAGCCGTTAACCGCCTTAAAGCGCTGGATATTCTCGTAGTGCCTCAAGGCCGAAAAGGCGGCCAGAGTGAAGCGCATATCATCGCGTCTCCTCATCTGCCTTCAACCGTGGAAATCATCGCAAGACATTTCCCAATGACTGCCGATCAAAAAGAAATGGACGCTGCCATCGATCCAATAGCAGCAGAAATTAAAATGCTCGTGAATTCAGGGAAATCTGTAGGCTTCGTCACACTGGGTGATCCCATGCTCTACAGTACTTACATCTATTTGCTCAAAAGATTAAAAGATGACATTAAAATAGAAACCATTGGGGGACTATCTTCATACAGTGCCATGGCATCTGGCTTTAATCGACCACTTGTTGAAGGTGATACCCCCCTGCTCATATACCCTTGCACCGAAGATTTATCGGATCTTGAACATCAACTCATGACGCACCAATCTATAGTGCTTATGAAAGTCTATCGCAATTTCGATATCATCAAATCACTGCTTATGAAACACGATCTCATCAAAGATGCGGTCGCTGTCAGTGATTTTTCTAAACCCAATGAAAAAATATATGACAATCTTGAGACTGTCAACTTTGAAGATATTAGCTATTTTACGACAATACTCATTAATAAAGGATGGCAAAAATGAAAGTATATTTTGTGGGCGCAGGCCCAGGAGATCCAGAGCTCATCACTGTTAAAGGACAAAGAGCACTTGCCACAGCAGATATCGTGATCTATGCAGGATCACTTGTGAATCCCGCACTGCTTGACTATTGCACCCCTCAATGTGTGATTCACAACAGTGCCACTATGAACCTAGAAGAAATCATTGACGTTTGTGAAAAGGGCACCAAAGCAGGTAAAAAAGTCGTGAGATTACACACTGGCGATTTTTCAATCTACGGTTCATTGAGAGAACAAATTGAAAGACTTGCACCCCTTAATATCGAATATGAACTGATCCCAGGTGTAAGCAGTTTTTTAGGCGCAGCCTCTGCACTTGAAATCGAATACACCGTGCCAGAAATTTCACAAAGCGTTATCATCACGAGAATGGAAGGCCGCACACCCGTCCCTGAAAAGGAAGCGCTTAGAGCTTTAGCTTCTCATCAAACCTCTATGGCGATTTTCTTATCCACAGGCATGCTTGAAGAGGTCACCAAGGAACTCCACATCGGTGGCTATCCCATGACCACACCCGTTGCCGTGATCTACAAAGCCACATGGCCAGAACAACTTATTGTACGTGGTACACTACGAAACATCTCAGAGAAAGTTAGAGAAGCAGGCATCACAAAAACGGCCTTGATCATCGTCGGCGAATGTCTTGGAAATGCTTATAACGATTCAAAACTCTACGACAAGGATTTCAAACATGAATTTAGACCATAAACCTCATTTTGTCTTTTTTGCCTTAACTGAAAAGGGGCATCAAGTGACGACGGCTTTAGAAGTCAGTCTCAAGCTTCATTTTGAGGATTGTGACGATACTTTTCAGCCCACTTATAAAGTCTATTCGCCTATTGAGTTAAAAGCGCTAGGCGGATTAGGAAAAGCGGTCGATCAGACATTCGAAAACATAGCACTTGCCTCACATTCGGCCTATGAAATTCAAAATCAGACGATTTTGGTTTTTACTTGCGCTGTGGGCATTGCCGTGCGAATGCTCGCACCTCACATCAAGGATAAACTCAAAGACCCTGCATGTATTGTCCTCGATGATCATGCACGTTTTGCCATTAGTCTACTTTCAGGACATATTGGCAAAGCCAATGCTTATACAACTCTATTTTCTGAGTGTTTAAAGCGTTCTTATCAAACGACGCCCGTGATTACCACTGCAACGGATATAAGAGGTGTTCAGGGCTTTGAAGAAGTGATGTCTTTTTTCAAAATTAATCTGGAAAAGAATAGACATGCCATAAAAGTTTTAAATGCAGCATTGGCGGATAATCAGATGATTGGTCTCTTATTGGATCCCATGCTCCGAATTTCAAAACCTTATGAAAGTAATGCCGTCACTATCTATGAAGAATCCAGTGCATTCTTCGAACATATCGGCCCTAAAGTCATAATAACCCTTCGAAAACCAGAGCTGTGGATAAATCCGCTCTATGATGATGACTGCTCTATTTTCTATAGCCACTCTTTAGTCGTTGGTACAGGCTGCCGAAAAGAACTGCCTTTTGAAGATTATTTCAGGCAGCTTTTAGAAGCACTAAGCACCGATGGGTTTTCAATACAGGCCATTGGTGTGCTCAGTTCCATCGCTTTAAAGGCAAATGAAAATTGTTTATTAATACTTTCTGAGGCGCTTGAAGTGCCTTTTTTAACACATAGCACAGCGCAGTTAGCGCCTTTTACAAAGTTCTTTGAAGGTTCCGATTTTGTTGAGAAAACAACAGGCATACGTGCAATTGCAGGACCTTCAGCCTATATACTCTGTGAAGACGAACTCACTTTTAAACCATTTAAAAAAGAAAAATGTACTTTTTCCTTTGGGAGGATTGAATTATGATATATGTCATTGGCATTGGCCCAGGCGCAATTGAAAAAATGTCAGAAGAAGCCAAAATTGCAATTAACCATTCCGATATCATTGTGGGTTATAAAACTTACATTAAACTCATAGAATCATTATTGACCAAGCAAGAAGTCGTGAGCAACGGCATGCGTGGAGAAGTCGAACGCTGCAGGGAAGCTATAGAACTCTCCAGAACAGGTAAAACAGTCTCTGTGATCAGTAGTGGTGATGCTGGGGTTTATGGTATGGCAGGCCTCATTTATGAACTGGCAAACGCAGATGATGTCATCAAAGTCATTCCAGGCATCACCGCTTCAAGTGCAAGTGCCGCTTGCTTAGGTGCCCCCCTAATGCATGATTATTGCCACATCAGCTTAAGCGATTTATTGACCCCTTATGACCTCATCATGGACCGTGTAAAGCACGCCGCTCATGGCGATTTCGTCATCTGTTTTTACAATCCAAAGAGCCATGGCCGAAAAGATCATATAAAGGTAGCGCTCGACCATATTAAAGCCATTCAAGGTGAGCACATCTTAGTGGGTGTTGTGAAAGATGCAAGCCGTGAAGAAGAAGCTTCTTACATTTTCAAAATTGATGAAGTGGACTACGATCTCATAGACATGACTTCTATGGTCATCGTGGGGAACCAAGCCACTAAAGTCATCCACGGTAAAATGGTGACCCCAAGAGGTTATCACGTATGATTTTAGTACTCGGCGGCACACATGAGACCACTGAAGTTTGTACGCTCTTAAATCAGATGGGTTTAAAACATGTCTTGTCTGTCACCACCGATTTTGGCGCCAAACTCTATGGACATCTTTCAACCGAGTGTTTGATCACTCGGTTTGAACCAGATACTTTAGAAGCTTATATCACTCAAAATAGAATAGAGCTCATCATCGATGCCACGCATCCACATGCCAGTTTGGTTAAGGCCATGGCAAGTTCAGTAGCTCATAAAATGAACTTGCCTTATATCCTTTATCAAAGAGCCGTCGATATAGAAGTTGAGCTCCCTACTTTTGAAAGTATGACACAGGCGATCACTCACGTTAAAAATCACGCCAATGAAAAGACGCATATCCTCATTACAGGTATAAAACACATTCGAGAGTGGAAAGCAGCCTTTGATGTCAGTCAGCTCTACTTTAGAATTATGCCCTCACTGGAATCGTTAAAAATTTGTCTAGATGAACAAATACCTGCGGGTCATATTGTGGCTATAAAAGCACCTTGTTCCATCGCTTTAAATCAGACCCTATTTAAAGACTTTGAAATTGATTACTTCGTCTTTAAAAATTCTGGCGCTGGAAGTGCCTATAAGCAAAATATCGCTTCACTTGAAGGGGTTGATGTAACACCAATATGTATTCAACCGGTTGTCACTAATGACAATGACAGTTGTGGCGATTTAACCACACTTGAAACTAAACTCAAAACATTAAAATTTGTTATCCATAATGGGCTGAAACACTGATCTTTAGGAGGTTACTATGCAAATCGGGATCATTGGCTTAAATCATCACTCTGCTTCTATAGCAGAAAGAGAAAAAATAGCGCTGACAGATGCTCAAAAGATTGAGTTAATGCGAACTATTATAGAGCTTGGTACAGTTGAAACGGTTGTCCTTGGCACTTGTGGTCGATTTGAGATCTACTATGTCACACAAATGGATCAATTTGAGCCAATGGAGCAAAAAATTCTCAAACATCTTAGAAACAATTTTAAAATGACGGCAAATTTCTATCAAAAATCAGGCTTTCATGTGATCGAACACCTTTTTAAAGTCTCCTCGGGCCTTGACTCTGCCGTTTTAGGCGAAGATCAAATCCTTGGACAAACCAAGAATGCATTGACGCTTTCTTCTGACTGCCTCTGCAGTGGTAAAATACTCAACAAGCTCTTTAGAGAAGCGGTGTCTTTCTCAAAACGCATCAAAACAGAACTGAAAATATCCGAAACACCCCTATCCCTCAGCTATATTGGGATCAAAAAAGCCAAGTCGGCTATGACCTTTACCGAAGACACTATTATCACCATGGTCGGGTTGGGCAAAATGGGTGGCCTTGCGATAAAATACCTCTTCGAGAGTCCTTTTAAAACCATTTACATTGCTGTTAGAAATCCTGAAAAACTGCCACAAGAAATATTAGATCACGATAAAATTATGATCGTACCCTTTGATGATCGCTATGATGCCATCAATAAAAGTCATCTCATTATTTCTTCAACAGCTGCACCGCATCCCGTGATTCGCAAGTCGTTTTTAAATTTCAAAACCGTGAATCCTGTGATCGTGGACCTTGCCTTGCCTAGAGACTGTGAACAAAGCGTTTATGAAATGCCTGAAATCACCGCATGGGATGTGGATGCGTTAAAAGAAGTCTCTGATGAAAACTACCACAAGAGACAAACGCTTGTTAAGCAAGTCGATAATCTCATTTTTGACAAATCAAATGAATGTTTAAAGTGGATTGAAGCCACAAAAGTGGACGATCTTTTAAAGTCTTGGAACAATTCCATCGATGAAATTAAGGAGCAGACCATTGAAATTTTATCCCGTAAAATGGATCTAAGCGATGGAGATTTAAAATTATTCCTAGACAAGCACTTGGAATCCGCGCTCAAGAAGATGATTAAAAAACCGCTTGAATCTCTTAAAACCATGGACAATTCCGTAAAACGTGAACATAGCGTGCAACTGTTAAAGGAGCTCTATGGCTATGACTAATAAACCGGTTCTATTAAATTGTGACTTTTTGAATGTATTGATCATTGGTGGCGGCAAAGTTGGCTTTAGAAAAGCCTCTGGCTTTGTGGATAAGTGTGCGACACTTACGGTTTTATCCCCAGAGCTGTGTATAGAATTCACCGAACTCGTGGATAAAAATAACTGGCGTTACATCCCCATGACTTATGATGCCTTTTGCAAGCAAAATAGGGCACTTTTAATGTCCATGCATTTAATCTATGCGTGTACAAACCAACCCAGCGTCAATGCTAAAATCAGCGAAGAGGGTAAACGCTTTGGCAAACTCGTCAATCGAACCGATCAGCATGAATTCAGTCATTTCTCTGATATGCTCTATCAAGATCAAGATACTCATTTGATTGCGGTTTCTGGTAAAGGTTCGCCTTGGGGGAGCAAAATACTCATGGATTATTTAGTTCAAAATCTGCCCGCAACACTGATTCAAAGACTTTCTCTTTTAAGAAAAGGGCGAGCACAATTACAAGCACAAGGTTTGAAATTCGATGAAATCAAAAAAATGTCAATCGATCAATTAGAAAGGATCCTAAAAGATGAAAACCATTAAAGTAGGCACACGCGGTAGTCGCCTTGCCAGAGCACAGACAGATTGGGTTATCGCCTCATTAAAAGCACTTGATGCGTCTTTGACGTTTGAAACCGTTATCATCAGTACCAAGGGAGATGAAATTCAAAATATTTCGCTTGATAAAATTGGAGATAAAGGCCTTTTTGTGAAGGAAATTGAACAGCAACTTCTCGATGGACACATTGATATCGCCGTTCACAGTATGAAAGATATGCCCAGTGATCAGAGCACGCCACTTGCCTTTTCTAAAGTGCCTAAGCGGGAAGATCCGCGTGATGTCCTCGCTCTAAAAGAAGGTTATCATGCCCTAGAGGATCTCCCTATAGGCGCACGTATTGGCACAGGTAGCAAGCGTAGACTATTTCAGCTTCTAAAAGTGCGCCCAGATATCGTCCCTGTGGCCATCCGTGGCAACGTCGAAACGCGTCTTTCTAAAATCGAAAAAGAAAATCTAGACGGGGTTATTCTCGCCGCTGCAGGTTTACATCGCCTAGACTTAACACACCGAATTACACAATACCTCGATCCTAAGTGGATGATTCCCGCACCTGCACAAGGTGCACTTGCACTCCAGTATCCTCAAAAGCGTGAGGATCTAAAGGCACTTTTAAATCAATTATCGGATGTAGATTCAGACCTTTGTGTCCGTGCAGAACGTGCCTTCCTAAAAGGCGTTGATGGCAGCTGTCACATTCCTATTGGTGCTCATGCTGTCCTTTCAAAGGATAAAAAAACACTTGAAATGGCCTGTGTCTGGGGCTCAGAAGATGGTAGCAAACTAAAGCAAATAACCTTATCCTGCTCAAGTGATCACCCTGAATTATTGGGTCAAAAATGTGCTGATGCTATGAAGGAGGTTTAAATGAATTCAAAATATGCCATCGGAACCGTTTACCTCGTAGGCGCAGGCCCAGGTGATATTGGCTTGTTAACCAACAAGGGATTGGCACTCTTAAAATCTTGTGACTGCCTTGTTTATGATCGACTCATACAAGATGAGATGTTGGCACTTGCGCCAGCTTCTTGTGAAAAAGTATATGTGGGCAAAGCTGCATCTGATCATGCCATGCCCCAAGAACAAATCAACCTACTCCTCTGTGAAAAAGCAAAACACTTTAAAACAGTAGTCCGGTTAAAAGGGGGCGACCCTTATGTATTTGGTCGAGGTGGCGAAGAAGGTGAAGTCTTAAGGGCGCACAATGTGCCTTTTGAAGTTGTTCCAGGGATTTCTTCATCCATCGGTGGCCTCGCCTATGCGGGTATCCCCATCACACATCGCCATCACGCTTCCTCTTTTCACGTTTTTACGGGCCACTTCAAAGACGATTCTAAAGACCACGACTGGTCAGTGGTGGCCAAAATTGAGGGCACATTGGTCTTTTTAATGAGCATCGGCAGCATTCCCTACATCACTTCACAGCTGATTCAGTTTGGTAAAAAAGCATCTACACCTATTGCCGTTGTTTCAAATGCCGCATCCAGCAGCCAACAAGTTTTTGAATCCACCCTTGAAAAAGCACTTGATGAATTGCCCATTGGTAAAATTAAATCGCCTGCTCTACTGGTGGTCGGAGAAGTCATCCATATGAGAGAAACGCTCAACTGGTTTGAAAGTAAACCCCTCTTTGGTAAAAAAATAGCGGTGACACGTGCCACTGCACAGAGCAGTCATTTTTCAGCAATGTTGAGAGCACAGGGGGCCTCAGTGATAGAACTGCCTATGATTTCAATTGAAAGTTTGCCCACTCTGTTACAACAAGATCACTTGATGCAAAGCACACAAATATGGTTCACCAGTGAAAATGGCGTTCATGAATTCATGAAATCCCTTTGGGCGTTGCACCTCGATTCGAGGGCCCTTTTTAAGCATAAAATATTGGCAATTGGACCGACAACGTCTAAATGTTTAGAGCAATATGGCATAAGACCTGATTTTGTACCTGTGCGCTATACGCAAGAAGGCATCATTGAACTTATGGAGACTCAGTTAAGTGCATCCGATCACGTCCTCATCCCCGGTGCTCAGGTGATGAGATCGCTTTTAACCGATTGGCTTGCAAAGATCTGTTCATATGAAAAGCTCACCGTCTATCAGACCATTAGACCTGAGTATAGCGCAGATGAACTTTCATCGATTCTCAAAAAGATTGAAACACTCGATTATGTGACTTTTGCAAGTGGTTCCGCCGTGCAACACTTCCATGAGTTTCTTAAACAATATGAAGTTTCACTAAGTGCAGACGTGAAATTTGCATCCATTGGCCCTGTAACTTCTAGTACCTTAGAAGAACTAGGCTATCCAGTTCATTTATCTGCAAATCCACATACGTTAGATACACTGCTCAAAGTTTTAATGGCTGATGCAAAATAGCCATTTCAAAATAGCCATTTCAAAATAGCAATTTAATAAGGAGATTTTTCAGATGAAACGCTTTAGAAGACTTAGAATGCAAGATAACTTAAGACCTCTCATCAGAGAGTACACCCTTTCCATTCATGATTTGATCTATCCATTATTCATCATAGAGGGTGAAGGCATAAAGCATGAAATCCCTTCTATGCCAAATGTCTATCACTTCTCTATCGATAAACTTAAAGATGAATTAGATGAACTTGATGCCCTTGGTCTCAAAACACTGCTCATTTTCGGTGTGCCGGATTCAAAAGATTCTCATGGCCAATCTGCCTATGATGAAAATGGTATCGTTCAGAAGGCTTTAAGGGCGATTAAATCGCATAATGACTCTTTTTATGTGATTACAGATGTCTGCATGTGTTCTTATACAGATCATGGGCATTGTGGCATCCTAGATGCCGATGGCAACGTTATGAATGATATCACTACAGATTATCTCTCTAAAATTGCGCTCAGTCATGTGAAAGCAGGCGCAGACATGGTGGCGCCGTCTGACATGATGGATGGTCGTATCAAAGCCATGAGAACGAGCCTCGATGAAAATGGCTTTGAATATATACCGATTATGTCCTATTCACTCAAATACAGTTCTAATTACTATGGGCCTTTTAGAGCCGCAGCGGATTCAAGTCCCAAATTTGGAAATCGCAAGCGCTATCAAATGGATTACCACAACAAGAGAGAAATTCTCGATGTCATCCACGAGGATATCAAAGATGGCGCTGACCTCATCATGGTAAAACCCGCTATGATGTATTTAGATTTGATTCAAAAAGTCAAAGAAAACTGTTCAAAACCAGTCGTTGCTTATAATGTCAGCGGTGAATATTCCCTGATCAAGCAAGGCATTGCCTCTGGACTTGTGGATGAAGCCATTATTTACGAAACGATGATCGGCTTTAAACGTGCTGGTGCCGATATAATCATCACTTACTTTGCTAAAGAAATTGTTCAAAAATGGCTATCCAATGCCAACGATTCTATATAGAGGAGGCTCACATGTCCAATCCAAACACTAACTCCAAAGCACTTTTTGAACGTGCTAAAGCGGTTATTCCCGGTGGTGTTAACAGCCCAGTCAGAGCTTTTAAATCCGTCGGTTGTGACCCCATTTTCATCGAAAAAGGCCTAGGTTCTAAGATATACGATGTAGATGGCAACCGCTATTTAGATATGATCTGTTCTTGGGGACCCTTGATACTGGGTCACAGTCATCCCGCTCTACTCGAAAATATTGAAGCTGTATTCTCAAGAGGGACCAGCTTTGGCGTGCCCACACCTCAAGAAGTGACTATGGCAGAGCTCATCGCGGAAGCTTATCAATCCGTGGACATGATCCGTATGGTCAATTCAGGTACCGAGGCGACTATGAGTGCGATTCGCGTGGCTAGAGGCTACACCAATCGCAATAAAATTCTCAAATTTGAAGGCTGTTATCATGGGCACTCTGATGCACTTTTGGTGAAATCAGGCAGCGGCACGCTCACTTATGGCGTCCCAACAAGCCCTGGTGTGCCAGAAGCTACTGTGAGAGATACATTAACTGGACGCTACAACGATATCGAAATGACGCGTAAGATCTTTGAAGACAACAAAGATGAAATTGCATGTGTTATCGTTGAACCCGTTGCGGGAAATATGGGCGTCATTCCCAGCACCAAGGCTTTTTTAGAAGCTTTAAGAACCCTTTGTGATGAATTCGGTGCAATTTTAATCTTTGATGAAGTTATCACAGGTTTTAGGCTCGATTTTGGGGGTGCTGAAGCGGTTTATGAAGTTCATCCTGATCTAGTCTGCTTTGGGAAAATTATCGGTGGTGGACTTCCTGTGGGTGCATATGGTGGCAAAAGAGAAATCATGTCCATCATCTCTCCACTTGGACCTGTCTATCAAGCGGGTACACTCTCTGGCAATCCACTCGCCATGCATATGGGCATTCAAACCCTTAAGTATCTCAAGGTACATCCAGAAGTCTACGTGCACATGGAAAACAAAGCAATCCAAATTGAAACCGAATTAAGTGCCTTCATTGAAAGCCATAAACTACCACTCACCTTTGTGCGTTTTCGCGGCATGACATGTCTCTTTTTTAAAGCTGGGCCTTTTAACAGCTACGATGACGTTAAAGGCTGTGACACTGAAAAGTATGGTGAGTTCTTTAGAAAAATGTTATCAGAAGGGATTTTATTACCCCCTGCTCAGTTTGAAGGTTGGTTTCTTTCAGAAGCACATTCCATGCAAGATATTGAATATTTAATTTCAAAAACCAAAGAAGTCCTATTAACGATGTATGCTTTCTAATTTTTATCCAAAGATTGAATAACCCATGAATTTCAGGGAATTTGCTTTATTCTTCAAGCAAGTTCTTTTTTTTATATTTTATTATTTGCAATCTACATCCAAATCAGTTTCATTTAATAAGAAATTTTAATTTTTTAAAAAAACATTGCATCCACTTCAAATATATGATATTAATATATATGTTTGAAAAGTTATACAATTTCAATCTACATTAATATAACAAGTCGCTGTGCTTAAAAAGCGTCTGAAACTTGTTTAAAATTAAGGAGAGAGGTGTCTTATGACTAACAGTTTTAACCCCATTTTAGATAATTTTGCTAAAGGTAAAATTGATGCCATTAACTTTGATATGGATTTTGATAAAATTTCAATAGATATAATTCGACATGACTATGATGATAATGCTCAGATTGTTTTTGAGGACGTAAAGGCTTTTTATTTTATTGATCACGATCTTAAAACTGAACTTGAACTTTCAGATAAAAATCTCAATATCATTTCATATGATACCCTTGGGTTTGGCGAATTCACTGCAGTGGATACAAGATCTGCAGATGATATGTTCGTATCTGTTCCAAATTTTGCTGTGAACATCAACAATTCATCGCTTTATATTGATGCACATCGCATTAAAATCAATGACAAGGAATATGCAGTAAAATTATAATCTATTTTACTAAAAGACTCTACAGCTGTTGAAAAAACCTAAGAGTAGTTCATTCGCTTTTATACTATGGAAGTTATTGACCTGCTCTTACTTTATTTCCTGTTTTTTTTATAAAATTAAGGTATAATATTTATAGAATCAACCCGTATAGGAGGTAAATTCATGAATAGTGAAATTGTCATTTCTTTAAAGGATATACTCTTGTTTGTACTTTGGGGACTATTAGTTGTGATCTTTACATACTTAATCCTAATTTTAACCAAAGCCTTTAAGATCATTAAAAATGTCAATCATGTGGTTGAAGATAATCGTCCTAAAATTGATGCAACGCTTGAAGTTATTCCAGATTTAACAAGAAATATTGAAGTGATCTCAGGAGAATTTGCACATGATGTGAGTGCTTTCAGAGGAACTGTTGACAATGTCGCAGAATCGACTGAATCCATCACAGAAACTCTAAAAGAAAATCAATCTTTCATGGATGGCATTGCATCCTTTATGCATACTGTTGCTATTGGAAAGGCTCTTTATGATAAATTTTTCGGCGATAAGCTGGATGATATAAAAGATGTCATAAAAGAAACCGAAAAAGAGCTTGATAATTTGTAAATTTAATCTCAATATTTTTTATAAATTCCAATATTTTGATTCAAATATTAAATTTATAAAAAAGTCTCTCGCTATTTACTACATTTGTTGACTTATGGAAAATAATAAGTTATTATTAAACTATGGAAATGTTTAAAATTGTCTTAGGAGGTTTACAATGAAATCAACAGGTATTGTGAGAAAAGTCGACGAACTAGGTAGAGTGGTTATTCCAATCGAATTGAGACGTACACTCAGCATCGGCGAAAAAGATGCACTAGAAATTTTCACTGAAGGTGAAACAATCATCTTAAAAAAATATGAGCCAGCTTGTATTTTTTGTGGTCAAGCAAAAGGTGTTAGGAACATCAAAGGGAAAAACATCTGTCCAGCTTGCATAGATGAAATCAAAGTAATCTAATTTCTTTAAGTTTATCGTAGTTTATTCGCTGTAAGATAAAGCCAATGCGCATGTATTGGCTTTTACATATGTATATTCAAAAATGTATTTAAAAGACACGAGACCTAACCCTATCTCGTGTCTTTTAAATATTAGTCTATTTCAGTTTTTTCTGTTTTAATAGAACGACCTCATTATTTGTCTTTAAAAGCCTCGATCGTCGTTTCCATACCAAAAATAATACTACAAATTTTGAAACCTCCACCCGCTAAAATAACCGTCATAAATATGCCATACAAATAAAACCCAATTAAATGTAATGGCGTTATAAGAGGCGCATTAGCAGGTACTATTAAAAAGGTAAAAAATGTAGTTGCCAGTCCCATAAAAAGCGCAGGTACATTGCCAAAAATAGTTTTAGAGAGCAAGTTTTCATGTAGGGTTAATACGAGAAAAACCACGACAGCCGCGCCAATGATGTTGCCCCAAATGGGGCCAACCAAAGGTATTAAAATACCCATGAGCATACCATTGATCATCGCCCAACCAATGCCAACTATATAGCACACGATCATTGAAGGTATACGCTTAAAATCCGCACCAAAAGCAAAAAAGAGCATCAAAGGTAAAAATAACATCCACAAATAAGCGCCAAACCCTAATATCGCTGGTATTTGCATTAATAATGCAAGTGCAACAGCGCCAAATAATGCTTGAACTAATAAAACTTTATTCTTAATATCCATAATGAAATCCTCCAAGTTTTTATGATCTTATAAAACACTGAGTCTTTATACTGATATTGCTTTTAAAATGTTTATGTTCTTTGCAATTACTCCGCAAAACTAGGTTCTTGCAAATTTTCAGAAATTTTAAAATCCTTATTAAACTTGTGCTCATCAATCAATGAAATCAACAGTACATTAACCACCAATATCCCAATAAATACGATATAGACACCTCTTAAACTCCCCGTTAAAGCAATTGAAATCCCACTGAGTAAGAAATTCATAGAAGTAATAATCCCTTGTACTGGGAAGATAACACTATTGACTTTCTCAAATTCGTGCCTTCCAAATACAGCCGTTGGCAATGATGTTGTAAAATTTGCTGATCCACCGATTGCCATTCCAATCATAAAAACTGAAATATAAATGGTGGTTGTCGTCTCTAATACATTGAAGAATAAAGCAATCATATACCAAATTCCAAATACGAGCATTGTAGGTTTAGTTCCAAATTTCGTATCCAAGACGCCAAATATCCACGAGCCCACGACACCGATCGCCGCCAAGAATGTCATCAGTGATATGGCCTGCACTTGAGTAAACCCAAGCTGCATGTTTCTAACCACAAGTTGAGTCATGACACCCACCGTGACCAACTGATAAATTCCAGTCGTTATTGAAGTCAACCAAAATTCCCTCTCCATCAACAGTTTTTTTGTAGACCATAATTTACTTTTTTCTTGTTCATCACTTTTAAAATACTCGGTATCATAGATTTCTTTTGTGACATTATCAGGATACATATTTTTTTCTTCTGGTGTGTTGCGAATCATAATCAACCCAATAACACCCAGTAGCATCACTAAAATACCTGGAACCATAACGCCCATTTGAAGTCCCAGTGTATTCACTAAAAACGCAATCATTGGCACATAAAAAGCAGATGCTAAATTATGCCCCATTGTTGTATACCCCATGACAATCCCCTTTTTCTTAGGAAACCATTTGGCTACAAGAGTCCCGCCTGCTATATACCCCCCTGACATCACTGAACCCGTTATCACACAAAGGGATATGGCATACTGGATCAAAGAGGTCGAAGCACCAAGAATCATGTAAAATATACCTGCGGTAATCAAACAGATGGTTGATGTCTTTCTCGAACCTATGCGAATATTAATTTGACCAAATAAAATGAAAAATAAAAAACCGACAATCCCTGCAATCGTCCCCATACTCAATACAACAGAATAGTCTAATCCAGTTTTAGCCGCAAAGGCTGGCGCTGTAATATTGGAGCCATCATTGACCATGCCCACATAAAACCAAAACATGGCTGCACAGTATAATATAATCCCCCAACCTTCTTTTCCAAAGCCGACCAAACTCTTTTCTTTATTGCCTTTACTCATACATACCTCCCAAAGCTAGTTTAAAATTAATGGCGATCAGACAATATACCCCACAAGTATTTTTAACATACTCTACAGCTCTTTAAAAAAGTCTATAGCTATAACTATATGACTATAGACTTTTCATTATTTTACTCAGAACCTTCTTTATTTTTGAATATTAAGAATCTCACGCGCTTCTGCTGGCGTCGCAATTTCTTTCCCCATTTCATTGACAATTCTCTTTGTTCTTTCTACGAATTCAACGTTTGACTTTGCCAATACGCCTTTCGAATAGAAAATATTATCTTCCATACCCACTCTCACATGTCCACCAAGCGCTAATGCCGTGTACATGATTGGCAAATGGCCTTTCCCGATTCCAAGTGCACCCCATGTGCAATTTTCTGGCAATAAGCTTTTTAAGAACACAAGGTTTTCAACCGTTGCATCCATACCGCCTGCTGCACCCAAAACAAATTGGAAGTGAAGTGGTGCCTTTAATATGCCTTTTTTAAGGTAGTAAACTGCATTTGAAATCATACCTGCATCAAAGATCTCAATTTCAGGTTTTACATTGCATTCTTGCATGACATTGCCTAATTTTTCGAGAAATCTTGGGCTATTTTCAAATACAGAAGTATGTTGCCAGTTCATTGAACCACAATCATAAGAAGCGATATCAGGTTTTAATTCAATTAGATGTCTGTATCTAGCTTCATCTTCAAGCCCCAGTTGACCCGATGTCGTTAAATTGATAACGATATCGCAGTCAGTTGCACGAATTAAGTTAACAGTCTCTACAAATTTATCAAAATTCATAGAAGACTTATCTTCATCATCACGCACGTGAATGTGAGCAATACTAGCGCCTGCTTTCCAGCATGCATAAATTTCGTCAGCAATTTCTTTAGGCTGAAGCGGTACAAAGGGTGTTTCATTTTTAGTTGGCCATGCACCCGTAGGTGCAACCGTTAGAATAACTTTATTATCAAGATTTGCCATATAATTTACCTTTCTTTCTTTATATTCTTGGGTAACTGCAGTTGTAGTCCGTTACCACTATTCAACGCCCTAAAATGGGAGCCTAAATTTTAAAGGCCACCATAATTATAAACACGTTCTGGTGCCTCATTAAGATCATCTTCATCGATTTCAGCAGCACATCTTACCATAGAACCATCACCCATATACCACCTGATTGGAAATGCCATAAATTTAAATCTCTTACCAACCACTTTGTCTAAATCGCCACCTAAATTTTCGATCCCCACGATACCATTCCCGAGCATATATTTATGACAAGGCTCCCAAGTCCCTTCTAATCCATGTTCTTCTAAGAAACCGAATTTCTCATCGTATTTTTCTTTACCAAACACTTCAATATAAGTCGCTCTGTTGAACTCTGCATAAGCTTCAAGACCAAATTTTTCAATATATTCATCTGTAATCGGATAACCTAAATAACCGTTTAAGTTCATGCCCAGTGGACCACCATTCTTACCCATTGTCGTATGAAGCGGATGATCTAGTGCTTGAGAGTCCATCGCCACACATTTCGGCTTGTATTTCGCAAACCATTTACCTGCATCGATACCAGTACCACACGAGTAGTGATAATACTCTTTGGAGTCATCAAATTTAAGGTGCATACCCGTTCTCAAGCAAACCACCATACCTTCTAGTGCTTCAGGTTTGATATTAGCTCTTTTACAAGCATCTTCTAAATGTTTGTCTGTGATAAGCCCCCATCTCTCTACCTGAATATCTAGACAGATCGCATCACCACAGTATGCATCTACAGGCATTTCATGCGTATATCGCGCTCTTTTGCCATTGAACTCATACTCCATAACGTGTCTTGGTGCATCCGCATGTGTGCCACAGTGCATAACGGCTTCAATTTTTTGAGTTAAAACGCCACTCTTGCCTAAGTTATGCATGGTATCGATCTTTGGCTTAGTAAAATACGGCCATAGAGGTATGTCTGCACTGAACGGATGCGTTAAATCAACAAATACTTTTTTTCCCATTTTGATAGCTCCTTTTTAGTTTTATTTTTAAAAAAAAATGGTTTTTAAACAGATGAATCGCTTTAATTGCGCCTTTATTTTAAATCTTTTGTGACATCAATCAGATATTCTCTAAGTCTCTTGTTAGAAGCTGCGATTTGCTCTGGCGTCCACTCTTGATAGCCTTTGCCTGTCTTAAAACCTAAATCACCTTGATCAACCAATGATTTTAAAAGCTTAGAAGGCTCATGAGCATCTTCTAAATATTTTACGATGTAGTTTTGAATGTTATAAGATAAATCAAGCCCAATCATATCTGCATTTTCTAAGATCCCGAGTATTGGCCATCTCAGTCCTGGACCATATCTAAGTGCCTCATCAACCGTTGGTGCATCTGCAATGCCATTTTCTACAATCGATAGCGCTTCTCTCCAAATTGCATGTTGAAGTCGATTGGCAATAAACCCTGGCACATCTTTCATACATTTAACTGGCTTTTTGCCAATTTTCTTTAAATAATCATAAGTTTCATCCATGACTTCCATGGATGTCTCATCGCCCTTAACCACTTCAACAAGCGGAATTAAAAAAGGTGGATTCCAGAAATGCGTCCCAATGACTCTGCTTTTATCTTTTGTCTTCTTTGCAATCTCAGTGATGCTCATAACAGAAGTATTGGTGGCAAAAATCGCATCTGCTTTACAAAGCGGCTCGATGTCTCTAAATAAATTTTGTTTAATCTCCATGTCTTCTACAACACATTCGACAATTAAGTCAGCCTCTTTAAGAGATGCCTCTAAATCATCCGTAAATGATATTCTGCTCAAGATCGCATCTGCTTCTGCTTTTGTAAGGGCTTCTTTTTCAACAAGAAGCTTTAAATTGTCCTGTACAGGCTTTAGAGGTGCTTCTTTTATACTTCTTGATCTCAGGATGACTGTAGTATTAGGATCCATTGCAAACACTTGCGCTAATCCATTTCCCATCAATCCTGATCCCAGTATCGTCACATTTTTAATCGCCATATATCCCCCTGTTAGTTTGCCCAATATCCGCCATCAACTGCAATATTTGCACCTGTGATGAAATTGCTTGCATCTGATGCTAAAAAAATTGCTGTTCCAATAAAGTCCTCCGGTTCTCCAAGTCTACCCGCTGGAATTCTTGTTAAGAATTTGGTCTTAGCAGTGTCATCTTTAAACATCCACTCCGTTAATTCCGATCTAAAGACCGTTGGATTAAATGTGTTGACATTAATACCATACTCGCCCCATTCACAAGCAAGTGATTGAGCCATTAAGTCAATACCACCTTTAGCAGTACAATAACCAGTGTAATTTTTCATCCCCATCTTACTTCTTGCAGATGATACTAAAATAACCTTTCCGCCTTTGCCTTGTTTAACCATTTGCTCGCCAGCATATTTACAGCATAACCATGTGCCTTTGACATTTGCGTCCATAATCATTTGCCAATCTTCAAGCGTATGATCAATAATTGATTTTGGTGCATTAAAACCAGCAGCTGTCACAAGCACATTAACTTCTCCAAATTCCTCAACCGTTTTAGCCACTAAGCCCTTAACACTTTCTTCATCTGCTGGATCACCGACAAAATAGCGACACTTAATCCCTTGTGCAATCATATCTTCATAAACCGGCTTTAAAGTCGCCTCTTTTCTACCATTGAGCATTACATTTGCACCCGCATGACCAAAACCATAGCTTAGCGCTTTGCCTAAAGCCCCTGTAGCGCCTGTTATAATAACGGTTTTGCCTGTTATATCAAACATCCCATTTACAAAATCTTTAATCATCTTTCCTCCTACTCATAACTAATGGTCACTAAACAAGTCGCGACTTCATTGGTTCTATTTATCATGGATCGGCCTTCGTTAGGTCCAATAAAAATGGAATCTCCCTTCTTGAGCACAAATTCTTCATCCTTTGATTTGACAATAATTTCACCCTCTAGCACAAAATATATTTTTTCAGTAGGGGATTCATCATATGCCCATTCAGCACCGCCACCTGGTAAAAAATGAGACATGCCCATCCAAAACTTTGTGGCACCTGTTTCTTCTGTCCCGTGGAGCTTCATTGCCTTCATATCAAAGTGCAATGGTGCATTATAAGGTTTTACATCTTTTAACATTCTTTTAATCATGTACATTCTCCCTTCGTTTATAAATGAACTGAAAAATGAAGTAGCGCTATTAAAACTTCATTGGTAGCGATTGGTACATCCATTATTGATATGGGATTGTCTTCCTTGAATGCAGTTTCCCTCTAAAAATTACTCAAATACAAGTAATCTCTATCCCTGATTCAAAATTAATAGCGCACTAATCATAATCGCAATATGCATGCCAAATTGAATTACAATAAAAATTTAGCTAATTTTCAACGTTTTTAAATGCATCTATTCTTTTTTTTCAAAATCTCTATAAAATTTTTATAAAAACATTTCATTATCAATTCAATTTTGAATTAATAATGAATAAATTTTAAAAAAAAAGAAGCATAGGACAACATTTTGTAGCAATTCATAAACGAATTAACCAATTCACTTATGAATTGCTTGCGTTTTATTTTGCATACAAAGCGATGCCTTTTGTGATAAAAACGTTCTTTTAACAGTAGGGTTTAATTGGATATTTTTCCACTGGAACAGCCTCCGTACCCATTACCATCTCGCCCATTTGATTTTTAATCGTAATCCACTTCAACCCGTTTTTATGATCTCGACCTGGATAATCTTCACGTCTAAACCAACCTCTTGTCTCCTTACGCATCAAAGCTGCTTTAAAGAACATTTCCGCAGATAAAACCATCGCTTCTGCTTCATGACATGATAATAACGCATGATAATCATCTGCTTTTAACTGGTCTACTTTTGCTTTGATTGCTTCTATTTTTCTTAAGCATATACCTAGCCTTTGATCTGTCATGTAAATGCTATTTTCAACAGGTGCAATAATGCGCTGTACCTCTTGAATCAGCTCTTTAGCAGTGATGCCTGAACTTCTTTCAAGCGGTGCAAAAGTGCGTTCCCTCTGTGCTTTCACCTGATTTTCATCCAATTCTTGATAAACGCACGTTGGAAGCGCTTCAACCGTTTTCTCAGCAGCCACAATACCTGCAAAGACTGCATTTAAGATTCCAGAGCCCCTGTTTCTTCCCGGAGGCGCTGGGACCGCACCGGCTATACACGAACCGGCATAGCTCATATCACCAATTGCATACAAATGGTTTACGGTTGTTTCCATGTTGCGACCCACTTTTACAGGTGATTGCTCTCCCAAAAATCCAGGTGCAACTTCATTGTTCACATCAACTTCATGACACTTTCTGTAAATCGTTTGCCAGAATTTAAGACCATAGGGTCTTTCCCAAATATTGCTCGTCGTGAATAAAACTTCATCATCTTTAGTCATTGGGCAGGTTTCAGGCTTCATTGAAATTGGTCCTTTGCCTGCAGACATTTGGTTGTACCATTCTGCAAGCGCATCTGAATTGATATCTGCTTCTGGAAACAATCTGAAATTTTTAGTGATATTTTCATCCTGTACATTGTACAAACAGTTTTCATTAAAGACGAGTTCATGATGACTTGCCACCTTGAAGAGTTGAGCGAAGTTTCCAAACTCAGCATTTCGCATTTCAACACCTGCCCTATAAGCTGCTGCAATACCATCACCTCTACCATTTGCCCACATGTTAACGATCCTATAGTTTTGGCTACCCGTTGCCAGTATCACGGATTTGGCTTGAATGGTATAAAATGTGCCCTCTAAAATACTGTATGCGGTTGCACCAATAGCCTGATTGTTTTTAACCAAAAGATCCGAAAGGGTCACTTTATCTATGATTTTAACGCCTTTTTTTTCAGCAGTTCTTCTCACTTGAATCGTGATATCTAAATCCACACCGACCATACCCGTCATTGGGCCCGTTGGTACTATTTTTAAACTACCCTCTTCATTTCTTGGTATTTTAACGCCCCATTCTTCGAGTTTATGGATCATTGTATTGTTAAGGCTCACATACTTGAGCATTTGCTCTTGATCTCCTAAGAAACAGCCCACTGAATTGGCATGATAGGCAACAAATTCTATCGGTTTTATGCGATTGAGATCGAAATATTGCAGGACACCACCACCGCGGTTTGCTTTTCCACTATAACCACATGTCTGTTTTTCTATGATCAAAACTTCACACTCTGGATTTTTTTCCTTCGCTATAACAGCTGCTGTTAGGCCAGCAATTCCGCCACCAGCAATCAGTATATCCGTCTTAAGATTAATGTTATTACTCATCTAAATGCTCCCTTCTTTCTTTGTGAAAACTGATTATTTATATTGCTCAAAACTTTGATGGAAAAGTTCCCCTTTAAAATCTGGTATAATTTCTATACAATGCTTTGGACATACAATCTCGCAATAATTGCAATGTACGCAATCCTCGAGATATTTGAATTCTGGTTTCTTCTCATTTTCATTCCATCTGATGACATCAATAAAACACGACTTGTAGCATAGTTTACAGCCAATACAAGTATCCGCGTTGAATTTCACTTGATTATTCATATTCATGGTATAAAGCTCCTTTTCTAGAAATTGTCTTTTTCTTCACTATAGATTTTGGGTAACAATGCCGCTAAATTTGTAAACTCTTTGATATTATGAAGACAGAGCGCTTTGGGTCCAAAAATCGGAACGCTCACACAATCTGGAATTGCTTTAATATCTTTACCATCTTGCACTGTCCAACCCATCCAAAATCTTGACCTGAGTTCAATGCCACCTTCTACTGGTCTGACAAAGTGTGTCATAATCGTTGGCACTGACGCAAATGGCGGTAGACCTTCTCCATAACCTCTTGCGCAAACAATTGTGCCGCAAGCTTCGGTGCCAATTTTGCTCACGTCAAATCCCAAATCACCTGGATATTTAAAATTGATGAATAAACCTTCTGGACCCATGCCTATATCTTCAACGACATGATGTGTTGTATTCCAATAACGTTCTTTATAAGAAAGGCTTGAATCCATTGCTTGTGCTCTTTGCATCGTTTCTGCTTTATAGTGATCTTCTGGATCCCAAATTGTATATCTTAAATGATCTAAGCCATGCCATGCAAACCACCAGTCAAACATATCCGTCGTCACACCTGGCATAAATGTCAGATTAGCCACAAATCCTGTGCCATCTTCAAAAACAGTGTAGCCAATTTCATCTTCAAGATATCCTGGCTCAAACAATTTATTTCGATCTTTAAACGGTGTTGCTTTTCTAGGATCTAACGGGCCTCTCAAAACACTTTCATATTTTTCTTTTGGTGCTGGTACCATTTCTTGATCATAATACTTGAAATAACTTTTTGTTTTGTCCAGTTCTGTAACAGGAACTCTCTTTGACATCGAATTATCCATACTTACGCCTCCAGTTAATTGTTAAATTATTGACTATCTATAATTAACGCAATCTTTATGCCAATAAAAATACACCCCCTATATTCAATAGAACGTGCTCCCTAAGGCTTCAATTTCAATGATGTCCTATATCTTAGCGTACAGTTCGAAAAAAATGAGGCCATAAGAACGATTCAAATTTGAATCATTCTTATGGCCTCATTTGATTTATTGCGTCTACTTCATCTGATAAAATTCATAATTTCATACACTTTAAAACCTTTGAGTACCTACTCTTTATGAAGTTTTGTTTCCAAATCATTGCCCTTTTTTTTGCCGGACCCGTTCTCGTCTAACCGATTAGAGCAGGCTGAACATTCCTGCCTCTAAGCTGGACGAAAACTAATGATATATAATCAAAACAACGATTCGATATTGAATCACTCAAGATGCAATCTTGCATCACCAGTCCGTTATTCCCAGTGCTTTTGCTTTTCTTGAAATTGTGGATTGAGTCACCCCTAATGCTTCTGCTGCTTTATAAGTACTCTTATAGGTCTGTAATGCACTTTCAATCATCTTTTTTTGAAATTGCGCTGTTGCAACATTTAAATCCGTAGCCGTATTCATAGGCATCTCAATAGATTTCTGTTCCCCACCAAGTAGAGCTAAGACTTGCTGAGATTCAACGATGCCATCCCCATTCACAATCACCATTCGCTCTAATATATTCTTAAGTTCTCTTACATTCCCAGGCCAAAAATAAGTTTCTAATACCGCCATAGCTTCTTGACTAAGCACTGGCGATCGATTGTATTTTTTACCAAACTGTTCTAACATATATTGTGTTAACACCGCAATATCCATTTTGCGTTCTCTTAAAGGGGGAACGATGATCGGCATTATATTTAAGCGATAATACAAATCTTCCCTAAAAAGGCCTTCTTTAATCCCCTGAATTAAATCTTTACTTGTTGAGGCAATGATTCTCACATCAAGTGCAATACGTCTTACACCACCAACTCTAATAATCACTTGATCTTGAAGCACTCTCAATAATTTCGCCTGCATTGAAAAAGACATATCTCCTATTTCATCAAGTAATAACGTCCCCTGGTTCGCCATTTCAAAATACCCTATTTTAATCTTTTTGGATGCACCACTAAAAGCTCCTGGCTCATACCCAAATAACTCTGTCTCTAATAAATTCTCGGGAATTGCTGAACAATTTATTTTGATGTAAGGTTTATCTTTGCGCTGACTTAACCTATAAATCTCATGTGCCACAATCTCTTTACCAACACCTGTTTCACCCTGAATTAAAACACTCACATCCGTATTTGAAATGTTCGCAATGACCTTTTTTATGGCCTTTATAGCCTCGGAGTTACCCATAAAACCCTTTTGATCAATTTGAGCCTCTCTATGGTATATAATCTCACTCAAATACTGATTTGTCTTATCTTCAATTCTTGTGAGTTCATCCTTAAGAGTGCTATTCTGAGTCATATCTTGCAATAAAACGATGACATTCTGGATAGTCCCCTGTTCATCTAAAATAGGATGTCCTAAAAAAAGCACTACTTTTTTTAACCCTTCATTGACGAGAAAAGACGCATAGGACACTTCTGTTTTTTTTTTCATTACCATTGCCCAAAGCGACTCCGGTTTATCGCCAACAGATGCCTTATTTTGCTCCAAATGCGACTTGACATCAATATCTAATCGCTTATAAGTGCCTTTAGCATACTGTTCATCAAGGTAATCTTGAATGTTTTTGCCAACGACTTCGTTCTTTTTAATGCCTGTAATCTCTGTAAATGCTCTGTTTACAAATAAAACAAGACCATTCTTATCCGTGAGATATATGCCCTCAGACATGACACTTGTAAGTTCATTAAACCAGTATGCTTCTTGTTTTAAATTTATTTCACTCACGATAACAACTCCTTCTACGAACTTGTTACAACTCTCCATCAGAGTCCTTCGGTAAGATTATAATACTTGGCTTTTCTAAAAAGCGTTGGCTGACTTGTTCCCAACGCTTTTGCAGCTTTATAGGTACTTCCATAAGTTTTTAAAGCGTTTTCAATCATCTTTTTTTCCACTTTTTCAACGGCTTCCTTTAGGGGCATTGAATCCAATAAGCCCTCTTCTAAATGTGACTTTTTGCCCAATACACTAATGATGCCTTCATAAGTAATTCTGTTTGCAGTATCTGATACAATCAATCTTTCAATCACATTGGCAAGCTCTCTGACATTGCCTGGCCAGCTATATTGCTCAAATGCAGCAATTCCTGTTTGATCGATCACTTTTTTCTGCTTATACTTCTCATTTAAGGCCTCCAAAAGATGCATTGCAAGAAGTGGGATATCTTCTTTTCTCTCACGAAGTGGTGCAATATGAATGGGAACAACATTCAATCGGTAATAAAGATCCCCTCTAAAGCGCTTCTCTGCAATCAGTTCCATTAAATTCTGATTTGTAGAGGCAATCACTCTTGCGTCTAGCTTTATACTTGTCGTCCCACCTATGCGTCTCAACTCTTTTTCCTGTAAAACACGCAGTAACTTGGATTGAAGATTTAAGGGCATTTCACCAATCTCATCCAAGAGAATTGTGCCACCATTTGCAAGTTCAAACATTCCGGGTTTATTTTTATTGAGTGCACCGGTAAAAGCACCTTTTTCATAACCAAAAAGCTCCGATTCTAAAAGTGAATCCGGAATTGCAGCACAGTTTACCTTAATATAAGGGGCGCCATTCTTACCGTTATTTTGATGAATTTCTCTCGCTATAACTTCTTTTCCAGAACCAGTTTCTCCTGTTATCAAAACCGTTGCCTCTGTCTTTGCAACATGACGAATCAGCTCTCTAATTTTCTGAATTGAATTACTTTCACCGATCAAACTGGATTTATAATTTTGTTCTTTCCGCAAATAATCCAATTCAGTTCGATAGATTTCACTCTCGCGTTCTACGGCTTCAAGTCTTTCTTTTACCTCAATGATCTCCGTTAAATCTCTAATGACCGTTAAAACACTGGTCACATTCCCATTTTCATCAAAATAGGGATATCCTGTGATAAGCGCTTTTTTATTGTTAGAACCGATCGTCGTAAACGTTGATATTTTCTTTTTCTGCTCTATTGCCATAAGGGCAGCTATTTTTTCCGTCTGTATCCTTTCTTTGAGAATCTCAATGCTCTTGCCAATAATAAAAGATTCTGGAACGCCTGTTATTTCAGAATAGCTCTTGTTAATGGCCATTACAATCCCTTTGCTATCCGCTAAACAAATTCCATCTGAAATGGCATCTCCAAGTGAAAACGCATCAATTTCACGGTCTTTATAGCGCAGTAAATCTTCAATTTTATTTTTAAATCCAACCATTTGTCTCTGATAAACTTCAATAATGTCAACAGCAAGTGCTTCAAGTACAATGCTTTCAGTCCCTGCAAGTGAGGGAATTGCTTCAATTAAAACATCTTCAATCAATAATTCTTTTTTCAATGTTTGCCCTCCTTTTTCATTATGAATCAAAATGCATACTCAGTCCGCTTCGCTACCTTCATAACCCACTAAGGGATCAAATAGAATCCTTAATCGAAATTGCATAGACCTCGGATTTTTTAATTTGCTTTTCTTTAGCAACCTTCTTAATCGCTTCTTTTTTATCTATGCCTTGTTCCATATAGTGATTTAGTAATGCTTCAACAGATAAAAGCGCTATCATGCTCTCACCCTTGGGTGCTTCTTCAATACTGCCCTCAATCAATAAAACAATTTCACCTTTCACTTCTTGTTCTTCTAGAAGATCCATCAGGGTTAGCAAAGGCCCTCTTTTATATTCCTCATATCTCTTCGTCAATTCTCTTGCAATAACTGCATTTCGATTGCCAAATACATCATAGATCGCTCTAAGAGTGGCTTTGATGCGATGTGGTGACTCATAAAAGATTAAAGTGCCTTTCTCATATTGGATGCCCTCAAGATACGTCTTTCGCGTCTTCTTGTCTCGGTCCAAAAAGCCTTCGAAGATAAACCTTGAAGTATCAAGCCCCGAACCTACAAGCGCAGTTGTAAATGCAGTGACACCTGGTATAATCTCAAATTCATATCCCTGTTCAATACACAATTTTATCACATCATGGCCTGGATCTGAAATGCCTGGCATACCAGCATCAGTCACAAGTGCCACCATATCTCCCGCATCCAATTTGCCTAAAATTTCAGGACCCTTTAACTGCTTGTTATGTTCGTGATAACTGTAAAGTGGCTTTTTGATTTCAAAATGATTGAGCAATCTCAAACTATGACGTGTATCTTCTGCAAAAACCACATCACACGTTTGCAAAATTCTTAGAGCTCTATAGGTAATATCCTCTAAATTGCCGATTGGAGTCCCACATATATATAGTTTACCTCTCATAATCCATCTCCTCAGTTTAACGCATTAAATCTATTTAAAAATCTATTCAAAAACAGTGATGTTTTCCATGCCATAAATATCGTAAATTTCCTTTGTATAATCCCCTTGATCTGTCCTCACAATTAAAGGATCATGAAATTTGAGATCTGGCCTTCCCCCTTTTGTACACCTTATTAAAAATATGTTGGGTTTTTTATGTGCATACGGTTGAATCATTCGAATTTCTTTAGGCTCCAATTTGTTTTGTTTGCAAAGATAGATAAGATCAGCTAACCGATTGGGTCTGTGTATCATGTACAGATTACCACTCGGTTTTAAAAGAACGCTAGCATTGACGATGACATCCTCCAGTGTACAAAGCACTTCATGTCTTGATATTGCTTTCTTGTCAGAAGGATTTTTGATACCGCCATCTGTGCTCATATAGGGTGGATTACTTACAACGGTGTCGATAGTCCCCTTATCCAAATAGGAAAGCGCCGCTTTTAAGTTCGCTCGAATGATTTCAATTTTATCTTCCAAATGGTTTAATTTTACACTTCTACTGGCCATATCAGCAACCTCTTCCTGCACTTCAAATGCATAGAGATGTTCAAATTGTGTTTTGCCTGCCAGCAGTATGGGAATAATTCCAGTCCCTGTTCCGAATTCAACAATTCGATGTGTCCGCTTCACCTTTACAAAGTGACTTAACAACACCGCATCTATCCCAAAGCAAAATCCTTTTGGATCCTGAATAATTTTAAGGCCCTCCAATTGTAAATCATCCACCCGTTCATGTGGCATAACCAGTTTTGGATCTAGATTATTCATATTTTTATCGCTCCTAATCTCATTTTCAAATCGAATATTCTGTTCGCATATTCCGTCCTCATACTCGGTCCACATACCAAGTCCGCTGTGCTACCTTCTCAACCCGCTAAAGGACTTGCAATCAGTGAAAGTTCAGACTGACAGAAGAAAACCCTCCACTATAGAGAAGTGGGGGGGTTCTTCTTCCCTCGGGTTAAATGTACAAAAGAGCTTTGAGGAAATTGCCACAAAGCTCTCTTAAAATTCTAGTCTTCTAATTTTTTTAGTGCAACAAAATCCACAGGTTCAGCAGTCGGTATGGGTGCAACATGTGAATGTGCATGACTTCTGCTCACTTCAATCACTTTAATATCCGATTTGCCATAAGCGACTATATCTTCACTCAATTCTTCATGAGGACTTGTTTTCACAATATGTCTGACTTTTACTTGCTCAAGCAAGATATTGGTATCTACAACATAGGCATTACCCTCTGGTGTTTTCACTTTGTCGCCTCTATTGGGCATACCAACTCGAATTTGCACATAAGTGTCATATTCATATTTTAAACAACACATCAATCGACCACAAAGCCCTGAAATCTTAACCGGATTAAGTGATAAATTTTGATCTTTTGCCATCTTTATCGAAACAGGTGCAAAATCGCCTAGCCAGCTCCCACAGCAGATCTCTCTACCACAAGGCCCAAGTCCCTTCACCATTTTGGACTCATCGCGCACACCAATTTGTCTCAGTTCAATACGTGTTCTGAATATAGCGGCTAGATCTTTTACCAGTTCTCTAAAATCAATTCGACCATCTGCTGTAAAATAGAAAATGACTTTATTGTTATCAAAAGTATACTCAACATCAATTAATTTCATATCCAATTGATGCAAATGGATTTTTTCAAGACAAACCTCTAATGCTTCTTTGGCTTTTTTCTTATTATTTATATGAATTTCATCATCTTCAGATGTTGAGGTTCTGAGAACAGGTTTTAAAGGGCTTATGATCTGATCTTCAGTAATATCTCTTCTTCCAATGACACATTCTCCATATTCTACGCCTCTGGCAGTTTCAACAATCACGTGATCGTCTTTATTGACGTCTACATCACCTGGATCGAAATAATAAATTTTGCCAGCTTTTTTAAATCTCACGCCTACGACAGTGATCATTTAGGCCTCCTATTTTATACATTTAAACAACAATTGATCAATTGTAAGTTCAAAGTTCATATTATTCTTCAGTTTTGATTCTACATCATCTATAACAAAGATCAGCTCAACCAATTTCTCCGTGGTAAAACTCCTGGTCAATTTTTCAAGATGATCTCTATAGTCCAGTATAGTGAAATTTTCAGAATTTATCAATTGAAGATTTTCAGTTTCTCGGAAGATCATGACATCTCTTAATATTTTGGCAACTCTATTGATGACAATCTGAAACCTTAATTTATCTCCTTTTGCATAAAGTGCAAATTCAAAAACACGATTTACATCTTTAAACTCTATACTTTTAACAAACTCAATTGCCTTTTCTAAAATTTCTTGTTCAATCGCTTCCCCTTTTGATTCGAGATCAGGATAAAATTGAACCACTTGGCATCTTGAAACAACCGTTTCGAGAACAGCCTCCAGATTATTTGTCATGAAAATAAAAAAAGCATACTCGGGAGGTTCCTCAAGTGTCTTTAGAATTCTATTTTGTGCCCTTGGTGTCATTAAATCCAAATCTTTAAAAATGACAATTTTAAACTGACTTTCAAAAGGCTTAATGAAGATATATTCCTGAAAAGCTTCGACTTGTGCATTTTTTATCGAACTGCCGTCTGGCATGATAATCATAAGATCTGGATGATTACTCGAATTTATTTTTAAACATGACGAACAGGAATCACAACCACTGTGTTCCTGTTTGCATAAAACCAATTTTGCAATTTCTGTTGAAAAATGAATATCATCCATGCCTGAAAAAATGTAGCTATGTGACAACTTTCCACTTGAAATGGCTTTTTCTAAAAAAAGTCTCTGTGTTTGATATGACATGCCTTAACCCTTTACATTTTAATATATTTTTCCACGTCCACTACGAAGACTGTGGCACCTCCAACAGTAATCTCCAGTGGCATTCCCATAACAGAGTTATCTCCTAAAAGAGATGTTGTCGTTGTGATTTCTTTTCTCGTCTGACTCGTTTCTTCAATAATAGCAAGTGCCGCTTCAACACGCTCTTTTGGTGTTCCTATAATCAAGGTTGTATTACCAGATTTTAAGAATCCGCCTGTGGATGCCAGCTTTGTCACACCAAAATCCGCTTGCGTCAATTGTTTGACAAGTGCATGTGCATCCTCGTCATGAACGATTGCGATAATTAATTTCATAAATATGCCTCCTCTCAAAAACAACTTCTATTCCTTATTATACCACAATTCTGAGATTTAATTCACTTTACCCACTTTACTTAACGGCATAAATCTAAAAATAACTTTACCAATCATATCATCTCCCGAAATCAGTCCCAGCTCTCTACTATCCAAACTCACATTTCGATTATCACCCATACAGAAGTACATGCCCTCCGGAACTTTTTCATAATAAGCTGCTTTATTGGTCACTGTATTGATATAAGGTTCATCCAAAATAGTGCCATTAACTGTAACAATCCCATCTTTAACTTCAATACTATCGCCAGGTACTGCAATAACTCTTTTTATGAGATTTTTGCGCTCGCCTTCACGATGTAGTAATTTTTGAATAAAATTAAGACTCTCAATATCTCGTGCTGTTAAAGTCAACTCCGATTTAAAAGAGATGATATCCCCCGTCTTAAGCTCTGAATGTTTAACCATAAAAAGCATATCTTTTTCAACTAAAGTGGGAAACATAGATGTATTGTAAACTGTTGTCGTAGCAAAAAAGAAATTATAAATCATAAAAATGACCAGTGTAACCAGTATTGCTTGTCCCCATTCTAGTAGTTCTTTTTTTATCTTATTCATAATATCAATCTTGAGGGTTACTCAAGGCTCCTTTCGAGAATCTTAATTTTTGTCAGTTCTGTTCCTAAAAGTGCTTTTAATAAATCAATTGCCTCATGAGTAATGCGCTCACCTGGAACACAAATTGGAATTCCGGGTGGATAAGGTGTTATAAAATCAGCACTAATCTCGCCAATTGCAGCTTCTGGTGTGACCTCACTAAAAGCTCTGCGTTTTACTTCATGAGGTAGATAAACTTGATTTTCAGATTGAACTAGACTTTTATATTGTTTTGCAAAATTGAACTTTGCACGTTGCTTTTCTTGCCCTTTAAAATTAAAGTGGCCATTTGAAACCTCATCCATTCTCAATTGATCTAATGCCTTTAATGCCTCTGCCAGCACTTCAAAATCAGATGGATCATTGCAAATACTCGTCATAAACAAGAGCATTGTCTGCGTTTCATATTCCACTTGAATATGATATATTGCTCTCATTTTTTTTGAAATCGTCTCTCCATCCCAAATGCCTTCCTCATAGAAATCTGGATGAATTTGAAGCATTAATTTACTGGGATCCTTTGTGCGTTTTGTATGATAAAAAGAGATTGTCTTTAATGATTTTGTCTCTTCGTATAACCTTTCTATTTGTAAGGCAAGCACCTCACACCATCGTTTCCCCTCTTCTTGTATTAAATCAAGCATAGCATCCACGGATGCCATCAACACATAGGATGGGCTACTGGTTTGAAACGTCTTTAAGCAATCATCCACTTGATGCACAATGCGATTGCCCTCAATGGTTTTTGTCATGTGTCTTCCATAGTGCAAACAAGCTGTTTGTGTCAAGGCAGGCAAGGTTTTGTGGAAACTTTGAACGACAATGTCTGCGCCTAAGTCAAGTGCTGAAAGCGGCCCATCTGAATTCAGTTTTAGATGGGCGCCATGTGCTTCATCTACCAATACCCAAATATGGCGTTCATGACAGAACTCTATGATACACTTGATATCCATACAGATCCCTTCATAAGTGGGATACGTTAATATAACCGCTTTTATTGCCCTATTATCATTTAAAATAGCTTTAATATCGTCCATGTCATAACCGATAACAATTCCCATATAATCATCGTATTCTGGCAAGTAATAATGGGGTTTTAACTTGGCGATGGAAACCGCATTATAAACAGATTTGTGCGCATTTCGGTTCAAAAGCACTTGATCACCTTCATCTAAACTGCCGATAATCATACTCAATATGCCCACAGTACTGCCATTGATCAAAAGTCTAGAAGTGCCCGATTCATACATTGAAGCTATTAGCTTCTGCGTTTCGAGTATACAACTCTTTGGCGCGTGAAGATGATCCGCTTTGGGAATTTCAGTGATATCTAACTTAATTATATTTTCAAGTTTCTCTATGAACTTTGGATGTCTTTTATGACCAGGCATATAAAACGAATGCAATTGCTCTTCTTCGATAGAACGCAAGGATTCCAATAATCTCATCGTTTAGCCTTTCCAGAAGTCACATCCGTCTTTCTTGACTTCTTCTGTTTATAATCAGACATATTTTGAATATTTTTAAGCTTGTCCTTATAATATTTTCGGTCTCTAAAGAGATCCCCTAGCGCAAAAAAAGCCACTCCAGTGAAAAAAAGAATGATTGCGCCAATTAAAACCCAGTCTAAAACAGACATTTTTAACCTCAGTGTTTGTGTTTTTGCAATAAATTGCTATAATAATTCTAACACATTAGAATGCTTGTTTCATCAAACAAATGTAAATTTTTAAAAATTACACTGAAAGGCAGGTGAATAATCACCTGAAGGTGATCTTATTATGAACTTATCTCAAAAAATCAAAACCATTACCCCCTCTTATACCATTGGCATAAGTACTAAAGTAAAAGCACTAAAATCTGAAGGTAAATCCATCATTGATTTAAGTATTGGTGAACCCGATTTTTTTACACCCGAAAAAGCAAAACTTGAAGGTATCGATGCAATAGCGCGTAATGAATCCAAATATGATATGGTGCCTGGATTAATGGCACTCAGAAAAGCCATCGTCCAAAAATTAAAAACTGAAAATAACGTTTCATACGACGTGGCTGATATTGTCGTTTCATCAGGTGCAAAACATGCGATCACAAACACACTTCTTGCGACTTTAGATCCTGGCGATGAAGTCATTGTGCCAAAGCCTTATTGGACGAGCTATCCAGAAATGATTAAACTCTGTGGCGGCGTGCCCGTACTTGTGGATACACAAATCGAAAATCAGTTTAAACTCACCATTGATGAACTTAAAAGCGCAATCACACCCAAAACCAAAATGTTGCTCATTAACAATCCTTCCAACCCAACAGGCGCCGTATACACCATGGCGGAACTTGAACCGCTAGTCAATCTTTGCATTGAAAAAGAGCTTTTTATTTTAGCGGATGAAATTTATGAACGCATTTGCTACACCGATACGTTTACCTCAATTCCCACCCTTTCTCCTGAAGCAAAAGCCATCACAATCTTGGTCAATGGCCTTTCAAAATCAGTTGCAATGACTGGATGGCGAATCGGCTATACAGCGTCTTCACCTGAAATTGCCAAAGCAATTTCTACGATACAAGGCCATTTGGTTTCTCACCCAAGCATTGTCTCACAATGGGCCGGCGCTGTGGCGCTTACAGATTGTCTTGACGATATGTCCGCCATGGTCTCTGAATATAAATTGAGAAGAGACTTGCTCGTTGAACGCCTTCAAAAAATTAAAAATGTCACTTTTATTCAACCAGACGGTGCTTTTTATCTCTTTATTGATCTTTCTTACTTTAAAGATAAATTTGAAGCGGAGCGTAGCGTTTCTTTAAAAATAGGGGATGATCTTTTGCTTCAATACAATCTTGCTGTTGTACCAGGAATCGCATTTGGTAACGATCATTGTATTCGTCTCTCCTATGCAACTGAACTCAGCCTAGTTCAAGAAGGTTTAAATAGAATTGAAACCTATCTAAACCAATTATAGTCAGAAAGGACTTCCCATGTTGTACTTTACTGCGAGGCAATCTCCTGTAACCTCTACTAAAAAGAAGGCGCCCATTAAGTTTTTTATTGCACTTTTTATCTATTTAATAGGCCTATTGTTCATCCAAAATACTGTGATTAAACTTTTAATGGTCATATTGATGCCTTTTGAACTCTATTTTATTCAAAATCAAGCTTTAAAATTATATCCTAAGCTTATTTCGTATAAAACAGATTGTCTTGAAACGGCAAAATCCATTTATAAAAGCAATCTCATAATCACTGACTTGAATCATTTGATGGACTCTAAAAATTCAAAAATAACGCATTTTGAAACCTTAGATTTAGAAATTGCGCTTTCAGAAAACAAGGCTGAAAATGATAAGAGTATTCAGAGCCGTAAAAATATAACGAAATTGCTACAAACAGCGCTTTTATGTGATCATGAAGACGAACGCCTTATACCTGTTAAAGCCCAATTGCAATCTTATTTTCCAATTGATATGACTGTTTTATCCGCTCAATGGCCTAAAATGAGAGCATGGGAAACCGAATCTCTTTGGATAACTCAACATCAAGAAATCAAAACCAATATGACGCAACTCATGTGTATGGGCGATATAGATCGATTGCTTTCCAGATGTACTCATGTTTTAACGCAAAACGGCATAGACATTCTGAAAAAAGAACACGTTGCCAAAATTATAGCTTCCGAGCATAAACATGGCCATGCACTTGAACGCGTTTGGGGATATGCCTTTAAGATAGATTCTGCGGACAATCGCTCTAATGATATTCCCTCAGATTTTATTTATATAGGTGCTATAAGTGTTTTCGCACCTCTTGTAGAAACGCCTATAGCGGTCACACCAAACATTCAAAATGAACCTTTAACAAAAGCGCCCTCAGAAAAGGCGCCCTCAGAAATTTTTTTCAAAGTGATTACGTTTTCTCAAGAGTCACCAGTTTATGTGAATGCTGTTGCAAAATCTCTAAATTTATTAGATGAGACCTGTAGGATACTAGATCAGAACAAGCTTATGACCTTTTCCAATAAAACACTATTCCCCATTCTACATCGTTACGCCTTTTTGACACGTTTTAATGAAGATCAAATTCATAGAATTTTGTCTTTATATCGAAAAGGAAACGCTGTTATTTTAAAAACAGCCTGTACGGAACACGCTTTAAAGTCATTAGACCACGCTCTTTTTGATTACTTTGTGGATCAAATCTATGAAAAAAAAGCATTTTCAAATGCCTTTGAAGAAAGTAAAACGCTAGTTGCACGGTTCGATAAATTAAAAGCCTTTGTTTTGTCTGTACATTTAGTTGAACTGATTGCACTTACAACACTTTTGACCACATCTCCACTTGGGGTACTGATATTGAATCTGATGAGCACAAGTTTACTCGGTCTAGCGCTCTTTGTGGAAAATATGGATTCTTCTAAGTCTTTTCAAAGGGTACTAAAGGCGAGTCTCATCCGAAAAATAATACCGGTAAGCCTCTGTGTCGGGCTTTATTGTCTTATGATTTCACATAGCCATTACCATTCCACGCCGTTAATTTTTATGGGACTCCTCTTTGTGGGGCTGGCTTTTATCTTTCAATATCCCTCTGCGCTTTCTTTGAGGAAAATTGCTTTTACGCATACCGCACTAAATGCAACATCCGGTATTTTAATTCTCATTTTTATGATCGGTGCTTCTTGGAAAATGAGATCTAACTTTGAGCTCGTGCTTTTGACCCAACTGGTTATGTACGCCATGACACCAATGATTTTACATGACCTGATCAAATTAAGCCGCTTATACTTATCTCAGTTATCAAAGCGCTTAAAAGCATAATGTGTTAGAGTGTTAAAAAGCACGCTGATTCTAAGCTTTATCCTCTTAGAATTAACGTGCTTTTTTTAATTTTGTGTTTTTATTGGTTAAATTTGCTCAAACAAATCATGTTTCTTTAAGATATTAAATATTTTATTATCGATTCGATGCATTTCTAAATGTAATTTCTTCATAGGCACTTTAAGCGTCTTCGATATGTGTTTAGGCACTTGAATTTGACAATCAACACCATAGCGCATTCTAAAAATTTGTTCTGCCTTTTCATCAAAAATAGCTTCCTCTAAAATCAATTGTAATTTTTCATTCACCAATGTCATCATTTTAACATCAACAGATAAAGGTTCACTTACTGCCATCTTGCGCTCTCTTTCTTAAATATTGATACATGTCTTTTGATTTTTCAACAAAGTGATTGTCTTTTGAATTCAATAGGCTTATTGCCCCTTCAAAAGTTTCATCATTCAAAAGAGCTAATGTGTGAAGTACATTTTTAAGCTGACTCGCTGTTCCAAAGTTGCCATCGAAGATCTCAACTTTATGATCATAATATTCATCGATAAAATCTTTTAAAAAGATAAAATGCGTACATCCCAAAACAATGCCTTCGACATGCGCCTCTATTTGATCTAAATAACTTGAAATAGATTGTTTCACATACTCGACATCATCCATATGATTTTCAACAATATCCACTAAATTAGGAGCAGGCAACTTAATAATACGATGTGCTTCTTCGAACGAATAAAGCAGCTTGTTAAACTTTTCTTCCTTAAGCGTCATCTCTGTGGCCAAAACCACAATAACACCTTCTGTCCCTACAATTGCTGGCTTAATTGCCGGTTCCATTCCGATGATTGGTATACTATATTGACTTCTTAAAATATCCACTGCAGCACTTGTCGCCGTATTACAAGCAATGACAATCGCTTTTACATCTTCTGCTTCAATTAGATGGTCACAAATGCGCCTTGAAAGCTCAACAACCTCATCTTTCGTTTTTACCCCGTAAGGGGCATTCCCAGAGTCACCAAAATAGACAATGGATTCATTTGGCATTACTTTGTGAATTTCATAAAGTACAGAAATGCCACCAAGCCCAGAATCAAATACACCAATTTTACTTTTATTATTCACTCTATACACCACCATGTTTTAAATCACTCCAATTATATCATATCTTCTATAAAATATCATCTTGAGGTCTCAATTTTAGATTTTTTTGAATTTTCTGAATTTATTAAAGTTTTAATGATTTCAAATGTTATAATGGCAATACGGCATTAGACCAAAAAATCACTACCAATTTTAATGTTCTGATTGATCACGTCAGAAAGTTTATTTCTGAAATGGACGCAAATGGTGAAAAAATAGATCAAAAGGTCACTGAAATAAGCAATATACTTGCATTAAATGCTTCAGTTGAAGCTGCTAGAGCCGGTGATGCCGGTGCTGGATTTGCAGTTGTCGCACAGGAAGTGAAAAAACTTGCTGATGAATCTGCCATACATGCAACTGAAATTGAAAATCTAATCAATACAATTCGAGCAGAAGTTAAGCAAATTTCAAATAGTGTTAGTGTCAGTACCGACAGTATGGAAAAAACACAGAAAACATCTCAAACTGCCAAAAATGAATTTTTGAAAACGGTTGATCAGACTAAGAAGTCCGTAGAATACATTGACTCAATCTTTACTCATCTACAAAAATTAACCGATATGACTTCTAGTATTCAAAAATTAACTTCTGATTTCTCAAAGGGTTTTAGCTTTAATTCTGAAATAAAAAATTATGTAAACAATAGTATAACGCTGCTTGAATCTATTTCTAAATCAATCGAAATACAGTCTTTGTCACGCACAAAATGTGATGATGCCCTTTACACAAATTTTGCACATCGTCCTTACTTTATAGAAGCTATCAAAGGCGAAGCATACACTTCTACGCCTTATATCTCTTCAGATACCTATAATTATTGCATTGCAATTGCAGTGCCCATATTTGTATCTGGAAAAATCAAAGGGGTTTTAATGGCTGATCTTCATCTAGGTTAATGAATTTAATTTGAAAAAAAATGAATCCTCCATTACAATAGAATTATATTGCTCAATCTAATCTGCTGTACAAGGAGTAAAAAATGTCATTACCCAGAATTGACTGCCGAAAATGTAAGCACTACTACGTTACATGGGACCCCAATAACCCTCATGGTTGTCACCAGTTTGGATTCAAGTCTAAACAGATGCCTTCACTCATCGTTTACAAAAGTTCTGGCAATCCATGTATTGGATTTGAACTTAAAATCAATTTAAAATGAGTTATCGCAAATTACCATTGCAATAACTCATTTTTTTTATATTAGCATCTTACTTCATTATTTATGGGTCCCTTCGAGTTTTAAATCTCCAAAACTAATCCAGCCTTTCTTCCTCATCCATTCGCTTATTATTAGAGCAATAATGCCCGGTAATACAAAATGCATTATGCCTATTAAGATGAACAGACTCAATGCTGAATGCGTTTCACCCATCGCCGCAAAAGTTCCAAATTGACCCACAAGGCCACTCGTTCCCATACCTGCTCCAATACTGTTACTTTCGAGATGAAGCACGGCAGTGCTAACAGGGCCAAGAATTGCACTTGCAACAATTGACGGTATCCAAATCTTTGGATTTCGTATGATATTGGGCACTTGCAACATTGATGTACCAAGTCCTTGTGCGATAAACCCTCCAATACCGTTTTCACGATAACTGATACATGCAAATCCAATCATTTGACAGCAACAGCCCACCAGTGATGCGCCTGCAGCGATGCCTGATAATCCTAAAGAAATTGCTAAGGCTGCGCTGCTTATAGGCAGTGTCAATACAATCCCCATGATAACGGCTATAATGATCCCCATAGGTATAGGTTGAAGTTCTGTAGCTGTGTTTATAACCGCACCTATTGCCTTCATCAGAGAAGCGATAACAGGGCTTAATGTCAATCCAACAAGACCTCCAACAATAATCGTCAGTGCTGGCACCAAGACGATGTCCACTTTTGTCTTTCCAGAGATCAATTTGGAAAACTCGGCTGCAACAAGTCCTGAAACAAATGCCCCCATAGGCTCACCTATACCAATGATCATCTGACCAGCTTCATCCATTTTTATACTACCAGCGCCTATAGTTCCAGCCACAACTGAAGCAAAAATTCCAAGTGGAGATGCCCCTACGCTATACGCAACGGCCGCTCCTATGGCAGGTCCCATCATCACTTGTGCTACTTTTCCAAATGTGGCAAGCTGTTGGATTCCCGTTAAGTCGCCAATCTGTTTTAAAATCAATCCTATGATCAATGACGCGAATAGCCCTAAAGCCATGCCGTTTAATGTCTTAATCAAATAATTTTTAATGCGCACCATTTAACTTATTCTCCCTTGATTAATACTATTTTTCGTTGTAAAGTCAACAAACATTAACACCTGTCTTGTCAGTAGTATTCAAAAAAAATTACAGTTCTTTAATAAATCCTTTTTCATATAACTCTGCTTTAATTAACTTAAATATTTTTTCACTTGGCACTTCAATGGTGTGAATATGTGCACCATCAGTCAATAATGAAAGTGGTTTCGCATTTGTTTCATCAACACGTTTAATGAATTTATTAACCTCGTCCATGTTGGATATTAACAGGGTTCCCACGATTTCACCATACACGGGATGCTCAACAATAACATCGATTACCTTACCACCATATTCAACAATAATCTTAAGTTCTTCTTCCATTCGATCAAATCCCCTGTGTTCAGAAACAAATGTTTTAATCATGCGATTTTGTCCATGAACCTTTGGAATGATATAACCACTAGATGTGGCTAGAATGCTATAGCCTTCTGCACGAAGTATCGCGACATCTTGAACAATCACTTGTCTAGAAACTTCAAAATAGGTTGCGAGTTCTGTCCCCGTAAAGGGTTCAGTGCTCAAATTCAATTTTTCAATGATCATTTTACGCCTATTATCCGACATCGATGTCCCCCTTGTTTATCTATTAAAACCAAGCCCTCTCAATATGAAATGGCTTGGTCTTTACATTTAGCACTACTTTATTTAGCCGCTACTTTACTTATCTGCTACTTACTTATCTGCTACTTACTTATCTGCTACTTACTTATCTGCTACTTTATTAAATGCTTGATGTTAATATTGGATGCACTTATATGTTTCGTTAAAGCTTTTCTCGTATTTTCTTGATCGTGATTTTTCAAAGCACTTAATATTGCCCTATGTTCTTCCAAAGCAAATTCAATTCTACCTTCAGTTTTTAATGAATTATTTCTAGATTGTCTAATAAATAACTGAAAATCCTTTAGTACACCTTCCAAGTATCTGCTTTTTGTTGCCTTATAAAGCGTTTCATGGAATCTGGTATTGAGTTCAAATATTTTTTCAACATCGCCTTTAGAAGTGTAGAACTCCATTAAGTCGAAAATTTCCTGTAATTCTTTGATTTCGGAATCATCAATACGTTCGGCAGCCCATTGTCCAACTAATCCCTCAATGCACAATCTAATCATTAAAATATCATCAATATCTTCTGGAGTGATCCCCTTCACGACAACACCTCTATTGGGTATGTTATCTACCAGCCCATCCAGCTCTAATTGTTTAAGTGCTTCTCTAACTGGCGTTCTACTTACCCCCAGTTCATCCGCTAACTTTATTTCAACCAACTTATCACCAGGGATATATCTACCATTTAAGATATCTTCTCTAATTCTTTCAAAGATCAATGACGTTAACGATTTGTTTTCTTTTTTCTGATCAAAAAGATCCATTTCATCCTCCAAGCTAATCTATTCTATTTCATTCTATACAGATTTTTGGATAGTGTCAAATTATTTAAAATACTCAATTTATAATGAAATATGAATCAAAAAATCCTTCAAAATTCACCCATTAGAGGTCCTTCATCTGATTGCGTTTTACAAATATTTCAATCATCCCTAAACACATCATCATCAACACTCCTATACCCAATTCAACCGGAAATACACTGTATTTGTCGATCAAATAGCCAAATACAGGCTGCAAGATTATCACACCCACATTGCCAATTAAACTATTGAAAGAAATAATCGTCGCTCGATAATCAGATGGAATATTTTTATTGATATACTTACTAAATACAGGATTACCGAGTCCTCGTGTGATTTGCTGAAGGAATATGAAGGTAAAACTAATTAAAACAGGAAATAACCCTAACAATAAATATGAAATTGCTACCAATCCCCCAACACAGAGCATTGAATACGGTTTCGTTTTTTCAATAAAAAAATCAATACGCTTTGCAGAGAATCCAGCCACTAAATTAAATGCAAAAAAGATAACGCCAAAATATTTTACATCAATTCCAGTAGCTTGCATGTGTGGTTGATAAAAAGGATATGCCATTCTCATAAATATAAATGTCACTGTACTAAATAAGACTACATTTAATACCTTCCTATATTGTCAAGCCTAAAATCATTGATTTTTAAGGCTTTGGTTTAAATAGTTACCTCGCTAACCAGAGCTAAAAGTGTAGAACAGTCATGATATCATGTACTGAATAGCTAAAATGGGTACAGCTTAATAAGCATCCGCTTGTAATACTCTATAAAGGCCGTGATTCCTCTGTTTAGCTATGATGGTGAACCTTCCGTGTCTAATGGGATCATGTCCCAACTTCCTTCGTCCCACCTGTTCATACACTGAGTGCCGGCTAAGCTTTCTAACAGGGTCTTGCCCTAAGGAAATAACTACTGCCAGCTACAGCTCTTGTTTTTTAGATTTTGATTTTACTGACCAATTTGATCTTCAAGGATCTGATATTCAGTGGACGCTATACCTTGATTCTCTCAGTTAGTCATATTGCTGATAAAGCACTTATAGCGACTTCATCTCAATCGGGTTGCTTTCCAGAACCCTGCTCGAATCCAGATTTTCTGAATCCCAGCAAGGGTCTGGATTGACAATACTATTTTCTTGTTTCTGTTATGCAGCAACTGCTTTCAGTTTAGTCGGTCTCTTTATATCCGCTTTCAACTTCTTAGGGTCATACACCGTGCCGTTTGTAAGCATTGTGTATATCACACGAAGTACCTTGCAAGCAATGGCTATCAGCGACTGCATCTTTTTAAGTGGATTCTCAAGCCTCGTCGTATAGTACGCATGAAGTTCTTTGAACTCATCCGAATGGACCACTACACACTTAGCAGCCTGGAATAACCAATATCTCAGCCGTTTGCGTCCTCTATGACTAATCTTGGTTCTCCCTTTGTGCTTACCTGAGCTACACGCCACAAGTCCTAAGCCACTCAGCTTTTGTATTTCCTTTACATCATCAAACCGCGATATATCGCCCATCTCTGCCAATATTCCAGAAAGTGTATTACTTCCTATCCCTGATATTTCAAGGATGTTCTCAGCGTGTGGAATTTCCATGCATTTTTGATTCAGTTGTTCCTCTACCTCTGAAAGTTGTTCGTCTAGTTCTATAATTCTTTCGACAAACCACTTTACAGCCATTCTACTGGCATCAGTGCCATCCTTCATGCCAACACTTTTGAGGGCATATTTCATAATCTCCTCAGCTCTGCTATAGCCGCGTCCTCTAAGCTTAGCATCATGCCAAATCTGTCTTATGCCATCAGTGCCAAGTGAAACAAGGTCCTCTGGAAATGGTGCTGTTTTTAGAAGTTCTAGGCTGAATGTGCCGTCAAACTTTCCCAGTGCGTCCTTATACTCTGGAAAATATATCTTCATTTCGCGATGAAGCCTATTGAGAAATCGGATTCTATCCTCGTTCAACTGTTCCCTGAACATTGACAGACGACGAAGGTCCGCATACAGTTTTTCTGGAAGATATGGCATTCCAAAGTTGCCATCCTTTACAAGATTTGCAATAAGTTTCGGATCCTTTATGTCATCCTTAAGCTGGCTATTATCCTCTAGTTCTTTTGTTTGCTTCACCGCATATGGATTAACCTGAACAACGCTGATTCCATTGGATATCATCCATGTCGCTAGGCAGAACCAATAGTGTCCTGTTGGCTCCAGACCTAATACAATCTGTTTTTTGTCATTCGCCGCAGCTATCTCAACTGCCCAGTCTTTAGCACTTTCAAAACCCTCTTGTGTGTTGCTAAATGGAAATGCGGATTTACTGAGTTCTCTGCCTCGGGTATCAATCGCTCTTATATAGTGTGTTTCGCTGCCGATATCGCATCCTAAAACAAGCATATCATCACTGATAAAAGTCAATTTTTCGTTTTTATCAAACTTGCCTTTTGTTTCCAATTCATGCCATGTAGATGCTTTAAGATTATTTTTTATGGCTTCCATTTTTTTTAAAATTTCTTGTTGTTCAAAAATATTTGCTGCTATAACTTGATTTTTTTTCTTTTTGCCTTTAAAATTCATCTTAGATACCTCTCGTATTTTTTTGATTTTTTACTAACGGTCTGGTCAGTAATAATCTTAATTTACTTGAGGTATTTTTCTTTGTCAATCGCTTGACCTATTTAAATTATACAGGAAGCTTTCTAATGGTTTTTAAATGGTAGTATATCTATTCTGGAATTCATCGTCAAGTGTAAAAAGGTAAAAACAGGCGTGAATGTTACAAAAAATCAAAAAAAATGAGTATTCAAAAAACGATTAGAACTATTGTGCGTTACAAGCGCACATAGAATGTATGCAAACATTACAAAGAGGACATATATTTTGTTTTAAATGGGGTATCATATAGTATAATAGATTTTAAGCGCAGTGAAAGTCAGACAGATGAGGTTTACTTTTATGAAACAAAGATGGATTTATCTCAATCTAATTCAATTGATCTTACTCCTAGGTTACAGTATTGTAGCCTTATTGGGGGAGCAACTATTCTCTAATGTTTTATCACCTCTTTTACTCTTTACGACTGTTATCATATTAAATGGAACAAGAAACAAAAGTGATGCGAAGTTATATTGGCAAATTATAATGTATCTGGTTTTATCGTGGGCAATTGTGGATACAATATGGCTACTGGATGCCTATCTGTTCAACGGAAATCCTGAAGAAAATGTGCTGTACTCAGCCTTATATCTAATCCCAAATTTGCTGCTAGCAACAGCTTGCGGTGTTTACTTTTATCAGAATTTTAAAAAATGGCATTTTATTCAAATCATTTCAGATATGATTCTGGTGATAGCGGTCCTGTTCTTTACAATAAATGCGAGTCTTCTAGAGGTCGTAAGTGCGGCTCAATTGTCAAATGCTGAATTCAGTATTACGATGTTGTATATTTTAACAGATATATTTATCTTTGGCGTTATGATTGGAATGGCTCAGACAAAGAAAAAAGGGAATTTCAATATAGGTATATTGTTTTTGATCGGTGGTATTTTTTTATATCCCGTATCGGATTTACTGTATACTTATATGATTTACTATGATTTTTATATTCCAAATAATATTTCAGATGTACTCTTTATGATTTCATTTTCATTTTTGGGCTATGCCAGTACGGTTTTGTATAATATAAGGGTTAGAACAAATGAGAAAGACAAGCTATTTCCTTTTGTCGCTGGTCCTGTACGCAGCCATCGCATTAAATGGGTGATTCTTATTCCAATTTTGTTTTTGCTTGTGGGATATGTGGACATCATAGTTGTTTTAAAAGCAGTTCTTATGTTGGGATTGCATCGATTTGTAAGTCAGTATTTTAGCAAAGTTAGAGAAATTGAAACGTTGTTAGAAAGGGAAAAGCAATACAATGATTATTTAGAAGAACACGTTAGGGCAAGAACTTCAGAACTTCAAAAGAGTAATGAAACCTTAAATTATTTAGCCAATATGGATACTCTAAGTGACTTGCCTAATAGGAGATCTTTCCTAAAACAGGTCGAAGAATTGGTGACAAACAAGGCGCCATTTTCGCTATTTTTTGTAGATATTGATCGGTTTAAATTGATTAACGATATCCATGGACATGAAATGGGCGATCAGGTTATTTGCGCATTATCAAATAATTTAAAAGCGTGGAAACCCGATAATTTGAAGATTTATAGAATTGGGGGGGATGAATACGGCATTATTCTCCAACGCGCTGACTTAGAGGTGGACATAAAGAACATTGCTTCGCAAATCCTTAGTATCATTAAAACACCTATTGAAATCGAGCAATTTATTTTTTCGCTGGAAGCCAGTATGGGGATCTCAAAATTTCCTGAGGATACGGACAATCGTGTACAACTGCTAAAATATGTGGATATAGCGATGCTTCAAGCTAAAAAAATGACTTCAGGGGAAAAAATTGTTCATTACAAGTCCTATTTATCTGAAAGTGTTGAAAGAGCCAATCAGGTGGAGCTGTTACTGAAATCTGCAAATTATGATAATGAATTTGAACTGTATTTTCAACCTCAGCTTGAGACTGGCTCAGAAAGACTTGTCGGTGCAGAGGCCTTATTGAGATGGGTAAATCCAATTTTAGGGGCCGTATCACCAGCAGAATTTATACCCATTGCGGAGCAATCTAATACGATTTTGGCCATAGGCAAGTGGGTTCTTAAAAAGAGTATGCAGCAGCTTGCGCTCTGGAATAACAATTACGATTCAGAATTTAAGTTGAGTGTCAACATTTCACCAGTGCAATTTGACAGTATCGACTTTTTTGCTCATATCATCATGCTGATCAATGCCACCTCAGTAGATGCGAGTAATCTCGATTTTGAAATTACAGAGAATAGTGCCATGAATTCTAATGTTGTGATGGAGGAAATTTTCACGGCCCTTTCAGGTCTGGGCATTCACATTTCAATTGATGATTTTGGAACAGGGTACTCATCGCTAAGTTATATTAAACGCTTTGATATTGATCGTCTTAAAATTGCGAAAGAATTGGTTGATAATATTGCGACGGATCATGTAGACCGCTTGATTATTAAAGCAATCACCATGATGGCGAAGGGCATGGGCCTTATAACCATTGCAGAGGGTGTTGAAACTTTTGAGCAATTGAGTTATCTCAAATTGATTGGATGTGATGAAATTCAAGGTTATTACTATAACAAACCGTTACCGAAAGAGGCATTTGAAGCTGCGTATTTTATTGATACAAAAAATTAACATAGATTTTATTATTTTCAACATAAAATAAGTTGAAATTTTATTTTATAGGCGTATACTGGTGAATGTCCTATTGATACTAATCGGACTATTAAATGAAAGAAGGTTTTATTGTGGCTGAAACAGCAACTTCGCTCATGGTACCTGCATTAATATTGTTTGTAGGTGTTATCGCATCCAAAATAAGTGGCATCATCAAAATGCCAGATATCGTAATTTATTTATTTGCAGGTATCCTCATAGGTCCTGCAGTCTTTAATCTTGTGAATGTGGACACGCACTCCGGTGCCAACCAGTTTATTCTCACGTTTGGAGCGGCTTTCATTCTGTATGATGGTGGTAGAGAAATTAAGCTTAAAGTGTTGAATGAAGTAAAGTGGACCGTTGCATTATTGGCATCAGTGGGTGTCTTTATAAGTGCAATTGTTATTGGTTTTATTGCCATGAAGGTATTCAAGATCGACTTTATTTATGCGCTTTTGATTGGATCTGTAATAGCATCTACAGATCCAGCAGCACTTGTACCCGTTTTTTCAAAGATCAGGATTGTAGAGCGGGTCAAACAGACCGTAATCAGTGAGTCTGCTTTTAATGATGCCGTAGGTGCCATTTTAGTATTTACAATTATTACGATTATTCAGTCGGGAAAGTTTTCACTTGAAGAAAATGCAATATCGCTTATAAAAATGATCGTATTTGGTGTTATCAGTGGTACTTTAGTGGGCTTTATCTTTTCACTCAGTGTTTCGGATGGCAAATTTGGCTTGTTCACAGAGTTTGCGCCAATAATATCGATCTTGGCAGTTATGAGCTCTTATAGTTTGGCAGAAGCGTTGCAAGGCAGTGGGTATATGTCTACTTTTGTGACAGGTCTCATTTGTGGCAACAAAAAAATGTTGAAATTATGGGTGCCTACGGTGGATTTTGAAGTTCAAAAAAATGTGCGTGATACGGTGACTGCAATCATGAAAATTGCTATTTTTATATTGCTAGGGATGCATGTGGATTTCAAATCATTAAGTCTGTATTGGAAAGAGTCTTTATTGATTGTATTTGCACTTGTTTTTGTGGTGAGACCCTTATCGGTCCTCATTTGTACGCTCCCTGATCGCAAGGCAAAATGGCAGAAAAATGAGATCCTATTTATGATGTGGGTTAGAGAGACTGGCGTTATTCCTGCGGCACTTTCAGGTCTTATTGTAAGTTTAAAACTGCCGCATGCCAACGTGGTTTCATCTGTGGTATTTATGACCATTATTTTTACTTTGCTTTTTCAAGCGACTACAGCGAGCTTTGTCGCACGCAAGCTGAACTTAATAGTGCCAGAGAATTCAGAAGAAAGACCGATTCCTTTTTCAGAGCTTAAGTAAAGTGTCTTTAAATGAACATATGGAATAAAGAAATTATGGGGAGGATCCAGTTTGTTATAAATGGAACTCTTTTTTTTTTAGACTTACCTTTGAGAGTCTGGTAATTTGTGATAAAATTTTATAGGATGCTGTTATGAGTGTATGCTATTCAATAATATTAAGGAGGAGATCATGTCGAAAGTCATTATCGCAGAAAAACCATCGGTTGCAAAAAATATTGCTGATGCCATAAATGCAAAGACGAGAAAAGACGGTTACTATGAAGGCCCTGAGTACTTAGTAACATGGGCATTTGGTCATCTTCTAGAGCTATTTGATTCCAAAGATTACGATGAAAAAATGGCAGGGTGGCGCATGGAGAATTTTCCATTTGTACCTGAGGCCTTTCAATATAAAGTCAAATCGGATCCCGTCGATCGGCATAAACCTGATCAAGGCGCCCAAAAACAGCTTATGACGATAAAGACACTTATTGAACGTGCAGATGTCGATGGCGTTATTTCTGCCTGTGACTATGATCGTGAGGGGCAAATTATCGGCGATATTATTTTAGATTATTTAAAAGTTGGAAAGCCCATTGAGCGCTTGCTTCTAAATGAGTGGACGCCGGATGAAGTGGCGTCTGGACTTCAAAAGATGGTGTCTAATGAAACCATGGCTCCGCTTAAAGATGCTGGCATCAGCAGACAATGGGCAGATTGGATTATCGGGATCAACCTCACTTCTGTTGCGACTTTGAAATACCAACGTGGATCAGGAAAAGCGCTCAATATTGGTCGGGTCTTGTTGCCCACGCTTAAAATTATCTATGATCGAGATATTGAAATTGAAAATTTTGTAAGAGAAGAATACCACAAGTTAACTGGCACTTTTAAGACGCCTAAAGGTGAAAGTTATGAAGGCATTTACACGGTCGATGGAAATGACAAATTTGAGGATGTCAAATTGCTTGAATCTGTCAAAGAGGCGCTTACAAAAAAACAAGGAATCGTCCTAGATCGAATGGTTGAAGTCAAGAGAGAATACCCACCAACGCTTTTTAACCTATCGGGACTACAAGGCTATGTCACCAGTAAGCAAAAGGGATGGACATCTGATAAAGTCTTAAAAGTAGCTCAGGCACTTTATGAAAAAAAACTCATCACATATCCAAGAACTGCTAGTATGGCGCTTGAGGAATCCTTGGTTGAGAAGACTCAAAAAGTATTGAACGTTCACAAAAAAGGATTGCCTTATGAAAAAGAAATAGAATTTCACACACATAAGCGTGTTTTCGATAATTCAAAAGTGGAAAGTCATAGTGCGATTATGCCGACCTATGTGGTGGCCAAAGGGCTTGCTGGCGATGAAAAAGTGGTTTATGATGCCGTGCGCAATCGTTTTTTAATGCAGTTTATGCCGGTGGCAGAACATGAGGAGATGACCCTCATAACCGTCGGTGTTGATACGGAACTTTCGGGTCAATTTATTTCTAAAGGCAGAAGACAGCTCGTTGAAGGTTGGCGTCAAATTGAAAAGATAAAATCAAAAGAAAAAGAATTGCCACAAGTAGAAGTCAATGATATCGTGGACATTTCTAAACTTAAAATGGAGACTAAAGGCACTTCACCTCCCAAAAAACACACCGAAAAAACGCTTCTTAGAATCATGGAGACTTGTGGGAAAAAGTTCAAAAATCAAAAAAATCAAGTCAAGGAGAAAGACGATTCAGAACAGGTGTCTGATGAAGATCAGGATTCTGATGATGATGACTCAGATGATGTGGATGAAGGCATAGATGTGAATCAGAGTGATGACCAAGAGATGATTCAGTCAATCTTAAGCGGATTTAGTATAGGAACGCCAGCTACGAGAGCTGAAACCATTACGAAACTAAAACGTGTTGGCTATATTGATGTTAAAGGAAAATCGCTTTACTGTACGGAAATGGGTCGAATGCTTGTGGAACTATTTCCCGTAAAACCGTTATTCGACCTTGAATACACAGGGCGGCTTGAAAAAACCTTATCGGATATTGGCAAAGGTGAAGTTTTAAGAACAGATTTTCTTGAAGACATCGTAGCCTTTACTTCTGCCGCAGTGGCTGACATCAAGGGTGACGATTTTCATGTGATTCAAGACTTAGAAGTGTCACACGCGGGGTCGCTTGGGAAGTGTCCTAGTTGTGGATCTGATGTGATTGAAGGCAAAAAAGGTTTTGGTTGCACGAACTGGAAGGCGGGTTGTAAGTATGTGGTCTGGAAAGAGGATAAATTTTTACAGGCACTAGGTGTATCACCCAATAAAAACACCATTATGAAGCTTTTAGAGACTGGAGAAGTCTTTAGCAATAATTTTGTCAATAAAAAAGGCACTAAATTTTCAGCATTCTTAAGATATGAAAAAAATGAGGATAATGACTATTTTAGTTGGAAAATGAGATTTTAGCATGAGCTTATAAAAAGCCCTATTCCTTTAAGTAAGTTAAGGGTATAGGGCTTTCTGTTTTTTGACACATTAAAAATCTTTAGAAAATTGAAGTTTCATGCAATTTTGCTTTTTTATTACGCTCTTCAACTTGTCTTATGGACCATTCGTTTTGGAATAAGAGAATAGGTTGACCCTCTTCGTTTTCAACAAGCATGGTATCCATAGTCATTGAGAATTTTTTAGCATCAAATTGATCCATTTCAATCCATCTAATGTAACGGTATGGCAGTGATTGCATGAGGATCTCGACATCGTATTCATTTTTAAGTCTATATTCAAGCACTTCAAATTGAAGTGCACCGACGACGCCGACGATCAATTCTTCAACACCGATATTGGGTCTTCTGTAAACTTGGATAGAACCTTCTTCAGCAAGTTGTGAAATGCCCTTGATAAATTGTTTGCGCTTAAGTGAATTCTTAATGGAAACCTTTGCAAAATGTTCTGGCGCAAATTGTGGGATGTCAGCATACTTGAGTTCTGTTGAGTTCTCCGAAAGGGTATCACCAATGTTAAATATGCCAGGATCATGAATGCCAATGATATCTCCAGGATAAGCCGTTTCAACGATAACGCGATCTTGGGCAAGAAATTGTTGGGGTTGCGCAAGTTTAACTTTTTTCCCTTTTTGGACATGGTTTACAGACATGCCTTTTTCAAATTTGCCAGAGCAGATTCGAAGAAATGCAATTCTATCACGATGCGCTGGGTTCATATTCGCTTGGATTTTAAATATAAAGCCTGAGAAATCTTCCGATTCAGGTTTTATATGCCCAAGATTACTCGCTCTAGCTTGTGGTGATGTAGAGATTTCTAAGAAGTCTTCGAGAAAGGGTTCCACACCAAAATTGGTGAGGGCACTTCCAAAAAAGACAGGGGTTAAGTTGCCACTTAGAATTTGCTCTAAATTGAAATCGTCACCAGCAATGTCTAGGAGTTCTATATCATCTAAAAGTTGTTTATGCAACGTTTCACCAAGAAGGGTTTTGAATTCTGCATTGGTGACATCACCTTTTATTGTTTTGACCATGGCCTGTCCATGGTTCCCTTCAGAGAAGAGCTCAATTAATTGTTTTTGTCTATTATAAACGCCTTTAAAGTTTTTACCAGAGCCTATAGGCCAGTTGATAGGACACGATCTAATGCCCAGAACCTTTTCAAGCTCTTCCATGAGTTCAAAGGGATCTTTACCCTGTCGATCCATTTTGTTGATAAATGTAAAGATTGGAATACCTCTCATTTTACAAACTTGAAAGAGTTTTTTTGTTTGAGCTTCAACCCCTTTTGCACCGTCAATGACCATGACAGCACTATCGGCAGCCATGAGCGTACGGTAAGTATCCTCACTAAAATCTTGATGGCCAGGTGTATCTAATATATTGATGCAGTAATTATTATATTCAAATTGGAGTACACTTGAGGTTACGGAGATGCCTCTTTGTTTCTCAATCTCCATCCAGTCTGATACAGCATGCTTTTGTGCACGTCTGGATTTAACAGAGCCTGCTTCTCGAATAGCGCCGCCGTAGAGTAAGAATTTTTCAGTTAAAGTAGTTTTTCCAGCATCCGGATGGGAAATGATTGCAAAAGTGCGTCTACGCTGAACCTCGTGAATAAAACTATTGTTTGTATTTGACATTGTTTTCTTCCTTCTATTTATAAAAATCAATATGGTTAACCTCATAAAGGTTATCTTTTTTGCAATGTCATGTCAAGTGCTATTACAAAAAGAAAAACAATTTTTTCATAAAAATGTTTAACTTAAAAAGTGAAGGGTATGAATAAACTAGGAAGGAAACTCTTCTTAGATAGAGCTGGGATTAAAGTTTTTTTCAATACTTGCAAATTGGAACATAGATTTGTAAGCGCATGATCGTTTTGAAGTTGTTTTTAAGAAATTAGTTTTCGAAAAAAGTTAATGTCAAACAAGAACTGTATGTTAAGTCACTAATGTATTAATGAGAAATTAGTAACAAAATTGTAGGTTTAATGCGTTTGATAGATATTTAAATTTTCAGAGTTAAGTTTTTAAAAGTTGTTTTAAGGTTTTAAATCACCAGCTGCTATCGGAGGGTACACCAAAAGGTGTACCCTTTTAACTTGCATTAAATGCCCTATCTCTGCGTCAATTCAAAAGACACGACCTCTCACGTATGTCTATATACGCTACGAGTCCGTGTCTTTCTCTTTCCTTGATCTAGAACATTTTCTGCAAGTTAAAACGGGGTGTGCATTAAATGTCCCATCTCTGCGTCAATTCGAAAAGTAAAAAAGATGTCCAACACCCTTTAAGGATAAAGGGCACTAGGCATCTTTTTTTTATTTGTCTGGTATTTGGTAGCCGTGACATTCTAAAACGGGCAATACGAAAATATAACCAATTCCATTTTTATTAATTGTATCCATTTTGAGTTCTTCTTTAATGCGATCGATGACTTTTCTAAGTTTTTCCTCGCTGTGTATGATACTAATGATAGTCTTATTGTAAGGCTTATCACCTTCAACTAGTTTTCTAAGACCTGCAAAAATTGGCACATCAACATTGTGTTCTAATAACACCCTGCCCATACCTTCACTATCTAAAGTGGTTGCCCCACAGCCTAAAGCAAATAAAATTTTGTGAATATCCTTTAATCTGTCGACATCATTTAATATGAGGAATAGTGCATAATTCATAGGATTCATCCTCCTTAAATAAAATTTTAACATATTTTGTATCTGATAACTATCCTTTACCGAATGAAAATTATAAATAATTAGACATGTGTCTCATCGGCTTTGGTAACGGCATATTTTGTGGCAATCGGGCCAATAATTTCGGTGATGATGGTAGTTGCAAGTAATATGGTCACGACAATGGAACCGATGTCTGTGTCTGGAAATTCTCTGCTAACGGTAATAGCAAGACCAACAGCAACCCCGACTTGAGACAACAAGCCAAGCCCGATGTATTTTTTTACATTGGCAGGTGCTTTTGAAATCGTTGCACCCAGCGATGCGCCAGCCAGTTTTCCAAGGATTCTAAAAACGAGGTATGCCACACCGAGTAAACCAATCTGTGGGATATAGGCGAAATTTAATCTCGCGCCAGCAAGGACGAAGAAAGCGGCTACAACAGGTGGTGAAAAGTGCTCTAAGATCGTAAATGCCTTAATTTTTTGTGGCGAAATATTGGCCACAGTTGCACCCATCGCCATTGCAGTCAATAGTGGTGAGAGCCCAAAATGAGTGGCGATGCCCACAAGAAGAAGTAAGGTGCCAATTACAAATGGTAAAAGCTCAGAATCTCTCTTAGAATATTGGATCAAAGCAGTCATCAATAAGCCTAGTATTGCACCTACAAGAACTGAAAAAACAATCTCTTGAATGGGCAATATGAGTATTTTTTGCAGCGTAATGACTTCATGATTTACAAATACTTTTGCGACGGATGCCGCCATGGCATAAATGACGAGACAGATTGCATCATCCACTGCAACAACACCAAGTAAGGTACTTGTAAGTGGGCCTTTAGCATTGAGTTCTCTTAAAACCATTACTGTAGCAGCAGGCGCTGTCGCAGCGGACACGGATCCGAGAATTAACGAAATGGCGAAGTCTTTAGTGAGAAAATAAGAAACACCCGTTACTAAAATAAACGCGCCAAAGGCTTCGAAGAAAGCAATGATAAAAATGGATTTTCCAAGTTGCCTAATAACGGAAAGTTCGAGTTCACTTCCGATATTAAAAGCAATTACACAAAGCGCAAAATCACTCAGAAAAGCCAGTTGATTAATGGTGTCGCCGTTTAGAATTCTAAGACCGGAGGCGCCAAGGATTAATCCTCCGATAATATAGCCAGCAACAGCGGGTACTTTAATCTTGTTCATGAGTTTTCCACAAATGACGCCTACAATTAATGCTAATCCAAGATTAATGAAAGGGTTCATATACAACACTCCTTTATTTAAAGTCACAGCATTTATTGTATGCCTTTGGTTCAAAAAATCAACTGTTTTTCGTAAAAAAAAGTGAAAATCATCGAAATGCTTACAAGACCTTAATAAAATACCCCTCTTTAAGTCAATCCTTACATATTATAATGCATGAGCGCAATAAATTTGGTAGAATAGGTCTAGAATCTTAAATAGAGATTTGAATACCAAAAAAAGGTTAATAAAAAGAGGATGGCTTATGGCAAAGAAAATTAAAGCCTTGGCAATAGAAGAGCGTTTGTTTGTTTACATGCTTGTATTCGGGATCGTTCTAGGCTGCTTGAATCTCGTCAATAATGTTTTGATTGATTTTCCCTTTAAAGCCAATTATAAATGGCTTGTGCTGATTGTATCATCCATAATTGGTGTTTATATGACACTTGAGGAGAGGCATGTAAGAAAGCATGTGATCTCTTTAGTTAAGGGTGTTATCTTTTCAGAAATTATTTTTGTGTTCTTACCTGATGGCTGGTTTTATGCGGGTGGTGCGACTGCTTCAACCATGGGATACGCTTTTCTGATCTGTATTTCTATTTGTTTTGTTTGTAAAGGATTTCAGAGAGTCTTTTTTATTGCGGCTGAGATTATAACGATAATACTGCTTCTATGTATAAACGCATTCTATCCTGAAATATTTTTGAACACGCCGACTAAGGTCCTTTTTTTAGATAATTTGCTTCAAATTCCGATGACGATTATTGCTTCTTCAATATTGCTAATTGTCTTTTCAAACGCCTATAGAAAAGAGAAACAAACGCTTGATGCATACAGTGAAATACTCATACAAAAAAATCAGGCCTTGTTTGAGATGACCATAAAAGATGATTTGACGGGTTTATATAATAGAAGGTATATTTTTGATCAATTGCAATCCCTTTGGCAGTCTCTAGAGTCTCAGGAAGCGATTAGACTGGCGCTTGTAGATGTGGATAATTTTAAGCAAGTAAATGACACGAAAGGACATGTGATCGGGGATAAAATACTTAAGCAGATTGCAAGTATAATGGCGAATGGTATGACGGATAACGGCTTTGCAGGACGCTACGGTGGCGATGAGTTTGTGCTTGTCTTTATCGGATCTGAAATAGAAAGTGTTATGGCAACATTAAGTGATATGAATACACAAATTAAATCAATTGAAGTTGGTGGTGGCATGAAAATTTCGTTAAGTGGTGGCGTCAGTAGGCTTACCAAGTCAAATCATGTAGATGATGCACTTTCAAGAGCAGATGATATTCTTTATCAGTCCAAAAAAACATCGAAAGATCAGATCATCTCAGATGAAATCCAAAACAGACTCTAAAAAAATGATTAAAATTTAATATAACTTGCTTTATAGAGTATCAAAAAATTGGTATGATATTTTTAGATATAAATTTAGGGCGTCTACAGATTATAATTTGGGGGATATCATTATGAGTCGACTATCAAAAAATCAGCAAAAGTATTTATCTGATTTGAGTCTGTTATTTGTTGCAGCAGTATGGGGTGGCGGCTTTGTGGCTGTTAAAGATGCACTCAATACGGTTACGCCAATGTTTTTAATGGCCATCCGCTTTGTATTAGCGGCACTGTTCCTTTATCTATTTCTCTTTAAATGGATTGGAAAATTGTCTAGAGCAGATATTAAGAAAGGCTCCGTAGTGGGGATTATTCTGTTTTTAGCATTTTCGGCGCAAACCATAGGTTTACAGTACACGACGGCATCCAAACAGGGGTTTTTAACGGCGACTTATGTGGTGATGGTACCTTTTCTCTCTTGGGTTTTTTACAAAAAGATACCCGGAATAAAAGCGTTAGTTGGAAGTTTAATGACAATATTAGGGATTGGTCTTATCAGTTATCAAGGCTTTTCCTTTAACCTTGGAGATGGTTTAACGCTTCTATGTGCTTTGTTATTCGCAGCACATATCCTCTCGATTGAACACTTTGCCAAGGATATGTCCGTTATAAAACTTGCATTTGTTCAAATTGCAGTGGCAGCTGTTTTATTTGTAATTGCGGCTTTTGTCACAGAACCCATACCGATTTCACTCTCTCCAAGAGCTTGGTTTGCAATTCTCTACTCTGCGATTTTTTCAACGTTTTTATGTTTTACAGTTCAGACAGTGGCCCAAAAGTATACGACTTCATCTCATGCTTCTATTATACTATCGCTTGAGTCTGTATTTGCAGCAATTTTTGGCGTGTTACTCCTTAAGGAACACATGTCTAAAATGATGTTATTGGGGTGCGGGTTGATTTTTATTGCAATTCTCATTGTGGAGCTCAACATCTCCTTTAAATCAAAACCTAAAGTATTGACAGAAGATTAAATTGCTATTCAAAAAACAATAAGAAAAGCACTTGAATAGAATATTCAAGTGCTTTAGGATGTGAAGATATGAAAAAGAAATATGTAGATTTACACATTCATACGACTGCTTCCGATGGCACTTTAACGCCTGAGGAACTTATAATTGAAATCAAGGCAAATGATATTGAATTATTTTCCGTGACAGATCATGATTGTATGGATAACGTGATTGAAATGATGACCATTGCCAAAAGAGAAGGTATTGCATTTATACCGGGGATTGAACTTTCAGCGACTTTTATGGATAGAGAACTGCATTTACTCACCTATGGTATAGATCCTCTAGATACGCGCTTCCTAGAGCGTGTCGCTAAAAATAGAAGCATTAGAGAAATCCATAACAGAGCTGTGATAGAGTACGTCAGTCAAAAACATGAAGCAATTTCACTCAAGGGCTACGAAAATTTCGTAAGAGACCCAAGTCTTGGCGGATGGCAGGCAGAAAATTATTTGTTTACGATGAGCGTTACCAAGTCTTTGACAGATTTTTTTGCGATTATTGAGGAGATGGGATTAAAACTCATATTTGACCCCATTGAAGAAGTATTACCAGAATTAGTGGCTATGGGGTATACTGTGGTGTTGGCGCATCCTCCAGCTTATTTTAAAGGCGATTTTATTTCAAAAGAAATTTTAAATGAACTTAAAGCCCTTGGACTCAGTGGTATAGAGTGCTATAGTCCTTATTACAGAGAGACTTTGGACTATGAATACTATAAAGATTATTGTTTAAAAAATAATTTATTAATCACTTGTGGCTCTGATTATCATGGGCAATTTATCCCCTCTCGAAAATTAGCAACACCTAAAGTGACCTCTCGAGAGATTTCATTTGAGGCACTTTTGAAACTCGCAAGATACTGAGAGACAAGGCTGTTTTTATTTTTTATGATGCATTTTTTGAATTTTATGAGCATATTCGGCTATTGAAATGTATTTATCTGCAAGTGTCACAATCCAACTGATGCTGTTTTTAGGCGGTGAAATGGTGAGCGGAAACATATGCTTTAAAATAGCATCTTCCTCTTTTGGATTGAGACTAAAGTGCATTTTAGCATTACGATGCGCTTCTTTAGCATGTGTAAACCCGTGTTTTTCAAAGAAACGATTTTTTTTAGGTGCACGCCAATCGTATAAAAAAAAGTCGTGTAAAAGACCTGCTCTTGCAGCAGAATGATAATCTAATTTGAGTTTTTTGGCGAGCTTATAGCTTAAATAGGCTACTTGAAGGGAATGATGAAATACGCTATCACTATGATGACGTATTTTTTTTGTCTTTTGAAACTCGCTATTTTTGATGATCTCGTGGATGATGCCGTGAAACTCCCTGTCTCTATTCAACTTTAACCTCCGAAGATTGTGCATAATAAAAGCGCTCTTAGTAATATTATTATACCCGAGAAAGTGATTTTTAGTAGTATTATTCACGTTTATTACGCTTTAAAATCATGGTATACTTTGGATAGAGATGTTTTCGTTAAAATGATTGCATAGACAGCAGTTGATGAGGGTAAATATTAAGGTAAATACAGGTCAAAAATCAGTATTTCGAGGAGCAAAAGTATGTTTATAGCAAGACAACCTATATTCAACAATAAACTTGATGTTTATGGATATGAACTTTTATTTAGAAAATCGGATAAATCTTTGAAATTTGATGGGCTATCCTCATTGGCTGCAACTGCTGGTGTGGTTGGTGGGTTATACGAATTAGGGTTTAGTCAAATTATCGACAACAAGCGTGCCTTTGTGAATTTCGATGCAGATTTTTTAATGCGAGACATTTCTGAGTTAATAGAACCTAATAAGTTGATTATAGAGGTTCTTGAAGATGTGCTTGTGGACGAGTTGCTTATTGAACGCATCAAAATGTTAAAGGCAATGGGTTATAAAATTGCACTGGATGATTTTGTTGAGAACTATGATGTTTATCCATTAGTGCCTTATGCAGATATCATTAAATTCGATCTTATGCTGACACCGCTTGAGACAATTGGCCCTGCTGTTTATAAAGCCCTTATGAGCAAGAAAATTCTTCTTGCTGAAAAAGTGGAGACAGAAGCTATTTTTTTAAAGGCAAAAGAGATGGGATTTCATCTTTTTCAAGGCTTCTTTTTCAGTAAACCCATGATTATCGGTAAGACCAGTACAAATAAATCTGCAACTAAGATTCAATACGCAAGGCTTTTAAGCGAACTCAAAAAAGAAGAACCTTCATATCAAATTCTCGCAGAGATTATTGAAAAAGATGTGAGCTTGGCTTACAAACTCATGAAGGTAATCAGTTCTAGATCAGGTGATGATTTGATTTACTCGATTAAGAGAGCGTTGACTTATATGGGACTCAAAGAAATTGAACGTTGGATCAGTATTCTGATGATACAGGACTTAGGGGGTGAAAAACCAGAAGAATTGATGACTTTATCCCTTGTCAGAACGAGATTTGCCGAAAAGATTGCCAAACATACGAATTTAAGGCAGTACAAGCACGAAGCTTCAATGATGGGATTATTCAGTACACTAGATGCGATGTTAGACGAACCGATGGCAGAAGCTTTAAAGGATATTTCATTGCCACAGAGTATAAAGGATGTGTTGATTCGAAAAGAAGGTGTTTTATTGCCGATCTGTAGTTTGATTAATGCTTATGAAATGGGGGATTGGGCTGCAGCCTATAAAATATGTCATACTTTTGAATTGGATGAAGCCATTTTACTAGAAGATTATATTGAAGCTGTAAAGTGGGCTGGTGAAACCTTGAAAAAGATGTCATAAAGGTTAATGGAGGTGTCATGAAACTTGATAAAGTCATTCAAAATGCTCAGATGATTTGTGATGCAATAGCGAGTGTTATTGATATAGATGTAACGATTGTAGATGAAACTCTGATGCGCATAGCGGGTACAGGGAGATATCAAGAGAGCATCGGAGAAAATGTAAGTGATCACTCCGCTTTTAGCTATGCGATTAAGACGGGTTCGGAGTTTATCATAGAAAATCCTGGAGATCATCTCGCTTGTAAAATGTGTGATTGTAAAAACAAGTGTAATGAACATGCGGAGGTCTGTTGTCCAATAAAGTGGGAAAATGAGACTATTGGGGTCATTGGGTTGATTGCGTTTGAGAAAACTCAAAGAGATCATATTATTGAGAATCAGAAGAATCTATTACAGTTTTTAAATCGAATGGCAGAGCTGATTGCATCTAAGGTCAATGAGCAAGAGGCTGTTGAAGCGATGGCTCTTTTGGCAAAGGAGCTTGAAATTGTGGTAGATGCCATAGATACAGGGTTTGTGGCGGTTCGAAATGATGGGAAAGTGATCAGAGCTAACCAAAAAATTTTAAAAATGTCAGATAGAAAAACCATTGAAAGTTTAACAGCGTTATTAGAGCCCAAAGAGGTTGAAATCGTTTTAACTTCAAAGCAGGCTTTGTCCAATAGACCCTATAATTTTAATGTCAAAGAGCGCGGTCTTTACGATGTGAGTTTAATACAAATAGGCACAGAGATCAAAGGCTATGTCATCACTTTTAGAGCGATGGAAGATGTCATCAACACTGTGAATGAAGTGCTTTTAGATGTGGTGACCACAAAGTTTGAACATATCATAGGAAAGTCTGATGCGTTGACACAAGCTAAGTCAATGGCGAGTCGGGTGGCGAAGAGTACTTCAACGGTTTTGATTTTAGGTGAGAGCGGTACTGGCAAGGAACTCTTTGCAAGGGCGATTCACCAAGCCAGTCAGAGACAAAATAAGCCCTTTGTCGCCATTAACTGTGCCGCAATTCCAGAACAATTGTTGGAAAGTGAGTTGTTCGGTTATGAAGAAGGGGCTTTTACTGGGGCTAAAAAGGGCGGCAAGCCTGGAAAATTTCAATTAGCAAATAAAGGGACCCTTTTTTTAGATGAAATAGGAGATATGCCATTACATTTGCAGGCGAAGCTCCTCAGAGTGCTTCAAGAGAATCAAGTGGAACGATTAGGGGGGAAGACACCAATACCAATAGATGTGCGTATCGTTGCAGCGACGAATCAAGATTTAGAACTTAAAGTGAATGAGGGTGCATTTAGAACGGATTTGTATTATAGACTCAATGTCATTCCCATTACGGTGCCCCCGCTTAGAAGCCGTAAAGAAGATATCCCAGAGCTCGTGTGGACCATGGTTAGACGCGCGAGTAAAAAACTGGATAAGGCGATCGGCAGTATTGAAGAAACTTGTTTTGATCTTTTAAATCACTATGATTGGCCAGGCAATGTCAGAGAACTTGAAAACACAATCGAATATGCTGTCAATATGTGTGATGATCATACTTTAAGGATACAGTGTCTGCCTAAAAAATTGCAGAAATCATATTTTGAAGATCGTTTTGATACCAAACAAAACGATCTAGAATCAGAGGTTGAATTTTCGAATTTTGGGCAGACACCACTTAAACAAGTCCCTAAGAATGAATTTGAATTTATAACTCTGGCTGAACTTGAGAAAAAAGCGATTCTATCAGCACTTGAGTACTATAAACCCTATAAAAAATCCGCAGAGAAAGTGGCAAAAGCACTTGGTATCAGCAGAGCGACACTTTATCGAAAAATTTCAGAGTACAAATTAAATGAGGCATATGATGATAAAAAGTAAAATACTATTAATGATATTGTTACTGATTGCCATTTTAGGGATCGGCGGCAAGTTAATTGGGACCATTTTTAATGATAACAAAGACACGACTGTTCAGGATGTTGATGAAACCAGTCGTGATATGATGGCGGTTTCTCTGGCAATGGATAATCTTGTTGTGAGTGAAGAGACCACAGTAGCAGCACCTTTAGTACCAGAACCTTCAGAAGAGGCAGTCGCTATAGAGTCGCCAGTCGAGATACCTTTTGAAGTTCAATTTGAGATTAATAAGATTGATGATGTGCTTTACCATGAAATGCTCGGAAAATCCTTTAAAGAAAATGATGTGATTCAAAGAGATGCCTTAAGCGTGTTAACCCTAACCTATTACGGATTTGATGATATGGATCATATTGGACAAATGGTGGTGAATCAAGAGGTTGCTGAGGAAGTTGTGGCGATTTTTAAAACACTGTATGATGCCAAGTATCCCATTGAAAAGATAAACCTAGTGGATCAATACAACGCTGATGATGACTTATCCATGGCAGATAATAATACCTCTAGTTTCAATTTTAGGGTAGTAAGTGGTAGTGATCATCTGTCAAGACACAGCTATGGTATGGCAATAGACATTAATCCTGTTCAAAATCCATATGTGACGCGTGAAGGTGTTTTTCCACCAGAAGGAAAGGCATTTGTGGATCGAAATCAAAGTGAGAAAGGCATGATTTTAGAAGCTGATTTATGCTATCGTCTCTTTACTGAAAAAGGTTGGACTTGGGGAGGTCGCTTTAATACAGTAAAAGATTATCAACATTTCCAGAAGGACTTTGGTGAAATGCAATAAATAAAAAAAAGGCTTGCCGAAATAAATGCAAGTGGTCATAAGGACAACTTGTGAACTGAGGGGTAAAGGTAAACTGAATACGGATAAAAACCGCCTTGAAATATCGTTTCAAGGCGGTTTTTGTTAAGTTCGATTTTTGTTTACTATAATTTAGAGAATCAAAATAGTTTCATCACCACAAATATTACGAATTTTTAGGCGTAACGGTTTTTTCTCACTTCTGATACTGCCATCCCAGTTCTCCTTAGTCTTCACTCCGTTTTTTACAACATATCCGATTTTATCAATCTTGATTTCGCCGTCAGAATGCCACTCACTATCAGATGAAGTGCTGTCTACAGACAAAAACTCAATTAATTCCAAACCCTCGTCACTAATAACAATTGGATTGTATGGTTTCTTTTCACTGGAATTTATAAATGATTTTTGATTAAAGGCATTAATTTTTTGATTGACTCTATCGCTGATGAATTTATTTATGCTGATTTTATATTCTGGTATCAGACTTTCCTGTACCTTCTCGCAGCAAAGGTCTACATAATCTTCAACTGCAACATCATCAAGAACTTCTTTTAAATCTCTCAACTCAATTTCTACAGTTGTGCTGTCATCATCATTGATGAACTTCTCAATAGCCGTTTTGTCGGTTATGTCAATATAATAAACAATAACTTTTTTTACATTGCTATCAAGATCAGGGACTGCATCGTGAAGAATTCTGTTCATTAAAACCTCGTCAAGTAGCTTAGTTGTGCTATCCATTAAATTAGGAACGTAAACAGGAATTGTACCAAGCTTACTATCTGAAATGGCACCCTCCCAAAAACTATCAAGGCTGTCCTCGTTTTTAAGTCCTGGGATTAGTTTTTTTATTTGTTGCATAGTCTGAACAGGGTTACGGTATAGTGATACACCATCTTTGATTTCTAATTGTTCAAATTCAGCTTTATCAGCAACAAGCCGATCACGAGTGGTTTGAATCGAATTTATACCAATATCACAGTGAATAAATCGTCTGCCAAGTTTGTTAGCAACTGCAGCAGTAACACCACTACCTCCAAAAAAGTCTGCAACCAGCATATTTGAGCTGGAAGAAGCGTTGATAATTCGTTCAAGTAGTGCTTCAGGTTTTTGCGTGGCATAATCTTCTCTTTCGCTAGCTACAGGGTTAACTGGTGGTATATCACTCCAAACAGAATCAACTATGTCCCCTTCAATTTCATCTAGATAGATAATCCTAGAACCACCTGCTGTTGGATTTACATCGTCACGGTATTTCCGCCCATTTTCATCAGTTTTAAATCTCTTAATATATTCAGCGCTATGTGGCTTAAACTGTGTGTTCCAAATATAATTTTCTGACTTAGTGTATGAATATATGACATCATGCTTCTGTGGAAACTTTTTAGTTGTTTTTCTTTTGAAAGCGAAATAACTCCAAACAATTTCATTTAAAAAGTAATCTTCACCAAAAATCTCATCAAGCAAAATTTTCACATAATGGCCTATATGCCAATCTAAATGCACATATATACTTGCAGTTTCACTCATAACGCTCTTAATTGCCATTAAATTTTCATACATCCAGTTAAGGTATTTCTCTTTATCCCAAACATCGCCGTACATAGTCTCTTCAAAAGCACGAAACTCTTCATTTGTTTCAAGCTCCAGTTCAGCTTTTTCTATTGCTTCGGCAACCTTTGGATTTCTACGTATATAAACCTTTTTGGCATAATCTGCACCACTTGCAAATGGTGGATCAATATATACCAAGTCAACTTGGATGTTCTGCTCTTTTAAATATGCGCAAGCAGAAACACACTCACCACGAATAACCATATTCCCGTCTTTGTTAGTTCCTACAGTTTCTTGCTTTTCCATATCATACAGCGGCATACCACGGCGTAATTTACCATTTACCTCATTTGTACCCTTATATTTAATCGTGCGTTTAAAGTTATCTAGGAGTGCTTGTCCCTCAATGGGTTCAGGAAAAAAAGGTACATATTTAATTGCCATTACTTTGTTCCTCCTCAAAAAATGATTTTATTGCTTGCGCTGTTTTTGAAATTCTGTCTTTTTCAGACAAGCTATCTTCTAAATACAAATAAGCAAAACGGTCATATCCAAATTTATCGTTGTTTTTTGAAGTAAAGGTAGTTTCCATAAACGATCGTTTATCTATAAATTTAGGATCATTGGCATATATTTTACCCTTAGTTTCGGTAATCAATGCTTTATGGATTCTGCCTTCATTTCTTTTTATTATTAAAAAGTCAGGGGTGTACATTCCAATATAATTCCATGTTTTTCCACTATTTTTGTAACACTTAATTTTAAATTCAGTCAATGCTCTATCGCCGTTGTAATAAACTTCTAGTCCATTACTTTTCGTTAAATCAAGCTTTAATATCTCTTCTAAAAATAATTGCTCAAAGTCACTATCGGTTTTATATGGCAGATAGTGAAAAGAATGATTTTTCATAGGATGAGAAATTGTTTTAGCTTTCCATTTAGCTGCCGTTTCAAAGTCTCCCATTTCTTCTGTCATTTTAATATAATCCAATATTTTGAAGTCGATTTTTAATTTGCCTCTGTCATCGAGCATTATTCTATCAACCATTTCCTTGTTCGGATAAAAATCTTTTTCATGAGTAGTTTGGATCTCCGATTTAAAGTTTTCTATCTTTAACAAACTTGCTTCTTCTGGTATCAGTTCTTCAACAGTTTCAAAATACCGCTTTTCATAAAATGCTTTACGTATATTTGAGTTAATTTCAAAAACATTGTATTTTGAGCTATAGTAAGTGATGTTACCCTTTTGGTATGTGATTTTCTCAAAGACAGATTTTAGTAGCTTGGCATGATCAAACAGTATGTTCATGGGAACAAACCCAAAACTTTGTTTGGATATTTCATAAATCCAAGCATTAAAGCTGATTATTTCTTTTCCTTTTTCTTCAAAAGTCGTATTAATATCAACTACCGATAGACCTTTTTCCATTTCTGCTTCTTTTACTACCGTAGTTCTTTCTGTATTTGAGGTTGCCTGTATAATACCTTCTTCAGTATTTAAACTTTCATCAACTACAAGGGTCTGGTAGTTGACTTTTAATTGATAAAATTCTACTTTAGGCAGTTTCAATTGAGAGGTGCGATCATATCGTTTTATAGTGGTCAACCCATTTCCATTGCCTTTTTCAAATTCTTTAATAGAGATATGGTGTTGCTGTTCAAGTTGCAAATTAAGTTTATCAGCGTTACTTTCATTCATATAAATCAATGCAGTTTCGAGCACACCCCTTTGTACTTGACGCAAACAACGGCAGGCGGTTTGTAAAACCATATTCGTAGGACAATCTCCCTCTTGAGACAAAATGATGCCAGTTAAACTCCTACAGTCCCAACCTTCTTTACCTATCTGTACTAATAAAACTACTCTAATTTTTGAAAACGATTTATCAAGACTGACAAATTGCAATTCGCTATCAACAGACATAGCATAATGTTTGTTTCCGCCGTGAAATTTCAGTACTGCCTCGGAAGAATTAAGTCCATATTCTTCTGTAATACGTTGTACCAATGGATAGATTTGTTCCTCTAATGTTTCGATACTTCCACAATAAATACCTAATTTGGCACAAGTCCCGTCGATATAGACAGTATCCTTATATCTATCCAAAAACTCTCTGACCCCGTTTTCCACAATATCGGTTCTGTCATTACTTGTGGATATTTTAACAGTAGGTTTCTTTAGAAAATTTCCTATACCGCTAATGAGAGGATAATAATCAACTATGTTAGAAATTTCTGAGCTTGAAATGGTTAGTTTGTCTATGATTTCGATTTTTTCTGATTTTTGTAGGTATGGGGTGCCTGAAAAACCGATTACACTATTAACGGTATGATTCTCCATCCACTTACTAACAACTGCACGAAGTTTTTTATCATCTGTAGCAGCATGATGAACTTCATCAATAAATATCGAAAGCTGTGGTAATTTTCCAATTAGATTTCTTAGTTCATTAGCTTGTCGGTCTTTCTCATCATCACTATCTTCAAACAAGTTAATTTGGCCGTTCTTTTCTTGGATTCTGTCAAGAATCACTTTCTCTGCATTAGTAACTGCTACAAAACCAAAAAGTTCATTCAACGGCTGATGAATTGCAATTTTTTGTACATTAGGATTCTTTGTCTTATTAGATTTATTCGCAGTCTTATTTTGATCAAGCACTTCAAAAACTAATATTTTCTTTAAATCAGAAGCAGCGGGCTCTGGAATAACCCACGAAGGATTGAAATTTTGAATTGTGCGAAGGCTTGGAATTACAGATGTTTTAAGACCAGACGGTGCAAAGATTATGAAATTATGCGCAAAAGCATCATTATCAGGTTCGTTTTGTGCAAAATACAAATCAAGATATATAAAAGCAGCCATCAAATATGTTTTGCCTGCGCCCATTGGTAAGCTAAAAAGATAGTCCGTATAAGAGATATCGTAAAAAGTTTTTTTAAAAACTTCTGAGTAATCAATGCTTTGCGGAGCACTTTTTATTTTATCGATAACCTTAGGTGATAGAATTGTGCCTTTATCATCAGTTAAAGATGCATATTCAAATAAAGCCGCTGCTGCTGTGTTGTTTTGCAAATATTCTTTCACGCTAGTTTTTAATTCAATGTCATTCAAATTTAAATTATTGAATTTGCCTTTGGCAAATAAGCTTTGTAGAGGCTCATTTCCACAATCTATTTTAAGAAACAGGTAGGTCTTGATTGCCTCAATCTGAGCATCACGCATCTGACCGGCTTGAACGATATAATCTATGAGGTTATACACTGTGCACGTGGGAGAGTTAAACCATGCATCCCTTTTCTGCTTAATCATTTTGTAAAACATATCATATCTCCTTTGCACCGCCAGATTTTATCCAAGCATCAACTTCCGACTTTTTAAATTTCCAAAGCTTCCCAACCCTATTGCAAGGAATGGTTCCAGATTTAATCCATTTATGGACGGTATCTTTTGTAACGCCTAGATGTTTTGCAATTTCATTTGTTGAAACCCAAGGCTCATTAATATTGTTATCCATATTTAAACCTCCTCATCTAAATGTCATTATAGCAAACTTGAATATAAAAATATAGCGTTTAAAGTGATTTTGTATGATTTGATATGTATTTGTCGTAGCTTTCTAATCCTTCTAGTGATAATGTGTATGATTAAAAGGAGGTCTTGAAAATGAACAAAAAAATTAAAACAAGAATAATTATGACAAACTTGATTGCCGCATCACTGATGATAACTACGGTAAATAAACTACCCTTCGAAGTTATTAATCCAAACACTTCGATTAAATCAATGATTACTATCGCCGATAGTAATTCCATGCCTTTATCAAAAAGTAACACAACAATAGCATTAGATCAGTCAATTAAAAAAGAACGAATTGCTGAGGAATCGAAAAAAACTGTCGTATCAAAAACAAATGAAAAATCAAAACCAAACAATGTCCCAAGCATTACTATACCTAAGACTACAAAATCCTATGTAACAGCATCACCTCAGAACAAAACACCTAATATGGGTGACACACGCATAGTCAATGGTCAAAAACAAGTTTATTTTTTAGGCTTCGGTTGGATTGAAGACGACAATAAACCAAATGAAGAAATTACTGCCAATGATATGTTCGAGAACGGTAATAAAGTTGGAAATATGGAAGGCTCTAAAGTTATGGACAGTGACGGTGACATCGACAAGATGGTCGGTAAAATGGGCGATTAATTTTTAGCTGAAAATAGTATTTTCTAGGTGTGCAGATGCCCTTCTCAACGTGGAAGTATATGAGGGCATCTTTTTTTTGCATTTTTTTCCGCTCAGCAGTGCTTCTCATCGTTGAAATAAGTGAGGGCATAAATTTTCTGGTTCTCAATACTATGATTTGTCATGGAAAAAGATGAAGATTTTTTTGTAGGACATCTACTTCATCGTGGAAGTAAGTGAGAGGAAAAATTCATTCCGTACAACATACCTTCCCATCGTTGAAGTATACGAGAAGAAAAATTTTGTAGGGTAGCGTAATTTTTACCTTAGTAGTGAGGGGCAAATTTATTTTTCGTCCAACCACCCGTTTCATCGTGGAAATAAGTAGAGATATTTTTTTCTAGACTGGTTGTCAAAAATTCATTTTCACTGCCTATACAGTAAGAGCTTCTCTCAAATTCAGAAAAAACAAATCAAAATTTAAGGAGGAATTACCAAAATGAAAAAACGATTCAATACCATCGATGGTCAAACATTAATGACCATGCCACTTCAGCCATTAGAATTTGTCATTGAAAATCTTTTATCTAATGGCCTTCACATTCTTGCAGGCTCACCAAAGGTGGGGAAAAGTTGGCTTGCTCTTTGGCTTGCTGTTACAGTCTCTAAAGGTGAAGACATTTGGGGCAATAAAGTAAAACAAGGTGATACTTTGTATCTTTGCTTTGAGGACAGTCAAATCCGAATTCAAAATCGACTGTTTGAAATTACAGATGAAGCATCTGCGGCAGTTAACTTCTGTACAGAGCAAGCAACACTTGGCGGTGAACTAGAAGAGCGGATCAGAACTTTTGTAGAAGAGCATCCAAACTGTGTTTTGATTATCATTGATACCCTTCAAATGATTCGTGGATCTGCTACTGATAATAGCTATGCCAGTGACTACAGTGATTTATCTGTTCTAAAAAATATTGCAGATGAACTTGGAATTGCCATACTGCTCATCCATCACCTTAGAAAAGAAAATGATAATGATCCCTTCAATCGAATCTCTGGCACAACAGGTATTCAAGGTGCAGCAGATTCTAACTTTATTCTCTCTGAAGATGTTCGTGGCAGTGGTCAGGCGAAGCTATATTGTGTGGGCAGAGATATTGAGTACCGGGAAGTTAGTTTGAAACGAAATGAAGAAAATATTTGGGAAGTGGTATCTGACAGTTTTCAAAATAAAGAATTACTTCTTCATGATATTGTCCTTCTCATTTCTGATTTTATGACTGATAAAGATTGCTATACTGGAACGCCAACAGAATTATCGACCCTGCTATCTGTTCAAAGTGGCGATCAAATTTCATCAAGGCTTTTGTCAAAACATATCAGACTAAACCTTGAAGAGCTTCGCAAACGCTTTATCTATGCGGATTTCAAAAAGAGTAATGGCAAACGCACTATTTCACTTTCTGTCTTTAGGGACGATAGTGTCGATAATCAGGGGACTTCGGTAGGTGCTCCCACTAATGACCCTGTCGACCCTGTCAAAGTGATTGCTGACTAATCAAATTCTGATAGCAAAATCAAAATGGCGATTATTTGCCCCTGTGTGGAGATTCATAGAGTCGTTGGCATCACAATGCCTGATGCCGAATATAATCAAAATTTGGGGCAATTGTGAGCCACAAAACTGCAGAAAAGAAAAAATGGACTCATCGCGGAATTTGAAGTTTCTGATAGGGCTCCACTAAAAATCCATACTAAAAATTAGCAGGATAAAGCATGGTGCTGTAAACGCCCCTAGCGATCACATCGGACGGCAATGCCGACCGAGGAAAACCCCACCGATTGGAGCTTCTAAGAGAAAAACCAGTAATATCAAAATAGTGCTGTAAATAAGCATTTTGGACGTTTTCAGTGCTGTAACTAGACAAAAGCCCCTAAACACGCCATTTACTAAGTGCTGTGCAAGGTGACGCTAATAAAAAGGAGAGATTTATATGAGTACACAAAAATATGAAAACAAAGAGCGTGTGAACGCATGGCTACCGCCATCTATGATTAAAAACATGGAACTACTTTGTGAACCAAACAACATGAAAAACAAATCTGAGTTTATTTATAAAGCGGTTGATTTCTATATTGGCTATTTAGCCAGTCAAAATAGCACCACTTATCTTTCTAAAATTCTACTGGATGCCATTGATGGAACGCTTAAAATGACTGAGAATCGGCAATCTGCTAACCTCTTTCGTCTGTCTATTGAAATGAGTATGATGATGAATATTCTTGCTGCAGGGCTTGAAATTAGTGATGACGATTTACGAAAACTTCGAGGCAGATGCGTTTCAGAAGTCAAAAAAAACCGTGGGAAAATCAATATGGAAGATGCCGTCAAATACCAAATGGGGCTTGATTTTGAGGAGGACGCTCATGAATAAAAAAACAGAAGCACAGCACTATTTAGCTACTAAAATCCTTGGAGCCTATGAAACAGCTGAAGTTGTTTGGAAAAACGACACCTATGGAACTTACCATAGAACCTTTGATGATACTACTATTTCGAGTAATATAAGTCACCATATCGTTGAGCGCCAAATGGATATTGAGGGTCGAACATTTAGAGTCTGTTCTGTTTTTCCTACAGTAAAGCGATCCACACCAACAGAAAAATTGCTAACCCTTATTGATAATTCACTTGAAGAATCTTTGAAAAAGGCTTAATTTCAATAGCCTTGTGGCAACGCTTACGGTATCATGTGTGGTACCGTACTCAGTTTGCCATAACAGAAAAGGAGGATTTATAAATGGCAGACAAAGAAAAATACACCATACTTTATGGAAGGCTAAGTCAAGAGGACGATCGTGAGGGGGAATCCAATAGCATTCAAAATCAACGATTAATATTAACCGCATATGCAGAAGATAAAGCCTTTGAGAATTTAAAATTTCTATATGACGATGGTTATTCAGGAACAAACTTTAACAGACCTGCTTGGAATGAAATTATGGCACTCATTGAAAATGGACAAGTTGAAACTCTTATTGTAAAGGATATGAGTAGACTTGGGCGTGATTATCTTCAAACAGGGCAGCTCATGGAGATTGTGTTTCCAAACTATAAAGTGAGATTTATCGCTATTAACGATGCTGTTGATACCCTATATGGCGACAATGATTTTGCACCCTTTCGAAATTTATTCAATGATTTTTATGCGAAAGATTGCAGTAAGAAAATCAGAGCTGTTAAAAAAGCACAGGCAGAACGTGGTGAAAGAGTTGCAACAAAGCCACCTTACGGTTATGTAAAAAGTACTGATAACCCCAAACTGATTGTTCAAGATTTCGAAAGTGCTGAAGTTGTTCGCTACATTTTTAAGCTGTGTTCTGAGGGCAGAGGTCCAAAACAAATTTCAAGGAAACTGAAAGAGGATCAAATTCACACACCTGCTAATTATTACTACAAGCAAAATGGCGTTGCCCTTACTAACCTTGATACCACAAGACCTTATAATTGGAGTGACACCACCATTGCCAATATTTTAGAAGATATCACCTACATTGGTCATACAGTTAATATGAAGCACACGACAGTTTCTTACAAAAACAAAAGGCAGATTGTAAGACCAGAATCAGAATGGCTAGTCTTTAAGAACACCCATGAGCCACTAATCACCCAAGAACTATGGGATATCGTTCAAAGTATTCGCAAGCATAAAAAGCGTCCACCAAAGAAAATGGATACGCCAAATATGTTCTCAGGACTGGTATTTTGTGAAGATTGTGAAGGTACTTTAGTGCTACATCGGGCGCATACGATGGAATCCACTAAAAACAATTTCATGTGTTCCACTTATAAAAAGCGTGGTAAAGAGGAATGCACTTCCCACTATATTAGGGAAAGCCAGCTAACTGCAATCATCTTGGATGATTTGAAACGAGTCACTCATTTTGCAAGACAACAAGAAAAGCTGTTTGCAGAGCATATCAATCAGCGAAATTCTTTTGAAACAAGAAAAGAACTCACAAAATTGCAGCGTGAACTCGATAGTATGAAACGCAGGGACTTGGAGCTTACAATGTTGTTCAAAAGACTTTATGAGGATAATGTGCTTGGAAGAATCCCAGATGAACACTTCCGAATGTTGTCTACAGAATATACAGACGAGCAAAAAATCCTGAGAACAAACATACCAAAAGCAGAAGAAAAGATGGAAAAGCTGAAAAACTCCCTTACCAATGTCGAATTGTTTATTGAGAAAGCAAAACGATATACAGACATCACAGAATTAACCGCAGAATTGTTACACCTCTTTATAACCAAGATTATTGTGGGTGAAAAGGCTGAAAGATATTCAAGAACTGCTGAACAATGTGTCTGGATCTACTATCGTGACATTGGAATACTGGATGATGTTACTAAGGAAAATGATATATCAGAACCTGATTATGAATTTATCGCTGAGAATAACGGTGAGCTAAGACTTGTAATTTAGGCAAAACAAAAGCGGACAGCCTTAGCTGTCCGCTTAATGCCACCATTATTAGGTAGATTCAGAAAGTATCCCTATGAACACTGCCCTAAAAATCAGCGAGCCTTTTCTTTATAATGTGTACTGAGATTAACGTATTATTTTCATTAGATTGATCACAATTACAATGAAAATTAATAGTATAGGAGTTACGTAAAGTGGATAGGATATGGATTTTCCCTTTGATTTATCAAGATATAACTTTAAAAGTAAACCAAGTATAATGGATGTAGCTGTAATTATATTAGTAAGGCCATAAAGCGTAATATCTATAGGGTTTGTTATCCAAAATTGTTGATATAGAATTGAGGCTAAACCAACAAAGAAAAATAGATTCTTTAATAGGTTGATAAATTTATCTTTTTCCATGATTAATCAATAAACCCGCTTTCTAAATAAACTGTATCATAATAATTGCCATCAAAAGCATCAAGTATAGTGCCTTGGCACCAATATGATCTAAGAAGCTTTATACTGTACTCATACGTAGATTGATCAATCCATTTCCAGTAGATCGCTTCTTTTAATATAGTATCGCTAGTAAAATCTTCATATTTGATAGTTAGCGCTGAAGAGTAAACCCATAGAACACCGCTGATCGTAGCTAATGTAAGGTTCCCTTTTCTAGCACTGGCAAGTGCTGTACCTGCTGCCCAAAAATTTAATCTATTTGAAAATTTTTGAAAATCTTTAACTTGATATGTGTTTGTGTAGCGATACTCATATCCATCGCTTGCTAGTAAAGATGATTTTAAATTTGAAGATATTGTATTGTTTTTGAATGTATTCATATTTGATTTTCGATGTTTAGCATTAAGTTCAGTCAAAATTAATTGTTTGATATCACCCGACAGAGAGTTATCTTTAGCAACTTTTTCAACCGCATTGTTGTAAGCAATATCATCAGCAGTTAAAGTTTCATTATCCGCGAATGTGATAAGTGCAGTACTTGCTACTAGTGCTAAACAAATAATCATTGAGAGATATTTTTTTAGCATAGTTTTCTCCTTTGTGTCATCTAATTTAAGCATTTAAAGTAAAATAATCACAATTTAGGCCTCGGTAAAAATGTAACATACAGTAAAAGGCTGTGCAAGAAAATAAATGTTAATTTTTCGTAACATTCGTATGAATATCAAGTGATTGTTAAAAAGTTGAAAAAAATTGATTTTAAATAACAATGATAAAATAAACTATAGAGAATACCTATCGTTTATTTTTTTAAAAATATAATCTTTTGCCACACTTTGACCGATATAAAGCATAAGGAATGGATTCTAAAGTCATAGATGCACAAGGAGGTGTGTTTAATGAGAATTTCAAATTATTCGTTAAATCAAAGTGCTTTTTCACAATCAATTCATTTAGAAAAGAAAGAGACAAAGTTGGAATTATCTAGTCCTAAGGCCGTTATGCTCAGACAGCTTAAGCAAGAGGATGCGTTAGAACTTAATCATTCTAATAAAACGCAGAATGTTGACGAGATGTTTTACTTATCGGACAAAGATCGAATAAAGATCAATTTGCTAGAGATGTTTATTACAGCTTTGACGGGTAAAGAATTTAAGTTTTCAAGTATTGCTAAATTGGATCAGAGTTCAGGTATGAGCGGTTCAGTATCTTCAGGACAACAACCCAATTTTGGATTTAAATTTTCGAGTTCACATGAAATCTATGAATCTGAACAGATGTCGTTTGAATCAAATGGTGTCATTAAGACGGCAGATGGTAGAGAGATCAACTTCCAAATGAATCTGAGCTATTCAAGAGAATACTATGAAAAAAGCGAAACACTCATTCAGATTGGTGGTGCAATGCAAGATCCGCTTGTGCTCAATCTTGACGGAAAGGGCATTGCTTTTGGTGATGATTCAATCCGCTTAGACATCAATTTAGATGGCAAAGAGGATACGTTTAGAAGGCTTGCAAGTGGGAGTGGTTTTTTAGCGCTTGACCGAAATGGAAACGGGATCATCGATGATGGGACAGAACTCTTTGGGCCACAAACGGGCTCTGGATTTGGTGAACTTTCAGCCTATGATCAGGATCGAAATGGATGGGTTGATGAAGATGATGAAATCTTTAATAGTCTAAAGATTTGGCAAGTGGATGCACGGGGTAATTCAAAGCTACTGGGGTTAAAAGAATCGGGTGTTGGAGCGATATACTTAGGGGCTGTAAATAGTCCATATCATATCAAAGAGGGCCTTGAGACAATCGCAAATATTAAGCGTTCAAGTGTATATTTAAAAGAAGATGGCAAAAGTTTGGCCATACACGAAATTGATTTAAAATTATAGTGATTTGAAACGATCTATGGTATTAGAATTCATTTATTTGGAAGTATCTCCAATCAGATACTTCTTTCTTTTGGAGGGCGCAGATGTCAGATGCATTTATTATAAAAGGTCCAAATGCAGCATTAAGAAAAACAAAAAGGTCTGATATAGCGCAGTATAGAAAATGGAATAATCCCAAGTTGAAGGCATGGTCAATGGATGCACCGTGGTCTGAGTATGATTTAATTGCACTTATAAATTGGCGCAAGAAATGGCTTGATGAAGGGGCAAAGCTGCCTTATAAATTTTTAGAAATTGAAGCAAGTGATGGACAGCATGTGGGTTGGGTTGTGGTATATCATGACTATGCTGATCCGCATATGACCGAGGTTGGAATTGATATACCTGAAGATGCATATTGGGGACAGGGAATCGGCGCAGAGGCTTTAGCGCTTTGGATTCAGTACCTCTTTGAGACGATGCCTATACAAAGAATCGGTTTTTCAACTTGGAGTGGCAATATAGCGATGGTCAAGATTGGACAAAAACTTGGATTTCTTGAAGAAGGTAGAATAAGAAGAGGCTGTATGGTTCAAAATCAATACCATGATCGGATCAATATGGGTTTACTTAAAGAAGACTGGTGTTTCCCGTTTTGATAATTGGTTAGGGTGTCAAAAGTCAGTTTCGCATTAACCCTCTACCATATGCTGTATCGCGTACTTCTCGTAAACGACATCATATGGTAGAGGGTTGCTCAACTTTTGGATTTTACACCCTAACCATAATTGAGTATGGCAAATAAAGTGAAAAGCGAATTGGAAGTCGACAAGCATTTAAAAATAAGTGTTTGCCGTTTTTTAGATTTAGATGTCAATGATAATGTAATTGGTATCCAGACGGACGATATCGAAAATCATAAAAATATTTTATTAGTGGCAGGCGGTCCGAGTAAGGCAAAGGCAATATATGCGGCTTTAAAAGGCGGTTATATCAATACCCTTGTCTCTGATCATGAAACTTTGGAGACTATTTTAGAATTGAATCAAAAAAATAAAAAAAAGTGAAATCAGGTAATTTAAAATTGCTTGAGCAAATTATTAACAGTGAAAAATTGGGCCAGTCAGAAAATAGATGCAAATGAATGCGTCTATTTTTTTTTTGCCAAGTAATTTCGCAAAGCATATTACAAAGGTCCCAAAATTTTGACGATTTATGTAGATTTTTTAGGGCATATATTATAATGAAGTGATGGACTGAAGTTTTCACAAAATAATTTGTTAAAAAATAAACAAAATTTGAATATCAGAATTATGGGGAGGCATCAAAATGATTGATCAAATTGTAATTGAGGGTATATTAGGTGCGTATAAATACGATGCGGTAAACTTATTACAGATATTACTCAATGTTCAATCTGTAGAAGCTGAAAATTACATCTCAGAGGAAGTAGCAACCTATATAGCACATCGAGTTCATGTCCCTCTGAGCAGAGTTTATGAAGTGGTTACTTATTATTCAGTACTTTCACATAAACCACAGGGAAAGTACATCATTCAGATTTGCAATACAACGGTTTGTAAACTCAATGGATTTAATGAAGTCCTTGAATGGTTTAAAGAGACACTTAAAGTAGACGTTGGAGAAACTACGTCAGATGGGTTGTTTACATTGAAGCTGACTTCTTGTATAGGTGCTTGTGATGTTTCGCCTGCTGTTAAGATAGGTCACAAGGTTTATGGGCATATAGATGAGGCGAAAGTTCAGCGTATTATTGATGCGTTAAGGGGGTATGCGCAATGAATTTTATCACAAAAAATTTTGGAAAATACGATGGTAAATCACTAGATGCCTATTTAAAGCTTGGTGGTTTTCAGGCACTTGAGCAGGTAATTGGGAGGGGACCACGAGTTACAATAGAAGCAATAAAAGCCTCTGGGCTGCAAGGGAGAGGTGGCGCTGAATATCCCACAGGTCGTAAAATTGAACAGGCGCGCCTTGAGACTGGAGAACGAAAATTTTTAATCTGCAATGCTGATGAAGGGGAGCCGGGTACTTTTAAGGACCGAGAACTTTTGAAAAACGACATCTATCAATTGATTGAAGGCATGATCATCGTTGCTTATTGCTCCAATGCGAAAGAAGGGGTTATCTATTGCAGGGCAGAATACGATTGGATGCATGAGTCTATTTGTGCTGCCGTTTTAAAATGCAAGGAAGCTGGTTTTTTGGGTGAAAATATTTTGGATGGTCGTTTTGATTTTGACATTTGTCTTTTTTCTGGTGCGGGCTCTTATGTGTGTGGAGAAGGATTTGCCATGTGTGAGAGCATGGAGGGGAAAAGTGGAAAACCGCGCTCTAAACCGCCTTATGTGAAACAAGAAGGCTATTTAAACTATCCAACGCTTGTCGTTAATGTGGAGACACTCTCTGCAGTGACCGCGATCTTGAAAAACGGTGTAGATCAGTTCGTAGCACTGGGTACACCGGATTGTCCTGGGACAAAGTTGGTCAGCATATCTGGAAAAGTCAATAAACCGGGCGTTTTTGAAGTGCCCTTTGGTATATCTTTCAATGAAATGATAGCACTTGCAGGGGGGATTAGAGGGGATAAAAAGATTGGTTTTATCCAAGTGGGTGGTGCCTCTGGAGGCATATTGCCACCAGAGTTGTTATCGACGCCATTTACCTATAGCGCATTAAAGTCAAAGCAAGTCAGTGTGGGTTCGGGAGCCATTGTTGTGGCGGATGAAGAGGATTCTGTCATGGATTATCTTGAAAATGTAAGTCAGTTCTTTATTCATGAAAGTTGTGGAAAGTGTGTGCCTTGCAGAGAAGGCAATCGCCAGCTTGGGATCATACTCAGTAAGTTAAAAGCTCAAACTGCCACAGCAGAGGATCTCAAAATGTATCAAAACATTCTAGAGGTGATGTCAGAAGCTTCTTTATGTGGCAGTGGCAGGACGGAACCAGTACCCTTTAAAACGGCTTATCAGTATTTTGAAGCGACATTTTTGAAACAGATCCAATAATGGACAAGGGGAGGCAACCATGAAATGCTGTAAGGTTACGATAGATGGGATGCAAGTGACAGTACCAGAGCATATGTCTATTTTAGAAGCGGCTAGGCAAGCTGGCATCTTGATTCCGACATTGTGTCATTTGAAGGATATTAATAGGATAGGCGCCTGTAGAGTATGCATTGTAGAGGTCAATGGCAGTGTACAAACGGCATGCACTTACCCTATATCAGAGGGCTTGATGATAAAGACGAATACGGCTAAGATTAGAGCACTACGCAAGACGATCTTAGAGCTGATTATTGCAAATCACAATGCAGAATGTATGATTTGTGTGAGATCACAGACTTGCGAATTGCAAAATATTGCTAAAAATTATGGCGTTTCAGAAAATAATTTTACGAAGCAGTATAACAGTGAACCGCTGGACATGTCATCCAATTCAATCGTGCGCGATCAGTCCAAATGTATTTTGTGTGGACGCTGTGTTTCCGTTTGTCAGAATATGCAGGCTGTTGGGGCACTTGGATTTATCGGAAGAAGTGTCAACATGCATGTTGGACCACCTTATGAAAAAAAGCTGGCGGAATCGATATGTATTAATTGTGGTCAGTGTATTATAAATTGTCCTGTGGGGGCGCTGAAGGAACGCGATTATATAGAGGAAGTGCAAGCTGCTATTGAGAATCCGGCAATAACAGTGCTTGTTCAAGCAGCACCGGCGGTTAGAGCAGCAATAGGTGAAATGTTCGATTTTCCAATGGGCACTTCAGTCACTGGTAAGATGGTTGCAGCGTTAAGAAGACTTGGTTTTGACCGTGTCTTTGATACAGATTTCGCGGCGGATGTGTGCATTATGGAAGAGAGTGCGGAACTGCTCAATCGGATTAAAACAGGCATGCATTTACCACTCATTACAAGTTGTTCATCAGGATGGATTCAATTGGCAGAGACCTTTTATCCAGAATTCATGCCGCATTTATCTTCTTGTAAATCGCCTCAAAATATTATGGGTGCATTATTAAAAAGTCATTATGCTGAAATAAATGGGATTGAACCTGAGCAACTCATGGTGGTCTCAATCATGCCCTGTACAGCTAAGAAATTTGAAGCAGGTAGAGAGTCGCTTGAAGTCGATGGCATTCGCGATGTGGATTACAGCTTGACCACAAGAGAACTGGGGTACATGATTAAGCAAGCGGGAATCGAATTTGCAAACCTTGCAGATGAACAGTTTGATGATTTCTATGGTGACTCAACGGGTGCGGCAGTGATCTTCGGGACCACAGGTGGCGTTATGGAGGCTGCCATAAGAACTGTTGCAGACGTTATGAACGGTACGAATATCGAAGCGGTTGACTATAAAGAGGTCAGAGGAATTCAAGGTGTGAAAGAAGCGGAAATCAAAATTACACCTGAATTTACAGCTAAAGTTGTGGTGGCGCATGGGGGGAAAAACATAAAAAGTGTTATGGAACGACTTGCTAGGGGTGAACTCAATGAATATCATATGATAGAATTCATGGCGTGTGTTGGCGGTTGCGTGAACGGAGGCGGTCAACCTATCGTAGATGCAAGAGCAAAAATGGGTATAGAGGTTAGTGCCAAACGCGCTGAAGCACTCTATCAAGAAGATGCAAATGTCCTTCGCTATAGAAAAGCGCATCAAAACCCTTCTGTGATGAGGCTTTATGAATCCTATTTAGAGGCTCCAAATAGTCAGAAAGCACAACGTTTGTTTACTCGATGAGTATACCATAGTTTTCAAGTGTAATACGTCTGTAAAGAGTGGCTAAATCGTCATTTCCAGAAATTTCAGAGAGCATAACGCTTTTCTTAAGAAGATCCAGATAATCGTTTTTCTTTAGGCGATAAGCAGAGATGCCTTTTCGATAGTAGATATTTGCAAGACCATACAAATTTTGATGTGTTCGTGAAAATGCAATGCAGTCATCCGAAACTTGGATGACTTTTTTATGTTGATTTGAAAGATGATAATTGTAAGCCAGATTGTTGTAAATTTTGATGATCAGCTTTTGTATCCGTTCCTCAAGCGCAAAGTTTTGAAGTAGATATTTTAAGCAAAACTCAAGAACTTGATTGCTCAGCGTTTCATGTTTGACATCGTAAAGAATGATGCCAAGAAACAAAAGAATTCTAATTTCAAAAAAATTGTATTTGTATTTTTGAAAGTTGAAGGGTGAAAAGTTAATTAAGGTCTTATTAAGCGCATCTTTGAGATGAGAATAGGCTTGATTGCGCTGAACAATATTGCCATCAAAATAGATTTGGAGACTGGTCAAGTAGAGTTCAAATTGTTCGAGTTCAAGCATGTTGTATAGTGTGTTGTCAAATTGATTTTGAATTTTGAAATGTGCTAACTGTGCTTTGACCTTATCTAAGTCTTCAAGCGTGTAAGCGGTGATGATTTGGTCTGTGTGCTCATATAAATCATTCAGCGTTTGATTCGTCCTATAAGAGGGGAGTAATTTAAGAAGATCTTCTTTATAGACAAGTGACATGAGCTCTAGAGTATCGTATCTAGGCAATACACTGCCATGTTCAATTTTACGCAGCGTGTCCTCGTTTAAACCGACGGTATTTTTAACTTGAGCTTGTGATATACCTTGATTTTTACGAATTTCTTTTAAGCGGTTGCCGAAATCAATCAGGTTATAAGAAGCAAACATATAAGCCTCCTGTCAAAATCCCGACTTACATCGGGGGTATCGTTTCTGATTCTAGTTTATAATAAACCTGTGATGAATACAAGATTTGTGATCATTTTTGACCAAGTAGTTTCCCGACTTATATCGGGATCATAGGTTCTGAATTCCTTATAAAATAGCATTGAAAAATACTTTTTATTGGGAGGACGGATATGAAAAAGAAAATGATTATGGCTCTATTAGCACTTACAATTTTAACGAATGCAGGTGTTGCAACGCTTTACGTTCAAAGCAATAATGAAATCTTAGTTGGTGAAAACGCAGATGTTCCAAGACTCGTATAGAGCTTAATAATGTTAAATATGGAGACCTTACAATTTTAAACTTTCCAGTACTATTTTAAGTGTCGCTATCCTTAAGAAGTCCCTTAAAATCGATGTAATAATTGATTTAAAGGGATTTTTTTTGGTGAAATCATGGGTTTGTTCAATGAATTGTAACAATTTAGACATGAAATAGATAAGAAGTGAAGGGTAAAGTGTGGTATTTTGTTAGTAAGAACCTAACTAATCAATTGAGGAAGTGGATGAAAAGATGCGTCATGAGAATAGCCTCTTAAAACTGGAGACCCTTTTAGAAGCACTAGCTGAGCTGAAAGGTCAATGTGCAGTTCAATTGATTCACGATCTAAATTCAGATCAACTGACCGTTAAACAACTTGAGTATTTGAAACTCATCGATGAATTTGAAGCAACCACAATCAGTAACTTAGCAGAGATTTTAGATTTAAAAAAGCCGACGGTGACTGAGACCGTTCATAAACTTCAAAAACTAGATTGTGTCATGAAACATCAGTGTTCTATGGATGGGCGTATTTATTATATTACCCTGACGGATAAAGGGGAAAAACTAGCGCGATTGGATCAGAGGAGTTACAATTACTTGGTTGAAAAAATTGCGGAGAGGTTAGAAACAGAGGAAATTGAGCTGTTAATTTTATTACTTGAAAAGTTGACGATATGAGCTGAACACATAGAGAAATAAGGAGAGGAGGCTTTCATATGAGAAAAGAAGAAATTAATAAGAGGTTAAACATACTGGGTGTGACCGATATGGTTTTGTTTAAGGGCACTGAAATAACGATTCGAATTGCAGAAGAGCCCAATAGAGATTTAGAGAAAAGCCTCATGGCGGATTCGTATTATGCACTGGGGCTCACGGTAAAAAAAGCCTCACAAAGTCACCAATACCAAATGGACGATTTTTATAAAGCAGGGGTCTTGTTAACGGTAAAAAGCGTTAAGTTGGAGCAAGGTTTTTATATTTTAGATGTTATGGCCATTGAAAAAGCAAAGGTTTCTCAATTTTTTGAACTCGAAGGGGAACTTAGAGCCACTTATGCTTTTGAAGAAGATGTTGTGGATTTAGATGAAGCAACACTTCATGAGATGCTAAAGACGATTAAAACTTTGGTTAAAGAAATAAGCGTTTATTTTAAGGGATCAGAACCGTTTGTACAGTATGTGGAAGAACTCAATAACTTGCCTTTATTGTGTGGGGTGTTGCTCCAATATATGCAAGTTAAAGTTGAGGATAAGCAAGCGGTATTTGAGACTTATAGTTATAGTGATAAAGGCATGAAGATGATTGATCTCTTGATTAAGCAAAAGGAACTCTTCGCGTTTCAGAAAGAAATTTCTGAGAAATTTTCGACTGAGGCCAATCAAAATTATAGAAAAGCTTTTTTAAGAGAACAATTAAGGGCCATTCAAGAAGAACTTAATGAAACAGAAGGGATTTCTAATAAAAAAGATTTTAGAGAACGTATAGAGACTGCTCTGATGCCAGAGGACATTAAAAAGGTCGCTTATGATGAGCTCTCTAAATTTGAAGGTTTGTCACCTCAAAGTGCGGAGAGAAATGTCGTCGTCAACTACTTGGAGTTATTATTAACGCTTCCGTGGGGAAAACACAAGGCGAAAGAAATTGATATAGAAGCCGCAAGAAAAGTGCTTGATAGTGAACACTATGGTTTAAAAGAGGTTAAAGACCGCATTATTCAACATCTTGCGGTTATGAAACTCAAAAAAGAAAAGCAAGGTTCTATTTTATTGCTCGTTGGACCTCCTGGAACAGGTAAAACAAGTTTGGGTAAGAGTATTGCAACAGCACTTGATCGCCCTTATGTGAGAATGAGTCTCGGGGGGATAAGAGATGAGGCTGAAATAAGAGGTCACAGACGGACTTATGTGGCTGCTTTACCAGGGCGGATTATCCAAGGCATGAAAAAAGCGGGTCAAACGAATCCTGTATTCATTTTAGATGAAGTGGATAAGCTCATGGTGAGCAATAGTGGTGATCCAGCAAGTGCATTGCTTGAAGTACTCGATCCAGAACAAAACAATACTTTTGCAGATCACTTTTTGGAAGTGCCGTATGATCTTTCAGATGTGTTCTTTATAGCAACTGCAAATAATTTAAGGGGTATTCCAGGACCTTTATTAGATCGAATGGAAATTATTCAGCTATCCAGTTATACCAACCAAGAGAAGTTTCATATTGCTGTGGATCACTTGGTCAGCAATGTTCTTGAAGATCATGGACTTACATCCTATCAACTTCAATACAGCGATGACGCTATTTTAAAAATTATCGATGATTATACAAGAGAAGCGGGCGTTAGAGGACTTAAACGTGAACTTGCAGGTGTTGCAAGGGTATCCACTGAAAAAATCGTTTTAGGAGAGGTGGACTTGCCACTGGTGATTGATGAGGCAAAAGTAGAAGAATTTCTTGGACGGCCAAAGGCAAGACATGATTTAATTGGCAAAAACAATGCGATCGGTGTTGTGACTGGGCTTGCATGGACGCCAGTGGGTGGCGATATCCTCTTCATTGAAGGGTCGTTTATGCCAGGAAGCGGACAGATGATTCTCACGGGACAACTGGGTGATGTAATGAAGGAATCCGCAAGGATTGCACTCAGCCTTGTGAAATCGAGATTGGCGTTCCAAACTGCAAATTTTGAATTTGCAAAAAAAGACCTTCACATTCACGTGCCTTCGGGATCCATTCAGAAGGATGGGCCATCTGCTGGTGTAGCGCTTTTTAGTGCGATTTCATCCCTGGTCTTGGGTAGAAAAGTACCCTCGGATATTGCTATGACAGGTGAGGTTACATTGCGAGGCATGGTAATGCCAGTAGGCGGCATTAAAGAAAAAATCATAGCAGCTCATCGAGCAGGTGTGAAAAAAGTTTTAATACCGACTGAAAATATGAAAGATTTAAAAGATATTCCAAGTGAAGTAACAGAGGCAATTGTGTTTAAACCAATGGATACAATAGAAGAAGTCATTAAAGAACTCTTTGATCTGGATTTGCCATCAGATCAAGTGCTACAAACACATGCTTTTGGTGAGGTTCATAATGCACTATAGGCCTCTTAAATTTTAAAATATAAGAAACCCAGCGATTAGATATTTAAAGTACCTTAAAATATCTAGATCACTGGGTTTTTTATATCATTAATCTCAAATCGCAAGAGGGGACTTAAGCGATTTGATTTAAATGGATTGAGTCAGTATTTCGGATTGCATTTGTTTCATAATGCTGAGCATGACTTCATCTGTTTTCATCATGCCTTCATTAGAGAGTATACGCAAATTATCAATAGTTCTTTCAACGGTGTCTCCGATAATGCCGTTAAAAGTGGGAACACATATGTCTGCGATGGATAGAATTGCGGATTGAACTGCTGCTTGAGCGGATGTTGCGAGTTTTAGCGAACAGCCTACTTTTGCGCCATCACAAATCATGCCGCTGGTATTGGCAAGCATGTTCTTGATCGTACTGCCAAGCTGTTCTTGTGTGGCACCCATGAGCCAAGCGAGACCAACGGATGCACCTGTACCAGCAGCCACGCCACATCCACATAAAGCGGATAATCTACCGATGGCATTTTTGATGTAACTGTTGACAATATGGCTCATGGCGATGGCTTTGGCAAGATGATCATCATCAACGGGATGGAGTTCACTATAGGCAACAATGGGGAGAATGGCGGTGAGACCATTGTTACCACTGCCATTTGAACTCATTACAGGCAAACTGACTCCGTCCATTCTTGCATCAGAAGCCCCTGCTGTTAAAATCATAGCGCGTGTGGATAGGTCGTCTGTAAGCGCTTTTGAATTTTTAAGGGTACGTCCAACTTGCATACCAGATTGATGTGTCAAACCATATTCTGCAACACTCCGATTCATGGTGGCACCTTCTATTAAAAAGGCAAGTGAATCAAGGTTCATGTGCTCAATGTTTTCGATCAGGGTTGATACTGACAAATTGAAGAGTGGATTTTCTTCAGCAGTACAGGTGTTATTGTCGATGTGATCGAGTATAACTTGTTGATCTGTCGACAAGAATACAAATTGGTTATGACGGTGCATAATGATCACTTTAGCGGTACTGGTTACCGTTTTTATGGTAACTTCAATGTCAATTTTATGAGGTGTATCTTTGATATCTAGCTTGAGTATGCCTTTGACAATAAGGTCTTTGGCGATTTGTACATCTTGATCAGTTACAGTGGAAAGCACTTTTAAATCATTTTCACTTTTACCACTTGTATAGCCGAGTGCAGCCGCAATAGCGAGCCCAACTTCTCTCGTGCCTGGAATACCTACTGCGAGTCCATTTTTATAGATATTTGGACTGACAGATACGTTAATTTCTTTAAGATCACGCATATCTTTCAAAAGTTCTTTTGCTTTTGCTACTGCCAGCGCAACGGCAACCGGTTCTGTACATCCCATTGCAGGGACGACTTCCTTTTGAAGTGTTGATAAGATCAAGTCTTGAATTGCCTTTGGATTGTTCTTAAATGTATTCATCGGTTTTCACACTCCCTTAATTGAGATTTATTACTGTTAATTATATGAGTTGCAAGGATGATGCCAATGAAATCGGTCTGTTTCTGTCTTAAAATGAGACTGAAAAGCAAATTAGGAATGCAATAAAAATAAAATTCTCAAAAAGAGACTAAAAAATCTCTTAATGAGAACCTCGATAGAAAACTTTTTAGATCTTAATAGATATTGTTGTGAATTTCTGTAAAGGCTATTAATCAATGCTTAATTATGTGATAAACTGAATTTGACAATAAACATAATAAGGAGTCCGTATGCAATCTAAAAAACAGTTTAAACAGCAATCTAAAAAGAAAAAAATAAATGACCATCCAGTTTTGGATACCTTGGTATTGGCGGTTATCATTTTTTCGATGTCTGTTATACCACTACTGGTTAGAATTATACCAGTTGAGTATCCAATGGATCAATATTCTTGGTATGTGAATCAAACAGAATTCTTTGACGTATTCGCTATGATTAAGTCAGAGGCAATCGTTTTGGCGGGGATATTGTCTTTGATGCTGATCAGTTATTATTATTGGCGTGTGATTGGGGTTAATCAATTTGTAAAAGCTTCAAATATAATGGCATCATCTTATGGGGTATTGATTATATTGTCAACGGTGTTCTCGATCTCTATGTATACATCCGTGCACGGCTTTTTAGAACGTTATGAAAACGTATTCGTGTTGTTATCCTATTTGGGTGTATTCTTACTTTGCTCTGCATTTACTTGGAAGGAGGAGCTGCTCAGAAAGGTCATATTTGCATTTTTAATTTCCAATATAGTGCTGAGTATTATCGGAATCTGTCAATACAATGGGATCGATCTCATTTTTAATGAACAAATGAAGCCCTTGATTACTTCAGGTGCTATTAAAGATCTCAATTTTGATTTGACAAAATCATTTGAGTACACGGCAATATTTCAAACCCTTTATCACAGCAATTATGTGGGCCTTTATATTGCTTTGAGCTTACCTTTATTTATGACGCTTTTTCTCTATGAGAAAAGAAAATGGCTCAAGTGGATTTATTTACTCGCTAGTTTTATGATCGTGTTCAATCTCTTTGGTTCCATTTCAAGAGGTGGTATTGTAGGCGTGATTGTGGGAGTTCCCCTATTTATCATTCTAAATTTTAAAATAATATTTAAGAAGAAGAAAACCTTTGTCGGCCTAATGCTCATCATCCTTTTGGCAGTAGTGGGCATCGAGTGGTATTCTAATGGCTTTATGATGGCTCGATTTAAACAAATTATAACCGATACCCATGCGGCCAGTGCGCTTGAAAGTATTGAACTTGGGGAGAATAACATTACAATTGGATACAATGAACAATTATTTAAAATAGATATTATAAATCATGCAAGTGATAACTGGATTCTAAAATATTATTTAGAGGATCAACCTGTTTATCCTAGTGGTATAAACTCAGAAGGGCACGCTTATTTTGATGATGAAAAGCTTAAAGATATATCGTTATTTTTGTATCCAGATAATGACGCGATGAATTTGGTCGTTTTAATTGACAACGTACCTTGGATTTTTGGATATGACGCGATGCAATTGAAATACAAAAATATATATGGAAAGTACACAGAGCTACAGGTTCCAGAAATTTTTGGATTTTCAGGTATGGAAAGATTGGGGTCTGCTAGAGGCTATATATGGTCAAGATCCTTACCAGTCATATTAAAACGACCTCTTTTAGGATCTGGGCCAGAGACGTTTGCGCTCGCCTTTCCTCAAAATGATTACGTGGGCAAATATCGCGCCTATAATACAACCAATATGCTTGTGGATAAACCACACAATTTATACATCCAGATTGCAATTTCTACTGGATTAATCTCACTGGCCATATTCTTAGCGCTTGTATTTTATAATTTTAAAAATGTGTTCAGTGTGATCAAATCTCGCAGAGTACAATTTGAATTAGAAAAGAATTATCATCAAGTCTTACTCTATGGCTTCACAGCTTCAATATTTTCGTTTTTAATCGCCTCATTTTTTTCAGATTCAAACGTCCATGTATCTATCCTATTTTGGGTGATATTAGGATTGTCATATTCGATTACACGGGTTTATAAAGAAGAAGGGGCTGTCGGGAAATGAGATAACTTGATAAAAGCTTGAAAAAAAGCAAAGATTCCTCAATAAAGGTCGTTTCAACAAACGAAATTATTTGAGGAATCTTTTTTTAAAAAAACTATTTCTGTTTTTTTCACACCTAAAATACTTAATGAATAGGCCACTTTATCGTTTTGTGATAATTACAATTGTTCTCAAGAATGAACTTGGTCAAATTTATTTTTTACTACAATAAGATCCTCTAAGCTCTCAAATAAAGCGTCGACGATATCGGGGTCAAAGTGCTTATCTCGACCATCCCTAATGATTTTTAATGTTTCTTCCAAAGAGAAAGGTTCCTTGTAAGGTCTTTTTGACAGTAAAGCATCAAATACATCTGCAACGGTTACAATACGAGCACATAGTGGAATTTTTTCGCCCGAAATCCCAGCGGGATAACCAGAACCGTCATATTTTTCGTGATGATTTTGGGCAATGTCGATCCCCATAGCAAAGAGGCTTCGCCCTTTATTCTTTACATTTTCTTCAGCTTCGATTAAGACATTAGCGCCATAAATCGTATGTGTTTTCATGATTTCGAATTCTTCTTTTGTGAGTTTACCCGGCTTAAGCAAAATATAATCGGGTATTCCAACTTTGCCGATATCGTGCATTGGGCTAAATTTTACAAGGTCAGTGATATAGGCGGTTGTGAGAATTTCTTTATATTTAGGATTTTCTTTTAAAGTTTTGGCAATGATATTCACGTAACTGCTCATGCGTACTAAATGTTCACCAGTATCTTCATCTCGGGCTTCGCTTAACTTTGCAAGAGCGAGGACGCTGGAGTAAACTAAATCGTCCACAAATATATTTTTTTGAAAAGATAGGGCAATGGAGTTGCTGATGATTTTTAAATATTCTATATGTTTTTTCTGGTAGACATTGAGGTGATCACTTGAGAAAAATATAAATCCGAGAGGTTTCCCATTGGCTTTAAGTGGTAAGGTGATAGAGGCTTTTACACCATGATCCAACAGAATTTGACTGTATTTTTTGATAGGTCGATCCAAAAAATAGGCTTCAAAGTCGTTGATGATTCTAGGCTCTTTGAGAATCATGATCTGCTCTAAACTTGTTTCAGATAAGAGCACTTCGTACCCGAGAAGCGCTTCGGAAAGCCCTTGATGAGCGTGTTCTGAAATGCCATAAGAGGCGATAACTTTTGTGGGGTTACTATTTTTGAGCAATGCAATGCCAATGTAGGAATAGGGTAAAAAATGATTAAATGATTTATAGATATAATGAAGCGTGTCTGTAAAAGAATCGTAGGTATTAATTTTTTCGGTGAGTTCTAATGTCTCTGTAAAACCCACAAACATGGATTCCACTTCATCTGCAATTGCATTCCCCTGATTCAAACTATGAGAATGATCATGTTCGAGTCCGAGGTTATCAATATGTCTATAAAAAACATTTAAAGCTTTAAAGAGATCAGAGTACATTTGATACATTAAGAAACTGGTGAGGATAATAACAAACCCCATAAGTAAATAAGTCAAGTTTCTATAAATTTCGTATTGATGAATCATATGATCTTCAAATACTTGAAACATTGAATCAGAATGCAAGAGAAGTGCCTCGTTGTTTTCATTAATATAGACAAGCGCATCTTTAAATTCAAAACTCTCGTAATTAAATTCGATGACGTCTTGAATAGATTGATCAAAAGTGCTCCAAATATCTATTATGGAATTGAGCTCAGGTTCAATCTCTTTTAACAAACGCTTTGGAATTTTTATAAGTTGATCTTCCAAAGCGATAGTGCCGGTGATCAGATTTTCATAGACAGATTGATAGCTGTTTGCATCCTCGAGAAGTGTTCGCTTTATGATTAAAAGCTTTTGTCTTAAAATTTCATCTGTTTGAATAGGCATCTCGGAATTCAGTTCTTGATTAATGACATAAAGTCGATTGGAATTTTTTGAGAGAGACTGTGTCAACATACGTTGCTTGCCCAATATATTAATGACTTTTGCATTGGTTTTAAGGATTTCACCAGCATAGATCGATATGATAAAGATAGAGCTGACACCAAGAATGATAATCAGCAGATAGATCAAAAAACGCTTTTTTATAGTTGTAAATGATTTTTTGTTGTTTTTAGATTGCAAGAGAACCTCCAAATCAATTTAGATATAAAAGATAACTTGTATAGAGTTTACCATATTTTTAGAGGATAATTCAAAAAAATGAAAGGGGGGTGTTATTCATCTAGAAAACTAGATGAACAACACCCCCTCTTTAAAGCGTTTATCGATTAATGGGATCCAAAGCTTGATTTAATTTCAATACTATTTGTAGGACAAACTTCGACGCATTTTAAGCATTTGGAGCAATTAAAAGCTTCACTAGGAGTGCTCTTTTGAGCTTTATAAAAACTATAGTTTTTATCCATTTTTGTAATGTAACAAGTTTTATCACAAAGACCACAAGATGTACATGAATTTTTAGCCGTTTGGATCTTAAATAAACTATATTTATTAAAAAAGCCCTGAGCCCAAGAAATGGGACATCCTACTTTATAATAATTATACATATGTTGAGCAGATTGGTCGGCAGACATACCTTTAGTCATCCGTTCCATGATAAAGCCCATAGGGCACATCCATTTACAAAAAGTTTTACCCATAATAACACCAAGTACGCTTGCAAGACCAAAGATAAGCCACAAACTGATGTTAAAAGTGAAAATTGCAGTTACGGTGATAAAGCCGAAAAAAAGTTGAATCCATTGGCGATAGGGGATTAGTTTTGACATATAAGCTCCTTTAATACATGCGTTACCCCGGTGTGAGGGGGGTAAAAATAGTATATCATAGGTTTGTAGTAGAAATCAATCGTTATAATATGGTATGATAGAATAAAAAGGTAGGGACACGAAATGGATACTAAAGAGATACTTTTAAAATTTTCAAACGAGTTTGAAGGCGCACTTATTGCACCTCATGGGACAGCTCTAATTGGTGGTGAAGAGGGCATGCTAGCGCCTTATGATATGCTCTTAGGGGCACTTGGTTCTTGTTTATACGCTACGTTCTTGGGCATAGCAAAGAAAAAGAGAATTGGATTTGAACGCATAGAACTTCTTGTGACAGGAGAAAAGAGAACAGAGGTGCCAACCACATTAAAATGGGTCAATGTAAAGTTTACGGTCATAAATGCCGAAAAAGAATTAGGGCTGACACAAGCGGCTAAACTTGCAACAGAATATTGTTCTATCTATCAGACGATTTCACACGTGGCTGAAATGTCCTATGAAGTTGATTTTATGTAGAAGGGACTCAGATTTTTAAAAAAAGAATGCTCTATTGGATCGTTGTCCACTGAGCATTTGTTTTACCGGATCCCGTTTTCGTCTAACCGCTTGGAGCAGGTTGATTACGCCTACTCCAAGCGGGACGAAAACTATGAGATAAAAGGGAAGCATACTAGCGACTGCGTCTAAAGTTTGAACCTCTTTCGACTTGATTGTTAAAAGCGCTTAAATGGTTTTCAGAAGCATTTCCAAGGGATCCAATTACAGCTTTAACATCTGATGGAAGGTCTTCTTTTAAGAAGGCTTCATACATGGCAATGTTGTCTTTTTCATAAGAGCATCTCCTTTAATCAATCAACACATCAAAGTGTGTTTTGTTGTTTTCTTCTATGAGGACACTATACTGCTGAAATGTGAAGACAGTATGGAGATGATATGTTTTGTATAAGGAAGTGATTTAGATGAGTTTTAAAATCAATATGCCTGGCATTCAAAGTGGTCCAAGTCAGATTGGGCCTAGCAAGAGTTATTACGATGCTCAAGCTAGATTTCAATCGATATTGGAAAATAAATTGAATGTGAAAACAGCTTCGCCTATGCAGTCTGTTCAAAATTCAAGTGGTATAAATGCTGAAGATCAGGGCTTTAATGCTCAAAATGTGATGATTAAAAGTGGCGTATCGGCAGAAGTTTTAAACGAGAAATTGATGGGAACAGCTTTGGAGGGTTTGGGAAGTGATTTCGCCTTGGCAGAGCAAAAATATGGGATTAATGCATGGTTTTTAACGGGGCTTGCCATACACGAGTCTGGGTTTGGAACGAGCCGAATTTCTCAAGATAAAAACAATCTCTTTGGATTTAAGGCTTATGATGCCAGTCCGTATGCCAGTGCTACCCAGTTTACCAGTAAAAGTGATAGCATAGATAAGGTGGCGCAGTATTTATCAGAAAATTATACGGATCCTTCTGGCAAGTATTATAATGGTACTTCGGTAGATGATATTGGCAAGCGTTATGCCACAGATCCGAACTGGTCCAATGCACTTCAATCTAGAGTGGCACAATTGATGAAATTAGGTTAAATTTATAAGCTGGAAATGAGGATAGAATAGAGATGAGTAAAGTTTATTTTAAAAGGGTGATCAGTAACGATTCAGAGGCACTGAGCTTGGCGGCAAAGGTGTTGTTTGAAAAAATAATAGAGTCAACGGCTCATGTGTTCTCAAAAGAGGTCCCAATCAAGGTCCATTTTGGAGAAAAGGGCAATACCACGTTTGTACCCGCTGTGTGCTATGAGGGCATCATAGAGACGCTAAAAAAAAATAAAATTAAGCCGTCTTTCATAGAGACAAATGTGCTCTATAGAGGTTCAAGAACCACTAGAGAAAGCCATATTGCGCTGGCAAAAGAACATGGTTTCACAGCGCTTCCGATCATTATCGCAGATGGTGATCATGGGGAAGCTTATGATGAAATTGAGATTCATAAGTCTTTTTTTGAAACTTGCAAAATAGGACGAGAATTTTCTAATTATGACCAGTTTGTGGTGACGAGTCATTTTAAAGGTCACGGTATGGCTGGCTTTGGTGGTGCTATGAAGCAGTTGGCTATGGGATTTGCAGCAAGAGGCGGAAAACTTGCACAACATTCTGGGATTAGTCCTGTGGTAAAGGCTTCTAGATGTATAGCTTGTGGCTTATGTGTTCAAAAATGTGATGTGGATGCGATTGAACTCGGTGAAAAAGCGGTTATTATTCCAGAAAAGTGTGTGGGTTGTGCAGGTTGTATAGCCGTGTGTCCAGTTGGCGCTATACAGAACGATTGGAGTGGCGAAAACTTCAAAGAAAAAGTAGCTGAATATGCATATGGCGCACAGCTCGGTAAGGATAATATTTATATCACCTTCTTGATCAATGTCACTGAAGAGTGTGATTGCATGGGACAACATATGGAGCCTGTTGCTAAAGATATTGGCGTATTTGCTTCTAAAGATCCTGTGGCGATTGATACAGCATGTCTTGATATGCTCCAAAGAGAACATGGACACCCTATTTTTGATGCGGGTAGAGTGACGATTAAACATGCTGTTGAGATTGGGTTGGGCTCAGATCAAGTGGAGCTTGAAGCAATTTAGATTTGGATGATGCAGTCATTTCTGCATATAATATTTGTGATCCTAAAAAAACCCCAGAGGGCTTTTACGTGAAGTTTGATCTTCTACATCGCTAAAGCTGTTTCTGGGGTTAATCTAATTATAGGTCAATTTTAATCCTATTTTAATTCGAGTTTGTTTATAATTAAGTTCAAAGCAATCGAAACTAAGACTCTTGGCCTTGGTTCATTTGGGACATGAATGCTGCGGCCATTTCAGCAGCTTTTTTCATTTCTGCTTCAATCAGCTGTTTACAGGTTTCCGACTGACCTTCTGCGACCGTGACACGAGCACTGGTTTTAGCAACTTCTAATTTGACGAAGTCAGTGGTCAATATTTTTTCAAGTGTCTCCTTGATCATTTTTTTAGAATCGTCTTTAATTAGATATTCAGAAAATTGATCATGTATAGCGATGACAATACGACCTTCAGCATCAATTTTTATGTTTTTGATAAATAATTCGAGCATAATAATACCTCCATTTAAACTATAATTCTATTTTATTTTAGCACTTTTTAGGATTTATACAACCGTTACAAGAAAGGAATGCAAAATGAAAAACTTAATTCATAAATTAGGAAAATGGTTAGGAAATGCGTTGGGGATCATGAAACAATCCATTGAGCGCTTTCCATTGACGCTCCTTATGACGAGTGTACTCGTAATGCTTTTGATTATTTCTGTTCATGCCAATCATCCTGACGATTATCAAAACTATCTTATGGTATTTGCGCTTGCAATGCCTTTTTCGGCCATACTGAAATTGTGTTACGAAAAAACGGTAAGGCTAAACTTAGGCATTCAGGTTATTTTGACAGTGGGTTTTTTAGTAAGTTACTATCTTGTGATTCCAGAGTTTAAACCGGATTTTTTTTGGAGCCAGTATTTTGTATTATTGACATTGCTCTATGCGGTGTTTTTCTTAGTGCCCTATTTTCCGAAGCGAGAAGGACTTTCCCTTGCGTTGGTAGAGCGTGCAGGTAAATTCTTCTTAACGGCTTTGTATGCATTTGTACTCTATCTTGGACTTAATGCGGTGTTTTTTTCTATAGAGAGCTTATTTGAACTCCATTTTCCATCGGAATTACCAGCAGATTTATTCTTTTGTGTTTCCGGTTTTTTTGGTGTACCCTATTTTTTAGGCAGTTTACCTGAAGCTCAGCATCAAGAAAAGCCAGAAGCTTTTTCAAAGATTTTTAAAACACTACTGCTCTATATATTAGTGCCCATTCAGTCGATTTATACTTTGATCTTGTATGCCTATTTTGTTAGATTGCTTGTGCTTCAAACCCTCCCAGAAGGGCTTATCGGCAATTTGGTGCTCTGGTATGCATTGTTGAGTTTCTTAACACTTTTTAGTGTAAAGGATTTAAGAAATGAAGTGCCATGGCTCAATTCGTACATGAAGATTTTTTCGGTTGCGATGGTTGTGCCTATGGTGATGCTCGCCATAGCAATGGGTATTAGAATTCATTATTATGGTCTTACCATGGCAAGATATCTTTCAGTTGTGGCAATGATTTATCTTGTAATGGCGTATGTACTTTTGCCAATTAAGAAAAGAGATGTTTCTATACCGCTTTACATCGTGGCGATATGCATGCTTACAGTGAGTTTTTTTGGTATGTTTTCTTGGAATAAAGTGGTTCTTAAAGAACAGATGGGAAGGCTTGAAAACCATTTGATCGAAGCGGGGTACACATTGAATGAAAAAGCATGGGTAACACCAGATGTGGTTTCGGACGAACAACAAGAGCTGATTTCTAGCAGTTTAAATTACCTTGTGAACCATTATGAGGTAGATGAAATTGCACTATTACCTGAGGGTTTTGATCTGGAACATGCAGATCAATATTTGGGGTTTGAGCTCAAAAATCAATATTCACGTTATGAAAATCAGAATTATTTTAATAAATCCTTTGTAGAGGATCAGAATACGCCTATAGAGGTTAGAGATGTCGACTATGTCGTGATGATTAATCGATATGATACTGTATCCTATAATTTATATGAAGATCATGTGGTACTTGAAAAAACGGATCCTTCTGGGAAAACGGCGCCTTCTGGAAAAGGGGATTCGGTTGCAAGAATGAAATTGACAGTGGATGGCTTCCTTGCAGGGGAACTCGATGTAGATGCACTTGCAAGAAAAGCATATGAAGAGAATGAAAGTAGCCAAACACTTGAATTTGCAACATCGAGCGGTGCTATAATCACATTGACATTTGACTTTATCGAAATAGCTGGCACGACAAAGCATACTGGAGAATTTGACCGTATTGACTACTACCAATGTTGGTTAAAAGTAAGCAAGAAATAAACAAAAACTTAAAGTTTCCTTAATCTGCTTTTGATGTTGCTGATATATCATGTACTTATTCAATGTGAATTCAGAGTAAACATCGAGGAACTCATGGCAATTTAATGCCATATCTTGATTATGATAGAAGTAGATGAAGAGCAGAGTTTGGGAGGCAAAGATTATGAATGCAGTTATATTTGATTTTGATGGCACAATTATCAATACGAATGAACTTATTAAAGAGGGCTTAAATAATTTTGCACAGAGATACAGAGGATACAAATTGGTTGCAGAAGAACATCGAGCGCTTATTGGAAAAACGTTAGAAGATCAAATGGCTTATATTAATCCTCACAAATGGCAGTTGATGAGCAATCATTTTAAAATATGGTATACACATCATCACAATGCAAAAACCTGTGCGTTTCCTGGGATGATCCGATTAATCAAAAGCCTTTATGAACAAGGGGTGAGACTTGCAATTGTCTCTAATAACAGCACGGCTTCTCTTGACATGGGACTCAAGCATTTGGGGATTGAAACTTACTTTGAATACGTGATTACGAGAGATGACGTGGAAGAGACCAAGCCGTCTCCAGAGGGGATTCAAAAGGTTATGGAACTCATGAATCTTGAAAATCATGAAGTGATCTATATTGGGGATACTGCAAGTGATATCTATGCGGCAAAAAATGCAGAGATTCCTAATGCAATTGTTGGCTGGAGTAATATAGGGGATGAAGCGATCATGATGCTACAACCAGATTATGTTTTAAAATCGCCATCGCATCTTCACGATATTATAAAAGAACATAAGTGTCAGGTGGCATAATAAAGTGACAAGAAGCAAATACTGAAAAGTCGAAAACTCGAAGCTGGATCATTGTCTTGACCAGCATTCGGGTTTTTTTATGCGATGCAGCAGGGGCATAATAGAGATAAGGCTAAAAGTAAATCTTTTGTGAATGATCCTAAATAGCGTTGACGCCTTTTTCAAAAAGGAGTACGATGTAGATAAAAGTAATCCCGATTAAAATGATAGGATATAAATGGAGGTTGAATATGACATCAGATATAATAAAAATACGCGATTTGAAATCAAGTGTGGCAGGGCAACAAATTCTTAAAGGCATCAATCTTGATATTAAAGCAGGGGAGATACATGTGATTATGGGCCCAAACGGTGCGGGTAAATCGACGCTAGCCAATGTTTTAATGGGTCATCCAGCTCATACAGTAGATGCGGGTGAAGTGACTTTTATGAGCAAAGATTTACTGGCTATGAAAGTAGATGAACGCGCTAAAACAGGCCTTTTTCTATCGTTTCAATATCCAGAGGAAGTTCCAGGCGTAACTGTTGAAAACTTCCTTCGGACGGCTAAAAAGGAAGTTGCAGGTATTATGCCCATGGCGCTTTCTTTTAAAAAAGAACTCCAAAGCAACATGGAAATGCTCAATATGGATTCCAAATATCTTGAAAGATATCTCAATCAAGGCTTTTCTGGTGGTGAAAAGAAGAAAAATGAAATTCTCCAGATGGCTGTGTTAAAGCCTAAGCTTGCTATTTTAGATGAGACGGATTCAGGGCTTGATATTGATGCGATCAGAGTGGTCTATGAAAGTGTTCAGAAGTTATCTAGTGCAGATAACGCCATTTTAATTATTACGCATTACAACAAGATTCTCAGCTATATCACGCCTGATTATGTACATGTTCTCGTGGATGGTAGAATCGTTAGAAGTGGTGATGTGTCTTTAGCTGAGGAGATTGAGTCTAAAGGCTATGAACAAAGAGAGTGGTGATGATATGGCAAAGAAATCTTATATTGAGGAAGTAGATCGTGGAGTCTACGATATAATTAATAGAGAAGATCATAAATATAAAGCGGCGAAAGGTTTAACGGAGGAGATCATCCGAGAGATTTCAAGAGAGAAAGATGAGCCTGCGTGGATGCTTGATTATAGATTAAAATCGCTTGAAATTTTTAATGCCAAACCGATGCCCACATGGGGAGCAGATTTAAGCGAACTGGATATGGACAATATTGTCCATTATGTAAGACCGAACACGGGGATGAGTACGTCTTGGGATGATGTGCCAGATGACATTAAGCAGACATTTGACCGATTGGGCATCCCAGAAGCTGAGAGAAAGTCACTTGCAGGTGTTGGGGCGCAATATGATTCAGAAGTGGTCTATCATTCCATGAGAGATGATTTAAAGGCCAAAGGCGTCGTTTATACAGATATGGATTCTGCAGTTAAATCATATGAAGGTATTGTTAGAAAATATTTTATGACGATGATTACCAATAGAGATCATAAGTTTTCTGCGCTGCACGGTGCCGTGTGGTCTGGAGGGTCGTTCGTCTATGTCCCCGAGGGAATAGAGGTGGATTTTCCATTGCAATCCTACTTTAGACTCAATGCTAAGGGTGCGGGACAATTTGAGCATACGCTCATCGTGGTTGAAAAAAATGCCAGTCTCCATTTTATTGAAGGTTGTTCGGCACCCAAGTATTCCGTTCAAAATTTGCATGCAGGGGCTGTGGAACTCTTTGTCAAGGAAGGGGCTAAGCTCAGATACAGTACGATTGAAAACTGGTCGAGAAATATGTACAATCTCAATACAAAGCGGTGCATGGTTGAGAAGAATGGCAAAATAGAATGGGTATCAGGGTCGTTTGGTTCGAAAGTTTCCATGCTTTATCCCATGAGCATTTTAAAAGGTGAAGGTGCGTCGTCTGAATTTACAGGTATTACTTTTGCGGCTAAAGGGCAGTATTTAGATACGGGCACTAAGGTGGTTCACGCTGCGCCTAACACCACTTCAATCGTGAATTCTAAATCCATTTCAAAAGATGGTGGTCATGCCTTTTATAGGGGGTTACTCAGAGTGACTCCAAATGCCATTAATGTGAAGTCCACGGTCAATTGCGAGTCGTTAATGCTGGATAATCAGTCCAAGTCGGATACGCTTCCTATCATTGAGATCGGTAACGCAAAAGTGGATATTGGTCATGAAGCTAAAATTGGTCGAATCAGCGATGACACGATTTTTTATCTCATGAGTAGAGGGATTAGTGAAGCGGAAGCTAAGGCGATGATTGTTAGGGGGTTTGTGGAGCCGATTACAAAGGAACTCCCTCTTGAGTATGCTGTGGAACTCAACAATTTGATCAACTTAGAATTAGAAGGGACCATAGGTTAGATTAGAGGAGGCAGATATGAATTTTAGACAACATCATCAAGATGCATTTAATAAAATGGAAACGCCGGTTTGGAATCGTGTATCTTTGCCGAATGAATTGTTTCCAAAACCGAATTATAAAGTGGAAGCTTCTATTACAAGTGATTCAGATTATGTTAACGTTACAGCGTTTTGCGATGCTATTGACAGCGATGATTCGATAGCGCAACTGGAGTTTACTGCTAAAAAGCAGCTTGGACCAGTTTTTAAACATTATATAAACGGTTATGCCAATGCGGGTTATGTGGTCAAGTCCACATCCAAAGCATTTAAGCCGCCTGTGGTGGACATTCACTACGTCTTAGGCGGCGAAACACATACGCTGATTGATAATCATGTGATCATTGCAGAAGCTGGGGCTAAATTAGATGTGATTATAGACTATCATGTTGAAAAATCAGATTATAATAAATCGGAAAACACACTTGAACAAACTGCACATTACGGCATGACGCATATTTTTGCAAAGCGCGGTAGTCGCGTGAGAGTGTTTAAATTACAGCGTTTAAATAAATCAGCCTATCATTTTGATCAAGTGTTTGCAAGTGTGGAAGAGAGCGCTGTAGTGGATGTTTTTGATGTCCAAGTGGGGAGCCAATTTAAAGCCATTAGCCATGAATTTGACTTAAAAGGCAGACATAGTGAAGGCCATATTAAAAGTATTTATTTTGGAGATCAGGATTCGAAATTAGACTTATCCTTTACGATGAATCACCGTGGGAAAAAGTCAAACTCCAGTATCTTATCTAAAGGCGCACTGGATTCAAATGCGTTAAAAGTGTTTAGGGGCAATTTGTTCTTTGAAACGGGAGCGAGTCAGTCCGTGGGCAAAGAAGAAGAGTTTGTAATGCTCCTTGGAGATAACATCAAGTCGGATTCTATCCCTGCGCTGATGTGTGCTGAGGACGATGTCATCGGGGCACATGCTGCCAGTGTTGGACAGGTTGATCTCAATAAACTTTTTTATCTCATGAGCCGAGGTTTTTCTGAAATAGAAGCTAAAAAGTTGGTGATTAAAGCCTCTTTTGAGGAAATTTTAAGCGATGTACCTTATGAGGCATTTAGAGTGACAGTAGCTCATGAAGTGGACAGAAGAGTGTGTTGATAGAGGTTTGTGATTGGAGGTTAAGCATGAACGAAAAGGCTTTAGAAAGTGCTTATAGAGCTCATTTTCCAGTTTTCAGGGTGCATCCCGATTTGATTTATCTCGATCATGCAGCAACGAGTCAAAAGCCCTTGAGCGTTGTTGAGGCAATACAGAATCAGATGGTGTCTGAAAATGGAAGTCCACATAGAGGTGCACATCAACTCAGCGTAAAATCAACTGAAATTTACGAGGGGGGCAGACAACAGGTGATGGCTTTTATAGGAGGCCTTGATCCGAGAGAAATTGTATTTACGAAGAATACGACTGAAAGTTTGAATTTGATCGCTTATAGTTATGGGATGACCTTTTTAAAACCAAAGGATGAAATTGCAATTTTGATTTCATCGCATCACAGCAATATTGTGCCTTGGCAAGTGGTGTCTCAAAAGACAGGTGCAAAGCTGGTCTATCTGTTGGTAGATCAAGAAGGAAAGCTTCCAGAGACAGAACTTAAAAAAATAAATGAGCGTACCCAAATAGTGACTTTTCCTTGGGTCAGCAATGGTATAGGGACAAAATTGGAACCCCGACAATTGATCAAGAAAGCACATGAAATGGGGGCGATAGCCATAATTGATGCGGCACAGGTGGCTGGACATGAACGCATAAATGTAATTGAATTAGATGCAGATTTTCTTGCTTTTTCAGGACATAAGATGTTTGCACCTCAGGGGATCGGTGTTCTATACGGCAAGTATGAACTGTTAGACAAGATGCCACCCTTTTTAACAGGAGGTGATATGATTGAATATGTCACTTGTTTCGAGACGACCTATGAAGCAGTGCCTAAGCGATTTGAAGCAGGCACTCAAAATGTCAGTGGTGTGAAAGGATTAGTAGCGGCGATTGATTTTATAGAACAGATTGGACTGGATGCCATTAAAACGCATGAACATAAGCTGACACAATATATGATGATGCGGTTAAAAGAACTGTCTTTCATCACGATCTATGGGCCGGAAACCTTGAACGATCGTGGCGCGCTTGTGGTCTTTAATGTAGAAGGCATTCATCCACATGATGTGGCTTCTATTTTAGATGATCACGGCATTGCTATTAGAGCTGGTCATCACTGCACTCAACCATTGATGCAACATCTGGGATTAACGGCAACGTGTCGAGCAAGCTATAGCATCTACAATTCAGAACGCGATGTGGACGATTTGGTGAAAGCACTTTATAAAGTAAGGCAGGTGTTTGGATATGATGACTGATTCGATTTATACAGAAATTATTATGTATCACAATAAAGAGGGACACAACAAGCACTTGCTTGATCATCCTTCACATGTGGAGCGTGGACACAATCCTAATTGTGGGGATGATCTGACGCTCCAAGTGGAAGTGGAAGCAGGGTTCATAAAAGATGCCTCCTTTGTGGGGAATGGTTGTGCCATCAGCACAGCAGCGATGTCTATTATGATTGATTTGGTTAAGGGAAAATCTGTAGAAGATGCAAATCAACTTGTAAAAGACTATTTAGAAATGATCAGAGGGCATGAACTTTCAGCGGAGGCGCTTGAAAGCTTAGAGGATGCACAGATCTTTGCATCGCTTCAAAAGATGCCTGCACGTGTGAAGTGTGGCACTTTGGGATGGCATTGTATGCGTGTTGTTTTGGAATCTCAAGATTCAAGTGAATCCAAAATAACTTTAGATCACAATATATAAAATGAAAGTTAGAGGGTTTATGCGAAACGGACTTTTCACACTTTAACCCGTGAAGTTTTTGAAAATAGTTTTAAGGTCCAGTCTCTTTAGTATGTGTCATTATGTGCATACTAAAGAGACTGGATTTTTTGTGATGAAGATTTTGTGCTGGAGATATCTGTATGGATTTTGGGTATCCATAGTTATAGCGAAATATATTCGTGATATAACCCTTGAGGAGATGTCCCCCACTTCTCTAAGTGGGGGTTCATATTCCTAATTCAGTGGGAGTCCAAACTTCCACTGAATGCAATCCGATAGGATTGTGCAAGTGTTACGAAGGTAGCGAAGCGGACTGAGTATACGCTTTGATTATGGGTATACAGTCAAAATAATATTGGGCATAGAAATTTAGCAGGGACGGTGTTTATATGTATGACATTAGAGATGTTTTGAGCAAAGGCATTGAGGTTGCAAAGAAAAAACGAGCTATTTATGAAAAAATTAAAGAAAATAGTGGCGATGTTAGAGTCAGAATGATGGTTCAAGTGATGATTATAGCGGTAGATACAGATATCAAACACTACCAAAATATGATCGCCAATATCACAGATGAGATGGCAGAGGCTATTGATTTTGGCACATATGATAAAATTTCTTCGCTTGTAAATCAGTTTTCACGGCTTTTCACGGCGCCTCAGATTAGGGACCGCAAGATTCTGTTGGATTATGCTATTGAGATTGAGAAATCTATTTATGCACTTTTGGTAGACATAAAAGGCAGATTGGTAACCAGTGAGCTCATAACCAGTTCTATTTCGTATTATGTTTTAATTGAAATGATAGAGACAAAACAAGCCTTTATTACAGAACTTGAAGCATTTAAGCAGATTCAGAACACCACTTAAAAACATTTGGTGTCTTTTTTTGGACGTTCTATGCAAAAAAATATAAAGGATAATCTTTATATGCTATAATGACTCAATACTTTAGCCTTAAATTCGGATGTTTTACTCTAATCATATACAAAGGTGTATTAAAGAAGACCTAGTCTTGAGGGGGTCTTCTTTATATGAATTTAAATGGTGTTATGTTATAATAATTCTAATGTTTATTCATGCGCTGATTGGGTTATAAATGATACGAAACAAAAACAACGGAGGTTTTTTATGAGTGTTAGAAAACAAGAGCATAACCTTTATGCTTTGAGCATACATATGAAGTATGGAGAGGTGCTGCATATTGATGACATCAGTAAGGAAAGAAAAGATAGCTATTTAAAACTCTGCACAGAGCCTAATACCTCTATTATAGTAGAAGATGATGACAGTATTCGCAACCTGTTAAGCCAAGACGTGGCAAAAATATCGGTGAAAGAGTACTCACATGAGTATAGAGGTTATTTTTTTCCTATGAAAAAAGGACTTTTATCAGAAAGTGCGATTGGTAGACGCTTTTATAGTATGACGATTAAGCTCTTTGTGTTATTTTCAGTATTAATTGTTTTAGGCATTTTGGGTCTTAAAGTCGCTGAAGGCACGTTCGTAGATGTGATGTTTGATCCGATCTTGCTAAGGGCACTCTTAAATGAAATGCTCGATAGGATAGGCGAGCTTTTTAAATATACGATTATTTTAACAATACTTTCCAATTTGTTGGATTACGGATTGAGCTATAAAGCTTATTTTCCAGTGAATCAAGAGGGTACAGAGCCCATTGAAATCACAAGAGTGAGTAATACAGCGGTAGTGCTGGTCTTCGCACTTTGCTACGCGATTGCTGTGAGGATTGTGAGTGCCGTGTTTTTGCTTTAATTAAAATTTGAATAGGGTTATAAAAGATGGGGATAGAGCTTGTCTTTTTATGCATAAAAGTTATAGTATATCACAGGAGGATTTGAATGAAAAAAATAAGTTTGTTACTTGTAACGACGATGTTGTGTATGACGCTTTTCTTGACAGGGGGATTGGCATATGCAGTGGTGCCTTATTCAGGTGAAGTGATCGCTTTGGGGTTAAATGGGGCAATGGGAATCATCATTGGACCAGGTGAGAAAATATATGTTTCTGATTATAGTGGGAACAAGATCGTCAAGATGGATAAAGATGGTTCTAACCTTACGACGGTGACGACAAATGTGTCCCAACCAGTAGGGATTGCTTTTGATAGCAGTGGGAATTTGATTGTAGCGGAACATTCGGGCCAAAAAATTGCAAGCATCGATTTGGTAGGCAATAAAACGATTCTTAAGGGTACTGGTCTTGGGTTAATGACGGGCCTTGTTGTGGACAGTAACGACAAAATATATGCAGCGGATTATACTAATGGTAAAATATACAAAATGGATGCAGATGGTTCTAATAGTGCTGTATTCACAACTTTTTTAATTGGATCAACACCAAATTCGACCTCGCTTATTGGTATGGGCATTGATGTGAACGATAATCTTTATATAGCAGATCAAAGAAATAATAAAATCGTAAAAGTGGATTCAAGTGGTGTGCAATCGGATTTTGCAAGTGTAAATTCTCCGTACTGGGCCTCAGTAGGAAAAGACGGTTATGTGTATGTTTCTTCGGCAACGGATAAATCAATTCAAAAATTTGACTTATCAGGCACTAAAATTGAAACCTATAGTACTGAAACCTATACGCCTTGGGGGACCCAAGTTGATACTGGCGGGAGTATTTATTTTACTTCCAATAGCACGAGTGTCAATAGAATCTTGGGTTATGCGGATACAGTAGATAGAATTCATGTAAAAATAACGCTATTATATGATATGGTCAATGGCCCAGCAGATCCATCTGCATTTACATTGAGTGGCGTTTCATCCAATCCTCAAGTGATAAGTGCAGTGGTCAGTGGTTCGGTGATTGATTTAACTTTAGATTCTAATATTGAATCTACAGATACAGCGGTAAAGGTGAGTTACACGAAAACAGGGACGAATAACCTTGTTGAGCAGGGCACGAGTACAGAGGTTGATGCGTTTTCAAATTTGTCCGTTAAAAATCACATCGTCAGTGTGACCAGTGTGGGAACGCTTTCGACAATCCATGTGGATAACGGAACTGAATTAAGTGCAGTGGCTTTACCAGCGACAGTTTCGATTAATTTGAGTAATTCAACCCCGTCCACCACCAGTGCAGCAGTGGTATGGGATGGTGGTACGCCTGCTTATGATGGCAATACTGCAGGGACGTATACTTTTAGTGGCGCTTTGAGTTTAGGGCATGATGTCTACAATCCAAATAACTTAAAAGCAAGCGTTAGTGTTGTAGTGGCATCTCCTGTAATGCCAACGATCACAACCATGAGTGCGATAAACGTCATCACAGTGCCAAATGGCACAGTGCTCAGTGCAGTGGGATTGCCAGCGACGGTTTCGTTTAGTTTGAGCAATTCAACCACAAGCAGTGCAGCCGTGGTATGGGACGGCGGGACGCCACCATATGAGGGCAATACTGCTGGCACCTACGTGTTCGCGGGAACGATCGCATCGTCAAGTGACTATTTAAATCCAAACAACTTAAAGGCAAGTGTTAATGTTGTAGTGGCATCTCCTGTAATGCCAACGATCACAACCATGAGTGCGATAAACGTCATCACAGTGCCAAATGGCACAGTGCTCAGTGCAGTGGGATTGCCAGCGACGGTTTCGTTTAGTTTGAGCAATTCAACCACAAGCAGTGCAGCTGTGGTATGGGACGGCGGTACACCACCATATGAGGGCAATACTGCTGGCACCTACGTGTTCGCGGGAACGATCGCATCGTCAAGCGACTATTTAAATCCAAATAACTTAAAGGCAAGTGTTAATGTCGTGGTACAATCATCAGGGGGCAACGATGATGATAAATCTAGTGGAGGAGGATCATCGTCTTCTTCTGGAGCCGTTATTGATAATGCAATGGTTGAAGTCAATGGTGTGAAGCAAAAAGTTTCTAATGAAGCAAGAACGATTGAAAATGGTAAATCTAAAGTAAAAGTGATAATAGATGATGTGTCTATGCAAAAGGTACTGGATGAGTTGCTCAAAACAGCAGCCGGTTCACAAACACCTATTAGAAACTTGGCGACGATTAATGTACAAGATACGACAGCAGATTCCACCGTAATTGGTCTTAACGGCGCCACGGTAAAACAAATGGATCAAAATAAATTTGATATTTTGATTAATGCGGGCAATAAAACTTATAGAATTCCAGCGGAAGAATTAACCGTAGATGCAATTGCAAGTAGGCTCGCAGTGGCTCAAGATAATTTGAAAAGTATTCAGTTTTATATTCAGCTGGATCATTTCACCACAGCAGAACAAGCTGAGATCACTCAAAAAATAGGGGACAATAATGGAAAAATAATGGTGCCACCTACTCAATTTAAAGTATCTGCAGTTGTGACTCGAAATGATGGGACGACTGAGACCGTTGCCATTGACACCTTCAAACAGTATGTAAAAAGAGGATTTGAAATGCCAGAGGGGGTAAATATCTCGGATATCACCACTGGGATTGTCTTTGATCCTGAGCGTACCTACAATCAAGTACCGACAAGAGTATACACTGAAAATGGTAAAATATATGCAGAAATTAATTCTTTAACCAATTCAATTTATTCTGTGATCAGCAATCCGATAACTGTGAATTCAGTGGAGGGACATTGGTCTGAATCAACAGTGAATGATATGGCATCGCGCCTCATTCTTGTGAATTATGATCAATTTAATGCAGATCAAAATGTGACAAGAGGAGAATTCGCCACCTATATGGTTAGAGCGCTTGGACTTTACAGAAGTGATGCTAACTTTGAAACTACATTTACAGATATTAAAAAGACGGATCAGAACGCTATTGGAATTGCACTAGCAAGCCATTGGGGATTCGTCAGTGGTTATGAAGATGGTTCTTTTAAACCAAACAGTGAAATAACACGAGAAGAAGCCATGGTGTTATTTTCAAAGGCAATGGAACTTGCAAATTATGAGGGGATTGCTGGATCTTCAGGTTTTAAAATCGAAGACAATGAAAGTGTTTCAAATTGGTCAAAACCGTATATTCAAAGTGTATTGGATGGGAAGGTCTTTGTAGGGCGTTCCGATCATGATTTGGGATTAAAAGAGAATTTAACGCATGCAGAAACTTTAGCAGCACTTAGAAACCTTTTAATCAAAGCGGGACTAATCAATGAGTAATAGAGATTCAGTATAAAAGCAAAAAAAAGCCTCTGTCATGAACTGACAGGGGCTTCGTTTTAGTTGTTTTTCTGAGGCTTTGACGATGATTTGGATTGGGAAGCCTGTTTGTTTTTAGCATTTTGTGCTGTTTCCCAAGCTTGATAATCTTTAAGCAGGCGAAGAGCCCTTTTAACTTTTTTATCCTTAACACTTGAAGTGTCTTTGAGAATTCTTGACATGTGCATCATCTGAATTTCAATATATTTAGGATTATTAAGTGGATTAGAACTAGGTGCTTTTTTAGATTTTTTAAGGGATGCGGACATGGCTTCCTTAAACATCAACAATTGAAAACTGTTTTTCTTTTGCTTAGGCACTTGCTTTGACGTTTCATAGACTTGTGTAAATAGTTTTTCTAGATTCTTTTTTTGGTATTGATACAATGCGAAAGCGCCGCCAATCGCTAAGACTAAAATCACACCAATAATGATCATACTTGTTGTACTCATTCTGCACACTCCTTTTAGCTAATACAATTACTATTTTAACATGTATTCAGTAAGAAGAGAATTAAAATTAAGATAAAATGTCTATAAAAATTTTATCAACAGACTCTATTAGATGATCTTTTCGCCTTGGTATACTTCGCCACCGGCATCCTTTAAAAACCCATAGCGTTCCGTCCATAATGTTTTGTATTTAATGGCTTGCGCATGAACCGCTGAAATGTCTGTCTCTAATGTTTTTGTTACTTTCCCAGGAACGCTGAGCACAAGAGAAAATGGTGGCACTCATGCCGATAAGGCAGTGGTCTTCTATCGTACATCCGTGAACTACAGCATTGTGACCAATAGTGACATAATCTCCAATTTGGGTATAAATGCATTATAGCAATTAAACAGAAGAAAGGGATGTGACTTTATGAGAGATAAATTGCGATCAATTCTCGGCATAGAAATTAGTGCAGACGCAGATGAACACATGAATATACAGGATCGAAATACAGTGTTTAATTTCGGCGTTATTTATTTACTTGTTCAATTGTTTTTTTATTCATTTGCTAGTGGATTGCATGCGGGTATGGCGGGGAGTTTCTGTAATGAAATCGTCTTTGGTGGCATTCTGATATTCTTAATCGCTTTGAAATTCAGCAAAAAAACATTTTGGGTAGAGGGATTCTTGATCTTTTTAATGATTACAAGGGCTTTTGATTTCGTCATGTCTCCGAGTTCTGTACAATCTGCTTTGATGATTACCTTGATGGTTTTTATACTTTATTATTTTGTACTGGATTTCGTAAGGTTACTTTTTCCGATGGGCATACTTGGGAGTACCCTGTTGATGGGCTTTTTTTATAATGGCACTAATGAACGCGACAAAATTTTTAGCATTGCTTTGGTTTTATTGCTTTCTGTTTTGGCGACATTCTTTGGTAGAGATCGGTATTTTGCACATCATAGAAGCATTCAATTGACTCAAAAGCAAGAAAAACTTATGGATGAACTCAACGTCGCCAATTATCACTTAAATGGGGAGCTCTTAAAGCAATCGATTCACCTTATGAATATCGAAGAAGCGGAAGCGAAGTTTAGAGCTTTAACAAGTGCTATAAATGCAGCTATTTTTCTCATGAATGAAGAAGATCATGTGGTTTATTCCAACCATTGGCTTTACAATAATTACGGCATTCGAGTTGATTCTGTTCAAGTGATGAGTGATTTCAAAAAAATATTTACTGAAGAAGCATACGGACGGTTACATGCTTCGTATCGAGCGACGCAAAAAACATCAGAAAGCACAATCTTGAGAGAAATTCCGCTTAGACTTTCAAATGATGTTCAGATTTGGCTAAATGTTAAATTTACCACTGTGGACACAAGCGGTGTGTTGATCACAGGTTTTGATGTCACTGAGCGCAAAAGAAATGAAGAGCGGATTGAAAAATTATCGGCGGTTAAAGACATCTTGATCAAATTGAATCCCCTGATGCTTCAAAAGATGGAGATGATTGACCTCTTCGAATACGTGCTGACGCATATGATGACTCACATTACGCATGCTGATCTTGCCTGTATCTTAAAAGTGGAAGATTCAAAATTAAAGGTGATTGCTTGTAGAGGCTATGATCGAGATAAAGCGGATTCTTATCAAATTGAATTCGAAAAGTCGTTTGTCTATAAAGTGACAAATGGGGTGTTTTCTAATCCGATTATCATCAATGATATTCAAGAAAAATTTACGGATGGTTTTGCTGAAATTCTAAAAAATAGTGAAAACTTACCGATACGCTCTACCCTGAGTACCCCGATAATGGTTGATGGACTACTTTATGGACTGATTAATATGGATGCCTTTAGGAGTCATGTCTTTTCAAATGAAGATATCGAACTTATGACATTTTTATCAGAACAATTGGGGAATGCCATAAAAAATCAACAAGCCCTCAAAGCGCACATATAGATATAACGCATGTTTGCGAAAGGCTACTCGACAATGGTAAAAAGCGCCTTTGAAGAGTGCTCCGATTTGAAATTTGCATGATCGCCTCTTCCCATGTCTACAGAGAATCCAGCACTTTTAATTCTGCCCTCAATACATTGTCTGCAATGCGCGGCTTCATCACCTGTACAAATTTTATCTTTATAAAGTTCATATTTTTCTCTGACATCAGTAGGAGATAAGTTGGGCATAACCACATTTGCACCAGCTTTGAGTGCTTTTTCGCGTCCTTTGGGATCGAGGGTTCCCATTGCTGTAGTGGATGGGAGCAGTGCCTTAGGAACGAGTAAGCGCGTCAATGCAAGCAAGATTAGGGTTTTTTCCACAGTACCGCCATGTGCCCCTTTAAGGGGTGTGTGTTCATGGGGAATGTATGGACCGATGCCAATCATTTCGGGAGATAATATTTTTAAAAATCTTAAATCCTTGACAAGGTCTTCATCTGTTTGATTAGGTAAGCCAACCATGAAGCCAGCGCCAACTTGGTAGCCTAGCGCTTTTAATGTGTAGAGACATTCTCTTCTATTTTCAAAACTCATATTTGGGTGCAAAGATTCATACAATTCTTTAGAAGCGGTTTCGTGTCTTAGAAGATATCGATCCACACCTGCCATTTTAAGCGCAACATAGCTTTCCCTAGAACGTTCACCTATCGAAAGCGTAACGGCGCAATCTGGATGTTGAATTTTTATAGCTTTTATAATTTCAACTAAGCGTGCATCCGTATAATAGGGATCTTCCCCTCCTTGCAATACAAAGGTTCTATAGCCTAATTGATAACCTTCTTTACAACAGGATAAGATCATATCTTTGTCAAGTCGATAGCGATCCACGGTGGTGTTGAGGCCTCTGATGCCGCAGTAGTTGCAGTTCTGCTTGCAATAATTCGTAAATTCAATGAGACCTCTCATGTAGACGGCATCCTTATAATGGGATGCTTTTTTAGAAACGGCTTTGTCGAAAAGATATTGCAGGTCTTCGGTTGATTTTATTTCGGTTAATATCATTAACAGTTGATCATCCGTTAAATTTGCCGTATCGTATAAAGTGTCAATTAAGCTTTTAATAGAATTCATATGACCTCCCAAAAAATAAAAAAATGCTTCTAAGAGCACGTGAAAGTAATGGGAATCCATATAAAAAGGTCACTACTTCCTTTGAGTTCAGATATTTCTTAGCCCTTAGGTTGAATGTTGTATGAATCTCATCTATTAAAAGTCAAAACAATCAAAAGATAAGATAGATTACTTGTTAATAATTTATCAAATAAATTGCATTTTGTCAACGGTTTATACTTAGAGAACTGTGACAATTTTGTAAAAACAAAAAAATAAAGTGTCAAAAGTCGAAAAGGATAGCTTAAGGAGATTAACATGGAGTATTTAAAAGGGATACAAAGGTTTGAACCGATCAATGAACAGGAAATAAATGATCGGTTGGTCATTTTAGAATTTATAGCGCATCACCCTAAAACCATCCTCACTCGTGAAAATCAAGTAGCGCATTTGACAAGTTCTGGGTTGATTATGAATGCGGATTTGAGTAAAGTTTTAATGGTTCATCATAATATTTACAAGACGTGGACGTGGACAGGGGGACATGTAGATGGTAACGCAGATTTTTTAGAAGTCGCCATTCGGGAAGCGATAGAAGAAACTGGCGTGAAAGCCATAAAACCCTTTTCAGAAGAAATTATTTCAATAGATATCCTTCCTGTATATGGTCATATAAAAGGAAGTCGGTATGTCTCTGCTCATTTACATCTAAATATCACGTATGTGCTCATAGCGGATGAAAACGAGGCGCTTGTTGTTAAACCGGATGAGAACAGCGGCGTTAAGTGGGTGCCTGTTACGGCATTAGAGGCACATTCCAATGAACCTTACTTGATTGATATCTATCGTAAAATTATCGATAGGGTAAAGTTGTAAAGATGCGTGCGAGAAAGGCAATATTGTAGCTTGAAAGCGTAAAATTTTGAACAAATCACGAAAACGTTTGCATGATATTTGTGAATTTTAAAATGTAGTCAAATAGATATTTAAATTATGAATCGCCTTAAAAGCTTTGAAAAGTAAGCTTTTAAGGGGATTGTTCTTTATTGACCAAAGCAATAAAAAATAATAAAAGAATAAAATTGACAATCAGTTGCACAAATAATATAATATTTAATGAAAACGGTTGCATAAAAGTGACCTCATTTAGACTCAAGGGGAGGATTCAAATGAAAAAAATATTAAGCTTATTATTAATCTTAGTCATGGTATTTTCATTATCAGCATGTGGTGCTAAAACAGTGCCCGTTACGGAAAAGACTGCTGATGGTACTTCGGAACAGGCCGCAAACCCAGATCAAATTGCAAACCCAGATCAAACTGTAGAGCCTGTGGAAATTAGCATATTCCAATTTAAGGTCGAAATCGTAGAGGCATTAAATCATGCCATTGCACTTTATGAAGACGAGCATCCAAATGTCAAGATAAACCTGCAAACAGTAGGGGGTGGGGATGACTATGGCGCGGCATTAAGAGCACAATTTCAATCTGGAAATGAACCCGACATCTATGACGTCGGTGGTCCACAAGATGTTAAGGACTGGATGGATAAGTTAGAAGATTTGACAGACGCACCATGGGCAGGATTGCCGCTTGATGGCGTGTTATCCGGTGTTACAGTAGAAGGTAAAGTGTATGCATTACCTTATAACATTGAAGGATATGGTCTTGCTTATAATAAAGCAATCTTTGAAGCATCAGGTGTTGATGCAACAACCCTTACAACATTTGATGCGCTTGAAGAAGCACTTCAGATCATTCAAACTAAAATAGATTCAGGGGCATTAAAAGAACAGTTTCCATTACTTGAAGCACCTGTTGAATATGCAGCAAAAGAGACTTGGGTAACTGGATTACATGCTTCAAATATTGCATTTGCAAGTGAATTTGCAGGCGCTATTGAGACTTTTGATGCGGCGAGCATCGAGTTTAAACATGCAGATGCTTTAAAAGCGTATATTGACTTGATGGCTAAATATTCATCAAATGCTGCAAAACCTTCTGGACTAAATGCTGTGGATTATTCTACTCAAGTTGATGAAGGTATTGCAATTGAAAGAGTTGCAGTAATTCAACAAGGCAACTGGATTTACGGCGGTGTAAAAGCAATTGATGAAAATGTTGCTAATAATTTAGGATTTTTACCAATTCCTCTAAAAGGTGTTAAAGAAGACTCAATTGCAATAGGCGTTCCTATGTACTGGGCGATCAATAAAGATTCAGAGGCAGCTAAAAAAGCAACCGCTAAAGATTTTTTAAATTGGCTTTATACTTCTGAGGAAGGTAAAAAAATCGTTGTAAATGAAATGTTCTTCATTCCGCCGATGAGTGGTTATGACAATGTTCAACCTGCTGATCCACTGGCTCAAGATATTCTAAGATTCGCAAGTGAAGGCAAAACAATGCCTTGGGTATTCATGGGTTATCCTACCGATTGGGGTCAAAGTGTCCTCGGTGAGCAAATTCAAAAATACTATGCGGGTGAAACCACATGGGAAGAACTCATTCAAACCGCTAAAGACAAATGGGTAGAAATGAGATAATGATGTCATTTAAGTGGGGGCCTAGTCCCCCACTTTTTTTACAATAGATCATTACTTTTCGTCCAGCTTGGAGCAGGAGTCTTCAACCTGCGATAAGTGATTAGACGGACAATGATGATAACCAGATCATTTTACGAGGAGGCTTATCATGAAACGATCCAAATTAGGGTTTTGGATTTTTGTAGGACCTATATTTTTAGCATTTCTCATTGTAGTGATTATTCCTATGCTGAGAGGGTTTTATTTTTCATTTACGGATTGGAATGGGATCTCTAACGAAGTGACCTTTATTGGCCTTAGCAATTATGGAAAAGCATTTAGAGATCCAGAATTTTTTGCAGCATTTAAATTGACAGCGACCTTTGCAATCCTATCGGTATTTACAATTAATATAATGGGATTTTTATTGGCGTTGCTTGTAACTCAAGGGTTGAGAGGCGCTAATTTTCAAAGAAGTGTTTTTTTTATGCCCAACCTCATTGGCGGCCTAATTCTAGGTTTTGTTTGGCAATTTATTTTCGTAAAGGCATTTGACAATATTGGGAGCACTTTTAATTTACCGTTCCTTGAAGGTTGGTTATCCACCACGACCACAGGATTTTGGGGACTTGTGATCCTCATGTCTTGGCAAATGTCGGGATATATGATGATTATCTACATCGCTGCGATTCAAAGTATTCCAGAATCCTTGATAGAAGCGGCTAAAATTGATGGTGCAAATGGCTTACAAAGGTTGAAATTTATAACGGTGCCCATGGTCATGCCTGCATTTACTGTGGGATTGTTTTTATCTTTATCCAATTCTTTCAAACTCTTTGATCAGAATTTAGCGCTTACGGGTGGGGCCCCTTATGGTTCCACAGAAATGATGGCACTTAATATTTATCAGACTGCTTTTTCGAGAAATCAGCTTGGATATGCACAGGCAAAAGCAGTGATTTTCTTGCTTGCTGTGGCAGCAATTACACTCACACAGATTTACTTGACGAAGAGTAAGGAGGTGGAACTCTAATGAAATCAGAAAGACGTATCAAGATTGTATTAGCTATTATAAGCTGGTTTTTAGCTTTGGTTTTTCTGTCACCTTTTTATATCGTGTTGACCAATTCGTTTAAAACTCAAAAAGGGATATTCATCGACATCATGCGACTGCCTTTTGGTGAATACTTCAATCCTTCTAATTATGTAGATGCTTTCGAAAAACTGGACTTTATAAAATCATTTTCCAATTCGTTGATGATCACAGTGAGCAGCTGTTTGATGATTATATTACTTGCATCTATGGCGGCATGGATGATGGTCAGAACGAAATCAAAGTCTTCTGCAATCCTTTACTATGTATTTGCAGCGGCTATGCTCATTCCGTTTCAATCAGTGATGTTGCCACTCATCAATTTGATGGGGAAAATACACTTTTTAAATCCCGGTGGACTTGTTTTTATGTACATTGGGTTTGGATCAAGTCTTGCGATCATCCTCTATCATGGGTTTATCAAGGGCATTCCACTTGAACTTGAGGAAGCAGCTCTTCTTGACGGGTGTAACGTTTTTCAGATTTATTGGTATATTGTATTGCCGCTTTTAAAACCAATTACGGTTACAGTGGGTATACTCAACGTCATGTGGATTTGGAACGACTTTCTGCTGCCACAATTGGTAATTAACAAACCAGGATGGCAGACGATACCCCTTAAAATGTTCTACTTCTTTGGTCAGTTCAGTAAAAAATGGCATCTTGCGCTTGCAGGGCTTGTGATTGCCATGCTACCGATTGTCATATTTTACTTTTTGATGCAAAAGCATATCGTCAAAGGAATTACTCAAGGGGCTATAAAATAGGCTGTGAATGCGCTTTATATTTGGGTAAGAATATTAGTGTTATTCAGATGTACAAATATTTGATATACTATATAGATATAATTTAAAACCAAGTGGTTATTAGGAGATGTTAGTATGCCAATTACGATTAAAGATGTTGCTAAAATTGCAAGTGTATCGCCCTCAACGGTTTCGCGGGTAATTAGCAACAATCCAAGTATATCTGAAGAAACTAGAAAGAGAGTTTTTCAAGCAATGGAAGCGCTTGATTATAGGCCCAATGCCATTGCAAGAAGCTTGGCAAACCGTAGAACGAATACCTTAGGGCTCATTATTCCGAACTCTGAAACGGATTTGTTCGATAATCCTTTTTTTATCAGAGCAATGCGTGGGATCAGTATTTATTCGCAAAAAAGTGGCTATCATATCATGTACACGTACACGCGAAATGAAGCAGAGGAATTGAAGTTTTTAAAGGACTACGTGCATTCTAACCTAGTGGATGGCATTATTTTAATGACCACGATGGAGAACGATGCCTGCATTGAATATTTAAAAAACGAAAAATTTCCTTTCGTGGTAATTGGTCGTCCTGAAAAGGCAGATCATACCTTGTGGGTGGATAATGACAATTTTCAAGCGATGTACAATATGGTAAATCTTTTGGTAAATGAAGGCGTCGATAGATTTGCATACATTGGTGGCAGCATGGCTTATAATTTTTCTAAGGATCGTTTTGAAGGCTTTAGAAGCGCCCTAAATGTCAGAGGAATCTCTATCGAACCTGAAATGGTAATTCACGAGGCAGAAATTTCAATTCGCAGTGGTTATGTGGCCTGTGAAAAGATCTTTTCCAAAGGAATGCCCGCCGCTATTGTGACCACAGATGATCTCCTAGGGCATGGTGCATTAAACTATCTTGAAACCCATGACATAGAGGCGGTTAGAGTCACTGGATTCAACAATATCTCTATGAATGAGTTTCATAAGAACTTATTGACGTCGGTTGATATCAACTCAGAGATGTTGGGATATAAAGCTTCTAAGTTGTTGATCGAAAATCTAAAAAACACATCCAAAGTCAATCACTATATAATAGAAACCAAAATAGTTGAAAGATAATATGAATATGAAAAACCTCAATAGAAAGAAGGCGATACTATGAAGAAGAGAAGTAGTGGGATTTTATTACACATATCATCACTACCAGGTGATTATGGCATTGGTGATTTTGGTAAAGGGGCTTATGATTTCATTGATTTTTTAGAGCACTCTGGGCAATGTTATTGGCAAATACTACCGATTGGGATTACTGGATACGGTGATTCGCCTTATCAATCTTTTTCTGCTTATGCAGGAAATCCTTATTTTATAGATCTTAATGAACTCATTCAACTGGGGTATTTAGATAGAAAGCAAGTTGAAAAGGCGGATTTAGGAAATCACAAGCATAAAATTGACTATAAAAAGTTGTATGACTATAAAATGCCGCTCTTAAAAGAGGCGTATGAAAATGCCAAGATTAAACTGAGACACGAACTCGATCGCTTTTTGCAAGCTGAAGGAGATTGGCTTGAGAATTTTGCGCTCTACATGGCGCTCAAAGGGTTTAATGGCAATCAGTCGTGGACAAATTGGACAGAGGGTTACGAAAATAAGGGCACAGAAGCCGCTTTAGCGTTCCAAAAAACGCACGAGTCTGAAATTTACTTTTGGATCTTTACACAGTATTTCTTTTTCAAGCAATGGTTTGCGCTTAAAGCAGTGGCCAATAGCAAAAATATCCAAATCATTGGAGATTTGCCAATATACGTAGCAGAGGATAGTGCGGACGTTTGGGCGCACCCAGAGTATTTTAAACTAGATGCCAAGCGGAGACCCACTTGTGTTGCAGGTTGTCCACCGGATGCTTTTTCTGCTACAGGTCAGCTCTGGGGGAATCCTATTTATGATTGGCACTATATGGCGCAGAACGCGTTCAAGTGGTGGATCAACAGAATCGATTACAGTTTAAACCTTTTCGACATGATTAGGATTGACCATTTTAGAGGCTTTGATGCTTACTGGGAAATTCCTTATGGGGATTTAACGGCTGAAAATGGCAAATGGGTTAAAGGGCCGGGCATTAAATTATTTGAAGCAATTCAAAAAGAACTGGGCGATGTGAATATCATCGCTGAAGATTTGGGCTTTTTAACTGAAAGTGTGATTGAACTCAGAAAAGCCACAGGATTTCCTGGAATGAAAGTGCTGGAATTTGCATTTGATACGCGTGAGGAAAGTGATTATTTACCACATAATTTCGATAAAGATTGTATCGCCTATACAGGCACTCATGACAATGACACGATAATGGGATGGATGGACCATGTGATGAAATCCGATCGGGAGTTTGCAGTGGAATATCTTAAACTCGACAAGCACGAAGGGTATAACTGGGGCTTTATCCGAGGAATTTGGTCTTCAACGGCTTATTTGGCGATCGCTCAAATGCAAGATTTTTTAGGGCTTGATTCCAAAGCGCGAATGAATACGCCATCCACACTTGGTGGAAACTGGGTTTATAGAATTTCGGATCGGGATTTGACAAAGGGATTAAGTGAGCAGATAAAACATATGACAAAACTTTATGGACGGTTATAAAAATGCGCTCTCGTTTGAAAATTAAATGAGAGCGCATTTTATATGATGATTAGCCTAACTACCTATCTATTTGATTAAATTAGTGATGATAAACTGACTAGGTTAAGTGGTAAATTTTGATTAAAAATGCGCTAAGTAAATTTTAAAGTCTGGATACCGATAAAATTCTATTTATAGTAAACAGCACTTCTAGATGTTGGCCACCATCCGAAGAAAGGCTCGCGTCCGATAGTTGACTTCTTATATTCCAGATGGTAAACAATTTTTACAGTTTCATATCCGTTTTGAATCATATTTGATCGAACCGAATTAAAATATATATAGTCTTCCATCATTTGGCTTTTCAACATCATCATAGTTCCACCGTATATTGTACCTATAGCATTAACTTTAAATGCTTCTGTCAGAATAGCTACAAACACTGAACCGTCTTTTGCAGTTGCGGCACCAAGTAATTGATTGCAATATCTATCCATCGATTTTAAATCGATAGAATCCCCACCTACAACTTTTGTGTCTCCGACTGATAATGCAAAACTTTGACTAACGATAGTTGACATAAGTAAAATGATTAATACTAATGATAGTGATTTTTTTGACATATTATCCTCCTGTGAAATAGTTGGCTAACCTCCTTGATAATAACATTAAATATATATTTTTTCAAGCTACTTTGAAATATTATAAATGTATTCAATTTCTGCATATATTCAGTTAAAAGATTTATTTTGAAAGATTTGTGACGGTAATGGGTTTAAGCATAGATCTATGAGTCAAATGGTAATACTGATTATCAAATGATATTAATGAGTTGTAATGGCGAAAATGCGTTTATTAAACTTGAAAAGGAATCTTAAAAGTGTGATAATTAGGATACCGAAAGGATTTTGAAGATGCTTACTATTTTATTCGAAATAATACTATTTGCAATGGCTATGACGTTTTTAATGGCATGGGGATATGTTAAAAAGCAAAGGCAATCGGAAGAGCTTGTCGGTGATTTGATGCAAAATTGCGAAAAAAAAGTACGTAAAGCTTTCAAAAAAAATGATTTTTTAAGCTATGTTGAACTTTCAGAAATGATCAAAGGGACAAAAGCATCTTTGTTTTGGAGTAAGAAAAAAGCAGTGGTCAACGATCCCACTGGCATTTTGGACACAATTCTTACAGAAATGATGAGCAAGGGTCTGATCACCGAAGGCAAACAAAAAACTTATCGTTGGGTACAGGGAGGAGATTTATAATGGGAAATGTATTAAGTGGGTTACAACCAGAAAGCGTTTTTGAAAATTTTGAAGCACTCACAAGAATTCCAAGAGAATCCGGAAATGAAGGTGCCGTGGCAGATTATCTTGTTTCGTTTGCCAAAAATCTAGGGCTCGAAGTGATTAAAGAAGATTCGAATAACGTTATTATCAAGAAACCAGCTACTCCGGGTTATGAAAATGGGCCGACTGTAATCTTACAAGGTCATACGGATATGGTTTGTGTCAAGACGGATGATTTAGAATTTGATTTCAACAGCCAACCGATACCGCTTGTAATCGATGGCGATTTTATAAAGACAAAAGGAACGACGCTTGGTGCAGATAATGGGATCGCTGTGGCGATGACCATGAGTATTTTAGAGTCTAAAACTATGGAACATCCATCACTTGTGGCACTTTTTACAGTTGCTGAAGAAACGGGTATGGATGGTGTGATGTCTTTAAAACCAGAAAATGTGAAAGGCGATATTTTGATCAACATTGACTCAGAAGAAGAAGGCACGCTTTTAGCTTCATGTGCAGGTGGCGTCAACAATATTATTGAATATCCTTTTGAAACTCAAAAGACGACTTTAGATGAGGGTTTTAAACTTGTAATTCAAGGCTTAAACGGTGGACATTCAGGTATAGAGATCAACAAAAATAGAGCAAATGCGATTAAACTCATGGGCAGAGTTTTAAAATCATTTGAAAAACACTTCAAATTTGAAATGGCAAAGATTTCAGGTGGCGAAAAGATGAATGCTATTGCAAAGAGAGCGGAAATGACATTTGTAGTGAGAAGAGCGGATGTTGAAACTTTGGAACAGTTGGTGCCATTGCTTCAAGAGATGTTTGTAAATGAATTTTTAGCAACAGATGGTGGCATTGAGCTCGTCTTAAGCGAAGTGGAGACCCCTAAAATGGTTATGACCGAAAAATCCGCAAGAGATATTGCCAATATCATTAGATTGGCGCCATTTGGTGTAGAGACCATGAGTGGTGGCATTAAAGGATTAGTGGAGAGTTCAAATAATTTAGGCGTTTTAGAACAAACGGAATTTACTTTAAAGTTAACCAATTCGGTAAGAAGTTCTGTTAATTCTTTAAAACTAGAAATCAGTGAAAGATTTGAAATCATAAGTGAAATGACGGGTTCTAAGAACTCCTTAGAGTCGGATTATCCAGAATGGCAATTTAAATTAGAATCTCCAATCAGAGCATTGATGAAAACAGTCTATGGCGAAATGTTCAATAAAGAACTCAAAGTAGATGCGATTCACGCGGGGCTTGAATGTGGCTTCTTAAAAGAAAAAGTAGGCGATATCGATATGATTTCTTTAGGACCAAATCTCTATGATGTGCATACCCCGTTTGAAAAATTGAGCATATCCTCCACAGAGCGTGTGTATGCATTCTTGTGTGAAGTTTTAAAACGTTTGAAGTAAGTGGTTCAATATAGGGTGTAATGAATAGCCCCATCACCCTATCTCTCTTTGCTCAAAAGTCCTCGCTTTGGCTGCGGATTGAGCGTCGAAAGATAGGGTGATGGGGCTGTTTTTGTACAATATTGGTCATTGATGACTAAAATCAGGGACACCCCAAAAATAAGGATCATAATCAGCGGATAAATCATCTGAAAAAGATTCTGAATCAGAAGATTCCTTTAAAATATCACGTCCATAAAATGCATTTTCACGATCATATGGACTGTTATCTGTTGAGGGATCGGCAAATGAGGCGCTAAAGAGCGTCAATAAAACAATAGCAACAAGTACAAGCACAATCTCCATCTTTTGAATCATAAAAAAACACTCCAATCTGAGGTTACAGTGTCAAAAGCCAGTTTTGCACGAACCATTTACTCTATTCTGTATCATGAACTTTCCAATCTATCAAAGCGTATACTCAGTCCACTTCGCTACCTTCGTAACCCCCCACGCAATCCGATCGGATTGCATCCAGTGGGAGTTTGGACGCCCACTTTAAGAAGTGGGGGACATCTCTTCAAGGGTTATATTACGCTTGATCAATAGGCATGTCAACTGTTTTAAAAAGGGTTCACTGAATATTTACAAATGATTCTTACTGAGCATTCTAACAGCATATGCATATAAACTGAAAATCGGAATCAAAATGATAAATACAGCAATAAACGAAATGAAGGCACGTAAACTTATAGAAGTCATAGAACTCATATCCAAAAGAGCCCCTATTAATATTAAAATCAGTGGATGCGCATAATATAAGGTCAAGGTGGATTGACTCAAAAAGTCAATTTTTGACCTATGCTGTGCGTAAACAGGCGTGAACGATCTAAAAGCCATCAGCAGGGCAAAACAGGTTAATAAGCTGAATACAATATAGGTTAAGGCAGATAGTTTGGAGTCAATAACGAGACCATTATTGGTGTAGCCGATGAATTGATACGTGTAGAGACTGCCCATAATCACAAAGGCGCTCAGATAGTATAAGGGTGATTTTAATTTCAGATCAAAAGCCTGGGTCATGAGCATGCCGAGCACAAAATAACTGATATAAGTGGTCATGAGCCGATCTTGAAGGGGCAAAGTGATCAAAAGGGTTGAAAGTTGAAGCCCTAAAGCAATTAAGAATAAATTTGTATCGCCTACCTTTTTTTGAAGATAGTGAAGCAAAGGATAGCCGACATAAAACTGGATGATAATGATCATAAAATAAAGATGATAGATAAAATTACCCTGCAATAAACCTTTAATGTAAAATGAGAAGTTGAAAGGGTAGATACCTCTAATTGCAAAGAGGCTATAATAGAGGGTCGCCCATAGGATATAGGGCAGTAAAAGTTTTGGGAGTCTCTTTTTCCAAAACACAAGTGGATTCATGGTTTTATCTCTGTATAGCATGCTGAGTAAAAAACCACTCATAAAGACAAACATGGGCACAGAAGGTTTAGAAAAGCGATTTAGTATAGTGAAGAATAACTGTGGTATGCTGTTTGGAATCAGTGTTACAACAGGGGTTGCAGTTGTATGTATAATAATGACCATCAAACAAGCTGCTATTCTGAAAAAATGAATTTCAGGATATATTTTTTTCATAAAAACCTCCGAGTTATAGTTTCACACTATTATACCAATTTGAAACCTATAACGTCTAGAAATATAAAAAAATCACCGTTCAATGAACGGTGACTATAAGGGTTTTGCAGTTCCGGGGTTATACAAATTAGAATTTGTATGTTGAAACTAAAGCGATTATAACTTTAGTTTTTTAAAAAAACCTTTACTGTTTCTTAAATTTTTCTAAAATCATTTCAGCCACCTGCAGATAAAAACTGGAGTCGATAGGCACTGACTATTTTTTCTACACTATTTTTTTCCCCGATAAAGTGTATTTCTGTTCTAGGAATATAAATGGAAGTATTGGTATCCTTTGAATCCTGAAGCATAGGGATTAAAATGACTTCCCATTTTAAGCCTTTATAATGTAGTGGTGTCAGCTCAAATGAAATGGCCTTGAAGTAAGCCTGAATATATTTGATTAAAATGCCACTGTCAATTATAACTTTGTAATGAGGTTCTATTTTCATTAATACTTGCCTTGAAGTATTTTCATCGAATACTGTTTTGGCGTTATGCCAAAATGACCTTTGAAGAGCTTTATAAAGTACGAGAGACTTTCAAATCCTAAATCATAACATACTTCAGAAACGTTTTTATGAATTAAAAGCTCTTTTGCCTTGTTGAGTTTTAAACGATTGTGATAAGCTTTTGGAGTCATACCCGTTGCACGCCTAAAGATCAAGATCAAGTTTGAAGGCGACATGTTGAGAGCAAAGGCTATTTCCTTAACGGTCAGTTCGGGATCATTTAAATTTGTTTTCAAACATTGTATGGTATATTCTACGGGTTCTTGTTTTTTGCGATTGTCGAAGCTCAAATTATATTGATTGATCAGATTATAAGCAAGTTCTTGGGAACATAGATCGATCAAAAAGTGCTTATTGGGATCATCGCTAAGTGCATATTGCTTGATTCGCTCGATATGTGCATTGATCTGCGGCATGAGTAAATTCTTTTTTACCAAATCAGAAGTCATATCCACATCAATTTCATGTTTGATTTCAACCTTTTTCAAAGTATCTTCAAGCAGTTTATCGCTGAGTTCATAAACGACAGCTATGGTTTTTTCGGGTATTTCCATATGCACACTGGCATATGGTGGCAACAAAATAAAGTCTGATTGAGCATAAGTGAACTCCTTGCCCTCATTGACCTTTATATGCTTGGACCCACTTGAAATCGTACAGAGGCGCGTATATTGATAAGATTTGTAAGTCCCTTTAAAATCCTTGTCTAGATCGTAGTAAAGAATCTTCATATAATCGGTTTCAAGACCATCGTTTTTTTCAAAATATCTGTCGAAGTTTTTGATCAATGCTAAAACCTCCCTCAAAACATAATTAATGATAACTAGTTTTATAGTAACACAGCCATACCAAGGAAGCAATAAATGAAAGTGTGGCAATAAAAAATTGCATAATGAAAAAAGAATACTTTTCTGAATTATCAGATAGTTTTTGATGCGGATAATAATGTATAATAATAAGTGCAAGCACTCTCATTATAAGTGTAGGCGAATAGATTGAGTGCAAAATAGAGAGATAGAGGGAGAAACCATATGACGAAGAAAACGCTGTTATTATCATTATTAATAAGCTGTTTGATTATTGGCGCAGGCATTGCAGTGATCACACTTAATAGACCACAACAAGCTCTAATTTTATCGACGACAACCAGTACACAAGATAGCGGGTTATTGGATAAAATCATGCCTGATTTTGAGAAGGAGACGGGCATAGAAGTAAAAGTGGTCGCTGTGGGAACTGGAAAAGCGCTGCAAATGGGTGTGGATGGTGAAGCCGATGTTCTTTTAGTACATGCAAAATCAAGCGAGGAAAAATTCGTAAGTGATGGTGATGGTTTAGAGCGATTCGATGTCATGTACAACGATTTTGTACTTGTGGGGCCTAAGGGCTCTGAGACTCAAATGGACACGGCTCAAATGGATCATATCGAAGGCGTTTTAAAATATATCAGTGAAAATCAATTGAAATTTGTGTCAAGAGGTGATGATTCGGGCACAAATAAAAAAGAAATCAGTTTATGGAAGGTATTAGAGCTTGAGCCGAGTGGAGAGTGGTATATATCTGCAGGTAAGGGTATGGGTGATGTTTTGATGATGGCGAGTGAATTGAGGGCTTATACATTGACGGATAGAGCCACTTTTCTAGCGATGCAAGATAAATTGGACTTAGAAATTGTCTATCAAGCAGATGAAGCATTGCTCAACTATTACGGTGTGATTGCGGTCAATCCTAATAAAAATGATCAAATCAATTCAAAAGGGGCTCAGCAGTTTATTAAGTGGATTTTATCTGCTGAAACGCAAAAGAAAATCGGCGAATTTGGTGTTGAAAAATATGGTCAACCCTTATTTTTCCCAAATGCAAAATAAGACGTGCTCACTAAGGAGTTAGCCATATGAATTTTATCACAGAGGGCTTTAAAGAAGCGTTAACGCTTTTGATGAGCTTTGATAAAGAGGTATACACGATAATGGGTCTTTCCATCGGGTTGTCTTTAATGTCTACCTTTTGCTCTGCGTTACTGGGGATTCCATTTGGGATCTATCTTGGCTTAAAAACCTTTAAACTCAAAAGGGCATTTACTCGATTTGTCTATACGGCTATGAGTTTGCCGCCAGTGGTTGTGGGACTTGCTGTTGCCATTTTTTTCTCCAGAAGTGGTCCGCTTGGGACGTTTGGATTGATGTTTACCCCCACTGCGATGATCATTGCCCAAGTTATATTGGTGACCCCAATTATCATGGGCATTGTCTTTAATGCTTCTAAGGAAAAAGGCAGAGCGATCTATAACGTGGGAAAGACTCTAGGGGCAAATCGCTTACAGATTTTGATGTTAATGATTACAGAAATGCGCGTAACGATTTTGATTGCAGTTGTTACAGGGTTTGGAAGAGCGATTTCAGAAGTGGGCGCTGTGATGATTGTTGGTGGTAATATCAAAGGTCATACTCGGGTGATGACGACCTATATTGCTATGAACAACAGTATGGGGAATTATGGGATGGCCATTGCCATGGGCATGGTTTTACTCATCATTTCATTTATTGTCAATTCAATCCTCTATCATTTCACCGCAGGAGACTAAAATGGACATTGAATTGACGCATGTATTAAAAAAATATCAAAACAAAGTGGTCGTAGATATCGAAAAAGCGACTTTCAAAAGTGGAAAAGTCTATGGCGTTATAGGGGAAAATGGTGCAGGTAAAACCACTTTGCTGAAAATGATTGCTGGACTTGAACCCTATGAGCGTGGCTCAATATACTATAATGGGAAGTGTTTAGAACAAACAGATCTTAGACGTGTTACGTATCTAAGCCAAACCCCTTATATGATGCAGATGAGTGTATATAACAACATAGCTTATCCACTTAAAATAAGAGGTTTTACGGATGCTCAAATAAATAGTTCTGTTAATGCAATTCTTGATGAGTTACAGATGGACGCTTTGGCAAATCAGATGGCAACCCAATTGTCTGGTGGTGAATCTCAAAAGGTAGCATTGGCACGTGCTTTGGTATTTAACCCAGAGGTTCTTTTATTAGATGAGCCCACAGCAAGTATCGATCAAAACACGATTAAAGTCATTGAAAGTACAATCGCAAAGCGCAATAGAGAAATGCATATGACCGTGATTACCATTTCACACGATCGGGATCAAATTAACCGTATGTGCGAGGAAATTGTCACCATGGAAAGGGGTAAAAGTAATGTATACAGTAGGCATAATCACGGCGAGTGATAAGGGGTCCAAGGGAGAACGTGAAGATTTAAGTGGTAAAGTCATTTCTGACAGCGTAACCGAAGCAGGCTATCAAGTCTTAAAATATATAGTAGTGCCAGATGAAAAAAGTGAACTTGCAAAGGCAATGGTCCATATGGCAGATGAGCTTGGTGTTAATTTAATCTTGACAACAGGAGGGACTGGTTTTAGCAAGCGGGATGTGACACCAGAGGCGACTTTAAGCGTCATTGAAAGGGAGGCACCTGGCATAGCAGAAGCGATTCGCTATAACAGTTTAAAAATTACACCTAAGGGGATGCTCTCAAGGGGGGTATCTGGTATTAGAGGCAATACTTTGATCATCAATATGCCTGGGAGCCCAAAAGCAGTCAAAGAGACTTTAGATTACATTTTAAGTCCCGTTTTTCATGGCATACAAATCCTTATAGGGGATGATTCTGAATGTGCCGCGCCTATGACTAAAGCCTAAAAGAAAGGATCTTAAAAAATGAATTTTTTCAAAATTAGAGCTTTAAATGAAGCACAAGCCATGCTCTATCAAGAAGCTTCAAAAATAGAACTTGAGACAGAACACGTTCCAATTGGAGCCTGTTATGGTCGTATTGCTTGTGAAAACGTGTATTCAGAAGTCGATATCCCTTCTTTTGATAGATCAACAGTGGACGGATACGCCGTTAAAGTAAATGATGTGATGGGCGCTACAGAAAGTATTCCTGCAATGCTAACCCTTAAAGCGGAATCTGTTATGGGGGAAGTGATGCCGGAAACCCTTCAAAAAGGCGAGGCTATCTATGTCCCTACGGGTGGCATGCTTCCTCTTGGCTCAGATGGGATGGTTATGATTGAACATTCTGAACAGATGTCTTCAGATTTAATACTGATTCATCAGCCCATTGCATTTGGAGAAAATATTATTTATTGTGGGGACGATCTTAAAAAGAGCCAGTTGATCATAGAATCTGGTAAAAAAATAAGTGCATACGATATGGGGCTATTAGCAGGGGCTGGAATTTATGAGGTGTCTGTGTATAAAAAGATCAAAGTGGCCATTTTATCCACAGGAGATGAACTTGTCGATTGTCATTTGCCCATGGAAATGGGGCAAATTAGAGATATCAATGGTTATTCACTCATGGGCCTAGTGGCAGAACTTGGCGGGGAAGTCGTCCACAAGGCCATTATTCGCGATGATATGGATGCACTTAAAGCGAGTGTTGTGGAATCACTGGATAAAGCAGATTTAATCCTTTTATCTGGGGGCAGTTCAGTAGGTGCAAGAGATTTTACGCATAAAGTAATAGAATCCTTTGAAGATGGCGAAATCTTAATCCATGGCATATCCATCAAGCCAGGGAAACCGACGATTGTAGGTAGAGTTCAAAACAAACTCATCTTCGGTTTGCCTGGACATCCAACGGCATCTGCCTTGGTCTTTGAGATACTTGTAAAACCCTATATGGAGAATGTGAGCAAGCTCAAAACAACATCTGTAAGGGTAAAAGCGAAAATTACTGAAAGTATTCATTCCTCTTCTGGAAAAGACACTTTTATTATGGTGAACCTCACCTATGAGGGTGACGCATTAAAAGCCAAACCGATTCTTGGAAAATCGGGGCTCATTTCTTTGATGACCAGAGCCTCAGGTTATATCCACATAAACAGCGAACAAGAAGGTCTTTATAAAGAACAAGAAGTGAGCGTTTATTTATTTAAAAGAGGTGAAATATAGTGACTCAAAGAAATGTTTATATTTCCAATATGCCGCTTGATGAGGCTTTAAAACTCTATAGAGCACAGCTTGAAAATCCACTTAAAGTAGAAAATGTGCCTGTGAAATCGACACTGCATCGCATTACAACGGGGCCTGTTTTTGCACATCGATCATCTCCAAGTGATCCTTGTGCTGCAATGGATGGGATTGCAGTGCTCTCTGACAGGACGCAGGGCGCAAATGAAAAAAATCCGATGCAATTATCAGAGCATGAAGATTATGAGTATGTCAATACAGGCAATTTGATGCCTAAAGATAAAGACAGTGTCATTATGATTGAGGATGTAAAGCCAATCCATGAGGGCGTAATTGAAATCGTGGAAGCTGCATACTCATGGCAGCATGTGAGACAAGTGGGAGAGGATATTATCGCTTACGAGATGCTTCTACCTTCATGCCATAAAGTGAGACCTATGGACTTAGGGGCTTTAATCAGTGGGGGCGTGCCTTCAGTGGATGTCTTTGAAAAATTAAAAGTTGGCATTTTGCCCACTGGAAATGAAATCGTTCAAGAATTCGATGCGTTATCACGTGGTAAAATAATAGATTCGAATTCAAGTGTAATAGAAGGTTTGCTCATTGAAATGGGGTGTTTGACAAAGATTTATTGCCCCTGTCAAGATGAGCCAGAAGCCCTAAAAGCGGCCATAGAAAAAGGGCTTGTCGAAAATCATATGCTGATTACTATTGCAGGATCTTCAGCAGGCGCCAAGGACTATACCGTAAGTACCATTGAGGCACTTGGTGAGGTCATCGTGCATGGTGTCGCTATAAAGCCTGGAAAACCGACAATTCTAGGCAAAGTTAACGGTAAAAGTGTGGTTGGACTTCCAGGTTACCCTGTATCTGCATTTTTCGCATTTGAAGCATTCGTGAAGCCCTTGATCGAAAGTTGGCATGGACAGATGGATGCGATGTCCATCCATGAAGGCGTATTGACCCAAAGAGTGGTCTCCTCTCTTAAACACGAAGAGTTGGTGAGAGTGACTTTGGGAGAAGTCAATCACAAATGGGTGGTGACACCTCTAAGTAGAGGGGCAGGAACTACCATGAGCCTAGTGAAAGCAGATGGCATTTTGACGATACCACGGCTTTCGGAAGGCATTGAAAGAGGTGAAAAGGTCAGTATTAAACTGTTAAAACCCCTTCACACCTTATCAGAAAGGCTTGTGGTGATCGGCAGCCATGACTTGCTACTGGATATGATTGCAGATCGAATGCCGATGACTTCCACGCATGTGGGGAGCCTGGGTGGGATCATGGCGCTAATTAAAGACGAATGTCATATGGCACCCATTCATTTAATTGATGAAAAAACGGGTATATATAATATCAGCAGTGTTCAGCGTTTTTTTCCAAAGCGGAAAATGATACTGATCAAAGGCGTCAAAAGGTTACAAGGTCTTATGGTGAGAAAAGGTAATCCTAAGGCAATTCATACTTTTCAAGATTTGATGAGAACAGAAATTGTGTTCATCAACAGGCAAAAAGGTGCTGGCACAAGGCAGTTGCTTGACTATGAACTCTCAAAATTAGGAGTTAATAGCGATCAAATAAAGGGTTATCATCGAGAAGCGGTCACGCATATGGCTGTTGCAGTCACTGTTGCATCGGAGAGTGCCGATGTTGGACTTGGTGTTTATTCTGCGGCAAAATCCATGAACCTTGATTTCATTGAAGTGGGCTATGAATCCTATGATTTTTTAATTGCTTACGAGATGTTAAATGATTTTAGAGTACAGCACTTTATCGAACTGATAAAATCGCCTTATTTCAAAAAACAAATGACAGAAATTGGTGGTTATTCATTAGAAGAAACAGGTGACATCGTTGAGATCGGAGAAGCTTATGATTGATGGCTATGGTAGAAAGATAAATTATTTGAGATTATCGATTACGGATCGTTGCAACTTGAGATGTCAATATTGCATGCCGGAAGAAGGTGTCGAAAAACTAAAACATAGTGATATCTTATCGTTAGAAGAAATTGATGAAATGGTAAGTGCTTTTGTAAGCCTTGGCATTAATAAGATAAGAGTGACTGGTGGAGAACCCTTAGTCCGAAATGGCATCGTTTCTCTGATAGAAATGATTCGCCGGCATCCTGAAATTAAGGATCTTGCGCTTACAACAAATGGATTGCTCTTAAAACAAATGGCGAAATCCCTTAAAGAAGCTGGACTTGATCGCGTCAATGTCAGTTTGGATTCCCTTAAACCTGAAAAGTATTTTAGGATGACGCGGGGCGGTTCGCTGGAAACTGTACTCAGCGGTATCGAAGAAGCCAAGCGTGTGGGTTTAACCCCTATTAAACTCAATGTGGTCATCATAGGGGGCTTTAATGACGATGAGATCGTGGATTTTGTCCGCATGACAGAAGACGAAGCCATAGACGTGCGTTTTATTGAACTCATGCCAATAGGAGAAGTGGCAAAGTGGTCCATTAAGAATTATTTGCCGAACAAGGTGGTACTTGAAAAGGTACCAGAGCTCATCCCCGTGGTCAGTCAAGATCCCGCTTCACCTGCTCAATATTATAAACTGCCAAATGGCAAGGGCAAGGTGGGGTTGATCAGCCCAATTTCATGTAAATTCTGTACGAATTGCAATCGGATTCGGTTGACTTCAGAAGGTAAATTAAAATATTGTCTGCATTCGGATGAAGAATTTGATTTGAAAAAAGCATTAAGCGATAAATTGGATTTAACAGAATATATACAGCAGTCCATTTTAAACAAACCCTTAGAGCATCACATTGGAAAAGGGGATATTGTGATGAGAAATATGGTTCAAGTTGGCGGTTAAAGAGACTCACTTGTAGGAGGATTCATGATATTTACACATTTTAACGAAAAGGGCAGAGCGCACATGGTGGAAGTTACAGAAAAGGCGGAAACGCTTAGAGTTGCTTTTGCAAAAGGCGAAATTCAGATGAATCCAGCCACGATTGAGGCGATCAAAGCGAGTTCCATAAGCAAGGGAGATGTGCTCCAAGTCGCTCAAATCGCAGGGGTTATGGGCGCAAAAAAGACCAGTGATTTGATTCCGATGTGTCATCCGCTGATGTTGACACATGTTTCGTTAGACTTTGAAATCTTAGAAGATCGAATCTTGATTGAGGCGACAGTCAAAACATTTGGAAAGACAGGTGTGGAAATGGAAGCCCTAACGGCTGTCAATATAGCAGCGCTTACGATTTATGATATGTGTAAGGCAGTGGATAAGGACATGGTCATTGATCATGTTAGGCTTGTTGAGAAAACCGGTGGCAAGTCAGGACATTATAAAAGAGCGGGGGAAGCGTTATGACGAAAGCTAAGGGCAAGGTCCTTGCCGTTAACATAAGCGTGGAAAAGGGTGTCGTTAAGGACACGATTTCAGCAGGTGAATTCAGAGAAGGCCATGGTCTAGTCGGAGATGCACATGCGGGCAAATGGCATAGACAAGTGAGCTTGTTAGGGCAAGAGAGTGTGAATAAAATGACTCAAATGGGTGTTGAAGGTTTATGTAGCGGCAAGTTTGCTGAAAACCTTACCACAGAAGGGATTTGTTTATATAAGCTCCCTGTGGGTACAAAGTTAATGATCGGTGAAACGATACATGAAGTGACTCAAATCGGTAAAGAATGCCATCATGGCTGTGCTATAAAAGTTCAAGTCGGTCAATGTATCATGCCCAAAGAAGGTATTTTTACAAGGGTGCTAAAGACTGGAATCGTGAAACCAGGCGATGAAATTATCATACTGAATGATTTAGGTGTGATGGCGTAAGAAAAAGAGTTTAACGCAATAGGTACCAAAATCCGAGTCAAAACATCTAAAGCCAAGTGCCATGATTTTTGACCAATGGGTAGAATGGGAAACCGTGATGCCTCCCGATATTTGGAAAGGATTTGGAATAAATGTCACATTTATAAGCAGTGCAATGCATTGCGCCAAATTTAAAAGGAGGCTATTTATGTACGGTTATCAAGGTCAAGTATTAAGAGTTAATTTAACAAAAGGTGTTTGTACTGTGGAAGCACTTGATGAAGCAAAAGCAAAAAAATTCGTTGGGGGTAGAGGCCTTGGAACAAAGATGTTCGTGGATGAAGTTTCTCCTAATGTGGATGCTCTAAGTGAAGCCAACAAATTATTTATTGTCACCGGTCCTCTCACAGGCACACCAACGCCTACTGGTGGCAGGTATATGGTCATTACTAAATCACCACTTACAGGCACAATAGCTTCTTCAAACTCTGGTGGCTACTGGGGACCAGAATTAAAGTTTGCAGGTTATGATGCCATTATCGTTGAGGGTAAATCAGAAAAACCAGTTTATCTTATGATTGAAGATGAGAAAGTTGAAATCAGAGATGCTGCCCATATTTGGGGCAAGGTCGTTTCTGAAACCACGGATATCTTGAAAAATGAAGTGCCTGAAAAGTCTAGAGTACTCACCATTGGACCTGCTGGTGAAAAACTTTCTAAGATGGCAGCGATCATGAACGATAAGGATAGAGCGGCGGGGCGGTCAGGCGTAGGTGCTGTAATGGGCTCTAAAAACCTCAAGGCGATCACAGTGAGAGGTTCTAAAAAAGTTGAAGTTGCTGACGCTGAAATTTTAAAAGAAGTGGTTAAAGATTGTAATGCGAAAATTAGAGAAAATGGTGTTACAGGACAGGGATTACCGACTTATGGCACAGCGGTACTTGTGAATATTATCAATGAAAACGGTGTTTTCCCAGTGAACAACTTCCAAACTTCTCAGTTTGATAGAGCTGAAGAACTCAGTGGAGAGACGCTTACAGAAAAGTACTTGGTTAGGAAAGATCCTTGCTATAGATGTCCAATCGCTTGCGGTAGATACTGTAAAGTGGATGATATCGAGGGTGGCGGTCCAGAGTACGAAACTATTTGGGCATTTGGTGGAGACTGTGGCGTGTCCGATATGGGCTCGGTAATTAAAGCCAACCATTGGTGTAATGAAATGGGATTAGATACGATCACTGCGGGTGCAACGATTGCAGCAGCGATGGAACTCTATCAAAAAGGGTATATCAAAGATTCTGAACTCGATGGTTTATCGCTTGAATTCGGAAACAATGAAGCCGTTGTGGAATGGACGAAGCGCATGGGTATGAGAGAAGGCTTTGGAGATAAAATGGCGGATGGTTCTTATCGTCTTGCAGACTCTTATGGCGTTCCAGAGCTCTCAATGACGGTTAAAAAGCAAGAACTACCAGCGTATGATCCAAGGGGCATTCAGGGTCAAGGCTTACAGTATGCGACTTCCAATAGAGGCGGTTGTCACGTTAGAGGGTATATGATTTCACCTGAAATCTTAGGATTACCTGAAAAATTAGATCGTTTTACTTTAGAAGGCAAAGCGGGTTGGGTTAAAATATTCCAAGACTTAACAGCGTTTATTGATGCTTCTGGTCTTTGTCTATTTACTTCATTTGCTATGGGTGCAGGAGACTATGCGTCTATGATCAATGGGGTTATCGGGACAGAGTGGACAGCTGAAGATATCCTTTTAGCAGGCGAGCGTATCTGGAACATCGAAAGAATCTTCAACTTAGCTGCAGGGATTGACTCATCACAGGATACACTTCCTAAGAGACTTTTAGAAGACCCAATCGAAGACGGACCATCTAAAGGCAATGTCGCTAGATTATCTGAGCTTTTACCTGAATACTATGAATTGAGAGGCTGGGGTGCAGATGGCATTCCAACACAAGCACGCAAGGATGTTTTAGGACTTTAATGCTTGCAATAAGGGGCCCTTTCGGGCTCCTTTTCTTGCATAAAGAACAAATCTTGTCAAGGTATTCATAGGAGATGGGGAGGGCTAAATGTCAATAAAGAAGGTTTGCTTGGAGCTTACAGATGCCTGCAATCTGAACTGCACGATGTGTTATCGACATTCATGGCATGAGCAGACTCAGCATATGCCAAAACTGATGGTTGAAACGATATTAAATCAAATTGAAGGGATTGAAAGTATAGAGGAGATTGTTGTGGGGGGAATTGGAGAGCCTTCTATTCACCCTCAAATCATAGAGGTTTTAAAGCGGCTTAAACCTTATAAAGTGAGTTTGACGACAAACGGTGTGAGTTTAACAGCACCGATCAGAGAAGCCATCGTAGAACATGTGGATCAATTGGTGATTTCAATAGATGGTCTTGCTCAAAATTTTTACGAAATTAGAGGGATTCATTTAGAAACCGTTTTGGAACAAGTGCGTTTAATTAATGAACTTAAGAAAAGTAAATTAAACGACTCACTTCAATTGATTTTTCAAATGGTTTTATCGGAGACGAATAAAGAAGATGTCTTTGGCATTATAGATTTAGCAAGCAAATACGGTGTTTCTCAACTGATAATTTCGAATATTTTACCTGTTAGCCTAGAAGATAGTGCGCTTTGCTTATATGCTTTAGAGACTAATGCTTATATGAACGCGTATTATAATCAAATTCGGACCTATGCCATTGGAAGAGGACTTGCAGTTAGGCTTTCTGAAAATCGATTAAAAACAGAACGGCGATGTCGTTTTGTGGACAATGATACCCTAGTCATCAATGCACGTGGCGATATAGCACCTTGCTATCGATTTGCGCACAGCGGGACAGAGGTTGTTTTTGGACGCTTAAAGACCATACAAGCCCATACTTTTGGAAATGTATTAGAGGCGGGATTAGAAAAAATATGGCATTCAAAAGCGTATACAGACTATCGTCATATGGTTTATAACAATCATTATCCATCTTGTACAGATTGTGACCTAGTCGATGGGTGCGACATGGTGAATGACACTTATGGAGATTGCTATGGAAACGCCCCTTCTTGTGGAGATTGCCTGTGGGTTAGAAATTTAGTGTATTGTATCTAAAGTTGAAGTGTCAAAAGCTGGCGTGTCAAAAGTTTATAGGCGTATCTTGACGAGCACTATGGATTTCAAAGTGAGGTGTGTATAAAATGGAAATAAAGGTAAGATTATTTGCAACGTTGCGAGAAGGGCGTGGAAAAGAACTCATGATCTCTCTTGACGATCATCCGACGACTCAGATGATCATAGATCAACTCAACATAAAGAAAGAAGATGTGGCGATTCTACTCATCAATGGAAGAGATGGCGCTTTGGATCGTGTTTTAGAAAAAACAGATGTGGTTTCCCTATTCCCACCAGTAGGAGGTGGTTGATGATGGATCGTTATCAAAAAAACAGAGAAATGCTATCTCAAACAGAATGTGATCTCTTGAGGTCTAAAAAAGTGTGCATTGTGGGTTGTGGTGGACTTGGTGGATATGTCATAGAAATGCTTGGGAGACTGGGCATTGGTCAGCTCACTGCTATTGATGGCGATACATTTGACGAGACTAATCTCAACAGGCAGCTGCTCTCGCTAGAGGATAACCTCGATCAAAGCAAAGCTTTTGAAGCCAAACAAAGAATGGCAGCGGTCAATTCAGAAGTGGTCGTTATCCCTGTTGAACATTATTTGACAGCAGAAAATGCCATGGCACTTTTAAAACATCATGATGTGATTGTGGATGCTACAGATGGCATTGAAGTGAGATTTATGCTCCAAAAGACGGCAAAAGCACTCGGAATACCACTGGTCTATGGTGCAATTGCGGGCTGGTATGCTCAGGTGTGCACCATAATGCCTGGAGAGGATACGTTAGACCAAATTTACAAATCTCATGAGGGTAGAGGTGGTGAACAAACACTTGGAAATCCCTCTTTTACACCGGCGCTTGTGGCATCTATGCAGGTGAGTGAAGTCATAAAGCTCTTATTAAACAGAGGGGATTTACTTCAAAGAAAAATGCTTATGATAGATTTATACCTCAATGATTTTGATTTGATCCATTTCTTGTAGTAAGATAGAAGTGAATGATAGATCATTCAGAATAAAAGATTAGGGGTGTGACAATGCAAACTAAACAGGTGTTATTGAGATCAATTCCCAGAGTGGATGATGTCGCTAATCATAAAAAAATAGTTGCAATGATGTCTGTTAGCAGTCGACAAGTGATCATGGACGCCATAAGAAAAATCATCGATCAAAGAAGAACTGAAATTTTAACGATAGCAGATAGGGCAGACACATCAGACACAATCGTTAACGTAGATATAGAATGTATTATAGAAGATGTGATCCAAGAGATTTATAAGTCTAATGCAATGCATTTAAAGCGTGTCATCAACGCCACAGGCGTTATTTTACACACCAATCTTGGAAGAGCGCCCCTTTATGGTGAGATCAAAGAAAGTGTTTGGGAAATCGCAGAAAACTATTCAACTCTAGAGTACAATAGTTTAACGGGGAAAAGAGGCTCACGATATGATCATGTGGCAGATATTCTCACAAAGCTTACGGGTGCTGAATCTGCAATGGTGGTCAATAACAATGCAGCGGCAGTTTTACTCATACTGAGTACTTTGGGTAAAGGGAGGGATGTCATCGTATCACGGGGAGAATTGGTTGAGATCGGCGGTTCATTTCGAATCCCTGAAATTATGGCGCAAAGTGGTGCTCGCTTAGTGGAAGTGGGCACAACCAATAAAACGCATTTCTATGATTATGAAAGGGCCATTGTATCGGGTGAAACAGGTGCGCTCTTAAAAGTGCACACTAGCAATTATCGCATCTTAGGGTTTACAGAAGAAGTGGCTTTAGATGAATTGGCGGTGCTGGGGAGAACGTATGATATTCCCGTTATTCATGATCTGGGAAGTGGTGCTTTAATTGATTTTGCCAAATTTGGGATTGAAGGCGAGATGACGGTTCGCGATAGTGTGGCTTCTGGCGCGGATATCATCTGTTTTAGTGGGGATAAACTCTTAGGGGGACCACAAGCGGGCATCATTATTGGCAAAAAATCATTCATCGAAAAAATGAAGCTCAATCCGTTAACAAGAGCTTTTAGAGTAGATAAATTGACTTTGGCGGCACTTGAGGCAACGCTTAGACTTTATTTTGACACAGAAAAAGTGATGACTCAGATTCCATTACTTGCGATGATGACGCTGCCAATAGAAGTGATTCGAGAAAAAGCAACGCGATTGTGCACTTTGTGCTCAGATCAAAATGAAATGTGTCATATCTCTCTTGAAGAAGGCAATTCTCAGGTGGGGGGAGGCTCTATGCCTCTTCAGGAGTTGCCAACAGTGCTTGTTAAGCTCAAACCTATGGACCTTTCCGTAAAGCAATTGGAAATCGCTTTGAGGCAAGCTCAAACGCCAATTATCGTCAGAATTCAAAAGGATCATATACTATTGGATGTCAGAACGATTGATGCGCACGATTTTGAATATATATCAAATGAAATCAAATGGATTTTAAAAAACCAAGAGGTATAGATGTGAAAAATATCATTATCGGAACGGCAGGTCATATAGATCATGGTAAAACAGCTTTAATACGTGCACTCACTGGCATTGAGACGGATCGATTGAAAGAAGAGAAAAAGAGGGGCATTACTATAGATTTAGGATTTGCCTACTTGGATTTGACTGATGGTGAACGCGCTGGAATTATAGATGTTCCTGGTCATGAAAAATTCATAAAAAATATGCTCGCGGGCGTCGGCGGCATTGACATGGTTTTATTGGTAATTGCCGCTGATGAGGGCATCATGCCTCAAACACAGGAGCACTTGAATATTCTTTCTATTTTACAGATTAAAAAGGGCATTATCGTTTTGACAAAGAGGGACTTGGTGGATGAAGATTGGCTCGAAATGATTCAAGGGGATATCCGAACTTATGTGACAGGCACCTTTTTAGAGGATGCCCCTATTGTACCTGTATCTGCAATAAAGGGCATCGGTATAGATACCTTAAAGCAAGAAATCAATAAAATGACTCGCGAGATCAGGCCAAAGGATATAAGCGCATCGGTTCGAATTCCGATAGACCGGGTTTTCACTGTGGATGGATTTGGAACGGTTATTACAGGCACGCAGGTAGAAGGTACTTTAACAGTGGGAGATGTTTTGAGCATTTACCCTTATAAGAAACTTTCAAAGATCAAAAACATTCAAATGCATGGTAAAAATGTTGAGAAATCCTATGCAGGTCAAAGGGTTGCCGTCAATTTAGCCAATGTGAAAACAAGTGAGATTCACAGAGGGGATGTCCTTGCGAAACCAGATTCCATGTATGTGACGATGTTGCTTGATGTCAAATTGAGTTTACTTCACGATATGCCCAGAGCACTTAAAAACAGGGCGCGTATTAGATTTCACCATGGTACAGGCGAAGTAATCGGACGTGTAATTTTACTTGAAAACGAAACGCTAAAAGAGGGCGAGCACACGTACGCACAACTTAGACTAGAAGAAGAAGTGGCTGTAAAGGCAGGAGATCACTTTGTATTACGGTTTTATTCACCTGTGGATACCATCGGTGGTGGCGTTGTTCTAGATGCCAATCCCTATAAGCATAAGCGTTATAGAGCAGATGTTCTTGAAGCTTTGTATGTCAAAGATACGGGTGAACTTGAGTCTATTCTAGAGCAGACCATAAAGCAATATAGCAAAATGTTACAACCCATTGATTTCATAGCCATTCAGTTGGGAAAAGAAAAGTCTGAATTACAGCAAGGGCTTGAGAGCCTGCTTAAAGAAGAGCTCATCGTTCAAATTTCTGAACAGGTCTATGTCCATATGGATTTTATAGATGAACTGAGACAAACGCTAACAACTGTTTTGATGCAGTATCATCAAAAGAATGCCCTTAAGACGGGCATAGGGAAAGAAGAATTTAGAAGCCGCGTATTTAAGTCAGAGGTTGGGAAACTTTCGACGCCTTTAATTCAATATTTTGTAAATGAAAAAGTCATTGAGGTCAATCAGAATATTGTTGCGCTCGCGGGATTTGAAATCACGTTTACCCTTGAAGAAAAAAAGTATCTGGAGATGATTGAAAGGCAATACGAAGAAAGTGCCTTTATGCCACCTTATATAGATGCGCTTATCCAAACCTGTCCGAAGGGCCTTAAGGGGCACTTATTGATTCAAACCTTAATTGACCGTTCTATTTTAGTTAAAATAGATGCCAATATTTGTTTGCATCAGAAAAGGTTTGAAGAAGCACTTTTGAAAATAAAAACTTATATTCGTGAAAATGGGAAAATGACTCTGGGCGAATGCAGAGATATGCTGGGAACCTCTAGAAAATATGCACTTCCAATTTTAGAATATTTAGATCATCAGAAGATCACTAAAAAAATAGAGGATTACAGAATTTTACTTTAGAATCTTAGCGCTTAATGATCGAATAAATATGGCTTTGAGTGATGAAATAGGGTATAATGGGTTAATGTTCAGTGGAGACTAAACAGCATCTTGGGAGTGGATGGGTTCTGGTGTGCCCTCTGGTCTTCAAAACCAGTTTGAGTAGTTAATAGCTGCTTAGGTGGGTTCGATTCCCACACATTCCCGCCAATGAGATAAAATGAGGTTGACAAACTTTTGAAGGCGTAATATATTAATAGGTATAAATGAATAAGTGAATTTGACTGTGAATGGGCCAGTAAATCAACGTAGTGTTAAAGAGAATGAAACTCATCGGCTGAAAGGTTTCTAACCCAAAATTGATTGAACCTACCCTGGAGTTTGTGATGATAAATCATACGGCACATCCCGTTACGATGTTTGAGTGAACAGAGTGTATTTTGCTTTGTTAATTAGAGTGGTACCGCGAAGTTTTCGTCTCTATTTTTTATAGAGATGAGGGCTTTTTTTAATGTAAATGAGTCGTGGTATAAAGTTTTAGTGTTGCAATCCGATAGGCTTGTGCAAGTGTTACGAAGGTAGCGAAGCGGACTAAGTATACGCTTTGATAGTTTCAGTATGATCAATTTAAGTGCAACTGCACGTGATTTAAATAAGGAGGAGCTCATGGGTAAAAATAAGGATAAAGAATTTGTAAAAGACATCACCAAAATGGAAGACGATTTTCCACAGTGGTATACAGATGTGATTAAAAAGACGGATTTAGTGGATTATTCACCGGTTAAAGGATTTATGGTCATCAAGCCGTATGGATATGCACTTTGGGAAAATATTCAAAGTTTCCTAGATCGAAGATTTAAAGAAACGGGTCATGAAAACTGCTACTTCCCGCTTTTAATCCCTGAAAGTCTTCTCAATAAGGAAAAAGAGCATGTTGAAGGCTTTGCGCCAGAAGTGGCTTGGGTAACACATGGCGGTAGTGAAGAACTTGCAGAAAGACTCTGTATCAGACCAACGTCAGAAACTATTATTTGTGCCATGTATTCTAAATGGTTAACGTCTTATAGAGAATTACCTTATCTCTATAATCAATGGTGCTCTGTGGTTAGATGGGAAAAAGCAACACGACCTTTCCTCAGAACTTCCGAGTTTTTATGGCAAGAAGGTCATACTTTACATGAAACAGCAGAAGAAGCTCAAAAAGAAACGCTTCAAATGCTTTCAATTTACAAGGAAATGGCTGAAGATTTATTGGCAATTCCTATGGTAGTGGGTAGAAAATCAGAGCGCGAAAAATTTGCTGGTGCCGAGGCAACTTATACGATTGAAGCCTTGATGCACGATGGAAAAGCGCTTCAATCGGGGACTTCGCATAATCTGGCGCAGCATTTCACAAAAGCATTTGACATCAATTTCCAAGGCAGAGGTGGCGATTTGGAATATCCGCATCATACTTCTTGGGGTGTTTCTACAAGATTAATTGGAGGCGTGATCATGGTTCACGGTGATAATCGTGGTCTGGTTTTGCCACCAAGACTTGCGCCAATTCAAGTGGTGATTGTGCCAATTGCTCAGAAAAAAGAAGGTGTTTTAGAAAGAGCAGAAGCGCTTAAAAAAGAACTTGTATCTAAGGGAATTCGTGTGAAATTAGATGACAACGAGAACAACTCACCAGGGTGGAAATTTAATGAATACGAGATGAAAGGGGTTCCGATCAGAATTGAAATTGGACCGAGAGATATAGAAAATGGCGTTGCAATGGTGGCAAGAAGAGATAACTTTGAAAAAGGACCTATTGAGCTTGATGGCATTGGGGATAACATGGTGAAATTATTGGATCAAATCCACGATGACATGTTAAGCAGAGCGCGTGTGAGTCGTGATGAGAAGACGTTTACATTTGAAACCTATGAAGAGTTTAAACAAAAAATGATCGAAACCCCAGGTTTCGCAAAGACGATGTGGTGCGGTGAAGAAGCTTGTGAAGAACGTGTAAAAAACGAAACTGGTGTTACTATCAGGTGTATTCCATTTGAGCAAGAAAACTTAGGGGATGTATGTCCGTTCTGTGGCAAACCAGCGCAGCATATGGTTTACATGGCGAAGGCATATTAAGAAGACTAAAATAAGTTTCAGAACATTTCAACAAAAGAATTGACGTGGGGTCGATAATTTTGTAGAATATAAATTAATAAATCATCGTATAACCCCGTTAATATGGTATGGGGGTTTCTACCAAGCACCTTAAACGCTTGATTACGAGGAAGATGCAGTGCGCATTTTCTTCGTAATCAGGCGTTTTTTTATAGGAGGAATCAAATGGACGTATTAAAAATGCCTAAAGTGGAGTTGCACTGTCACTTAGATGGGAGTTTAAGACCTGAAACCGTGTTGGAACTTGCAAAAGAAAGCCATATAAAATTACCAGATGAAAGTATTAAAACGGTTAGAGAAACGCTCATTGCACCAAGTGATTGTGATTCGTTAGATACTTACTTAAAGCGGTTTGATTTGCCGATAAAAGTCATGCAGACTGCTGAAGCACTAGAGCGTGTCTCTTATGAACTCATGGAGGATGCCGCACTTGAAAATGTAAAGTATATTGAAATCAGATTTGCCCCTCAACTTCATATCGAAAAGGGACTTGATTATAAAACGATCATTGAAAGTGTTGTCAAAGGTATAAAAAGGGCAGAAGGAAAGTATGAGATCAAGGGGAATGTGATTCTCTCTTATATGAGAAATAGCGAAGTTCAAGGTATTTATGATGTCATAAATTCAGGTCAAACCCTTTTAGGCAAGGGTGTTGTAGCCTTGGACTTGTGTGCCGGCGAGAGAGATTTGTTTTCAAGGCGTTTCAAAGAGGCATTTTCATATGCAAGAGGATTAGGCTATCACGTGACGATTCATGCAGGCGAAACAGGGATTGCTCAGAATATGACAGAAGCCATTCAGCTATTAGGTGCAGAACGCATTGGGCATGGTGTTGCCATGATGCATGATCCAGAGGCTTATGAGTGTGTCAAGTCAAATGGCGTGTTCTTAGAATGTTGCCCGACCAGTAATTTACAAACAAAAGCCATCTCCCATATAAAAGCGCATCCAATTGCAGCGTTTTATGAAGAGGGCATACTGGTAACGCTCAACACGGATAATCGAACGGTATCTGGGACGGATATGACACGTGAATTTCAGCTTGTTCACAATGCCTTTGGCTATGATTCAGGGTTTGATAAGCAAATTTATAAAAACAGCGTCAAAGGTGCTTTTGCAGATGAGACCGTTAAAAGGTGGCTGCTCACTCTACTTGAGTGATAATGCCTCCCCCAATCATAAGTGTGTCTTGATAACAAACCATAGCCTGTCCACATGAGGGCGCTCTCACAGGAGATTGAAACGTAATCTCAGCGGAACCATCTGGTTGTGGCATCAAAATCCCCTCGTAAACCGCAGACCATTGACTGACGATCACTTGAACTTTCATTGGGAATGTATGATATGAATTTATGAGATTAAAAGATTCAGCAGTGAGTTTGTATTTAAACAAATCACTTTCCCCACCTAAAATAACAGTGTTCGTTTCAGCTGAAATGCCTATGACTACAAACTTGCCTGAGAGTTCTTCAGCAAGTTTTCTTTTTTGTCCTAGTGTATAACTGGCGATACCTTGGTGATAACGTTCCCGCAATTACCGAAGTCACTCCTTTTGACCCTTAGGGCAAAAGTGGCGCTGGCCTTGCCTCGCAAGGGCTGTGTCATCAGAGTGATTTAGGTAATCGACGTGTTAGCCGGAGTTCTTTTTACGTTATTTCTCATTCAGTCTATATTTAGCACGTTCTATTGCTTTGTGAAGTTTCTTTTCCAGTACCTCTTTTGGTGGTAATTGAGTCAAATACTGTGCAACATGAATTCCACTTTTATCTAATTCTAATAATTCAACTGTCTCTTGAGATTTCTCAGCACACAATATAATTCCTATCGGTGATTCTTCACCTTCATTTTTTTCATTCTTATCTAACCATCTTAAGTATAACTCGATTTGTCCTTTGTGCTCAGGTTTAAATTCTCCTAATTTCAATTCAATTAGCACTAACCTTTTCAACTTTCGATGATAGAACAATAAGTCGATATAGTAATCTCTGTCACCAATTGTTATTCGTTGCTGTCGCCCAACAAAAGTGAATTCTCGGCCAAACTCAAACATAAAACTTTCCAATTCAGCTAAAATTGCATTTTCTAAGTCTTTTTCACTGTACGTATCTTGTAACTCTAAAAAATCTAAAACATATGGATCTCTTAAAAATAAATCAGTAGACATTTTCCCATTATCCATTAATTCTGCTAAATCATTAGAAATTGTCTGATCTGGTTTCTTCGATAATACTGTACGTTCATACAACATAGAGTTTATACGCTCTTTTAATACACGAACACTCCATCGTTCATTCACTGAAATAGTAGCATAGAACTCTACTTTGAGATGATCATCTATACGAATTAATTCTACAAAATGAGACCAACTTAATTGTGCAGACAGTGTCTGCACAATTCCCTCGTTAGAGAAAACATCATAAAATTTAATCATATTGAATAAATTACGTTTACTGAAACCTTTACCATATTCAGATCTTAGCTGATCACTTAATTCTTTCACAACTTCTTGTCCATATTCAGCCCTATTATCAAGCAACACTTCTTCTCTTATCTTTTTACCAATGTTCCAATATAGCACAACCATTTCCGAATTCAAATTATATCTTATATTGTCCTTTGTCTTAAGAATCATATTAGATATTGCTGTATATATTTTATTGGAATTAACACTGTTATTTATAGCTTTAACATCACTCATATCACTTAGTCTCCTACAATACTTTATACTTCTATTTTACCATTTCGAAGACTATAATAGTAAAACGAATTTCGGCTAACGTTCCCGCTATTTCCGAAGTCAACCGTTCTCGCTGGGCGCTTGGCGACATTCTTGCCCTAAAAAAAATAAGTCACTTTTGCAAGAATGATGACAAGCGCACAGTGAGAATTGGCGCAATCGTTGCTTCCCTTTCGCAACGATTGTGACGATAGGTGATTTTGGAAATAGGCGTGTTAGCCGTTGCCACATGCTCTTAGTCTTAATTTGGTATCATGCATTAATGGTGAGACGCCTTAGGGGCTCGCCATTATCTTAACTTTGATCACAATGGACCAAACCGTCTTTTCATATCTTTTCTATATTAGTTACAAGCTTTTGAATATAATATTTTTTGCTCAATTTATTCATCTGCTTATATTATACTTTATAATGTGTTCGTGTGGTTGCGGTTAACTAAGAAATTGCCGGACTTATCCACAAAGCATCCACGGATCATGGCACTGCTGCTTTTTTCCTTGAGAAATCGTGTATGTTGTTTATGTGAAATAAAACAGATGCCCAAACTGTCTTTTTTTTGAGCTGTTTTGATGCTCAATTCCCAGCGCCTCACAAACGCGTTTTGCGTTTTCGATTTCTTCGAGTTGATGCTCAAATAGGTACATCGTCACACCTATAACCTCGTGATTCTGTTCTTTCAATAGGAGTGCAGTGGTGCTACTGTCTATGCCACCACTCATGCCTACAGCAATTTTCATGTGAAGCCTACCTTTGCTTATATAATTATATTGGTTAGAGTGTTGCTCAACTTTTGAATTTTGATACTCTAACTTGTATTTCAATTTTTTTAATGTTCCAATAGACATTATAACGCATCAAGGTTAAAAATGCTTTTAAATTTAGTGTAAAGATAAGCGCTTTTGATAGAATAGTGATCATGAAAATGTGTTTTTGAAGTGAACGGGAAATTAAAGTTTAATTAGAAAAAAATAAAAACACTACCAATAAAGCATGTAAAATGGTAATGTTAAGCTGAATTTAGAAAATGAAATAACAGCTGAATATAGTCGATCTGGTGGAGAACCCCTTTGATTTTTATGGAATATCAACAAGAAATGCTTCATTGATATATGTTATCTATGGGGGGGTACAAACATTGGAAATCTTCATTATGGTGTAGTTGGAAGTGTTCTATTTGGAAGCACTACGTTAAAATCGGCAGCTGGTATGTATCAGATTTATAGGGGGACTTCAAGTTTCAGTTATTTTAGTTCGTACTTTTATGATCCCAATGATACTGCAGATATAGTTACCGGAATTGGCTATCATTCATCGAGGAATTTAAATAAAGTATTGTAATTGAAAATAGCAAGAACGCTTAATTTTTAGTAAATTAAGCGTTCTTGCTTGTAAATTATGAAACGGATAAGTGAAATCACTGTCATCGCTTTTTATACCACAAGCAATAGTAGTAGAATGGAGATTGATATGAAAAAAATAAACAGAAAATACAAATGGGGATTTATTTTAATATTTATTGTGTTTGTAATTTTATTGGGTGCTAATTATTTCTTTTGGGATATAAATACAGTCCCTAAAGGCGAATATATTGGTATGACAGTATCTCCAAATGGAGCATATGAAATAAAAGCATATGTATCAAATAGTCATTCTACGGTGGCACCTGGAGTTAGATGTGAGTTGATTTTCAATAACAGAACTAGAAATATATATTGGAACTATAGAGAAGATACTGCTGAGTTTGTATGGATAGATGATGATACGGTAGAAATAAATGGACACCGACTGGTGTTACCAGATGAAATATATGATTTTAGAAATAAGTAATCAAATTAAGCACTATATTCACGATAAAGCCCCCCACATATAACTTATGCAGATTCTTCTGCAGGCACGAGGACTGGGAACCGAAGTATGAGATCAAGGGGAATGTGATTCTCTCTTATATGAGAAATAGCGAAGTTCAAGGCGTTTCAAAGAGGCATTTTCATATGCAAGAGGATTAGGCTATCACGTGACGATTCATGCAGGCGAAACAGGGATTGCTCGAACGGTATCTGGGACGGATATGACACGTGAATTTCAGCTTGTTCACAATGCCTTTGGCTATGATTCAGGGTTTGATAAGCAAATTTATAAAAACAGCGTCAAAGGTGCTTTTGCAGATGAGACCGTTAAAAGGTGGCTACTCACTCTACTTGAGTGATAATGCCTCCCCCAATCATAAGTGTGTCTTGATAACAAACCATAGCCTGTCCACATGAGGGCGCTCTCACAGGAGATTGAAACGTAATCTCAGCGGAACCATCTGGTTGTGGCATCAAAAKYCCCTCGTAAACYGCAGACCATTGACTGACGATCACTTGAACTTTCATTGGGAATGTATGATATGAATTTATGAGATTAAAAGATTCAGCAGTGAGTTTGTATTTAAACAAATCACTTTCCYCACCTAAAATAACAGTGTTCGTTTCAGCTGAAATGCCTATGACTACAAACTTGCCTGAGAGTTCTTCAGCAAGTTTTCTTTTTTGTCCTAGTGTATAACTGGCGATACCTTGGTGATAACCTAAGAAATTGCCGGACTTATCCACAAAGCATCCACGGATCATGGCGTTGCTGCTTTTTTCCTTGAGAAATCGTGTATGTTGTTTATGTGAAATAAAACAGATGCCCAAACTGTCTTTTTTTTGAGCTGTTTTGATGTGCACTTTTTCAAAATATTGACGCACCGTCTTTTTTGAAGAAATGCTTCCCAGTGGGAAATAGAGCCTTGAAAGTGTCTCTTGTGTCAGATGATAGAGGTTATACGACTGATCCTTCTTGGCATTAATCGCACGATGAAGTTCATATTCTCTTTGGATTTCATTATAGTGAACTCTGACGTAATGTCCGGTTGAAAATGCCTCTGCACCGAGCTTGATCGCGTCCTCTATGAGCCTGCCGTATTTAAAAATACGATTGCAGTGAAGACAGGGATTAGGCGTATGTCCTTTTTCATAAGTCTCTATGAAGTTGCCAATAATCACGTCTTCAAAAGCTTTTCGGTAATCCAAGATATGATGCTCAATTCCCAGCGCCTCACAAACGCGTTTTGCGTTTTCGATTTCTTCGAGTTGATGCTCAAATAGGTACATCGTCACACCTATAACCTCGTGATTCTGTTCTTTCAATAGGAGTGCAGTGGTGCTACTGTCTATGCCACCACTCATGCCTACAGCAATTTTCATGTGAAGCCTACCTTTGCTTATATAACCCTTGAGGAGATGTCCCCCACTTCTCTAAGTGGGGGTTCATATTCCTAATTCAGTGGGAGTCCAAACTTCCACTGAATGCAATCCGATAGGATTGTGCAAGTGTTACGAAGGTAGCGAAGCGGACTGAGTATACGCTTTGAATTATATTGGTTAGAGTGTTGCTCAACTTTTGAATTTTGATACTCTAACTTGTATTTCAATTTTTTTAATGTTCCAATAGACATTATAACGCATCAAGGTTAAAAATGCTTTTAAATTTAGTGTAAAGATAAGCGCTTTTGATAGAATAGTGATCATGAAAATGTGTTTTTGAAGTGAACGGGAAATTAAAGTTTAATTAGAAAAAAATAAAAACACTACCAATAAAGCATGTAAAATGGTAATGTTAAGTTGAATTTAGAAAATGAAATAACAGCTGAATATAGTCGATCTGGTGGAGAACCCTTTGATTTTTATGGAATATCAACAAGAAATGCCTCATTGATATATGTTATCTATGGGGGGTTACAAGCATTGGAAATCTTCATTATGGTGTAGTTGGAAGTGTTCTATTTGGAAGCACTACGTTAAAATCAGCAGCTGGTATGTATCAGATTTTTCAGGGGACCTCAAGTTTTAGTTATTTTAGTTCATACTTTGATGATCCCAATGACACTGTAGATGTAGTTACCGGAATTGGCTATCATTCATCGTGGAAATTAAATAAAGTATTGTAATTAAAAATAGCAAGAACGCTTAATTTTTAGTAAATTAAGCGTTCTTGCTTGTAAATTATGAAACGGATAAGTGAAATCACTGTCATCGCTTTTTATACCACAAGCGATAGCAACAGAATGGAGATTGATATGAAAAAAATAAACAGAAAATACAAATGGGGATTTATTTTAATATTTATTGTGTTTGTAATTTTATTGGGTGCTAATTATTTCTTTTGGGATATAAATACAGTCCCTAAAGGCGAATATATTGGTATGACAGTATCTCCAAATGGAGCATATGAAATAAAAGCATATGTATCAAATAGTCATTCTACGGTGGCACCTGGAGTTAGATGTGAGTTGATTTTCAATAACAGAACTAGAAATATATATTGGAACTATAGAGAAGATACTGCTGAGTTTGTATGGATAGATGATGATACGGTAGAAATAAATGGACACCGACTGGTGTTACCAGATGAAATATATGATTTTAGAAATAAGTAATCAAATTAAGCACTATATTCACGACAAAACCCCCACGTATAACATACGCAGGTTCTTCCGCAGGCACGAGGACTGGGAACCGAAGTATGTTATATGTGGGGGTTCGTATTGCCTTTAGTACGATTTAAATTGTTTAATCTTCTCTCTGATCACCCAAAAAAGCCACCGCAATCATATTGGGTCCAACATGAGAGGCAATCGTCATGGAGAGTTCTGATACCATAATTTCACAAGGATTAACTTGTTTCTGGATCATTTCCTTAAGAAGTGCAGCATCTTCAGGACAATTCCCATGTCCTAAAAGAACTGTGCCATTTTCACGATCCATCAAATGCGTTTCGATTTTAGAGACCAAGAATGACATCGACTTTTTTCGACCGCGGACATTGCCGTATGATTTCAATTTACCCTCATGGTCTACAATAAGTGTCGGTTTGACATTTAATACGTTGCCAACCATCGCAGATGCAGGTGAAATTCTGCCCCCATTTTTAAGGTAATTCAGATCGTCCACCCCAAACCAATGGTTAAAATTCATGCGATTGTGTTCTACCCAATATTTGAGTTCGTCAAGTGTATAACCTTCATTTAGTCGCTTGATCACTTCTACCACAACGGCCCCTTGACCAATTGAAGCAGAAAGCGTATCCACGAGTTCAATTTTAGCGTCAGGATAATCTTCTAAGACTAAAGATTTAGCCACACATGAGCTGTTGTAAGTGCCGCTCAACCCTGATGAGAAACCAATATATAATAGTTCGTGACCTAATTCTATGTTTTTCTTAAAGGCTTCCTCAAAACGATATGCGTTTATCTGTGAAGTCGTAGGCATGATGCCCTCTCTTAAATAATTATAAAAAGTGTTGTGATCAAGTGTTTGTCCCAAATCATCTATATAATCGACACCGTTTATATGCACTGGCATACCGAGGACCTCGAGTATATCTTGATGTGTCTCAATATAGTGAAGTGGTAAGTCACAACAAGAATCAGTGATAATTTTTATACTCATAGTTTACCCTCCTAGTTCATATTCTATTTTAATGTAAATTAGGCGGATATTCAACATAAGACGTTTGATATTTTGTTAATTAATCAAATTTTAATCTTGGCGGTATGTTTATAGTGGATGACATAGGAAATAATAGCGGCTACTTTGAGCAGCATTGAAAAATAAATGCCGTAGAGTAATAGATGGTTTTGGGGTGACCAAAGTAAAAGCAATATAAAAAAGCTAAAAGAGACCGTGGCAAGTTTTCCAAAAATATTTGAGGGGATTGCCATCTGCTCATGTTTAAAATAGAGTATCACACCGCTAAGGACTAAAAATAATTCTTTGAGATACATAAGGACTGTTACCCAAATGGGAAGTACATTTTTCAAGGTCATACATGTGAGCGCAGATAAGAGCATAAATTTATCTGCAAGCGGATCAAGAAGTGTTCCGATGACTGTGATGAGCTCATATTTTCGAGCAATATATCCGTCTAAAAGATCGGTGAGTGCTGCCACAATAAAGACGGTAAGTGCGAGCTCACCATTATCCTGTAAATAAGTAAAAATAAAAAGGGGAACTAATAGGATTCGAAAAGCCGTTAATAAATTAGGTATATGGCGCATTTTATCACCTCCTTATACACCCTATACCCAAATTTTATATTATAATAGTAGTAAAAAAGGTCCATTTTTTACGTAGGATTAATAACAGAGAATGAAACCAATGCTTTTAGGAGGCTTTATGGAGTGTTTTAAGATTGCTATTATAGGTGCAGGTGTTGTGGGAAGTGCCATTGCGAGAGAACTCTCTAAATTTGACATCAAAACAGTTTTAATAGAAAAAGAACATGATGTTTCACTGGGGGCTTCTAAGGCAAATAGCGGTATCGTACATGGAGGGTATGCTGGAAAATCAGGGACCCTTAAAGGAGAACTGTGCATAAGAGGAAATCAAATGTTTGAAGCATTGAATAGTGCACTGAATTTTGGTTATCGAAGGACAGGTGCCTATATGCTTGCTTTTTCTGAAAGAGATTTTGAAGTGATTCAGCATCAGATTCAAAATGGTGTTAAAGTAGGTGAGTCAGGTTATGCGCTTTTAGACGAAAAAAAATTAAAGGAAAGGCTTCCACATGTTTCAGATCAAGCTATTGGTGCGCTTTACATTCCAACAGTTGGCGTCACATCACCCTACGAGTTCACAATCGCTCTTGCTGAAAATGCCATTGAAAATGGCGTGACCTTAAAATTGGATTTTGAAGTGGATAAAATTCATAAAGATAAGACGGGATGCTATGAAATTACAGCCACTAATAGCGATACTCTTTTAGCGGAGATCATCATCAATGTAGCAGGTGAGCACAGTGATAAAATCGCAAGACTTTTTGGTGACGAAAGTATCAAACTGCTTAAACGCAAAGGGCAGTATATCCTCTTTGGGAAAGATCAGTCCTACCTCACAGATCAAGTGATCTTTCAGTTGCCAAATGATAAGGGCAAGGGGATACTGGTAACGACAACCTATCATGGGAATCTAATGATTGGGCCAGATGCTGAAGATATGAGATTAGATGTGAATAAGGATACCTCTGTTGAGTCTCTTGAATATGTCATTCAAACCGCAAGGAGATCCATTCCGAATATCAACCTAAAGAGGGCACTTACGACATTTTCAGGGGTTAGGTCAATGTCTGAAACAGGTGATTTTATAATCAGACCTTCTGAAATAGAAGGTTTATTTCATGTGGCTGGAATTGATTCTCCAGGTTTAACGTCTTCACCTGCCATTGCGAAATATGTGGTTGAAATGCTAAAAAATGCAGGTGTTGATTTAAAGGATAAAACCTATTTTAAAGCGGACAGGGCGCCACTTATAAAGTCACAAAAACAGGATTCTAAGATGATGTGTCGATGTGAGGGCATAACGGAAGCAGAAATTAGAGATTGCCTGAGCAGAGGTATTCCGGTCGATACGACGGATGCGGTGAAGAGACGTGTGAGGGCTGGCATGGGGAACTGTCAAGGGGCATACTGTAGACCGAGAGTTAAAGCTTTATTAGCAGAAGCACTAGATTTACCAGAAGCACAGATAAAAACACGGACTGAAACGCATGTGGCGCCAACCCGTGTCTCAATAGAAGTGATTCGCAATCTAAACGTTTAGGCGTTTGAATTTTTGCTTAAAGTATTAAAGACATCCAGCGCATTGTAAGAACTTCTCACAAGAGGTGAAGAAGCCACACTTGAAATGCCAATTGATGTTGCGTATTTACCGTATGCCACAAACTGGTCTGGATGAATATACTCAATTAACGGTGCATGGTATTCTGACGGTGGGAGGTATTGTCCAATCGTTAGAATATCCACATGAACTGCTTTTAAATCTTCTATGAGCGCATAGACTTCATCTCTGTTTTCACCGAGGCCAAGCATAAAACCAGATTTGGAAAAAATAGTGGCGTCATAGGATTTGATGCGTTTTAAAAGGGTGAGACTCTGCTCATAATCCGCTTCTGGCCTAATGGCGTCATAGAGGCGTGAGATGGTCTCTACGTTGTGATTGATAATGTGGGGTTTTGCATCCATGACGACTTTAAGTGCGTCGTAGTCGCCTTTAAAGTCAGGTATGAGCACTTCGATGATCGTATCAGGAGATGCATCCCGAATGGCGTTAATCGTGCTTGCGAATAAACCTGCACCACCATCTTGAAGGTCATCTCGCGTAACAGAAGTGATCACGGCATGTTTGAGCTCAAGTGCCTTCACAGCCTGAGCAACTCTAAAGGGTTCATTGAGATCTGGCGGCGTGAGCTGACCACTTTCGATGTTGCAGAAACGACAATGCCTTGAGCAGACATTACCCAAAATCATAAAAGTAGCTGTTTTTTTAGAAAAGCACTCTAAACGGTTTGGACAGTTAGCGCCGTCACATACCGTGTTAAGATTTAGCGATCGAATCAAAGTGTTCACGTGATTCAAGTTTTTTGGATTTTCAATTTTGACTTTAAGCCATTCAGGTTTTCTTTTTAGAGCGTTTTTTTCTAAAATTGCCATAAATAATCTCCCTTTTTGTGTCCTTCTCATTTGATATTAGCAGATTTTGAGGCTTATAAAAAGAAGAAGCTTAAAGAGGCTTTGTTAAATTTCATAAATATCTGAAATTCAGCGTTAGAATTAACATTTATTAGGGTATAGGTATTTCAAGTACACTATGGAGGTCACTTATGAAAAAACGACTGGCAATAATACTCATATTTGTTTTTGTTTTATCGGGTTGTGCTGCTAAAGCAAATGATAAAACCATTGAAAGCAATGTTTTAAAAGTAGGTATGGAACTCAAATACCCACCGTTTGAAACCAAAGATGCGGATGGAAATCCAGATGGGGCATCTGTAATGCTTGCAAAAGCACTTGGAACATATCTCAACATGGAGGTTGAAATCGTTGATACGGCCTACCTAAGTTTGATTCCTGCACTTGAGCAGGGCGACATCGATATCATCATTTCATCCATGACCATCAACGAAGAGAGAGAAAAGGTCGTTGATTTCTCAGATCCTTATACGAACAGTCAGTTGATGATGTTGGTCTATAAAGACTCTAAGGTTCAATCTGCAGCGGATCTCAATAACAGCGAGGTGATTATTGCCTCTAAAACGGGTACGATTGGAGCGCTTTGGGCTGCATCAAATGCACCTGACGCTAAGATCCTCAACATTGATGAAGAAGCCAGTGCTGTTCTTGAAGTGGCACAGGGAAATGCAGATGTGTTTATCTACGATCCACTTTCAATTATCAGGCACCATGAGAATTACAAGGATACCACACGTACGATTTTGGAACCGCTGCCGAATACTAAAGGGTGGGGGATTGCCATGAGAAAAGGTGAAAACGAACTCAGAAATCAAATTAATGAATTCATAAAAAAGGCCAAAACAGATGGTACTTATGATAAAATTAGAGAAACGTATTTAAAAGAAAAAATGCAAGAATTTGAACAATATAATCTTGAATTTTTCTTCTAAACAGGACAAAAACTGATGAAAGAGCTTAAAGGAAATATACTTTGCTTGATGAAGTGTCTCTTTTAAGCTCTCATATTAAAAATGAGGGATGACATGCAATTAATCAAGAAGACAGCGAACTTTTCAGCAGCATTACTACTTTATGTTCTGTTTTTTTACTTCGTTATGGTGAGATCACTCGATAAAGGCATGGACTATTCTGTCTACTATGAATATAGAAAAGTCATTTTTAACGGATGGCTCACAACAATTGCCATTAGCCTTATGGCGCTTATTTTGGCGCTTGTTGTTGGTCTGATCTTATATTGGATGAGCATCTCTAAATTTGGCGTCTTAAGATATCTACAAGAGATACACAAGGTGATTATCTTTGGAACGCCGTTAGTCGTAATCGCCATTGTGGCCTATTACTATATCGGGCATGCATTCAATGTGAGGTCCAAATTCTGGGTAGGTGTCATTACTTTGGCGCTTTATATAGGTGCCTATATAGCAGATATATACAAAGGTGCTGTGGAATCCATCCATATCAACCAATGGCAAACCGCTAAGATGTTTGGATTTACCAAGGTACAGACTTATCGCTATGTGGTTTTTCCGCAGGTTTTGATGACAATTCTACCACCACTTGCGGGTCAATTTGCACTTACGATAAAGGGAAGTGCTTTGCTATCTTACATGTCTACCGATGAGTTTCTGAACACGATTAAAACTGTACAAGCCATCAGCTTTAGGATTTCAGAAGGGTTTATCATCGTTACATTAGGCTATCTTCTGTTGACAATCCCACTTATTTTACTCGTAAGATATCTAGAGAAACGTATGAATTATAAGGTGATCAAATGAATTTAGAGCTGAAACATTTAACAAAAATGTATCAAGGCAAAACGGTTTTGGATGATATTTCATTGAACCTAGAGCACATACAAATTTTAGCGTTATTAGGCGCCTCTGGTAGTGGTAAATCCACATTGCTCAGGTTAATTGCAGGCCTTGAGCCCTTTCAAAAGGGGGATATTATAGTCAACAACAATTCCATGGGGACTTCGTCATTAGATCAATACAGAAAGAACGTGGGCTTTGTCTTTCAAGATCACAATTTGTTTTCACATCTTTCGATTATGGAAAATATTTTATTGGTTCTTGAAAAGGTGCATAAGAGGAAAAGAGAAGATGTCATTAAACCCGTTTCAAAGTTGCTTGAAAGGTTTGGACTTATTGAGCACGCACATAAATTACCACATCAAATCAGTGGGGGACAATCTCAAAGGGCTTCTATTGTAAGAGCTTTAGCCATTCAACCAGAATTGATACTCCTTGATGAACCCACTTCGTCATTAGATCCTGTACTCACCTATGAAGTGCTCAGTGCCATTAAACAACTGGCGGAAGACCAAAAAGATTTTATCATAGTGACACATGAAATTGGATTTGCCAAGAGTGTTGCGGATTATATTGTGTTCATGGAAAATGGCAAAATAATAGAACATGGACAGCGCTCCATACTCGATCATCCAGAGAGTACAGAGCTCAAGCGATTTTTAGATAAAGTACTCACCTTTATACCGACATAAACTCAATTGTAAATAAATTGTGAATTAAAAGGGACGGTACTTGAATTTTTAAAAAAGTGTGATAAACTAAGATCATACAAGAGATTGAGTGGTGATAATATGGCACGGAAAGCAAGAGCTGCAGAGGTGTATGGTCTATATCATATTTATCAATCGGGAGGTGATCATAGGAAGCTTTTTGAATCCCATGTAGACCGCCAAAAGTTTTTGGAGATATTGAGTAGGGCGAGACAAAAATTTGGCTTTAAACTCTACGCCTATTGTATCAAAACGGCCGACCAATATCATTTGATTGTGGATACAAATGGCAGCGATTTGGCAAAAATGATGAAATCGATCAATATTGCTTATGCAATGTATGTTAAATGTGATGGCAGACTCTTTAAGGATCGTTATAAGAGCGAAATGATAGAGACCCCACAGGCTCTAGCACAGATCATGGAAAAGCTTCATAGAGAGACGCCAAATAATGCGTACAATAGTTATTGTGTTTATGAAAGTCAAATGGATTCTAAAATGTTAATTGACATTGAGCCTTTATCCGTACTCACAGAGGCGCAGGTTATAATCGAAGATGCTGTTTCGGTATGTAATCGCAATAGAAACTCAGAGGAACAACCCTGTGAGAATTGCCTAAAGGATCTTGACGAAGCCCAAAGGGCACTCATAGAAAAAGCTTCAAGTGAAGGGTATACCTTATCCGAAGTTTTTACGGATAAAATCATTCGAAATCAATATATTCATTATTTTAGAAAACACAGTTTATTATCATTGAAGGCGCTTGGTCAATTGTTTGGTGGTTTAACCGAATCTACGGTCTGTAAAATATTAAGTCAGAGATAAAATGCTGACGATTAAGGTTCAGGCTCAGGCGTAAGCGTCAAATAGATTTGTAACGAAAAAGTATTGCATGGCAAAGTCATGCAATTAAAAATAAGTTGGCATTCAAGAACCGTCCCTAAGGCGTTGGTGCATAAATGGATTAGATCGTTGCGAAATAAAAACCAAAGTTATCCACAAGCAAAATTGAAATATCTAAAAAAGTTCAAAAAAAAAGCGCAACAGAATAAAGACTTACTCAATTTCGCAGTAAGTTATTCTATGCAACCATAGTTTTTATAGACAAATGACCAATGTTTAATTTACTTTTATGAATGATAATGAAAGCAATCAATTGTGTGATGCCAGCTAAAAAGATGTTTGATTTCAGGGTTAAGGTTTTATTGACTTTGGAAATATTGATTTGCATAAAGGATTTAAGTTGTGCGATGGTTCTTTCACAAACCGTTCTTATTTTGTAAAGATTGATCCATTCATTACTATTTCGAGGCATAGCAGCATTGAATCTGAAATTATGGTGAACAGTGATGTTTTTAATTCTTCCATATGGTGAATTGGTACAAGGATTATCACAATCAAGAATAACGGATTTTACTGAATCAGACATTGTAAGAGATCTTTTAGGGCAAATAAACTGAATACGATCTGCTCTATTGGCTCCTTTAATCACCCCAGCATAGGTCATTGGTAACTCAGGATCGTTGGGACAAGTAGGGATACCGTCTTCATTAAACAGGGGTTGAGGCAGCGTAGAATTATTTCGAGGATTAAGGTTGATGATAGGTATGATGCCTTTTTTGTAAAGATACGCATAATTATCAACTGCATCAAAGCCTGAATCCCCAAGAAAGTAGTTGAATTTAGAATCTGGGTGTAAATCGAAAAACGTTTCAAGTGAAGGGATAAGAGATTTAGCATCATATTCATCTTTGATTTCTTGAGGCGTAAGGTTAAGCTGTAGCGTATTGTCGGCATTATAAAAATTAATATCTCGAATTAATCCAAACCCGTTGGTAGCGAGGATGACCTTTTGATAGTATCCGAAATGCCCATTAAGATAAGTCAGTTTAGCTTCAGGGTTAGAAGAACTTTGTTTTGGCATCTTTGATTGGGCATATTTTTCTACATCAAAGGTCTTGTCGTACTTATGAGATTTAGCGTAAGTTTTAACGGTTTTAAGAATAGATTGATAGAATTTAGGGTTATTTTCCTTAACGTATAACTCGAAACCAGTTGTATCGGTAATGAGTATTTTGGCGAGGCGATCATCTGCATCTATTGCAAAATCAGAGGTAAAATCAACAAGATGATGAAACATTTCGAGGATTTGGTCATAAAAGAGAGTCTTGAACCTAGAAAACTGAGAGGGATGAGGTGCTCTGGAAAAGCCTAGAAATTTTCTAAAATCACTTGAAATGTTGATGATAAAAATGAGAGTGGAAATGGTAGGTAGACCGAGCAAGTTGTAAAAGATAAATGCTTTGAGCATACCTTCAAGTGGAAAATCTCTGTTTTTTCCAACATTAGAGTAGTAAACACTGTAGAAAGATTTTGGAATAACATCATCTGTGTCAATAAACTGGTTAAAAAGAGAAAAAAGTTGATCTGATTTGTATGAAGTGAGTTCATCAAACTCAGCATCAAGATCAAACAGGGAAACCTGATTAGAAGCAGAAATTAGCATTATTACCTTCCTTTCTTTTGAGTATGAGTTATCAACAGGAACACACCTTATTTATACCCAAAATGGAGGGTAATATGCTATTTCTATAAATAAAAGCAAGTATTTTCAATGCTTACAGAGTTTCGCAAGAAACTAAAATATGAATTAAGAAGGAGAAATAAAAATGGGAATTTTATCTTGGATTGTACTAGGAGCATTAGCAGGTTGGGTTGCGAGCATGATAATGGGCAAGAATTCATCAATGGGATTACTCACGAATATAGTTGTTGGTATTATAGGAGCGTTTATAGGTGGTTATGTAATGGGTCTATTTGGCGGTGGGCAAGTGACCGGTTTTAATTTGCAAAGTTTTTTAACGGCATTAGTAGGAGCAGTTATTCTCCTTGCTATTGGTAATCTCTTTTCTAAGGGAAGAGTAAGATAATATTAATTCCTGAGTTTAGGACTTATAGATTATAAAACCACTTCAAACGTTGGAATTCATACGTTGAGGTGGTTTTATTTTTGTCCGTTTTTTCAGGTTTATTGATAGGTCGAGTTTGGTACAGGCCCTAAACTTGGTCAAGGTCATATTACTCTTAAGCGTTGGTAATTTTAACGTTGAGGCCAAGTCCAAGTAGGCTTGAGAACCAACGCGGTCCGTTTTTTTCTCAAAAAAGTGGGCAAGGTGTTCGACTATATCGTCTTTTAGTTCGTCAAGCACATCTAAGACATCGTCAAGCAAATCAAGTCTCACCGGTTCAATGCCTGCATAGGCGTTCTGATCATTAGTACAGGCTAGAATACTGGACGGCTTCGAGCATCGGTGTGCAATTAAATAGTATAGTGCCTGGGCTACAGCTTCGGCGCTGCGCTTGCGTGAGCGTTCAGTAAAGAAGTCGTCCATGTTCATCGCTTGCCATATTTGTTTGACCACGGCATGGCCAAATCGGTACGACGGGACAACTTCACTGGGTTTTGTGATATCAGTGACTGGGACGCTTTAACTTTGAGTTTGGCGACGATATCAGGATCATAAGCAAGCATACGCTCGTAATTGCCAAGTGTTTCTATGACCTTAATCTGCTTTTTCTGAGTACCGGGAATCCTTGTGTCTTCTCTAAAATGGATGACTCTAGCCTTGCCTGCACCTGTAATCGCAACGTACATCTCCTCACCTCACGTTTTAAGAGGGGAGTTCTCCTTCTATGACACGTCTGATCATGTGGTCATCGATAATCTTCTTGTTCATTTGGCTGGCGTAGATAAGGACATGGGTGCATGCCTTGTTTATTAGCCTAGCAGATCCTGCTGAGAACTGATAAATAGCTTGGAGTGCACTTTCAGAGAAGATTTCATTTTCTAGTCCTGCATAGGTTAGATGCCTTTTGATTAAGCATCCATGACGGATTTAGCCATGCGCTTAAACCGGCAGTTGATGTCTACACGCTGCTTAATGGCGGCATAGGACTGCATGTTAAGGCGTTCCCAGAGTTCGGATTAGCCCACAAGAATCAGTGACACGGGGCTCTGCGCATCCATTTGAAAGTTAAAGTTATCTGTAATTACAGATAACTTTAATTTCGTTAAGGATGGCAACTTTGGCATGCCCTATCTTCCTGAAAAACTGTATGCTGAACTTCGACGTTTGTCAATGTTCAGGGAACAGCTGATCGAGGATAGAATCCGATCTCTCAATAGGCTACATCGTGAGATGAAAATCTATTTTCCAGAGTATAAGGACGCACTTGGGAATTTTGACGGGGTATTCAGCTTGTTACTACTAAAAGCAGCACCATTCCCTGAGGACCTTCTTTTACTAGGCACTGATGGTATAAGACAGATTTGGCATGATGCTAAGCTTAGGGGACGCGGCTATAGCAGAGCAGATGAGATCTTGAGATATGCCCGTGAAAGTGTTGGCCTGAAAAATGGTGCCAATGCCAGCAGAATGGCTTTAAAGTGGTTTGTCGAAAGGATTATAGACCTAGATGAACAGCTTGCAGAGATTGAGGATCAACTCAATCAAAAGTGCATGGAAATCCCATACACCGAGAACATCCTTGAAATATCAGGTATTGGCAGCAATACACTTTCTGGCATACTAGCAGAGATGGGCGACATATCTCAATTTGATGATGTAAAGGAAATACAAAAGATGAGTGGTTTAGGGCTTGTGGCCTGTAGTTCAGGTAAGCACAAAGGAAAAACTAAGATAAGTCATAGAAGACGCAAACGACTTAGATATTGGTTATGATATTTCGAGCAACATAACTCACAAACTAAATCATGAAGCTGGTATTGACTCTATGACCATTTTTCTCTGTGTCGATGCACATGCCTTGCAGCATGCAGAAATACATGGACGCTGGAATAACCACTTTCATCTTACACGGTTAAATCTAATTCTTAATGAAAATATAAAATGGAACTACAAATTATCACCGTTACTTAGTGAAGTTGTGGATTCGTATAAAGCTTCTCGATTAGAAGAAAGAATAATACCACCTGAAATAGGAAAAAATGGGAACTCTACCGTGTTAGATGTATGCAATACATCTGATGGTGAAGAATATATAAAAGTGGTATATAGATGAGCGCTAGAAGTCTATAACTCATTTGAAAAAGGATATGATATAGCTGAGAAACTTTCCAATATATTTAAAGATAAATTCCTGTAAATTGAAAGGTCCAAGGTATAACATAAAATCGTGAATATTAATAAACGGGCAAAACTGGTTAAAATAGAATTGTTTTGTTCGTCATAGAGAAAGAAATCTACCGAAGAGGAGGAATACAAATGTACAAAAGTGGTTTAACAGTCTGGTATAGTGTTAAAGATATTGAGGTTACAAAGGCATTCTACTCAAATAAACTTGGCTTTGAGCTGTATTTCGATGATAAGGATGGAGGAAATGTGATTATGTCCACAAATACAGCCGATTGTACAATTGGGTTTTCTGTTGCTGATGAAGTAGTTCCATCCACTTCTTCATTGGTTTTTGAGGTCGAGAATATTGAGAAGGCTTATGAGACTCTAAAAAGCAGAGGGGTAGAATTCATTGGTAGAATTGAAACGGTTCCAGGTATGACCAAATTAGCAACCTTTGTTGATCCAGATGAAAATATTCTGATGTTGTCTGAAACATTGGTAGAAGATCTTTGGATCATGAAAAAGCGACGCGTTTAGATACAGAACCCAAGTTGTGAGAAAGATATTTGAATTGTATTTGCAAGGTTTAACACGCGTACAGATTAAACTGTATTTGGAACCGGTGGACATTAAAACAGTTACTGGTAAAAACACTTGGGATACAACCACTATTCAGAAAATGCTTAAGAATGAGAAGTACAAGGGTGATACCTTGCTTCAAAAGACATTTACAGAAGATTTTATGACGGGTAAGAAAGTTAAAAATACTGGACAAAGAACTCAATATTTTGTAAGTGAAAGTCATCCTGCAATTGTTGCTGTAGAAGTCTTTGATAGAGTTCAGGATGACATGGCTAAGCGTTCAAGAGTGATTCATCATGAAGATGGCACGGTAAGCCTAAACGATAGCAAATACAATGGAAAATATCTTTTAGGAAATCTGCTTGTATGTGGCGATTGTGGTGCTTCATATCGGAGAAGGACTGAAAGAGGAAAACTTGCTGATCTATTTGTTTCTGGGGTCTATGATGAAAATATTATAATGGAAAAAGTCGTTAGTATTTGTATTCATCATAATCGTTTGGTTATAAAGATTAAAAGTGATGAGAATTATATAAATATGCTTTATTAAATATATATAGCGTTGACAATATATTTAATAAGATATACAATGAACTCATAAGATCAGATCAGGAGGTTCACAATGAGCGACTTACAATCATATCTCGATAAAGCACTAAAAGAACTTCAACTGGTAGAAACGGATGATAAACCAATATTTCTGGATTATGATATTGAATCAGAAGTATGTGAATTAATAAGTACTGTTCGCACGCAACTTGGTATTACTCAAAAACAACTGGCAGAAAAATCGGGTGTTTCTCAAGCTAATATCAGTAAAATTGAAAATGGAAGCTATAGACCCAGTATTGCAACACTTAAAAAAATTGCTGATGGGCTTGGTAAACGGTTAATAATTGAATTTGCAGACCGTGAGGAGGTGTTGTAATGGCTATTCATATAGAAAGTATAAATATCGGGCATTTTCGTGGAATCCATAATCTTGCCGTCGAGAGTTTAAATCATATTAATATCATAGCGGGTGACAATAATAGCGGGAAAACAAGTGTGTTGGAAGCCATGCTACTACTCAGAAATCCAAATGACTTTACTAATATACTGAGGCTCGCACGGATGAGAGATACAACTGCATTCTTTAGTGGCACGCCAGTATATGAAAGCTTTATCAATTTGTTTCCTCAAGATACATTGAAAAAAGAAATAGAACTCTATTCAATTTGCAAGGGTGAAAGCGTGGGATATAGATTACTTGGTGAGCAGAAAAAGATCATGATGGATCCAGAAGATGTCATGAAAAAACTATACCCATCTAAACGCAGTCGCGTTATACGTGATATTGACACAGATCTTGTTGAAGTGGAGGCATTTAGTGGTGAACTTATATACGAAATTTCAGGACACAAGAAAAGCTTAGATGTCGAAATTGATGCATATGCTTCAACTTCAGGAAGAGAAATCAAGAAAAACAACTTTTTAAATATTGTTTATCTCTCACCAACAGATCATGTTCGAGGATTCGTATTTGATCGTATTTTACGCAATGACGGTTATAAAGAAATATGCTTGAGAATACTGCAATTATTCGATTCTGAAATTGTGGATCTTTTAATATTGAAAAACGAAGAAAATGGTCGATCAACTGAATATATTAAGCACACAAAACTAGGTAATATGCCGATATCAACATATGGCGATGGTATTAAAAAGGTTTTGTCTTTAGCTAATGCTATTGCTCAAGCAGCAGGTGGTGTGCTACTCATTGATGAAGTTGAAACGGCTATTCACTCAAAATATTATGATGACATTTTTAAATTTTTAGTAAAAGCTTCAATGCAATTTGATGTTCAGGTTTTTGTAACAACACATAGCATCGAAGCGATTGATGGATTACTTGCTACACAAGATTATGAACGGCAGGAGCAAAGTGACGATATTAGTGTGCTTACTTTTAAAAAGGATAACAAAGAACTGAAAACCTATTCTAGGATTCTAACGGGAAGACATGTTTATGCAAACCGTGAACTGTTTGGGTTTGAGGTACGCCTATGAATAAGTTGATTTTATGTGAAGGCAAAACAGATGCTATTCTGCTCAGCTATTATCTTGAGAAAACATGTGGTTGGACCCACCGAAATGCGCCAAAAGGTTTGGATATTAAAGCTGATGAAACCAAAGGTGAATCTGTTTATTGGTATCGCAAAGAAAATGAAAGTCTTTTAATTTGTGGCGTAGGTGGAAAGGACAATTTTAGAAGTTTCTTTAGAGATAAAATCCAGTCGGCTATGGTTGATTCTGGTGCTTTCGCAAGAATTGCAGTTGTTACAGATCGAGATGATCGACATGAAAAATCGATTGTGGATTCGTTCTTGTCATCGCTTAATCCGATTATTGCAACTATTGAAAATGACAAGTGGATATCGAATCGTTATGAAAATAGCTATAAGCAAGAATCTAATGTTGATTTTCTGTTGGTTATAATTCCTTCTGAAAATGAAGGTGCTTTGGAAACTCTGCTGTTAGAAGCAATTTCAGAAAAGGAAGAAGATAGAGCGATTGTTGAAAGAAGCATTTCCTATGTAGATGAAATTCATCCAATTGCCAGCAAATATTTATCAAAAAACCGATTAAAACTCAAAGCCTACTTAGGTGTAACTTGGTCAATTCAATATCCTGAAAAGCTCTTTTCTTTTATTGATGAACAAATTCGTTCAGTGAAGTGGGAAGAGTCCAAAGTTCTTGAAAGATGTTTTGAACAGCTTAAAAGTATTTAGTTAATTTGATAGGTATACGAGATATTAAAGCGAGGAAATGAAAATGGAATTAGTTGATAAATATTTAGCTTCGCTAGATGAACCTAAAAAAGAATGGGTCACTTCAATGGTGAACTTCATGCGTGAAGTCTTCCCAGATGTGAAAGAGAGTTTAAGCAATAAAATACCAACTTATAATGGGGAGGGTTACTTCATAGCATTTGCCGCCCAAAAGAATTATTTTACTTTCCACACTGACGATATGATGGATGCATGCAAAGAGATTGTGGATCACCATAAATCCATGCAGTCGCCAAGAGTATCCGATATTAAGGCATTGAAAAAATGGTCAAAGGTACCGCTAAATGTACAGGCATTACTTGTTGGAAATGTGTTTTGTTCCAAATGTGGCGTTACAACAATTGTGGATTATGGTATTCATGAGGATCGATTTGGCGTAGTTTTAAATGGTTTTTGTCAAAAATGCGGTGGCAGAGTAGCAAGGATAGTTGAGGATTGTTGATTTAAGCAAAATCAAATCGTGCTGAAGGTGTTGTTAACTGGCTACAAGTTGTAGCCGTTTGAATTACTTTTCATTTTATCTTTTAGTTTGCTTTCAACTGTCCGATTTTTCCAGACAGTTGATTCATTCAGTAATGAAAAGAAAAGTACATTTACTTTAAAAACCTTTAGCTGTGATTGAGTATAATAGAGAAGTGAAAAAACACAGTGAAGGTTGAGTAAGTTTTCATAACTTATCAAATAGATTAAAACAAGGAGGCTTTTAAATGATTTTATCTCATGAAGTTGAACACATGCATTGTGTTGTAAAAGGCGTTGACCACGGCCCATCACCCATTCCGCAGGAAGGCAGGTGGACTCAGGTAAAAGAAATCAAAGATATTTCAGGTTTGTCTCACGGCGTAGGCTGGTGTGCACCGCAACAAGGCGCATGTAAACTAACCTTGAATGTCAAAGAAGGGATTATCGAAGAAGCACTGATTGAAACGATTGGGTGTTCAGGCATGACGCACTCGGCAGCAATGGCCGCTGAAATTATAACAGGAAAGACGATGCTGGAAGCTTTAAATACGGACCTTGTATGCGATGCGATCAACGTTGCCATGCGTGAAATATTCAAACAACTTGCCTATGGGAGAAGCCAATCTGCATTCTCAGAGGGTGGACTCCCTATCGGTGCAGGTCTAGAAGATTTAGGGAAAGGACTTCGTTCTCAAGTGGCCACGATGTATAGTACAAAAGCAAAAGGTGTCAGGTATCTTGAGATGGCAGAGGGATACATTGTCAGAATAGGACTTGATGATAATAATGAAGTGATAGGTTATGAATATGTCAGCTTAGGCAAGATGATGGAAGCCATTCGAAAAGGAGAAGACCCTAAACTTGCCTATGAGAAAAACTTAAGTCAATATGGTCGATTTGATGAAGCAATTCTTAAAATAGATCCAAGAAAAGAATAGGAGGTTTTTATATGACAATTCAATTTGAAGGTTATGATCGCAGAATAAATACAATCAATGAATCCCTGAATCGATTTGGGTTTGAGAGTCTCGATGAAGCACATGCACTATGTATGGAAAGTGGAATTGATGTTGATAAAATAGTGAAAGGCATTCAAGGTATCGCATTTGAAAATGCAGTATGGGCCTATACCCTTGGCGTAGCAATTGCGATTAAACAAGGAAAAACAGTTGCTCATGAAGCCGCAGAAGCTATTGGAGAGGGCTTACAAAGTTTTTGCATTCCAGGGTCGGTTGCTAGTAACAGATTAGTAGGCATTGGGCATGGCAACTTAGCGGCCATGCTTTTACGAGAAGAAACAAAATGCTTCTGTTTCTTAGCAGGACACGAATCATTTGCAGCGGCTGAAGGAGCCATTGGCATTGCCAGAACAGCCAATAAAATCAGAAAAGAACCCCTTAAAGTGATTCTCAACGGACTTGGAAAAGATGCCTCATATATTATTTCTAGAGTGAATGGGTTTACTTATGTCAAAACCCAATATAATTATTACACGGGCGAACTCACCATTGAGCAGGAAAAAGCTTTTTCAACAGGTGACAAGTCAAAGGTCAAAGTCTATGGCGCAGACGATGTAAACGAAGGCGTTGCGATTATGGTTCATGAGGGTGTTGATGTTTCTATTACAGGCAATTCAACCAATCCTACTAGATTTCAACATTTAGTTGCCGGGACTTACAAAAAATGGTCAAATGATAATGGGAAGAAATACTTTTCAGTAGCTTCGGGAGGCGGAACTGGAAGAACACTTCATCCTGATAATATGGGTGCTGGTCCAGCTTCTTACGGATTAACGGATTCAATGGGGAGAATGCATGGAGATGCCCAGTTTGCCGGATCATCATCCGTTCCTGCTCATGTGGATATGATGGGTTTCATTGGTATGGGTAATAATCCTATGGTAGGTGCTACCGTTGCTTTAGCGGTAGCTGTTGAAGAAGCACAGAAGTAAGTCATATGAAAATAAATCATCGAAAAGATTTGAAAAAGGGATTTGGCGAATTACGCTTAAGTGCTAACTTCCCAAAACTGTCATACTCAGAGTACTCATTATAGTGCTCTAAACACCTAAAAATACTAAATTTTACCACGATTTCACTTGCAAAATCGTGGTATTTTTGTCATAATTATTGAGTAGGATATCATTCTCAATGGAGGTGCGAAATGTATTACAATTTTCTTGTTAAAATCCCTGAAAATACCGGAAAGATTTCTAAAAACAAACGTGGAAATACAACCTATATCGAATTCACCTATGGAAGAAAATATAATCCCGATAAGAAGTATAATGTTCCTCAGAGAACAACGATTGGAAAAATGTCATCTAACGATGATACCATGATGTATCCAAATCCAAACTTCGAAAAATACTTTCCCGATGTAGCACTTCCAGAAGAAAAGGATGAGTCATCAAGAAGTTCCTGTGTTAGAGTTGGGGCTTATCTTGTTATCCAGAAAATCGCAGAAGATTACAAACTCTTTGACCATCTGGGCAATTGGGATGAACGGGGCAAAGGTCTCTTACTTGACCTTGCAGCATATTCGATTGTTTCAGAAAATAATGCAGCTCAGCATTACCCTGAATATGCCTATAATCATCCCCTAATGACACCGGAACATAAGATTTATAGTGATTCAACAATATCCAGATTCTTAACTGAAATCACAGCAGATGATCGCGTGAATTTCTTAAACAACTGGAATGAACATCGAAATCATGATGAAAGAATTTATATTTCTTATGACTCTACCAATAAAAATTGTAAAGCCGGTGATATTGAAAAAGCAGAATATGGTCATCCCAAGAATGATGTCGGTGCACCTGTTTTCAATTATTCTATTGCTTATGACATAAGTAATCAAATTCCATTACTGTATGAAAGCTATCCGGGAAGCATTGTTGATGTATCACAGTTGCACTACGTGATAGATAAATTTCAAGGATATGGCTATAAGAATATTGGCTTTATACTAGATAGAGGGTATTTCAGCAAAGACAATATAAAATATATGGAATCCTGTAACTATGATTATGTCATCATGGTTAAGGGGAAAGCATCCTTTGTGCACCAACTGATAACAGACCACAAGGGAGAGTTTGAACTAAAAAGAGCCTGCTTTATAAAGGAATATCTTACCTATGGCACAACAATTAAAGCAAAACTCTATACGGACGATGATCATGATAGCTATTTTCATCTGTATCACAAAACAAGTAAGGAAAATGCAGAACTTACGCAGTTAGAAACTATGCTTCAGCGTATGGAAAACACAATGGAGAAATATAAAGGAAAAGAAATCACTTTTGGAAGTCCCTATGAACATTACTTTGACCTGACTTATCATGAAAAAGCGGGTGTACGTAAATTTTATGGTTATAAAGAGCGAGCAGATATCATTGAAAAAGAAATGCAACTCTGTGGATACTTTACTATCGTGACTTCAAAAAATAGGTCTGCCCAAGAAACTCTTGCACTTTATAAAAGCAGAGACGCATCAGAGAAGCTATTTTGCAGCGATAAGTCATTTTTAGGAAATCATTCGCTCAGAGTATCTGGAAATGATGCCCTCGAATCAAAGGTTTTTATTGAATTTATAGCACTAATCATTCGAAATAAAATATATACGTTGCTACGAAAACGAATGGCAGAAATGTCAAAGAAGCCAAACTATATGACGGTTCCTGCTGCGTTACGAGAACTTGAAAAAATAGAATTAATCAAACAGCCCAAAGGCCATTATAAGCTTGATCATGCAATTACAGCCACTCAGAAAACGATACTAGGCGCATTTGGACTTGATGAAGATACCATACGTGCAAAGGCAATCGCTGTCGGACAGGAACTTGCAAAGTCTGCAAGTCCAGAAAAGGCGGAAGAAGATGGCTCGGACCAAAACGACTAAATCGATCGATGCAAAAATAGTTGAGATAGAGGAAAAACTCAGAAAACTCAAAGAAAGAGGTGACAAAGTTGCAACTGAACTCGATGAACTATACGTAGAGAAGCAGAAACACGAAAACGAGGAACTCTTAGCGACAATACAAAACAGTTTGTTTTGATCTTTCTTCTTCAACGACAATGAAATGGCCATACCCATTGGCATCATATCCCGTTTGTATGACCTTTCCCGCAATAATTGAGACAAGTTCAGTACCAGTTGGTTTTGCAATATCAATTTCTGCATGAAAAGTTACTTCTTTCGATATCGGGTCTAGTCTGTCGCCAAATGGACTCGAAACCGCATTTTGCCAATCCTCTTTTATAGGACTTGGAAAACTAATGAAATTTCCTTTACTTGAAATAAGTGCCTCAAAAAATCTTCTTCATCTTCATTTAATTTGGCAGTGAAGATTTGATTTAAATCGCTGGTATCCAGATTAATTTTTAGTATGTACCAATCATAGGCTTCTTGCTTAGATACCGCATTCAGCTTATCCTTAGAAGTTTCAAATTTCAGTCTTGGCTTTTTTGTTTTGTCAGATCGATGAATTACTTTTCTCGCTAATGAAACACCCTCATCAGTCGCTAATACAGCTGAATTCTCATCGGATTCCTTGTAATCATCTAACCGTCCATAATTATCTGTTGAATGCTTAATCGCATATGGTAATGCAAGCCCTTTTTGACGCAGTTGTTTTTTATTGAAATCTTGGGTTCTCAACTTATTTTGCTTCTTGATTGGACTTTTTTCTGTACCTAGCTTCGTTTTCATTTTATCTTTATCAAAAGTTTCAGTAACACCTTTGACACTTGATGGTCGCTGATTGTACTACTAATGTTGTTAAGGACACAGCAATATAAAAACACCTCATATCACATTTAAGTGCGGCAGAATTGAATTGACTTTTTACTGAGAGTTTAATATAATTATTGTATAAAAATGCCGCAATGCGACATTGAATGAGGTGAATGTGTATATGAATGATATAGAAAAATGGAAGGTGAAATTTGAACGAATCTTGGAATATAAGAGAAATGAATCAAATAGAAATATGTTAATGAAGAGGTCTGAACTTCAAGGGTTGAAACTATATCAAAAAGATATTAATGAGCTTGTTGAAAAAGGATGTCTAGAAAAAGTAAGACAAGGCTGGTATCAAATTGTTTATAGAGATGTTGAAATGAATGAGGCATCGCTGATTGCGGCAATGTTTCCAGATGGCGTCATTTGTATGTATACTGCGTTATTCTATTATCGATATAGCGACAGAACGCCTCTTGATTGGGACATTGCAATAGATAGAGATACATCAAAATCTAGATTTAAGATAGATTATCCCTATGTTAAACCTTATTACATGGAAAAGAATCACCTTGAGTATGGCGTTACAGAAGCAACGTTTGAAGATGTAAAAATGAAAATTTTTGACAGAGACCGATTGTTGTGTGAATGCATTAAAAATGAAAATAAAATGGATAAAGAGACATATAATAAGGCGATACAAGCCTATATCAACGATTCAAATAAATCTATATCTAATTTAATCAAGTATGCAAAGCAGCGTAACATGCTGAAAAAAGTTAGTGAAAGAATTGGGGTGTGGTTATAATCGCAGATCGGGCTGCTTCTGTTTTAGCAAGATTAAAAATCAAATCAAGGGAAACGGGAAAATCACTTCAACTACTCCTTCAACTTTTCTGCCAAGAAGAATTTTTAAGGAGATTGTCTCGTTCACAATATAAAGACAACTTGGTTTTAAAGGGTGGCTTATTTATCTATACGCTAACAAATTTTGAAAGCAGAGCAACTATTGACATTGATTTTTTGCTGAGAAGAATTCCAAATAACTTGGAAGACATTAAGCGGATTATAGACGAAATAATCGGAACAGATACAGAAAATGATTTCATTGAGCTAGAGTCGAGGGGATTTGAAATCATATCAGAGCATCGTAAGTACAGTGGTTTTAGTTTTCAGATCATAGGGAAGATCAAAAACAGCAAAACGCCATTTAATGTGGATATAGGTGTGGGTGACGTGATTATACCAGAGGCGGAAAGTAGAAATATACCTGTTCAATTATCACAATTTACATCACCAGAAATATTATCTTATTCGCTGGAGAGTACGATTGCCGAGAAGTTTGATGCCATTCTGCAAAGGCTTGAGTTAACCAGTCGGATGAAAGATTTTTATGATATTTGGTATTTGGCGAATATGTTCGATTTTGAGGGCTCTAAGCTTCAAGAAGCAATTTTTGCAACTTTACAAAATCGAGGCACAGTTTATGAAGAGAATACTTTTTCGAACATCATCGGAATGGATGAGAATCCAGATATGCAAAAGAAGTGGAAAGATTTTATACGTAGACTAAAGTTGCCTTTCATTGAGTTTACAGAAGTGTTAAGTCTATTGGACCTCTTCTTGTCGCCAGTATGGCATGCTATACTTCGGGAAAAAAAATTTACGAAACATGGAATGCGACGAGTCATTCTTGGAATTAGTAAATTGTGAATAGGACTACGCAGGCAGACGTCATGTCATGTTTGACTTTGACGTTAGGTCAATGAATATAATATATTTATAAGATGGTCGTCAGAGGATTGGTGATTGAAATGAGCGATTTGATAAAAATATCCGTGTTATATTTGAAAAATTGAGTGAGTATGGTTTTTTCTTTGAAGGTCTGAAAGATTTCAAAATAAATAAAGTAGATGTAGAAATTTCCTATCCTTATAATCCTAATATTTTGACGGTCCTCAAATCGATAGCGGATAAAGTTAATCATACAAATAGGCTTACTGATTTTTACAGCTGTCATTATAAGCTTTTGAAAGATGATATGTATACTGCTGATTATGGACTAAGGTGCTGATATAACCCTTGAGGAGATGTCCCCCACTTCTCTAAGTGGGGGTTCATATTCCTAATTCAGTGGGAGTCCAAACGCCCACTGAATGCAATCCGATAGGATTGTGCAAGTGTTACGAAGGTAGTGAAGCGGACTGAGTATACGCTTTGATTTGCTGATAAAATGCATACTGAAGAAGAAAAGAAATTTGTATATGAGATGGATGCCATACTTAAAAATAGGGGGGATTTCTCTCAAAAGCTGGATTGGAATGAAGGTCCAACTTATGTTTACTATGGCAAAGAAAGTGAGTTGAAATCCAAAGGCCCATATCAATTTCTAATGGTATCGTGGAAGACGAAACTACTATTATTCTTGCGCATAAGAAATGCTGCAAAATGTATGGCATATTTGATGTAATGCGCCGTTTTATTTTAGTCCGAGAATAGAAGACATTCCATACTATTTTGAACTGGTCAAATTAGGTTTAAAGAAGTGATTACCATGTGATTGGAGAAATTTATAATTATACAGAGTGGCTGTATAATTGATGGATTCACAAATACTTTATTCCGCCAAGACCTCACTAGGTCTTCACGTCATCATTATTGTCTCCTCAAGGCACGTGGAAGCGATAATTCTGATGACACGTAGTGGTTCGAACACGAAAAAGTAGAGTTTGACTACAACAGGTAGTGGTTTAAAGCCGATTTTGAGGCAAAAAAACAGCTCAAAAATGACGTTTCTTGACCCCAAAAAAAGGGCTAAAATAGGGTAGATTCGTACAAGAATAGAAAAGAAAAATTACAGTTTAAATACCATAATTAAGTATCTTTACTTCAATAAAAAAAGCTGAAACGACTATGGAAATCACAGAAGTTATCAGCTTTCAAGTATTTGATGGTTGAAAAGTTTTTACAATAAGTGGGGTAAAAAAAATTTTGCCAATCCTAAAAAGATGAAAAAACCACCAACATCTGTAGCAGTCGTCAAGAAAATTGAGGAAGATACTGCTGGATCAAGTTTAAGTTTTTTTAATAGCAATGGAATTAAGAATCCAAAGAACCCAGCAATAACAAGATTTCCTATCATTGCTATAAAGATTATTAAACTGAGAAATAGGTTTCCATATCTTAGATATAACACAAAACCGGTAATAAATCCAGTAGTAGCACCATTTACAAAGCCAAGGGCAATTTCGTTAAAGATATACTTCCAATCCTTTTTAAGATTAACTTGTCCAAGCGCTATGCTTCTAATAACGATGGATAAAGTTTGAGTGCCGGCATTCCCGCCCATTCCAGCTACGATTGGCATAGCTGCTGCCAATGCAACTACTTGGACAATAACGTCCTCAAACAAACCGACAGTAAAGGAGGCCAGAAATGCTGTTGCCAAATTTATAATCAGCCAAGGTAATCTTCTACGAATTGAAACTGCAAGTTTACTTCCTACGGCTTCATCTTTACTAACACCGGAAAGCATTAGAAGGTCTTCAGTTTGTTCATCTACAATAACATCAATTATATCATCAACTGTAATTATACCTAAAATAATATGCTTCTTATTAACAACTGGGATTGCTTTCAAATCGTATTTTGATACAAGAAGCGAAACTTCTTCCTGATCAGTCTCAGGGTAAACATATAACGCATTTTCATCCATAATAGATTCAAGAATTGAATCATCTGGAGCAATTAAGACATCTCTTAAATCTGCTGTGCCAATAAGTTCATTGTGTTGATTGACAACAAAAATAGTTTCTATGACTTCGGTTTTAGGACCAATAGCCTTTATTTTTACAAAAGCATCTTTTATAGTCAAGTCACTTCTTAGTGAAATATACTGGGTGGTCATAATACCACCAGCAGAATCTGACTTAAAACCTAAAAGCATTTGAACTTCTTTTGAATCACGTTCTTTCATGTGTTTCAAGAAGTTTTTCCGCTGGTTGGTATCTATATAAATTGAATTAAAATTTTATAAAAATCATCCGATATATATCATAACCAAAACTACTATGTGAGGATGAACCCTATGAATAAACGCAAGCCACTAACTCAAGAACAAATAAAAGAACTTTTAGAAGCAATGAGGTCATCAAAAATAAAACGTGAATATCGTCGAATTCAAGCTATCTATTTATACGGAACAGGAAAAGAGGTCGGAGAAATCGCTGAAATAACACAGTTGACTCCTGTTACGATTTCAAGATTATATACAAAGTATCGTAGTATAGGTCTTAGTTCAATCCCAGATGCTCCACGCAAAGGTAGACCAAGTCGGTTAACCGAAGAGCAAGAGGCTACAATAAAAGACCTCATTTTAAACAAAACCCCCGCCGATGTTGGTTTTGTAGCTAATTTCAATTGGACAGCTGGAATTGTAGCAGAATATATTTTGAGAGAATTCAAAGTTCAATACAGCATCAAAGGTATCACGTTGATATTGTCTAGACTGAATTTATCATTCACACGTCCTACGTACACGTTAGCTAAAGCTGATCCCCTAAAGCAAGAGCAATTTCGCAAGGCATTTATTGATGTTAAAAAAAATTGATAAACGGTGAAATCCAACACATACTATTCGAGGATGAATCTATGATTCGAGATTACCAAGCGATCGGAGCTACATGGTTTGAACGCGGCAAACAAAAAATCATAAAGACGTATGGAAAGCATCGTGGCGTAAAACTAGTGGGCTGTTTAGATTATGAGAGTGGAGATATCTATTGTGAAGAGCACGAAACATACGATGCACAAACATTTCTTGGTTTTCTGAACAATGTACTTGAACGGTATTCTGGTAAAATTGTTATGGTTCTTGATAATGCAAGGATACACCACGCCAAGTTACTTCAGCCTTTTCTTTTAGAAAATTYCCATCGACTTGAGTTAATGTATCTACCTCCATATAGTCCAAATCTAAACTTGATAGAAGGTCTCTGGGGTTGGCTTAAAGAAAAAGTCATCAACAATGTTTTTTATAACAAGACATATGAGATTAGAAAGAATGTCTCTGCTTTTCTAACAGAAATTGCAAAACATCCACATATTATTATAGATCGGTTATGTGTCCAATTGTAAATTATTAAAATTTAATTCAACTTATATAGTCAAATTTATGCGCCTTGATTTTTCTAGGTGTTCAAAATGCCCTTTAGAACCTTCTAATTGTGATACTGTCATGCAAGAGGCTACACCACATATTGGTGCAGGTTAAGCTTTTGAAACTTAATAGATTCTTACACGTCCAAATGATTGAATGTACTTTCATGGGGAGGGGGAATCTATGTCATTGTATCAATTTTTCTATGGATTCACAATCTCATTTTTACCTTTTGTAAGGCGTTTATTCAAAATCTGTTCTAAAAAACCTAAAGAGCAGATCATTGGATACCCAAAGATAATGGTGACGCGGCTTCGCCCAACACAATGTTCCTAAATCACATTTTATGCCTCCTTGAGGCTTATTTTTTTGTGTGATTTAGAAACATTACTTTATGTTATACGATGCCGCATGCACTTAGTCTTTAAAATACATCGCGCTTTAACGGTGGGGCACCTTAGGGTCTCGCCGTTATCTTTCCTCTGATCACATTTACCCAATACTTCTTTTTTCTTTTATAATCGTGATGATTCTTAGACAATTATAAAATATGCCTTAGTATCATCTACTTGCTCATATTAAATTTTCAACTTTCTTTGTGCGGTTTCGTGATAACGTTTCCGCTATTTCCGAAGTCACCGTTCTCGCTGGGCGCTTGGCGGCATTCTTGCCCTAAAAAAAATAAGTCTCTTTTGCAAGAATGATGACAAGCGCACAGTGAGAATTGGCGCGATCGTTGCTTCCTTTCGCAACGATTGTGACGATAGGTGATTTTGGAAATAGACGTGTTAGACGCTGTCGCATGCTCTTAGTCTCMATTTGGTATCGTGCATTAATGGTGGGGCGCCTTAGAGTCACACCATTATCTTGCCCTTRATCACAATGGACCAAACCGTCTTTTCTGATCTTTTCAAAATGARTTATAACAGTTTGAATATGGCATACTTTRATCAAATATATTCGTCTGTTTTGATTATACTTCCTAATGTGTTCGTGCGATGGCGGCTAACGTTCCCGCGGTTACCGAAGTCACTCCTTTTCACCCTTAGGCGAAAAGTGGCGTAGTCCTTGCCTTGCAAGGGCTATGTCATCAGAGTGATTTAGGTAACCGGCGTGTTGGACGAAACCGCTACCGCGGTGACTTTTTAAATCTTTTTGCCCTAGACATATAGTGCTTTCTTTAGATATTCTTATTCTGAATCTAAAAGAAAAGGMGCTATTTTTTATGTCTAAATTATTATCTAAAATGCAAATGGATATGGAACTCAGAGGTTTMAGTCCAAAGACTGTCACTGTCTATCTCAAAGGGGTTAAGAAGATTTCGAAATTTCACAACTTGCCACCTGAGAATCTCACCTATGATCATGTTCGCGAATTTTTACATGATGCAATTACCAGTAGAAAGCTCAGTCGATCTTATGTAAATTCAAACTACAGTGCCATTAAATTCTTCTTCGAAACTACTCTTGGTCGTGAATGGAATATGGTCGATATTCCTAGRGTRAAACAACCGTCTAAGCTTCCAATTGCTTTAACACCCRCACAGATTCACGCACTTTTTGACTCTGTCACAAATCTTAAGCATAAAACCATGCTTGTAGTCTGTTACTCTTCGGGTTTGCGCGTTGGGGAACTTATGAACCTYAAAGTCTCTGATATTCATTCAGATACGATGCGCATTCGCGTCAGAGATGGCAAAGGACTCAAAGAACGCTACACGCTTCTTTCGAAAAGTGCTCTTGATCTTTTAAGAATTTACTACAAGCAATATCACCCTAAAGATTACCTTTTTCAAAGCTTCTCAAAAGGCAAACCATTGACGACGCGGAMCATTCAAATGGTGTTTAGGACCAAGTGTGATCTCTTRGGATTTCCTAAAGAAGCCACGATTCACAGTTTAAGACACAGCTTTCAGGCACATCTGCTTCTTGCCGGAACCAATGTTGTCGTTATTCAAAAACTGCTTGGTCATTCTAAGCTTTCAACGACCACTGTCTACCTTCATTTAACTACCGCTGACGTGACTAAAGCCATTAGTCCGTTTGATAGTTTGGAGGTTTTTAATGCCTAATCTCCAAGATATTTTTGTGCGTTTCTTTGAGGACTATTGTCAAACCCACAMTCCCTCATATGATCAATATAAAGTCATGAATGCTCTCATGGCTTGTCGTACTTCTAAACTGGGGGGACATCATAATGTTTGCACAAATTGTGGTGAAACTTCTATTGCTTATAATTCTTGTCGTAATCGTCATTGCCCACTTTGTCAGTCTTTCAAAAGAGAAAAATGGCGTGTTGATCGCAACTCTGAACTTTTAAATGTCCACTACTTCCATGTGGTTTTTACTGTCCCTGAAGAACTCAATCCAATTTTCTTTGCCAATCAAGCTTTGATGTACAATTTGATCATGAAGTCTGCTTCTAAAACGCTCTTGTCTCTAGCTGCCGATAAAAAGCATCTAGGAGCTCAAATTGGTCTAACTGGTATTCTCCACACATGGGGTCAAACACTTTCTTATCACCCGCATGTTCACTTTATTGTACCCGGTGRGGGGCTTTGTACTAAAACCATGCGCTTTAAAAAAACCCGAAAAAATTATCTAATTCATGTTAAAATACTCAGTCGTGTTTTTAAAGGCATTTTTATGAAAGCCTTGAAAAAACTTTTTTACGAAGGTCAATTACAAGGTTGGAATACAAATGAATGTGCATCCGCTTTGGACTTTCAAAATAGAATCGATGCTGCCTATTCAAAAGCTTTTGTAGTTTACGCCAAAGAAAACTTTGACTCACCTACTCACCTACTCACGTGGTTAACTACTTATGTCAGTATACTCATCGTGTGGCCATTTCCAATCACCGCATCCTCAAAGTCACTGATGATCACGTCACTTTTAGATATAAAGACAATAAAGACTCCGGAAAAACCAAACAAATGACACTTACTGGCACAGAATTCATACGCCGGTTTTTAATGCATGTWYTGCCTTCTGGCTTTGTGAAAATTAGACATTATGGCATTCTCGCTGCTAGAAACAGGCCCACAAAGCTTGCTCACTGCCAGCGCATTATGAAGATTATTCCTTCTAAAAAATCCAGTGATTATACTGCACTTGAGTTTCTAGTCAAATTTATGCGCCTTGATTTTTCTAGGTGTTCAAAATGCCCTTTAGAACCTTCTAATTGTGATACTGTCATGCAAGAGGCTACACCACATATTGGTGCAGGTTAAGCTTTTGAAACTTAATAGATTCTTACACGTCYAAATGATTGAATGTACTTTCATGGGGAGGGGGAATCTATGTCATTGTATCAATTTTTCCATCGATTYACAATCTCATTTTTACCTTTTGTAAGGCGTTTATTCAAAATCTGTTCTAAAAAACCTAAAGAGCAGATCATTGGATACCCAAAGATAATGGTGACGCGGCTTCGCTAGGCACAATGTTCCTAAATCACATTTTATGCCTCCTTGAGGCTTATTTTTTTGTGTGATTTAGAAACATTACTTTATGTTATACGACGTTTGAAATTCATTATGCTGAAAATAATATCATGTTCATCTCCAGTATAATAAATAATTCTTTTTACCAAATCTATGTCTAACCTTGTGTCGTTGTCTAATAGAAATTTAAGCATTTCTTTTGCATGCTTTTTACTTCTATTCCTCCTCATATTTAAAATAAATGTCACGAACATAGTCCCGACTGTATATGGAACAAAGAGTATGGAAATCATCCTTGTGAAAGTTCCCTCATTTATTTCTTTTACATCACTAATAAACTTCGTTCTTTCTTCAAATCCAATTGTTTTTTCACTTTGAATTTCATTTATAAGATTTTCTTTATGGGATTCCGCAAATTTATATATATGTGGAGACCACAAAAAAATTAACATTCCAATACATACGACATATATATTTAAAATTTTATAAGCTTCTTCTAATTTGATTAATTGATAAGGTGGCGTCAAATACAATATAAAGATTTGAAATAACAAAGAAATTAGAGAAAGGCCAAGTATATATTTCAAATTATATTCAATAAAAACTGGTAACGATAACATCAGACTATAGTCAAAAATACTACTTGGAAGTGTAAATGCCTTATCAGTAAATGAACTTGAAATTGCCAAAAAAGTTACTTCGACAAAAAGCATTGTTATAATCAAAAAAAATACCCCTTGCACGCTTGTAATTAAAATTGAAATGGCTTTCATAAAGTAACTATTTTTAACGATTGACAAATATAAAATCATTGGTAAAAATACTAATGGTAGAAGGACAAGAGTTACTTCATTTGGATACTTATTGAGAATACTATATATCCTCTCAATTTGTGCCAAATGTAAAAAATTAAGCATACTTGCAATCAATAATGCTAAAAAGGAAATATCCAATATTTGATTTCCTCTTTCTTCTTGGTCTTCAGAAAACTTAATTGGGAAGATATGAATATAATTCAACAGTTTTAAATTGTAATATCTTCTACCGATTCGAATAATGCATAAAACTATTCCTAAAAAAATCAATATTTCTGACAATAATATATTACTTGATGCACCTGTGAATATTACAAGTAGTGAAATAAAATAAATTAATATCACACTGTTCAATTTGAGCAATATGTTAACTATTGACATTATTATTTTCAAAAGTATTCCTCCGTTTCAAATGTTGTATAACGTCCATATCCCTGCCCTCCAAAAATAAAGGCTATTTTTTACATTATCATTTTACCATACCACCACAACCAGAACAAACAAAATAAGTGTCCTGTAAAATAAGTTTGATGCCCAATACTAAAATAGCCATAAAAACTGCCCAAGATGGTTTTATAATAGCCCCTGCCATTGTAGTAGTAGGTAAAAGACCATCCCTTTCGGATAATATATCCTCGTGGGAAACTTACTGCGGATTATCCTGCGTGGATGACCTTACGGGCCCCATTTAAAAATCCAACTTTCCGCATTTTATTCTATGTCTTAGCCACAATCTATGTTATAATAACAACTTATGAGTTGAAAATTTGGAGGTAAGAAATTGATATTAAATGAAACAACAGGTCAGAAAATGAACATCAAAAATGAAATTTTATCGGGACTTACAGTGTCACTTGCACTTGTACCAGAGGCAGTGGCATTTTCTTTTGTAGCTGGGGTTTCACCACTTGTGGGACTTTATGGCGCGTTTATGGTAGGTCTAATTACTGCGATGCTGGGTGGAAGACCTGGGATGATTTCTGGTGCCACTGGCGCAGTTGCTGTGGTTATGGTAGAACTCGTCGCAAGCCATGGCGTAGAATATTTGTTTGGGGCAGTGATATTAATGGGCCTCATACAAATACTCGTAGGTGTCCTTAAACTGGGGAAATTCATACGAATTATGCCACACCCTGTGATGATCGGGTTTGTAAATGGTCTTGCAATCGTCATATGCCTAGCGCAGCTCGATCAATTTAAAGTTGAAAATTCAAGTGGGGCCTTAGTCTGGATGCGTGGACAAGAACTAATGATTATGGTGGGACTCGTGCTTATGACCATGGTGATCATGTATCTTTTGCCAAAGCTGACAAAAGCGATTCCTTCTGCTTTATTTGCAATTCTATCCGTAGCAGTCCTTGTCAATGTATTTCATATTGATACGAAGAGTGTTGGAGATGTTGCCGCAGTGGGTGGGGGACTTCCACAGTTTCATATTCCGAACATGCCACTGAATTTAAAATCCATTGAAATCATATTGCCATACGCCTTTATATTTGCCGCAATTGGGCTTATAGAATCACTTATGACCTTAACGCTTGTCGATGAAATTACGAATACACGTGGTCGTGGGAATAAAGAGTGTATTGGGCAAGGTCTTGCTAATATCGTCACAGGCTTTTTCGGGGGGATGGGTGGCTGTGCCATGATCGGGCAAAGCATGATCAATATTAACTCGGGTGGTCGTAATCGGCTATCTGGTATTTCATCGGCGCTGTTCTTACTAGGGTTTATACTATTCGGCTCAGCATTAATTGAAATGATTCCCTTTGCAGCACTTACAGGTGTTATGTTCATGGTGGTCATCGCCACTTTTGAGTGGTCCACGTTTAAGATGATCAAAAATATCAAAAAAACAGATGCCTTTGTAATCCTAATTGTTTCGGGTATAACAGTGGTTGAAGACTTAGCGGTAGCGGTTGTTGTAGGTGTCATTGTATCCTCACTGATATTTGCTTGGGAAAAAGGGAAGCGTATAGATATCATAGCTTCAAAAGCAGTGGATGGGACCAAAGTTTATGAGGTCAGAGGGGCGTTGTTCTTTGCATCCTCTCGTAATTTCATAGAGGGTTTTGATATTGCAAACGATCCAATCGAAGTGGTCATAGATTTTATGCACGCACGTGTATTTGATCACTCAGGGATTGATATCATCAATAACCTTACCGAAAAGTATAAATCAGAAGGCAAGATCCTGCACCTTAAGCATTTGAGCAGAGAATGTTACCAGTTTATTCAGAATTCTAGTGAGGTTATAGAGGTCAACATCATAGAGGATCCCAACTATCATTTGGCGCTTGATGAGTTGGCCTAATCTTTTCAGCTTTTAAATTGCATATAAAGTTCTTATTTGATATTATGAAATTGACTTTTGACACTCTGACCATATTGAGTGTCAAAAGTCGAAAGAATAAGCGCTGAAAAAGCTGAGAAAGCGTGTTGTATAAATGTATAAATATTTAGAAATTGCTCAAAATATTGAGCAGCAAATAAAACTCAATAAGTTTGGACCCGGTAAAAAATTGCCATCGATTCGGTCTATGACTAAAAGGTTTAGCTGTAGCATGTCTACTGCGATTAAGGCTTATGAAGATTTAGTGGATCGGCATATTGTCTATGCGGTGCCCCAAAGTGGCTATTTTGTAGTTGAGGCCACTCTGATTCCCCCTGAAAGGGATTTGGCGTTGATTGATTTTTCCACAGGGGTGCCACGTATTGATGAATTGCCCAATGATGATTTTAAACATTGCCTCAACAGGGCGGTGGATATTTATAGCCATATTGCCTTACATCCCGATATTGAGGGGATGGCATCTTTAAGACAATTGCTCGTAACCTATCTTAAAGAATATCAGGTCTTTTCTGCTTATCAAAATGTTTTTATTAACTTAGGGATTCAGCAAGTGCTTACGATTTTATCGCAAATGCCATTTCCTAATAATAAGGACGTTATATTAATTGAAGAACCCACTTATGCGGTGTATATCATGTTCTTAAAGCAAGCTGGGATCAAAACTTTGACCATTGCAAGAGATGAAAATGGTCTTGATCTCAATGTCTTAGAGCATTTGTTTAAAGTTGAAAACATCAAGTTTTTTTATACGGTCCCGAGACATCACAATCCACTTGGAACGTGTTATTCCAAAAAAACGAGAGAAAAAATTGCAAAACTTGCCAAGAAATATGATGTCTACATTGTTGAAGATGATTATTTAGCAGAAATGGACTTTAATCTCAAATACGATCCCCTATATGCTTATGGGGATCATTACCATCATATCTATCTAAAAAGTTTTTCTAAAATTATACCGTGGATTAGAATTGGATTGTGCGTGATGCCCACTCACCTTATAGACACTTTTCGAGCGTATAAGTGGAATCATTATTACTACTCCTATGTGGCCTCGTCGATAGTGGCTCAAGCCACACTGGAAATATACATTAAGAATGGCATGATCAGCAGCCATATCAACCTTTTGAAAAAGCAATACGCCAGTAAAATAGAATGTTTAAAATCAGCAATCGCTCAGTTAGAGCCTTTACCAGAAGGGTGCAAATGGTCTTATGGTTCTGGTTATTATGTCTATATAGGGTTGCCAGAGCATCTTGATGAAAAAAGGCTCATCGATAACTTAGAAAAGAAAAGCATTAAGGTGAGTTCAGGTTCACGTCATTATTTAAACGCATCCTCATATAAAAAGGGGATTCGAATATGCATCACCCGTGCAAACAATGAACAAATAGCACGAGGCATTCCTACCATCATGGCGGAAATAAAGAAATTGATATAACCCTTGGGGAGATGAACCCCCACTTTAAGAAGTGGGGGTTCATCTCCCTAATTCCGTGGGAGTCCAAACTCCCACGGAATGCAATCCTATAGGATTGCACAAGGGTTACGAAGGCAGCGAAGCGGACTGAGTACATGTTTTGATCGTATATGGATATGAAGTTAAAAGAATGGGCAAAAAAAGAACTGCTGACAGGGGTCAATAGTTCTTTTTTCTATTTTACATGTTTGGTTAGGATGTCAAAAGTCAGTTTCGCATTCCCCCTCAACCCTATGCTGTATCGCGTACTTCCTGTAAACGACATCATAGGGGAGAGGGGGGCTCAACTTTTAGATTTTGATCCCTTAACCCTGTTTATGTTATTTGAAGAAATTTGGAAGATAGCGCTTATGGGCTTGTAACATTTCTTCAAATATTTCTGATGCCATTGTATCTGAGGGGACGAGGGGGTTATTGTTAAGCGCTGTGATGGCAATGTTTTTATTGCCAGTAACAGCGGCTTCACAGACTAAGGCTTCAAAGGCTTTTATGTTTTGGATTGTGCCGCGAATCGTAGGCGATAGTTCACCAATTGCGATGGGCTTAGGGCCATCCGCTGTAATCATAGCAGCAATTTCCACACCACTGTTGTTGTCGATACCACTTACAGCACCGTTGTTTTTACAGTTCACATATTGAATATCGCCTTTATCTGTATAGATTGAAGCGATTAAATTACATGCAGCATCGCTGTAATGTGCACCACCACGTTTTTCAAGTTGAGGGGGTTTGATGTTAAGATTTTCGTCTTTGTATAGTTCAAACAATTCGGCTTCGGTGCGCTTGACCACTTCAGCACGAACATTGCCCTGTTTAAATTCTTCAAGCTCCATCTCGAGCATCTCCTTGGTATGGTAGTAATACATCATATAGCCACAAGGAACCGCCTGAATACCGCGAAGGAATGCTTCGCTAAAAGGCATGAGCATAGGTGTTTTAGAAAGACTTTCTTCTGGCTTATGTCCCTCCTTGCCTATGTTTTCGCGGCTGGCTTTCATCATTTTCATTCTTTCTTTAATCCCGTATTCTTTTGAGAATGCAATATACTTTTCGAGGACTTCTGGCATAACACTTTTGCCTTCTAAAAAGACGTCCGTCGCAAAAAAATGATGGTTCAATCCTGCTATTTGAAGCCGCAGTTTTTCAGGGGGTACATCAAGCATAAGCGCCAGAGACATTTGCATGCCAATGGGCACATTGCAAAGACCCACGACCTTGGTATGATTTGTATACTTCAAAACAGCTTCTGTGACCATGCCACTTGGATTTGTAAAATTGATGAGCCATGCATCAGGGCAGTATTTTTGAATGTCCTTAACGATGTCCAGTATGACGGGAATGGTTCTGAGCCCTTTAAACATGCCACCGATACCATTTGTCTCTTGTCCAATGAGACCATGGCTGAGTGGAATGCGCTCATCCTTGATACGTGCCTCTAATAAGCCAACGCGGAATTGAGTCGTTACGAAATCAGCATCTGGAAGTGCTTTTGCTCTGTCGAGCGTCAAGATTATTTTCATCGGTAAACCAGCTTTTTCAACCATACGCTTGGCGAGGTTTCCTACGATTTCTAATTTTTCCTGACCCTCCTCAATATCCACTAACCACAGTTCTCTTACAGGCAATTCATCATATCTTTTGATGAACCCTTCTACAAGTTCAGGTGTATAGGATGAACCACCACCTATAGTGACAATTTTTACAGATTTCCGAGTCATTTTACGGCCTCCTATAATTTTATATGTTTAACACATGGAATCCTTATACCCTAATGATATACGATTGGTTTTTTGTAATCAATGTGTAAACAATGCAGCTGTACCGTAACAGTTAAAGGGATATTAGAATGAACCTAAGTGCTCATAGCGCTTATCAATTCAAAAGGAATCGTGTATAATAAAGAGAAATTATAGTTGTTAATAAGTCGAAACAAATACGACATCTAACCCATTGTAAGAATTCTCAAAAGGAAGTGGAGGAACAGGTATGGTAAGGGAGCGCAAGCGTGTTCTTGCAGCATTTGTTATTATCATTTTTTTTATCGGTTTATCTGTACTTGGACTATGGGGATATGCATCTTATCAAAGTACAATTCTATATTCTTATGTTGAGGATGTGTCTTCTAAAGTCTATAAAAATAATGACTTTTATGTGGAGATAGTAGCAGGTGAAGGTTGGCAAATTGATGGGACTGCGATAGGTTTTGGCGCTCAATACGATGGGTATTTTTACAACAAGAAGGGCTCAGAACTTGTGGATTGGAGCATCGACTTTGTTGTTCCAGAAGAAAGCTATATCGATAGTGCATGGAATGGTGTGTTTGAAAAAAAAGAGAATCAGATCCATTTACATGCAGTGGATTATAATACAAATTTAAGCCATGAAAATGCGATTACTTTTGGTCTTGTGATGTATACCAGCGAGCCTTTTACCGTAAATGAGATCAAGGTTAGTGGTTACTGGGATCGTAAGATGACAAGCTATCCAATCTTTGGGTTTCTAATGTTCCTTTTGGTAATTGTTTTGGTGGCTTTAATAACGTATTTGATTTCCGATTTTCGTATGAAAAATATGCGCATCAAACAGGATGAATACAAAGAAATTATTTTACAATCACTTAAAACCTTTGCAAATATCATTGATGCAAAGGATGCCTACACAAAAGGTCATTCTTTACGTGTAGCCAAGTATGCACAGGAGATTTCAAGGCGCATGGGAAAATCGGTGGAAGAACAGGAACGCATCTTTCAAATTTCGTTACTTCATGATATTGGAAAAATTGCAGTTGATGATAGCATCCTCAAAAAACCAGGTAGATTAACACCTGAAGAGCTTGAAAAAGCGAAGATGCATGCGAGTACTGGCGGTGATATTCTGAAAGATTTTACTAAAATTGACGGGATTGAAGATGGTGCTCGATTTCATCATGAAAGTTTTGATGGCAAAGGCTATCCATGCGGGCTAGCTGGTGAAGCAATTCCAGAGTGTGCAAGAATCATTTGTGTTGCAGATGCTTTTGACGCCATGGACAGTGATCGGTGTTATAGAAACAAATTGTCAAGAGAGATCATCTTCAAGGAACTTGAGAATTGTTCAGGAATTCAGTTTGATGGCGAAATTGTAAAGCATATGATTCAAATCATTGAGGATGGATTTTCAACAGAAGATCCTAGTTGAAATGGCAAGTAAGCTTGCCATTTTTTATGCCGTTTTTTGAAGTATATAGCCTTTATTTATAATGATTATATTTTTTTATTAAAGCTGATCTGCTATTTTTTCGACTTCATAAGCAGAATGCGTCAGTTCTTCCATATCATGCGCCACTTCATCAGAAGCACGTAATTGTTGTTCGCCTAAGATGAGGGCTTTGTCAATGGCACTTATAATCTCATCTGTTTCTTGTCTAATCGTGTTGAGTGTATTTTTGATATTCTCAACTGCCAAAGTGCTCTCATCAGCCATTTTTCGGATCTCTTGAGCCACCACGGCAAATCCTTTTCCATGTTCGCCAGCACGAGCCGCCTCAATAGAAGCGTTAAGCCCTAGTAAATTGGAGTTTCGGCCAACGGCACTTACAAAGTTTAAGATCTCTCCAGTCTTATGTGTTTCTTCAATGACGCGATTTCCTTTTTCTTTTAAATAACCAATATGTGAAGATAAAATTTTGGCAGTGGATGCAATTTCCTCCATCATAGCGGTGGTTTTTTCAGTCCCTTCTGAAATCAATTGGGAAGATTCATGCAGTTTGTTTTGAATTTCTAAAGTCATGATGACGACTATAGCGCCAATATAGGTCCCCTTTTTTAAAATTGAGTGCCCTCCAATTTTGAGCACCGATATCAAATGTTTTGGCAGGCGTATAGCCAACGATATTGCCCTCATTATCGCAAATAATAGCGCAACAATCTAAGGGAAATAACTTCAGATAAACTTCTGCTGCATCTACTATGGTTTTCAAATCACTTGAAATTTTAAAATCTTCATTTAAGAGTTCTTTTTCGAGCATAAGCATGTCTCCCCCTAAGTTATATGATCCAGCTATAATTCTATAATTACAACTTTCGAATTCAGTCTAACATTTCTGAAATGTCTGAAAAAGGTCTATTATTTGACTTGAATATCATCAAACGTTTGAATTTGAAAAGATAATTTGATATTTTGTTTTAATAATATTAAACATTGACTTTAATAAAATTAAAGCATATAATCAATTTTATTAAAGGAGGTATCGTATGGCAATAGAAATGGTTCCAGATTGGATGGTCAATCTGGATGATGAAGATGTGTCTTTTTTAAAGAATTTCATAATGGCATCAGGTTCTTTGAAAGAGATTGCCAAACAGTATCATGTGACTTATCCCACGGTGAGACTAAGGCTTGATCGGTTAATACAGAAGATTAAAATCAGTGATGATACGGCTAATGAACCCTATATCGCATTGATAAAACGACTTGCAGTAAATGAGAAGGTTGATTTTGCCACGGCAAAAATCTTGATAACAGAATACAAAAAAACCATAAAGGAGAATAAATAAGATGATGAATACCTTATTAGCGATTATTTTTTTTACATTCATATTAGGTGGAAGCGTAGGCTTACAAATCTTTTTATCTACGAGACAAAACAAATGGCTTGGATTGATAATCCCTATTATTTGTTTTATGTTGTCACTGTTAATTGTGGCGAATATAGCTGTGTTCACGACGTTTACGACAACCTCAAAAACGGAAATCGTTAACGGAGAAGTGATTAATCAAGGCGTTGTACAGTCTCAGACTTCAAAAAAGAGTTTAGGCGAAATACTGGCGATGGTGATTCCCGTATTTATTATGAGTAATTTATCCACACTGATATTTTATGCAATCTATTTAGGGTGTCGTGAAAAGCGCAAAAAGAATCTGGCGCTTGAAAAGATGCGTATTCAAGATTTAGAGTAGATCTATTTCAATATTTTGGGCAGATAAGCTTCTTTTAAGTTCGATGCCAATGAGAGCACGAAGAGCACGATGGAACTTTTTAATAAGTTCACCCGTCAAATAAAGTGTGTTCAATACCCAATTATATTTTAAAGGAGTGTGGCAAGGTGGATAAAAAAAGGCATAAAATTTTTAGAAGTTTACATATGAGTATGATTGCAGTACTCATTGTATCTTTGATATTACTGGCCGGATGCACAAGTGATCATGGTGAAGTGACGCCTATAAAAGGTTTGGCGCAGACATCGGAAGCTTTTAAAGTTATAAACAACGAGGTCCCTGAAATAGAGGATAGGGTTGAAACAGGTATTATGGCATCTAATCAAATGGGATTCGAATTGATTCAAGAGATGGCGAAAAAAAATCAAGATGGGAATTTGCTGTTCTCTCCAACCAGTCTATCATTTGCACTTGCAATGATTGTAAATGGCGCAGAAGGTGAAACGAAATCGGGTATTTTAGAAGTAATGGGTGATACGGAAGTCGAGCTTAATGAACGTTATAACCTATTAATGAACTATTTGAATGCCCTCGATAAAAAAGAAGATTCGGATGTCCCGGGCATTAAGATGAAAATTGCAAATTCTTTATGGTTTAAGGATACACTTGAGCCTAAACAAGATTTTGTGGATACTTTAGGTGCTTTTTACAATGCACAGGTCTATCGTTCTGATTTTAGTGATCTCAAAACAGTGGATCAAATGAACCAATGGGTTGAAGCACAGACGAATCATCTGCTCAAGGGCACTTTTGACAAAATTGACGCGGAGACCATTGCATATTTGATGAATACGGTGTATTTTAAGGGGACTTGGATTGATGAATTCTCAGAATCGGCAACGCAAGAAGAAACCTTTTTCAAAACAGAAACAGAGACAACCCCAGTCAAGATGATGCATAAAACAAACAGTTTGACATATTACGAAGACGCATCATATCAGATGACAAGTTTACCCTATTATGGCGGTAGCAGCTTGGTTTTGGTTTTGCCAAAAGGAAACTTGGATGATTTTTTAAGTACATTGAAATATGACGATTTTCAAAAGATGATTCAAGCTAATCAAAATGAGATGCAAAGATTAGAGTTGAGTTTGCCTAAGTTTGATTATGAAGTGAGCAATGGTTTAACGGATTTGCTTACGGCTAAGGGCATGGGGAGAGCCTTCTCTAGAACTGAAGCAGAATTTGGAAAGATGATTGAGATTGAGGGCGAAAATTTATATATCAGTTCTATTTTTCAAAATGCACGCATTATACTAGATGAAAAGGGAACAGAAGCAGCCGCAGTGACGGTAGCAGAATTCGCAACAACATCTGCGATGCCGAGTGAACCTGTGACTTTTAAATGTGATAGACCTTTTCTATATATTATAAAAGATGATGCAAGTGGTGCTGCATTGTTTATAGGGCTTGTGAGAGAACCCTAGAAATAAAGTAGGAAAATAAAGAAGGTGCTGCGCGTGATCTAGATGGCAACAGCACTTTTGAAGGGAGGCATTCATTTGAAAACAGATCGCTTATTTAGTATCGTGCATATACTACTCAATAAAGACCGCGTTACGGCTAAAGAGCTGGCTGAAAAATTTGAAGTTTCCACGAGGACGATTTATCGGGATGTGGATTCACTTTCTATGAGTGGCATTCCGATCTACACGGATAAAGGCACAGGGGGTGGCATAAGCCTACTTGAAAATTATGTGCTCAACAAAACAGTTATTTCAGAGGCAGAAAAAAACAGTATTTTATTAGGCCTTGAAGTTCTAGAAGCCACGCATTATGATCAATCCAATACAGCGATTAGCAAGCTTAAACACTTATTCGATGGCGAAAAAAATCACTATATCGAAGTCGATTTTTCGGATTTTAGTAATGGAAGACAACCTAAGATCTTTGAAGACCTCAAAGCGGCGCTTCAAAAAAATCAAACTTTAAAAATGGTCTATCAAAATAATAGCGGGGAAAAAACGGATCGGATCATCGATCCCCTTAAACTCATTTTCAAGCAACAGAGATGGTACCTGATGGCTTATTGTCATAAAAGAAAAGACTATAGAACCTTTAGAATATCTCGAATACTGGATACTGAAATAACCTCTAAACTCTTTAATAGAAAAGATTATGATATTTCAGATCGGGTGCTCATATCTCATGAAATGAATCATATGGAGCCAGTGACGTTAACACTTGATGCAAAAGCTCTATTTAGAGTTGAAGAAGAATTTTCATTGAGCAGGATTGTGCATCATGAGGATAAAGGCATTTTAGTCGTCACGTTTGAGGCAGAACTGGATGAATGGTTACTCCATTACATCATGACTTACGCCGATGATCTGATGGATATTAAGCCAGAATTTTTAAAAGAAAAGCTTAAGGACAAAGCCCAAAAAATAATGAATTTGTAAACTCCACCTAATATGACATGCTGTTGTCATATTAGGTACCTTATAATGTGGTTATAGATACTATAACAGAGACTACAAAAGATAGGGAGAGGTGCTTTATGAATTATGAAATAGTAACACTTGAAGACATAACAGTTGTGGGGCAATCGATCATGACAACCAATGAAAATGGACAGGCGATGTATGATATTGGTGCAATGTGGCAAAAGTTTATCAGCGAAGGGCATTTTGAGCGCATTGAGCATAAAACCACGGGCGAAGGCATTGGCCTCTATACCGATTATGAAGGGGATGTTACAAACCCGTATCGCTTTATGTGCTGTGTGGCGGTTTCAAAAGGGGAACAATCTGGTTTTGAGACGAGAACCATCGCGGGTGGCAAATATGCAAAATTTACAGTGATCGGGGATGCCGTAGAATCTGTTGGCAAAGCATGGCAAGCTATATGGGCAATGGACCTCAAACGAAAGTACGCTTATGACTTTGAACTCTATCATAATGAAAATGGTGACATGGACCATCAAACGATTGATATTTATATCGGATTAGAGTAGCGGCGTTTTTTACGCCGCTTTTTTTGAGGGCTCAATAGGGATATAGAAATACAGCCTTGTTTTTTGTAGGGATGAAAGGTATAATGTACAGGCGGTAAAAATACGCATGAATAAGGTCAAACTAATGGAATAAGACAGTTCGTAACCATCCTGTCTATAAACAAAACTAGGACTTACACTTGTATGAATTACATAAGTGCTTTTTTTGTTTAGGGCGAGCAGGCCCTTTTTTTGTTTGCTTTTTTTGAAAGGAGTATCATGAAAAAGATCGGTTTAACAACAACAGTACCAATAGAAGTGTTGATAGCAGCAGGCTATACGCCAGTGGATTTGAACAATCTGTTCATAACCTCTGCGGATTATTTGGCCTATATTGAATTGGCTGAAAAAGAGGGTTTTCCAAAGAGCACTTGTGCTTGGACAAAAGGCATATATGGCGCTTGTATTAGGCACGATATAAAAGAAGTAATCGGAGTCGTTGAAGGGGATTGTTCTAACACTAAGGCTTTAATTGAAGTCATGAAAATGAAAGGGATTGAGGTTTATCCATTCGCCTTTCCACAAGAACATACGATAGAAGCGGTTACGATGTCGATAAAGACATTTAGTAAACGCTTTGAGATAGACGAAAATACCGTAGAATTCACACGAAAGCACCTCAATAAGATCAGAGCAAATGCTATTGAAATTGATCAGCTTACCTATGACACACATAAGGTCACAGGGTTTGAAAATCACTTGTTACAGCTTTGCTTGAGTGATTTTAATGGGAATCCAGAGGCTTATGAAGCTTTACTAACCCAAAAACGAGATGAGATCAGCAAGCGTCAAGAAAATCCGAAAATGATCCGGCTAGCTTATATCGGCGTACCGCCTATGACTGGCGACTTATTTGACTTTGTGGAAGCGTTGGATGCGCGCTTTGTCTATAATGAAGTCCAAAGAGAATTTGCATTCCCACGGGCAGGTCAGGCAAAAAATATATATGAACAATACTTTGATTATACCTATCCTTATGAACTTGATTTTAGAATAGCAGAAATAGTGAAACAAATTGAAGCACGTCATGTTCACGGCATTATTCATTACACACAGGCATTTTGTCATCGAGCGATCGAAGATATCGTTTTGCGCGATCGGCTGAAGATCCCTATGTTGACGATTGAGGGCGATAAGTTGAATACAATGGATGCGCGGACGAAACTACGCGTTGAAGCCTTTGTGGATATGATTTGTGAAATAGAGGCAGACAAATGAAAATACTAGGAATAGACCTTGGAAGCCGTGAAGTGAAGCTTGTCGTTATGGAAGAGGGCTTTATTATCGAAAAGAAGAAGATCAGTACGATGCAATTTTACAGAGATTATTGCGCGTATAAAGATAAGATTGTTGTGGATTTTGAAAAGTTGAAACTGGGTAAGTTTGATGCTGCCATATCGACGGGATATGGTAGAAATAATGTTGATCTAGAAAGTTTCACAGTAGTCAATGAAGTGAAAGCTCATGTTCAAGGTGCCGTTTATCAATCTAATCTCAGAGACTTTATATTAGTGGATGTCGGTGGACAGGATATCAAAATTATGCAAGTTGAAAAGGGCAAAATGATGGACATGGCCCTTAATGATAAATGTGCGGCTTCATGTGGCAGATATTTAGAGAACATGGCCCAGATTCTTGAAGTGGATATGGATAGACTATCCACTTATGCGGAGAACCCAGTAGCACTAAACTCAACTTGTGCTGTCTTTACAGAGTCTGAGCTCATCGGGAAAATTGCAGAAGGCATCCGCTTAGAGCACCTTTGTGCTGGGGTAAATTATTCACTTTATAAAAGACTTAAACCCATGCTCACTAAATTCAAAGGCAATCGATTGCTTGTGGCAGGCGGCGTTGCCTATAATAAAGCCTTGATCTCGTATTTAAAACAGGATTATCAGAATGTCATTTGTCTGAAAGAGCCTCAATTTAACGGTGCGATCGGGTGTTGTGTTTTGGCGCATAAAAAGAGGCAGAAAAGTAGAGAGGGGGCAACTTATGTACTTTCTTAAATGTGAACATAGTTTTGACAGCGCTCATTTTTTAAAAGATTATCAAGGCAAATGTGCCAATATTCATGGTCACAGATGGCGTGTTGTCGCTGAAATTTATTCTGAAAAATTAGTTGAAGAAGGTATATTACGCGGTATGATCGTTGATTTTGGAGATCTTAAGCGGGATTTGAAAATAGAAGTGGATTACTTTGACCATGCGCTCATTATTGAAAAGGGGAGTATGAAGGCAAAGACTTTAGCGTGTTTAATAGAGGATGACTTCAGGGTTATCGAAGTGATGTTTAGGCCCACGGCAGAATCTTTTAGTGCGCATTTTTATGATCAAATGACCCGTAGAGGTTACAGCGTGAAGAGCATTGAAGTCTATGAGACGCCTACGAACTGTGCAAGTTTTGAAGGGGTGACCTTATGAAGTATCAGGTGGTAGAATCCTTTAGCAGTATCAATGGAGAGGGCCTGAAAGCTGGCGAACTGGCTTATTTTATACGATTTGCAGGATGCAATCTCAATTGTAGTTATTGTGATACGAAGTGGGCAAATGCTGCCGATGTCGATTTCGAGTGGCAGACGAAGGCGCAGATTTATAAAAAGATCAAAGCGGCGGGAATTAAAAATGTCACACTAACAGGCGGTGAGCCTTTGCTTCAAAAGGGGATAAAAGACCTGCTGTCTTTTTTAGATCAGGATGAGCAAATAGAAGTTGAAATTGAAACGAATGGGAGTATTGATTTAGCCCTGTTTAAGGCGCAAGGTTATAAGCGCATTGCCTTTACGATGGACTACAAGTTAGAGGGCAGCCAGATGGAAGCGCACATGTATTTAGCGAATTTTACTGCGCTCACCAAAGATGATGTTTTGAAATTTGTTATCAGTAGTCCAAAAGAGCTTGAGCAAGTGGCTGAAATCGTACGTGATTATGAATTGATAGATAGGTGCCACATTCTATTGAGCCCTGTATATGGCAAGATAGAGCCCCTGCAGATCGTCGATTTTATGAAGGCGAAGCAATTAAATGGCGTGCGTGTGCAGTTACAGCTCCACAAAATCATCTGGAATCCGGATGAAAGAGGTGTTTGATATGATCGATCAAAAAAGACTAGAAAGTGCCTTTAAAGAAATTTTAGAGGCACTTGGTGAAAATCCTGATCGCGAAGGTCTTGTGGATACCCCCGAGCGATTTGCAAAGATGTGCATGGAGAACTTTGCTGGGATAGCGTATTCAAATGCGGAGATTGCCAAGCTCTATGACGTCACGTTTGAAGATGAAACGTATTATGAAGCAGGCACAGACGATTTTGTTCTCATGAAAGATATCGAAATATTTTCATATTGTGAGCATCACTTTGCCTTAATGTATAATATGAAAGTTGCCGTGGCCTATATGCCAAAGCAAAAAGTCATTGGACTTAGTAAAATCACAAGAGTGGCAGATTTAGTTGGAAAACGTTTACAGCTCCAAGAACGCATTGGAAAAGATATTGCTGAGATCATTCAATTAATCAGTGAGAGTGAAGATGTGGCTGTGATCATTGAGGGCGAGCACAGCTGCATGACCACACGTGGAATCAGAAAGCCAGGGGCAAAAACCATAACCAAAACTTTTAGAGGCCGTTTTAAATCGGAACCTTATTTGGCCAATCAGATCATCGGGCTATTGTAAACGTGGGCTGTTATAAAGACGAGGAGGCAAACATGAATGAAAAATTAAAGCGTAAGGCAGTTGTTGTTTTTAGTGGGGGTCAAGATAGTACCACTTGTTTATTTTGGGCTTTAAAGGCGTATGATGAGGTTATTGCCATATCTTTTGATTACGGTCAAAAACATATATTTGAATTGACTTGTGCTGAAAAAATATGTAAAAATAATAATGTAGAGTTTCACGTCTTGGATATGTCTTTATTAAACCAATTGGCACCCAATTCTTTGACAAGACGCGATATTGAGGTCTGTAAAGAAAAGCCGGAGGGCGAACTGCCAAATTCGTTTGTCGATGGCAGAAATCTTATATTTTTAACATTTGCGGCTGTATTTGCAAAGCAAAGGGATATTCATCATATTATAACGGGTGTTTCTCAGAGTGATTTTAGTGGATACCCAGATTGTAGAGATGTCTTTATAAAATCAACGCATGTGACTTTAAATCTTGCGATGGACTATCCATTCGTCATTCATACACCGCTTATGTGGCTTGATAAAGCGCAGACCTGGAAAATGGCCTACGATTTAGGCGTCCTGGAGACCATTAAAAATGAAACCCTCACCTGTTATAACGGGATCATTGGGGAGGGGTGCGGCGCTTGTCCTTCGTGTGAACTCAGAAATAAAGGGTATCGTGAATTTGAGGCAAATTATTTATAAAACAAGGTTTTGGAAGACATTGATTTAATCTAATACATCTGTTGTGCTATTTCAGAGAAAAAAGGTGAAAACTGTGTGGGTAGTAAAAAGCAGTGGTTAAAAGAACGGTTTAAAGATGGGATGGTCTTTGTAAAGCTTGCAGAAAGAGGTAAAGTCTTTATAGAGTATATGCCAGCAGAACGCCATATCGCATCACTAAGCTTGAAACCGTGGAAGAGGCACAAAATGCACCGACGCCATGTACGATATACACGGTATTTATCAATGGAGACTTTATAACAAATGAGGTGCTTACAGAGAAAAAGCTTGTGATGTACTTAGAGCAATATGCTAAATAGATTTAGAGCTTAGGTTGCATTTTGACAACCTAGGCTTTTTTAGAGATAAAAAAAATCGAGTCATTACAATATTAAAAAAATTTGGTAAAATAAACAGAAGCACTTAATTTTTGAAAGGAAACAATATGGCTGTAATTTTAATTGTAGAAGATGACTTGAATATAAACAACATGATTGCAGAGGCACTTACTAAAAACCAATATTCGTGTATACAGGCTTTTTCGGGGACTGAAGCACTTTTAAGAATGGAACAGCAATATTTTGATCTCATTTTACTGGATTTAATGTTGCCGGGAATGACTGGGGATCAGGTTATTCAGAAAATTAAGTCAATAGAGGAAACCTCGGTGATTATAATTTCAGCAAATGATGAATTGGATCGTAAAGTGGACTTGCTTTCAGCAGGTGCGGAAGATTATGTCACGAAGCCATTTGAAATAAAAGAATTACTTGCAAGGATTGCAGTTCAATTGAGAAGAAAAAGCAAAAGGCCTGTGGATACACTCTATACACACAAGGGTTTATCACTCAATTGTGTCACGTATCAGGTCGCTTTAAAGGGATGCGATATAAGCCTTACAAGGCAAGAATTTAAAATTCTTGAACTCTTGATGAACTATCCGAATAAGGTTTTCAGCAAACAAGATATATATCAATATGCTTGGGATGAATACTATGTTGGTGAAGATAAAACAATTAATGTGCACATCAGTAATATGAGGCAAAAATTCAAAAAAGTATCTCGTGATGAGTATATTGAAACCGTATGGGGAATAGGTTTTAAACTTTCTAAATGACATCTTTATGATTTCTTTAACTTTTATTGGCGATATTTTTGTACTTAATCTGTATACTCATAAGTGAGTTAAGCACAAAAGGAGGCGTCGAGATGACCTATTTATTGAGTACAAACTGCCTTACGAAGCAATTTAAAGATTACAAAGCAGTGAATAATGTCAGCATGAACATTAAGCAAGGCGAAATTTATGGCTTTATAGGCAGAAACGGAGCAGGAAAAACAACTTTTATGAAAATGATAAGCGGGCTTACTTTTCCAACAAGTGGAGAGATCTCTTTGTTTGGGTACAGTGACAGCGAGACGAAGAAAATGTTTTCAAGGATAGGGACTCTTATAGAAGAACCAGGGCTCTATCCAACATTATCAGCATATGACAATCTCAAGCTAAAATGCTTGTGCATGGGCATCAACAAAACGCATTATATTTTTGATCTATTAAAAACGGTTGGACTTGCGGATGTCGGGACGAAAAAAGTTCAAAATTATTCTTTTGGAATGAAGCAAAGACTTGGAATTGCTATGGCGCTTGTTGGAGAACCAGATCTTCTTGTCTTAGATGAACCTATAAATGGTCTTGATCCACAGGGCATTGTTGAAATGCGCGAGATGATCCTTAAACTGAATAAAGAACGCAATATAACGATTATAGTATCAAGTCATATTCTCGACGAACTTTCAAAGATTGCAACACATTATGGCATCATCCATAAAGGCGTTTTAATTGAACAATTGACAAGGGAAGAGCTTCTCGGAAAATGTTGCGCGCATATTGAGATCAAATTGGAACAGTCTGAAAAGGCATGTGTTATTTTAGATAGAATGGGATTCACCGAATATAAGATGATCGGGAAAAATACAATCCACATCTATGAAAGACTTGAAGAAACGGGTGAAATAGCCATGACATTTGCGGAGAACAAAATAAAGTTAAGTTCTATAACCGTTGTCAGTGAAGCACTTGAAGAATTCTTTTTAAATCTCACAAGGGAGGCATAGAATGATTAATGTTATTAAAATGGACTTATACAGAATGGTCAAAAGTAGATTTACATGGATCATATTCATCATTATTGGAATTTTTATAGCAGTAAGCGTCCGTACACAGCACCGTGATTATATCTATTTACTCAGTGTCCTTGAAACGGATTCAGAGATGTTTTTCGAACGGTTTCCTTTAGTGACATTAGATTCAGGAGACGAAGTCGTAGATACATTTTTCATGTTTTCTCACCTTTTGCAACAATCTATAGGTTATTTTCTTTCTTTCTTTGTTGTTTTGTTCTCAGTGCTTTTTACGGGATTAGAGAATAGTACTGGCTTTATTAAGAATATTGCAGGGCAGTCAGCGATAAGACATAGGACGATAATTTCTAAGTGTTTCTCCAATTTTGTTTTTTCCAGCATGAGTGTAATTTTAACCTTTGTGGTGACTTTAATAAGCTTCAAATTGTTTTTTGGATATGTCTACTTTGCCATGTATTCACTGCCAGACATGTTGATCTATACTCTGTCACAGATGCTGTTATATGCCGCATTTGCTATTCTCGTCATGTGTATGTCACTCCTTATTAAAAATCAAGCGATCAGTATGGGGATTGGTGCGTTGCTTGCGATAGGCTTTACAAAGATCATCACAAATTGGTTTGATACGGTATTTTCAATAAATCATTTTTCATTCTCTTCACTTTTGATCACTCACAACAGAGTAGCACTGCCTTTGCCTTATGAATTTTCTGCTTATCAGCAAGCCTGGACAGTAGGTGGCAGTATTATTCTAATAGCGATGGCAATCAGTATATTGGATATGAAAAAAAAGGATATTTTATAAGAGGTTTTTATGGTGATCGTGACAATTTTGGCGGTTATAGTAGCATTCATTAGCATTGCAATGCTGATTTCATACAAGAGACAGATTAAAAGCATCTGTCATCAGATGGCGTTTTTAACTAAAAACAGCAGCAATATGATGATTACCCAAAACCTGCATGACGCTGGCATAATGGCGTTAATTAATCAAATCAATACACTCCTTGAAAAAGAGAAAAGTCAGAGGACAGCATATCAAATCAAAGATGCAAACCTCAAGGAGATTATTACCCATTTATCTCATGATATCAGAACCCCCCTAACTTCGCTTGATGGTTATTTTCAGTTGCTCATTGAATCAGACGAACCTACAGAAAAGGAACGTTACGCTGCTGTAATCCAAGGGCGTATAAGAAGTCTTAAAGAGATGTTAGAGGAGTTGTTTACTTACACAAAATTACAGAATGATCATTATAGGCTTGATGTCGTGCCACAGAATATGAATAAAATATTCTGTGACACGGTATTTTCATTCTATGATGACTTTAAACAAAAAAATATTGAGCCTGATATTCAAATAACGGATGAACCGCTAAACGTCATTTGCAATGTTGAAGCCGTTAAAAGGGTAATTCAGAATATGATTAAAAATGGGCTTCAATATGGTGAACAACATATTGAAATTGGACTTGTCAGAGTGGGCAATAAAGCTATTTTGAAATTTAAAAACAGCTATAACAAGGGTGATCATATCGATGTAGATCAAATTTTTGATCGCTTTTATAAAGCAGATCAATCAAGAAGTCAAAACGCCGCGGGACTTGGATTATTTATTGCAAAGGGACTGGTTACAAAAATGGGTGGAGCAATTTCTGCAAGTCTTACGGATGAATTCTTTGAAATTGATATTGAATTTTTATTGGAGCTTTAAAGACCTCGCTGTGAACAAATAGTGTTTACACAAAACACCCCCCTCAACGTAAATTATATTTCCGTATGAGGGGGGTGTCTATTTATTTACCATTATAATGTGCATCAAATGATGTGCTGAAGAATCGACCGGACATCATGTTAGCGATCATATTTTGTTTCTGACCTGTGGGCAGTGTTTTATCTGCATCAATCGCTTTAAAGACTTCACTTTCAATGATATACTCATCTGTCATCCCAAGTTTCGCTTCTTTTTTATCGGCGTCAAGCACCATGAGTTTACCAGCGTTTTCAGCGTTAGACCATGCGGTCCAAACAGGAAGATCAGGGCCATTAGGATTGCCTGTATACAAGAAGTTTTTTAGGTAGGCGTGTAGAGCAGAGACCAGTGCATCTCTGCCTTGGAGATTTTCAACTGTATAATTACTGCTGACGAAAGATTCATACCGGCCTTTTAAAAAGTCCATATCAACACCATGGAAGGCGCCAAGAAGACTTCCGAGTCCTGAACCAATCACGTCTTGATCTTTACCCCATGCAAATCGATAAGCGTATACGTCAGGTTGACCATGGACATCTGCCATAATTTCAGCGGAACGGTCTGCGTTGAAACCGGTGTACAACATACTGCCGTAAGTACTCGCAAAAGTGTATTGAGGCAACAAAACCTCATCAGTAGCCAAAGTACCACCGAAAAGGGCACCGACAAACATAGGATCAGTTCCAGCAAACACTGAAAATTCATCTTCACAGCTGCCGAGTAATGTAGGGACTTTGTTGTAATTTCCAGTTGAGAGTACAGCGAAGCCTTCTTTTGGAAGTACATAGCCATCGGCAAAGAGATGTGGAAATACGGACATTCGAATTGCAGCGTTGTCCATCAAGCCTGTGATTCTTTTTCCTGGTAGACTTCTTAGATAATTTTTTACAGCTTGGGCATCTGTGTTTAACCAAGCTATTGCTTCTGATGCCGTCGCTTTAATACCGTCTTCTACAACTAAAGTTGTGAGTGCTTTTGCATCGATTGCTTGGCCCACAGCAGGATCTGTAACCGTCATCCCCCCACTAATTGCAAAAGCTTTCTGGAAATCGCCCTTGAAGATTGGTGAAATCAAGGCAGCCATGACGTCACGACCACCAGCAGACTGTCCAGAAAGGGTCACGTTGTAGGGATTTCCTCCGAAGGCTTTAATATTGCCATTCACCCAAGTTAAGGCTTCGTGGATATCTAATAAACCAAAGTTGCCTGAATCCGTTAATGGATCGCCTGTTTTTAGAGCGGGTAGATTAATCCAGCCAAGTGCTGCCAATCTGTAGTCTATGGAGACTACAATACTATTTGAAGCCACAGCCAATTTTTCGCCTTTAAAATCTTGACTGGTCCCAGTTTGATTGTTACCCCCATGGATAAATACAAGGACTGGCAAATCTGTCTCAGCTGTATTGGGCCGGTATAGGTTCAAATATAAGCAATCTTCACTGCCTATAATCTCCTTGCCACTGAGTTGCATTGCTTTTTCTTTATAGGATTTTGTTGCGAGCACACCACTCCATTTTTCAGGTGGCTGTGGCGCTAACCATCTGAGCTCGTCAATAGGTGGTGCGGCATAAGGCACACCTAACCATTCTATGCTGAGTGATTCATTGGATAATTGGCCTTCCACTTGTCCGTATGAGGTGGTTTGTAAAATACCTTTTGCATATTTTAAATCTCTCATAGAAATTTGATCCATGATGCTGACGGCTTGTTCAAATGTCAAAAACGCATTAGGTCTGAAAGTGCCATCTGTGTTTGGTTTGATAATCCCTTTTTCTGCCCACTTGTTGATGACGCTGAAAGACCATCTTCCCTCAATATCCCCCAGTTGAGGTGCCGTATCAGCATATACCGCAATGGTTGACAGTAATAGCATAATCGCAAGTGTTACCGTAAATACTTTTCTTCTTAACATGTCTAACGCCTCCCAAATACTTATTTTTCGTTCAAGGAAACAATTTCAAAAAAAGACACAAAAAAAGACCATCAATTTAAAAACAAAGCATCTTTGTCTTCAAATTATGGTCTTGCCCGCGCTTGCAGTCACAATCCATTGTTTCGATATGAACTTAATAACAAAATAGTATCACAGCACTTTTGGTAAGTCAATGGAGATTTATGGGGAAATGTTACCAAAACGTCATAAATTTAAACGTATATTTACGCAAAGACTTGTGAGGATTGATAAAAAGTGCTATTATTTATGAAAACCAATGTATGCGAATGCATAAAAATGTATGGTAATGCATAATGATGTGAAAAAAATTAGAGGCTGCATATTGCATTCTTTTATGGCATATGTAACAATGGATAGAATTATAAAATTTTTATTGGAGGTTACTTCTTTGTATAAAATAGTGTTAAAAGAGACTCTGGCTACGGCTGTGGTTAAGATGATGGTACACGCGCCATATGTCGCAAGAAAAGCAAAAGCGGGACAATTTATTATTCTTAGAGTTCATGAGAACAGTGAGCGTATTCCACTTACAATTGCAGACTATAACCGAGAAGAGGGGTTGATTACCATTATATATCAAGTGGTTGGAAAAGCAACTATGGATTTAAATAACCTCGAAGAGGGCGATTATATTCATGATTTTGTTGGACCACTGGGAAAACCTTCTGAGATAGAAAATCTTAAGAAAGCCATCGTAGTAGGTGGAGGTGTTGGCTGTGCCATCGCTTACCCAATTGTTAAAGCTTTAGCTGAGCAAAATACAGAGGTATACTCTGTTGTAGGCTTTAGGAACAAGGAAATGGTTATTTTGGAAGATGAGTTTGCAAGTCATTCAGATAAGAGGGTACTCATGTCAGATGATGGCTCATATGGTTCAAAAGGATTTGTGACCACGGGTTTAGAAGGTCTTTTAGAAGAACACAAAGATATAGACTGTGTTTTTGCGATCGGGCCCATTATCATGATGAAGAATATTGCAGCAGTCACTCGAAAGTACGGCGTTAAAACCGTTGTCAGCATGAATTCGATTATGATTGATGGCACGGGCATGTGCGGTGGATGTCGATTAACCGTTGGCGGAGAAACTAAGTTTGCATGTGTAGACGGTCCTGAATTTGATGGACACTTAGTCGATTTTGATGAAGCTCAAAGTCGTAATAATATATTTAAGAATCAACCTGCCCATAGTTTTGAGGAAGATAAAACATGTCAATTGCTCAAGGAGGTCGAAAATGGCAAATAAGACTCAAAGAACGCTTATGGCGTTAAAAGATTCTAAAGAACGGATCACTAATTTTGAAGAAGTGGCACTTGGATATACGCTTGAAGAAGCCATGGCTGAAGCGAATCGATGCCTTGAATGCAAAAATAAACCCTGTGTATCTGGCTGTCCTGTTGCAATTGATATTCCAAAGTTTATTCACGAGATTAAAGCGGGCAATTTAGAAAAAGCGTTTGAAGTGCTCTCTGAGTATACTTCGTTACCGGCAGTTTGTGGACGTGTCTGTCCCCAAGAGACTCAGTGTGAAGCACTTTGTGTAAGAGGGCTTAAAGGCGAACCCGTTGCTATAGGTGCACTTGAACGGTTTGTTGCGGACAGTCATAACGGTATTTTGAAAACAGTTCCAAGTGAGACCAAGGGCATAAAAACAGCTGTTATTGGTTCTGGGCCTGCGGGTCTATCGTGTGCAGGCACCTTGGCTAGGCTGGGATATGATGTGACTATTTTTGAAGCGCTGCATGAAACGGGTGGCGTTTTAAGATATGGTATCCCAGAGTTTAGATTGCCTAAAGCAATCGTAGATCGTGAAATAAATGCACTTAAGAAATTAGGCGTTAAAATCGAAAAAAATGTAGTCATTGGCAGATCTCTAGATTTAAAAGACCTTGAAGATGATGGTTTTAAAGCTATTTTCATCGGGACTGGCGCTGGACTTCCTAGGTTTATGAACATCGAAGGTGAAAATTTACTGGGCGTTTATTCAGCAAATGAGTTTTTAACCAGAATAAATTTAATGAAAGCATATGAAGCCAAAAGTGACACGCCTTTATATTTAGGCAGTAATGTTGCTGTTGTGGGTGGTGGCAATGTCGCTATGGATGCGGCAAGATCAGCGAAACGTCTCGGGGCAGCACATGTGTATCTCATCTATCGCCGCTCTGAAGAAGAGATGCCAGCCAGAAGAGAAGAAGTGGAGCATGCCAAAGAAGAAGGCATTGAATTTAAATTCTTATGCAATCCACTAGAGATCCTCGGCAATGAAAATCAGTATGTCTCTGGCATTAAGTGCATTGATATGGCACTTGGAGATGTAGACCAAAATAATAGACGACGTCCTCACGAAGTCGAAGGTTCAGAACACATCATAGCGGTGGACAATGTGATTATGTCCATTGGCACTATGGCGAATCCCTTGATTAAAACACTTGGAATTGACATCAATCATCAGGGGCTAATAGAGACCAATGAAGTAGGTCAAACCAGTAATTTATCGGTTTATGCAGGGGGCGATGCCGTAAGTGGTGCCGCAACGGTTATCAATGCCATGGGAAAAGGCAAACAGTGTGCTTACGAAATTCATAATGAGTTTATGAGTAAGCGTGAAGCGTAATGCGTTAAGTGTAGTGCATAAAAAGCATTAATCTAATAAAAAGGCTGAGTGATATTAAATTAGAATATCATTCAGCTTTATTTACTTTATAAAATTTAGGTCTGAAATAGGGTTTCTTTGTTTTCTTGAGATTGAGAAATGCCAATGAGGATCACTCCGAGTATGACCATTCCGCCGCCAAGCCATTGTAAGGGTGCGATGCTTTCATCCAAAATCCAGTGTGATAAGATCATGGACGTAAATGGCATAAGACCAGAAAAGGCGGCAGCTGCACCTAAAACGAGTATGGTGCCGATGGATTGTCCCAATGTGAAATTTGAAAAGTGAGCCCCTTGAAGGAATATAATCCCTAAAACGGCGCATAAAATCCCTGTTATGGTTTTTAAAGTTGCTTTTTCTTTAAGTAAAGTGTACGCCAAAATACTCGTCAATATAGGTGCTGTTCCGATTAAAACCCCTGCCTCAGTTGAACTGATCCTTTGAAGACCAAAAAGTAGGAAAGCTCTGAATAAGAAAATACCAAAAAATGCTTGTAAGCCAATCATGAGCCAATCATTTTTGCTCATCTGCTTGATGGCTACTTTGATTTGAAAATAGTAAAATGGGAGCAGTAGCACAAGTGCTATAAGTAAGCTTACAGCAGTGATTGTGAAAGGCCCAAGAAAAGCTGTTACAAAACGTGCAGCGATTACTGAGGTGCCAGCAAATATAAAACCAATGGCTAAGTAAAATCCGCCTTTAAATTTTTCCACGTGTTATTTCTCCTTTATTTTGATTTGTAAATATGGTAGAATAATAACATTGAAAACTGGTTTGATACAATATCCAGTTAAACATTATATTTTACATACCAGTTGGAGGGCATATGTGGCAAATCATCTTGAAAAGAGAAAATGAAATTTCATTATCAAGACAACTCTTTTATGCGATGAAGGACATGATTTTAGAGGGGCAGATCCGATCGGGAGAAGCATTGCCATCAAGTCGTGGGTTGGCTAAAGATATGTCGATCTCACGGAGTACTGTTAATGAGGCTTATGATATGCTCGAAACGGAGGGGTATATTGTGACGCATCAGGGTGCTCCCACAAGGGTGAAAGAGGGTCTATACCTTGAAAAACATCAAAAGCATCATGAAGAAGCACTGTTCCCAGTGATCACCTTAGCGGATAAACCGTATAAAGTTGATTTTAAAACGGGGCAACCCGATGTGAGTCTCTTTCCACGTTATGTATGGAATCAGATGATGTACAAATCATTTGAGCAGTTAAGCGACAAAGACTTAGGGTATTTTGGAACCGCTGGGTATGAGTCGCTTAGAGTGGAAATCAGTCATTGGTTGTTTCGAAAAAGAGGGTTATCTGCTAAGCCTCAGGATATTTTTATCACTTCTGGGACGACACAAGCGTTAAGTATACTTGTGACCATGCTATCCAAAGCAGGTTTACCCTTTGCGGTGGAAGATCCTTGTCACAGAGGGCTTCTGGAAGTGATTGAGAACAGTGGAAATTCGATTTTGGGGATCTCTGTGGACCAAGAAGGCATGAAAACTGCACTTTTGGAGGCGCATGATTTTTCTGCTGTCTATGTGACCCCCTCGCATCAATTTCCACTGGGCAGCATTTTAACTGCGGAACGTAGAATAGAACTTATTCGTCTTGCAAGGCAAAAGAAATTTTATATCATTGAAGATGATTATGATAGTGAATTTCGTTACGTTGGTGCATCGGTGACACCACTTTATTCTATGGACAAAGAACAGGTGCTCTATACCGGTTCATTTAGTAAGACTCTATATCCAGCTCTGAGAATTGGATTTGTAATATTGCCACCAAAACTGCATTCGGAGTGGATGTACCTGAGAAAGCATTTGGATGTTCAAAATCCAATTGTAGAACAGGCGGCATTAGCAGAATTTTTAAACCAAAGAAAACTCGACAAATATATTCAGCAAATCAGTCGAATGTATGAGAAAAAACGTAAGGCACTTACAACCTCTATTTATGAATGCTTTGGAGAGCAGTGTTCCATATTAGGTGACGAGACTGGATTACATCTTGTCCTAAAAATACCGGGGGCTCATTTCGATGAATTCTTTATTGAAAAATGCCAAAACGCAGGCATTCGCGTATTTCCAATAGAGCATTATTGTATTTCGAAGGGAAATCACATGGATCAGTTGATGTTAGGATATGGTCATTTGAAGGTCGAAGAGATTCAGAAAAGTGTCTCTAGGTTATATAACTTGATTATGGATACAGAATAAACCACTGTAGCATCTTTAATATCCATAGGGTTACGGAGATCGTTTTTTCTTGCTATTGACGGATTTTTATTAATATACTATAATAATCACGAATCAACAAATTAAAATTGAATATTTTTCGGGAGCTTGTATTTCAGGCTGAGAGGAAGTAATTGAACTTCGACCGTACCTGATTTGGATAATGCCAACGTAGGAAATGTGATTAGATTTTTAAACCCGCAGATGTCCTTACAAAGACATCTGTTTTTTTATGCGATATTATAATGTCGCAATCCACATCAAAAATGAGACCAATTAATTTTAGAAAGGAGATTAAAATGTTTGTAAATGGCGTATTGCATACATTGGAAGAACCAGTGAGCCTAAAATCATTTCTTGAGAGAGAAGGTTATAATTTGACCAAAATAGCCACAGAAATGGATGGTCAGATCGTTTCAAAATCATTATATGAAAATACGATTATATACGATTCAACTCAACTTGAAGTGGTGAGTTTTGTAGGAGGAGGTTGAAAAAAATGCCGGCTGAAAAAACTCTGGAATCCATGCTAATCGCTAGGCATACACCTGCCGTCCATCAAAAAGTTAAAAAAGGGAGGGTCTGTATTATGGGGTTAGGTGGTCTGGGCTCAAACGTGGCCATCATGCTTGCCAGGACGGGCGTTGGTTTTATGAAAATCATTGATTTTGACATTGTAGAACCAAGCAATCTCAATCGACAAGCCTATAGTATCCAACATCTAGGGTTGCCAAAAACGGAAGCTTTAAAACAAATACTTAAAGAGATTAACCCTTATATAATAGTTGAATCTATTCAGGAGAAAGTAACTGCAGAAAATGCACTTTTGATGATCAGTGGTTGTGAAATTGTCTGTGAAGCTTTTGATGATCCTACTCAGAAAGCCATGTTGATCAATACCATATTAAGTAAAAAACCTAAAGTTAAAATAGTCTCAGGTTCAGGTCTGGCTGGGTTTTCAAGTGCTAACACCATTAAAACCATCCGAAAATTTAAAAATCTTTATATATGTGGTGACATGGAAACGGAAGCCACCTCTGAAAGCGGGATCATGGCACCGAGAGTACACATTTGCGCAGGACATCAAGCTAATATGATATTGAGGTTATTAATCCATTTAGAGACAGTATAGTGTGACGAAGGTCAGAAAGTAGGTATTTATGAGAGACAGATTGATTATAGGTGGACATGATTTCGGTTCTAGATTTATACTGGGGTCAGGTAAGTTTTCACTGGACATGACAGAGACGGTTATCCAAAATGGAGGCGTGGAGATGGCTACCATCGCTGTGAGACGTGCTAACAAAAATGGTGAAGAAAATATCATAGATTATATGCCAAAAGGCATTACACTACTGCCAAATACTTCAGGAGCAAGAAGTGCAGAAGAAGCAGTTCGAATCGCAAGATTGGCACGTGAACTGGGCTGTGGAAATTTTATAAAGGTAGAAGTCATCAGGGATTCAAAATATTTGATGCCAGATAATTATGAAACTCTTAGAGCAACAGAAATACTTGCGAAAGAGGGCTTTATCGTCATGCCCTACATGCATCCTGATCTAAATGTAGCGCGTGATCTCGTCAGTTCAGGAGCGGCTGCAGTGATGCCACTGGGTGCACCAATTGGCAGCAACAAAGGCCTACTTACAAAAGCTTTCATAGAAATGCTCATAGATGAGATAGAACTTCCGATTATTGTGGATGCGGGTATAGGCAAACCCTCTCAAGCTTGTGAGGCTATGGAAATTGGGTGTGCAGCAGTCATGGCGAATACAGCTATAGCCACTGCAAGAAATGTCGCTTTGATGGCAACAGCTTTTAAATTAGCAATAGAATCTGGACGTGCGGCTTATTTGGCTGGTCTTGGAAGAGTTCTTGATCGATGTGGAGAAGCGTCCAGTCCATTAACAGGATTTTTAGGTGAAAACCTATGATGAAGACAAATCCAATGACTTATTTAGCCAATATGGAACAGATTGAATCAGATGTTTTTGAAAAAGTACTTTCTAGGGTTTCAAGTTATGATTATACTCAATATAAAGATTGTGATGTGAAGTGTGCGCTCTTAAAGGACACCTTGAATCCTGACGATTTTGCAGCCTTACTTTCACCTGCTGCAAAACCCTATCTTGAAGAAATGGCACAAAAATCAAAAGCGTTAACTCATAAACACTTTGGCAATTCGATTCAGTTGTTTACACCACTTTATATTTCAAATTATTGTGAGAATAATTGTATTTACTGTGGTTTCAATTGCAAAAATAAAATTAAGCGTGGGAAGTTATCTTTGGAAGAAATTAATACGGAACTCAAAACCATCTCTGAAACGGGCTTAAAGGAAATTTTGATATTAACGGGTGAATCTCGTCAAAAATCAGATATTCAGTATATTGGAGAGGCCATCAAATTGGCTAAGACATATTTTTCAACTATTGGGATTGAAATCTATCCGCTTAATTCGGAAGAATACAGCTATTTGAATAACTGTGGTGCTGATTTTGTATCTGTTTATCAGGAAACATACAATCTTGTTAAGTATGAATCTGTTCATTTATCTGGTCCAAAACGTGTATTTCCTTATCGGTTTCATGCTCAAGAACGTGCTTTAATGGGGCATATGTATGGCGTTTCATTTGGTGCACTTTTAGGACTTGATGATTTTAGAAAAGATGCATTTGCAACGGGTATGCATGCGTACTTTGTACAAAGAAAATACCCCAGCGCAGAAATATCTTTTTCCCTTCCAAGAATTAGACCCTATATCAACCATGAGGAAAAGGAGATCAATGATGTAGATGAAGGGGCATTATTTCAAGTGATGCTCGCCTACAGACTTTTCATGCCTTATGCAAGCATCACGATATCCACCAGGGAAAAGGCACATTTTAGAGATCATACTTTGGGGGTTTGTGCGACGAAAATGTCTGCAGGCGTAGTCGTTGGGGTGGGTGGACATGTGGCGGAAATCAAAGGGGATGAACAATTCGAAATCTCTGATCCTAGAAGTGTAGCTGAAATTCACTCAATGATCCTTCAAAAAGGATTACAACCCGTGTATACAAATCATATCACTTCAAAAGGGCTTGTAGGGTGGGGTGTATGGTGATCTGTGTGACGGATCAGGAGTCAATGGGGATTTCTTTTTTAGAACAATTTCAAAAAATCTGTAATGGTGCACCAGATCAAATCATACTTAGGGCAAAATATCTTGACATGCATACCTATGAAAGATTAGCAGAGAAATGCTTAGCCATAGCTTTAGAGAAGCACATAACGCTTTTATTTCATTCTCATTTAACACTTTCAAAAAAACTCGATAATCACAATATTCACTTGCCCTTTGATTCATTTATCTCTAAATATCACACTCTTAGTGACTTTAATGTTGTCAGTGTTGCGGTACATTCAGCAAGAGAAGCACAATTGGCACAATTTTTAGGCGCAACACAAGTCATTGCAGGACATGTATTTCAAACAGATTGTAAGGCGGCTATTGAACCGAGAGGCCTTTCCTTTTTAAAAGAAATCTGTTCTAAAGCTTCAATTCCAGTTATGGCAATAGGGGGCGTTACACCAGAGCGTTATGCAGATCTAATTTCATCTGGTGCAACAGGGGTCTGTATCATGTCCAGTATAATGAACAGTCCAGAACCTAAAGTTTTGATTGATCGTTTTAAAAATATAAAGTTAACTCAATTCAAAATTGAGTAGGTGATCATATGCGCAATATAGCAGCTAAAGTAAACATAGCTCAAATCAACTGGAAACCAGATAAGCAATCAATCGTTCCAATGCATAAACAGATTTATGATTTTATCAAAAGTAAAATTGCATCGGGAGATTGGTCGATCGGAAACAGACTGCCAACTCAAGTGGAAATGGCCAATGCCTTTAAAGTCAATAGAAGTACCGTACTTGAAGCTTATGATGAATTGAAGACCGAGGGACTCATAGAGAGTAAGAAGAGTTCTGGAACGATTATAGTCAACAATACTTGGTCTGTTCTAGCGTCTAAAACACCTCCCAATTGGGATAAATACATCGAAAGCGGTTATCAAAAGCCTAATCTCAATGTCATTAAAATTATCAATGAGCTCAATATGGATTCGAAAATGATTCGGCTAGGTGCTGGGGAGCTCTCACCAGAGATGTACCCCGTGCAATATATGAAATCAATTTATGACCACATGTTGACGGATGTGCATTACATGGGGTATGAAGAGGCAAAAGGCCTCTTACCGCTTCGAGAAGAAGTCTGTAAGTACCTAAAGCCGATGGGGATAGATGTAAATCCCAATAAAGTTTTGATCGTTTCGGGTGTGCTTCAGGCTTTACATTTAATTTCTATGGGCATATTGCGCAGAGGTTCAACGATACTGACAGAGCAAGCTACTTATATTCAATCACTCACCTTGTTTGAATCTCATGGGATCCATTTAACAGGTGTAGCAATGGACGGTGAAGGCTTAGTTGTGGATGACCTTCTTAGAAAAGTCTCTATGAAAAAGCCTGAGCTGCTGTATACGATTCCTAGTTTTCAAAACCCCACAGGGATCTTGATGTCTGATAAACGGCGAAGCGCTATTTTGAAATTATGTGAAAAAGAAAGATTGCCCATTTTAGAAGATGATACGTATAGAGAACTGTGGTTAGATGAGGCACCTGCTGCACCGATCAAAGCTGGGGATCAAGATGAAACTGTTTTGTATATGGGCAGTATCTCTAAGTCATTATCTGCTGGCATGAGAGTTGGGTGGATTGTCGGAGCTGAAAGGGTTATCGATCGGTTAGCGGATATTAAAATGCAGACGGATTATGGCAGCAGTTCCATTTCTCAATGGATGTGTTATGAATTTTTAGCCAAGGGGTATTATCAATCTTTTATCCAGTCCTTAAGGGGTGAACTGAAAATAAAACGCGATTTCACTTTAAAGATCTTGGAACACTATTTTTCGGACATAGCCACATGGCAAAAACCTGCAGGAGGCTTCTATATTTGGCTTACTCTTAATAAAGAATTTCAAATGTATCGCCTATTTGAGTCTTGTTATAGACAAGGCGTTGTCATCAATCCGGGTAATATTTACGATATTACCAGTAATAAAAATATTAGAATTTCATTTTCTTATGCAAGTTTGGAAGATATAGAACAAGGGTTGATTATTCTAGCACGAATGATCAAATTGAACTTAAATAAGCACTAAATATAAACATCTATGTCTAATAATAAGAATTGAGAAATCTCTCAAGGGTTTAATTCTTGCTGTAGTGTATAGATGTTTTTTTGTTGGGTCAATATTTTTTGTTATGTGGTGTCCCTTTTTTACAAAATGTAATATGATCGGAATCATGAACAGTGGCTTATATTTAACGGTATAGTGATAAAGTCTTTAAGGAGGATGCCATGAAAGTTAAAGTATTAAATAAGCATGATGTCAAAGCGTCTCTTCATATGATTTCAGTTATGGATAAAGTGGAGGAAGTCTATCGGTTAAAAGCGAGGCAGAGAGCAGGTCTATGGCCGTTAATTTTTCATGAATTTCAATCAGGGGTCGCCGATATGGATAGAAATCGCATTAAAAGAGGGCGTTATAAGTGAAAAGGACATCATCGGTGAAATGGGCGAATTGATTTTATCTGAAAAAGTGGGCAGGACAAGTGATTCTGATATAACGGTATTTGATTCAACGGGTATAGCACTTCAAGATTTACTCGTTTCAAAATTGGCAATAGATAACGCAAACGCTAAAAATATAGGTCAGGAGGTAGATTTATAATGAAAATTAAAGATTTTAAAGTTGAGAGATGGATGGATGCCTATGAGACGAAATGTGAGATCAATGTGGGAGAAAGCTGTGTGGATTCACTGAGATTGGATGAATTACTCGAAATCTGTGGTCATAGAAATGAATTTATAACGCATCTCATGGCAATGAAACTCACCTATGGTGCGATTGAAGGCTCAGATTATTTAAAAAAGGGCATATTGCGTTTATACAAAGATGTTTCTCCTTCACAGATTACCGTAACTCACGGCACCATTGGTGCCAACTATTTGGTGCTCATGAGCCTTATAGAACCAGAAGATGAAGTGATCACTATTTTACCAACTTATCAGCAACACTATTCTGTACCGGAGTCCATCGGTGCCAAAGTGCATAAACTTTATCTTGATCCCCAAAATGGCTTTTTACCTGATCTTAAAGCACTTAGACACCTTGTAAATGACAAGACAAAGCTCATAAGCTTTGCAAACCCCAACAATCCAACAGGTGCATCCATGGATGAAGCGATGCTTAAAGAAATCGTTGAAATCGCAAGTTCAGTGGATGCGTATGTCCTATCGGATGAGGCCTATAGAGGGATGAACCATGAAGGTGAAAGATTTACAGCTTCTATTGTGGATTTGTATGAAAAGGGCATTAGCACGAGCAGTATGTCCAAGACTTTTGCACTTGCAGGGCTGAGAACTGGATGGGTATGTAGCACTAAACAGGTGATCGAAGCTGTGAATAAAATGCGTGATTACAACCATATCAGTTGTCCCATGATCGATGATTATATAGCAGCTCTTGCACTTGAAAATAAAGATAAAATCATCGATAGAAGCCTTGATATCATAAGAACTAACCTTGAGGTTATAGAAACTTGGTTAAAAGAGAATTCTGGATTTAGTTATTTTAAGCCAAAGTCAGGGCCTGTTATTGTTTTAAAATATGATCTGGAAATGGATTCAAAGACATTTTGCAAGAAATTACTGGATGAAGAGCAAGTGCTCGTAGTCCCTGGAGAAACGCTTGACATTGAGGGCCATTTTAGAGTGGGGATAGGCAATAACACGGATAATCTTAAAGAGGCACTTAAAAGGATTGGACGATTTTATAGAAAATTATGTTCATAAAACAGTCTATATCCATTTTTTAAATCAAACATTTTAAGGAGGTTACAATAATTGCAATATATTTCTATGTTTCTAGTGATTGGTTCTAGTTTATTCTATCATATTTCTCAAAAGTCAATATCGGGGCATTCCGATCCTGTGATTTCAATGCTGATGACCTATATGACGGCTTTGATTGCCACTGGACTCTTACTATTTGTGTTTCCAATGGAGAGAAATAGTTTCTTGGTAGAGCTCAAAACTCTAAACTGGGCGAGTTATGTACTTGGAATCGCAATAGTGGGGCTAGAAATGGGATTTTTATATTAACAAGCGTTGATTGAAAAAACTGAGTTCCATTTTTCTTGCAAAACTAACTTTCGTTTATGCAGTAAAAGCGGAACTTACTTTATTTATTTAAGTTTAAGGTGATTAAAATAGGAAGTAAAAAAGAATATTTTAATATTTGACATTCGTACATTCATATGTTATTAATGGTATCAGATGGCATCTTATAAGATTGAAGACTTTAGAATATGGTCAGATGTTACAATTAAGGTTGATATTTTTTGTTATTTGTTGATTACGCTGAATCTATTAAACACGAGGAGCTGACCATGAAAAAAAAGTGGATCATTTTGATTGTAATATGTTTGATTTATTTGATTTCGTTTACCAAATGCCGATATCTTGCAGAGGATATTATGTATTTTTCCAAAACTAATGAGATGTATGTGTCTTATAAATATTCTATTAGCATTATCAATCATACCTCCATTGCTAAAGATCATGCATTTTGGGGAACTGACAAGAAGACTGGAGCCTTGAAGTATGTCGTATTTGTATACAAAAAAGGTGTTTTTCTAGTCGATGGTAGTGAAGGTGTTACCTATGAAAACGTAAAATCAAGTTCTACTGCTGAAGACTTGGATGTATTATCTATCTATCTCATGACATTAAGTTCATTTTATGCGGACAAGAATATTGTTGACTACATGTACTGGGCCGTTGAATATGAAGATAGTTCGCATATATTTATACGATTTAAGGATGGTGTTGAAGGGTCACCATATCCTAAAAACTAGAATATACTGTGATTTAGTTGTATCCATGAGGTAGAGAGAAATCATTTATGTATATATAAAGAATCAAATCATAAAAACCTTTAATGTTTATCAAAAATATGTTAAACTAGGTGGTTAGTAAGTATCAATTGATATAGAATTGGTTCGTCAGGTTTGGAAAGAGGTTAGAACATGAGTGCAATAAAAGAAGAACAGGCAAAAATAGAAAAACAAGAAAAGAAGATTGAAAAATTTAAAGATTATCCGCTGGATCATCAAATTAAACGTGCGCTTGGTGAGTTGGGATTTAATAGTCCCTTAGAGGTTCAAGCGATCACGATGCCATTGATTTTCGAGGGTAAGGATTTAATCGTGAAATCACAGACAGGTAGTGGCAAAACAGCTGCATTTGCGATACCGATTTGTGAAAAAATCGATGTCGAACTCGAAAGACCTCAGGTATTGGTACTGACTCCGACGCGAGAGCTTGCAGTCCAAGTCAAAGAAGACATGGTGGATATCGGTAAATATAAAGGTCTAAAATTTTGTGCACTCTATGGCAAACAGCCTATGGAGCTTCAGCGTAAAGAGCTCAAACAAAATCCTCATGTGATCGTTGCAACTCCAGGCAGAATGATGGATCATATATTAAATAAAAATGTTAAACTCCAGTCTATTAAATATCTGGTGATAGATGAAGCGGATGAAATGCTACTCATGGGATTTAAAACACAACTGGAAGCTATTATCAATAAATTACCACTTGAACGTGTGACACTTCTTTTTTCTGCAACGATCCCAGAAGAAGTCCATGATTTAAGTCAGATGTATATGATCAGTCCACAATATATTGAAGTAGAATCAGAAGTTACAAATATAGAAAAAATTGAGCAAATCTATTATGCTGTGGATGGCTTGAAAAAAGTGGATTTTATGAAGAAAATGATCAAGCATGAACAACCTGAAAAAACGCTTATATTCTGTAACACACAGCAGCAAGTGGACGCTCTATTTGATATTGCGAGAAAATGGGATCGATCTACTTGTGCTGTACATGGGGGTATGGATCAAAGTGTTCGTATGGAAAAATTGAGGGCCTTTAAAAAAGGGGCGTACAAAACCTTGATTGCCACGGATTTAGCGGCACGCGGGTTACATGTTAGAGGCATTACACATATTATTAATTATGGTGTGCCATTTGATCACGAGAACTATGTGCACAGAATAGGTCGAACAGGCCGTGTAGATGAGGTTGGCATAGCCATAACGCTGGTTATTCCAAGTGAGATGGAGCGGTTTAAAGCGCTTGAAGATTTTCTAGGCTATAAGATACCCTGTAAAGGTGGGCATGTAGAGAAAAAACCAAAAGAAAATCCAGAAAAGAAAAACGCCAAAAACAGATATAAAGAAGGCCCTAAAAAAGGCGCTGATGTTAAAATTCAAATCAATGCAGGTGTGAATAATAGCAATTTAAAAAGAAGTGATATATTAGCCAGCATTAGAAGTATTAGTGGCGTAACCAGTGATGATATTGGCAAAATTGATATGAGAGAAACGACGACAAATGTTGCTATATTAAACGGTAAAGAAAGACTCATCATAAAAGCATTTGAATCCAAAAAGATTAAAGGGAAAATGTACCGTGCTAAACGGGGCTAGGTCAAGAGATTAGAGCATCGAGATTAGAGCACCGAAAATAGAAAAAAATGCCACTGGGATAAGTCGCAAAGCGCACTTTTCCAGTGACATTTTTTTTTCGCATTTCAGCACTGTATAATCTATAGACTCTATTTCAACGCTTCATAGATTTTTTCAAGATTTTCTGTCATGCGCTGAATATAATCTTTGTCATCTTCATGAGAGGCAATTGTATATATGATTTCCACAGTTGCACCGACTTCACTGGCCAGCGTTTCAGAAACTTTTGGACTCACCATGTCTTCGACGAATATCGTCGTGATATTGTTTTCTTTACAGTATTCCACAAGCTCTTTTAGTTTTTTAGCACTGGGTTCACCCGTGGCGAAGACGTCTTGAACACTATTTTGTGTCAACCCAAAATCTCTACAGAGGTATCCAAATGCGGCATGGCCTGTCACAAAATTTTTATGTGTCACAGTACTTAATTTAGTGGCATAATCATTATACAAGGCTTCTAATTGATCGTAGAATTCAGAATAATTGGCCTCATAAAAGGCCTCATTTGAAGGATCCATTTTTACAAGGGCATCCTTGATATTGAGTGCCTCAATTTCTGCATTTTTCAAACTGAGCCAAACATGTGGATCAAACTCTTTCTTTTTTGCGATAACTTCCTCATCTGTGAATTTAATAGGTGTAACCCCGATGGAGGCTTCCACCACGACAAGTTCGCTATTTTCAACGGCATTTAATGTTTTATCAACCCAAGAAGACTCCATCCCCATGCCACTATAAACAAATAAATCGGCAGTATTTAACATTTCAATATCAGAGGCTTTTGGTGAAAAACTATGAGGTTCTGTACCATCGGGAATCATCGATTGAACACTGACCTTATCTTTGCCCACTGCTTCAACAAATTCTCTCATGGCATCGAACGAAACCACGACATTAAGGGGTGTTTCTTTTAGACTAGAATCCCCAGAGGGAGAAACCTTATCTGTGTTGCTATTACAAGCTGACAGTGTGAGTAAAAGCATTAATGTGAGTAAAAAAACAGCACTTTTCTTAAACATTTTTGAACTCCTTTCAAAATTATAGTTGCAAATAGTTCGCATTTGCAACTATAATATAATAGATAACATATCCTGTCAACACCTTAATTTTGAGAAAGGTAAAAAGTATGATCGAAATTCAAAATCTATATTTTTCATATTCAAATCAATCCACATATGTCTTAAACGATATCAATATTACCGTTAATAGGGGGGACTATATTTCAGTACTTGGTGAAAATGGTTCAGGAAAAAGCACTTTGATGAAATTAATTTTAAAGCTCATGACGCCATCCAAAGGGACTCTTAAAAACGATTTTTTAAGAATCGGATACGTCCCGCAATTATTTGATAATTTAAACACACAATTTCCGATTACGGTTTATGAACTCTTAGAGTGTTACCGTAAAACGCTTAAAATCAAAGATAAAAATTGTGTTGCTCAATCTTTGGAAATCGTAAACATGAGTGCTTTTAAAAATGCGCTCGTGGGCACTTTATCAGGGGGGCAAAGACAAAAGGTCTTTATCGCTCGTGCCATGATCGGGCATCCAGATTTACTCGTTTTAGATGAGCCATCAAGTGGAATTGATGTGAACAGTCAAGACGAAATCTATGGATTGATTAAAAACATCAACATCAATCAGAAAGTGACTGTAATATCGGTTGAACATAATCTCAAGGCCGCCATGGATAACTCATCTCATATTTATCACTTGAAAAATGGGAGTGGACATTTATGTAAGCCCGAGGATTACATCCATGATTACGTTAAATCCAGTACAGGAGGCAGAGTAAATGTTTCAATATAGTTTTATGCAAAATGCTTTTATAATTGCGGTGCTGATTTCCGTTTTATGTCCTGTAGTAGGGATGTTTCTAGTGCTGAGGCGATATTCCATGATCGGCGATACGTTAGCACATTCTTCATTAGCCGGCGTGGCGATTGGATTGATGCTAGGCTTTAATCCGATTATAACTGCATTTGTGACGACTTCTATTTTCGGCATATTGATTGAAATTTTAAGAACTTATTACAAAAAATATGCGGAGTTAATCCTTACTGTGATTCTATCACTTTCAGTGGGGATAGCCATTACCATTATCAGTTCTGGCCACGCGAATGCCAACGTGGAAACTTTTCTATTTGGGAGCATTTTAACCGTGACGCGTATGGACTTATGGACCGTTTTAGCACTGAGTTTACTTTCCATGACTGTGATCGCGCTCTTTTATAATCAGTTGGTGTTCATCACATTTGATGAAGAAGGCGCGAAGATTGCAGGCGTTAAAGTGAAGCGTATCAATTATATCTTTGCGCTTCTTGTGGCGGCTACAATTTCAGTTTCGATACAGATTGTCGGCGTTCTCGTGCTGAGTTCACTCATTGCTTTACCCACAGCCACAGCACTACAACTGAACAAGGGGTTTAAAGTGACTTTGGCTTTTTCGATCTTAATCAGTATGATCAATATTATTTCAGGATTATTAATCTCCTATTATATGGATGCAGCTCCGGGGGGAGTGACAGCGATCCTGTCGGTGGTGACTTTGCTCTGCGTAATTGCCTTTCAGAAATTTAAAGGTTATAATAGGCAGAAATGATGAAAGCGGTATAAAAGCGATTGAAAGATGAAGGGAGTTCATTTTATGAAACCGACTGAAGAACGTAAAAAGATTTTAACGGGTGTGGGTATAAAATATTCAAAACAGAGGGACCTTATTTTAGAGTTACTGAATCATTCAGAGATGCCCTTGACTGCAGAAACGCTTTATATTCAGATCCAAGCCGCCGAAATTTCAATGAATTTGTCCACAGTTTATAGAGTTCTGGATTTGTTTACAATGAAGGGCTTGGTGACCAAAAATTATATTGGGGATATGAACAAGGCCCTGTATGAGCGGAATCGAATGGAGCATAAGCATTACTTAATTTGCTTGAAATGTAAGCGCAATATCCCCATATATGAGTGCCCGCTTGAAAAATTTGGACGCTATTTGGAAGAGAAAATGAATATTGACATCGTGAGCCATAAAGTGGAGCTATATGGTTACTGCTCGGATTGTAAGCAAAAGCAGATGGAGGCATGACATAATGAAAACAAAGCTCGATATAATCTCTGGATTTTTAGGCGCTGGGAAGACCACTTTAATTCAGAAACTCATCAGTGAAAAATTATTTGAAGAGCGATTGGCGATTATTGAGAACGAATTTGGTGAAATTGGTATAGATGGAAGCCTTTTGAGAAGAAGTGGTATTGAAATAAAGGAGATCAATTCAGGGTGTATTTGTTGTACACTTGTGGGCGATTTTGAGAGGGCGATAGAAGCAATAATCTCAACTTATCATCCGGATAGGCTGATTATTGAGCCTTCAGGTGTGGGTAAATTATCTGATGTGATCAAGGCGTGTGAAAGCACCTCTATAAAAGCATTAGTGGATATCAACATGATTATTACTGTGGTAGATATTCTAAAATACAAAGCCTACATCAAAAATTTTGGGGCATTTTTTGAAAATCAAATCAGTCATGCCAAAACGATTATTCTGAGCAGAACTCAGAAGGCAGAGGCGTTAAAAATCGCACTTACAGTAGCAGATATTCAGAAGAGAAATGCAAAAGCAAGCATTATTACCACACCATGGGAGGTGCTGGATGCCTCTTTGATCCTTTCAGTGGCTGAAGAAGACGCTTTGTTATCTCTTGAAAATCAATTGAAGGCTGCACACCTTCAGACTGTGACGACCATTCAAGTAGAGGGGCATTATCATAACCACAGTGCAGATGCTGTTTTTGACGTTTGGAGTATGGAAACCCCTAAAACTTATGAGAAAAATGCCATAGAGCAGATTTTAAAGACCCTAGATCAAGAGACCAAGTATGGTCAAATATTACGAGGAAAGGGTATTTTACAGACGCATTCCAAGGAATGGATTCAGTTTAATTATGTGCCAAATGAAACTGGGATTCAAGACGCTCAACCGGATTACACCGGAAGGTTGTGTATCATAGGGAAATCACTAAACCCAGAAGAACTTGATAAACTGTTTTCGATTAACGCATAAGTGAGGTAGACGTGAAGACTCAGATCGATATAATCTCAGGATTCCTAGGGTCAGGAAAAACAAAATTTATAAATGAATTTTTAAGAAAAAAAAGTCCATCGAAAGAAAAAATCGTCGTTATACAATGTGAAGCAGGTGAAACGGAGATTGAAAAAGTACATTTAGAGGTTGATGACGTCAGGCTTTTAGAGACTCAAGCAGAAAACATGCTGACACCAGAATACCTGTATGAGTGCATTTTGAAATATCGGCCCAAAAGAATCCTAATTGAGTACAATGGCATGTTAAAATTAGAGGGTTTGCTAAATCTATTAAATCATAGAAGGCTTAGAAAATACGTTTTCATCGGTGATGTCATCCATACACTAGATACGGTAACCTTTGAACTTTTTTCTCAAAATATCGGCGGGACGTTTATTGAACAAATATCAAATTCAGATGTGATCATTTTAAATCAGGCAGAGTTACTTTCAGAAGAAGGTTTACATGATGTGGTGTCTAAGTTAAACCGCATAAGCCCGTTTGCGGAAATTATGGATTCTAGAGATGTGGTGGATATAAAAGCGTCAACTGGTGATCCAAAACAGTTTGAAAAGGTTTTTAATATTTTTTTTGCTCTGTTTGCCGTTTTTATTATAGGGTATTTGTCTTTTTCATTTTTAAAGAATATGGATTACAATTGGGGCGCACCCATTTACTCGAAAATATTGGTGCTAAATACAGTGTTTTTGAGTGTTCTTTTAGAGGCATTCCCCTTTATTTTATTGGGTGTGTTTATTTCATCCGTAATTCAAGTGCTCATACCCAATGATGCCATCTTAAAATGGTTTCCGAATAACAGCGTATTGGGTTTTGTGGCAGCACTGGGGGCTGGTGTTCTATTCCCAGTTTGTGATTGTGCGGTGATTCCTGTGGCAGCACGACTTGTAAAGAAAGGGGTTCCCCTTGGCATTGCAGTGACTTTTATGCTGGCAGCCCCCATAGTGAATCCCGTTGTAGTGATCTCAACTTTGTACGCTTTTCAAGGACTCCCCCTTGTTGCCTTTTCTAGGCTTATAATCGGCGCTGCAGTGGCTTTAATTGTGGGTTTGATGATAACATTATCAAAATGGGATCAAGAGGTCTTATTAGATCCATATGATGATTTTTATTGTGACTGTGAAAGCTGTTTAGAACTAGAGTCTAATACAGGCTTTATGGGAAAAATAGGAGCTGTTTTTGCACATACGGGCACAGAATTCATCGCTGTGGGGCGCTTTTTAATCATTGGGGCTTTGATCTCAAGTATGGTGCAAGTATTCATTCCAAAAGAAATCGTATTCAGTTTAAGTGACAAACCAGCAGTGACCTTACTCATTATGATGTTAGCAGCTTTTGTGATGTCAATCTGCTCGACTTCTGATGCATTTATTGCAAGAACTTTTGTAAATCAAATGTCAATGGGGTCCGTTATGGGATTTTTGGTCTTGGGTCCTATGATGGATTTCAAAAATTTCTTGGTGTTGACAGGTCGTTTTAAGAAGGGATTTGTGGTGAGATTGACTTTTTTAATAGGAATCATTAGTTTTGAAGTGCTGTGGGTTGCAACGCAGATAATGTTTTAAGGAGTGTATGAATGTATATAAAAGGTTCTAAGCGTATTAATATAGAGGCGGTACTTAAAATAGCAGTTTTGCTAGGATTTGCAGTTCTCTTTTCCAAGATGATTGCATCGGGTGAAATTCACTATTATGTCCACCCGCGGATGGTGCCTTATGTAAAGGGGGGGATTGGGGCTATGGTTGTGATCGCTCTTTTTACCACCAAAGATGTATTTAGAATGAAACAGCATATTAATATAGCGCCCTATTTGTTCTTTTTGATGCCACTTGTGACAGGCTTTGTTCTACCTGTAAAAGTGATGGATGCCACATCGTTTGCTACTGGCATACAGCTCTCGCGAAAAGCACCTGCGCAAGTGGCTATTCAACCGTCTAAGGCACCTGCTATAGAGGTGGCACTTGATTCGAATCAAACCTTTAAAGAGGTTACAGAAACGCCTTCAACGCCTTCAACGCCTTTATCGCTGGATAAGCAATCATTTTCCAAAACCAGTCAAACGGTGGCAGCACTTGAGGGCCAAGTTTTTTTAAAAACAGTGGATAAGCTCTCTTTGGATTTGGATGCAGTTGTTGGGCAAGAGATTGAACTTGCTGGCTTTATATATTTAGAAGAGGGTTTTGAATCAAATCAATTCGTCGTTGGAAGGTATGTGGTGACTTGTTGCGCCGCAGATGCTGAAATGTATGGCATTTTATGTGTGGATGATAGTGAATTAGATCATAAAGCCAACAGTTGGGTACGCGTAAAGGGCATTGTAGAGCAGACGACTTATAGGCGTTCATATGACGATCAAGAAATTGAGATGGCACAAATTAGAGTTAAAGAGATTGAAATCATTGCACCACCAAAAGAACCGTATATTTACTATAACTGAATTAGGCCTGTTACTTATTTTGCTTTCTAAAGGCAGAGGGGGACATATTAGAATGCTTTCTAAAAACGCGGTTGAATTGTGAAAAACTTGAAAAGCCACACTGAAAAGCGATATCCGTGATGTCTTGATCCGTGGTCATCAATAGAAATTGAACCATTTGAATACGCGTTATTTGAATATACTCTGTCAAAGTAAAGCCCGTGACTTTCTTGAACTGATGTGATAAGTAATAATCACTTATAAAGAATTTTTTAGAAATATGGGAAAGCGACAATTGCTCATTGTAATTATTATGGATAAAAGAAGTGATATTATAAATCTTTGCGAGACTTGTGGTCAGCAGAGATTTTTTTTTGTAGACATTCTTAGACTGATTTAAATAGATCAAACTCAAGAATTCTTGAAATTTCTGATGAATCATCAGAGGAGAGAGCACATTACTGGACTTAGTCAGATCATAAATCATATTGAGCTTGCTAAAAATGATTTTTTTTTCAGGGCCTTCAAAACGATAAATCGGAGTAGAGGCATCAAAAAGTGCCAAAAGATGCTTGTAAGACTCTTCTAATCCAGGGATGGCAATAGGAAAATTAAAATTTATAATAAGGCGCTTATTGGGAGCCCCTTGAGGATACTGCGTTTTATGAAGTAGAAGGGGACGAAGCAAAACAATATCTGCACATTTGATATCAAACCAATCGCCATCAATAATATGTCCGGCGCTGTCGTCTAAAAAAACACAGATTTCATAATGTCTGTGGTAGTGTTGAAATTCCATATTGATTTGATAGGAGCGCTCATCGTAATCAAACGCGTAATAAAGAGGATGCATGGGATTATTCAATTCAAATGAATGTGCACGATCATATAGAACGACATTATCAATAAGCATATAGACCTCTTTTTTTATAATTAGTATAATATGAATTGGACCGTAGGGCAAGAACTTACCTCTTATAAGGCACAATTAAATGCCAGCAATGTTATATCCAAGTTAAAATTGTGTTCATTTTTAACAAAAAGACATAAAAAGAGCAAGTAATGCAATGTTTTTGATTAGAAAGGCAAAAAACGAGTGGAAATTGCACTTTGCATTTGTTATTGTGAAAATGTACTTAAGATTAATGGCATGTATGTCTTATGATGATACTCAAGGAGGAATGAGATGAAAAAGTTACTGATACTGATGTTGATCATGACCATGATTACGGCGGGTTGCAGTAGTCAAAATGATTCGAAGTCAAATGAACCAGCGGGGGACGCAGGCGCAAATGCTGTACAAGAAGGTACACCGGACAATACGGCAACAGATGTTGTTTCAACAGACGCTGGGAAGTATGTTTTAAATGAATCTCCAGAGTTAGCTAAAATGGTTAATGCAGGAACTTTGCCTAGTGTGGCAGATCGTTTACCACTTTCTGAGGACATCATGGTAGAAAATGTTGTAGAAGTGGGCACTTATGGTGGTTCATTTAAATTTGCTTATCCAAAGGCAAGTTGGAATACTGGAAAACCAATCGAACAAGGGCTCTTTAGATTTAAGGAAGATGGTTCTGTGGAGCCCAATGTTGCAAAAGGCTATGAAGTGAATGAAGATGCCACCGTTTATACCATTCATTTGAGAGAAGGGATGAAATGGTCAGATGGCGTCGACTTCACAGCTGCAGATAGTGTGTTTTTTTATGAGCATATGTGTTTAACAGAATCTTTTGGAAAGTCTCTATGGGATTGCTTTAAAGTAGATAATCCAAGTACTGGGGAAGAAACACACGCTGTATTTAAACAAGTGGATGATTATACCTTTACAGTGACTTTTGAGTTTTCGAAACCTTCTTTTATAGAAAATGTAGCCATTAATGCCAAGTGGTTGTATGCACCTAAACATTACCACGAGACGATTTTAACTGAGTTTGTAGGCGAAGAAAAAGCGCTCGAAAAAGCAACTGAAATGGGCTTTTCGGATATAAAAGCGATGGGGAAAGAAACAGGCTATTATTATTGGAATGTACCTGGTGTTCCAACGCTCAACCCCTATGTCCTCTCTACCGAAAAAGGTAAAAGTGATACCAACGGTGATTATTATGAGTATATAAGAAATCCATACTATTGGAAAACAGATCAAGCGGGCAACCAATTGCCATATGTCGATAAAATTGAATACACTAAAATTACAGATGAGTCACAGAATTTATTAAAACTACTTGCAGGCGATATCAGTATTGGTCTAGCAGAGTGGAAAGATATTGAAACGGTCAATGAGAATGCGGATAAAGTCGGTTATACGATCAATCAATGGGCCAATTCTCCTTGGTCAGATGTTGCTTCTCAATTACAATTAAATCAAACAGCCCAAGATGATGATTTGAGAAAACTCTTCCAAGACAAAAGATTTAGAGAAGCACTCTCTATCAGCGTGGATCGCGAAGAATATTCCAAATTGATTTCAAATGGATGGGCAGAACCGACTCAAGCGTCGCCAGGGGAAGGGATGCTTGGTTATAGCGAGGCATGGGCAAAAAAATGGACAGATTACAGTCCAGAAAAAGCAGCTCAACTGCTTGAAGAGATCGGCTTAGTCAAAGGCTCAAAGGGCTATTATACTTTTACGGATGGAAAAGAGCTTGTTTTAAATATTACAAGTTATACGGGATCTGGTGCAGATGACACCTATGTTGTTCTCAAAAAGTATTTTGATGCTGTCGGTATTAAAACGACATATCAGCCAGTTGATAAGGATTTACTCAACAATAGATTGACTTCTAATGACTTTGAGGTTGTGTTGGGACCAGTACCGCCAGCAGAAACGATTAATATTATGCTCTTACCAGATACTCTTGTACCTGTTAGAAATTATGCGGCGTGGTATGGTCAAATTGGAACTTGGTACGCTTCAAATGGTAAAGAAGGTTACAAACCAGAAGGCGATTTGTTAGAACTCTGTCAATTATATGATCAATTAAAAGCAACTGCCAACGCAGAGCAACGCACTGAAATTGCTAAGAAAATGTTAAAACTCCACGAAGACAATACCTGGGTTATAGGGTACATGAGCTCAGCGGCAACTTTATGGACTGTTGATAAAAACATTCACAATTTTAAAGAAGTGTCTGTATACAGTGATGAGTTCAGAGGACTTGGGATTGCACATATTGATACTTGCTTCTTTGCTCAATAAACATAGAATTATAGATGTTTGAGGAAGGTGAATTCAATTTAAGAATTCACCTTCTTGCTTATAAAATGTCAATTTTACACCATCGCTATTCTATGGGGGATCCTCAAAATTTATATTGAAAGGGAAATGCAAGATGCTGAAGTATACAATAAAAAGGATTTTTTTATTCATTCCTACAGTCTTGATCATATCTTTTGTCATATTTTTTATCATTCAATTGCCAGAGGGAGACTTTGTAAGCAGTTATGTGGCGAGAATGCAGGCAGAAGGAGAAGTTTTTACAGCACAAGATGTAGCGGATTTGAGAACTCAATACGGTATTGATCAGCCTTGGCTTGTTCAGTACTTCAATTGGATGGAAAAAATTATTACAAAAGGGGATTTTGGTTATTCCTTTGCTTATGCAAGACCTGTATGGAGCGTTATAATGGATCGACTGGTCTTGACCATTATCGTTTCACTCACGATTTTGATTTTCACTTATTTGGTATCCATACCGATCGGACTCTACAGTGCTTTGCATCAGTATTCTGTAGGAGATTACTTTTTCACAGCTCTGGGGTTTTTAGGCATGGCAACACCCAATTTCTTATTGGCGATTATACTGATGTACGTCTCCTTTAAGTGGACAGGAGATCCCTTGCTCGGCCTGTTTTCAACTGAAATGCTTCAGGAAGGGGTTCATCTCTATAATTTTGGTGAATTTTTACAGAGGATGATTATTCCAACTATTGTCATTGGAACTGCTGGAACTGCAGGCATTATTAGAACTGTGAGAGGTCAAATGTTGGATGAACAGACCAAACAATACACATTGACAGCTCGAGCGAAAGGTTTACCTGAATATGTTATTGTTTATAAATATTGTTTGCGAGCAGTGCTCAATCCGGTTGCAAGTGGCCTCGCTAAAGCGCTCTCTAATATTTTTTCAGGTTCTACGATCTCAGCCATCGTTATGAATTTATCGATTCAAGGGCCGGTGCTCTATGCAGCGTTAAAAAGTCAAGATATGTATCTCGCTGGGACGATTCTCCTTGTACAAGCAGTCCTCGTGGTTATTGGAACACTGCTTTCAGATTTAGCGCTAGCGTGGTTAGATCCAAGAATTAGATTTGATAGAAAGGGGTAGGTTATGAGTCTATTTAAGAAAAAAGAAAAATCGGAAGAATCTTATTATTTGGCATCACAATGGACGCTGATTCGGAAGAAGCTCATGGCTCATAAGCTGGCCGTAACCAGTATGATTGTACTGGGTATCCTCTACACAACAGCGTTATTTGCTAACTTTTTGGCCCCTTATGGTCTTGAAGATTTTAGCAGTGATTATAAAAATGCGACACCGACAGCCATTCATTGGATGAAAGAGGGCGCATTTGTTGGCCCACATGTTTATAAGATGAGTTATACCATGAATAAAGAAACCTTTAAAAGAGAATGGGAAGAAGATACAAGTGTCATGTACCCCCTCAAGTTTTTTGTCAAGAGAAAACCGTATAGACTCTTTGGTATAATTCCAAGCGATGTGCATTTATTTGGGACAGAAGCCATAGGCGATGAAGAGCCTCCAAGAATTTTACTATTCGGTGGGGACAATTTAGGCAATGATTTGTTTTCGAGAGTACTCATTGGAAGCCAAATTTCTTTGACCATTCCCTTTGTAGGCACTCTGATCAGTTTTGTTTTAGGGGTTTTTCTAGGGGGCATATCTGGGTATTTTGGCGGAATGGTGGATAATGTGATCCAAAGGGTGATAGAAGTTTTATCAGCACTCCCGACGATTCCGCTCTGGATGGCGCTTTCTGCGGCAATACCACCAGATATCCCTGTGGCACAAATGTACTTGATGATCACGATGATTATTTCTCTGATTTCATGGACTGGGCTTGCAAGGGTTGTAAGAGGTCAGTTTTATGCACTGAAGAATGAAGACTATATTGTAGCCGCACGGATTGCTGGGGTGAGCAATATGAAGATCATCCTCAAACATATGGTCCCTGGTTTTATGAGTTACCTCATTGTCAACTTGACACTGGGAATTCCCAACATGATTATTGGAGAGACCTCCATGAGCTTTTTGGGCCTTGGTATGCGTTCACCAGCTACAAGTTGGGGTGTATTGCTTAAAGAAACACAAGATATTAACAGTGTGGCACAATATCCATGGCGTTTGATTCCTTTGATCGCCGTTATTGTTACAGTTCTGGCGTTTAACTTCTTAGGTGATGGTATGAGAGATGCAGCAGATCCTTATAAATAAGGAACAACAAGATTTCAGAATTGAAAGAGGTTCATATGAATACAATAGATACGATTCTTCAAATGAAGGATTTAACCATTGATATTAAAATTGATGAAGGCACTTTAAATGTTGTCAGAGGCGTTCAGCTGGATATCAAGCGCAATGAAACGCTTGGACTTGTGGGGGAATCAGGCTGTGGTAAAAGTTTGACGAGCAAGTCTATTCTAGGCATAAATAACAAAAAATGTAATTCCAAAGGGGAGATTTTGTTTCAACTGAATCCGGAAAAGTCTGTTGACATGCTTAAATTGAATCCAAACGGCAAGGCAATCAAGAAAATTAGAGGCAAAGAGATCTCTATGATCTTTCAGGAACCGCTTGTTGCGTTTTCGCCTCTTTATACCATAGGCAATCAAATAAATGAATGTACAAGGCTTCATGTGACAAAGGATAAAGTCAAGTCAAAAGCGTTGTCCATAGAGATGATGGAGAAAGTGGGCATTGCAAATGCGAGTAAGCGATATGATCAATATCCTCATGAATTCTCTGGCGGTATGTTACAAAGAGCGATGATCGCCATGTCTCTAGTAAGTGGTCCCAAACTGCTCATAGCAGACGAACCCACCACGGCGCTTGATGTGACCATTCAAGCCCAAATCCTTGACCTTATGAACAATCTTAAAAAAGAAATGGGGATGTCCATTTTATTCATCACACATGATCTCGGAACAGTTGCCAAAATGTGCGACCGCGTTGCAGTGATGTACCTTGGTAAAATTGTAGAGCTTGCACCTGTTCGTTCGCTTTACAAGACGCCCCTCCATCCTTATACAAACGGGTTGCTCGGGTCCGTTCATAGAATCGGGACGAGTCGTGAAAAGAGGCTTTATTCCATTGAAGGGACAGTACCACTTGCCCTTAATTTGCCTAAAGGCTGTGGTTTTTATGATCGATGCCCAAAGAAGATTAAAGGGATTTGTAATCAAAAACAACCGGAATTAAGAGAAAAAAGCGAAGGTCATTTTGTGGCTTGTTTTGCTTGTGAGCACGAGGAGGCAAAGCATGAGTAGAAAGATACTTCAAATTCAAAATTTAACGAAAGATTTCCCCTCCAAAAAGACAACTGTTCATGCGCTCAGTGATGTGAGCTTTGATGTCTACGAAGGCGAAACCATAGGGATCGTGGGCGAATCTGGATGTGGCAAGACCACACTTGGGCGCTGCATTGTAAAAGCGGTAACCGCTACAGACGGTCATGTGATCTATACCAATAAGGAAGGCAAAGATTTTGATTTTCTAAACGTCAATCGGAAAACGATGAAGACACTGCGCAAAGAAATTCAAATGATTTTCCAGAATCCTTATTCTTCATTGGATCCGAGAATGACCGTATTTGATATCATCAAGGAACCTATTATAGCGAATTATCCTAAACTCTCCTATGATAAAGTTGAAGAAATGGTCATTGATATTGCTTCAAAAGTGGGCTTAAACGTGACTTACCTTAAACGTTATCCACATGCGTTTTCAGGTGGACAAAGGCAACGTATTGGCATCGCCAGAGCCTTAGTACTAAAACCCGAAGTGATCGTCTGTGATGAAGCGGTTTCAGCACTGGATGTGTCGATTCAGTCGCAAGTGATCAACTTGCTTAAGGATTTGCAACGCGATATGAATTTAACGTACTTGTTTATCAGCCATGACTTATCCGTGGTGGAATATATTTCGGATAGAGTTGGGGTGATGTATCTGGGTAAGATGGTGGAATTTGCACCTACAACAAAATTGTTTGAACAAGTGAGGCATCCCTATACAGAGGCATTGCTGTCAGCAGTACCCATAGCAGATCCTGACATTGTCATGGAACGCATTCAACTACAAGGCGAAATTCCGAACCCTGCAAATCCGCCGACTGGATGCTACTTCCACACGCGTTGCCATTATTGTCAGGAAAAATGTAAAGTAGAAGTGCCTGTGCTTCAAATGGTTTCAGAAGAGCATTACGTGGCATGTCATTTTGTAAAGGAATTAAAACTTAAAAGTATATTGGATTATACGCAGGCAGAGAATGTAAAGGGCTAGGAGGTCATAATGGAAAAGCGTCTAATTGTATTTATAGATAGTGGCGATACGCTCATCGATGAAAGTACTCAAGTCTATGATGAAAAAGGCATCGTGCTTGAAGCTGAACTCTATGAAGGGGCTAAAGCGTTGCTTAAGGCGCTTCAAAGAGAAGGCTATCGCGTTTGTCTTGTGGCAGATGGGGAATGGGATTCCTTTAAAAATGTATATGAGGGGAATGGGCTAAGAAACTGTTTTGAAGGCTGGGTCGTCTCTGAAAAAGTAGGGGTTCAAAAACCTGAAAGACCGATGTTCGATGCCGCTATGACGGCAATGCATTTAATGGATGTAGACAAACAGCGCATTGTAATGGTGGGCAATAATCTTAAAAAAGATATCGCTGGGGCAAATCGATATGGCCTAGTTTCCATATGGATGGACTGGTCTCCAAGATATTTTCATGAAGTGGAAGAGACGGATTGGACGCCAGATTATACCGTTAAATCGCCAGAGGCATTAATGCCTTTGCTGGAAAAATTAAATGGGCAGTTGAATATTTAAGCAGAAAGAAGGTTTCATGATGGATGTAACAAAAACATATATAGAACAAAAAATCGAAAAATTAATTGATGCCTTTTGTGATATTCTATATTTGGACGATACCATATTTATGGAGAACATGAAGGATAACAGTTTAGCAAATGATGATTTGAGCAAGTATCAATATTGGGAATGGCCTCAAGGGGTTGGCCTCTACGGGATATGGAAAATTTTTGAGCAAACTAAAGAAGTGAAATACCTTGATTTGTTGACAAAGTACTATGACCGTCAACTGGAGAAGGGGTTTCCAGCATTAAATGTGAATACTGTGGCGCCTTTTTTGGCACTCTCTTTTTTGGCAGAATATACAGGGGAAGAGAAGTACATGAAGCCGTGTAAGGCAAGTGCAAAATGGATTTTAGAGCATTTCCCCAGGACCAAAGATGCTGGATTTCAGCATATGACTTCTGATACGGTGAACGATCAGGAACTTTGGGATGATACCCTTTTTATGACCGTACTCTTTTTAGCCAATATGGGCAGAATTTTGGATCAAAAAGTCTATGTGGATGAAGCACAATACCAATTCTTACTTCACATTAAATATTTGCAAGATAAAGAGACGGGTCTTTTTTATCATGGTTGGACTTTTAATGGCAACAACAATTTTACAGAAGTCTTTTGGGGTAGAGGCAACTGCTGGATCACAATGGTCATACCTGAGTTTTTAAGCATGGTGGATTGCGATGCTTCTATAAAACGGTATTTAAAGCAGACCTTGATCAACCAAGTGGCGAGTTTAAAAGAACATCAAAATCCAAATGGCATGTGGCATACCATCGTGGACGATAAAACTTCCTATGTAGAATCCAGTGCGACCTGTGGTTTTGCATATGGGATACTCAGAGCACTTGAAATGGATCTAATAGAACCTTCAAATCTCGAACTTGCAGAAAGAGCATTAGAACCGATTTTAGATTATATTGACGATGATGGCGTTGTAAATCAAGTCTCCTATGGCACCGCCATGGGGCGTGACTCAAAAGACTTTTATAAGAACATTGAACTCAAACCCATGCCTTATGGACAGGCGCTGGCGATATTGTTTTTATTTGAATGGCAAAAAAAAGAATAGGAGATGGACATGAATCTAGGAAGACAATGGCGTCAGAGACTTCAAATGTGGTCAGAAGAACTTCAAAAGTATTTTTATACGCCTTTGCTCGACGTTGAATTTGAAGGGTTTACGACTTTTGAGCACTTGTCATTTGAAAATGCTAGAAAGCAAAAGAGAATCCCCATGTCATCGGGGACTTCCTGGGGCGATAAATGGGAATACGGATGGTTTTTCACACGCGTTCAGATCTGTGATGATCTGATTGGACAACCTGTTGTCATGCGCATTGGCGTCGGTCCAGAGATGCTGGTTTGGATCAATGGGGAAGTGGCGAGTGCCATAGATGGGCAGCACAAGACCCTTATTTTAACGGATTGTGCCAAGGCAGGAGAAGTCTTTGAGATTGCAGCAGAAGCTTATGCCGGTCATGGACCTAGACTAGAAAATGGCGGTCCATATCCTATGACAGTGACACCAGTGCCAGAAGTAACGGCGCATCAAGTGTGCATCCAATGTTCGACGGTGGGCATTTGGCATGAAGCCATCTACCAAGCGTGGATCGATTATGAAGTGCTTTATCAGATATTACAGTCACTGCCAGAGCACGCTTTAAGAGCGATGAAAATAGAAAAGGGCTTAAAAGCATTCACCTATAAAGCTGATTTTGAGCTTGATCCTGTGGCTCGAGAAGCGAGTATCATAGAGGCGAGAGCTTGTTTAACGGCGTTATTAACCTGTGTGAATGGTTCGACGACACCCACCATGAGTGTATTTGGCCAATCGCATTTGGATTTAGCTTGGCTATGGCCAGTTGAGGAAACCAAAAGAAAGAGTGCTAGGACTTATGCCAATCAATTGAGGCTCATGGAACGCTATGAAGAGTACCAGTTCTTGCTCTGCGAACCCCCTATTTTAGAATATTTAAAACAATACTATCCAGAAGTATACAGTCGTGTTAAGGCGAAAGTAGAAGAAGGCCGCTTTATACCAGAAGGTGGTCTCTGGGTGGAGGGGGATTGTAATTTGCCTTCTGGAGAGACGCTGATCCGCCAGTTTTTATGGGGTAAGCAGTGGTTCCAAAGTGAATATGGTGTAGAGACGAAGATGGCTTGGATGCCAGATACATTTGGGTTTTCAGCTGCGCTTCCACAGATCATGAAAGGCTGTGACATCCCCTATTTTGCGACCCAAAAATTACTCAGAGCTGATCCAGAGACAGAACCCTTTCCCTATAATCTCTTCTGGTGGGAGGGGATTGATGGCAGCAAAGTATTGAGTCACCTCTACAAGAAAAACAACGCACGTCTTGAACCCAAATTGCTCATTGAGCGTTGGGAAAAGGATCGAAATCAAACAGAGGATATCGATAGCATGCTATTTCCTTTTGGGTTTGGCGATGGGGGCGGTGGTCCAACACGGGATATGTTGGAGATGTACCGAAGACTCAAAGACCTTGAAGGTGCTCCTAAATGCGTGATGGAGAGCCCGATCCACTTTTTTGAACGCATTGCAGAAAGCGATGTTCAAAACATTTACACCGGTGAACTTTATTTAGCTTGGCATAGGGGCACTTATACCTCTCAAGCGGCGATGAAGATGGGCCTTAGGAAAGCAGAAGTAGCCCTTAGAGAAGCTGAATTTTGGGCAAGCATTTATCTGATGGAAAACGGCAATCTAGAGGATGGGACTAAAGAAAAGTTACACGAATTGTGGTCTTTGTTGCTCTTCAATACCTTCCATGATATTTTACCTGGGACTTCTATCCGTAGGGTACACGAAGAAGCTGAAAATGACTTTAAACGTGTTATAGAGGAGAGTAAAGCGCTTCTCCACGATCTTCTGAGGAAACGTTGCAAAGGCAAGGAACCTGTACAAATGCTCTATAATGCGCTTAGTTTTGAAAGAACTTATGAAGGTCATGTGATTCCAGCTTGTGGTCAAATTGAAATGCCTAAAGCGGCAATGTCTGCGTACCTTGATGAAGAGATGTGTGTCACAGCAGTAGAGGCGGGCTTTTATTTAGAAAACAATGCGATCCTCGCCTTGATTGACCATACGGGTAGAGTGATCAGCCTCAAAGATAAAAAAGAGGGCAAACCGCAAGAGGGTGAATGGCTATCAGCACCAGGCAATGATTTCATCATGTATAAAGATGTAAACGGGGTTTATGATGCTTGGGAATTGGAGATTATGGCCAAGGAAATGCCCGTAAAACTCAGTGAAAAAGCGGAAATAAAAGTAATTAGGCGTGAGGGCTGTGTTGGGGTTTCTGTGGAAAGGCAACTCAACAATTCTCTGCTCAGTCAAGAAATTTTATTAAAAAGAGGTGCAAGGCGGCTTGAATTTCAGACTACAATAGATTGGAAAGAGCGTCACAAATTACTAAAAGTGGCTTTTCCAGCGAACCTCTATGCTCAAGAAGCCATCTGTGATATCCAATTTGGCTATATCAAAAGACCACTTCACAAGTCACGCCAGTTTGAGAAAGACCACTATGAGGTCTGGCATCACAAGTATTGTGTCATAGCGGATAACAGCCATGGACTTGCATTGCTCAACGACGGGAAGTATGGCTTGAGCTTTGAGAGGCATACCATACAGCTCACACTCCTAAAGGCACCCGTCATTCCAGATATGGAAGCCGATCTTGGGACGCATCACTTTGTATACGCGTTATACCCCTACAGAGGTACATTTGACGCAAGTGATGTGATTCAAGAAGGTTATGACTTGAATTATCCGCTAGTAGTGGCCGAAGGGTTGAGCACGCAGGGCGGTCAATCTTATTTTGAGGGCTTAGCAGATCATATTGTGGTTGAAGCATTAAAACCTTCTGAAACATTTGAAAATGCAATTGTTGCGCGCCTATACGAGGCAAAAGGAAAACAGGCACGGACTTTTCTTAAAGTGCCGCCACAGATTAAATCAGCCGAACAGGTCAATCTTGTGGAGCGCCCTGTGGCATCCCTTGAAATGTCACAGAACCGAATACCGCTAGAATTTAGACCTTTTGAAATCAAGACCATCTTGCTCAAAATGAAGTGATTTCACACACAAGGGTCAGAAAAATAAAAAGTTTATAGCGCCTTATTACAACGTTAAATCGGGATAGGAGGTATCAAACGCATATGTATAAACATTATCAAATGATTTTACAGGAGGCCAATAGAAGGGCCCAAAAAGCCATGTACAAGCAAGTTCTAGATGTGGAAAGCCCCTTTTACGGCGGCTTTAGGAATCCGCATCATGTCATTCAAGCTAAGAATAGCATCTATGAAATCACAAAACTGGCGATGGTCTATTGCCATGAAGCTTCTGATTACTATAATGACGAGACCGTTTATAAAAGTATGGTATTAGGCCTCACTTATGTGGCGTCTGTACAACGAGAAAATGGGTTGTTCGATTATGTAACATGCAATTTTGATTCCGCACCAGATACCGCTTTTTGTCTTAAAAAGTTATTACCGGTCTATCAATACCTCAGCGTGGAGCGCTCTGTTAAAAATCAAGAACCACTCTACAAAATGCTAGAGGTGATTATTAAAAAAGGGGCATATGGTCTCCTCGAAGGCGGGTTTCACACCCCGAATCACCGCTGGGCAATTGCATCGGTTTTAGGCATCTGCGCAAACCTATTTAAGGATGAAGCCATGAAATCTGCGATGGACAGTTATCTCATTGAGGGCATAGATTGCAATGCGGATGGTGAATTTGCAGAAAGGTCCGCTGGCAATTACAACCGCATCAACAACGACGCCATGATCTGGCTCACAGAAGCTACGGGCGACCCCTCTTACGAAGCTTATGCGCTCAAGAATCTCCAGATGATGCTCACATATATAGAGCCTGATGGTAGCGTTTTCACTGCCAATTCGACCCGATTTGACAAGGATGCCAAGGTATATCCTAAATATTACTACTGGCAGTATCTCTATTTGGGGCAAAAATATCATAAGCCTGAATTCTTAAGAATGGCAAACAAGATCATGGCGATTGTGGCAGAAAAACAGATCACGGCACCCGATTTCTTGATTCATTTTATGAATCATCCCGAATGCATCGAAGGCGAAATTGAAGGCGAAGGCGAAGTTGAAGGTGTTTATGAAGTTCAGGAAAGTGTTCATTATTATCAGGCGTCTGGCATTGGCAGATATTTGAATAAAGATATCAGTTTAACCGTGCTTAAGGACAAGTCAAATTTCCTTTATTTTAATAACGGCAGTATAACACTTGAGCTGAAATTAAGTGGCAGTTATTTTGAACACAGAGGGTTTAAGCCTGATCAAATTGAACTGATAGAGGGCAAAACGTTTAAACTGTCTCAACAGATGAAGGGCTGGTACTATCTTCCGTTTAAAACCGCACAGGCGACTGCGGATTGGTGGGCAATGGATCACAGCAAACGTGAAATCAAAGCGGGACCGACCTTGAACCTTACAGTATGGGTGACACCGATAGAGACAAGTGTGGATGTACGAATAAAAGTGGATGGCCCCGATCAAGCGCCTTTTAGAGTGGAAATGGCACTTGCAGGGATTGAAACCATCGAAACAGAACACATGGCGATCCACGTGACGGGTTCAGAAGCATTGGTGATCAAAGAGGGCATGGTAGAGGTGAGCAACGCATCCAGCAGCATGATAATTGGACCTGCCTTTGGCAATCATCGATTTATAGAAGGTAAAGAAGACAGTGATGCGAAGCATCCAGGCTGTGCAACCGTTTATTTCACAGATTATACCAGTTTTGAGCGTCAGTTTAGGATACAAAACTTTAGATTAGGTTAGTGTTTAGGCGGACAGCTACAGCTGTCCGCTTTTTTTATGGGTTATGGGAGTTCACGCAATCCTAGCGCTTTTAAAAATTGATTATGGTTTGCCTTAGCTTTTTTGATGTTTTCTTCAATGGCAGATAAATCTTCATTTACTTTATTAATGTCGATGATTTCTTCATCAGCTGCGGTGTTGACATATCTGGAAATATTCAAGTTGAAATCATGTTTCTCGATTTCTGCCATTGAAACACGGCGAGAATATTTTTGATCATCTTCTTTTCGATATTGATAGGTCTCAATGATTCTATCAATATGTTCTGGTAAAAGAATATTTTGGCGTTTACCTTTGTTGTAATCATCGCTTGCGTTGATAAATAACACATCGTCAAATTTCTTGCACTTTTTTAGAACAAGAATGCAGACTGGAATACCAGTAGAGAAAAATAGATTAGCAGGTAAACCGATGACGGTATCAATATTGCCATCCTTTATAAGCTTTGTTCTGATTTTTTCTTCGGCACCACCACGGAAGAGAACACCGTGTGGTAGGATAATTGCCATCGTCCCCTCGTCACTTAAAAAGTGAAAGCCGTGTAATAAAAATGCAAAGTCAGCTGCAGATTTTGGTGCAAGACCATAACCTTTAAAACGAAAATCCTCTGCTAAGGTATCGTTTGGCTCCCATCGATAGCTAAAGGGCGGATTTGCAACTACTGCATCATACTCAAGTTTTTTTGCGGGATTCATCTCATTTAAAATATCCCAATCATTCAGTAGTGAATCACCGTGAAAAATCTGGAATTCTGAATCTTTTAATCCGTGGAGCAACATATTCATACGTGCTAGATTATAAGTCGTAATATTTTTTTCCTGCCCGTATATCTGTCCAATAGAATTTGATCCGAGCTGTTTTCTGACATTGATGAGTAGCGACCCTGAACCACATGCAAAATCAAGGACCCTCTTAAGATATTTCTTTTTCCCTGTACTTGGATCTTGACTGTCAAGCGTAACGATCTGGGAGAGAATCGTTGAAATTTGCTGAGGTGTGTAAAACTCTCCAGCTTTTTTACCAGATCCCGATGCAAATTGTCCGATTAAATATTCGTAGGCATCTCCCAAGATATCACTTTCATTAGGAAATTCTGAAAGCCCCTCAGCAATTTCAGTTATAATGGAACATATCATTGTATTGCGAATATCATAAGTTTTCCCAAGTTTATCAGAATCAAGGTTTACTTCGGAAAATAAGCCACGAAATGTGCTATCAAAAGATTCGTTTTCTATGAACTTAAAACCTGCTTGCAAGGTCTTTAAAAGATGTTTGCTTTGTGTACGCGCTAATTCATAAATATTGCTCCAAAGATAATGTGGCTTGATTACAAAATGAACTTTTCGACGCATTTGCTTCTCAAATGTAGTGACTTGATCTAAATTGTTACTATACCAGAGCACAAGTGGTGTCAATTTTTTTGTTTCTAAAAATGCCAAATGATCGTCGGGGATCGTCCTTTTTGCCTTATCTACAGATTGCTGTTGGTAAAAATAATCTGCCACCTGTTCTTTTAGCATGTCAATCTTCTCATCTTGTTTATAAGTTTGACAGATGATCTTTATTTCTTCTTCGCATTGTGTATAATCCTTACCAAGTTCTTTCTTCGCAGCTTCCTCATAGTTATCGGAAAGATAGCGCAAGAAAAGAAACGATAGCATGTAATCACGGAAGTCGTCAGCGTTCATTGCACCACGCAGTTTATCGGCAATGCCCCATAGGGTTGCACCTAGTTGTTTTTGTTGATTATCGTTCATTTTTATCCTCTATTCTTCGCTAAATAACTCAGGATTGAATCGATAGGATTCCATATATCCTTGTAATATTTTTCTAAATACTTCTTTGTTATCTTCAACCATTTCGATGGGTTCAAAAAGTGAGTAGTTTCCATGGCTTAATATATTCACATATCTCGCAAAGGTAATACCGTCTTCGTCATACTCATCACGCTTAATACATTCAGTGAAGTCTTTGAAACCGTGAAAGGATGCTGCCTTCTCGAGAATATTACGCAGAATGTTAAAGTGATAAGTATAAAGTCTACCAGTATTTGCTGCTATACTTAACTCTTTGATTAAGGCAACATGATTAAAAAATGGTGTATCCCCAGTGTCTTGAATTGAGAATTCATCTGTTTCTTTGTTTTTTGAAAAAAAATAATTTTTCCCTTTTATTTTTTTAAACTCATTGTAGATTACATTAAAAAATAATGAATGATGTGAGGATATAACTACTTTAATTTCTTCTTGGCTTTTTAACAATTGTGCTAGATGGCTGGCCACCGCAATAGCGTTGTTGTCATCTAAAGAAGAGATAGGATCATCAATGTAAACATATTTAACCCATTTGTATGCCTGTTCTCGGTCCACTACAAGTTGCAAAATTGCAAGAAAAAAGCACCAAACGAAAATGTTTTCTTCACCGCGGGACACTTTAATATTTTCTATTTTTTCACTTTTACCATTTATTATTACATCTCTAGAAAAACTAATAGTCCATTTTTCATAATTAATAAAAAAATCAAAATCACCATAACGTCTCAAAAATGGGCGAATGCGACTTTCCATTTCAAGATCTCTCAATCCATCAAAAAATCGAGAATTTCTATTGAGAATTAAATGTCTATCGGCATCTCCAGTTAAGTCGTTTTCCCATGAAAAAAGATCTTCCGTAAAGGCATTATAATAAAGCGTGTCTGCTGTACTTGCACCCGTTTCAGAATTCGTTTGTTTCCCTATATCTTTAAACACACCTGAAAGTCTAGTTTTCCCTGTACCGTTGTAGGCAAATAGGAGCACATATTTTTTGCTATCTAAAAGCGTTCTAAAATAAGTTGAAAGTGAGTTTAAATCTGAAAAAGAAGTTGTTGTAGGCTGAGAACTCATTTACTCACCTCCAAAATAAAAGGAAAAAGCCCTTGTGTTAAACCTTTTTTATGGAATTTTAGGGCTTCAATTTTTTCAACTTGTGCAGAGATAAGTTTGTCTAAGCTAGACAGGCAGTCCGCTATTTTTTCTTGCTCTTCTATTTTTGGAACAGTCATTTGTAGATTTTTTAAAGAATCAAGTGCAATACGCTTCCTTGTTGAGCCTGTAGAATTATTTTCAATGATAGAACGAAATGTACTAGAATTTATTAATGAATATATAAAATATAGATTATATATATCTTTATTAACTACAATACGAATACCGTCTGAGCACATTAAATAGCGTGAATGGACGTTGGGAACTATACACGCTCTGCCAACTGGATCTCCCATTTTTGACATTATAATTTCATTAGGATATATATTGCAACTTAAAAGTTCATCTGCTTTCTTTTTAGAAGTGAAAATGCTATAATTATTAATAAATTTTCCGTCTCCAATATTTTGAAGTTGAATGACACGTATACCATCATTTGTATAATCAGAAGATTTCAAATTTGAACCAAATGGACCTCCTGTAAAACTCCACTTTATTTTTTTATCTACAATATCAATTAGAGAGACATTGTTCCAATCATCCACAAACTCTGGAAATCTCCACTGAGGTAGAGTTTTACCCTCGGCAGGGAATAACTTTTGCATCAATCCTTTTTTGTGTCTTTTAAGAGCATCAAGCTTTTTAGCTTCTACAGTGATAAGATCATCCGTTGAAGATAAGCAGTCTGCAATTTTTTGTTGTTCTTTTTTATCAGGTTTTGGAATCAAAATGGAAGAAAATTGGCTGTAACTGACCATTTTTCCATCTCTTATGCCTTCCAAGTCCTTGTTTAAATCTTGAATGAATCTATTTGTCTTGAAATAATGCTTATAATATTGGTCAACTATATCAACTTTTTTGCGTAAAATGATATATGCAGGGCTGCAAATACCGTGAAACATGGAGTATTCTATACCGCCTTGAAAGGACCTCAGGCTTATTATAAAATCTCCTATTTCAACAATTTTATAACTTTCAAGGCTTTTTTCTGTAACAGATACATTATAATCAATATGATTTCTAGGAATTGCGCCATACTCTTGCGTAATAGCAAGTATTGGCAAATCGGAATTGTGATTTTTATTACTAATGGGTTCAAAAATCAAATTTCCATTTCTAAAAACAATGTCATCTTTAGCCTTAAATTCTGGAAATCTCAATTTTGGCATTAATGTTGTTTTTTCTTTTTTACTCATATGCTTTTAACCCCACAATCTCACGACCACCTGCTATTTTTTTAAGAAGTGGAATTAAATCACCCATCAATTCCAGTTCTTTCTGGGTTCTATCTCTCCAGCCAAGATCAAGCGGCTCAAGAAGGTCGCTTAATTTTTCACCGTCAAATATCATTCGGTCAATAATTTCATTAATAAATGATTGTAAATCTGAAGGCTTAAGTCCATGCATTGATGCAATCTTAACAACCTCTGTCACGGTTTTTTCTTCTTTGAATTTTTGATATCCAACTCTTATAGCTTTTTCATCCAACCCCTTGCCAGCTTCTAAGGTGTCAATATATTCTTCAATATCCTTTCTTTCTTCCATCAAGTTAGAAGTAGAGGCTATGAGGTCGATTAATTCCTTTTTAGTCATTTTTTCTTTTGTTGGCACATCAGATTGCGTGTACTTAGAAATAAGCGCCATAATATAATCGTAGTCAATTATGGCAGAGGAAAATAGAACAAACTCAAAATCTAGCTGTTCAACTTCTGGAACCTTATTGTCTAAATCCTTTCCTTGCTGTGACTTTAACTGTTGTGCAGTTTCAATATATGCTCCTCGGAATGCACGTAAAATATCTTCTGGCAACAATTCATCTATCTTATGGGTTTCGTCCTCTTTTATATCGGTATATTGATCAAGTTGTGTTTTAAGACGTTGCACTTCTTTGAATTTATCAATAAATTCAGCACGTGCTGTATCACCTTTTAAATTACTCACTTTTTCTGGTTTACACTCTAATCCTTGAGATGCCATGAATTTCTCAAGAGCCAACACCGCTTTTTCAAGTTTTTCAACAACAATTGGCGCAGGATCAACAAGCCAAATTTCCTTTACCTTCTCACTGTTTTCTTTACCTGAAAATAATTTTATAGCTTCATTAACCTCGTCCTCATGGCTTCTAAAATCAATTATGTTTCCATAAGGTTTAGTAGGATTTAAAATACGATTTGTTCTTGAAAACGCTTGTATTAAACCATGATGTTTTAAATTTTTATCTACGTACAAGGTATTCAAATATTTCGAATCAAACCCTGTTAAAAGCATATCTACAACAATTGTAAGATCAATTTTATTTTCGTGTGGGTAGTCTGCATTTGTATATTGCTGATCTTTGATACGCTTTTGCACATCTTGATAATATAAGTCAAATTCGTTTATGCTGTGGTTTGTACCATATGCATCATTGTAGTTTTTAATAATCTCTCTAAGAGCTTCTTTTTTCATATCTGGTTCTTGTTCGTTATCAAGCTTCTCTTGGATAAGGTCTTCTTGGAGTTGATTTACATCCTTGTTACCTTCAGCAGGTGGAGAAAAAACACAGGCAATATTAAGGGGGCTAAAGTTAACATCACTCCTTTTTTGTTCTGCTTGCAGTTCTTTAAATAATTCAAAATATTCAATAGCATCATTAATACGAGCTGTAGCAAAAAGCGCATTGTAACGTCTGTTGTAAGTTGCGGCATTATGTTTTGCTAGAATAGCTTCAACAACCGCTTTTTTGCTAATGGTGGAGTCTGCTTTTGCAGCTTTTATAACATCATCAGGCTTAAAATAATCAATATGAAACCTTAGAACATTACCATCATCAATCGCATTTGTTATGGTATAAGCATGTAATTCTTTTTCAAAAACATCTTTTGTAGTTCTATAAGAACCAATAGTGCCGTCAATTTGCTTGTAGGTAGAGTTGTTTTCAAAAATAGGCGTCCCAGTAAAACCAAAAAGTTGAGCCTTTGGGAAAAAACGCTTTATTGCATCATGGTTATCACCAAATTGAGAGCGGTGGCATTCGTCAAAAATAATAGCAATACGGTTGTCACTAAGTTTCATCAAACGTTCTTTATAGGTTAATTCGCCTTTTTTCTTTTTCTCTTGGTTTCTTTTACTATCTTCATTGAGTGCAAGTCCAAGTTTTTGGATAGTGGTAACGATGACTTTATCTTTATAATCATCAGAGGTGAGTCGCCTAACTAAACTTTCAGTATTTGTATTTTCTTCAACACAGCCTTCTTGAAATTTATTAAACTCTAAACGGGTCTGTCTATCGAGATCTTTTCTATCCACGACAAATAGACATTTTTCAATATTCGAATTATCCTTTAAAAGTGTAGATGTTTTAAAGGAAGTTAAGGTTTTGCCACTGCCAGTGGTATGCCAAATATATCCATTTCCTCGATTTTGTGCAATGCAATCTATGATTGCTTTAACAGCATAAATCTGATAAGGGCGCATAATCATTAACTTTTGCTCGCTCACAACAAGCACCATATATCGGCTGATGAGCTGAGCAAGTGTACATTTTGGTAAAAATCGATCTGAGAATTCATAAAGATTCGTTATTTTTTCATTTTTCTCGTCGGCAAATTCATATATGGGCAAGAACCTTTCATCTGCATTAAAACTGAAGTGTTCCTTGTGATTATTGGCAAAATAATACGTCTTTGTTTCATTGCTCACAATAAAAAGCTGTATAAAACAAAGGAGTGAGTTGGTGTAACCATTGCCTGGATCGTTTTTATAATCTACAATTTGTTCCATTGCCTTTTTAGGCGTAATCGTAAGCGATTTTAATTCCACTTGTACTATAGGAACACCATTTATAAGTATAATAACATCATAACGATGATTGCTGTTTTCCGTATTTATCCTAAGTTGAGTGATCACCTCAAAATCATTTTTGCACCAGTCTTTAATATTAACGAGCGTGTATTGCAGCGGTGTATCATCGTCACGCTTAAAAGTATTAATCTCTCGTAAAGTTTTAGCCGCAGTGAATACATCTGCGGTAATAATACTATCTTTGAGACGTGCAAATTCTGAAGGACTTAACTTAACACGATTTAGTTTCTCGAAGTGTTGCTTAAAATTAGCCTCAAGAGATGCTTTATCTCTAATATCGTCACGATATGTGTACTTTAAGTCTTTAAGCTTTTCAATAAAAGTGGACTCTATCTGCCTTTCTGATTTCATAGCCTCTCTCCTCTCAGACCATTTAGTATCGATTAAACCATGATTGTATGGGAATGTATTTTTAATTATTAGAGCTCATTTCTCAAGTGCTTCATTTAATTCAGTATAGATAACACTATCTATAAAACGTTTAAATTGCAGCGCTATACAAATTGAAGTATATCATATGCGAGAGCATTTTGCAATTCACAAAATTCCATATTATGTTAAATTTTCGAATGAAAAAACCCCCTTAGATCTCACTCAAAGTGGCTTTCTCATATGTCATTTGTCTTTGATCTTAAATTCTCTATTTGCCTTTGTGATCACTTGTATTTTCTCAAAGTTCTTTTTTAGTCTCCAAAAACAATTAGCAATTAGACACCAAAAAGTTTAGAATATTAATGAGGGTTAGGGGGTCAAAAGTCAGTTTCGCATTAACTCTAACCAATGAGGTGACTGTATTGAAAGTGTATGGACGATTTGTAAAAAAACACTGGGGTTCATTTTTACTCGCTGTGTTATTTCTTGGACTTGAAACGTGCTCTGATTTAATGCAGCCCCTATTGGTGTCCAAACTGATAGACCAAGGGATTGCTTTAGAAAATAGGGCAGTCATCGCACATTATGGGCGTTTAATGCTTGGCATGACACTTATCGGCATGATCGGTGCATTAATGCGCAATTGGCTATCTTCAAATGTTTCGTTTTCTATCGCCATGGAACTGAGAGCATTGCTCTATGAAAAATTACTGACTTTTCCAATGTTGAAAGTGGAAAATTTGGAAAGAGGTTCGCTAATTACAAGGCTAACCAGTGATGTGACGCAAGTTCAACTTTTTATCAATGGCCTTATGAGAATTTTTCTTAAAGCGCCTCTACTTGTCATGGGCAGTTTTATCATGGTTTTAAATCTCAATCGGCGTTTTTTAATGGTCTACCTTGCCGTGATCCCACTTGCGATTGCACTTGTCTATGTCAATTTAAAGATAGGCTATCCCCTGTACGCTCGGATTCAACGTGTGCTGGACAGTTTGAATCAGCGCACCATGGAGTTTTTAAGCGGTATTCGAACGGTTAAAGCTTTCAATCGTTTTGAGTATGAAAACAGTAGATTTCACCGCATCAGTGATGATTTAAGACAGATTACCACCAGAACCATGCGGATTATGGCGGCGTTTGGTCCTGTAATTTTACTGGCGGTCAATATGGCCATTGTAGTGGTGCTCTATAGGGGGAATACTTGGGTTCAATCTGGAGAAATCGGTATTGGTGAAATTGTGGCTTTTATCAATTACATGACCCAATTTTATTTTGCACTCTCCATCATTACACGTATTTTTAATGTATTTGTAAGGGCGAAAACATCTGCTACAAGAATTTCAGAGGTGCTTTCTTATGAAAGTGTAGATGAATCCAAAGCGGATCAAATACCTGAAGCCCTTCATTTGACGTTTGATGAAGTTACATTTCGATTTGGTGAAGGTGAAGAGACACTCAAAAATCTGAATTTTAGAATAGAACATGGACAGAGCATTGGCATACTTGGCTGTACAGGATCGGGAAAGACGACGTTGATCCGGCTGATTAATGGCATCCTCAAACCGACATCGGGTGAAATCAGGCTTGGTGATATCGATATGGCACAAATCCCGAATGTGTTTCTAAAAGAGACCATAGCTTATGTACCTCAAAACAATATGCTTTTTTCAGGAAGTGTTGCAGACAATTTAAGATATGGCTGTGAAAATGCTTCAGATGAAGCCATGTGGCACGCGCTTGAACGCGCCATGGCCGAAAAATTTATCGCACATATGCCAAATCAACTGGAAACCCTCATCGGCAAAAATGGTGTCAATATATCGGGTGGCGAAAAACAACGTCTTGCCATAGCCAGAGCGATTATTCATAAGCCTAAAATATTGATCTTAGACGATGCCACCAGTGCACTGGATGTGCTTACGGAAAGAGCGCTTAAACACAATTTGAGAAAATTAGGAGATTTGACCTTGATCATAGTGGCTCAGAAGATAAGTTCTGTCATAGACCTTGATCGCATTATCGTACTCAATAACGGCGCGATTGAAGCGTTTGGCACTCATGCAGAACTCCTTGAGACATCCGATACCTACCTTGCCATATACCAAGCGGAAATTGGTAAGAATGGAGGTGAGCCTCATGACTCAAAGTTCTAAAAAAGGCAATATGAATGGAATGTCCAGAGCTTCAAGCCGGTTTGGAAATAAAGTGAGACCGAAATCACTTAAAGAGACTTTTAAAAGACTTTTGGGGACTTTCATCTCCGAGAAAAAAGCCCTTATTGCAGCTGTTATGATGGTGTTTATCGCCACAACTGGAACGATCACTGTGCCTTATCTGATCGGGAGAGCCACCGATGCCATTTTGGATAGAGAGACGTTACTTCTCAGTAAACTGGTTTTAATGCTACTTTGTATTTATGTGCTGATTTCGTTTTTAAACTGGTTGGGTGAGTTCATGGTGACAAAAGCTTCCCAAAACAGCGTTCATAAACTCAGAACTCAGCTTTTTGAAAAGATGGAATCATTGCCGCTTGAGTATTTTGATAAACGATCTCACGGCGATCTCATGAGTCGTTTTACAAATGATATCGATGCGGTGAGCAGTGTTATAACTCAGGTGACGATTACTTTTCTCACAAGCCTCTATACGGTTGTGGGGATTACCCTTTTGATGATTTGGCTTAATGTCGTTTTAGCGATGGCGGTGCTCATCAGTGTGCCCCTTATTTTTGGTCTTTCAAAGATGATTTCTAAAAAGACGATTCATCAATTTAAAGGGCAACAAAGAGCACTTGGTAAAATCAATGGCATGGTGGAGGAAACGGTTTATGGACTGGACATCATCCAAAGCTTTGGCAATGAAGCCACTATGCTCAAACGCTTTAAAATAGCAAATCAAGAAGCTTATCAATATGGGCGATCGGCACAAATCTGGAGTGGGCTGCTCATGCCTCTGATGAATGTCATCAACAATTTGACGTTTTCGATGGTGGGGCTATTTGGTGGTTACTTGGTGATTAAGGGTCATGTGACGGTGGGTGTGGTGACAAGTTTTATTGCCTATTCAAGACAGTTTGTACGCCCCCTCAATGAACTTGCATTTATCTACAACAGTTTGATGTCCGCTATAGCAGGTGCAGAACGGGTCTTTGAAGTATTAGATGAAGTTGAGGCAATCAAAACATCTAACCAGGAAAGAACACCCGTTGAAGGGCATATTGCGTTTGAAGCGGTGTCCTTTAGCTACGCATCTGACGTGCCCGTCCTTAAAGCGATTAATTTTGAATTTATGAAGGGACAGCGTGTGGCGATTGTGGGTCCAACAGGTGCTGGGAAGACGTCCATCGTCAATTTGCTTTCTAATTTTTACAAGGCAAATGCGGGTCGTATACGCGTGGATGGCAAAAATATATTAGAATACGACTATGCGCATTACTTGAGCCAATTTGGCATTGTGTTACAGGATTCCTATCTTTTCAGCGGTTCTATCTACGATAATATTCGGTATGGTAAATTAGAGGCCACAGATGCTGAAATTAAAGCCGCCACAAAGCTCACTGGGGTTCATGAGATGATTAATAAATTGCCTCATAAGTATGAGACCAAGCTGACTTTTGGAGGGCTTAACATCAGTCAGGGAGAACGTCAGCTCATTACCATTGCAAGAGCGCTCATGGCGAATCCTAAAATTTTAATCCTCGATGAAGCCACCAGCAGTGTGGATTTAAAAACTGAAAAAGAAGTGACAAAAGCCATGACTGAACTTCAAAAAGGGCGGACTTCAGTGATCATAGCTCATAGACTGAGCACCATTAGAGATGCTGATCTCATCCTCGTTGTAAAGGAAGGACAGATTATAGAACAGGGTAGCCATGAAAGTCTTATTCAGCAACAAGGGTACTACAATCAAATGTTGAGTTAAATAGAACTATGTGGTATTATTTGCTAAGATTAAACAGGAAAAAAAATAAAGTGTATTTAGAGCAAACGAATTGGCATTTAAAAAGGACACTTACTATGGTATGATTTAAGGAGTATTCTAGACATAAAATTATAATAAATAGTGAGGTTACAAAATGTCAGATCAAGAACAAACACATAAAAGGCGTGTTAGATATAAAGGGACTCACCCAAAGTCATTTAAAGAAAAGTACAAGGAACTACAGCCAGAAAAATACGGCGACACAGTAGCACATGTCATTCAAAAGGGCAGCACACCAGCGGGCATGCACATATCCATTTGTGTCAAAGAAATATTGGATTTCTTGCAAATCAAACCGGGACAAACGGGGCTTGATGCGACACTTGGTTATGGCGGACATACGCTTGAGATGCTTAAGTGCTTAGACTCAAAGGGGCATATGTATGCACTAGATGTAGATCCTATAGAATTGCCGCGGACGAGAGAAAGATTGGAAAAACTTGGTTATGGTCCAGAAATTTTAACCATTAAGCAGTTGAATTTTGCCAATATAGATCAGGTCATAGCGGAATCAGGCCTATTTGATTTTGTCTTAGCGGACCTTGGCGTTTCTTCCATGCAAATAGACAATCCAGATCGAGGGTTTTCTTATAAAACTGAAGGGCCTTTGGATTTACGCTTAAATCCTAAGAAGGGCATATCGGCGGCTGAACGGTTAAAAAAAATACCTCAAGAGGAACTCCACGGCATGTTACTTGAGAATGCAGATGAACCCTATGCTGAGGAAATTACACGTGCGATTATGGCTAACCTAAAAAAGGGCAAAAGTATCTCGACTACCACTGAGCTTCGACAAATCATAACGGATGCGCTTAAATTCATTCCCTCGAGCACAAGGGAGGAAGCCATTAAAAAATCTTGTCAAAGAACTTTTCAAGCGCTGAGAATTGATGTAAACAGTGAATTTGAAGTGCTGTATGATTTTTTAGAAAAACTGCCAAAAGTGCTTGCAAAAGGAGGCCGTGTGGCGATTCTTTCTTTTCATTCAGGTGAAGATCGTCTGGTTAAAAAATCGTTTAAGAGTTTACAACGAGAAGGGGTCTATAGTGAAATTGCGCCCGAGATCATCAGACCGTCCGTAGAAGAATGTAGTATCAATAGTCGAGCACGCTCCACTAAAATGCGATGGGCGATTAAAGGCTAATAATTTTAAGCTCATGGAAGGCGTTCCTCTTCTATGAGCTTTTTTGTACAAGAAGGGGTAACAAATGATGAAAGAGATCGCGGTCATAGCTTATGAAAAAGAATATGCATTGTTCATTAAGGCCTGTTTAGAAGTTTATTTTGGAAAATATGCAAAAATTAATGCCTATTCGGCATTTGATATTGATCGAAAACGATACGTTGAAGAAAAATATATCGTTATATCTGCATTCACCATGTTTAAAAAAGTACATGAAAAGATGAGAGACTCTGCGATCTTCCAAGTAGTCAAATTTGCGTTAAGCAACCAGCAACTTGAGTATTTAAAAGCATTACCGACAGATCGTAAAATTCTGCTGGCGAATATAGACTATAGAAATTGCATGGAAGTGATCACACAGATTTACGAAGCAGGATTCAAAGAGTTAGACATAACGGCTTATTTTGGAGATGAAAAAAGCAGAGATAAAAGTATTCGTTATGCAATAACACCAAATGAATTGCAAATGGTCCCAAAAGGCATGGAAACCATCATCAACATTGGTGAAAGAGTTCTCGACATTAATAGTGTGATTGAGCTAGCGGATAAGATGTGCATTGAAGGCGTTTTTAGTTCTGATGAAGCAAGACGTGCAAGAAATAATGTGATTTCGACGTCTAGAGGCATTGAAAGATTACTCGGTGAAAACGAAAAAATGATTGATCAAATAAAAGCGCTTATTGAGCTTATGGAGGATGGGATTATCCTGACGGATTTAATGGGTCGAATCTATTTAGCGAACAACACAGCGAAAGCTATGCTCAGAAATCAGTCAGAGATAATAGAAGGATTTGCAATTACAGATATTTTACCTGAACTCAAGTTAAACACAGACGATAAAAACCACAAAAAATTGGAGAGTATTTTATCATTTGGGGGTGAAAATTTTATCGTTCAGATTTCAACTATTTTTTCTGAGCAAACGCGAAGAGGCAATATCGTTACCCTTAAGAATTTTGATGAGTTAGAGGATAAACAACATGGTATTCGATCGCGCATTATTGGGAATAAGCATGTAGCAAAATATATTTTTGAAGATATTAGAGGGGAAAGTGAGCCAATCAAAGAGGCTATAATCACAGGCAAACGCATGGCAAAATCGGATGCTTCGGTATTTATTATGGGCGAGAGTGGCACTGGAAAAGAAGTTTTTTCTCAAAGTATACACAATATGTCTAATCGAAAAAAGTACAGTTTTGTAGCGGTGAATTGTTCTGCAATTCCGGACCATTTATTAGAAAGTGAAATGTTTGGTTATGAAGAAGGTGCTTTCACAGGGGCAAAAAAAGGCGGAAAAATAGGATTGTTTGAATTGGCACATAAAGGCACTATTTTTTTAGACGAAATCGGTGAAATGCCTTTGTCTTTACAGAGTAAGTTGCTCAGAGTGTTAGAAGAAAAAAGAGTTTCTAGAGTAGGGGCACTGAAGTTAATCGATATTGATGTAAGGGTTATTGCTGCCACAAATAGGAACATAAAAGATTTGATTCGGGAAAAAAAATTTCGAGAAGATCTTTACTATAGATTAAATGTGCTGCCTTTAGACGTTCCCGCATTGAGAGAAAGAAAAGAAGATATTCCATTGCTTTTAGAACATTTTATGAATACGATGACCAGAAATTGGACTTATTCAGATGAGGTGATGAGGCAACTTTGCGATTATCAGTGGCCTGGGAACATCAGAGAACTCAGAAATGTTGTGGAGTATCTATCGAGCTTAGAAAAGGCCTTTATTGATGCAAAGGATTTACCCCGATATATTTTTAGTGAAAGTGTTCACCATGAGCAGCGGAAAAAAGCAGCTGTAAGAGCGCATTCATATAGTGGAAATCTTGATTTTATATTGAGAGAAGGGCGAAAAATAGATCTGATTGAAGGTATTTTAAAGACATTAAACTCATCTCATAATTCAAAAGAAAAATGGGGCAGAGTTAAAATAGAAGAGACACTCGCCTCGCAAGGCTATGCACACACTGAAACTGAAATAAGAAATGGTCTAAGACTATTAAATGAGATGGGTTATATTTTTTCCTCAAGGGGGAGAGGTGGCAGTAAAATCACAGAAAAAGGTTGCGCGCTATTAGGGGATTTGGACCAATTTAAAGTTCGTGTTGAGAATACTTCCAAATAAAATAAAGAGGCGTAATGTAAAAACAAAAGGTTTAAATGGTCTTTTAAAAGCCAATTAAACCTTTTGTCATATAAAAAACGGCGTGAAAGAGCTTAATTTCTTTGGCATCGTATTTGCAATGTTATAAGTTAAGTCATGGCGCTGATGACATGTATCCAATTAGAAGGGGGAAACAATATGGAAACAAACTATGGCATATTATCGTTATTGCCGATTTTATTGACAATCGGGTTAGCCATCAAAACACGGAAAGTGATTGTGTCACTTTTGGCAGGTGTTTTTACAGGGGTACTAATACTTGTGGGTGGAAATCCGATGACCGCAGTAACCACTTTGCTCAAAGATTTTGTGTTAGCACAATTGTTAGACAGTTATAATGCAGGGGTAATCTTATTATTGGTTTTTATTGGCGGGTTTGTGACTTTGGTGGAGAAATCTGGAGCTGCAGAAACGTTGAACCGAAGTGTTGCAAAAATTATCAACAACAGACATAAAACGCAAATAGCCGCTTGGATCGGTGGCATTATTGTCTTTTTTTCAGATCTTGGAACACCCCTTATTGTGGGGCCTGTTTTCACACCACTTTTTAAGAAAATGAGAATTTCTAAGGAGAAACTGGCATGGATCTTAGATACTACCGCTTCTCCAGTTTGTATCTTAATTCCCTTTATTGGATGGGGTGTCTATTCTATGGGCCTTATCCAAACGGAATTGGATGCACTTAATATAACCCATATCACTGATTTTAACGCATTTGTATCGGCAATACCTTTTCAATTTTATGCAATTTTAAGTTTGCTGTTAGTCCCAATAGTTGCGATTTCAGGAAGAGAATTTAGTGCCATGGCAAAGGCAGAACAGCGTGCAATGCAAGGTGTCTTTAGCACCTTAGAAGATGGCGTTGAAGAAAGACAAGAGATGATATTAAACAATGATGCTTCACCGCTTTTGTTGCTCATTCCACTGCTTGTCCTTTTTGTGACCTTATTCGGTCTTTTAATTCCTCAAGGGTTTCCATTCACGCCAGTACCGGGAAGTGCGTTTAGAATTTCTTTGATGACGGGGTACTTATTTGGAGCCATTTCACTGATTCTCTTGATGAAGTTTTTTAAGCTTAAGTCTCTCAGTGACGGGATCTCCATGTATATCAGTGGATGCGGCAAGTTATTCGATGTTATTATGATGCTGGTCTTAGCTTGGAGTTTAAGCTCAGCGGGTAAGCTACTTGGCACGTCATCTTATATTGTGCAGCTCGCACAAGATAACATACCTGCATGGTCCATTCCCGCTATTATTTTCTTAATAGCAGCATTGATCTCCTTTTCCACGGGAACTTCATGGGGGACTTTTGCCATTATGATGCCAATAGCCATCCCAATGGCAATCGCACTTGGAGCGCCTCTATATGTGACCATAGCAGCCGTTTTATCGGGCGGGTTGTTTGGAGATCACTGTAGTCCTGTATCCGACACAACCATTCTTTCTGCAACGGGGGCAACTTGTGGTTTAATTGACCATGTCAAAACGCAATTGCCATATGCACTGATTACAGGTTCGATTTCATTAATGGGTTTTGTAATTGCAGGAATTTATGAAAGCGTGATCGTGACCTTACTCTGTATTTTGATGCTAATTGCTGTCTATTATGCATTATCCAAAACTAAAATTGGAACCAAAATCGCCAATTTAACGATTGAAGAAATAGAAAATTTAGAAAGACTTGAAAGTGCAAAGTAAAAAGTATACCAGTAGAACAAAGCATACCATTATGAGAGGAGACACAATTAATGGCTAATTTATGGGGTGGTAGATTTTCCAAACAAATGGAAAACATCACAGCAGATTATAATGAATCAATTAGTTTTGATCACAAGCTTTACAAATATAGCATCATGGGCAGCATCGCTCACGTCAAAATGCTTGCACAACAGGGCATTGTCAGTGAAGCTGTTTCAAATGAAATTATAAGAGGCTTAAATATTGTCGAGCAAAAAATAGACCAAAATGAAGTTGCTTTTAAGATCATAGATGAAGATATTATGATGATCATTGAAAAAGAGTTGATCAAAGAAATTGGTGATACGGGCAAGTATTTGCACACTGCCAGAAGTAGAAATGATCAAAATGCCGTGGATGAGATTTTGTTTTTACGCGAGGCCACACAAAATACCATTACCCATCTGTATGATTTATTAGAAGTGATCATTAAAAAAGCGGAAGAAGAAGCGGATAAAATTATGCCAGGATTCACGCACCTACAGCATGCACAGCCGATTACAGTGGGGTTTTATTACATGGCGCATTTTCAGGGGCTTAAGCGTGACGTAGAAAGATTTAAAGAAACCTTAAAACGGGTAAATGTCAATCCACTCGGTGCATGTGCCATGGCTGGAACGACATTGCCAACGGATCGATTTATAACAACAGAACTCTTAGGATTCAGAGAACCTTCTGAAAATGCAATGGATACAGTGGGTTCTAGAGACAGTATTTTAGAATATTTATTTAATGCGGCATTGTGTATGACACATTTAAGTGGATTTGCTGAAGAAATTATTGTATTTAACTCACAAGAATTTAACTTTATTACAATTGATGATAGCTTTTGTACAGGCAGTAGCATCATGCCACAGAAAAAAAATCCGGATATCGCAGAGCTTGTTCGAGGCAAATCTGGCAGAACGATTGGCAATCTCATGACCATGCTAACCGTTTTAAAAGGGACGTTTTTAACCTTAAACAAAGATTATCAAGAGGATAAAGAAGCTCTTTTTGACAGTATTCATACACTGGACCGCTCAATTTTCATCTTTGCGAGAATGCTTGAAAATATTACGTTTAATGAAGAAGTCTTGAAATCACAGCTCAAGAAGGGTTTCATTGAAGCAACAGATATTGCTGAGTATCTTGTACTCAATCACATTCCTTTTAGAGAAGCGCATGAGCTTGTAGGTAACTTAGTAAAATACTGCGAAATGACAGGAAAGACATTTCCTGATATTACAAAAACAGATTTAATCGAAGTTCATTTCCCAATTGAACTGGACGATTTAAGCCGGTTTAGCATTGAGAATTGTATCCAAAATAGGAATAGCTATGGGGGGACTTCACCAACAGATGTTACAAGACAGATTGATAATGCGAAAACATTTATTCGACAATGAATGGGCGAATGTAGTATCCTAAAAGCATAGCATGTATGAAATGGAATAGGATTCCTTGAAGGTGTTAAACGACCTCTCTTTATTGTACAGATAAAGAGAGGTCTTACTTTTTAATGTAGAGTATCATGATCATAGGAGGCAGAAATTGGAGTGGATTGAACGATTAAATGATGCAATAAAGTATATTGAAGAAAATGTTGTAAATGATGTGGATTTAGATGAAGTTGCAAAAATTGCTTGCTGTAGTACCTATCATTTTCAGAGGATGTTTTCGTATATGGCGGATATCCCTTTGTCCGAGTACATTCGTAGAAGAAAGATGTCCCTTGCAGCTGTAGACCTTCAAAGTGGAAATTGTAAGGTGATAGAGGTTGGGCTCAAGTATGGCTATGATTCGCCAACCGCATTTAATCGCGCGTTTAAAAATGTGCATGGCATTACACCGTCTAGTGCTAAAGCATCTGGTGTAAGGCTCAAAGCATATCCTCCAATCAGTTTTCGAATAACGATAAAAGGAGATTGTGAGATGAACTATAAGATTGAAAAGAAAGAGGCGTTTAGAATTGTGGGGATATCTAGCCCACTGGAAAAAGAAATCGAAAAGAATTTTGAAATTGTACCTGCAATGTGGGGCAAAGCTGCAACTGATGGGACTATTCCCAAATTGGCAACCCTTATGGATGGCATGCCTAAAGGGCTATTGGGCGTTAGTTCATGTAATGAAAGGGAAGACTGGCGTTATTATATTGCCGTTGCCTCCAATGGACCGATAAGCGATGCATTAGAAGAATACACGATTCCTGCAACCACATGGGCAATCTTTGAAGGTGAAGGCACAAATGAGTCGATTCAAGTTTTAGAAAAGCGGATTGTAACCGAATGGTTGCCAACATCAGGCTATGAGTATGGCAATGCGCCAGATATTGAGGTCTACATAAATCCTGATCCTCAGAATGCAAAATACGAAGTCTGGATTCCTGTAGTTCGAAAGGAAAAACCTTAAAGCATATGCGTATATTCAAGTGGCTTTAGTAGATCGCCTTCCTTGACGTTTTGAGAATACCAATTAGACGCCACGGGGCTATTCCAAGTGTGGAATTGTCGCATTCAGGTCAATATGCTGGCACCTATCTGACCGATAAAGCTAAAAAAAGTGGCTTAAATCAATGGGGACCAAGTGATACTACAAGGACAGATGGTCTTCCGGTTAAAGCACTGACAGAAGAATGGATTCAAGATATCGTTAAAGCATATGGTCAAGCGGCTGCTCTTGCAAAACGTGCGGGTTTTGAAATGGTCATGGTACATGCAGGTCACGGCTGGCTAATCAACCAATTTCTCTCGCCTTATTTTAACTCTTGAGGAGATGTCCCCCACTTCTCTAAGTGGGGGTTCATATTCCTAATTCAGTGGGAGTCCAAACGCCCACTGAATGCAATCCGATAGGATTGTGCAAGTGTTACGAAGGTAGCGAAGCGGACTGAGTATACGCTTTAATAAGAGGACAGATCAATATGGCGGCGCCTTGGAAAATCGTGTTCGGTTTGCTCAGGAAGTACTTGACAGTGTACGTGAAGCAGTGGGAGACGGATTTCCAATTGAACTGAGATTCAGTGGTTCTGAATGCTTTGATGAAGGCTATGATTTAGAAGAAGGGATTCAAATTGCTAAACTTTTAGAATCGAGAATAGATCTACTGCATGTGTCGGCTGGAACATACCAAAGAGGATTTGGCATTACACACCCCTCTATGTTTTTACCTCATGGGAGCAATGTCTACCTTGCGGCATTAGATCTATAATGACAATAAAATAATACTGATACAGGTTTTCTTAGGCTGTTGGAGATTTTCCAACAGCTTTTGAGTTTTTTGGTTGTTAAATCCATGTAAAATGCTATAATAGTTTTACATCAAATTATTATTGTAGAACAAAATAAAATGAAGGGGGAAACAAAAATTGAAATTATCAATCAGACAAAAACTCATTGTCATGTCAAGTTTACTTTTGGTTATTCCAGTAATCGCCATAGGTGCAACCAGCTATTTTTTTGCAAAAAATCAATTGTCACTAAAAGGAGAGGTGATTTTAAAAAACGGTGTAAGGCAAGTGATGCAACTCATCGATTCTAAAAAAACAGAAGTCTCAAGAGGTACTATTTCAGTGGAAGAGGCTCAAGAAGAAATAAGGGTTATGCTTCTCGGCGTTAAAGATGCTGACAATAAACGTCCAATTAGTAAAACGATTGACCTTGGCCCTAATGGTTATTTTTTTGCTTATTCCACAGAGGGTGTAGAAGTGATGCATCCGTCATTAGAAGGCACTAATGTATGGGAAACAGAAGACAAAGGGGGTTCTGGGTTTAAACTTGTACAAGCCCAAATCAAGGCGGCTCAAAATGGCGGCGGCTTTGTTACTTATGCGTGGACGCTTCCAAGTTCTGAAAATATTGGTGATAAAATTACTTATCAAGAATTGGACTCGGATTGGGGATGGGTGGTTTGTGCAGGTGCATATGTAGAAGATTTTAACAAAGGGGCCAATACGATTCTTATGGTGATCTTGATTGTGCTTGCACTTTCATTATCTTTGGGTTTAATTTCAATCACTTTGTTTTCAAGCAGTTTTGCAAGACCAATTAAAGCCATTTCTACCGCTCTTCTTGAGGTTTCAAATAACAATTTAAAAGGTTCTGAGATTCATATTGACAATAGTGATGAAATAGGCACATTGGCAACTGCATATAATACGATGCTTCACAATGTCAGAGCGCTCATAATGGCGATGCAGTCGTCATCAAGCACAGTTACGGAACTGGCAAGTTCCTTGGCAGAAGTAACAGATCAGACGACTAATGCGATCAATGAGGTCGCTCAAACGATTGGAGAAGTTGCCAAAGCGGTTAGTGATGAGGCTACGATTACTGAAGATGCAGTGGTTAAAGTCAATGAACTCTCCAGAAATATTGATAATGTGAAGCAGTCAACCGTCACTGTTGACAACCTTGCAAGCGATGCTGAAGGTCAAAGTAGAAGAGGGTTAGAAGCGGTTAAAGCGCTTTTAGAGGCAACGGAATCCACTAATTCAGCTACTGATAAAATCAGCAATGTAATTTCTAAGGTTTCCGAAAGTACAGATAAAATTCACACCATTACAGATGCGATTACAGGCATATCTGAACAGACGAATCTTCTTGCACTGAATGCGTCAATAGAAGCAGCAAGAGCCGGTGAAGCAGGCCGTGGATTTGCTGTTGTGGCAGATGAAATTCGAAAAATGGCTGAGCAATCCGCAAATCAAGTGGGTGAAATTAAAAATATCATCAGCGAAATTAACGCACATTCGCATCTATCAGTGGAGACTATGAGGGAGCTCAGAAAAGTAACTGAGCAGCAAAATAAATCCGTGGTATCTACGCAAGTTCAATTTGATGCTATTGCCAAGGGCATTCACGATCTCAGTAGTGAACTTCTCAACATTGACAAAGATGTGGATCAGATGCTTAAATTGAAAGAATACATTGTAGATGCGATGACTGGTATTTCAGCTTCCACAGAAGAAACCTCTGCAAGTACAGAAGAAGTTTCAGCGGCTACTGAAGAGCAACTCGCTGGTATGACTGAAATCAACGAACAAACTGCACGTTTAAATATCCTTGCTAAAGAACTTGAACAGATTATAAGGCGGTTTGAACTATAAGCCCTAAAGCAATAAAAACCGAATGATTCAATTGAGTCTTTCGGTTTTTATATAGGCTTATTTTGTGCATTGTGGTAAAATATAGTGAGAATGCTTTGAGGGGAGAGATCATATGATTACATTATTAATGTTGATAGAGTGTGAAGAAACTCGAAATAAACTTGAAGAAATATTTGTTACTTTTTATAAGGATATGTTTATTACAGCGTACTCTATCTTAAAAGATCATCATGAAGCTGAAGATATAGTTCAAGAAGCCATATTGAGGCTTTCCAAACACTTGGATAAAATCTCAGAAGTAAAGTGTAGAGAGACACGTGCGTATGTGGTTATCATAGTAAGAAATTTAGCCATAAATACATATAATAAAAGATCAAGTCTTATTTTATTAGAATCATACGATGTCAAAACACTTAATGAAAATGAAGTATTTTTAATAGAGAATCATATGATTCGAATCGAGTTGAGTAAAGAAATTGCAGAACATTTGGAAAATTTACATCCAACTTATGCAGATATATTGACACTCAAATATTACTACGAATTGAGCATATCTGAAATCGGGGATTTATTAGGGATCACTGAAAATAATGCGAGTGTTAGATTGTCTAGAGCACGCTTGGCATTTAAAGAAATGATTGAGAAGAAAGGTGTGGATTATGAAAAATCTGTCTAAAGAAAATGAACGCCTTGTAAGACTGAATAAAGCTTTTCTTTATAATGTAGGTTACGAACATGCGCAAAATGTCTGTAAAGAAATGGATCAATTGAATAAAAAATATGAAGATATTGATGTTCCAGATACACTAAATGAATGGTTTGATCATTATCAAAAAGAAGTTAAAAGAAATCGCAATAAAGTACAAATGAAAAAACAAATTTCGATAATAAAAGGAAAAATTGCTATTCTTTTTACGCTTTTGTGTGTAACGGGGTCCATTATTACGATGAGTGTTGAAGCTTTTAGAATTATTTTTTTTAATATGGTGGTAGAAACATCACAAAAATTTAGTTTAGTGACACATGAAGTGGGTTCAGAAATGTCGATACTAGAGGTGCTACCAGATGAGTGGACAGACTACTATTATCCTGCTTTTTTACCAGAAGGGTACAAATTATTGAGTTATAGAGCATTAAATAATACAAAGTACATGGTTTTTTCAAATGATCAAAACAGTGAAATTAAATTAATTCAAGGCAATTTGTCTTCTGAATCTCAGATAGATTCTGAGCTCGTAAAATCGGTTGAAGTGGAAATAAACGAAAATAGAGGATTGTTCATTGAAAAAGATGATTTAGGTACATTGAGTTGGAACAACAATGAAAAAAGTTTTTATCTTCAGGGAAATATTGAAAAATCAATGCTTTTGAAGATTGCAGAGAAACTTGAAAAAAAATAATATGATGCGTGTACGAAAAGTATGCGGTACAGCATACGGTATGGTTCGTGCGAAACGGACTTTTGACACTTTACAATAAAAAATTTTCCGAAAAAGTGTAAGATAATCGCCTTATCTATGGTTATTATAACTGAGGACCATAGAAAGGAGGTGAAAATATTGAAAAAAAAGAATGTATGTGCGGTTGTAATCTTGATAATACTCGTGGTAGTTCTCCTTGCAGTCTTTTTTTATATGAAGAGTAAAGAGCCCCCTAAACTAGGTAAGTATGTCTACGGATCGTTAGATACTGTTGATGCTTCATGGGTGGAACTCAAAGCAGATTTTGTTTTTATTTATTCAAGAGGACAGGCTTTGAGCTATAGGCCTTCTGGTCAATATGAAGTTCACGGAGATCAACTCATTTTAAAAACAACTGATGGAGATGTCATTTTTGAAAAGACAGGCTTAGGCTCTAATGCCATAGAATTGATCAGTGATCCCTTACGGCATGAAAACCAAGGGAAAATATTTAGCTATAAAGCGTTTAGTAATTGAATAAATTCATATAGGTTTTACTTGTTCTTTTAGAGGTTTCGTTGTAAGATAAATAGGCGATGGTGTAAGCATCAGAGTTAAATAAGCTTATACCATCGCTTATTTATAACGAACTTACAGGAGTGATTAAATAGATGCAATTTTATTATGCACCGCTTGAAGGTGTCGTCGGTCATATTTATCGAAACGCACATAAAGCAAATTTTAAACATATTGATAAATACTTTGCACCTTTTATCGTTTCGGATCAAAAGAAGGGTTTTTCTACGAAAGACTTAGACGATATCTTGTTTGAAAATAACAACACGTTGCTCCTAGTGCCTCAAATCCTTTCCAATAATGCTCAAGATTTTATGCATACAGCTCAGAAAATCAATCAAATGGGATATCGCGAAATTAATTTCAATCTTGGATGCCCTTCAAAAAAGGTGGTCTCTAGAAATAGAGGTTCAGGATTTTTGGCTCACAAGGAAGCACTTAATCTCTTTTTAGAGGACATCTATAGCAGCCAGATTACGCAGAATATGGAGATTTCGATAAAAACAAGGTTAGGTAAGACACATCCAGATGAGTTTTATGGACTTATAGAGATTTTTAATCAATATCCGGTCAAAGAACTTATTATTCATCCAAGGATACAAACGGATATTTATCGCAATAAACCTAATTTAAAAATATTTAAAGAGGCCTTGTCACTGAGTCGAAATCCAATTTGCTATAATGGCGATATTTTTACAGTGTCAGATTATAGAGATTTCACCAATGCATTTCCTGAGGTAGAAATCATGATGCTTGGAAGAGGCTTGCTTACAAATCCAGATTTGGTGAATTTGATTAAGACAAATTCTAAAATGGATAAAAATGTATTGAGTGCATTTCACGATGATATTTATGCTGGGTATCAACGAAGCCTCGTTGTTGATCGAAAAGTTTTGAGCAAAATGAAAGAAATTTGGTACTATTTAATTCAGAGTTTTACGGCCAAGGCGCCATATTTGATGGCGATTAGAAAAGCAATGTCGTTTGAGGCGTATGAATCTGTTATTGAAAAGTTGTTTGATGAACAAGAAATTGTAATGCATTCTGGTTATTCACAATAGAACTTTACAAAATAAAGAAGTGTCCTATATTAAAAGCCGACTAACTCCAATAGAGTTGTTCGGCTTTTGCGCGTTTATCTGTTCCAGTTGAACTCATGGTTAGGGGTGGCTCAACTTTTGAATTTGACACCTTAATCATTCATTTGATTTTTAAAAAGATCATTTATGACGTAAAAGAGTCGTTTCATGCAAGAAACGGTTTTTTTTTATGTAATAAAATACAATTAGAGTGAGTCTATATGGCCATAAGGTGTAAACAAAATGATCTGAAATTTATGGAGGGGTAAAATGAAGATGAAAAAGACAATGAAAAAGACAATGAAAAAGACAATGGCATTTTGTGTTTTAGTGACGATGCTTATTCAAATGCTGCCTGCATCATTTGCAGCAGACACCACGATTGAGAAAACGGCATTAAATTACTTTGGATTACCAGAAGTGACAGCAACACTTATGAGCACGAAAATAATGCTCAATGGTATGGATACGAGTATTAGAGTTTATGATATAGGTGGCAGGGCATATGCCCCACTTGCAAAAGTTTATCATACTTTTAAAGAGGCAAAAGTAGATTTTAATGCCAATATATACATTGCCAATGCGCAAGGGCTAAATACGATTTCATATTATGGTATTCCAAAAGAAACGCCCGCAACTCAAATTGCGACACCTTACAACCGACCACTGATTAGCAACGGGGATTTTATAACCTATAATTTTATAGGTTATAAAATAGATGCAAGTGTCTATTATCCTTTAGATGAAATTATGAACTTGATTGACTGTGGTTTAATTTTGGATGAAAAGAATGATGCCGTCAATTTGGATAGCAGTAAGAAATATGAAGCACCATTTGAAGCAATTCCTAAAGGTGATGCCGCTTATATGAAGTTACAACAAGCATTATATGACGCTTACTTTGAAGGCAACAGAGATTATATTTCAATTGACAGTAAAATAAACGTGCCAGATGGTGCGACGCTTTATGTACCAAGAGATGTTGGAATATCAACGGGTGGTGCTGGAAAAATTTATGTGGGCAAAAACGCGACTTTTTATGTAAATGGGGATTGGAGCGTGGAATATCCAGATAAATATTTATTCAGTGCGAAAAAAGACACTGTTGGGGCACTTTATATCAATAAACGTTCAGAAAAGCCTCAACTGGTCCGTTTATACCATGGGGGATTTGATTACAGTAAAGTGGATATGCCACTGAAAACTGCAAAACTTTCTTATCTCACAAATGAGGCGGGTATCGATGATATTTTTATAGATTTTACACGAGAAGAAAACGATATTAAGAGAGATTTAGGCGTCGTTTTATATGAGCGTAATGGTGCCACCTATGAATTCCTTTATAAGAATGTCGATAATCATGTCAATATAACCAATGATGTGGCAAAACTCATCGGCGAAAAGGTAGGCCAAAATACAGCGTTTACTGCTATTTATGTCTACAATTATGATGCGGCTGTCTATGGCGATAAAATCTTTCCAGAAGGATCCGATAATACGATCACTGGGATTCTTAAGGGAGATAATGCCATTATACCTGAGCCGATTATGATCCCAATTGAATGGGGAGTAGAAACCAGTGGTAACGGTCCTGTTGTAGATGAAACTTATAAAGCCATTTATTCAAGAAATACCAATGAAACGCGTATTGATTTTGAAGGGCTCTCAAGCAATGCCTTTATAGCAAAATACGATTACAATTATAATTACTATAATGAGAAAGAGGTTCAAAGCTTTTATGCACTATTGATGCCAAATGACGGTTATAAGATTCGCCATATTGATTTATTACGAGATGGAGATGAACACTCTAGAGGAACTCAAAATATTGCAGGTGACCATGCGAATATTGCAACACTAAGTGGTAAAAAAGGTAAAACTGAAAATGCTTATGATTTTAATATCTCACAATTTAGCAATAATATTTTTTACAGCACGGGTAAATCGAATCCAATAGAAGGCAATGTGACTCAAGCTGATGGCAAAACCATTTTGAATATAAAGGATGAAGCCACCAAGAGTACAAAGAAGTATTTGCCTATAATAATCATGGCAGATACGAAAACTTCTAGTGAGTCTGAACTCGAAGCAATTTATCAAGGCACAATGCTTTTTGAATATGGAAGTGGCAAGCTTGACATTACAAATTATATAGATGCAAGCAAATATGAAGAACCCGCTTTGTATTTCTTTCAAGCGACGATTATCAACGCGGATATAGATCATCCCAAAGGTATTCGCAATGAAAATGGCCTTGAAGTGAACCTAAACACATTACAAGCCGTAGCCAAGGCAGTCATATTTAATCCAAAAAGTGATGAACCGGTTGTCGCTAAGCCTGTTGTAACTGTTAAAGAAGTACCTAAAACTTTCATGGCACCTCATGTTGTGGTGGATGAAAAAACAGGCTTAAAATTTGATTTAACAACAGGACTCATCATGGGGTATACAAAAGATTTGGATAAAGTGGTTATACCTTCAACAATTCAAGGCGTGACTGTTTCTGGTATTGGATATAATGCATTTAGTGGTAGTAACATGAAATCCATCGTCATACCAAATACGGTTGAAAATATTGGAGACCAACCTTTTGCAGGTTGTATTTACTTGAAGTCTGTAAAAATGTCAAAAGGTCTTAAAACCATAGGTGCGTATGCATTTAGTTACTGTTTATCACTTACTTCTATTGAATTACCAGAGGGTCTTACCACACTTGATCAACATGCATTTAATGATTGTGAAAATTTAGAGACAATCAAAATACCAAGCAGCGTTGTCAATATAGGCAAGGAAGTTTTTAAAAATACAGCGTGGTTAGCAAAACAGCCGACGCCGGTAATGGTCAATGGTATAGATATTTTTAAATCTAAATAAATGGTTAGGGTGTCAAATCCAAAAGCTGAACACCCCTCTACCCTATGATGTCGTTTACGGTAAGTACACGATACAGCATAGGGTAGAGGGGTAATGCGAAACTGATTTTGACACCCTGACTATAAATCGAAATTAATTAGAATGGATACAGTCTTAGGGAAAGGAGAAAAGAAAAATGAAAAAGATTACCGCAATAGCCATAGTGATTTTATTATTCATGCAATTGCTTCCAGTAACTTTTGCAGGTAATATCATCGTCAATCAAACCAAGTCGCAAGTATATGTAGATGGTGTGGCGATAGAATTCGAAGCCTATCTCATCGAGGGAAACAATTATTTTAAACTAAGAGATATTGCAAAAGCAGTCAATGGAAGTTCTAAACAGTTTGATGTCAGTTGGGATGAAACGAATAAAAGCATCAACTTAGTATCCGGTAATGCCTATACAGTGGTAGGCGGCGAACTTGCCAAAGGGGATGGTATGCCTAAAACAGCAATCCCATATGGCAATTCGATTTATAAAGATGGCATTAAAATCAAAGATCTTAAGGCCTACACGATTAATGGCAGTAGTTTTTTTAGACTCAAAGATCTGGCTGAAAAATTTGAGATCACTGTAACTTATAATGTGGAAACCAAAGCTGTTAGTATCGATACAGCAAGTGAAGTTTCTGTGGCAGATTCACCTATGACGGCGAAATCTCCTAAGAGTCAAGCGCCTGCTAAACTTGGCGATGTACTTGCAAATGGTGATGACTATAAAAATTACTACTGCGAGATTGCCATCTTTGATGCCCATGAGCCTACCAAACTTTGGTATAACAAAGGCGATTTTAAAACCATTGGCTATGAGCCAGACCTTGTCACTTATAACAAGGCAAGTATCCCTGAGTCGGCGACATATATTCCAGGGTCGGAGATCATGGCAGTGGTGCCATCAGCTGTGACCTATATACCGACGAATCCCTTTACCGTCCTAGACGATTTTTATGAAACTTTTAATTTAGGGCAAGCGCCATATATTGAAACCATTGAATATGATGGCAAAACGTGTTATGTATATGAAGATTCGGGACTAGAATACGATATTAAAGTCTATGTTTGGGCAGAAAATGGTATTGTGATCAAACTGGAAACCACAGCATATGGCTATGAAAGCAACTTTGCTTTTAAAAATTTAAAACTGAATGGTGTCACTGAAGCCGATTTTGAATATCCTAAGGATGTTATAAGATTAGGCAATTGAATAAGGACACTATAAAGATTAAAAACCCATACTAAATCGTGTGGGTTTTTTACATATTCACTCCACTTTCTTTAAAATCTTAATGGATCGACCACTGTATTCTATATAGCCTTCAAGCTGTAATTGTGTCAGAACTCTTGATAAAGAGGTGCGCTGTATACCGAGTTTTTCTGAAAGTGCTTTTTTACTTAGAGGTAACATAATTGGATTTTGATTTTGTTTTTTGAATTCATTTTCAATAAAATCAAGACACATTTCTCTTATGCTTTTCGTTGAGAGCACCTTAATCTTTTGAGTTAAAATAAAAGATTTATCGGATAGGCTCATGAGAAAATTTTCAAGAAAACTTTGATTGGTTTGACAGAACTTAAGCACGATAGATTTAGAAAACTGCATGATAACGACATCCGTTAAGGCTATGATCGTCATAGGATAAAAATTAGCCTGTGAGAATAAGACGTTGCCCCCAATGTTATCTCCGGCAGAGAATTCAGTCATTGTAAGTAAATTGCCGTTGATGTCGATCTGCTGAATAATGACTTTCCCTTCAAGGATAAAATCAAGGTGTGTACAGGTTTCGAGTTCTAGGTGGATTATATTATGAGCTTTGAAACTTTTGATTGAGACTTGATCACGCTTAATGATCGTTTCTAGTTGAGCAGTGCTAAAGCCAGTAAAGAGGTTAGATGATTTCAGGACATCAAGATAAGTGTTTTTCATAATAATTTACCCCTTGCCAAAAAAGTGTATCATAGGTAACACTTTTCTTTTTAATGATAGTATATGATTGTTTTAATAAGTAATCAATGGTTAGAGTGTCAAAAGTCAAAAGTTGAGCAAGCCTATACCATTATGATGTCGTTTACGAGAAGTATGCGATACAGCATAATGGTAGAAGGTTTATGCGAAACTGACTTTTGACACTCTAACGATCAATATTAAAGTGAGGTGTCGATATGACGATGGGATTATGGGGAGTGAGTTTAATTGCAATACTGTTTTCGCTTTATAAAAAACCTTTAGAGACAAAGAGTGCACTTGGCATGGCCTCTAAGATGATTAAAAATATGCTGCTTCAAATTGTTGGCATTTTATTTCTAATTGGATTCATGCTCAGTATGTTACCACCAGAGTTGATTAAAGGCGTACTGGGGTCTTCAAATCAGTTGTTTTCTACTGTTGCAGGTGCGTTGCTTGGCAGTATAACCATTATACCAGCATTCGTGGCATTTCCACTTGTGGCTTCTTTTCTCAAACTAGGTGCAAGTGTGCTCCCCGCAATTGCTTTTTTAACCACTTTGACAATGGTGGGTATTGCAACCTTTCCTATTGAAAAAGAAGCTTTTGGACTTAAATTTACATTAGTACGAAATGGTTTGAGTTTTGTATTTGCCATTATTATTGCATTTTCAATGGGGGTGATTTTAAGATGAAAAAATTCAGATTGTTAATATTTGTTGCTATTTTGTATGTGGGTCTCCTTGTATTCTTTCCTGCAAAAGGACAGGAATCCCTATTTAACACATGGTACTATATTAAAGAAATGCTTGAAATCATGCCGGTGATCCTTGTTCTCACTGCACTCATAGAGGTGTGGGTACCTAAACCCTTTATTGAACAACATTTAGGGGAAACTTCAGGCTTAAAGGGCAATGTGATGAGTATTATACTCGGGAGTATCTCAGCAGGGCCAATCTATGCGGCTTTCCCCATAAGCTTATCGCTAATAAAAAAGGGCATCAGCATAGAAAATATCGTGATTATAATCAGTGCTTGGGCAGTGGTTAAAATTCCAATGTTGGCCAATGAAGCTAAATTTTTAGGACTTAAATTTATGAGCATACGATGGGTCTGCACCGTCATTGCAATCGTAATCATGGGTAGAATTGCAAAGAGATTTGTCTCTAAAAATGATGTGCTTGAGCATATAAAGAGCCAAGAGCATGAGCACCTCGTATCTGAAAAAATTCAAATTAACGAGAAAACTTGTGTTAAATGTATGCTTTGCGTAAAAGCAATGCCCGAACTTTTCGAGTACAATGGAAAAATGTTGATCACGCCATTGCTTGAAGAAATTGACACGAAACTCATTGACGCAGATTTCGTGCAAAGACTTCGTGATACTGTTAATAGATGCCCCATTAAAGCGATAGAAATGCAATTAAATTTAGAATAAGGGGCTCTTTCTATTAAAAACCATAAAATAACGTCTAGAAATATAAAATACCATTCGAGTGTCAGAGCATTAGCTCATTGAATGGTATTTTCATTTAGCTTTGAGCAGGCCTGTTGGCACAATTTAGGTTGTAACCTTTTCAAGTTTATATCGATTGTACATCTCTTTCGAGAAGTTCATGGCAGCGGATAAAATAAGCAAACTGATAAGAGTACCTTCTCGAACATATAGAGGGAGTGTAAAAAAGAAAGATATAATAAGAGAAACAGTTATTGAAAAAATATCGATAAAATATCTCAATTTAACAAAGGTAAACTTAGTTCTTTCAGCAATGGCAAGGCAAAAGCTTTCAATTGGAAAAGTAATGGCATCATAGCTGATAATCATTCCCACAGATAATCCACCGATGGTTGTCCCTAGGCTAATGAGCAAAAGACGCAATACATAATTTTCCACCATTAAGTCCTTCAGAACCGTATAAGTAAAGAAATTGATCAGCATGCCAAATAAAACCACCGAGAGCGTTTGGATCAGATATTTTTTCTTCAGCGCAAAATGTGTCAAGAACATAAATCCCAGTAAAAAAGCCATATTGATAAAAGTCGTGATTGTACCGACCTTAATGTCAGCAGCATTGGCTATGGCAATGTTCATTGAATTGAAGCTACTCACACCGACATTGGCCTTTATGGTAAGACTAATGCCAAAAGCAGATGCGGTATAAAATAGATAAGATTTTAAAAGTCTGATAAAATAATTGATAATAACACCTTCTTTCTTTGCGTTTATGGTTAGGGTGTCAAAGTCAGTTTCGCATTAACCCTCTACCCTATGCTGTACCGCGTACTTCCCCTAAACGACATCATAGGGTAGAGGGTTGCTCAACTTTTGGATTTGACACCCTAACCGTTTATGATAGTTTAAGTTTACCGCAAATAGATCGGTAATAATATGAGATATCTCACATTTTATAATAAATACCCACAGCGTATTTATGTTCAGAAAGTTGTGCCCTTTACAGATTATTTTAAAAGCAGTAAATTAGAAGTAGCCACAAAGCTTTAGTGGATGGAATCTATAGACTTGGAGTGAGCGGGATGTATGCATTAAATAGAGCCGATATAAAACAAAATTTGATTTCAAATATAATTGAAGGGAATCAAGAGGGGCTTATGGTTGTGAATCTTGAGGGTGAAATTCTCTTTTGCAATGCCTATTTTGCAAACCTTTTGAAAAGGGCTATTCATGAAGTAGAAGGAAGTTCTATAGAAGACTATATTTCTAACGGTGCTTTAGAATTACTTCTAAGGGATCCAAAAGCGCAGTGGGGAAAAACTTTAACCATAGGGAATTGCCAGATAATTGTTCATAAAACCCCTTTTTATGTTGAAGAAAAATGGATGGGCTTTATTCTGAGAACCGTTTTTCCAAATGTGGAAGTGGCAAAGCAATTTGCAGAGCGCATATTGCCAAAAAAATTACATCAAGCAGATAGCAAGCTTCATACCTGTATGGATATTATAGGAGAGACTGATCCTATGTTGCTTGTAAAAAAAATGGCGAGAAAAGCATCACGTTCAATTTCTAACTTATTGGTCACTGGAGAAAGCGGTACTGGTAAAACCATCATGGTAGAGGCCATTCATAATCGTTCTTCAAGAAGTCATGCCCCTTTTGTGAAGGTTAATTGTGCAGCAATTCCTGAAAATCTTTTGGAATCAGAGCTTTTTGGCTATGCACCTGGTGCTTTTACTGGCGCCCATAAAGATGGAAAAATGGGAAAATTTGAAGTGGCAAATGGCGGGACCCTCTTTTTAGATGAAATAGGGGATATGCCACTTTATATGCAAGCCAAAATGCTTCAAGCGATACAGGATCGCAGAATTGAAAGGGTTGGGAGTAATACCTTTGTTGAACTAGATGTTCGAATCATAGCCGCAACCAATAGAGACTTAAAGAAAATGATCAAATTAGGCACTTTTCGTGAAGATCTGTACTACCGGTTAAAAGTTTTAGAGATCAATATGCCTTCACTTCGTGATATCAAGACAGATATTCCAAGGTATGCAGAGGGGCTTCTTATGAAGATCACCCAAAAACTTGGCACAGGGCATAAAGGGTTTACACCTGAATCAATGGCTAAAATTATGGCATACCATTGGCCTGGGAATGTTAGGCAGCTTGAAAATTTCATAGAGCAAGCGGCAAACTTTATTCAAGAGGATATTATAGATGTCGATCAACTCTCTAAAGTCCCTTGGGATAAATCGGGCGTTAATTCACATATTATGTATACCTCAAAGGATCCAAACGATGATTTAAGCACAGCCCTAAATGATTTGATTGAGGATACAGAAAAACAAATGATTTCCAGAGCACTGATAAAATGTAAAGGCAATAAGACCAAGGCAGCGGATCTGTTAGGCATTAATCGAACCGTTCTTTATAAAAAATTGAAACGCTTAAATATGCCATTGAAATAAAAAATGATGAATTCAAATAGAAGTGGTGAACTAAAAAAGGAACAAACTTTGATCCCTTGTGATTAAAGTTTGTTCCTTTTTGCAACAACTGTACGGAAAAAGTGTTCCCTATGGTATCACAAAGAGATTCTTAAGGTATGCATTTTTATGTATAAGAACGTTATAAAGGTCTTGTGTCTTTTGGCATATATATTGCACTATCAAAGCGTATACTTAGTCCGCTTCGCTACCTTCGTAACCCTTGCACAATCCTATCGGATTGCATTCAGTGGGAGTTTGGACTCCCACTGAATTGGGAATATGAACCCCCACTTAGAGAAGTGGGGGACATCTCCTCAAGGGTTATAATAGCAAGTTTGAATGGAGGTGCTATATGAAATCAAAGGTAATGCCAATTGACGAAGCTTTAAGTGTTGTTAAAGATGGTACAAGGCTTATGCTTGGAGGCTTTATTGATGCGGGTTCACCACTTAGTTCTATTGAGAAGTTGGTAGAAAAGAAAGTTAAAAATCTAACTTTAATCGCAGTTACGCCAGGGATGAGTGGATTCGGAAAATCAATGCTGTATAAGAACAAGCAGGTAAAAGAACTCATTTCCACACATGTGGGGACTTCAGCAGAATCCACAGAAGCATATTTGGCAGGCGAATTACTCATTAAAGAGTTTTTCCCAATGGGCACATGGATTGAAAAGGTTAGAGCGGGTGCTATGGGACTTGGAGGTGTTCTAGTGCCAGTAGGCGTTGGTATATTGGATGAGGTAGATCTATTTCCTAACCTAGAGGAAGCTAAAAAAGTGGTTGAAGTGAGTGGGGTTAAATGTTTTATTGAACCTGCGCTCACAGCTGAAGTTTCTATCGTAAAAGCATGGCGTGCAGATACTATGGGAAATTTGGAGTTTAGAGGGACTAGTCTCAATAACAACATGGATATGGCTATGGCGGGTAAATATACAATCGCAGAAGTTAATGAAATAGTACCAGTGGGTACAATAGCGCCAGAACGCGTAGGTTGTCCGGGTGTTTTTGTCAATGCAATTGTCCAAGGCAAAAAAATAGATGAGCAAGATGAATTATACAAGTCAGTGTGGCTTGATCGTGGAAAATTAGTGAAGGAGGGCGATATAGATGGACATTCGTGAAATTATTGCCAGAAGAGCAGCACAGGAGTTAGAAGATGGACAAGTTGCTAATTTGGGATTTGGGATACCAACTCAAGCTGTGAATTACCTGCCCGAGTCAGTAACACTTATCATGCACACTGAGAATGGCGCTTTTGGATTTGGTGCTAAACCAAGCTATGATACCTGTAATTCAGATGTTACAAATGCGGGTTCTGAACCTGTTACAATGCTTCAAGGGGGTGCTTACATGTCTCTTGCGACCTCACTTGGAGCCATGAGAAATGGTTATATTGATGTGACTATTTTAGGGGCACTTGAAGTAGATCAGAATGGCAATATTGCCAATTGGGCTGTTAAGCGAAACGATATGTGGTGGCCAGGGATTGGAGGCGCCATGGATTTAACTTATGGGACTAAAAAGATCATAGCAACTTTGCAACATACAGATAAGCATGGTAACTCCAAAATAAAAAAACAATGTGAGTTGCCTTTAACAGGTAAAGGCTGTGTGAAGACCATTATTACTGAAAAAGCAGTTTTCGATATTGTAAACGGCGTATTGGTTTTAAGAGAAGTTTATCCAGGACTATCGGTGTCGGAAGTTCAAGAAATCACAGAGGCTGAATTCATTGTATCTGATGATCTTAAGGAAATGACATTTTAGTTAAATGCGTTAGGAGGCATAATGTTTACAGAAACTCATAATAATGCAAATGATTTGGATGCACAAATGATTATAAGAGCGGTTCAATTTTCTCAAAACAATTTAGCACCAATTGCAAAAGAGCTTGATGAAAACAATCGATGTCCAGTGGAACTGTTTGAAGCCATGAGATTGCGTGGTTTTTTTGGAATTGCGTATCCGATTCATTATGGTGGCAGTGGCCTTAAAGTCAGTACGGCTATGCGTGTGATCAGTGAAATTGCCAAAGAAAGTGCTGGACTCAGCTTATTGCTTATTGTGCATTGGATGGCAATCGATGTTATTCTAAAACATGGTACGGAGATGCAAAAAAAGAAATACTTAAAACCGCTTATTAGAGGTGAACAGATTGCAGCTTATAGTATAAGCGAGGCAATTGCAGGTTCTGATGCCATGGGCATCAAAATGATGGCAGAAAATCAAAAGGATCATTGGCTTATAAATGGTGCGAAATATTTTGTGACAAACGGCGCTGTGGCAGATTTGTTCGTCGTTACTTGCATGGAGAAAATCTTGAGTGAATCTTTGGATTCAAAAGCAAATCATCAACTATTCATCGTTAGTAAAGAGACAAAGGGCTTAAAGATAACGGAACATTTAGATAAAATGGGCTGTAGAAGTTCATCCACGACGAATTTAATACTTGAAAATGCACGAATCCACCAAGACGACTTTATTAATGGTGGTATTAAAGGCGCACTGTATGGTCTTGAGGGTGGACGACTGGGAATGGCAGCGATGGGCATTGGCATAGCAGAAGCCTCTTTTGAGAAAGCGATAACACATGCAAATCAAAGAAAAGCTTATAAAAAGCCGATTGCAGCTCTATACGCCATACAAGAAAAAATGGCCAATATGCACATACTGCTTGAAGGCAGCAAATCTCTTGTAGAAAAAGCTTGTATGAAGCGAGAACTTGGAGAGGCTTATGGCATTGAAGCGGCAGTCGCTAAAGTTGCTGTTGGGAGTGCAGTCAATGAAATCTGCTATGAATCTGTTCAAATCATGGGAGGACATGGCTATTTAAAGACAAATCCTGTTGAACGTTATAGCAGAGATGCAAGGCTTATGGATATTGGCGTTGGCACGAGTGAAGTCAATAAAATGATTATTGGCAATCATATTTTAAAAGAAGGGCAGAGGCAAATAAAAAATGAGAAAAATTGAACTGAAATCAGTCAAGCTCAAAAATGGTGAAAGATTATCTTATAGACATTCAGAAGGGGGTTCGAAGACTATTTTGTTGGTACATGGCAATCTAGCAAGTTCCATTTTTTATGAAGAAATCATTAAAGATTTACCAGATGAATTTAGTGTATATGCAGTTGATATGAGAGGGTTTGGAGATAGTACCTATAATCGTCCCATTGATACGTTACGAGATCTTGCAGGTGATTTAAAGCTTTTCGTAGAGGTGCTTAGTTTAAGTAAATTTGATCTTCTAGGATGGTCAACAGGTGGTGCGGTGAGTCTTTATTTCACATCTAGTTTTCCAAAGCATGTGAATCGTCTGTTTTTAATCGCATCTGCAGGTGTTTCAGGATATCATTCTTACGAAGTGACTAAAGAGGGGGAAAAAAGACTTCTGACATCCAAGCAAGAAATCATGCTAGAGCCTTCAAAAATGGCACTTGAAAATGCATTAAATCAAAAAGACGAAGCTTATTATAAAAAAATATGGCAAATGGCGATTTACAATAAAACGATGCCGGAACAAGCTATTTTTGAAAAACATATAAAAGAGAGCCTAAAGCAACAAAATTTGATAGACATCTATCATGGTCTCAACGCGTTTAATATCTCAGATTACTACAATGGGGTTACCATGGGCACTAATGAGGCTGGGCGAATCACAGTACCTGTCATAATGATTCAAGGAGACTCAGACTTGCTTGTTTCAGTAAAAGAGGCTGAAGAACTTAGAGCCTCTATTGGCGAAAATGCGCGTTTAATCGTCGCTTCAAATTGTGGACACTCGCCAATGGTAGATGCGCATGAAATTATGATTAATGCTATAGTGAATGAATCTTAAAGTTGTGATATTAACTCAAATAGAAATAAATTGGGGGATAAAATGAGTCGAAAATTATTGAAAAGTGTATCTGTTTTAGTATGGGTTGTATTGTTATTAAGTCAAATTACAATGGCTAATGTGGCAGAAGTTCTTGGGGAAGTTACAGAAGGTGCAACAGAAGTTTACTTTAATTCGCCAGTGGCTATGGCAAAAGACAGTAGTGGTAATGTTTATGTGGCAGATATGGGGAATCATCGAATTGTAAAGATGGATTCAAATGGCGTTGTATTGCAAAAGTTCGGAACACTTGGAAGTGCTCCTAGTCAGTTCGATACACCTTTTGGTGTGGCAATTGATAACAATGGCAACATACTTGTGGCAGACACTGCAAATTATAGGATCCAAAAATTTGATTCAAACTGGAATTATATCACTTCATGGGGATCGTTTGGAGACGGTAATGGCCAATTTGGTCTTCCACGTGAGATTGGTATAGATAGTCAAAATCGATATCATGTTTGTGATGAGTTTCATGACAGAGTTCAGGTTTTTGATGAGAATGGTGTTTTTCTATATCAGTATGGCACAAGAGGCACTGCTCAAGGTCAATTTAGGTTGCCGCAAGGAATCGCTATAAAGCAGTCACCTACTGGTGATCGCGTATATATTTGCGATACATTTAATAATAGAATAGAAATATTGGATGTGAATGGTAACTTCATCGAGCAAATCGGCACAGGTGTGGCTGGTGACTCAGGTTCTGAATTCTTATATCCGAGAGGTGTCAACCTTGATGATAATGGTGATGTTTACATTGCCGATACCTTTAATCATAAGATTAAAAAATACAATGCTAATCACCAATATCAATATTCTACGACGATTGGACTGGTTAAGTTAGAACCCATTTTTCCGTGTCAAGTTCTGCCTCTTGGAAATGGTAAGTTCATGGTTTCGGATACAGGGAACAGTCAACTTTTAAAATACAGTGGTTATTCAACTTACGCTTCTCTAATTGATAATTTTGGTGAACTTAGATCGGATGAAGGGGTATTTTCAGGGGCTACAGGTGTAGCTGTAGATGATGAAGGCTATGCCTATGTAACCGATACTGCCAATCATAGAGTTCAAAAATTCGATTCAAGTGGCAACTTGGTTGATAAATGGGGTGGTAATGGCGGCAACGGTGGACCAATAGCCTATGGCATTTATTACTGGCAATTCACAGCACCTAAACAGATTTGGTATGATAAGACATATGATAACCTCGTAATCGCTGACACTGGTAATTCAAGAATTCAGGTGTTTTCTAAAAATGGGACATGGCTTATGAATTTTGGATATGGACATTTAACGTTCCCAGTTGGTGTGTGTACAACAAGTGATGGCTACACTTATGTAGCAGATACAGGGCGTAATAGGATTGTTAAATTTAACGCATTTGGTGTCTTTGTTGATAGTTGGGGAACAGAGGGCATGCAAGATGGACAATTCAGACAGCCCTTCTTTATCGCCAGTGATTCACAAGACAATATCTATGTGGCAGATAGAGCTAACAGCAGAATTCAAAAGTTTGATAAGAATGGAAATTTCATGACCAAATGGGGTACAAATGGTGGTATTCCAAATGAAGACCCACTGGAAAATTGGGGATTTGGCGAGGGGGATCTGTTCTTGCCAATCGGGATTACAATTGATGCAAATGATAATGTCTATGTAACAGATAGTTCTAATAACAGAGTTCAGAAGTTTACATCTGATGGTATTTTCATTGAAAAATGGGGTATCTTTAGTGGTAGTTCAGGTAACTTTTTCTCACCTCAAGGCATTGCTTGTGGTGCAAATGGGGAAATCTATGTGGCTGATGGCCTACTGAATAGGGTTATTAAATTTATCAAGTAAATTAAAAAAAGGCTCACTTTAAAAGCGCAACAACTTGTTTATAAACTGTTTTATAGCAAGCTTTTGCGCTTTTTTCATGATATAATTCTTGAGGAGATGTTCCCCACTTCCCAAAGTGGGGAGTCATCTTCCTAATTCAGTGGGAGTCCAAACGCCCACTGAATGCAATCCAATAGGATTGTGCAAGTGTTACGAAGGTAGCGAAGCGGACTGAGTATACGCTTTGATTTCTTGAAATAGGGGGTGATACTCATGCCTCAGTCATGGAGTGGTATCAAGAAGAGACTTGAAACAGATATGCTCTGTCCTGTACTTAGTGGACGTGTAAAATACTTTGTTACTAAATATAGAAAGACTCATGATGAATCAGGTAGAGTGGCAATTTTAGTGGATGATCGGGAGATTATTCAGGGCAATATCTTTAGGTATTATAAAGGACAAAGAGACGTGGAGCAACGTATTAAAGCGGAACTGCATGTATCGCATCGTGTTTGGGATGGTAAAGTATTTTTAAATGATAAAGCCAACACCGAGGCAGAAGAATTGGTCGATGCAATAAGACTTGAAGAAGGGCTATTTGATGTTTGGCAGTTTACAGATGCAATTGAATGCTATTTGAATCAAAGTATTCAAGCAAGTTTGAATTCAGAAAATCCATTGATTCGGTTGTTGGCGATTCTAGATAGAAGAGTGGGCAAGAGAACACTTATAGACGTATGTGAGCGTTTAGATGAGCAACCCGAATGGCTTAGATACTTTTATGAATTGAGATTGAAATCTGAGCATATAGCATTTTAAAGCCATGAATGAAAAATCGGTTCAATCACCTGCACAAGTCATTAAATCCAAAATGAGCACGGAACGTGAGTGTGAGGCGACATTGAACTTTATTAAAATCATTAGTCTTCGTCCAGCTTAGAGGCAGGAATGTTTAGCCTGCTCTAAGCGGTTAGACGAGGACGTGTCCGGAAAAACAAAGTTTTGATGGACAATGATTAAAACAACAAGATTTGAGCCGAAAGCTGTGATGAGGGATGTTCAACCTCAAACAGCGTCAGCGAAAATCGGTTTGAGGCATCGAAGAGGGCTCAAATATGATTAAACATCTAATTGAAATCAAAAGCACATTGTGATAGTCTATATAAAAACTTGGAGGCATATAGATATGGCAATTGATGTGGTGAAAAAATATTTTAGTCAGTATGGACTTGAAGATAAGGTCCAAGAATTTGAAGTTTCCAGCGCAACGGTAGAGCTTGCAGCACAGGCCCTACAATGTGAAGGCGCACGTATAGCCAAAACATTATCCTTTAAGGTAGATGAAAGGGTTGTCTTGATCGTTACAGCAGGAGATGCAAAAGTGAATAATTCTAAATATAAACTCAAATTTGGTAAAAAAGCTAAAATGCTTGAACATGATGAACTTGAGCCATTAGTAGGTCATGCTGTAGGTGGCGTTTGCCCTTTTGGTGTTAAAGCAGGTGTTGAAGTCTATTTAGATGAGTCTCTTAAGCGGTTTGAAACGGTATTTCCCGCTTGTGGCAGTGCGAATAGTGCAATTGAACTGACGATTCCTGAACTGGATAAATATTCGAATAATTTGAGCTGGATTGATGTTTGTAAATTACCAGAGTAGAGTAGAGTTGTAATTTTAAGATAATCTTTGAAAGGACAAATGAGAGATGAAGAAGTTGATCCCTATGCTTATGATCCTTTTGTGGATGAGTGTGGTTACAAGTGGATGTGCCTCTGAAAATGAGGCACTGATAACTCAGCCATTCCCATTTAATTATGGTGTATTCTTAAGTGTGGACAATTCAGATTTAAGTCTATTCAAAGATTATCAAACCATTGTCATAGATGCAGCCTACTTTGAAAAAGAAGATATTCAAAAGTTAAAAGAAGCAGGACACACCGTCTATACTTATATCAATATAGGGTCTATAGAGGCCTTTAGACCCTATTATGAAACTTTTAAATCACTCACAATGGGTGCCTATGAAAATTGGGATGAAGAGGAGTGGGTGGATGTATCTGATGAATCATGGCAGACCTTTATAATAGAAGATTTGGCGAAAGGATTTAAAGCAAAAGGTATTGATGGCTATTTTGTTGATAACTGTGATGTTTACTATGTGAATCACACATCAGAAATTTACGAAGGTGTTGAAAGAATATTAAAGGCATTAAGGCAAACGGGTTTAGAGGTAGTCATCAATGGTGGTGATATGTTTGTGACAGAGTATGAAGAGGCTAATGGCTCTATTGAAGCTATCATGACGGGTGTTAATCAAGAGTCTGTGTTTTCTGCTATCAATTTTGAGCAGGGTACTTTTGGAAAGCAAGACCAAGAAAATCAACAATATTACTTTGAGTATATCGAGTTAGTGAAAAATGAGGGCTTTGACGTCTACTTATTGGAATATACGAAAGACAGGAAACTAATCCAATCAATTGAACAATATTGTAGTGAAAAAAATTATATTTACTATATCTCGGACTCAATCGAATTAGATTGAGTCTTATTACTGTTATAAGAGCCTTATCCCTATTGCATAAATGCTAATGGAACGATATAATTCATCTTGTAATTTACTATTATAACTTATCATTAGGAGTTAATTTAAAATGGAAAAAATAATAATTTTAGATTTAAAATTTAAATTTGGCGAAGCGGAGGATGTGATTCATCCTGTTGTGGTAAAAAGTGATGACAGTATGATCTTAGTAGATTGTGGTTATACGGGATCACTTCAAAAACTCGAAGTAGAAATGCATCAAAAAGGCTTGGATTGTGAAGCTTTAACGCATGTGTTCATAACCCATCAAGATCATGATCACATGGGTGCATTAGCTGAACTTAAAGGCAAATATCCTCATATATTAGTAGTGGCAAGTGAGCAGGAAGCACCTTATATCTCTGGAGAACTAAAATCCTTAAGATTAGCACAAGCTGAGCAGATGCAAGCCTATTTACCAGAAGAACAAAAGGCGTTTGGAAAAGCCTTTTGCGACATTATCAGAGCTGTAAAACCTGTACCAGTAGATATCAAAGTGAAAGATGCAGATGTTGTGGCGGGTTGTACGATAGTTGAGTCAACAGGCCATACACCAGGGCATATATCGGTATATGTTAAAAGCGCAAGAACCTTAATTACAGGTGATGCAGTTGCACTTGAAAACGGAAAACCAGTGATTGCCAATCCTCAGTTTACCCTTGATTTAAAGGGGGCAGAAGCATCACTGAATAAAATCTTAAATTATGATGCCGATCAAGTTATCTGTTATCACGGTGGGGTATTAACCTGATCAGGTTGATTTAACATGGAAAATGACTATAGTTAGAATCCAATTATAAGGGCACATAGAATCCAATAAAATAAAGGGACAGGTAGACTCATGATCATTTTTAGCGCAACGATAACCCTTTTGTTCACAGCACTTTTGGGTTATTTATCAAAGTTTAAGATTAAGAGTTCAAAAGATTTTATAACGGCCGGTAGCGGTGTGGGCACGTTTACAGCCACAGGCTCGCTTATGGGGGCCATCATAGGGGGCGCATCCACTGTCGGCACCGCACAATTGGCGTACACAAGAGGTTTTGCTGCCATCTGGTTTATTTTAGGGCTATGTACAGCGAGCATCTTATTAAGCCTTGTTTATGGCAAACTCATAAAAGAAAAAACGATAGAAACACTGCCGCAAATTCTAGAGCTGACTTTTGGGAAAAAAGCCAGTGTCGTTGCGGGGATCGCGCTTTCATTTGGGATGTTTATACACATTAATGGGCAAGTCATTGCATGTAATGCACTCTTTAACACCGTATTTAATTTACAAGGATTAATGGTCACGACGATGGTGGTCCTTTTACTCGTTGCATATGTCATCTTTGGTGGCTTTTGGGGCGGCGCAATGGTGGGCACTTTAAAAATGTTCTTGTTATATGGGACCAGTATGATTGCTGGGGCTTATATTCTTTTTAGATTAAATGGTGTCCACGACATTAAGCGTACGCTTACAGAGCCCTATTGGTATAATCTTTTCAACGGCGGTGGCATCTCGGACATCGGTGCCTATTTGTCCACTGTTGTAGGGGTGCTCGCCACTCAAAACTACTTTCAAACGGTGATGGCCAGCAAAAACCTTAAAGTTGCACATGTAAGTGGCATCATTACAGCAGCACTGGTTTTACCCATTGGCATCGTCTGTACATTGGTGGGGATGTTCATGAGAGTCAATCAGCCCAATATCATGCCTGCAAATGCGTTTCCACTGTTTATCGTGACCTATTTACCTAAAACATTAGCGGGCATTACGCTTGCCACCATCCTCATCTCTTCCCTAGCAACTGCTGCAGGATTGACACTTGGCATCAGTACTATTTTTACCAGAGACCTATATAAAAAAGGCTTTCATAAGAACGCCTCGGATGGACAACAAATGAGATTTATGAGGACCGTAATCCTCTTGATTGGCATTTTAACTGTGATTGTAACGACCTTAAGTGAAGACTCTATGATTTTGAACTTTGGCTTTATGTCTATGATGTTTAGGGCTGTACCGATATTCATACCTGTGGTGGCTGCACTTTATTTCAAAGAGCGTATCAATCCCAAAGCAGGGCTCTATGCAATTGCATTAAGCCCTCTTGCAAGCCTAATTTGGATTGTGATGGGATTTCCGATGCAAATGGCAATCTATATAGGGCTGTTTGTTTCAATGGCCATATTTATTTTGTACAGTAAGCTAAAGACGATAGAGGGTTCATGCGAAACTGGCTTTGACACTCTAACTAGAGGCTGATTTCTAAAGTACTGACTCATGAAGTTTTACGCCTATGAAAATGAAATGCCATCCGCTTATCAGCAGCTTTGATAGGTGGATGGCGTTTCATTTTTAGTGCGCCATTACTGTCTTTATAAGATCATATATAAGGTTTTTTTTATCATTTGAACATTGCTTTAATAATTTATTGATTTCAAAATCCAAATAATCTTGAGATTCCTGATCTATCCCCGTTAAGAGCTTACCAATTGGCGCATCTAAAATAATAGCAATTTTATAAGTCATCTCTAAACTTATTTTGGCAGTCCCACGTTCTAATCGACTCACATAGACGTTGGAAACATCTAGTAATTCTGCAAGTTGATTTTGTGTTAATCCTCTTAAATTTCTAAATTCTTTTATACGGATTCCAATTAGTTTATAGTCTAAAACCATAATTCCCCCCTTATAGATATAGAATATCAATAAAAAGCATAAATACCCAGTAATCGAAAAGTTAATATAGAACTTATAAGTTAATTATGATATCATTTTAAAGAGCATATAATCATACTAAAATAATTATTTGATATCAGTGATAAATGTGGCTAGCAACTTTAATAAGAGCCTTTATGGACAAATCGAATAAATGAAATCTATACATAATATGTATGTTGAGATAAATAATAAGATAAGTTGATATTTATAGGAGGAAACAGAGCTGATATAAGGAGGGAAAAATGAAGCATTTAAAGATGAGAACAAAATTAGCGGCAATATTCACGGTAACTGGGATTATTCCTATAATCCTCATCAGTATGATGATCTTTAGCACAGCTGTCAAGGAATTAGAAGCATTGATACATCAATCTAACGAATTGTATGCAACCATGGCTAAAGATGAGCTTTTAGCTTACTTTAATGGGCGATTAGGAGATGGTAAAGTACTGGCAAATTCGGATAACGTCATGACAAGTGTGCAAAACATGAATGATCCTCTTGGAAGTAACAATGCAAAGATAGAAGCAAATCAAAAGCTTGAAACTTATTTGCGATTAGCATCTGATGAATATCAATATACCGATATTTTTTTAACGGATGAGAGCGGAAAAGGTATTTTTTCTGTTAATTATCCAGATGTATTGGTAAATGCCAATTTAAAAGATCGATCTTATGTAGCTGGTGCTTTAGCAGGCAATCAAACTTGGTCAGAACTGTTCTATTCTGATTTTATTGATAATAATGCCATTGTCTTAAGTAGCCCTATTTATGATCAAACGCATAAAGCTGTAATTGGCTCTTTGAATATTCTTTTTGATCAAAGTAAATTGAATGCTATTATACATCAAGGCACAGAAAAAATTGGGGTGAGTGGAAATGCGTATCTTATAGATGCAAATGGGATGTTGCTAACTGAGATGCGTGTGGGCGAATATTCTAAAGCGTCAGCACTCAAAAAAAGTATTTCCACCAAAGCCGTTGAATTGTTATCACCTTCAATTCAGTCTGGAGATTTAAATTATGCTCATACGGGGTTGTACACAGATTATTTAGGGGAACCGGTATATGGTTCTTTGGGTGTGGTGGCCATTGGAAATCACTTTGCGGGGCTGGTGATTGAGGTAAGCAAAACAGAAGTTTACTCAGAAATTGAGGTTCTCAAAATAATATCCATAACGGCTGTGTTTGTGATTACTTTGATTTCTTATATTTTATTGCATTTTGTCTCTAGATCTATAACGAGACCACTAGATCATATTGTTATTAATGCGGATTATATTGCAGCATCTGATATTTCTCATGATGTCATAGAAAAATATATGAACAGAAAAGATGAAATAGGAGAGCTTTCAAGGGCGATTAGTGGTATCAATGTACATTTAAGAGCTATGTTAAAAAATATATTAATGACCTCTGAACAAGTTTCAACCGCCTCTCAGGAGCTCACAGCAACATCACAACAAGCCTCTTCTGCGGCGGAAGAACTTGCACAAACAATAAATGAAATTTCTAACGGTGCAAGTGAGCAAGCCCAGACGACCACCAATGGTGCGGAAAAATTGAATGCACTAGGAAATCTGATAGAAGATGATAAATTTAATATTGGACGCCTTGTGGAAGCTTCAACCGTTGTAACGGAACATATTAGTGGAGGCTTAAAGATCATTGATGAATTGAATAAAAATACAAAAGAGAACAACCATATTGCAGGCATCGTCTATGAAAGCATACTCAAGACAAATGAGAGCTCAAGCAAAATAGGAGAAGCCAGCATTCTCATAGCCTCAATAGCAGAACAGACCAATCTGCTCGCTTTAAATGCAGCAATTGAAGCGGCAAGAGCTGGAGAAGCTGGGAGGGGATTTGCTGTAGTTGCAGATGAAATCCGAAAGCTTGCTGAGCAGTCTACCAAGTCCACAAAGGACATTGATGAGATTGTCAACAAATTAGAACAAGACTCCAAAATGGCTGTAACTCGGATGAAAGAAGCTTCAACAGTCGTCGAGAGGCAGGAAGAAAGTGTAAAACTCACAGAGCATAAATTTGTTGAGATTTCCAAAGCTATGGAAGAGGCAGAAAAAGCTATTAGAGCTATAAATGAATTAAGTCGCATCATGGAAAGTCAGAATTTGAGTGTTCAAGAGTCTATGCAAAGCCTGTCTGCGATTGCAGAAGAAAATGCAGCTGCAACAGAAGAATCCACCGCTGCTATTGAGGAACAAACTGCCTCAATTGAAGAAATTGCGCACGCGAATGAACAATTATCCAAGTTAGCGATATCATTAAACCAATTGGTTGCACAATTTAAATTAAAGGATGTGTATGGTGATAAAAATTAATATAATGAATAGGAAGCATATATTTGAAGCACAGGAAGAAATGTCAGATGTAAATGTCATTTCAGAGACCTATAATCAACTACTAGAAGATTCTGTGGACAATCTTTGGAAATGGCATGTGAAGGATGACTGGATTAATATTTCAATGAGAGATCAGTCTCAATTAGAACTTGAGATTGATGCGAATGACTTCTCGCTAGAATCATGGAAAAGCCTGATTCATCCTCATGATCGGGAAGACGCTGAAAAGGTTTGGGCTCAATTTATTCTGCATAAAAGAGAAAAATATGAAAATCTCTACAGAGTGATTAATAAATCGGGTGCGTATAAATGGTTATTATCAAAAGGTAGAGCCGTTAAAAATGCTGGAAATGAGATTGTATATATCATTGGTTATCATATTGATGTGACCGAGAAATACATTCTAAAGGAAGAATTATACAGTTTGTCGCATTATGATAAATTGACACATCTTGCTAACAAAGATAAACTCAAACATGATTTTGAACTCATAATCCAAAACTTGAAAGCAAGTTCTGAAATTGCTTTTATACAGGTTGATATTGATAACTTTGGTTACATTAGCAATACCTTAGGTCACGAAATGGGGTATGAACTCATTAAGAATTTTGCGAAGTTTTTATCTGAAAGATATATGAAAACTCATGCCATTGCTCGCATAAATGAAGATGAATTTTTGATCATCTACGAATTTAATGGGGGCAGAAACGAACTGGAAAAAGAATTGGCGGAGGTGTTGCATCAAATTAAGAATACAGGTTTTATAACGGATAATGAGACTAGAATATCCTGTAGCATAGGTGTTTCGATTTATGGTGTGCACGGACAGGACTTTTATGACTTGATCAAGAAGTCGAGTACAGCGCTTCACAGTGCAAAAAAAAATTTAAAGGACCAATATATTATATACTCACAACAACTTGGGACGTCTGTTTATTACAATATGCACATGATCAATCAAATTAGGATGGGGTTAGAGGATGAGGCATTTGAGATGTACTATCAACCGATCATCCATCTTAAGACGGGACAGCTTACTTCAGTGGAGGCATTGATAAGATGGAACCATCCAGAGAATGGCTTTGTCTCACCCGATAATTTTATTCCGATTGCAGAAAATTCGGGTCAAATTATACAACTTGAAAAATGGATTTTTGAAAATGTTTTTAAGCAAATCAGGCAGTGGACAATGTCGGAGCGACTCAACATAAACTTTTCAATAAATATGTCTGCCAAGGGCTTAGTGACGGGCTCTATAATTCCATTTTTGGAATCAATGCTCGAAAAATATCAGGTTGATCCATCTTATATAGAATTTGAAGTCACTGAAACAGCCGTGTTTAATAATATAGAATACACACTATCCGTACTTGAGAAATTAAAATCATTGGGTTTTAGACTGGCTTTGGATGATTTTGGGGTGGGATATTCTTCGCTCAGCTACTTGAGTATACTCCCCATTGATAAAGTCAAACTAGATCGAAAATTTATATGTAACATAGAAAGAAGTGAACGCGATTTTTTGCTTGTTAAATCGATCATAGACACAGCGCACAATCTCAATTTAGAAATTGTAGCAGAAGGTATTGAAAATACGCGTCAAGTAGAACTGTTAAATGAACTTAATTGCGACTACATACAAGGCTATCATTGCGGCAGACCTCAAGACGCTCGATTGACCAGTCTTTTTATTAATAGTAAAAACAATGCTTATGATCCAATAGTAAGTCATAAATTCAAGAAAAAGTGGAGGCAAGAATGAGTAGAGGTTTATCGAGAAGTATTGCAATAAGAGTTGGCATCCTAGTATTAGCTGTAACACTTGTAATTGGGATGTTTAGTATTTTTTACAGTTCAAAAGTGTTATTAAAAAATCAAGAAAATTATATTTCGATTCTTTCAAATGAATCGGCAAATCGTGTAAGAGATATCTTAGACAAGCGATTGATGATTCTTAAAGAAATTGCCAGTCGAGAGGATGTTACATCAATGGACTGGCAAAGACAAAAGAAGTCCCTAAAAGAAGATGTTGAAAGGTTAGAATATCAAGAAATATTAGTTGTGGATTTAAAGGGAGATGCCAATTATGTCTCGACGGAAAAATCCACAAACTTAGCGGATAGAGAATATTTCCAAAAAGCACTAAGTGGCGAACTTTATGTATCGGATGTTTTGATCAGCAAGTCCACCAATGAACCTTCAATCTATTATGCAGTTCCCATAGAAAAAAATTCAAAAGTTGTTGGCGTGCTTGTGGGGAAAAGAGATGGCACTGCACTTAACAATATTACAGATGACTTGGGCTTTGGCGAAAAGGGATATGCTTTTGTAATTGGAAATAGTGGTACTTTTTTTGCACATCCGGAAAGAGCACACGTCCTCAATCAAGTGAACGTCATGGATGATTTGGAAAGTGACGGCTATTTCAAACCTATTGGGCAAGCACTAAAAGAACTTGGGATTGGAAATAGCGGTGTTATAGAATATGAGATAGATGGAGAGAAGCGTATTACAGCTATTTCGCCGATACCTGGATCGAGTTGGATCTTAGGCATTGTAAATTATGAAAGTGAAATTCTTCAAGGTGTAAATCAGCTTAAGTTTATGATCCTTATTGCCGCAATTATTATTTCAGTTTTGGGCGTTGTGGTTGGTGCCGTTATTGGATTGAATATTGCCAAGCCAATAAAAGGACTTGAAAAAATCGTTGAAAAAATGGCGGTATATAATTTTGAAATGATTGATGAAGGGGAAGCCAATGCGATAAGCAATCGAAAAGATGAAGTGGGGAGTATCTCTAGGGCATTGTTCAAAATGCGAGACAATATTGTCAATTTGATGAAAACGGTTTTAATGACTTCGGAAAGTGTGGCATCTTCAAGTGAAGAGTTAACCGCGACAACTCAACAAACCGTTGTGTCCGCTCAAGATGTTGCTGAGAACATTGAAACGATCTCTTTGGGCGCCTCCAAACAAGCTTTAGAAACACAAGTAACCTTCGAAAATGTGAATGCATTAGGGGGGCACATGAAGGCGAATACGCACTACCTAGATATATTGACGAATAACTTAGTAAAGGTTAATGAATTTCAGGAAAGTGGCATGGTTGCTGTTAAAGATCTACAAATTAAAAACGATGAAACAACAGCATATAGCAACCACATACAAACACTTATTCTTGAGACCTCTGAAAGTGCTCAAAAAATAGAAGTTGCAAGTAATAGGATTCAAAACATTGCCAATCAGACCAATTTGTTGGCGCTAAATGCGGCAATAGAAGCTGCTCGAGCTGGAGAAGCTGGCAGGGGATTTGCTGTTGTAGCGGATGAAATCAAAAAGCTTGCAGAAGAATCAACACATTTTACCAATGAAATCTCTGAGATCATCCAAGATTTATCGACGAAAATAGAAAAATCGGTAGAAGTGATCCAAAATATTGCAGGTATAATGGCTATACAAACGGGTAGTGTACAGAACACAAGCGATAAATTTATAGACATACAAAAGGCTATTGAAGTGATGCAAAGAGATTTAAGCGCTATCAATGAGACCAATCCATTAATGGATAAAAAAATGGCAGATATATTTTCAAGTATTGAACAACTTTCATCGATGTCAACGGCATATGCTCAAAATGCAAGATCTGGATCAGACTCAGTAGAGCTACAAACAGCTGCAATGAATGATATCGCAAATGCGAGTGAATCACTTGCAAAACTTGCCGAGGAATTACAAGATGAGGTTTCGAAATTCAAATTTTAAAATTTGATCATAAAGAGAATACCGTGCTCTAAGTTTGAAGCTTCTACTGAACCGTGGTGTGCAGAGATGACTTGCTTTACAATGGCAAGGCCAAGACCGAAGTTGCCTTGGAGATCCTTTTTATGAATATCAAATAGCGTATTTGGATCTTCGACTTCAAAATTTGGACCATCATTTGAGATGAGGATTTGACAACCCTCATCTTTTTTTATGGCGATGGCTATTTTATGTTTTGCAAATCGGAGCTGATTTTCTAATGTGATTTACTGAAAAGGATATAGCATTCTGTGAATATGAACACAAAAATATATTAATTATTTGTATTAATTTGTTTTTTCGTGTATTTCTGAATAAAATGAATGAAGAATTTAATAAGTAATGGTAGAATATAAAGTGAGTATACGGTATAACGGTATACAAAATCCGTAAAGCATTGTGCTTGAATATGATTATAATTTAAGGAGATGTATTATGAGTAAACCAATTCTTTCCGCACACTTTGAATCTAGAAAACCATCCGCTGTTCGTTTAGCGCAGATGAAGTACGAAGAACGTAAGGTTAAGCCTGAAGCAGTTATCAATGTAGGTATTGGTAATGTTTCACTTCCAACGAATCCAGCGATGCAAAAAAGAATGTTTAATCTTGCTGCGGCTGAAAGTCCTTTTAACAAAGGTGTTGTCAGATACTCTACAACAGCTGGCACGATTGAATGTCAAAATGCATTCAAAAATATTTTAGAATGTGAAGGATTTGATACGAGCAAATTACATGTTCAGGTAACTGATGGTGGATCTGCGGGTATGGAATTATTATTGGTAGGCGTATGTGGTCCTGCTGGCACTGGTGAGAAGCCACTTATGATGATCGATCCTGCATATACAAACTATATCTCATTTGCAGAAAGAATTGGACGTAAAACCGTAACGGTTAAACGTCACTTGGAAGAAAACGGAAAATTTACACTCCCTGAAATTGATAAAATTGAAGATGTTATTAAGGCAAATAATCCAGGAGCGCTTTTGGTCATTCCTTACGACAATCCAACTGGACAATATTATGATTATCATACAATGAGCGATCTTGCTAGATTATGTGTCAAGTACAATATGTGGATGATTAGTGATGAAGCTTATCGTGAACTCTACTATGAAGATGGGAAAGAACTCGTAAGCATTTGGGGATTAACAGACAATATGGTTCCCGGCATTGAGGGCAGAAGAATTAGTATTGAGACGGCTTCAAAAGTTTGGAATGCATGTGGATTGAGAATTGGTGCCGTAATCACGGATAGCCCTGAGTTCAATAACAGATCTGTTGCTGAATACACCGCAAATTTATGTGCTAATGTTATTGGTCAATATATTTTCGGTGCACTTGCTCATGAAACTAAGGCAGAAATCATGGGATGGTGTGGTGAGATTAAAGCCTACTACAAAGAGCAAATAACAATGGTCTACAATGGCTTAAAAGAGCATGAACCCGGTTTAATTGTATCGAGTCCAGATGCATCCATTTATACGGTTATTGATGTTAGAAACGTTGTAAAACCAGGATTTGATTCAATCGAATTTGTCCTCTATTGTGCTGGAGAAGGTGCGGTTCATATAGATGGGGTCGAGACCACATTATTAGTTGCACCAATGAAGGGCTTCTATGATATAAAACCAGGTGAAGCAAATCCAGGCAGTACACAATTCCGTATTTCATTTGTTGAAACACCAGATAACTTAGCTAAAATTCCAGAATTATTCGTAAAATTACTAAGACAATATGAGATTAAAAGATAACTCATAGAGATTAGAAAAGACAGTATGCGCTTAGGCCTGTACTGTCTTTTTTGTGTTGACATATTCGTCTACAAGTTGTAAACTAATAGAAAGTCTACAAAGCGTAGACGAGAGGTGATGTATAAATGAATGACTATAAATTAACGGATGCAGAGTTGAATTTGGCAGAGCTCATATGGGGGCATGAAGGGCTCACGTCAGCAGAATTGATCAAGTTATGTGAAGCAAAATTTGAGTGGAAAAAATCCACAACCTATACACTTTTGAAAAGAATTGAAGATAAAGGCGTCTTTGAAAATCGAGAAGGCAAAATTATGACTTTAATATCTAAGGACAGTTATGAAGCGACTCAGAGTAAATCTTTTGTGAAAAAGACATTTGACGGGTCTTTGCCCAAATTTCTGACCGCATTTTCAAGACACGAAAAATTGTCTGAACAAGAGATTAAAGCCTTACAAGCTTTAATAGATGCGCATAGGGAGGCCTAAATGTTTGAAAAACTATTTATAGGCATTTTGAATATGAGTATTTCAGCAAGCTATGTGATCTTAATCGTCATCTTTTTGAGATGGATCATGAGAAAGCTTCCTAAAATATATGCCTATGTACTTTGGAGTGTCGTATGGGTTAGATTGATCAATCCTTTTAAATTAGAGAGTGTATTCAGCTTGGTGCGCGTCCATCATCAGACTATACCTGAAGATATCGGTTACGCTAAAATCCCAGCTATAAATAGCGGCATTCTCATGCTAAACCAATCGATAAATGAATCCTTACCACCTGCGGTTCCCTATGCCAGTGTTAATCCAATGCAGATCCATCTTTTTATAGGACGCACAATTTGGTTGTTTGGGTTGCTTTTATTGTGCTTTTATATGATGTTCACAGTCGTTAAGATTTATATGAAGCTTAAAACAGCAATTCATTTATTTGACAACGTCTATGAAACGGATGCCTTTAATAGTCCTTTTGTATTTGGAAATCGCATCTACCTTACAGCATCACTTGATCTTTCAGAGCGAGATTATATCTTGACGCATGAGCGGATACATATCAAGCGAAGAGATCATATCATCAAACCTATTGTTTTTTGGATTGTCTGTGTGCATTGGTTTAACCCATTGGTTTGGATCGCTTATACTTTGATGGAAAGAGATATGGAACTCTCCTGTGATGAAAGTGTCATCAATCATGCCGGATATGAGATCAAGACTTCGTACTCAAAATCTTTACTTTCTTTTGCTGGAAAAAATAGAATCCTAGGAAGCTGTCCTTTTACTTTCGGAGAAAAAGCAACCGTAAAACGCATAAAGAATATCTTATCTTATAAAAAACCTGCGTTATGGGTGATGGTCATTGCGTTAGTTGCCATCGTTATTTTGGGGATCAGCTTGATCACAACCCCAAGTGAACCAGAGCCAGATTTATCGTTTTTAAATCCAGAAAATCTGATTACAAGTGTTTATGATCAAGAAATGATCAAGATAGATGAAGTCGAGCTGGAGGGGTATACACGTGTCGGGGATGGCGAAGCAGAACGCCGTCACAGTGATGTGGAAGTGATTGATGCGACCGTAGATATTTTATTTGAAAAACTGATGGCATCTCCTCAATCCAGTTCGAATCCCAACGATTATATAGAAGCGAACCCTGATGTCTTCAAAGCCATATTAGCTTATGAAGACCAAGCGCTCATTTACTGTTTTCAAAGTTTTGAATCAGGAGATCAGCTTGGATTAAAGGGGCATTTGATGGCTGCTGTTGCAGCAAACTTATGTGAAAATGAATTCAGCTTTGAATTTTCAAATGGACAAGCATGGTATGAACATTTTATCACCTACGCAATCACAAAGAGAAGCGAGCTCGGAGAGGCCGATTTTGAGAAGCATATGCCTAAAGCGTATCTTTTATTGTCTATTCATGAGGGCGCACGCGGCGCAATTCAAACAATCAAAATTCCGGACTTTGAGTATTTAGGCGAAGATCCTAATCTCAAATTGGTTTATGAAACTGAAATTCAAAATCAATCACAGCATAAGAACATTGAACAATTTCACATACCAGCAGTTAAGGTCCATAGGGTTTCTAAGGAAGAAGATCAAATCAAAATTTTTGCAACGGTGTATAATGCTTTTTATGTCCTCAATGGAAAAGAGGTCAAAAATGATGGGGGCAGCATAGTGCCAATCGCATTGACTTATCAGCTGTCGAGTGAGGGAAGCTACACACTTCTTGAATATGAAGCGGCAATGGATGGCGGTGAATTTGAGAATTCAATAAAAGCGTTCTCTGTGACGCCGATCTCTGGCAAACCGATTGAAGGCCTTTCAAAGGAGATCATGAGTCACTATAGTGATTACAGTGATTTAAATACTTTGCAGATCAGTAACCTGAAAGCACATCTTTTGAAATACGATTTACATGAGATTGTCCTGATTACAGATTATGATGATACGCGAACGCCGTTAACCGATTAAAAAACAGCGCCAGTTTGTTGCCTTATCATGAGGCATAAACTGGCGATACTTTTTTTAATAAATTAATATACCCTGACAAATCCTCTCAAGTTCAGATTTATGTGCAGAAGACAGTTTGGAATCACAGATGATTTTAAAGGAACCGTCATATTTTGAAAGTAAAATGGAACCACTTTTGTTGTATTTAGAACTGTCTAGCAAAAAGTATACAAGGCTACTATTCTTAATGAGCATCTTTTTAAAGGCGACTTCATTAAAATCATTGCCAAAGAGGCCTTCTGCATTAAACCCTGAAGTTGAGATAAAAGCTTTATCCACTCTAAGCTCTGAAAGCTTAAGCAGCGCTTCGTTTCCAATCGTACTAGAAATACTATTTAAAATAGTGCCTCCGATCATATAGAGGTTGAGACCTTCATTAATTTCAAGTGCGCTCGAAATGACCTCAATTGAATTGGTAACAATAGTCAATTTTTTCATATGCTCTAGGTACGGTAAAAGGGATAGTGAAGTCGTTGAGCCATCGATGAAAACAGTGTCATTTTCCTTTATTTGATTAAATGCTAATTTACCGATGTATTCTTTATCCACTTTGTGGAGTTCTTTTCTGATTTCAAAAGAGGGACAGGTATTTAAACTATTGGGTAAAATAGCACCGCCAAATGTCCGAATGAGCAAATTTTGTGCTTCAAGTTGGGTTAAATCACGTCTGATCGTATCGACAGAAACATGGAGTTGCTTTGATAAATCAGTGACGATGATGCGCTTTTGAGTTTGCAGCAGTTCCAATATTTTATGATGGCGTTCTTGTAAAAACATAAATAAATCACTCTCCTATTGCATTATTATACCTGTTTTCAATTGAAAAATGAAATTGAATATGATAAAATAACACAAACAAGCATTAAAAAGCTTAAAAACGCATAAAACAGCAATCGAGGAGCCTGATATGAAATATAAAAATATTATTTTTGATGTGGACGGGACTTTAATCAATACCACTGCGGCGAACTTACTGAGTTTACAAGAAATTTTGTTACTTGAGGGGAAAAGCAACTTTACGCTTGAAGATTTAGCCCATTTTGATGGTCTTCCGGGGTTATATGTACTAGAACAATTAAGTGTAGACAATATTAAAGAAAAGCACAGGCAATGGCTAGAACTGACTTCACATCGAAAGTATATGTTTGAAATTTATTATGGTATCCACGCAACGCTTAAAATTTTAAAGACGGCAGGTGCAAATCTGGCCATTGTAACCTCGAGAAATATGGAAGAAATCACATCAGATCCTAAGTTAGATCAATTAAGTCCGTATTTCGATATCCTTGTTTCATCAGATCATACCACTAAGCACAAACCCAATCCGGAGCCTTTGCTTTATGCACTTGAGCAAGGACGCTACAATATAGAGGATACGCTTTATGTGGGGGATTCCATATATGATTTTCAAGCCGCATGTGCAGCTCAACTTGTCTTTGCAAAAGCCTCGTGGGGATTGAAATCATTCGATATCAGAGTACAGGATTACGCTTTGAAAGAGCCTATGAGCCTATTGAATATTTTATGAACTTAGCCAAAGCATTTATGGATAGAATGTGCTATACTCTTAATTGTGGGCAGATAACCCGAAGGCTTGCATAAGGGTTATGAAGGTACGAAGCGGATCGCGTATCCGCCGATCAATTTATCAGGAGGTAAATGTGTTTGTGCGTTCTAAAATCAATCTATTTCTATTAATAATGAGTGTTGTTTTCGCCTTAACGGCTTGTGGTGCTCAAGCGCCTGTTACAGAGTTTGATCCCCTCACGGTGGACTATACAAAGACACCACTTGCTACAATTGAACTTGAGACAGGTGAAATTATCAAAGTGAGTTTGTTCCCTGAAGTAGCACCAAATACTGTAAACAATTTTATTGAACTGAGTCAAAATGGCTTCTATGATGGCTTAACTTTTCATAGAGTAATTCCAGAGTTTATGATTCAGGGAGGGGATCCAGAAGGAACCGGTGTGGGAAATCCCGGATATCGAATCAAAGGCGAGTTTAATAACAACGAGGTCAATAATCCATTGAAACATATTAAAGGGGTTATCTCTATGGCCAGATCAAGAGATAAAGATTCGGCAGGCTCGCAATTTTTTATTGTTCAAAAGGCATATCCGTCATTAGATGGTGAATATGCAAGTTTTGGATATGTGATTGAAGGCATTGAGATTGTGGATCGGATTGCTCTAGTGGAGAGAGATAAAAATGATATGCCTATAGAGCCTATTTTGATTAAAACAATTAAAGTCGAGTTACAGGGGTATGAACCGAGTTCGGTTGTCAAATTAGACCTAGAATAAAATCTTATGATCTAAAATAAGAGCGATGCCAATAACCGTTTAGCGTTATTGACATCGCTTTTTTTATAAATCATTGAAAAGTGAGTGTAATCATTCTGTTGAAGTGTTTATGAACGCACCTTTTTTGGTATTACGATTTCTTTGCCTTCTTTACGCCATTGTGCAAATTCAGAAGTTGCTGTGAAAAGAACATCTGTTGAAGAGTTAAGCGCTGTTTCGCATGAATCTTGAATAACGCCCACTACAAATCCGACCCCTACAACTTGCATCGCAACATCATTTGGAATTCCAAAAAGACTGCAGGCAAGTGGTATGAGCAGGAGTGATCCCCCAGCGACACCAGAAGCGCCACATGCACTGACTGCGGACAAGACACTTAAAATAACGGCAGTCGCAAAATCAACTTCAATACCCAGTGTATGAACGGCTGCAAGCGTTAAAACAGAAATGGTAATCGCTGCACCCGCCATATTGATCGTTGCGCCAAGTGGAATAGAAACAGAGTAAGTGTCAGCATCAAGGTTGAGTTTATGACATAATTCCATATTGACAGGAATATTTGCAGCGGAGCTTCTTGTGAAGAACGCTGTAATGCCACTGTCTTTTAGACATTTAAACACTAAAGGATATGGATTCTTGCGAATATTGAGATAGACGATAATTGGATTTACGACGAGTGCGATAAAGAACATAGTTCCCACGAGAACAAGTAGAAGATGCCCATATGTGAATAGCGATTTAATACCATTTACGATGATTGTATCTAAAACCAATCCCATAATACCAAGTGGGGCAAAATTTATAATCCACTTAACAACTTGGGAAATAGCATCAGAAATATTTGAAATCATGGTCTTAGTTGTCTCGGGGGCACTTTGAAGTGCTAATCCTAGAACGAGAGCCCATGAGAGTACACCGATGTAATTGGCGTTATAAAGTGCTCGAATGGGATTATCTACAATATTCATGAGTAGATTTTTGAGAACTTCAGTAACCCCGCTAGGAGGCGTAATGCTGTTTACACTCTCACCTAATACAAGTGTCACAGGAAATAAGAAACTGACGATAACAGCTGTAAGTCCTGCTAAAAAGGTACCTAGGAGGTAAAGACCAATAATCCTTTGCATATTGGATTTGTGGCCTTTTTTGTGAAGTGAAATTGCAGACATAACTAAAAAGAATACGAGTATAGGTGCAACTGATTTCAGTGCGCCTACGAAAAGAACACCAAAGAGCCCTAAGGGTTTTGCATAAGTTGGAATTGTCAAAGCAAGAAGAACGCCCAGAGCAAACCCAATGATAATACGCACAACAAGACTGAGTTTATTCCAGCTCGCTAGTAATTGTTTCATAAATTGCCTCCAATTTTTTTATTTATATCGATGATTCTGTCGCTGCGCCCGTTATGAATTTCACAGACAGCAGGTTTATCATAGCATAAAATGTTAAATCGAAGAAAGAAAGTTATTAAGTTTTTTTAATTTTTTATGTGCTCGTAAAAAAAAATAAAAAACACTGCCTATTATCCATGATAACGGACGATCCCAGCAATGTTTTTTAAAAGTCTTAAGTCTCATATTTATTGAGTTTTTTATAGAGCGCTGTTCTATGGATGCCCAAACGTTTAGCGGCTTCGCTTCTATTGCCATTGGCTTGTCTGATCGTGTCCAAAATAATTTTGATCTCAATTTGTTCCATAATGGATTTTAAGTTGCCTGCTTCAGGGGTTTCCACGGGGAGCACATTTGGGGTATCCAATTTTATAAATTCAGGTAAATGTGCAACTGTAACGGTATTGCCACTGGCTTGATTTATGGCAGATTCTATGATGTTTCTGAGCTCTCTGATATTGCCAGGCCAATGATAGCTCTCAAGGCTATGCATGGCTTCTTTTGAAAAAAATTTTGGACACTTGGGGTATTCTGAAGAGAAGGTCGTCAATATTTGGTTTGCAAACATATTGATATCTCTTTTGCGCTCTTTTAAAGACGGTAATCTCAGATGAACAACGTTTAAACGGTAAAAGAGATCACTTCTAAATTTACCTTCTTTAACGAGTTTTAGCAAATCTTCATTACAAGCCGTGATAAACCGTATATCCAGTGGAATCCTTTGATTGCCTCCAATGCGTTCAAGTTCGCGTTCTTCAACAATCCTGAGCAATTTGCCTTGCATTTCAAACGGCATGGAGTTGAGTTCATCTAGGAATAGGGTGCCACCGTTGGCAAGTTCAAACTTACCGATTTTACCGTGATGGGATGCACCTGTGAATGCGCCAGGTTCATAGCCAAATAATTCGGATTCGATTAAACTTTCAGGAATACTTGCACAGTTAATTTTTACAAAAGGGCCATATTTTCGGTAACTTGCTTCATGAATCGCATGGGCAAAATACTCTTTCCCAGTGCCACTTTGACCTTCTATAAAAATGGACGAATTTGTAAGCGCAGTTCTTTTGGCAAGGTCAATTGTCGCTTGCATTTTTCGATCTTTCGTTTGAATTTGATCAAAAGTATATTTGGCGACGTTAAGCCTTTTTAAATCTTGTTTGTATTTTTTGACGTATCGCTTCATTTGGTCAATATGCTCTGCCATGTGCTGAACTTCCAAAATATCTTTGAAAAGAATAGTCCCCACGGCACCGACGATTATGCCATTGCGTATAATCGGAATTCTAGAGGTGACTACATTGTGCCCTTTTATCGTTTGAATATCACCGATTTCAGGCTGACCTGTCTTTAATACAATGTGAAGACGCGTGTTTTCAACGACTTCGGTCACATGCTTGCCGATGACCTCTTCTTCCTTGACATCTAGAAGTCTTTCATATTTAAATTTGATAATCTTGCCTTCTTGATCAACGATGATGAGCCCTTCATAAGCCTTTTCTATAAATTCATCAATAATATCCATTTCCCACTGTAATTGTTCGTATGACTTTATCATAGTACCACCTTTGTTACCTATGCATAGTAGTTCGTTATTAGTTTAACTATATCATATTTGATCCTATGAGCCTATACTATAGGTGCATTTATAGATAAAAAAAGAGCGCTATCGCGAAGATAGCGCTCTTTTTTTATATCTATAAATCATGAGTCTATTGGTTTTATAAGAACATCAGTCCTAGTGCGATAATGACACCCGCATAAAGTAAGTCAACGATACAGAAGCCCATGATATCTCTTGCGCCGAGATTGGCAATTCCAAGTGCTGGTAATGCCCAAAAAGGTTGAATCATATTCGTCCACGCATCACCCCATGCGATTGCCATACCTGTTTTAGCAGCACTGACGCCGAGTTCAGCACCTGCTGGCATCATAATTGGCGCTTGAACAGCCCATTGACCACCACCAGAAGGCACAAAGAAGTTAACCACACCTGCACTTAAAAATGTAAAGAGTGGGTAAGTTGTCGGTGTAGAGATTGTCACGAAACCTTGAGAAATTGCACCAGCAAGCGATACGCCAGTTTCAAGATTTCCACCAGTCATCATGCCCATAATACCCGCATAGAATGGAAATTGAAGGATAATTCCAGATGCCCCTTTAGCTGCAGCAGATATTGCATCCAAGAATTTTCGAGGCGTTTTGTGAAGTACTATTCCAAGGAATAAGAATAAGAAGTTAACAATGTTGAGATTGAGTTCAAAGCCATTGGTAACAAAATAGTAAACGATATAAACGATCCCCATAGCACCAATAAGCATGGATAAAATCATACTATTTTCCATTTTATCTGCAAAAGTCCCGCCGTGTTGGATGACTTCTGGTTGAACGTCATCCGCTTCAAGTAGTTTTGGGTCAATCGCGACAACATCCTCTGGTGACGGATGCATGGCTCTGTTGACAAAAGGTAAAGTAACTAAAATAACGGCAACGATAATTAAGTTAAAGGGTGAAAAAATGGTTAAAGAAGTACTGATTGGATCAATGACGGCACCTTTAGTGGCTACTTCAAGGCCAGGGCCAGCGGTAGCGAGCTGTAATGGAATTGAACCCGATATGCCAGCATGCCAAACGATGAATCCGGAATAGGCAGAGGCAATGAGCAATCGATAATCAACGCCCTTAACTTCTTTAGCAAGTTGACGTGCATAAAGTGCACCAACCACAAGGCCGAACCCCCAGTTAATCCAACAAGCAATTGTAGAGACAAAGGTAACTGCAACGATTGCTTGCAGTGGTGTCTTGCAAGGTTTTGCAAGTGCATTTAAAGCTTTTTTAATAATGGGTGTACTCGCAAGCGTATGTCCTGTTACTAAAACAAGCGCCATTTGCATGGAAAATTGAAGTAGTGACCAAAAGCCACCTGCCCAGTGGTTAATCATAGCCATAGGCCCCTGTGCAGTGACGCCCATACCGACAACAAATACAACTAGAGTTAAAATAACTGCAAATAAAAATGGATCTGGTAAATAATTTTGAACCAGTTTAACACAACCACGTGTCAATTTTTTAAACATAAAATCCCTCCTAAACATTTGGTCTGCAGTATTTCAAAACACTTGGTAATCCGCACAAGAACATCGCCATTTTCTCTGTATTTAAGGTCGTAAGTTCATGAATGAGTCGAATGCCAAAATCATGTTTTGATACTACAATTGTGATGTCATTCCTTGATGCTAGGTCGTGATCGCAGTTAACGAAGAAAGTCCTCTGACAAACCCACCTGTTAATCGTCAACTGCAATAAAGCTTACTATTACATCAAGCAATAACGATGCCAAAAAAAAATATTAATTAACTTTAATTCTAGAATAGAGTATTTGCAATGCAATAAAGAGCACTTTATTCTAATAAGAAGCAATAAAATAACCAAACATTTTGTGGATTGATAAATAAATAACGTAAGTGTATATAAATGACTACACTCTTCTAGTGAAAATTGTCATATATTCTTCAGTGTATCCGATTTGCTACATTTTATTCGCAAAAAGTGTCAACGTTTTTATACACTATAATTTTAAATCGGTCAACCAAGCTTTTAAATCATGAATCATTGGTTTCAACGCATCTGAATCTTCTAGAGATTCAAGTGCAGTCTGTAAAGGCTCATTTTCAAGCTTTAAACCGTTAAAGAGAGGCTGAAGTTGCTCAATAAACTGTGTAGACATAGCATCCGAATAGACAGTAGTTTCCTCTATAAGGGCATCTTTTAATGCAAAGTTGAGAACAACCTCACCCCATGTGAATTTTTCGTCAAAGGTAACATCGAACTTAGGTGTTTTTCCAAATCGCCAATCCCATGAAGCGTAGTGACGATAGCGTTCTAAAGCTTTTTTAGAGGCTGTAATTTCAGAGACCATGGTTATTTCTTCGCATTTGCCGTATTCTCTTTCAAAGGCATCGCTGATGGCATCAATCGTCATAGGAATTGTGAGCTTTGGATTTAAATCCTTTAGATTGATGACGCGAGATTTTACGGATTCAACCCCTTTAGCCTTGAGTTTTTTCAGGGATACATTGAGATATCGACCCAATTTGGTCATATCAACATCAATAAGAATCGTACCGTGGTGATAGTAATTTTCTTTACCATAGTAAAATGCATTTCCTGAAAATTTACGGCCTTCAGCCAAAATGTCATTTCGTCCAGAAAATTCTGCATCTATCCCTAAAGATTTAACACCTTCTAGAATTACTTTAAGTTGCCTTTGTAGGTTTTCACGAGATTTATGCATGATAAAAGTGAAATTTAAATTACCAAGATCATGAAAAACAGCACCACCACCTGAAAGTCGACGCGCTAATTTGCCCTGATCCTTTTCTAAATCCGTTATGAGTACTTCTCTCCATGGATTTTGATGTTTGCCAATGACAACTGTATTTTGATTTTGCCATAAATAGAGGATAATTTCATCTTTAGAAACCTGATTGACAAGTTCCTCTTCTAATGCGAGATTAAACCATGGATTAGTGGATTGAGATCTGTAAATTTTAGCAGTTGTTTTCAATTGAAACCTCCTAAAGCGTATTATACTTAATTCTATCATAAGTTATGGTGCGTTCGCTATATACCCACAATGAAACTTATATCTACAAATAGTATTCGAGTATAAATGAAAAAATTTGGGAGTTGATTCAATTAAATCAGATTGTAGTGGGTATATAGTTTAGGAGAACCCTTAAACTATAAATTCAAAATGCAATTTAATGAATTGGAGTGATTGCCGTTGAGACGCTATATGGGCTTGATTCTAAACTTTTATAAACCTTATAAGCTCTATTCATCCCTCTACTTTTTAGGGATTTTATTCGACCTAGCGGTGGAAAGTTTTGTCGCATTAAGTTTTAAATTTTTAATCGATAATGCAATTTCAGTCAAGCAAAAAGAGGTCATGGTTTTAGTGCTTGTGTTACTCCTTTTGAGTACTGTAATCGCAAAAATAGGATTTATCATTAGATCATTTCTATATGCAAAAGTGGCCACTGGAATTACTAAAAATCTTCGTATCGCCCTCTACGGACATCTCCAAAATCGATCTGTTCAGTTTTTTTTGGATACGAAGCTCGGCGATATTTTATCGCATTTCTCAACAGATTTAGCAAGTGTTGAAGCTTTAACATATAGGGCAGTGCCCGCTGGAGCTTATGCAGTCATAGGGATTGTACTCAATCTTATCATTATATTTATATTGGAGTGGCGCCTTGCTTTAATATCGCTAATAGGGTTAGTTTTTTGCTTAACAAGTCCGTATCTTTTTAGTAGAAAAGCGGCTCAATTTAACGAAATTGTTAAGGCGACACAGGCGGATCTACTTTCAGATGCCGAGGAAAGTATCAGTGCGCAAAAAGTGATCAAAGCGTTTAATCTTCAAGATACGTTTATGCATAAATTAGAGGGAAAGAGTAGCCATTTAGAGGATACTGGAACCAGGGCCTTTTTTTTTAATGACCTTATGGAAATTACACCAAATCTCATCATTGAGTTGTTTAATGTTTTGATCATTGCCATTGGCGCATTTATGGCATTTAATGATGTCATTTCTGCTGGGACATTGGTTTCCTTTAACAGTTTATTCATAGGGCTCTCTGGCGCTGTGGCGAGTTTAACTTGGGTATTCCCCTTGTTTATGGAATCCAGTGCTTCCATTAAACGACTTCAAAAATTTATGAGCATAGAAGATGAGGCGCCTACGTCAGCAGATGGAAATACTGAAATGCATTTTGAACAGGAGATTAAGTTTGACCAAGTATCGTTTGGCTATGTGCCCAATCAGATGACTTTGAAAGCACTTAATCTTGTGATTCCCAAAGGTAAATCTGTTGCAATTGTGGGTTCAAGCGGTTCTGGAAAGAGTTCTATTCTCAATTTGATTATGAGATTTTATGATGCGAATTCTGGTAAAGTATATATCGATTCGGTAGATATAACCCAGATTTCACGTCATAATATTCGAAACAAAGTAGGCATAGTGCTTCAAGATAACTTTCTCTTTAATCGGTCGATTAAAGACAATCTGAGTCTGGCAAATGAAAAGGCGACATTAGAGGATATGATTCACGCATCACAACTTGCAGAAATTCATGCGTTTATCATGACTTTGGAAGATCAATATGACACGATAGTGGGTGAACGGGGTGGGAAGTTATCTGGTGGCCAGAGGCAAAGACTTGCACTTGCAAGGGCATTGATCTCGGATCCTGAACTTTTAATTTTAGATGAGGCGACTTCGGCATTAGATCCCAAAACGGAGCTCGCCATCAATAGCACTTTAGAAAAATTGGCTGAGCACAAAACCTTAGTTGCAATCACGCATAGACTAGAAAACATTACAAATTATGATTTGATTTACGTTATAGAAGATGGCTTTGTCAAAGAGAGTGGTTCTCATCAAGAATTGATGCACGCAAGTGGCCCATATGCAGAGCTCTACGATAAACAACATGGCTTTATTATAAGTGATGCGTTTACACATGCTGAAATCGAAATGGAGAGACTTTCTAAGATTAAACTCTTTGGGAAGCTAGATGAGTTCATGTTAAATGAACTCAAACTCTTTTTCAAGTCAGAATTTTATGATGTGGATCACAATATAATTAAAGCGGGTGACTACGGCGATTGCTTTTATGTGATCGTCAGAGGACAAGTTGTGGTTTCGGTTATGCTTGAAAGTGGCCTTGAGAAGGCTGTAAGTGTGCTTGAAGATGGTGATTACTTTGGAGAAATCGCACTGTTAAAGTCAGTGCCTAGAACGGCGACTATTCGTGCTAAGAGCCCTAGTTTGATCTTGTCATTAAAACGAGATCATTTTGATCAAATTTTGTCAAAAGCACCAAGTCTTAAACGAGAGATGAGTGAAGAGATGGAGATCAGGCTTAAACAGCTTGCTTGTTTCGGTTCAGACTTCTATTCATCTTAAATTAAAAAATGCCCTAATCATTTATGGCGATAAGGGCAGTATTAAAATGCCTTCTTTTTGGATGGCACAAGAAGCTTTACTCATTTCTGAGGGACAAGAAACACATTTTCGTAGACCTGAGTCCCTTTATGCTGGCTATCAATATGAGGCAAGAGCTGTTTGTAATGACATCTTACAGCATAAACTTGAGAACAGTAGAGTTACGCATAAGTTCACACTTGAACTCACTCAGACACTGGATCGAGTAAGGCGAGAAATAGGCCTAAAATACAGTTCTATCGAAGATTGATTATCGAGGAGAAAGAGAAGCGCTAGAGGTGTCAATCCAAATGTCCCTTTTAAAAAGCGATGGTGAGACCCCCTCTACTCGTATAGACACTACTCAATCCTGCTGTAGGCACGATGATGATCTTTTTAAAGTTATATCGGGCTTCTACTTCAGCTTTTAGGGTTTCAGCCTTTGCCAAAGCTTCGCAGTGTGAGATGCCTAAAATGCGATCAGAAAAGTCATCACAGTGTTCTCCAATAATTTCTACCAGTTTGCGGATTGATTTTTTTTCACTTCGAACGTTTTCATAGAGTTCTACTTCGCCATGTTCATTGGCATACAAGATGGGTTTAATATTTAGGGCATTTGCGATGATGCCCTTTAATTTTGTGATGCGTCCGTTTTTAATCATAGTGTCAAGAGAACCTAATTGGAAGAAAAATTTTTGCTTTTCTAAATAAGCATTTACATGCTCCACAATTTCCATTTCAGTGAGCTTTTCATCAATCATCGCTTTGATCACCATGGCGATGAGGGTTTCTTTCACAGATGAGCCCTTTGAATCAAATACATGTATGAATTTATCGCCGTATTCTTTTAAATAAAGGTCTTTAGCTAACATAGCACTGTTATAAGTACCACTTAGTGCAGAGGTTAAAGTCACCACAAAAACAGAACCAGCGTCTTTAAACGCTTCTATAAATTCTTGCGGAGATGGACATGATGATTTTGCCACCTCTTTACAATGTTCAATCGCATTAATCAATTTAGAAACATCTAAATTGGCATCATCCTTGAAATGTTCTTGTCCCACAGTAATGGTAAGCGGCACTAAAGTAATCCCTAAACTACTTTTCAAATTCTCATTTAAATCACAACTGCTATCTGCAACTATTCTCATACGGCACTTCCTTCTTCTAAAATATACGATTAGTATACCACAGAACGCCTCAAAATGGTCGCTGATTTTATTGCAAATGAAGATCAAAACACAAATTGTGAAAAAAAATTCATAAAGTTATGAAATAAATTTCACAAAAATGCGGGTCTTTAATGGCAGAACACACGTTAACAGTTCATATAGGCCCTTTATCATGCGGGGTATGAATTGGCATTCAATTTGCGATATAAGAGCGTTGTAAGTTTACAAAATAAAAAAGGGGAATTTAGGAGGCGTATTATGGAGGTTAGAAAACCGTATATTTATGAAGCCATTTTATCTTTTGCGTTTTTGATTGCTGTTATGGGCATCGGAATTGCATTTTTTGGAGCGAATCCACACATTCCAATGCTCATTGGAACAGCCTTTGCTGCGGTGATTGCACTGAAAATTGGCTACAAATGGCAAGATATTGAAAACAGTATGTATGAAGGGATTAGACAAGCACTCCAAGCGATTATTATTTTAGCGATTATCGGTGTGCTCATAGGCGTATGGCTCCTATCGGGTGTTGTGCCTACTATGATCTATTTTGGGCTAAAAATATTATCTCCCAAAATTTTCTTAGTAGCAACTGTTTTAATCTGTTCGATTACATCTTTGGCGACAGGTACATCTTGGGGAACAGCTGGGACTATAGGGATTGCACTTATGGGGATTGCAAGTGGACTCGGTGTTCCAGCACCAATTGCAGCAGGCGCTGTTATTTCAGGAGCCTATTTTGGGGATAAAATGTCACCCCTTTCGGATACGACTAATCTTGCGCCAGCAATGGCAGGTACCGATGTCTTCACACATGTCAAGTTTATGCTAAAACCCACGTTAATAGCCTATGTTATTACACTTGCTGTATTTGCATTTGTCGGCCTTGATTTTGGTGGTAATAATGTGGACATGACTGCAATTCAAACTATGAAAACAGCACTGGAAACTTCATTTAATTTATCGCCAATTTTGTTGTTGCCACCGATTACAGTTATTGTATTGATCTCAAGAAAAGTACCTGCAATTCCAGGCATATTTATTGGGATTATCTTAGGGGCAGTTTTGGCGCCTATTTTTCAAGGCGCAAACTTTGGAGATATATTGAATTCAGGTTATTCGGGATTTGTAAGTCATACGGGTATAGAATCTATAGACAGCTTGTTGACTGCTGGTGGGCTTTCCAATATGATGTATTCAATCTCATTGACACTGATTGCAATGATGTTTGGTGGCATCATGGAAAGAACTGGTCAACTTGAAGTCATCGTTGCAAAGTTGCTTGGTCTTGTACATTCTGCCACTGGTCTGATTACTTTAACGATTGCAACTTGTATTGGAAGCAATATGACTATGCCAGAACAGTATATTTCCATAGTTGTGCCAGGTCGAATGTATGCACAAGCTTATAGAGATCGGGGTTTACATCCAAAAACACTTTCAAATGCATTAGAATCCGCTGGCACATTGACATCCGCTTTAATTCCATGGAACACATGTGGGGCCTTTTTATATGGGGTATTAGGCGTACCGACGATGCTTTATGCAAAATGGGCAGTTTTTAATTATGTGACTCCAATTGTGGTTATTTTATTAAGTTTTACAGGGCTCACGGTGGCGATGCTAACCGATGAAGAGCAGAAAGCCAATTCGGAGTCAGTTGAAGTCGAAGCATAATGAGATATAATAAGATCAGGAGACCTTGGGGCTGCTGGTCTTTTTTTATCACAATAAACTTGAGCCGAAAGACTTGAGGCGAAATGGGGGGTAGAATGAAAAAGAAAAAGCTCGTAATAGTATTCTTAGCCAGTATTGCCTTGATACTTTTTTACACAAATCAGTATCTTAAAATTGAATACACCATTAATATTTGGACATTTTTGAATCTGAATTCTGGGTTTACAAATGAGGAGAAAGCGTTTCTAGATCAAACAGATGTCCTCATTTACGGTGGCAATATCAACGAACCGCCATTGGGAATCTACTATGAGGACAATAAGCAATACATTGGACTTGTTGTGGATTATATGAATGCACTTTCTATTGAACTTGGGACTTCGATTGTTTCTAAGCCGATGGTTTGGAATGAGGCATTATTAGCGCTTTCGAAGAATCAGACAGATCTTTGTGACATGATTCCATCAGAAGAGCGGTCAAAGTTATTCAGTTTTTCAAATCCGCTCTATGATTTGAGAGGGGTAGTGATCCTTCCAAAGCGCGATGCGTTTTTTAAAACAATAGCGGATTTGGATCAAATGAAAGTAGCGGTTCAAAAGGGTGATTATGCCATTGAGCGTCTCAAAGAAAGAAATATCAAACCCCATTATGTTTTTACAGATGATGTGCTTGAGGCTTTAGAACTCTTGTACTCAGGACAAGTTTCAGCTGTGATTGGCGATGAACCTGTCATATGGTATCATCACAATGAACTTATAAACAGAGAAGATTATAAGATTTTTGAGGAACCCCTCTATAGTGAAGCTTGCGTAATTGCCGTTCCAAATGAAAAGAAGGCGCTTATTCCCATCTTGAATAAGGCTATATACCAGTTGAGACGCAAAGGCATATTATCACAAATTGAAGACAAATGGTTTGGCTCAAGAATGACTTTTTTTGATAACAGAACTGAAAAAAAATTAAGACTTAATTTATTTGTCTTTGGTATACTGATTATAACAACGGTTACAGTGATTTATCTCTGGAATAGAAGCCTGAAACTACTTGTGGATTCAAAGACAAGCGAGTTATCGTTAATGCGTGATGAACTTCAAATCACATTTGATGGGATGGCTCATTTATTAGTGCTCATAGGAGAAGACCGTATCATTTATAATCTCAATGCCGCTTTTTCAAACTATGTGGGGTATAGCAAGTCACATATCAAGCAAACTGTGATAGATCAGTACCCTCTCTTAAGTGCAATAGAATCTCAATATAAAAATTTGCAAGCTGATCCAATGGCATCATTTGTTGCTATGAATAAAGAGGCTAAATTTGATTTGAAATTCAAAGCGTATTTTTATTCAGTTGAATGTTATCCCCTAAAAAGTCAACATAGTGCGGGTGAAAGTCTTTTGATTATGATCTCTGATGTCACAGAATCCAAGTTTCAAGAGGACAAATTGAGTCACTCCAATAAAATGATGGCCATAGGGAGACTTGCTGCTGGTGTGGCACATGAACTTCGAAATCCACTTGGAGTCGTTCGAAATTCGACATTTATTTTAGAATCCGAAGCACAAATGGATACGCCTGATGCAACTTATGCCATTAGAGCAATTAACAATGCAGTAAAACGGGCAAGTGGCATTATTGACAATCTCTTAAATTTTTCCAGACTATCTTCAGATCAAACGGATGTCATCGTTCTACATCAACTTATTGAAGAGGTGGTTCGTTTTTTTTCAAAAAGCGCATTTGAAAAACACGTTCGGTTAATCATTCAATGTGAACATGATTTGCTTATTAATTCAAATCAAGAAGCTTTAAAACATATACTCATTAATCTCATACAAAATGCAATAGATGCTATGGAAACTAAAGGTGAAGTTAAAATTATGGGTTGCAAAGATGAGAAAGCACTTTTCTTACGTGTGATTGATGAAGGGAGTGGCCTTGAAGACGTGATTAAATCTAAAATATTTGAACCTTTTTTTACAACAAAACCTTTAGGACAAGGGACGGGTCTTGGCTTATATATTGCCTACTCTGAAGTACACAAACTAGATGGCGAAATTACCTTTGAAGATAATCCATCAGGAGGCACCTGCTTTAATGTTAAAATTCCAATTCGTAGGTGAAAAGAGAGGATGACATCATGAATCCAAATTTAAAGATCTTGTTAGTAGATGACGCACCTGATTTTATTGAAATACTAAAGAGGATACTCATAAAGCAAGCTTATAATGTCTTTACGGCATCTTGTGGCGAAGAAGCGATCCAAATGATTAAGTCACAAGATTTAGACGTGGTTATAACCGATATGATGATGAACGGATTGTCAGGACTTGATATTCTTGAATATATCCAAAGTGAGCAACTTGAGGTCTATAGCATAGTCATAACGGCGTATGGAAGTGTTGAAAATGCAGTGGATGCTATGAAAAAAGGGGCATTTTCATATTTTATTAAGAGCAATGATCCACAAGAGCTCATCTTTGAACTTGAAAAAATTAAGAAGTTGAAGCATCTTTCTAAAGAAAATGCACGTCTTAAAAGCAATACTTTTGTTCAAGATTATGTATTGGAAACTAAAAATGCTAAATTTCAAAGTGTTATCAAATATGCAGAAAAAGTAGCGCAGACAGATGCAAATGTGTTGATCTTAGGGGAATCAGGTGTGGGTAAAGAAATTATAGCCCGTTATATTCATGATTATAGCAGCCGAAAACAAGAAGTGTTTATGGCCGTTAACTGTTTTTCTTTCTCAGATAGCATGTTAGAGGCAGAACTCTATGGACATGAAAAAGGTGCTTTTACAGGTTCTACACAGACGAGGATTGGGCGATTTGAAGCTTCGCATTTAGGCACTTTATTTTTAGATGAGGTTGCAGATATTCCACTTTCTGCGCAGACTAAGATTCTTAGAAATATTGAGCGTAAAGAAATCGAACGCATTGGGAGCAATAAAACGATACAAGTGGATTTTAGACTGATCGCTGCTACTAATAAATCTTTAAAGGCAGAAATGGCGATGAGAAATTTTAGGGAAGACCTTTACTACCGTATGAGTACAGTGGTTCTAGAAATTCCGCCGCTTAGAGAGCGAAAGGAAGACCTGCCTATACTCGTGGCATACTTTTTAACACGTGCGCGACGAGAACTCAAAAAGAATGTGATACAAGTGGATGAACCCCTTATGGCCATTCTAACCTACATTCCCGAAATTTATAACGAGGGTGGTTCAACTCCTAATGCATGATAGAGTTCCGTCTGTTTTTCAGTAACTTCACCTAAGACTCTACCATGCGTGGGTGCCTCAAACAGTTCAATTACATCGAGTTCATCTAATAAGCCTTGAAGTGTCCACTTATCAAAAAGTCCTGCATCCTGCATTTTCTTTTTTACATAGGAAAGATAAATAAGGGCTATAAATCCAACAAAAAGCTTGCCATTTAAAGATAATTCGGATGAAACCTGCATTCTTCTAAAATTTAGTCTTTCTTTCAGGTTGCCAAACCCTTTCTCTACGATATCTTTGCTTCGGTAAATGGATAGTGCTTCAAACGGGTCATTGACTTCATTGGAGAGTAATGCAAAGTAACCATAGTTGTTAGCGGCTTCTCTCATGGCTTCTTCTTTTGGAACAACCTTTCGTCCTCGTTTTGGCGTTTCTGTTACGGTGAAATACTTGTCATAATCMCTGCCGCAATAATCCTTGCGCGTTCCATCTRTCAGATCGTTATAGAGACGAGTGAGATAATCATTCATATCAGACTGATCTTTTGCTGCCTTTTCTGGATTATAGAAAAGCAATAGATAAGCACGACGGGTATCCTTAATGGTATCTCCCTTATAAGGACGTTCTTGTTCATAGTCCCAGTCGATTTGACGACATATGCCATAAGTACCAAATTGGGTTTTAAGATTTGACCAAAGCCTCAAATTTGCACGTTCTTCTTCAAGAACGCTTTTTATATAATTCAGTCCAAGTTTAACACCAACAAGAAATTTTTGATGGTTTTTGTAGAGCAAGTCAACATTTTTCTTGCTATAGAAACCTCTATCTAAAACGATGCGAACTTTTTTGTATCCCATGACATCAAATTCGCTCATCAATTGCTTGATAGTTTTAACATCTGTGATGTTACCAGCCAGCTTTCGGTAGTAAAATGGCAAGCCAGATTCTTCACCAAACAATAGCGCAAGATTGATTTGGGGCAATCGATCATGTTCCTTGTTTCGTCCTTTCTTCACTTGACTGAGCGTTTCAGAATAGCTAGATATTGAAGTAGTGTCAAAAGCCCAGTATTCCTTTTCAATACGTCGTTTTCCTTGCTTCTCGAAAAAACGCATTCTATTTTCTTCATTGATAGATTGAAATAATTCGCTGCTGCGCTGAGAAACTATATCCTCACCATATGGATGTATGTGGAGTTTTTGCCAATGAGAAAAACGACTCATGGAGTTATTTTCTTCTAGTATAAGATAATAAGCAATGGATTGAATCTTTTTATAATCATTAGGAAAGCAACTTTTGAGATCGGTTGTAATCCCGAGAGATTTTCCAATCTGGTCAAACAGATAAGTAGCGCCAAAAAAAGAGCGTTGATACTTTGTCATTGCAACAGGCCCAGGTTTAACAGATGACGATTCAACTGATTGACTCATCTTTTTGTAGGCACGAGTAGGAATGATTGTACCAGATGCAGAATCTACCTTGCCTAAAAGCTTTCTGTTTGCTCTTGACTGTTGTTTTTCCTTGTCCCAATACGATTCATTTTGATAGGCATATGTTATGCCAGTTTTCTTGTTTGTTTGATATATAATCCCCATAACGTAATCGCCACCCTCGTTATACATTATAATATATAACGAGGTAAATATCAAGACAAAAATGGCTTAAAGCATTTATTTTACTGGATTTTATTCGTGTTTTATCGTTATACATTTAGGGAACCTAGGATATAGATTGTTATTGGCATCTTGATCTGGCAATTATCAAATCTTATTGATTGTCATAGCTCTGCTTAGTATACTGTCATTAGTATATGAAAGGAAAAAGTCCCTGAACACATCTCCTACAACAGACCATGCATCCAAGGACTCTCAAATAACATGATAATTGTAACCGATTATGAAACTTTTTTCAATGAGGAATTTGATTTTTTTATATTATGAGTAATGATCCAACCATTTGTCCTATCTGCGATAATGTACTGAAGTATAGAGATTCTCTTTTAAGACATATGAAACTTGAAGGCCAGAATCGTAAAAACTACATGATACGCCGTCTTCAATGTACCCATTGTGGAAGTCTCCACAGAGAGCTCCCTGACTGCTTTGTACCATACAAGCATTATGGGGCTGAAATCATTTCTGGGGCTGTTGACGGCATTGTAACTTCAACTGACGCCGATTCTGAAGACTATCCATGCGAGATAACAATCAACAGATGGAAACATTGGTTGGCTTTTAACACCAATAGAATTAATGGGTATTTGAGATCTATTGGTTTTCAGGTCCTGGGTTTCAGTGAGGAACTTCTGAAATCCACTACGTCACTACTCGATGAATTGCGAAGTTCAAATCCAGAATGGCTTGAAACCATTCTCAGATTCATCTACAATTCAGGCGGTTTTTTAGGCGTTGTGTAGTTTGCTTCTGCACCGACTTTGGTTTTGTGTCATAAACTCTATGGTTTATGATGACCTCAAAGGAGGTCATTATAATGAAAAAGAATGACGAAAAGAAAAAGTGGCAAGAGCAAGAAGCATTAAGGCGCTTTCAAATCATATCACCATTGCTGGATGAGAGTCTTGATTCAGCAAAGAAGCAGCAACTTCGAGAGGAACTGGCTGAAAAACACCAGTTGTCCGTCAGAAGTCTTTATCGATATGAGAAGGCTTACAGCACCAGCGAATTTTCAGGTTTGAAGCCCAAGACCCTGGAAAAACGCATATCAAAAAACCTCCCATCAAACTTTGATGAATTACTATCTGAAGTCATACAACTAAAACGCGAAGTTCCAACGAGATCAATAGCCC